>JAXLRH010000026.1:0-59605 GCA_046331245.1 Acidimicrobiales bacterium | reverse complement strand
CCCGCCGGGCTGCTGCGAGCCCACCGCGTGGCCGACGGCGTCTGGGGCCGCCTCGTGGTCCACACCGGCACGGTCAGCTTCGTCTTCGACGACGAGCCCGAGCATCCGATCTCGGTCTCTGCGGGGGACGCCGTCGCGATCCCACCGGCACGACAGCACCACCTCGAACTCCACGAAGCCGCGACCTTCGCAGTCGAGTTCCACCGCCTCCCGACCATGCCCACACCGGAGGCCGGTACCGAGAGCACAGCGCTTCAGGGTCCTGGATGACCTCGACGTCCGATCCGCGTCGATCACAACGCGGCGGGCAGGACGAGGCCGCTGTCAGCAGCGTGTCAGCACGACTCGCACCCGCCAACGCAGACGAGCGTGGTGGCGCCTCATAACCCGAAGGTCGCAGGTTCAAATCCTGCCCCCGCCACTCGATGAACGCCCAGGTCACACGACCTGGGCGTTCGACGTTGTCGGCGGCGCGTCACCGGCGACGTCTACCGCCTCCGCGAGGTGCGAGCCGTTGAGCTGGCCCTTTGTGGCCGATGGGCCGGTAGACGTCTACCGGCTTGCGGTGGCGACGAGCGTGGCGAACCGTTCGGCTGCGGCGCCGCTCATGCCTGGCAGCAGGTGCTGGTAGGTGTGCATGGTGAACGCTGGGTGGGCGTGGCCGAGGCGTTCGGACACGACTTTGATGGCGGTGCCGTCGGCGACGAGCAGCGAGGCGTGGGTGTGGCGCAGGTCGTGGAACCGGACGCGGGGCAGGCTGCTGCGTTGCACGATGCGGTCGAAGAGTTGGCTGATCGATTCGGGGTTGAGGAACCGGCCGGTGGTGTTGCAGAACATCCAGTCGTCGGGCCCGCACGGCAACCCGGCCCGCTCGACCTGTCGGCGCCACCGTCGAAGTTCGTCGAGGGAGGCTCGGTCGATCTCGACGCTTCGACGGCTGGTGCGCGTCTTGGGTGCGAACTCGACGGGTCGGCCGCCGACGTTCTGCAGGGTGCGCGACACCGACAATCGGGAGTGGGCGACGCTGAGGTCGGACCATTTGAGTCCGACGATCTCGCCTCGTCGCATCCCGGTGTGGGCGGCGAGGTGCAGCGCCGGGTAGAGCCGTTGGCTTCGGGCGGCGGTGAGGAACGTGCTGAGCTCGGCTGCGGTCCATGACCGTGCGACACCGCTGGCGGGTGGCCGTCGTCGGCTGCGCGTGTCACGGGCGACGTTGCGGTCGACGAGCCGCCGGGCGACGGCGTGGTCGAGCGCGGCTCGGATGACGGCGTGGACCTCGAGGATCGTCTTGGGGGCGCGGCCGGTGCCGTGTGTGCCGCCGGTGGTGGCGAGGGTGTCGTAGAGGGTGTCGAGGTGATCGGCGCGCAGGCGACGGAGCGGGATGTCACCGACAGAGGGTTGGATGTAGCGGTCGACGAACCAGGCGTACCGGTACGCGGTCGTGGCACGGACCTGGCGGCGCTTGTGGGGGATCCACGTGTTGGTGAGGAACTCGCCGAACGTGACCGGCCCGGTCGGTGCAGCAGGTGTGGCGTCGCGTTCACGGTCGAGTCTGGCGGCGAGCTGTTCGGCTTCGTCACGGTGGTGGCCGACGGGGTGCCATCGTCGGCGTTCGCGGCCGGTGAGCGGGTCGAGGCCGTCGTAGGCGACGACGTAGAAGCGGTCCTGGCGTTGCACGATGTAGCTCATCCACGAGCATCGACCACTTCGACACCAACCCGAAGCTCGGTTTGAGAGGTGCTGCGTCGGGCGGCTGTCGTGCCACAGTGTTGAGCAGAGCAACCTGGTCGGTGCTGCAGCAGCCCGCACGGGTCGGTGGGACCTCGACGACGAGAGGAGCAGTGCAAGGTCATGTCGGTCTGCGAGCGGTTGATGGGGTGGGGGCGTTGAGCGGCATTGCGCTGGTGCTGGTCGCGTCTGGCCTCTTGCTGCTCGGTGTCGTCGCGAGTCGCCTGTCGTCGGGACTGGGTATCCCGGGGTTGTTGGTGTTCTTGGCGGTGGGGATGCTGGCGGGTTCCGACGGGCCGGGTGGCATCGATTTCGACAACGCGGAGGTGGCGCAGACCCTCGGGGTGGTCGCGCTGGCGTTCATCTTGTTCAGCGGTGGGATCTCGACCAGTTGGGACGAGGTCCGCCCGGTGCTGAACCAGGGTGCGGCGTTGGCGACGGTGGGGGTCCTGATTACAGCGTTGCTTGCTGGAGTGAGCGCGATGTGGGCGTTCGATCTGTCGCTCGAGACCGGTCTGCTGATCGGCGCGATCATCTCCTCGACCGATGCTGCGGCAGTGTTCGCGGTGCTTCGTTCGCGCAACGTCAGTCTTCGTGGTCAGCTGCGGCCGCTGCTGGAACTCGAGTCGGGCAGCAATGATCCGATGGCTGTGTTCCTCACGATCGGCTTTCTCGAACTCGTTACCAACCCATCGAGCGATCCGATCGACTTCGTGCCGTTGTTCGTCGCCCAGATGGCGATCGGCGCGTTGGCCGGGGTCGGCGCGGGCCGACTCGCTGTCTGGGGCCTCAACCGGATCCGGCTCGATCACGATGGTCTCTATCCCGTGATGTCCCTCGCGTTGGTCGGGTGCATCTTCGCAGCGACGACGGCGTTGCAGGGGTCGGGGTTCTTGGCCGTGTACGTGGCCGGCATCGTGATGGCGCAACGCCGATTCATCCACAAGAACAGCCTGACCCGTTTCCACGACGGCATTGCCTGGGTCGCTCAGATCGGCATGTTCGTCGTGCTCGGGTTGCTGGTCTTCCCGTCCGAGCTGCCATCGGTGGCGCTGCGCGGGCTGATCGTCGCAGCAGCTCTGATCCTGGTCGCGAGGCCCGTCGCAGTGTTCCTGACCCTGACACCGTTCCGGGTTCCATGGCGCGAGCGTGCGTTGATCTCATGGGTCGGGCTGCGCGGGGCCGCGCCGATCATCCTTGCCACGTTCCCACTGATGGAGAACGCCCCCGACGCCAACCTGATCTTCGACACCGTGTTCTTCATCGTGTTGACCTCGGTCGCGATCCAGGGCACCACCATTCCCCTCGTCGCACGATGGCTGGGAGTCAGCGCCCCGCTCGAGAAGCGGGCCGCATGGCCGATCCAGCCGCGATCGATGCAGCCCCCTGGGGCATCGCTCCAGGAGATCATCGTGACGCCCGGGTCGCCGATCACCGGTCAGCCGCTGGTCGAGCTCGGCCTTCCCATCGGGACGATGATCGTGCTCATCGAACAGGACAACGAGTTCATCGTGCCGACCGGATCAACGATCCTTCGAGAAGCTGATCGACTGTTGATCCTGGGTGACGACGACAGCATCCGACGCTTCCGCGAGCGCGTCGACGGCGTCGGTGACCACTGACACAACCAAGACCCGCGGACCGCTGCGACTCGCCGCCATGGCAGTTCGGTGCCTGCGTGGTGTCAGACGACCGTGCTGAGGCTCACCAGTGCTGTCACACCCGTCAGGTGAGTGACACACCACGCCCGGACCGCTCGGAGCTGAGCCGGGTGATCAGGTGGGCAGACCACCGAGGTGGGGGGCACGGCCGGTCGTGTGTCGTGGTCTCGAGACATCGGACGCTGCGTCGCAACCGTGGCGAACAGGCGGGAGCCGGTGACGGCGCGACAACGATCGGACGCATGCGCTGCAGCCGCTCCTGCCCCCGCCACGACGACTGTCAGCGCCCAGAACCGGTTCTGGGTCAGCACTCCGGCAACCATCGCCACGCCGGCAAGGCAACACAGACCGATGATCGCGATGGTTCCGCGGCGGTGCTCAGCTGCGAGACGTGCGACCCGATCGAGGCGCTGATGCGCGAGTTCCACGAGCCAGCGATCCTCGACCTCATCGTCGATGATCTGTCTCGCTGACGAGACCGCCTTCGGTCCGAAGTCGACGGCGAGCTTCATCAACCCGTCCCGCACCTCGTCGTCGGTCGGCTCGGAGCCGGGCAATGAGGCGTACCGATGGGAACGGTCGAGGCGGAGCCACGTCGATGCCCACGCAGACACCGATGCCGCTGCGCTCACTGACACGACGACCAGTAGCCACACATCCAGATGCATCATCAACGCCACGACGCCAGCAGCACCCGTCGCTGTCCCAGCGCGCAGGACGGCGCGATACCGCTCAGTGTTGGGCACCCAGTTCCCCGCTGGAGCTCCCATTACCGACCTCGAGCGGACCAGAGCTCAGCATGCCTGATCGGGCGGAACCTACCGTTCACCGCAGCACGCAGTCGCCGGCGAATGTCCACTGACACGCGATCCAATGCGTGCGTACAGCTGGTCCGGGCTCGTTGGCGGCATGTGGCATCCTCAGGAAGCATGGGAGGGACTCTGGAGCTCTGCGGTGACGTGGGCGATGCGAGCAGCCCGTGCGGCCACCACGATCCGATCGCCGACCTGGCAACGGTGCTCGGTTTCGGACTCGACGAGGTCCGGCGTCGTGTCCGACATCACGGCGAGCACGACCGCCTCAGGATCAGCCAGTTGCAGCTCTGCCTGGTACAACCCGACCGCGGGCGAGTCCTCGCGCAGTTCGATGACGTCGACCACAACCTCGTCGGAGCTGACCCATGCTTCCTCGCGAGTGTCGACCGTGAACCGAGCCCCGAGCAGCAGCGCCGCGATCGTCACCGCACCTTGTTGGTCGAGGACGACATGCGTCTCGGGTTCATCCGCCTCACCCATCACGCCGATCTCGCGACGGCCGTCCCGACGCGCGATCACGAACAGCCGCCGGCCGCCCGCCACGTCGATCTCGTAGCGCATCCCGATCCCCGGGAGCACCTGCTCGCTCACCCGCATCTCCACGACCGGCAACCTCCTCCTTACGTTCGCGACCTCCCCACAGAACGACCTTAACCGGCCCGCCCCAGCGTGTCCCGACGTCGCAAGCGAGCTGGCCAGCTTGACGCGACGTGAAGGACCTGAGCAGCGCTCAACTCCGATGACGTGCGCGTGTCCGCGCTGCGCCAGCACTTCGTGCCGCTCGACGAGAATCGCCGGGAGCCCATCCTCCTCGGACGTGACGGGGTCTGCGCACTGTCAGCAGGGTGTCAGCACCACTCGCACCCACCAACGCAGACGAGCGTGGTGACGCCGCTCGGGAGCTGTCCCGTACAACAGTCGTACAACACGACGAGCACCAACAGGCTCCTACCAACGCCTACGACAGCGCTGCTCGGCGGTGCCGATTCGCCCGTTCATCAGGGGAAACGCCGATGAGCGCCGACCAGCTCCCACGGGCGTCGGTGCACTCATAACCCGAAGGTCGCAGGTTCAAATCCTGCCCCCGCCACCAATAGCACCAGGTCAGAGGCCCTTTCCGCTCCGGCGGGGAGGGCCTCGTCCGTTGCCGGCTGTCAACGCCTTGTCAACACGAGATGGCGTAGGCGCCCGTGCACATTCGTCCGTGGTCGTCGTCGTTCGTGAGAGCTGGTCGGTGTTGGTTCTGCTCGTTCAGGCTGGAATGGCCGCCGACGAGCGCCTACGAGAGCACGCTGCCGCGTCCTGCTGCCTAGACCACTGGGTGCGGAACCCCATGGTCGTCGTCGGCGCTCGTTCAAGGGTCACCCCGCGATCCGACCAGGTCACCGGGGTTGTTCGTGCCTCGGTCCTCTCGGCGGCGGGGTGTCGGCTATGGGAGTAGGTTTCTGCGATGACCGTGACGTGTTCGTGCTGTGGGCAGGAGCGCCCCGTCGAGCAGGTTGGTGAGTTGCAGTGTCATCCGGAGACGAGGGTCTGTCGGGACTGCATCAGCTGGCTTCATCATCAGGCGGGGATGGTCGAGACCACCCCGACGTTCCCGGTGCTCGACATGGCGGCGACGATCGCGTTCTACGAGTCGATCGGTTTCGACGTCCATGCCTATGACGACGGGTTCGCGTTCGTGCAGTACGAGGACGTGAGCGTGTTCGACCTCGACCTGCGGCCGGATCTCGATGTCTCGCGGAACATGGCGGGGTGCTTCTTGATCGTCCCGGACTCCGACGAGTGGCACGCACGGGTGGTCGCAGCCGGCGTCTCGGCTGGTCCGCTGGAGGACATGCCGTGGGGGATGCGGGAGTTCGCGTTCTCTGACCCCAATGGCAACCGCGTTCGCGTCGGCACGACCATCTCGACTTGACTGGAAGGTCTCGGGCGGCGGAGTTCAGGGTCGTTGTTTCTCGCCGCGTCGGAGCAGGTCGATCATCTCGGCGATCCGGCGTTCGCGTTCGTCGGGGCGGCGTTTCGTTGCGTCGATCCATCGGAGGAACGCGCTCCGGTAGAACTGGGCGAGCCCGTCGAAGAACGCGCCGGCCGCCGGGTCGGCGGCGAGCGCGGCGCGTACGTCGTCGGCGAGTTCGTCGCGTTGGGGGCCTTCGGGCGCCAGCACAACTTCGACAGGGTCACCGGGACCGATGTGGCAGTCGCGTCGCCACGCGGGGCCGAGCACGATTCCGAAACCGTCACCGAGCGGCTCAACGGAGGCTCGCACGTTCATGCCGTTGACGGTGCCGTGGACCCGGTGGTCGGGCTTGACACCCCACACGATGTCTGGATCGAACGGCACCGGGACCATGACCCGATTGCGTTGACCGGTGGTGACGACGGTCGAGTAGGAGCGCGCCTCGGACACGATCGCGACGATAGGCCGATGGTGTCAGCCGGTCGCCGCGAGTGCGGCGGCGAGCTGCGCGGTGGTGGGTGAGCCTTCGTAGCCGTGCGGTGTGAGGTAGATGCGGCAGGACAGTCCGATCGGTTCGTCGCCTGCGGCGAAGGGATCGATTCCGTCGATCAGGATCGTCGGGGACCCTCTGAACGACAGTCGTTCCGCGGCCTCGGTGGTGGTGACCAGCACGTGCTCGATCGACAATCCGAGCTGTGACGCGACGTCATGCAGGCGGGCGTCGGCGAGCTGCCAGTTGGGGCAGTCCGGGAAGTACAGCAGTTGGAGCCGGCGGGTGGGCTGGTGCATCGGCGGCAGACTACGCGTGGGCCCGCGATGTCGGGTCTGGGACTCGTGCCGGTTGGATCGGACCGATCGAGCGTCGTGGTTCGAGTCGGTGGCGTCGGCATCGTTGGCGGGGTGGGTCATCGGGGTGTCCGGCCGATGTGGGGGACGAAGCGTCCGACGGTTGCGCTGTACTCGCGGTACCGGTCTCCGTGGAGCTCGCGCAGGTAGGGCTCTTCGACGAGGCGGACCTGGAGCTCGAGCGCCGCGATGGTGACGGCGAGCCCGATGATGCTGACGATGTTCGGGATGATCATGGTCAGGCCGGTGGCGGTGACCAACATGGCGGTGAAGATCGGGTTGCGGACGATACCGAACGCGCCGGCGGTGACGAACGGTGTGGGTTCGTCGGGGTCGACACCGATGCGCCACGCCGCCCCCATCGCTCGTTGCGCCACGTCGGTGAGCGCGATGCCGGCGACGGCCACCACGATCCCGATGGCATGGAGCCAGGCCCGGTCGAACCGGGCGATGTCGTCGAGTCCGGCGAGCGCAGCGATCGGTGCCGCGAGCCCGAGCGCCATCGCGGCGATGAAGCCGAGCTTGGCCCACCACTGTGCGGTGCCGGGCCGGGCGGCGAGCCGCAGGCCGGTGTCGCCGGTGCGGCGGTGTTGGTGGATGGTCTGCCATCCGAATGCCCATGTGACCCATACCAGGTAGAGGGCGAGCGCCACGGCCGCCATCGGAACCCCCGTTCAAATGTCTTGATATATGTTCAGATCCACAGATATCATGGCGGGTATGGCTGCTGCCCGCAAGACCTCGACGCGCCGGTCGACGGTGGTGGATTTGGATGTGTGCCCGGCGCATTGCGACGAGCCGGCGGCTCCGGTGGAGGCGTTGCTGGAGCGTGTCGCCGGCCGCGAGGCCCATGTGGAGACGGCGGAGTTGTTCCGGCTGCTGGGGGATCCGACCCGGTTGGCGATCCTGCACGCGTTGTTGGAGGGCGGCGAGTTGTGTGTGTGCGATCTCGCGCGGGTCGCCGGGGTTGCGGAGAACGTGGTGAGTCAGGCGTTGCGTCTGCTGCGGGCTGCGGATGTGGTGCGAACGCGCCGTGACGGGCGGCGGATCCATTACCGGCTGGCCGATGCTCACGTGCGGATGTTGTTGGACCTGTCGGCCGATCACGTCCGCCACCAATCCGCCACGGGGGAGGGTCGTCGTGTCAGCTGAGCGTGACATCGCACCGGTCACGTCGGCGTGTGGCGATGGTGATGACTGCTGCGCCGCGCCGGCGGTAGCGACATCGTTGTCGGGGCCGGCGTCGGGTGCGGGGGTGGTGACGTTCCGGGTGGAGGAGCTGGACTGCGCGACCGAGGAACAGCAACTGCGTGCGGTGCTGGCACCGCTGGACGGGGTGCGGACGTTGGAGTTCGATCTGGTCGGCCGCCGAGTCCGGGTCCGTCACGATCTGCCGTCGGCGGAGCCGATCGAGGCAGCGATCCGAGAGCTCGGGATGCGACCGGCAACGATCGTCGAGACCGAGGACGCGCCTCTGCAACGTGGCCTGCCCCGTCGGGCGATCGCGACGATGGTTGCGGCCGGTGTGCTCGCTATCGGGGCGGAGGTCGCGGTGATCGCCGGGGTCGACGAGCAGTCGCTGCCGATCGCATTGGTGTCCGTGGCGGCGATCGCGCTCGGCGGCCGGGACACGCTGCGCAAGGCGGTGCAGGCGGTGCGGTCACGGCGGATGACGATGAGTCTGCTGATGACGGTCGCGGTGATCGGCGCGATCGCGATCGGTCAATGGCCCGAAGCAGCGGTGGTGATCTGGCTGTTCGGTGTCGCCGAGTTGATCGAGGCGCTCAGCCTGGAACGGGCCCGCAACGCGATCCGCTCACTCGTCGCGCTCGCACCCGAGACCGCCACCGTGCGCCGCAACGACGCCTGGGTGACCGTGGCGACCGGTGAGGTCGCGTTGGGGGAAGTGGTGCTCGTCAAGCCGGGCGAGCGGATCGCGCTCGACGGCCACGTCGTGTCGGGATCGAGCACGGTGAACCAGGCTCCGATCACCGGTGAGTCGATCCCTGTCGCCAAGGAATCGGGGGATCCGGTGTTCGCCGGCACGATCAACGAGCGCGGCACCCTCGAAGTCACCGTCACCGCGGCCAAGGGCGAGGGAACGCTGGATCGGATCGCCCGCTCGATCCAGGAAGCACAGGCCGACAAGGCCCCCGCGCAACGCTTCGTCGACCGGTTCGCCGCCGTCTACACCCCGGCCGTGTTCGTCCTTGCGATCGTGGTCGCCGTGCTGCCAGTGGTCACCGGGCACGGCAGCTTCCGCGACTGGTTCTACCGCGCCCTCGTGTTGCTCGTGATCGCCTGCCCCTGCGCGCTGGTGATCTCGACCCCCGTCACCGTCGTGGCCGGCCTCGGCGGAGCGGCTCGCCGGGGGATCCTGATCAAGGGCGGCGTGCACCTCGAGAACGCCCGCAAGCTGCGCACCATCGCGCTCGACAAGACCGGCACCCTCACCCATGGCACCCCAGCGCTCACTGACCTGATCAACCTCGGCCCACTCGACGACGCCGAGATCCTGCGCATCGCTGCGTCGATCGAAGCCCGCTCCGAACACCCCGTCGCCCACGCGATCGTCACCGCCCACCACGGCCCGATCGCGGATGTCGACGGGTTCGAGGCGATCACCGGGCGCGGCGTGCGCGCCAGCGTCGACGGCGTCACCTACACGTTGGGCAACCATCGCCTCGTCGAAGAGACCGGCGTCTGCACCCCCGACCTCGAACAGCTCCTCGAGCGGCTGGAACGCGAAGCGAAGACCGCGATCGTGCTGATGAACGCCGAGCCCCTAGCGATCCTCGCCGTGGCAGACACCTTGCGCCCGACCGCCCGCCAAGCCGTCGCAGACCTCACCGCGCTCGGCGTGTCGACGGTGATGCTCACCGGTGACAACCAGCGCACCGCCACCGCGATCGCCACCGAAGCCGGCATCAGCGACGCTCGGGGTGACCTGCTTCCCGACGACAAGTTGCGGATCGTCACCGAACTCGTCGCCGCCGGCGGTCACGTCGGCATGGTCGGCGACGGCGTCAACGACGCCCCAGCGCTCGCCCGCGCCGATCTCGGCATCGCGATGGGCGCAGCCGGGACCGACACCGCGATCGAGACCGCCGACATCGCGCTGATGGACGACGACCCGCGCAAGATCGCCGAGACGATCCGCATCTCCACCCACACCGCGCACGTGCTGTGGCAGAACATCACCGTCGCGCTCGGCGTCAAGGCCGTGTTCTTCGTGTTGACAATGACCGGCACGGCGTCGCTGTGGCTCGCCGTGCTCGCCGACATGGGCGCCAGCCTGGTCGTCATCGCCAACGGCCTGCGCCTGCTCAGGCGGCCAGCGCACGGCACCCGCGCGACTCCACGATCCGACCACACCACTACCGTGGCTGTCGGATGAACGCGATGTCCCGCCGCCAGTTCTGCGCCATCCTCGGCGCGAGTTTCTCGGGCGCCGCCGTGGTCATGGCGGGCTGCGCGACCAGCGACGGCGGAGCGGCCCCAACGGCGTCGGCCTCCACCACAACTGGAGGTGACGGCTCGCTGGCCGGTGTGTCGTTCGCCGTGCGACGGGACCCTGGTTGAGGCTGCTGCGAAGCGTGGGTGGTGCACCTGCGATCGAACGGAGCCAACGTCGAGGTCAGCGACGACCCTGACCGTGCCGCCTACCGGGCGTCGCTCGGGATCCCCGACGACGCAGCGTCGTGCCACACCGCCATCGTCGACGGCTACGCGATCGAAGGGCACGTCCCCGCAACCGCGATCCACCGACTCCTCGCGGAACGTGCGGACGTAGTCGGCGTCGCGCTGCCGGGCATGCCCGCCGACTCGCCGGGCATGGGCGGTGACGAGTCGACCTGGGCACTCCAACCGGTCGTCGCCGTCGGCCGCGACGGCACACTGACCGCCTTCACGTACTGACCAACCAGGCCCAGCTGGCTACTGGACCTCGATGATGCCCATCATCCCGCGGTCCTCGTGATCGAGGATGTGGCAGTGGTAGACGGTGCGACCGGCAAAATCGGCGAACGCCACGCGCAGGCGGACCCAGCCGCCGGCGGGCACGTCGACCACATCCTTCCAGCCCGACGGAGGTGTGCGCCGGTCGCTGGTCTCGATCACCTGGAACGGCCAGACGTGCAGATGGAACGGATGCGCCATCGGCGACGCGTTGGTCACGGTCCACTCCTCGACGGTGCCGACGCTGGCGGTGACGTCGATCCTTTGCGGGTCGAACGACGCACCGTTGATCGTGAACGACATCCCGTCCCCACCGCCCATCATCATCCCGCCCATCGCCAACCTGAACGTCCGGGACCTGTCGACGACAGCGTCGACCAACGACTCGACCCGGTTGAGGCTCCCCGACGGCGCAGCGACCACCGCGTCCGGACCTGACGCGACGACAGTGAGCACCGTCTCGACCGCACCGCTGCCGCGCCCACCCATCCCGCCCATGCCGTCCATCCCGCCCATCCCGGTGGCGGCCTGCCAGGTGGTGGTGATGGTGGCGGTGGTCGCGCGGTCGACGGCGACGAGGACTTCGGCCCGTTCCCCCGGTGCGATCACGAGACCGGTCGCATCGACCGGTGCCGTGAGACGGCCGCCGTCGCTCGCGATCTGCCACCAGCGGAACCCGTCGAGTCGCAGCGGGTAGTACCGCGATGCGCTCGCGTTGAGGATCCGCCACCGCTCCATCGTCCCCGTCGCCACGTCCAGGACCGGCTGCGCAGTGCCGTTGACGAGCACCCCGTCGCCGAACCGGCCTCGCATCATGTCCATCGGAGACCAGCCGAGCACCACCTCGGCGCTGGTGCCGATCCGCGGATCAGTGAGCACCATCACCCGCTCGGTCGTCCCAGCGATCGGCGGCCCGGCATCGAGGGGGTCCTCGATCACGATGATCCCGGCCATCCCCGCAGCGACCTGCTCGGCAACGGTGCCGTGATGATGCGGGTGATACCAGAACGTCCCCGACGGATGATCGGCGGGGATCAGGTACTCGTAGACGTGCTCGCCGCCCGGGTCGACCATCACGAACACGTTGTCGCTCGCCCCAGCCGGTGACACGTGCAAGCCGTGCACGTGCAGGTTCGTCGGCGACTCGAGCCCGTTGCGCAACGTCACTCGCAACCGGTCACCCGGCCGCACCCGCAACGTCGGACCCGGCGCCGACCCGTTGTAGGTCAACGCCCACCGCTCACCGCCCCGCCATGGCAACATCGCCGGCGCAGCCTCGAGTACGAGATCGAGGGCCCCGTCGCGACTCACGAGCTCCGCTGGCTGCACCCACCCCGAACTCGGCGGCGGCAACGACCCCGAAGCCGGTGACGTCGTCGTCGTGGTTTGCGACGGCCACGCCGGGGTCCGGTTCGAGGTGCCTGCATCATCCGACGAGCACGCCGACAAGATCGCCGTCCCGATCAGCGCCGAGGAACCGATCAGCAGCGATCGCCTCGACAATCCGGTCGGGACGTGTGCGCCGCTCTGGTCGTCACGCCCGTCGGTCACGTGTCACCGGCCCATCATCGAGCCGTTCATCATCCAGTTGTTCCAGTCGCCGCTCATGTGCTGGCGCATCCAGGTCACCATGTCGTCGCACCACGACACTGCCGGCACGCCGCTGGCACCGGATTGGACCCACGACCGGCAGCTCGACAACATCCGGTCCGGGTCGCCCCACATCATCGAGCCCATCATCTGACCGCTCGTCACGCGCTGGCTCATCCACGCCGTCATGTCAGAGCACCACGCCGTCGAACCACCCGGCGCCGCAGCGCCGCTGGTCATCCACGTGTTGCACGCCGCGGTCATGTTCGCGACCTGCGTCGAGGTCGACACCTGCGCCGGCGAGTCACGGTCGGCGAGCGCAACTCCGACAGCGACGCCCCCGGCGAGGAGCGCGACCGCGACCAACGGGAGAACCCATCGGCGTCGCGTCGCGGGAACGGCGCCGTTCGAGAGCGTGTCGGTCATGCCTCCACGATGCGCCCGGTCGGCGTGCCGCTACAGGGTCAAAGGACCCCATCGACCGATGTCATCGGTGACAGCCAATATGATCGGTACATGCCGACGACCGCCGCTGTCGATGTCACCACCGCTGCCAAACTGTTCCGCGGGTTCTCCGAACCGACCCGACTGGCGATCATGCTCGCCCTCGTCGACAGCGAGCAACGGGTGAAGGATCTCGTCGACACGATCGGCGGATCGCAAGGCAACATCTCCGGCCACGTCGCCTGCCTCAAAGAATGCGGCCTCGTCACCGACCGCGTCGAAGGACGCCAGACCTACTACCGCGCCGCGCACCCCGAGATCACCGAACTCCTCCGCGCCGCCGAACTGCTCCTCGCAGCAACCGGCGAACGAATCGACCTGTGCCCCAACTACGACGCTCCGGCACGCAACACCGACAGCGAGTCCCCGGCCCGACACGCACGGGCACGTTCGGCGACCTGAGCAGCGACCCGCTCTCAAGACCGGCCAGCACAGCCACGGGCGGTCTCACCTGGACTCCGCCGAGTTCAACCACCGCGATCCGCAATCACGGACGTCGACGGCGCGAGGCGGGACAAGATGCGTCGATCGGCGGGCCATGCCTCCACGAGCGCTTCGGGAGGCACTCGCCGGGCGGCGTACCTCAACGCGAGCGCAACAACCACGATGTCGTCGAGCGGGCCGATCACCGGCAGGAACTCCGGGATCAGATCGATCGGCGACAGCACCCACACACCGGCGAACGCGACCGCGACCTTGACGCGGCGCGGCACCCGCGGATCACGGCGAAGCCGGCGTGCGGCCGTCACACATGCCGGCAACACCGTCGCCAAATCCTTCGCCAGACCGGGCGGCAGCCGTCGGGCGAGCACGATCATCACCACCCACGACAACGCGACGACGAGCGCCGCCAGCAGCAACCAGCGCAACCACATATGCGTCGACGGTAGCGACACGCCCCGAGCGAGCTCGACCGGTTGGAGGCAACGATCCCGAAGTTCGCCAGCCGGTGCCGGCCGCTCGTGTAGGCGCTCGTCCGCACCGGTCGCGCCGGCGTCCCCGATGGTCCTCGTCCGCTCCCAAGCGTCCGTGAGAATGACATCGTGATCTGGCCCCACTTGGGTGGTCGTGATGTTCTGATTTGGCCCCACTTGGTCGGGGTCTCGACTCGTTCTTCTGTCGTCCGGGCATCGACGGCGCTCACGAGAAGGGCGGTGTCGAGGGAGAGATCGGTCGTTGGCGTCGCAAGGCCTTCGTCCCGATCCCACATGTCGCGTCGGTCGCTGCGCTCAACGATCGCCTCGATGTCATCAGCACGGTTGATGATCGCCGTCATGTGGCTGCACGCCGGATCACGGTTGCTGATCACTTCGAGCTCGAAGCCGTCGAGTTGCAGGTGCTGCCGGGCGAGCGGTTCGACGCGGCGAGCGTGTTGTCGTGTCGGGTTGATCCGAAGGCCAGGGTGTGCGTCCGTCAGATCTGGTACTCGGTCCCGGCCCGCTACGCCGGTCGCCGGCTCGATGTCTGTCTCGGGGTCGAGACCGTCGACGTGCTCGACGGAGCGAAGGTTGTGGCGTCGCATGCGAGGCTGGCAGTCCGCGGCGCGGACAGTCTGGTGCTCGATCACTACCTCGAGGTGCTGCAACGCAAACCGGGCGCGCTGCCCAACGCCACCGCGCTGGCCCGGGCTCGAGCGTCGGGCTCATTCACGTCGACGCATCAACGGTTCTGGGATGCCGCCCGCCGGCGACTGGGCGATCGTGAGGGCACACGCGCGCTGATCGATGTCCTGTTGCTGCACCGCCAGTTGTCGGCGGCGGCGGTCGACGCCGGGATCAGTGCCGTGCTCGCGGTCGGCTCGGTTGACGTGGAGGTCTGAGATCGAGGCCCGCCGCCATGTCGAGGACCGTGACGCGGTCGTGATCCCGATCGGTGAACACCTGGCGCGGTTCGACCGGCCGGCGCCCACGTTGAACCACTACGACACCCTGCTGGAGGCATGAGATGTCCAAGACGATCACCGACACCGCCGCCCTCGCGGCGATCGGCGCAGCGACCCGCGAACTGCAACTCCCACAGATCCGCGCTGACGCGGGCGTGCTCGCGGAGACCGCGCAACGCCAGCAGTCGAGCTACCTCGCGTTCTTGGCTGAGGTGCTGTCGGTCGATGTCGATCACCGCGTCGAGCGCCGCAAGCAACGGCGTGTGATCGAAGCGAAGTTCCCGCGGATGACACGCCTCGGCGAGTTCGACCTGGCCGCCGCGCCATCGGTCAACCCGGCCACGATCGCCACCCTCGCCAGCGGCAGCTACCTCGATGCTGGTGAACCTGTCGTGTTAGCTCGGCGCCAGCGGCACCGGCAAGTCCCATCTGCTGATCAGTCTCGGTGTCGCCGCCTGCGAGCAAGGACGTCGGGTCCGCTACGTCACCACCGCCCAACTCGTCAACGAGCTCGTCGAAGCCGCCGACGATCGCAAGCTCTCACAGCTCGTTGCTCGCTACGGGCGACTCGATCTGCTCTGCCTCGATGAGCTCGGCTACGTCCAGCTCGACGGTCGCGGCGCCGTGCTGCTGTTCCAGATCGTCACCGAACGCGAAGAGAAGGCGTCAATCATCACCGCCTCCAACCTGCCGTTCAGCGAGTGGGGATCGGTGATCCCCGACCTGCGTCTCGTCGCTGCGATCGTTGACCGGCTCACGTTCCACGCCCACATCATCGAAACCGGCAGCGACAGCTATCGGCTCCGCTCCACCCGCCGCACCCGAACACGCAAGAGTAGCTGATCACCGAGCCCGCCCCGGAGGCGATCTCCCGTCGGTGCGGCGAACGCCGACCAAAGCGCGGGCTGCCACGGGCGACGGCGGCCGCTCCGCGGCTATCCATCTGTGTTGACAGATGTATCGGCGAGGACCGATACTTCCGGGATGGTCTCGACTGACGTTTCAGACCCGCTGGTGGTGGCGCCGGCGGCGAAGTTGTTTGCGGGGTTCGCGGATCGGACTCGGTTGGCGATCGTGGTGGAGTTGGCCCGGGGGGAGCGTCGGGTCACGGATCTGGTCGCTGCGGTGAACGGGACGCAGGGCAACGTGTCCGGGCATCTGCGGTGTCTACGCGAGTGCGGATTGGTCGCGGATCGTCCCGACGGGCGCCAGGTCTTCTACCGGATCGCCCAGCCGGAGGTGTTCGAGGTGTTGCGCGCCGCGGAGGCGTTGCTGGCGGTGACGGGCGAGGCGATCGAGTTGTGCCCGACCTACGGGGGTGCGTCGTGAGCGACGACCGCGACAACGACACCGATGCCCCGACCCATCTGTGGGAGAGCCGCGAGGTGCGCTGGTCGGCGTTGTCCGGTCTGCTGCTGGCCGTCGGCTTCGTCGCCGAGCGGTTCGGCGCCGAGGGGTGGTGGATCACCGCGATCTACGTCGCGTCGACGTTGGCCGGGGTGCGGTTCTTCGCGTGGGAGGCGATCGAGGAGGTGGTGCGGGAGCGGGAGATCGGCATCGAGCTGTTGATGACGGTCGCCGCGTTCACCGCCGGCGGGCTCGGGTTGTGGGAAGAGGCCGCGGCGCTGGCGTTCTTGTACTCGATCAGCGAGGCGTTGGAGGAGTTCACCGAGGACCGCACCCGTGGGGCGATCCGGGCGTTGATGGATCTCACCCCGAAGCGGGTGAGCCGCCTGATCGATGGCCGCGAGGAGGAGATCGACCTGGCCGAGCTGCGAGTCGGTGACCGGTTCCTGGTGCGTCCCGGTGAGGGCGTCGCGACCGACGGGATCGTCGTCGAGGGACGTTCGGCGATCAACGAGGCTGCGGTCACGGGTGAGTCGGTTCCGATCGAGAAGTCGCCGGGGAGCAAGGTGATCGCCGGCACGCTGAACACGACGGGGGCGTTGGTTGCGGAGGCGACCGCGACTGCTGAGGACAACACGCTGGCGAAGATCGTGCATCTCGTCACCGAGGCCCAGGAGGAAAAGGGCCGCGGGGAACGGTTCATGACGCGCTTCGCCCGCGTGTATTCGCCCGCGGTCCTGTTCACCGGTGTGGCTGTCGCCGTCATCGGCGGGATCTTGTCCGATGATTGGTCGGGCTGGTTGGAACGTGCGGCGACGGTGCTCGTTGCCGCGGCGCCGTGCGCGCTGGTGATCTCGATCCCGATCAGCTACGTGGCGGCGATCGGCAACGCGAGCCGCAAGGGCATCTTGATCAAGGGCGGCGTCTACCTCGAGGACCTGGCCCAGGTGCGAGTGATGGCGCTCGACAAGACCGGCACCGTCACCCAGGGCCGCCCGGCCGTCGTTGACGTGCGTCCGGCGCCGGGCCGGGCCGTCGATGAGCTGATCGCTGTCGCCGCGGCCGTCGAGCAACGCTCCGAGCATCCGCTGGCCCGGGCGATCGTCGAGCACGCGAACACGACCGGTCAGCCGGTGCCGACGGCCGACGATTTCGAGTCGCTCACCGGGGCCGGCGCCACCGGCCGCGTCGACGGCCGCAACGTGCTCGTCGCCTCCCCGGCCTACACCGAGCGCAGCAACATCGCGCTCGACGGCTTCGCCGACGTCGTCCCGGCGCTGCAAGCCAAAGGCCAGACAGCAGTTGTCGTCGCCGTCGACGGCACAGCGTGGGGCGTCGTCGGTATCGCCGACGTCATCCGGCCCAACGCCGCCGCGGCGATCGCCGATCTCCACGCGGTGGGCCTGGACCAGCTCGTGATGTTGACCGGTGACAACCAGACGACAGCCGAAGCGATCGCGGCGCAGGTCGGCATCGACGAGGTCCGCGCCGACCTCGCCCCCGAGGACAAGTCACGCATCGTCGGCGAGCTCGCCGCCGCCCACGGCCGGGTCGCGATGGTCGGCGACGGCGTCAACGACGCACCCGCACTCGCGGCCGCCTCGGTCGGGATCGCGATGGGCACCGCCGGCAGCGACGTCGCGTTGGAAACCGCCGACGTCGCCTTGATGGCCGACGACCTGTCGAAGCTGACCGAAGCAATGCGCATCGGCCGCCGCACCCGCAAGGTCGTGCGCCAGAACCTGATCCTCAGCCTCATCATCCTCGCCGTGCTCATCCCCGGCGCCCTGCTCGGCATCCTCGCCCTCCCACTCGCCGTGCTCGCCCACGAACTCTCCGAACTGTTCGTGATCAGCAACGGCCTACGATTGGCCCGACGATGACCCGCCATCCCACCCGGCTCGGACCGGCTGGTCTCGCCACCGCGGTCGCCGTGGTCGCCGCGACCGACCTCGGGAGCAAGCTCTGGGCCAGCCGAGCCCTGCATGACCGCGACATCGAGCTGCCCGGCCCGGTCGATCTGGCCCTGTCCCACAACGATGGCGTCGCGTTCGGCGTGCTGCGCGACGCGCCCACAGCGCTCGTGTTGCTGCTCACCGCCGCAGTCACCGCCGCAGTGATCGCGGCCGGCGTCAAGGGTGCCCTCCCGCGCTGGCCGTGCGCCCTCGTCGCCGGCGGCGCGCTCGGCAACCTCATCGACCGACTCGAGGCCGGCTCCGTCGTCGACATGCTCCACACCGGCTGGTGGCCCACCTTCAACCTCGCCGACGTCTTCATCACCACCGGCGTCGCACTCCTGCTCCTCAACGCCAGCTGCCCACAACCCACCTCGCCGACGAGCACGTCACAACTGGCACCAGGGCCCACCGCGACACACCGGTGAACCCTGGCTACCGATTCGAGCAGTGCAGCGCCTCCTTTCCGCACTGCTCATCGAGATGTCGGGGCGCGGAGGGCCCAGGTGGGGCCACATCAGGCCATCGCGGTGGGGCCAGCCCGGCTTGACATTCCCAGTCCCGAGACGCGGTGGTCGCGTCCTGTCGTCGTTAGGCCGCAGCCAGTGGCGGTGGACCGCTCGGTTGGCAGCGCCTGTCAACGCGATGTCAACGCTCGTGCGACCTACGACCGCCAACGGCCGCCGACGAGCGCCTACGAGCCGGACGGCGCCAGCGGTCGTGAGCAGGACGAACGTAGCCGGGCGCCAACCAGTGCGGACGTTGACCGTCCCTCATAACCCGAAGGTCGCAGGTTCAAATCCTGCCCCCGCCACCAAGTAAGTCCAGCTCAGAGGCCCTTTTCGCTCAGCGAGAAGGGCCTCTTCGCTTGCCGGTGTCAACGAGATGTCAACGCGTCGATTTCGTGGGCGATGGCATGCGCTCGGTCGTGCTCATCGGCGTGCGTAAGCGCCTTGCCGTCGTCGTGGCACGTGGGTCCTGGCACTGAGGGCGCGACGAGCGCCGACGAGCTCCGCCTGGTGCGGACGAGCGCCACCGGCGGGTGCAGACCGTCGGGGCTCGTTGGGGGCAGAACCCGATGGCGTTCGTGTGACCGGTCGTGCTCGATCACCGTCGCGAAGACGCCGATTGGGCGTCGATTGGATTGTGCCCCTGGGCTGCACGCCGTCGCCGGCGGCCCGTCGAGGTGAGGCGTCTGTCTGCCATGTCGACCTCGACACAACGCCCGGGTGATCGGATTCAGCTGTCGCGATGGCGTTGCTTGCCCGAGCGCGGGTCGAAGCTGTCGCTCTGCGTTCCGGCCCGTGCGGCCACCCCTGGACGGCGGTCGTTGGCGGGAGGGAGGACATCGTCGGGTCGGAGGTGGACGCGGCGGAGCAGTTGTGCGTTGAGCGCGACGACGATGGTGGACAGGCTCATCAGGACAGCACCGACGGCGGGTGGGAGCGTGATGCCGGCCCAGGCGAGGGCGCCGGCCGCGAGGGGGATGGCGACGATGTTGTAGCCGGCGGCCCATGCAAGGTTCTGGCGCATCTTGCGGTACGTGGCCTTGGAGAGTCTGATGACACCGACGACGGAGCGTGGGTCGTTGCCGGCGAGCACGACGCCTGCTGATTCGATCGCGACGTCGGTTCCGGCACCGATCGCGAGGCCGACATCGGCGCGTGCGAGTGCGGGGGCGTCGTTGACACCGTCGCCTACCATCGCGATCTTGTAGCCGCGTGCTTGGAGTTCGGCGACCTTGTTCTGCTTGTCTTCGGGGAGGACTTCGGAGAAGACCTCATCGATGCCGAGTTCGGTGGCCACTGCGTCGGCGACTTGGCGGGCGTCACCGGTGATCATCACGACTCGTTCAATGCCGGCGGCGTGGAGGTCGATGACGGCCTGGCGGGCCTCGGCACGGATCTTGTCCTCGAGCGCGAGCGCTCCGATGATCGCGTCGCCCTGGACGAGGTAGAGCACGGCAGCGCCACGGGCGGTCCACGCGGCGACGTCATCATGGATCGCTGCCGGTACGTCGAGTGAGCGTTCACGGAGCAACACGGGTCCACCGACCGAGTACCGGTGGCCGCCGATGATCGCCTCGACTCCTCGGCCGGTGATGGCCCGGAACTCGGTGGCCGCTGCGATGTCGCCGCGCTCGCGGGCGGCGGTGACGATGGCCCGGGCGAGTGGATGCTCGCTGTCCATCTCGACGCCACCGGCGAGGCGAAGCACCTCATCGGTCGAGACGCGGTCGCCGGCGACGCCGGTGACGACGTGGCGGCCCTCGGTGAGGGTGCCGGTCTTGTCGAACAGCACGGCGTTGATGGTGCGCATCCGTTCGAGTGCGAGGCGGTCCTTGACGAGGATCCCGTTGCGGGCGGACACGGCGGTGGACAGTGCGATGACCAGCGGGATGGCGAGCCCGAGCGCATGCGGGCAGGCGATCACGAGAACCGTGACGGTGCTCGTGATCGCCTGGCCGGTGTCACCGGCGATCGACCAGGCGATGAAGGTGATGGCCGCTGCGGCGGTCGCGATGTAGAAGAGCCATTTCGCGAACCGGTCCGCGAGTACCTGGGCTCGGCTGTTGGACGCTTGAGCTTGTGCGACGAGGCGCTGGATCCCGGCGAGCGCTGTGTCGCCGCCGACTGCCGTGATCCGCACGCGAACGGATGAATCGGTCGACACCGTGCCGGCGACGACACGGTCGCCGAGAGCCTTCGTGACCGTCTTCGATTCGCCGGTGATCATCGACTCGTCGAGTTCGGCTTCGCCGTCTTCGATGTTGCCATCGGCCGGGACACGCCCACCCGCTCGAACCAGAACCAGATCGCCCGGTCGAAGATCTGTGAGCGACACCGTGCGAGTGGCACCGTTCTCGACGATCTCGGCGTCATCGGGGAGCAGCGCGGCCAGCGCTGCGAGCGCACCACGGGCTTGGCCGATGGCCTTCATCTCTTGCCAGTGGCCGAGCAGCATGATCGTGACGAGTGCCGCCAGCTCCCACCAGAACTCGAGGTCGAACCAGCCGATGCTCGACGCCATCGACGACGCCCAGGCCACACTGATCGCCATCGCGATCAGCAGCATCATCCCCGGTGCCCGGTCGCGGATCTCGCCGACAGCACCGTGGAGGAAGGGCCGCCCGCCCCAGACGAACACGAACGTTCCGAGTACGGGACCGACCCAGGCCAGACCCGACAGGTCGTAGCCGAGCCAGTCCATGATCATCTCGCTGGTCGCGATGACCGGCAACGAGATCAACAAGGTGAGCCAGAACCGCCGGCGGAACGTCTCGGGGTCGTGACCCGCATGCTTGTCGTGACCCGCATGCTTGTCGTGACCCGCATGTACCTCGTGACCAGCGTCGGAACCGCCACCGCTCGGGCCAGCGTGATGATGGTGGTCGTGGTGATGGTGGTCGTGGCGCGGGTCGGGGCCGTGGGGCGCGTCGCCGTCCATCGCGTGGCTGTCGATGTGGGGCGTCTTCATGTCGTCATGGTACCCCCGGGGGGTATGGTGTCAACCGGGTTGTTGCTGGTGTTGTCAGGGGTCACACGCCTCGGAGCAGTGTGTGCACGCGACGCCTGGCTCGGTGAGGATGACACCGACGTCGCCGTCGGCTGCCGAGAGCGAACCGTTCGGGTGCCTGAGTCTGAATCGGCATTCGACGGTGCCGTCGGGCCAGCGAACGCCGGTCAGGTCGTCCGGCAGGTCGTGCGCCGCGACGTTGGTGAAGGTTCGTCGCCCGGTCTGGTCGGTCATCACGGCTCAGGGTACGACGGGGGTCAGAGGCTCGAGTGATGGCGTCGGGGACAGCACCGGACGGATCGGCGGAAGGGTCAGCCCTCGACGGTGACGGTGATCCTCATGCCGGCTGCGTAGTGGCCGGGCTGGTGGCATCCGATCTGGTAGGTACCGGCCCGATCGAAGGTGTAGGAGAGCTGACCGGTCTGGCCGGGCTGCACCGTGATGGCGGCTTCGTCGCCGGAGTGGTCCATGCCGCCCATCGAGGCCATCTCCTTCATCTCGGCTTCGTGGTCGTCTTGTGCGGCTTGGTCGCCGATGAAGGCGTCGTGGGCGATCTTGCCGTTGTTGACGAAGGTGAAGTCGATGGTCTCGCCGGCGTTGACGGTGAGGGTGGTCTGGTCGAACTTGATGTCTTCCATAGCGACCGCGACCGTCCTCTTATCGTGGCCGGTTGCCGATCCGGTCGGGGCGGCGGTCGCGCTGGATCCGGAGCTGCTGTCGTCGCCGCATGCGGCAACGAACACGGCGAGGGCCAACGTGCCGGCGACCAGCGAGCAGCGGCGGAGTCGAGTCGTCATCGAGAGGGTCCTTGTCGCTTCGGGTGCGCGTCGGCACCGGGATCTCGTCGGGCCACTGTGGCGAGCCGATGTGGAGGACGCGTGGAGACTGGATGGAAGCGGGCTGGTTTCGGTGAGACCTCCGTTCGGAGTGGTTCCGGCGCGTCATAGAGTCGATTCGTGAGCGCGACGGTGCTGGTGGTCGAGGATGAGGTGAAGATCCGGGACCTCGTGCGCCGCTATCTCGAGCGTGAGGGGCTGGCGGTCGTCACCACCGGTTCGGGCGCTGACGGGTTATCGATCCTCGAGCGTGGCGGGATCGATCTGGTCGTGTTGGACCTGAACCTTCCGGACGTGGCCGGTGAGACGATCGCGGTAGAGGTCGCCGGTCGGGTGCCGATCGTGATGCTGACCGCGAAGTCCGGTGAGTCAGAACGGATCCACGGGCTCGAGCTCGGCGCGGACGACTACCTGACGAAGCCGTTCTCGCCGCGCGAGTTGGTGCTACGCGTGCAGGCGGTGCTTCGCCGCAGCGCCACTTCTGCGGTCGCGGCGGCGGTCACCTCGTTCGGGAACGGCAGGCTCGTCATCGACGAGGTCCGTCATGAGGTGTCGCTCGAAGGCACGTCGGTGGAGCTGACGCCGACGGAGTGGTCGTTGCTGACGGTGTTGGCGTCTTCGCCGGGACGGGTGTTCTCCCGCGCCGAGTTGATCAACCGGATACGCGGCTACGAGTTCGACGGCTACGAGCGCACCGTGGACTCGCACATCAAGAACCTGCGCCGCAAGGTCGAAGCCGATCCCCACGAGCCGGTCGTCGTGGAGACGGTGCTCGGTGCCGGCTATCGACTCGGTCTCTCACGCGATCGGAGCTGACGATGTCGCGCCGACCCTTCCTCGGACCGCTCGGGGTGCGCCTCGCGCTCGCGTTCCTCACCGTGGCGTTGGCGGCGATCGCGGTGTTCGCCGCGCTGACGATGATCTCGGCACGCCACGAAGCGTCAGGGCTCACCGATCGGCAACGCCGAGACGACCTCAACGCGACCGCGGTCGCGGCTGGCGAGGCCTACCAACGTGCCGGCGGCTGGACGCGCGCCGATCTGGCCGGCGCCGCGGCGGTCGCGGCACGCGGCCAGGCGACGCTCACCGTCGTCGACGCGGACGGTGTGGTGGTCGCTGCGCCGACCGATGCGCTCGCGTCGATGATGATGCAGATGCACGGCCTCGCGTCGGTCGACACCCCGCGCGGGGATCCAGTCTCCATCGCCGTGGTCGTCGACGGCCGGACCGTCGGCGCGGTGATGCTGCGATTCCCGACCGAGACGATGGAGGCCGAGCGACATGTCCGTGACGCGTTGGGACGCACCGCGATCCTCGGCGTGCTCATCGGCGCTGGCGTCGCGATCGTGGTCGCGTTGTCGGTCTCGGTGCGCGTCACACGGCCGGTGACCGCACTCACGACCGCGGCCGGCGATCTCGCCGCCGGTCGACGCTCGACGCGCGTGGATGCCGACGGACCGGGCGAGTTGCGCACGCTCGCCGAAGCGTTCAACGAGATGGCCGACCACCTCGACCGCGAGGACCAGCTCCGCCGCAACCTCGTCGCCGATGTGGCCCACGAGCTCCGCACGCCGCTCGCGATCCTCCAAGGATCCACCGAAGCGCTGCTCGACGGCATCGACCAACCCACCCCCGAGGTGCTCGGATCGCTCAACGACGAAGTGACCCGACTGCGCAGGATCGTCGGTGATCTCGAGACACTGGCCGCCGCCGAGGCTGCAGGGCTCCGCCAACGGGCCGACCGGGTCGACCTCGCTGACATCGCGACCTCCGCAGCCGACCTGCTCCGCCCCCTCGCCGACGACCGCGGCTCGACGATCACCGTCGACACCTCACCCGCCGTCGTGATCGGCGACGCCGACCGACTCCACCAGATCGCGGTGAACCTGCTCGCCAACGCGATCAAGTTCACCCCAAACCAGGGCTCGATCACGATCACGACGTCCAGCGACCCGACATCGGCACGACTCGTCGTCGTCGACGACGGACCGGGCATACCCGCCGACGACCTCCCGCACGTGTTCGAACGGTTCTGGCGTGGCGCGAACGGTGACAAGGCCACCGGTAGCGGCATCGGGCTCGCCGTCGTCACCGAACTCGTCGCCGCCCATCACGGCACCGTCACCGCCGACAACGTCGCTGCTGGCGGCGCACGGTTCACCGTCACGCTGCCAGCGGCGCCCGCCGAGTAGACGCCCGTCCCGGACGTTCCGGAAACCATCGCGTAGCCACACCGTCTCCATCGGGTCTCCACAGCCCGAGCGCAGCATGGGCCTCGTCAAGGAGGCAACCATGAAGCCACGAACGCGAGCGCTCGGCTCTATCGGAGCCGCCGCCACCGTTGCCGGTGTGGTGATCGCACTGGCCGTCGGCGGCGACTCTGCCGCGACCTCAGGGTCCGGCGCACCGACCACGACCGTGACGTCACCGGTCTCGATGCCGATGAGCCCGTCATCCGGCATGGGCTCGATGATGACCGACGACCCTGCCGCTATGGCCGCATGGATGGCGAACGCGGACATGTCGCAGATGCATTCGGCCATGCACGAGATGATGCGCGGCGCCGTCCCCGACGACGTCCTCGCCGCCTGCGACCAAGCCCATCTCGCGATGTCCACCGCCACCGGCGACACGACCGCTCGAACCCCGGCCGGCCACGACGCCCACCACGAAGGAACCGGATCATGAACCACCTCCACCGCCACCACCTCGTCTGCATCGCCGCGGCCGCCGGCATCGCCGTGTGGCTCCTCCTCGCCGGCAACGGCGGCCTCGCCGTCGCCGGAGTCAGCCTCGCCCTGCTCGTGTGCCCGCTCGTCATGGGTGTCGTCATGTGGCTCCTCATGCGCCAACCCCCAGCAGCCACCCAGCACCGCGACACCGACACGCACGACACCGACGCCCGCGACACGCGGAGCACGCCGGTGGCACAGCCATGAGCGCACGACGTTGGGCGGGGATCGTCGGGCTCGAACTCGGCGTCCTCGCCCTCATCGCAGTCGGGATCATCGGCCTGATCCGCGGTGCCAGCGCACCCGACGGCAACGACGCAACGGCTGGATCAACGATCGTCACCGCCGACCTCGCCACCGTCACCCCGGCGATCGCCGCCGACTACCACTACGCCGCCGACCACCTCGATCACTTCGCCCAGATCCCCTGCTACTGCGGCTGCGACCACAGCCTCGGCCACCGCAACCTCGCCGACTGCTACGTCACCGCGACCGGCGCATGGGACGCCCACGCCTCAGGCTGCGCCGTGTGCGGCAACGAAACCGCCACCGTCCGCGAGCAACTCACCGCCGGTACCCCGATCGACGACGTACGCACGGTGATCGTCGACCAGTACGGGCCGCCACCCTCCCTGTTCACCTCCGGAGCCAGCTCATGACCAACACCACCGTCCGCCGCGCCGAGCGCCGCCGTGCCCACCGCAACCATTGGATCGTCGCCCTGAGCGCAGTCGCTGCCATCGCACTCGTCGTCGTGGTCGCGATCGCCACCCGCGGATCATCGACCGACACGGAGATCGTCCGCACCGGTGAAACCAACTCGATGGGCATGCCCGTCATCGACACGCCAGGCACCGCCAGCGGCACCGCCGAAGTCGACGGCATCACCGCCACCCCACGCCTGTGGGCCCTCGGACAGGTCCCGCTCAACATCGCTGTCCGCCCCGACTGGACCTTCGACAACACCGGCACCCAAGCCGTCACCCTGGGCGAACCGCACGTCCAGATCAACGAAGGCTGCTGCCCCGGCGCGCTCACCTACACCGGACCCACCACCCTCGATCCGGGCCAGGCCACCGGGCTCACCTTCGAGCTCTCCATGCACCCCGGCATGGACGGCGCCCACGACATGGTCATCCACGTCCCGGTCCACTACGCCGACGGCACCGACGCCACTCTCGACCTCGCCGTCACCGGCGACTTCCGCGACTGAACTTCGACACCGTGAAGGTCACAGGGAACACGGCACGTTCAGGACCACGCATTGGCGGCTGATCCCGACCTGCGACAGCACCTCGGGCCTCAGCCAACTCGCCGTCGCATCACGCCGCCCCGAAGGTCGACGTCCGCTGCCGACCGATCACGTCGGCCTGAAGCTGAACACGTCCCGCTCGGCGCCCCGATGGTCGTCGTGCGCTCTCAAGCGTTCCTGGCGGGCGCCGTTCCGTCTCGTCGGCATCTGTCCGGGGCCGGCCGCTGCGGGATGCTCAGCTGGCAGCCCTTGTCAACGCGGTGTCAACCCTCGTGCCACCGATGGCCACCGACAGGCGCCTACGAGAACACATGAGGTCGACGGCTTGGAGGCCGTTGAGCAGGACGAATGAGGTCGGGCGCCAACCAGTGCGGACGTTGACCCTCATAACCCGAAGGTCGTAGGTTCAAATCCTACCCCCGCCACCACAGAAGCCCTGGTAGATCGCAAGATCGGCCAGGGCTTCTACCGTTTCGGCGGGTGTTCTACCGGCGGCTTCTACCAGGCTGAGCCGGTAGAAGCCGGTCTCGCCGTCGAGGCGGTGTGCGTAGTGACGATCCGTTCGTAGGTGCGGGCGGCGTCGGCTTGCATGCCCGGCATGACGTGTTGGTAGGTGTCCATGGTGAACGAGGCCTTCGCGTGGCCGAGCCGTTCGCTGACGACCTTGAGCGGGACGCCGTGCTTGATGAGCAGGCTGGCGTGGGTGTGCCGGAGGTCGTGGAGCCGGGTCGGTGGCAGGCCCGCTCGACGCACGATCCGGTCGAACGCCTGGGAGAAGGCGTGCGGGTGGGTCGCGCCGCCGTCGTCGGCCGGGAACAGCCACTCGGGTCCTGCGTCTGTCGGGCAGACGGCGCACGATTGCTGCCAGTCGCGCCATGTGGCGAGCATCGCCAGCGTGGTTGGGTCGAGCTCGATCTGGCGGCGGGAGCTCGCGGTCTTGCATCGGGTGACTTCGCGCTCGTAGCCCACTACGACGAGACCGCGGTCGACGGAGATCGTCGAGGTGGTCCAGTCGACATCGGTCCACTTCAGGCCGAGGACCTCGCTGCGGCGCATTCCGGTCGCGGCGCTGAGCCGGAACGCTGCGTAGAGGCGGTGTCCGGCAGCGGCCTGGAGGAAGGCGCGGAGCTGGGTTTCGTCCCAGGCGCGTGGTTCGACCGGTGGAACGTTGCGGATCGTTGGTCGTGCTGCGATCGAAGCGACGTTGCGGTTGACGATGCCGCGCAACAGCGCGTCGCTGAGCGCACCGCGGATCACTCCGTGGATCTCGAGCACCGTCTTGCGTGACAGTGGTCGGCTGCCGTCGGCCGGCGACAGCTTGCTCGTGTAGAGCGATTCGAGGTGGTCCGGCGTGAGGCGCCGGATGTTGATCGCTCCGAGCGATGGCAGGACGTGAAGGTGCACGATCCGCTCGTATCCGTGGAAGGTGGTGGGCGCGAGTTGGATCTTCTTCGCCGGGAGCCAGCGCCGCGTGAGGTAGGCGCCGAAGGTCAGGCTGCGGTTGCCGTCCTCGCGGCCAACGGCTTCCTTCGCGAGCTTCCGAGCGAGTCGTTCGGCCGCGTCTCGATCCGTGCCGGCCGCGTGCCATGTCCGCTGTTCTCGACCGGTGACCGGGTCGAGGCCGTGGTAGATGACTGCGTACCAACGATTGCCCTTCCGGGCGACGTATCCATCCATGATGAGTGTTCTCCTTCTGGCGGTGCCGTCGATCGGCAACCGGTAGAAGGATCGGTGGAACTCGCGGGACGGTCGCGCAGCGCTGGAGGCCAGCTGACCGGTGCCGAGCCGTGGACTGCTACCGGTTGCAGCAGTGCTTGGCCTTCTTGCCGGATCCACACGGGCACGGCGAGTTCCTCGGAACCTTCGCCGAGCTCGCTGGAGACCCGTGACCATTCCGCGTCGACGTCGTCGAGGGCCAATCGGTGCCGGTGGGAATCCAACGCACGTGATCGGGTGCCGCACCGCACTGCGGGCAGGGTTCCATCGATGGCTCGGCTTCACCTCTGGTCTGATCGAGACGCGACGTCCATGAACGTGGTGACGGGACGAACGCTTCGATCCGACCGGCGAGATCGTCGCGGGTGTCGCGGCCGAGCGCTCGCAGTGCCCGATCGCGCATGTCCGACAACTGGCCAACGAGACCGACCTGGTCGCCGTCGGACATCGTGAGTTCCAACGCGTCATCGATCCACGCAAGCGCCGTCGCATGATCGCCAACATCGAGATAGGTGAGCCCGGCACTGTTGTACAGCCACACGTCGTCCGGATAGCGGTCGCGCAGGTCCCGATAGATCGCATCCCCGATGTCTCGACGGCCGGCGAGGATGTTCAGCTCGGCGATCTCGGCTCGCGGGTGCGGCGCGCTGCGGTAGCCGAGCCGGATCGCCTGTTCCCACGCGTCGATCGCATCGTCCCAATCGCCGCGTCGACGGTGGATCTCGCTGATCTCGGTCCACACCTCCGTCACCGCAACGGTGTGCCTCGCGCACGGGTGCCGGGCGAGGGCTACGAGTGCGTCGAGCCGTTCGTCGCTTCCCGCCGGCGTGCGGTCGACGGCCCGGGACAACTCGAACACCGCCGACGCTCCGCTCATCGCCGTCGACCCTACGACCTGTCGGTCCTGCCCGTGGATCCCTCCTCTGGCATGAGTCTTGACTCATGATGAGTGATACTTCATACTGGTCGGGTGTGGGAGGTCGAGGTCACCGATCAGTTCGTCGAGTGGTGGTCGACGCTGTCCGACGCACAACGCGAGGCCGTGACCGACCGGGTCGACCTGCTCGCGGAACGAGGCCCGGATCTCGGCCGCCCGGTGGTGGACCGGATCCACAGCTCCCGACATCAGTCGATGAAGGAGCTGAGGGCGGCCAAGGGTGGCGCCCTGCGGGTGCTGTTCTCGTTCGACCCGCGCCGGCAGGCGATCCTGCTGCTCGGTGGCGACAAGTCGGGTGAGTGGAACGACTGGTACGCGTGGGCGGTCCCGCTCGCCGACGACCTGTACGACGAGTACCTCAGGGAACTCGAAGAGGAAGGACTGACCTGATGGCACGAACCAAGTTCTCCGAACTCCGCGACGCTGTGGTCGCCAAGCCCGGTGCTGCTGACCGTCTCGCTGGTCTGCGTGCGGAGACGATGGACGAGATCCGGCTGTACGAGCTTCGTCACGCCGAGGCCGTGAGCCAGGCCGAGCTGGCCGGCCGGCTCGACGTCACCCAGGGAGCGATCTCCAAGCTCGAGCATTCCGACGACGTGCGGGTGTCGACACTGCGCCAGTACCTCGACGCGCTCGGAGCGCGTCTCGAGCTCGTGGCAGTGTTCGACGACGACGATCGTCGGGTGCCGATTCATCTCGGACGCGACGACGCCGCCTGACCCCGAAGTTCGTCGTTCGTTCCCGTCGGCGCTCGTCGGCAGAGTCGGCCCGGGCTTGTCAACGCGATGTCAACGCTCGTGCGACCCACAGCCTCCGACGGCCACCCACCAACGCCTACGGCGCACACGGTGAGCACGGTTGTGAGCAGGACAAACACGGTCTTCTGCCCACGGACGCAGACGTTGACCTGTGCCCTCATAACCCGAAGGTCGCAGGTTCAAATCCTGCCCCCGCCACCAAGTAAGTCCAGCTCAGAGGCCTTTCTCGCTCAGCGAGGAGGGCCTCGTCGCTTGCCCGTGTCAACGTAATGTCAACGCAACGGTCTCGTGGGCGTTGGCTTGCATTCGGTCGTGTTCGTCGTCGTCCGTGGGTTGCTGGCCGTGGTCGTCGCATGCGAGCGGTGGCACCGAGTGCGGGACGAGCACCGACGAGAGCAGCTCAGCGCAGACGAAGGCCACCGGCGGGTGCTTGACCGTCGGGTCTCGTTGGGGCGAGAACCCGACGGCATTCGTGGGCGTCGGTGGGTGCGAGTTGCGCTTTACGAGACTGTGGTTCGCGTCCCAGCGACGACTCGTCCGGCACCCTCATCGACTTCGGCGCCGCCTTCGCCTGAACGGCGCGAACGGTTCCTGTTGCCTGAGCGAGTCCGAACTTGGCCGGCTCGGTGGCCGCTACCTCGATCGGCAGGCGGCGACGACCGCGATGCACCGGCAGCGACCGCTGGTGTCCGTGTTGCCGCTGATCTGGGTTACCTACTGGCACGGTGCGTCAGCCCATCGTCCCGGAGGTACCCGAGCCGTCGTCGCGGCACGCGGTTGCGGTCGCAGGGTCGGTCTCAGCCGCTGGCGCCGCAGACGGCGAGCCGCTCGGCGGCGGCGAGGTGTGGGTAGGCGGCTTCGGGGATCGAGTCGGTGTTTGCGAAGGCGATGTCCTGCACGGTGGCATCGGCGGAGTTGCGGGCCTCGGAGGAGTACCCGAAGATGCCGCCTCCGTGGCCGATGGTCTTGATGTCGCACGACTCGGGAAAGCGGAAGAGGCCGAGAGCGACGCCATCGTCGGGATCATCGTTGATGTCGAGGAAGGAGAGCATCTCGGCGAGGTAGCGACCTTGGACGATCCGGCCACGTAGCAGTGCACGGTAGAAGGACGCGATATCGCCGACCGTCGAGATGATGTCGCCCGCAGCGCCGGTGAAGGTGGCGTTGAGCGTCGTGACGTCGATGATCTGGCCATCGGGGGACAGGGAGTAGCCGTGCGAGTGGTGTCCGCGGATCTCAGCGTTGTGCGACACGTACGTGTCATCCAGGCCGAGCGGTCCAAGGACTCGTCGCTGGAGCTCGAGGGAGATGTCGTCGTGGGTGACGCGTTTCACGAGCGCCCCGAGCAGGATGTACCCGGTGTTGGAGTAGTGGTACCCCGTCCCGGACGCGAAGTACGGCGGGTGCGCGAGGCCGATGGGGATCAGTTCTTCGGGAGCCCACGCTCGGGTCGGGTCGGCGAGAACGGAGGCGATCCACGCCTCGTCGTCGGCGATGTCGAACAGGCCGCTGGTGTGCTGAAGCAATTGGCGGATCGTGATGGCGGGGTCGAGCGAGTACTCGGGCAGGTACTGGGCGACGCTGTCGTCGAGTTGCAGCATGTGGTCCTGGGCGAGGCGCACGACGAGCGCAGCGACGAACGACTTGGTGATCGACGCGATCCGGAATCGGTCATCGCGGCGGATGGGTCGTGCTGTCGTGACGTCGCCGACACCGGCGGTGATCGTCGCGGCTTGGTCGCCGGAACGGACGAACACGACCATGCCTGGCACGCCGGCGGCGACGGCGGCGTCGAGTTCGGCCTGAATCGCCGCGACCGGGATGCAGCGCCGCCGGCAGCGCTCGCCTCGGTCGCTGGCGACCTGGGAGGTGGCACCGGCGGGCGTCGTGGCAACCACGGCCTGCGTGAGAAGCGTGAGGGCCACCACGGCGACGCGTGCGGCCTTCATGGCGCCACCGTCCGCCGGGTGGAGCGGCGCCGCATCCCCGACGTAACCGCGACGACTGCGGTAACGATGCACGCTAGGAGCAGGACCATTTGCAGCAACCACGCAACGTCGGCCACGCCGCTCTTGGAGTCACCGATAATCAGGCGGCCGAGCAGCGTGTACACGACGAGGGAGACGGCGAGGATGACCAAGAGTCGGGTCGGGCGGGATCGTTGACGAAACCAGGAGCTGAGGGTCATGCGGCTGAGCGTCGTCTGTTGGGCGTCCCGTCGTACAGCGACATCGTCCCGGGCCGTTCGGGAGACCTGTCCCGGCTGTCGCACCTTCAAGGATCAGGGACGGGTGGGACAGTGTCCCGTGACTGCGGGACTCGGCGAAGGTCATACTTCGTCGATGGTCGTGTCGCTGACGTCCATCCACGCCCCGGGCGAGCACGACGCGGATTCCACGCGCACGTCGGAGGGCGGGCTCCCATGGTGGGGAGAGTGCACAGTGTGGGCGGCGACCGTCGTCACCACGTTGGGTGGCTGCATTCTCGGATTCGGCTACCTGAGGTTCGGCCGGCCGGGTGACGCCATGCTGCACCAGTTGCTCTTGGTCCTGCCCGTCGTCGGGGCAGTCCTGGCGACAAGATGCCCGCGGAGTCCGATCGGGTGGATCTTCCTGCTGAGTGGTGCAGCGCAATGTCTGGGCGGCGCGATCATCGACGACCGTTTCGCCATCATGGGCCATGGCACGGCGTCGGCGTGGGCGATCGTCGCCGAGTCGGCGTTTTGGCCGCTCGGGTTCCCGCTCATGGTCGTCAGCCTGTTCTGGTTCCCCGACGGGCACCTGCTGAGTCGCCGGTGGGCGCCGGCGGCGGCCGGCGTCTTGGCGGTAGTCGCGACGCTGACGGTTCTCGGCATCGTGTCCCCGTTCGACGCTGGCCAGTATCCGGGGCTGCGCAATCCCGTCGGGATCACCGCTCTGCGAGCCGTGGGGCCTTTCGCGCGTGCGCTGACGATCATCGTGTTGCCACTGGCGTTGGGCGCCGTCGTCTCCATCGGGCTGCGCTATCGGCGAGGTGAGGCCGAGACGAGGACTCGCATCCGGTGGATCGTGTGGATCGTTGTCGTGCAACTCCTTGCGATAGCCGTCCAATACCTCGTTGATCTCGCTGGCGACGTGCCGGAATGGTTGGTCGGGACGACGCCGGCGCCCATCGTGGTGGGGCTTCCGATCGTGGTCGCCATCGCCGTGGTCCGTCATCGATTGTTGGACATCGACCTACTGATCAACAGGACCGTGCTCTACTCGGCGCTGTCTGCTGTTGTCGTCGGCACGTACGCCGTTGCTGTGGCTGGGATCGGCCGGACCACCGGTCGATCCGATTGGCTCCCGACGATGGCCGTGGCGTTGGTGGTAGCGATCGCCCTTCAGCCGCTCAGAAACCAACTCCAGCGTCTTCTCGACCGCCGGCTCTTCGGTCAACGACACGACCCACTGTCGGTGCTCGCCTCGCTCTCGGTGTCGGCATCGACGAGCTCGGCGCCATTCGACGAGCTGGTCGGCGCGATCGCCCAGTCGCTCCGGTTGCATCACGTCGCGCTCGACGTCTGCCACGACGACGGTGGCCACCTCGAGCGCGTTGCCGTGTTCGGCTCGGCCCGTGGAGCACCGATCGAGGAGGTGCCGATGTTCGACGGGCGACATATGCGTGGGCGGCTCGTCGTGGCTCGCCGATCCCCGCATGAGCCGCTCCGGCGGGACGAGTTCGCACTCCTGGCAGCCATCGCGACCAACGCCGCGTGGCTGCTCCGAAGTGAACTGCTGACGGGCGAACTCCAACGGGCCCGGGAACGGCTCGTCACTGCCGCCGAGGACGAACGTCGAAGACTGCGACGGGACCTTCACGACGGACTCGGTTCGCGACTCACCGGCATCAGCTACCAGGTGGAAGCGACCCGACTTGCGGTCACGCCCGGCATGGCGGCGGATGCCTCGCACCCCTTGGTCGAGGGCCTCGAGCAGACGAAGGCTGACCTAGCCGACGCGGTGACCGAGTTGCGTCGAATCATCGACGATCTCCGACCTGGTGCGCTCGACGATCTGGGTCTCGTGCGAGCACTCTCGAGCGATGCCCGCCGCACGCTCGGCGCGGCCGGCGTCGAGTACGACCTGCAGGTCGACCTCACCGAACAGGAGTGCTCATCACTGTCGGCTGCCGCAGAGGTGGTGCTCTACCGGGTCGGTGTCGAAGCCATCACCAACGTGGCTCGCCACGCACGGGCGCGCCGGTGCTGCCTCACCCTTTGCGTGGCGAGCGGGGAGGTCGTGATGACCGTCGAGGACGACGGCATCGGCTTGAACGGCGAGCCCCCCTGCAGCCCGGATCGACCTGGATCCGCTGGCGTGGGCCTTCGATCGATGCGCCAGCGCGCCGAAGAGCTCGGCGGGCTCGTCTTGTTCACCGCGCGTCACGGTGGCGGTACCCGAGTCACAGTGCAACTCCCGGTTGCCGCATCATGACCGACGAGCCGATCGCCGATGCGGAAGCACCGATCGAGACGGTGGTCGTCGACGACCACCCCGTGGTCCGACAGGGCATGCGCGCCATGCTCGAGGCGGCCCGCATCCGCGTGACCGGCGAAGCGGCCGACGGGGCGGAAGCACTGCGCATCGTCGCCGAGGTGCAGCCGGACGTTGTCATCATGGACCTTGCGATGCCCGGCATGACTGGCATCGACGCCACCCGCCGCCTCGTCGCCTCCACGCCGCATCTCGCCGTTCTCGTCGTGAGCATGTCCGACGACGACGACACCGTGTTCGCTGCGGTACGCGCCGGAGCACGCGGTTACGTCCTGAAAGGCAGCGACCCGTCCGACGTGGTCCGGGCCGTCCGGTCGGTCGCCCGCGGAGACGCGGTCTTCGGCCCAGGACTCGCAGAACGAGTGCTCGGCTACTTCGCGAATCCTCACCAGTCCAGCGCTCGACTGTTCCCCGAGCTGACCGACCGCGAGCGCGAGGTTCTCGGGCTGCTCGGCCGCGGCCTTCACAACCCCGAGATCGGCCGCATCCTCGGAATCCGACCGAAGACCGTCCGCAACCACGTGTCGAACGTACTCACCAAGCTCGCTGTCGCCGACCGTACCGAAGCAGTGCTCAAGGCCAGGGAAGCCGGCCTGTCCTGACTATCGGTTCAGTGCACGACCCCGGAAGAGATCATCCCTCGGGCGGCACGAGCGCGTGCGTATAGCAGTACACGACGGCGTGCACTCTGTCGCGCAGATGCAGCTTGGAGAAGATCCGGGTGATGTGGGTCTTGACGGTTGATTCGCCGATGAGGAGCTGGTGGCCAATCTCGGTGTTGTTGCGACCGATGCCGATGAGCACGAGGATCTCTCGTTCGCGTTCGGTGAGCAGACGAAGCTCGGCCGGTTCTGGTGGGGCGATTCGCGGAGTGCCGGCGGCGAGGAACTGTTGAAGGAGCAGCTCGGTGACCCCGGGTCCGAGCTGACGATCGACGTCGGTGGCGGAGCGGACCGCGTTGACGATGTGGTCGGGGTGGTCGGTCTTGGCGAAGAACCCTGCGGCACCGGCGCGGAGCGCGTCGTAGACGTTCTCGTCGACTGCGTAGGTGGTGAGAACGAGGATGCGGGTCCTGGAGCCGCTGGCGACCAGTTGTTTGGTGGCGGCGATGCCGTCGAGCACGGGCATGCGGATGTCCATCAGCACCACGTCGGGATCGAGCTCCTCGACGAGTTTGATCGCGGCGGCACCGTCGGCCGCCTCGCCAACAACTTCGATGCCGTCCTGCGCGTCGAGGATCATGCGCAGTCCGCTGCGCACCATGGTCTGGTCGTCGGCGATCACCACGGTGATCGGTCGCGGGTCGCTTGGGTGGCCGTTCATCGCCGCATCGGGAATGTCGCAAGGACCTTCCAGCCGCCCTCGGTGCGGGGACCGGCGTGGAACGAGCCGCCGAACACCGACACCCGCTCGGCGAGCCCGGCGAGCCCGCGCCGGCTGCCGACCGTCGCGCGGGATGCTGTTCCGTTGTCGATGACGTGCACTTCGAGTTGGCGGTCGGTCGAGGCCACGCATACGTCGACGCGGGCGCCCGGCGCGTGTTTGAAGGCGTTCGTGAGCGCTTCTTGAGCGACACGGTAGGCCGACACCTGCAGCGCCGCGGATGGTGGTGGACCGCCGAGGCGGAGCGCCAATGTGACGTCGGCGCCTGCGCGGCGAGAGCGCTCGACGAGTCGGCCGATGTCGTCGAGCGTGGGTTGGGGCTCACGGACCGGTTCGGCTCGCTGTCGCATCGTCCCGAGCATGGCGCCCAACTCGCCGACCGCTTCCTGCCCGGTGGTGCGGATGGACGACAGCACCTCTCTCACGGCTGCGGGATCGGTGGCCAGCACTTGTTCGGCTGCGCCGGCCTGCAGCACGATCAGTCCCAGCCCGTGCGAGATGATGTCGTGCAACTCGCGGGCGATGTTCTCCCGCTCGGCTGCTGCTGCGGCGTCGGCGATGGCCTGCTCCTCGCGCCGGAGCGTTTCGGCACGGTCGTCGAGGACCACCTGTCGCTGTCGGAGCCGTCGGCCCTCCAGACCGGCGAGGACGCTCAACAATGTGATGGTGATCGTGAAGTCGCGGTCGCGCAGAGTGCGGACGAACGGGTCGAAATGGTCGCGGACCAGCATCGTGGCCGCCACCACCGGCAACGCCGCACGGATGGACGAGTGGTAGGCGGCCACCGAGTAGACGGCCACGATGAAGGGGAACATCGTCGACCAGGCCTGCGCGCTGCCGTACAGCACCCCGGCGACCGCGAGCGACGTCCCGACAACGACCATGACGGCCATGGGCACCACCCGCCGGAACGCAAGCGAGGTCGTCATCACAGTCACCAGCAAGGCGTCGACGAGCGGACGTCCCGCCCAGGCGTGGTTCGCGAGCACGTCGTAGAGGCCGTAACCGGTCATCGCCGCGGCAATCACGACGTCTCCCCAAGGCGGTGCCCAGAAGGTGGACCGGGGAAGTGACCGCATTGGTGCGAACGGTAGCGCTCGTCCGGCGCACGGTCGTCCGACCGGAAGGGGACCGTCCCGTCAGACCCAGGTCTGACGCGCATTCACCGCGCCGTTGGACGACAACGCCGACGACCTCACGAATTCTGAGAGGCACCACTCGACCAAGGAGCAACCATGACAACGACCTCGACCAACCAGCGCTCGGCCAACCTACTGCGCATCCCACTCGCCGTCTGGCTCGTAGCAGTCGCCGGCGGAGTCATCGGCGCCCTGCTCGCACAACCCGGCAACTTCTGGGGCAACACCCTGCCGAGCACGGCGACCTTCTTCGTGGTGGCGTTCATCCTGGCTCTCGCGGGGTGGGGTGTGGCTCGACGTCTGCGTCGGTGATCGGGTCCGTCTGGTCGACGTCGTCGCCTGCTACAACCGCCAAGATGAGCAGTCCCGGCGGGCGCTCGATGAGCTCGCCACGCACGCTCAGGAACTCAGGCCGTACGGCGCATCGTGATCGTGCGGGTCGCGATCGTCCACGCCGACGCGCCGCCCACGAACCCGAACGTGTCGCCCAGGCCCTCGTCGAGGCGGCAGCGCGACGCCGTCGTCCACCGATTCACGCCGACCCTCTCTCTCCAGCGGCTGGACAGAACGATCCCGAAGTTCGTCGCCCGATGCCGTCCGCTCCTGTAGTCGTTCGTGCGGCCCGGTTTGGCGCCGGCATCCCGATGGTCCTCGTCCGCTGCCAAGCGTTCCAGGGTGCGCCCAGGGCGTCCAGCCGGCGTGTGGCAGCGAGTAGTCATTCTGGCCGGCTCCGTTGGCGGCGCGTGTCAACGCGATGTCAACGCTCGTGCGACCCACAGCCTCCGACGGCCGCCCACCAACGCCTACGGCGCATACGGTGAGTCAGGCCGTGAGCAGGACGGATGCGGCGTCCGGCCAACTCCCGCGGATGATGACCTGCGCCCTCATAACCCGAAGGTCGCAGGTTCAAATCCTGCCCCCGCCACCAATAGCACGAGGTCAGAGGCCCTTTCCGCTCCGGCGGGGAGGGCCTCGTCCGTTGCCGGCTGTCAACGCCCTGTCAACACGCGATGGCGTAGGCTGTGCAGTTCCGGTTCATGCTGGACACCGTGGCTTCGGTAGGTGGGTGACAGTTTCGGGACGCGGTTCCGGTAGCTGGGCGACAGTGGTGTCGGTAGCTGTCTGACACTCGGTGGTGTTCTGCTGGGTCAGCCTTCTCGGTGACGGGCGTGTGGGCTCGTCTTGGTTCCGAGGGGGTCTCGCTGGTGATCGTGGAGCTCAGCGTCGTGGAACTGCGCTATCAGGCCGTGCTCGAGGTCGTGAACGATGGGGCGTCGGTGACGGATGTTGCTCGTCGGCATGGGGTTGCTCGGCAGACGGTGCACGAGTGGTTGCGCAGGTATGCGTCCAAGGGTCTGGCTGGTCTGGTGGATGGTTCGGCGCGGCTGTTGTCGTGTCCGCATCAGATGCCGGCCGAGGTCGAAGCGCGCATCGTCGACGTGCGTCGTGCGCATCCGGGGTGGGGTCCGAAGACGTTGCTGCATGAACTCGAGCGTGCAGAGGTCGAGCCGTTGCCGTCGGTGTCGGCGATCCATCGGTGTCTGGTGCGGCATGGGTTGATCACGCCGCAGGCGCGGAAGCGGAAGCGGTCGGATTACAAGCGTTGGGAACGATCGCGGGCGATGGAGTTGTGGCAGATGGACATCGTCGGTGGTGTGCGACTTGCCGATGGGTCCGAGGCGAAGATCGTGTCGGGTGTCGATGACCACAGCCGGTTCTGTGTGTCGGCGCAGGTGGTGGTCCGGGCGACGGCTCGGCCGACGTGTGATGCGCTCGCGTTGGCGATGCGCCGTCATGGGGTGCCCGTTCAGATCTTGACCGACAACGGCAAGGTGTTCACGGGCCGGTTTGGTCCGGGGACGGGTGAGGTGTTGTTCGACCGGATCTGCAGGGAGAACGGGATCAAGCACCTTTTGACGAGGCCTCGTTCGCCGACGACGACGGGCAAGGTCGAGCGGTGGCACAAGACGTTGCGCCGTGAGTTCCTCGACGGCAAGGTCTTCGAGTCGATCGCGGATGCGCAGGCGCAGCTCGATCGGTGGGTTGAGCATTACAACCGTGTCCGGCCACATCAGTCGCTCGGGATGGCGACACCGTGGGACCGGTTCCAGCTCGCGGACCGCACCCCGATCGGCCCGGTCACGACCGCCGACCCTGCACCTGATCCGGTGGCGGGGATGCCGCCGGCGGCGACCCGGCGAGTGAACAGCAAGGGCACGATCAGTTTCGCCGCCGCCGATTACAGGGCTGGGGTGTGGCTCGCCGGCCAGGACGTCCAGGTCGTCTGTGATGGCGGGCTCGTGCAGCTCCACCATCGTGGCGTGTTGATCGCGACGCACGCTCGCCGTCACGACCCCGCCAAACAGCAGGCAGGCATCGAGCGGCGAGCGCGTGGCCGTGAACCCGTCGCAGCGCGGCCGACCGTTGCGGTGGTGACCGTGTCACGCAAGGTCGACTCGTCAGGCAACGTCAGCTTCGCCGGGGCGAACTATCGGGCCGGGAACGCCTACCGGCGCCGGCAGGTCCAAGTCGCCGTGGTCGGTGATCACGTCGAGATCGCGATCGGTGAGCAGTTGATCCGCCGGCACCGGATCAAGCACGACCGCACCCGCGAACACGGCGCACTCGCCAACCCCGGCGGCCGACCCCGCAGGATCAACGCCGCCTGAACCCCTCACCACCTGTCAGGCAGCTACCGAACACGAACTGTCAGGCGGGTACCGACACTTGACACCGATTTGGTGGGCGCTGGTGTGCGTTCGGTCGTGCCCGTCGGCGTTCGTGGGCGCGTGGCCGTCGTCGTCGCACGCGAGGGGTGGCACCGAGGGTGCGACGAGCACCTACGAGTGCAGCGAGGAGCGGCCGAGCGCCACCGGCGGGTGGTTGACCCCCGGGTCTCGTTGGGGGTGCAACCCGAAGGCTGTCGTGTGCTCGCGTGCGAGGCAGTGTGCTTGGTCCGGCGTGGTGGGTGCGTGTCGTGTCAACGCGCGGAGGGTCGTTCGAGCTGGCACCGTTCGGAGCGGACGACCCTGTGCGGTCCCCAGCATTTCGCACGTGTCCTGTCGTGCCTGATAGTGACCCGTTGGGAAATCGGCTGATAGCGCATGTCCAGCGTGGCCGGAGGATCTGTCGTTCAGCCGGTTGTGCGGTTGGAGAGCACGGCGACGAGGAAGTCGGAGGTGGCGAGGAGGGGGCGTAGGTCCCAGGTGGAGAGCAGCAGTTCGGGTGTGAGGCCGACGTGGTGGGCGTCGTCGAGGAAGTCGTCGAATGCGTAGTCGCGGTTGGCGCCGAACCCGGCGACGATCCGGCCGCTGTCGTTGAGGTGCTGTCGGAGCCTCGTAAGGACTGGTCGTCGGGTGTCGGGGTCGAGGAACGTGAGGACGTTGCCGGCGCAGACGACGATGTCGAATCCGTCGGTGATGCCGGCCGCGGGGAGGTCGAGTTCGGAGAGGTCGTCGACGAGCCAGGTGACGCCGGGGTGCTCGTGTTGTGCGGCGGCGATGAGGATCGGGTCGATGTCGACTCCGACGACGTGGTGGCCGAGCGTGGCGAGTCGTGCGCCGACGCGTCCGGGGCCGCAGCCGGCGTCGAGGATGCGTGCGTGGCGGGGTGCCATGGTGTCGACGAAGCGGGCTTCGCCGTCGAGGTCGTCGCCGGCGGCGGCCATGGCGCGGAATCGTTCGATGTACCAGTCGGAGTGTCCGGGGTTCTGTTCGGTGAGGGCGATCCATCGGTTCGTGGCCACGGTGTCGACGCTACGAGCCGTGGTGGGGTGTGCGCGCCGGGGCTGCGAGGTTGCGACGGGATGGGGGCAGGTTGGGTCGTTGGTCCCTACCGCCCCGCCGGCCGGGTCGTCGAGTCTTCTACTGTGCGACTAGAGATCACTCGGCGGGCGGAGTTGGCGATCCGTGCGTTGGCGTTGTTGGGCGGATCGGGCGAGCGGGTCAAGGGGCCGGCGCTCGCGGATGCACTCGGGACGACGGTCAAGTTCGTGCCCCAGGTGCTGGGCCCACTGGTCCGGGCTGGTTGGGTGTCGTCGGATCCTGGTCCGGCGGGCGGGTACCGCTGCCAGGTCGCGTTGGGTGACGTGAGCGCGTTGGCGGTGATCGAGGCGGTCGACGGCCCGACAGATCTGGGTCGTTGTGTGGTGGCTGACCGGCCGTGTCAGGCGGCGGACCCGTGCGTGTTGCATGCGGCGTGGGCGCAGGCGCGCAGCGAACTGGTCCGCGTCCTCGGTGCGACGCCGATCGCCGATGTCGGGACGCGGGTGGCGTGATGGCGGTCGCGGAGCTGACTGCGGAGGTGGGCGAACGACCGGGTTGGCGCGCGGTCGGGTTGCCGAGCGAGCACGGCGGCTGGGGTCTGACGCTGGAACCGGTCCTGTTGGGTCTGCTCGCAGCGTGGTCGGTCGCCGGTGCGGCGCTGGGTGTCGCGGCGTTTCTGGCGTTCTTGGTGCGCACCCCGGCGAAGCTGGTAGCGGTCGATGTGTGGCGTCGCCGCTGGCTGAGCCGGTCGCAGCTGGCGTTGCGCATCGCGACGGTCGAGGCGGGCGTGTTGCTGGCTGCGATTGCGGTCGCGACGGTCAGGTCGGGATGGGGTTGGCTGGTGCCGGTCCTCGTCGCGAGCCCGTTGGTCGCAGTCGAGGTGTGGTTCGAGGTGCGGAGCCGCGGTCGCCGGCTGGTGCCGGAGTTGTGTGGCGCGGTCGCGGTCGCATCGGTGTCGGCGTCGATCGTGATCACCGCCGGTGCGGGCGGCCGGCTCGCCGCCGGGGTGTGGCTGGTGCTGGCGGCGCGGGTGGTGGGTGCGATTCCGTTCGTTCGGGTGCAGATCTTCCGGTTGCGTCGCGGCACCGGTGTCGTGTGGCACAGCGATGTCGCGCAGCTGGTCGCGGTCGCAGTCGCGTCGGTGGCGGTGCTCGTCGATCGGCGGCTCGCCGCGGGCGCGACGGTGGTGGGTGCGTTGGCGGTGGTGCAGTCGGTGTGGGTGCGACGGGCGCCGATGTCCGCGAAGCGGATCGGGGTGCGGCAGATGGTGATCGGGCTGGTGCTGGTCGCGGTGTCGGCGGTCGGGATCTTGGCGTGAACGACTCGGAACAGGTGAAGGAGAACTGATGATGGTGACGATCGATGGGTCGACGATGCTGGCCGACGCGGTGGATGCGTTCCCACAGCTGGCCAGGGTGTTCGAGCGGCTCGGCTTGGACTACTGCTGTGGTGGTCAGCGCACGATCTCGGACGCTTGCATCGCGGCAGGGCTCGACCCGATGGCCACGATCGCCGAGCTCGCCGTCGATGAGCCCGCCGGCGTGGACGGGGCGTCGTGGGTGTCGATGACGGCGAGCGAGTTGGTCGATCATCTCGAGGCGACGCATCACCGCTATCTGTGGGACGAGATGCCTCGCGTGACGGCGCTGGTCGACAAGATCGTCGCGGTGCACGGCGAACGACACCCCGAGCTCGTCGGGATCGCTGCCTGCGTCGCTCGCGTGTTCGCCGATCTCGGGCCGCACATGATGAAAGAGGAGCGCGTGCTGTTCCCGATGATCCGTGAGCTCGACGCGTCGTCGGAAGCACGGGTGTTCCATTGCGGGACGTTGAGGAACCCGATCTCGGTGATGTTGAGCGAACACGACGCAGTCGGCGCGTTGCTCGCCGAGCTGCGACACCTGACCGGCGACTACACGGCGCCGGTGGATGGGTGCGCGACGTACGCGGCGTGCTTCGCGGCGCTCGCCGAGATCGAAGCAGACACGCATCTGCACATCCACAAGGAGAACAACGTGTTGTTCCCGCTGGTCGTGCGCCTGGAAGCGGAACGAGCGGCGGCACCTGCTCGATGAGCGACACCACGCACACGCTGGCGTGCGACGAGGGCGGCGATCCGCCGTGCTGGAGTCATCTCGTCGAGCAGGCCGAGTGTGATGCGTCACGACCGGATCTCGCCGATCGAGCGGGGATCGAGCGGATGGTCCGCGACTTCTACCGCGTCGCAGCGACGGATGACGTGCTCGGCCCGGTGTTCCATGCTGCTCGCGTGGACTGGTCGGCGCACATCGCGACGCTGGTCGAGTTCTGGTCGTGGCAGCTGCTCGGCGATCCCGGCTATGGGGGTCACCCGTTGCGCGCTCACGAACCGGTGCACGCACGAACCCCGCTGACGAGCGTCCACTACGAGCGGTGGGTGTCGTTGTTCCACTCGACGATCGACGCCTCGTTCGAAGGTCCACGCGCAGACGCAGCCAAGCAGCGGGGCAGCAAGATGGCAGCCGCGATGGCACGCTTGTTGTCGGGAGTGTCGGCGAGCGGCGCCGAGCCGATCGAACCGGTGTGGCGTGCCGCTGGCGGCCGTGGTGGGGGCCCGTCGCATGACGGTCGACGCCGGATCTAGGGTCGCGACCGTGAACTCGATGAACCAGCTGGATCGTCGCGGCCTCACGTGGGGCGCGGTCGGGGTCGCGGTCGTGATCGCGTTGACCTTCATCGGCAGCGACCGGCTGGTGTGGTTCGACGCAGCGCTGGTCGGCTACCTGTTCGGCGTCGTGTTCGCGGTGTTCGGTGTCGCCTACCGGTACGCGGTCTGGCTGCGGCGACCGCCGACGGCGATGTTGAACCGCCGCGGCTGGGACGCGTTCCGGCAACGCAAGGCCCGCAACGCGGCCGCGTTGCCGTCACTGGTCGCGACGCAGCTGCTCGCCCAGGGCTTCATCCGACGCCGGTCACGGGCACGCTGGCTCGCGCATCAGCTCGTGTTCTGGGGATGCATCCTCGCCGGTCTGGTCACGATCCCGTTGACGCTCGGCTTGCTGCACTTCGAAAGCGTCGGTCAGCAAGCGGACCACTATCAGGTGTACGTGTCGCGTGTCGGCACCTTGAAGTTCGACGCCGAGAGCATCGTCGGGTGGTTCATGTTCCACGCCCTCGACGTCGCAGCCGTGCTCGTACTGGGCGGCGTGTTCATCTTCTTGCGGCGCCGCCTGCGCGACCCGGGGGCGCTGACGGTAGAACGCTCCGGTGACTTCTTGGCGTTGGCCGGGCTGTTCGCGGTGTCGGTGTCCGGGTTGTTCCTGACGGTGTCGAGCATGTGGCTCGAGGGCCGCTTCTATTCGGCGCTCAACACGCTGCACGCGCTCACGGTGATCCTCGGGCTGATGTACCTGCCGTTCGGCAAGCTGTTCCACATCTTCCAACGGCCCGGCAACCTCGGTGTCGCCTACTACAAGCAGGCCAACGCCGACGGCCCCGCGGCGGTGTGCCGTCGATGCGGCGACACGTTCGCGAGCGCCCAGCAGATCAGCGACCTCAAAGACGTGCTGCCGCAGGTCGGGTTCGATTACTCGATCGACGGTGGCGGCAACTACCAGGACACGTGCCCGCGGTGCCGGCGGGCGCAGGTCACGCTCGCCCAATCGGCACGGGTCGGAGGGTTCGGCTGATGGCACGACCACCACTCACCGACGACGAGCTGATCGCCCGCTACGGGCCGCATCTCAACGAGGCCCCGCCTGGCGGCTGGAACGCCGGGATCGAGGTCGACCGGGTGATCAACACGCATTGCTGCTTCTGCGGGCAGCAATGCGGGATCAAGCTCAAGGTTCACGACAACGCCGTCGTCGGGTTCGAACCGTGGTACGAGTTCCCGTTCAACGAGGGCAAGCTGTGCCCGAAAGGGGTCAAGCGCTACCTGCAGGGCAGCCATCCGGATCGGTTGCTGCACCCCATGGAACGCGACCCCGCCGCGCCGGGCGGCTTCCGTCAGGTCAGCTGGGACCATGCGCTGGAGCGGGTCGTCCGCGAGATCCGCCGGATCCAGGCCGAGCACGGCGACGACGCGTTCGCGATGCTGTCGGGCGTCTCGTTGACGAACGAGAAGAGCTACCTGGTCGGCAAGTTCGCTCGTCTCGCGTTGCACACCGCGAACCTGGACTACAACGGCCGGTTCTGCATGGTGTCGGCCGGCACCGGGAACAAGAAGGCGCTCGGCATCGACCGGGCACCGAACCCGTGGAGCGACATCCCCCTCGCCGATGTCGTGTGGGTCGCGGGCGCGAACGTCGCCGAGACGTTCCCGATCACCACCAGCTACATCTGGCGGGCCCGCGACCGCGGCGCCAAGCTCATCGTCCAGGACCCGCGGGTGGTGCCGCTGGCCCGGACCGCGGACCTGTTCCTGCCGGTGCGGCCGGGCACCGACTCGGCGCTGTTCGGCGCCGTGTTGCACGTGCTGATCGAGCGAGGCTGGCTCGACCACGACTTCATCGACGCCCACACCGTCGGCTTCGACGAGGCCGCGGCTGCGGTCGCCGACATGACACCGGCGTGGGCCGCCGACATCACCGGGGTGCCTGCCGCACGCATCGAGCAGGCCGCCGAATGGTGGGGGACCGCCGCCACCGGGATGATGCTGCACGCCCGCGGGATCGAGCAACACACCAAAGGCGTCGACAACGTCCTCGCCGCGATCAACCTCGGTCTCGCCACCGGCAAGTTCGGCAAACCGGGCTGCGGGGTGTCGACGATCACCGGTCAGGGCAACGGGCAAGGCGGCCGCGAGCACGGCCACAAATGCGACCAACTCCCCGGCAACCGCGACATCACCAACCCCGACCACCGCGCCGCCGTCGCCGCCGTGTGGGGATGCGACGAGGCCGACATCCCCGGCAAGGGGATGCCCGCCGAGGAGATCATCGAGGCGATCCACGACGGCCGCATCAAGGGCCTGCTGTCGATCTGCTTCAACCCGCTCGTGTCCGCACCCGACGCGAACTTCACCCGCGAGGCGCTGGACAAGCTCGAGTTCTACAGCGTCATCGACTTCTTCTTGTCCGAGTCCGCCCAGCACGCCGACGTCGTGCTGCCCGGATCGTTGCACGAAGAGGACGAAGGCACCTCGACCAGTGGTGAAGGCCGGATCATCAAGATCAACGCGGCGGTCAGCCCGCCGGGCGAGGCCCGCCGCGACTGGGAGATCCTGGTCGACATCGCGAAACGACTCGGCAGAGGCGACCACTTCGCCTACACGAACACCGAGCAGATCTTCGACGAGTTGTGCCGCGCCAGCCGCGGTGGCACCGCCGACTACACCGGCGCCACGTGGCAACGCATCGAGGACGAGATGGGTCTGTTCTGGCCGGTCCCCGAACCGGGCCACCCCGGCACGCCACGGCTCCACGAAGGCGGCCGCTTCGCCCACCCCGACGGCAAAGCCCGCTTCCACCCGGTCCCGTTCAAACCGTCCGCCGAGGTCGTCGACGACGAGTACCCGTTGCTGCTCACGACCGGGCGTGTTGTATCGCAATACCTGTCGGGCACACAGACCCGGCGCATCGCCGCGCTCGTCGCCCAGTATCCGCGACCGCTGTGCGAGATGCATCCTCGCCTCGCCGACACGATCGGAGTCGTCGACGGCGACCTCGTCACCGTCACCTCGCGGCGGGGTTCGATGACCCTTCCCGCGCATGTCGTCACCACGATCCGGCCCGACACCGTGTTCATCCCCTATCACTGGCCCGGGGCGCAGGCCGCCAACCAGCTCACCAACCGTGCCGTCGACCCGCTCGCGAAGATGCCCGAGTTCAAAGTGGCGGCCGTGCGACTCGAGCGGGCCGGCGGCCGGGGCGACACCACCGACACCCGCGACCTCGGCCTGCACGAGGCGTCGTCGTGACGACCGGACAGTTCGGGATCGACGACACCCCAGTGTTCGTCATCGACCAGAGCCGATGCATCGGCTGCGAAGCGTGCGTGCAGGCGTGCGCCGAGTGCGGCACCCATCGCGGCCAATCACTGATCCATCTCGAACGTGTCGACCGTGCCGCCTCCACGCAGACCGCGCCGATGGTGTGCATGCACTGCGAAGACCCGACGTGCGCACAGGTGTGCCCGGCCGACGCCATCAAGCAGACCGAAGATGGCATCGTCCAGTCCGCCCTCAAACCGCGCTGCATCGGCTGCTCCAACTGTGTGCTCGCCTGCCCGTTCGGTGTCCCCAAGTACGTCGCCGAGTTCGACCAGATGATGAAGTGCGACATGTGCACCGACCGCACCGCCGAGGGCCTGACCCCGATGTGCGCATCGGTGTGCCCCAGCGAAGCCCTGTGGTACGGCACGATCGAACAGTTCCGCGACACGCGCCGCGGGACACTGTTCCGCGACTTCCTGTTCGGCCGCCAACAGGTGCGAACCAAGGTGTACACCGTGATCGACGACGCCCTCGCCGGCCCACTCGACGTCCTCGCCGACGGCCGCCGGTCTTGGCTCGACGATCCCTTCGGCCTCGAGGAGGCGGTGCCGCGATGACCGACGAAACCTCCCACGCTGCCGTTCCGGTTCCGCCGCCGTGGAAGCGGGACTTCCCGTACCAGGCGCTCTCCGAAGAAGAAGTCACCCGACGCGAGTTCGCCCGCTACCTCGTGCTCGGTGCCGGCACCATCGCTGTCGCCAACGTCGGCATCGCCGCATGGACCCAACTGCGCAGCATCAACCACGGCGAACCTCGCGCCATCGTCGCCGCTGCCGACGTCACCGTCGGCGAGCCGTACCTGTTCCGCTACCCCGGCGACGACGACCCGGCGATCCTCGTGCGGCTCACCGACACCGACGTCGTCGCGTTCAGCCAGAAATGCACACACCTCGGCTGCGTCGTCTACTTCCAGCCCGACGAGCAGCGCTGGCACTGCCCCTGCCACGAAGGCAACTTCGACGCCAGCACCGGCACCGTCATCTCCGGCCCACCAACCCGCCCGCTCGGACGCATCGACCTCGAAGTCCGCGACGACGGCATGATCTGGGCGCTCGGACGGCATGCATGAGAGCCTCCGAACGCGCCCGCCGCACCTCATCCGCAGTCGTGCTCTACGTCATCGTCCTCGTCGCGTTCCAGGTGTTCCTGATCACCGTCGCCGTCGAAGCGTTCCAAACCGACGCCGAAGCGCTCGCCTGGGCCACCGCCATCGTCTCGGTCGTGTTGTTCGCCGCAGCCGCCGCCTTCCTCCGGTACCTCCGCCCATGACCGACGCACCACGTTCACCGCAGCCCGACACCACGCCACCGCCCGGCCCGATCGCGACGCTGTTCCCCGGATACTTCGCGCTCGTCATGGCCACCGGCATCATCGCCGTCGCCTCCAAGCAACAGACGATCAACTGGCTCGCCGACGTGCTCTACTCGATCGCCGCGATCGCCTACGTGGTGCTCGCCGTGCTCGTCGCGGTCCGCCTCGCCCGCTACCCACGACGTCTCCTCGCCGACCTCACCAGCCACGCCAAGGGCTTCGCGTTCCTCACCATCGTCGCCGGCACCAACGTGCTCGCCAGCGCCTCCGCCGTCATCCACGGATGGTGGGGCCTCGCCGAAACCCTGTGGTGGATCTCGCTTCCGCTCTACGCCGTGCTCGCCTACACCGCGCTGATCTCCGATGTGCTGCGCAGCGACAAACCCGGCCTCGGGGCCGGCATCAACGGCACCTGGTTCCTGCTCACCGTCGCCACCGAATCGATCGCTGTGACCGGCGCCCTGCTCCTCGGTCACGACCCGAGCGATTTCCTCGCGTTCGTGTGCATCGCCGCGTTCAGTCTCGGCCTCGTGCTCTACCTGATCGTGATGACCATGGTCTTCCTGCGCTGGACGTTCCAGCCGCTCGAACCCACCGAAGCCGACCCGCCCGCCTGGATCGCCGCCGGCGCCGTCGCGATCACCGTCCTCGCCGGCTCCAACCTGCTCGCCACACGCACCGTCGCCCCCCGCGTCGATCGGCTCGCAGCACTGCTCGAAGGCCTCGTCACGCTCGCCTGGGCCACCGCCACCTTCTGGTTCCCCGTCATGATCGCCATCGGCGTCTGGCGACACCTGATCCGCAAGCTCCCGTTGCGCTACCACCCGTCGTACTGGGCGCTCGTGTTCCCCCTCGGCATGTACGGCGCCGCCACGTACAAGATGCGCGCCGTCACCCAACTCCACCAACTCGGATGGGCACCCAAGATCACCCTCGCCGTCGCCCTCACCGCATGGACCGCGACCTTCGCCGGGCTCGTCCACCAGGGCGCGCGAGCCCTCAACCGACGTGGCCGAACAGCAGCAGATCCCGCCGCCCGCGCCGTCTGAGATGGCCGGCTGCTACGCCGTCGTAGTCTCGGCCGATGGATCCATTGGAGCTCCGGTTCGTCGTCTATCGACACTTCGTCGAGACCGGCCGCGCGCCGAGCCGACACGAGCTCACCGAAATGGTCGGTGACATCGGCAAAGTCGACCGTCTCCTCCGGGATCTGCACGATCGGCACATGTTGGTGCTCGACGACCGCGACCATCGCCGGGGTGAGATCCGCATGGCGCTGCCGTTCGCCGCCGAGCCGACCGACTTCCGGGTGACCACCGAGACGGGAGCGTGGTGGGCGAACTGTGCGTGGGACGCGCTCGCGATCCTTGCCGCACTGCACGTCGACGGTCGCATCACGTCGACATGGGCCGACACCGGCGAACCACTCGAGCTGACCGTCACCGACGGCGAACTCGACCGCTCCGACGGGTACGTCTCGTTCCCGCTTCCGGCGAGCCTGTGGTGGGACGACATCGTGTTCACTTGAGGCAACATCGGGTTCCTTCGGTCGAGGGACAACCAGCCCGCCGGCGGCGCCACGGCGACGCTCGCTCAGATGTGGCCGCTGTCGCGACGCTGGTACGGCGATCGACTCGACTCCACCTTCGCCGGACGATCCGTCGACGAGGCGCAGCGGATGCTCACCGACGTCGGCCTGACGTAGGTGTTCTGGCAACTCGCGCCCTGAGCGGGAACGCTCGATGCGCCCGGTGCAGGCGTTCGCCATCGGATCGGCGGCGAGGAGCGGGCCTCGGTTTAGCTTGGCCGGATGCCTGACACGCTGCGTTCGGTCTTGCTGTTCGTGTTGGCCGCGGTTGCGGAGATCGGCGGCGCGTGGCTGGTGTGGCAGGGCGTGCGTGAGCACCGCGGCGTCGCGTGGGTGGGTGCCGGGATCGTCGCGCTCGCCGCGTACGGGTTTGTCGCCACGCTGCAGCCGGACGCGAACTTCGGGCGGATCCTCGCCGCCTACGGCGGAATCTTCGTCGCCGGTTCGCTCGCGTGGGGACGTTTCGTGGACGGGTTCCGCCTGGACCGGTTCGACGACGCCGGCTCGGCGATCTGCCTGGTCGGTGTCGCCGTGATCGTGTACGCACCCCGCTGAAACTCGAACACCTCTTGACCTTCATGTGGAGATGAAGGTTTAGGGTGGCTGGTGATGACGACCGGGTTGAGGATCAAGCAGGTGGCCGACGCCACCGGGTTCACCACGGCCACGCTGCGCTACTACGAGCAGATCGGGCTGCTCCCCGAAGCGACGCGGACACCGGCCGGCTACCGGCTCTACGACCAGCGGACTGTGGATCGGTTGGCGTTCATCTCCCGGGCCAAGCAGCTCGGCTGCTCGCTCGAGGAGATCACCGGGTTGACGACGGCGTGGGACGGCGGCCAGTGCGGCCCGATCCAGGACCAGCTGCGCGAGCTCGTCGCCGGCAAGATCGACGCCGCCCGCCACCAGATCACCGAGCTGATGACCTTCGCCGCCGAGCTCCAGCAAGCCGCCACGGCGCTGGAACGGCATCGTCCCGACGGCGAGTGCGACGCCGAGTGCGGCTGCATCACAAACCCCACCGCCACACCGGCTGCGACCGTGCAGGCCGTGTCGCTGATGTCCAAGCCGACGAGCAGCGTGGACCCGGTGATCGCCTGCACGCTGTCGGCCGGATCGATGCGCGGCCGACTCGCGGACTGGGACGCACTGCTCGCGCATGTCGCGCGTCGCACACCGATCGACGGTGGCGTGCGTTGCGAGTTCGGTGCCTCGGTCCCGGTGGAGCAGTTGATGCGTCTGGTGGCGGCCGAGCAGGACTGCTGCCAGTTCTTCCAGTTCGCGATCACGGTCGACACCCGCGGTGTTGCGCTCGAGGTCCGAGCGCCTGGCGATGCGCGGTCGATCCTTGCGTCGATGTTCGGAGCGGCAGCGTGAGCGCCAGGAAGGAGAACGCGGCGATCCTCGGTGTCGGTGTGGCCGCGTGCGCCGTGTGTTGCGCCGGTCCGATCTTCGGTGTCCTCGCCGCGATCGGACTCGGCACCGCGGCCGGTGTCGCCATGTTCGGCACCACTGCGCTGCTCATCGGGGTGCTCGCTGTCGCCGTCGTCATGATCCGGCGGCGCCGCCGCACGACTGCCTGCACCCCCGCCAACGCGGAATCGGTCGCGGTGGAGTTGTCCGGCACGCGGGCACAGCCATGAGGCTCGGCGATCTCGTCCGGCTGCGCTGGCTGGTCGGCACCTTGCTGATTGCCGCGGCGGCATTGTTCGCCGTGGGGGTCGCCACCGAAGGCGACGTCCACCACGAGGCCGGCATCGCCTCGCACGCGGAGACCGGCGAAGCCGGCGAGGAGGCCGCGCACCACGAGGCCGGGGAGGTCGCCGAGACCGGCGAACGGGTCCTCGGGGTCAACCTCGAATCCACCCCACTCATCGTCGCCGCGGTCGCGATCTCGGTCGTGTTGGCGGCGGCGACGTGGCGCCGCGACCGACGGCTCGTGCTGCTCGTCACGGCGGTGTTTGCGGCCGGGTTCGCCGTGCTCGACGTCGCCGAGTTCTCGCATCAGATCCGTCGATCCGCCGTCACGATCGCTGTCATCGCAGCCGTGATAGCGATCCTGCACGCAGCCGCCGCGCTGCTCGCCGAACAGCGACGCGCCACACCCGCGTAGCGCCCCACTGTGTCGCTGGGCCGTTCGCCGATCGGTCTGCTCGTGCGGTCGATGCCGCCGGTCAACCAGCCAAGTCGGGGATGGTGGCGGTGGCCGGGGCGAGACGCGACAGGATGCGCCGATCGGCTGGCCATGCCTCCACGAGCGCTTCGGGCGGCACCCGCCGGGCGGCGTACCTCAACGCGAGCGCGACGACCACGATGTCGTCGAGCGGACCGATCACCGGCAGGAACTCCGGGATCAGATCGATCGGCGACAGCACCCACACGCCGGCCAGCGCGACCGCGACCTTGACGCGGCGCGGCACCCGCGGGTCACGGCGCAGCCGGCGAGCGGTCGTGACGCATGCCGGCAGCACCGTCGCCAGATCCTTGGCCAGACCGGGCGGCAACCGTCGGGCGAGCACGATCATCACCGCCCACGACAACGCGACGACGAGCGCCGCCAGCAGCAACCAGCGCAACCACATACGCGCTCGACGGTAGCGACACACCGCTCGTCGGCGTTCACGACGCAGCCTGCGTCGGGTGTTCAACCGCTGACTATGTTGCGTGCGTGTCCGAACCGGCGGTCGACGAGCAACAGTGGTTGACGCCCGGCGTTCGGGGGATCGGCGCGGCGAGCCTGCTGTCCGATCTCGGTCACGAGATCCCGACGGCCCTGCTGCCGAGTCTGCTGACGTCGACCCTTGGTGCGCCGGCCTCGGCGCTCGGTCTGATCGAAGGGATCAGCGACGGGGCTGCCGGGGTCGCCCGCTTCGCGGGCGGCGCGCTCGCCGATGATCCGCACCGTCGACGTAGCACCGCCGTCGGCGGCTACGCCAGCACGGCCGTGTTGACCGCGGCGACCGGTGGCGCGACCGCGGCGTGGCAGGTCGGACTGTTGCGCACCGCTGGCTGGACCGCGCGCGGTCTACGTGTCCCGGCTCGCAACGCGCTGCTCGCCGACGTCGTCGCACCGTCTCGGTACGGGGCGGCGTACGGGTTCGAACGGATGATGGACAACCTCGGCGCGATCGGCGGTCCGCTGCTCGCCATCGGGCTCGTGTCCACGGTCGGAACCCGCAACGCGATCTGGCTATCGGTCATCCCCGGGCTCCTCGCGGTCGTCGCGATCCTCTACGCCATCCGCCACACCCCGACCCCCACCGCCCGCGAACGCCGACCGATCAAGATCCAGGTCCGCCCCGTCTTCCACGGCCGCTCCGCCGCCTGTTCGTCGGGATGGGCGCATTCGAAGCCGGCAACGTCGCCGCCACCCTGCTGATCCTGCGTGCCACCGAACTGCTCCAACCCGCACACAGCGACACCCGGGCGACCACAATCGCGCTCGGCCTCTATCCCGCCTACAACACGGCCGCGACCATCATCAGCATCCCCGCGGGCCGACTCGTCGACCGCATCGGCGGACGAGCCGTCCTCGTCGCCGGCGTCGCCGCCCTCGCGCTCGCGTACGTCGGGTTCGCGATCAACACCGCGCACTGGTGGGCGCTCGCCGTGTGGTTCGTGCTCGCCGGCCTCGGCATCGGCTGCGTCGAAACCGCCGAACACGCCACCGTCGCCACCCACGCCCCCGAACACATCCGCGGCTCCGCATTCGGACTCCTCGCCGCCGTACAGAGCTTCGGCAACCTCGCCGCCAGCGGGATCGCCGGCATCCTCTGGGCCGCCATCAGCCCCACCGCCGCCTTCATCTACATCGCCGTCTGGGTGAACCTCGCCCTCATCGCCCTCGCCACTGCCCGCAGCCCGCGCGCCGAACACGCCAGCTAACTCGTTTCACTTATTTCACTTGTGGTGTAGCATCGTCGCATGTCGATGGCTGCTGAGATCCGCCCCGGAACCGTCGATGAACGCGAGCTGACGGTCATCGCAACGGCGCTGGCGCGGTCCGGCCAGTCGTTCCGCCTCGTCGACCCGGACGGCAGTCCGATCGAACTGCCGGCCGAGCTGATGCTGATGCTCCGGGCGGTCGTCGAGCAGCTGCGCGCCGGCAACGGGGTGAGCGTCGCCTCCGTGCACGCGGAGCTGACAACGGTCGAGGCTGCCGAGATGCTCGGTGTCTCGCGGCCGCACCTGGTGAAGCTGCTCGAACAGGGTGCGATGCCGCACCGGATGGTCGGCAGCCACCGCCGAGTCCGACTGGTCGACGTGCTCGCCTACCGCGACCGCCAGGACGAGCAATCCCGACGGGCGCTCGACGAGCTCACCGCGCAAGCCGAAGAACTCGGGCTGTACGACGCCTCGTGACCGTGCGGGTCGCGGTCATCGACGCCAACGTCCTGTACTCGCTCGAGCTCAACGACCTGTTCCTCACCTTGGCGACCCATCGGCTCGTGCGCGTGGACTGGTCCGACACGATCCTCGACGAGGTCCGCCGCAACCTCGCACGCCGGCCCGACCTGAACGAAGAGCGCACACGGGTGCGGACCAGCGCCACCGGCGAGGGCTGACCATCGCGTTTCGGCGGGGCACAACCCGGCGGCGTTCGTGAGCGTCGGTGTGCGCGAGCTGCGGTCCACGAGTGGGACTGTCCCCCGCCGCTGCTGCGGGTGTGTCGGTCGGTGACCGGGGCTCAGCGTTCCTCGGGTGGTCGGAGGCCTCGGAACTGCACAAGGAGGAGCAGGTCGTAGATGGCTTTGATGGAGCCGCCGATGATGAGCGGCCAACCGAAGGTGGTGTGGCTGAGCATCCAGCCGGCAGCGATCGGTGGGAGTGCTGCGGCGAGGCTGCGCGGCACGTTGGTGACGCTGGCGGCGGCGGGTCGTTCGTCGGGGGTGACGACGGCCATCACGTAGGAGGTTCGGGCTGGGACGTCCATCTGGGAGAGAGCTGCTCGGCCGAGCAGGCAGGTGACGGCGAGCCAGGCGTTGGGCATGAACGCGGTGAGGATCAACAGGGCGTTGGCAGGAAGGTGGGTGAAGACCATGGTGCGGACGAGGCCGATCCGGCGTGCGATCCGCACGGCGACGAGCGCTGAGAACGCGGAGAGGAGGCCCGCCCAGAAGAACACGATGCCACTGACGGCGAGCGACAGTCCGAATCGTCGTTGCAGCCAGAGAACGACGAGGGCGGTGATGACGAAACCGCCTCCGAGGGCGTCGAGGCTGAAGAGTGCGGCGAGCCGGTACACGATCGATTTGGACGGGCCGAGCGCGCGGGTGGCAGGCGCGCCGGTTCGTTCGACGGCGGGGCTGAGGTGCCGGTAGCGGGTGAGCACGACGACGCCGAGGAGTGCGTACGCGAGGAACGCGCAGCGCAGCGCAGTCACGTCAGCGATCTCGATGCGTCGGGCGATCCATTCCGGGATGCCTGCGAGTGCTGCACCGACGGCGGCGACGAGGGTTCCGATGAGGCTGTAGCGAGCGAACAGGGCGGTGCGTTGATCGTCGCCGACGGTTGCGGGGAGGAGGGCTTGTTCGGTGGGGAGGAACACGCTGACGTCGCCGCCGCTGGGGTTGAGCGTGCCGATCAGGCCGACGATCGCGAGCGGCCAGAAGCTCGTGAAGGTAGCGAAGCCGATGCCGGTGGCGATCATCAAGAGCGACACGATGCGCAGGAGTCGGCGCCGCGGGTAGGCGTGTGCCCGGAGGCCGACGGTGAGGGTGAGCGCAGCCGAGCCGAGCAAGGTGAGGGTCACGACGATCCCGATGCGGAGATCGTCGAGTCCGACGGCGGTGAGGTAGGCGGCAAGGATCACGCTGATGGTGCCGTCGCCCAGCGCCCGCAGTGCCCGCGTCTCGAGGAGCACGGACGCGTCGCTCGTGGCGCCCGGAGGGAGAAGCTGGATCTTGCGCATCTCGTCGAGTTCAGCTCTCAGGCTGTTGCCGTGGTGGTCCTGGGCCGGTCAGCCGGCATCAGAGGATGCTGCGAAGATCATCCTGAATTCGGCGTGTTCCGCGTCGGACATCATCAGGCGGCCCCCGTCGGCCTCGACGAGTGTGCGGGCGAGGGCGAGCCCGATGCCGGTATCGGCACCTGCATGGCGTTCGAAGATCGACTCGGCATCTGCCGGATCGACGCCGGGACCGTCGTCATCGACCTGAACGACGACACCGCCCGAAGCGACACGGGCGGTGACCCGGGTGGCACCGGCCCCGTGGCGGAGGGAGTTGTCGAGGAGCACGTCGAGGGTCTGCTCGATCGAACCCTGCCGAGCCCGGATCGTGGGCAGGTTGTCGCCGATCGTCACGTCGATCCGCCGTCCCGCCTTTCCGAACGGGCCTTGCCAGCGGTCGGTCGTTGCGCTGACGGTCGGCCCGATCGCGAGCTGAGCGGCGACCGGGAGGGCGTTGCGGGCGAGGGCGAGCATGTGATCGACGGTGGCGGCGAGCCGGTCGGCGTCAGCGGTGGCGGCGGCGACGTCGCTGCGTTCGAGGCTCACCCGGAGCGCAGCGAGTGGTGTTCGGAGTTGGTGTGAGGCATTGGCACTGAACTCGCGCTCGCGTGCGAGGAGCTCGTCGAGCCGTCGTGTCGAGACCGACAGGGCGGCTGCGAGCGTGTCGAGTTCTGCGACGCCCGTCGACGTCGTCGCCGGTTGGTAGTCGTCCGAGCCGATTCGTTCGGCGCGTGCGGCGAGCTCGCTGATCGGTGCAGCGAGCCGTCCGGCTTCGCGTCGGGCGATCAGCATCGCGACACCGAGGCCGCCCAACGCAGCGAGCGCCATCAACGCCCAGGCCCTGCGCGCCTCGCCGTCGATCTCCGAACGAGGCCGACTTACTCGAACGGTGCCGACGACGACCTCGGTGTCGCGGTCGGTGATTGGGGAGGCGACGACGAGCTGATCGGCGTCGTCGCCGTCGAGACGGTCGGGGCCGGTGCCGTACAACTTGATGCCGGTCCGGTCGTAGACGGAGAAGTCGGCGGGTGCGTCGGGTTCCGTGGCGGCGTCGGCGATTGCGGCGGCGTCGAGCGGAAGGGTGAGCTCGGCGATCGCCTGGGCGGCGGAGCGTTGCAGCTCGACGGTGGCGCGGCTCTCGTAGAAGCGTTGTGTGACGATCGCGAGCGGGACACCGAGCAGCACGATGATGAGCGCGGTGACTCCGACGATCGTGCGGGCGATGCGGTTCTTCACGGTTCGAACCGGTAGCCGAACGAACGGACCGTGGTGATCCAGGGTTGGCCTTCGGCGCGGGGACCGAGTTTGCGGCGGAGAGCGTGGATGTGGACCTCGAGGGTCTTGGTGCCGGTCTCCCAGCGCATGTCCCACACGTCGTCGAGCAGTTGGTCGCGGCTCAACACTCGACCTGGCGAGGAGGCGAGCCGGATCAGCAACGCGACCTCCTTGGCGCGCAGCGTGATCTCGTGGTCGCCGACGAACACCCGGAGCCCGTCGAGGTCGATCCGCAGCTCGTCGAAGATCAATTCGTTCGGTGCGGTGGCGCTCGTGGTGCGCAGGTGGGCGCGGAGACGGGCGAGGAGCACGTGGGTGCTGAACGGTTTGGTGACGTAGTCGCTCGCTCCGGCGTCGAGTCCGACGACGATGTCGACGTCGGTGTCGCGGGCCGTGATGATCACAATCGGTGCGGCCGGCATGGCGCGGCGCAGCGTGCGACACACGTGGACACCGTCGAGATCGGGCAGGCCGAGGTCGAGCAGGACCGCGTCGGGGAGTTCGGCCGCGACCATGTCGATCGCCTCGCGACCGGTCCGTGCCAGACGCACCCGGTAACCGTGGGCGACGAGTTCGCGTGCGAGCCCATCGGCGATCGCGGCGTCGTCCTCGATCACCAGGATCGACCCGCCGGTGGCAGGCTGGCTGTCGATCAGAAGCCTCCGTGTTCGAGCGTCACCGCGATCATCGAGCAACGATGGCACACCTCGGCCCGGGCCTCCGCGGCAAACACCGACCGGTTAACCCAGCGCGAACCTTCGGGTGAACCGGCGCTCATCCGGCCCCTGCATGGTGGTCGCCATGTCCACGACGACCACCATCCCACCTGCTTCGGGAACCAGAGCGCGTGCCCTGCTCAACAAGGTGCCCGAGGTCACGATCTGGTTCTGGATCATCAAGATCCTGTGCACCACGGTCGGGGAGAGCTTCGCTGACTGGATCGCCGTCGACCTCGGCGTCGGGCTGATCAACACGACGATCATCTTCACCGTCGTGCTCGCCGCCGTCCTCACGTGGCAGATCCGACTTCCCCGCTACAACCCGTTCTCGTACTGGCTCGCCGTCGTCGTGCTCAGCGTCACCGGCACCCTCTACACCGACATCCTCACCGACAAGTACGGCGTCAACCTCGCGATCACCACCCCCATCGTCGCCATCTTGCTGGCCGTCGTGTTCGGTCTCTGGTACCGCAAGGAAGGCACTCTGTCGATCCACAGCATCGTCACCGTGCCGCGGGAGATGTTCTACTGGTTGGCGATCCTGCTCACGTTCGCGCTCGGCACCGCGGCAGGCGACTGGACACTGGAGCTCACCGGCTGGACCCCCGGTGTCGCCGTGCTCCTGCCCACGTTCCTGATCGCCGCCACCGTCGTCGGCTGGAAGCTCGGCGCGAACGCGGTGCTGTCGTTCTGGATCGCCTACGTCCTCACCCGACCGCTCGGAGCGAACCTCGGCGACTGGCTCGCCGTCGACAAGCAGATCGGCGGCCTCGGCGTGGGCACGCTCGGCACCAGCGTGATCTTCCTGTCGGCCATCCTCGCCACCGTGATCTTCCTCGCGATCAAGCGGCCCGACGTCATCGACGACGACACCGAAGTGCGTGAAGCGATCGCTCGGCGTCCCGAGCGTGAACGCGCGATGCTCGGCTACTTCGGCGCCGTCGCAGCCGTCGCCATCGGCGTGCTCGCCTACGCCAACCACCAGCCGCACCAGTCGTTCTCCGCCCAGGAGGAAGCGCTCGGTGGGGCACCGGTCGAGCAGCTGACCCCGCAGCAAGCAACGGCCAACCTCCCCGCCGCCGACATCACCCAGCTGCGCACCATCACCCAGGACACCCTCACGCTGGTCACCAACGGCGACCAGGCCGGCGCCACCGCTCGGATCACCGACCTCGAGACCGCGTGGGACGACGCCCAATCGCGCCTCGAACCGCTCGACGAGACCGCGTGGACGTTCCTCGACAGCGAGATCGACGACGCCCTCAGCGCGGTGCGCGCCGGCACACCCGATCCCGCCAGCGAGCAAGACGCGCTCGGCACGCTGATCACCTCACTCAACGGGTGATGGCGCCACCGAACCGCCGGGCGGACCGATGATCGACGTCGAGCACTGGTTGACCGTCGGCGGACTCGCTGTGCTCGCCGCGGTCGTGTTCGCCGAGAGCGGCCTGCGGCTCGGGTTCTTCCTCCCCGGCGACACACTGCTGTTCATCGCCGGGTTCCTCGCCTCGGCGGCCGGTGGGCGTCACCTCCCTGCGTTGCCGATCACCGCCCTGGTCGCCGTCGCCGCCGCTGCCGCCGGCGACCAGGTCGGCTACCTCTTCGGCAGACGAGTCGGACCCTCCCTGTTCAGCCGGCCCAAGAGCCGGTTGTTCGACCCCGGACACGTCGACCGAGCCAATGAGTTCTTCCGCCGGCGAGGACCCGCCGCGATCGTGATCGCTCGCTTCGTGCCCATCGTGCGCACCTTCGTCCCGATCGTCGCCGGGGTCGGCGGCATGCACTACCGGCGCTTCGTCACCTACAACCTGATCGGCGCGTTCGCCTGGGGCGCCGGGATCACCTCTCTCGGCTACTTCCTCGGCGAAGTGTCGTTCATCAAGCACAACCTCGACTACGCCGCGATGGTCATCGCCGCCATCTCACTCGTCCCGATCCTGCGTGAAGTCCACCACCACCGAGCCCGACAGCGGAGCACACCATGACCACCACG
>JAXLRH010000025.1:0-3472 GCA_046331245.1 Acidimicrobiales bacterium | reverse complement strand
CGATCCCGACAACGACCCGCTCATCATCATCGACATCGTGCAGCCGCTGCAGGGCACGGTCAGCGTGGTGTCGGGCGGCGGCCAGGTGAGCGACGCCAAGGTGCTCGAGTTCACGCCGTTCCCCGGCGCGACCGGCACCGACACCTTCACCTATACCATCAGCGACTCGCGCGGCGGCTTCTCGACCGCCACGGTGACCCTGCACTTCCCGGGCGGCAACGGCCCGCCCGAGGCCATCGGCGACATCTCGACCACGCCCGAGGACACCGCCGTGCTCATCGTGGTGCGCTCGAACGACACCGACCCCAACGGCGATCCGCTGGCGGTGAAGGGCATCGTCGACGAGCCGCGCCACGGCACGGTGACCGTCTTCGACGACGGCTCGGTGCTCTACACGCCGGCGGCCGACTACGTCGGTCAGGACAGCTTCACCTACCGGATCTGCGACCCGGACAACCTCTGCGACACGGCGCTGGTGTCGATGACGGTCACGCCGGTGAACGACGGGCCGCGCGCGGGCGACGACTTCGTGGCCGTCCCGACCGACGAGGCGACCATCATCGAGGTGACGCTGAACGACTCCGACCCCGAGCTCGACCCGCTCGAGGTGACCGGCATCACCACGCCGCCGGTGCATGGCTCGGCCTTCGCGAACCCCGACGGCACCGTGACCTACGAGCCGGACCTCGGCTTCACCGGCACCGACAAGTTCACCTACGAGGTGTGCGACCCGAGCCACCTCTGCGACACCGCGGACGTGACCGTGTACGTCGGCAACGACAACCACACGCCGACCGCCGAAGACGACGAGGACACGACGCCCGAGTCGACGCCGGTGACCATCGACGTGCTCGACAACGACACCGACCCCGACGGCGACAGCCTCGAGATCGGCACCTTCGAGGACCCGCTCCACGGCAGCATCGAGGTCCACGACGGCGTGCTCACCTACACGCCGGACGCCGACTTCGTCGGCGAGGAGATCTTCTACTACACGGCGTGCGACCCGAAGGGCGCCTGCGGCGTGGCCTTCGTGGTGGTGACCGTGACCGCGTCCGCGGACGAGAACGTGCCGCCGGTCGCGGTCGACGACACCTACACGACGCAGAAGGACGTCGCGATCACCGTCGACACGACGCTCAACGACTTCGACCTCGACGGCGACAGCATCAGCGTCATCGGCGCCACCGACTCGCCGCACGGCGACGTCATCCTGCGCACCGACGGGCACATCACCTACGCGCCGGACCCGGGCTACGTCGGCCAGGACAGCTTCACCGTGACGGTGACCGACGGCCACGGCCACACCGCCACGCAGAACGTGCTGGTCATCGTGGTGCCCGGCGAGAACCACCTGCCCGACGCCCACGACGACAGCTACGATGTGCCGTCGGACGCGCCGACCACGCTGCACGTGCGCGACAACGACACCGACCCCGACGGCGACGACCTCGTCATCGTCGACGTCGAGCAGCCCGAGCACGGCGGCACGGTCACGGTCGACCCCAACGGCGACCTGGTGATCACGCCCGACGGCGACTACATCGGGCCCGATCGCTTCTGCTACACGGTCAGCGACCAGCACGGCGGCTTCGACTCGGCGTGCGTCGACGTGTGGATCGGCGACCGCGACCACGACGGCCTCGGCGACGGCCACGAGGAGCACACGACGCACACCGATCCGGACAACCCCGACACCGACGGTGACGGCATCAACGACGGCGACGAGGTCGCGGGCGGCGGCGATCCGGGGACCTACGATCCGGGCGTCGACACCGACCCGCTCGACGCGGACACGGACGACGACGGCCTCAAGGACGGAGATGAGCTCAACGGGACCGGTCCGCTGTCGGACTGGGGACCGACCGATCCGCTCGACCCGGACACCGACGGTGACGGCATCCCCGATGGCGTCGAGATCGGCATCGACGAGCCGGTGCCCGACAGCGTGAGCCAGCCCGGCGACGTGCCGACGAAGGGCTCGGATCTCGACGTGTGGACTCCGGACAAGGATCCCGAGACGAACACCGACCCGCTCGACGACGACACCGACGACGACGGCATCAAGGACGGTACCGAGGACTCGAACCACGACGGCATGTGGGAGGGCACCATCGGCACGACCGGCACGCCGGGCGTGGGCGAGACCGATCCGCTCGACGTCGACACCGACGGCGACGGCATCCAGGACGGCACGGAGTCGGGCCTCGACACCCCCGAGGGCAACGACACCAACACCAACATCTTCAAGCCGGACCTGAACCCCGAGGACCACACCGATCCGCTCGATCCCGATACCGACGACGGCGGCCTGAAGGATGGCGAGGAGGACCTCAACTTCAACGGCTACATCGATCCGGGCGAGCTCGATCCGAACTACGGTCCCGACGACCAGGGCGGCCTCGGCGACGGCCTCGTGGCCGAGGGCGGCGGTTGCTCGGGCGGCAGCGCGGAGCTGGGTCTCGGCGTCGCGCTGGCCGGGCTCGCGCTCGTGCTCGGACGGCGGCGCCGCAGCGCGCTGTGACATCCTTGGTGGGACCGGTGGTGCGCGCGCTGAGGCAGCGCGTGCCGCCGGGCCTGCGCGCGCTGCTGCGACGGCCGAAGGCCGGCTCGCGCTTCTACGGGCGCGGGCTGGCCGCGTTCGAGGCGGCCACGCCGCCCGGCTGGCCTACCCTGACCGAGCGCATCGAGGCGCTGCTCTCGCGGCGTGAGCGCGTGCGGCTCCTGGAGGTCGGCTGCGGCGAGGGGCGGCTCCTGCTCGACCTGATGGCGCGCTTCGGCGAGCGCGTCGCGCTCCACGGCCTGAACCACCCGACCTTCGGCGGCTGGCGCCGGCCCTCGCTCGACGCCGTCAATCGCCTGCACGGAACGCTCGCGCCCGAGCGCCTGGCTTCGCTGCCGCGGCCGGTCATCCGCCTCGGCGACGCGCAGGCCATGGCGTCGCTCGGCCCGGGCTGGTTCGACCTGGTCGTGAGCCAGGTCACGCTCCACCACGTGCGCGACAAGGCGCGGGCCCTCGAGCAGAGCGCGCGCCTCCTCGGGCCGGGCGGCGCGCTCGTGCACCAGCTCGATCGCGCCGAGCTCGAGCGGCCGGGCGACGAGCTGCCGCGCTTCGAGATCTGGCAGGCCGGGCGCCGCGTCTCGACCGCCGCCGTGCTGGCCGAGCGCGGGCTGCGCGTGGCCAACGCCGGGCGCAGCGTGCTGGTCGAGTGGACGCGCGCGCCGGGCGTGCCCGACCTCGCGCTCGGCCTGACGCTCGACGCGTCGGCGTGCGTGAACCTCAAGCGGCCCGGCGATGCGCATGCCGAAGGTCGCTGGGGCTGGCGCAGCGTCTATCGCCTGGGCTGAAGCATCGTCGATGAACGGGTGGCCTCGCTCCGGTCGCCCCCATCCGGCTCCTGCTTGCGGTCGCGACCCGCAAACGACACGGCCCCGACCACGGGTGTGGACGGGGCCGGTCGCGAGCCCCTCG
>JAXLRH010000024.1:0-1563 GCA_046331245.1 Acidimicrobiales bacterium | reverse complement strand
TCGCCTACTGCCCCACGTGCCAGACGGGCGGCAAGGTGCTGGCCGACAACACCACGAGTCGTGTTCTGAAGTAATTGCGTCGCGCTGCGCAGCTCCCACCGGTGGGACTCCAGTCGGGAGTCCCCAGCACCCGAGGAGCGAGCGCAGCGCATGGCGGTGAGGCGACAGACGAACGTCCGCACGGGGACCGGAACGCTGTTCGGGCGTGCGGCGATCTACGCCCGGATCTCGCTCGACAAGGTCGGCGAGGCGGCCGGTGTCGGCCGGCAGATCGATGCCTGCCGTCACCTGGCCGAGCTGGAGGGTTGGAGCGTCGACGAGGTGCTGGTCGACAACGACCTGAGCGCCTACTCCGGCGCGTGCCGTCCCGAGTACGAGCGCCTGCTCGACCTCGTCCGCCGGCGCGAGATCGACGTGATCGTCGCGTACCACCCCGACCGGTTGTACCGGCGGCTCGCCGACCTCGTCGAACTGACCAAGGTGGTCGCTTCCGCCGGCGTCGAGATCCGCACGGTCGCTGCCGGGCACGTCGACCTCAACACGGCCAGCGGCCGATTCACCGCCCAAGTGCTCGGGGCAGCAGCCGAGCACGAGTCGGCCCGCATCGGTGAACGTGTCAGCGCCAAGCACCACCAGAACGCCGAGCGCGGCAACGCCCACGGCGGCGGCCGCTCGTACGGCTACCGGAGAGTGGCACAGGGCCGGATCGAGGTCGTGCCGGAGGAGGCCGAGGTCGTTCGGGAAGCTGCCGCCCGAGTGCTGGGTGGACAGTCGCTCGCGTCGATCGTCGTCGACTTCAACGAGCGCGGCATCCCGTCGGCGCACTGCAAGAAGTGGCGGCCCGGGTCGCTCGGCATGATCCTCAGATCGGGACGCATCACCGGCCTCCGAGAGTCGAAGGGAGAGGTGATCGGCGACGCGAACTGGGAGCCGATCCTCGACCGTGCGACCTGGGAGCAGGTGTGTTCCCGGCTCGCGCATGAGCCCATAGGTCGCCGGCCGAAGGTCAACCTCCTCGCCGGGATGTGCCGGTGCGCCGAGTGCGGCGCACTGATGGCCGCCGTCAGCGAGCGCATGGACAAGAAGCTGAAGCCGGGCCAGCGTCCGCCTCGTCGGACGATCGCGTGCGACAAGGCGAACAGGCACGGTTGTGGCTCCAACACGGTGAAGGCCGACTACGTCGAGCAGATCGTCGTCGACTACGTGCTCGCCGCGCTTGAGCACACCGACCTCGCCACCGCCCGCGCTCGCCGCGCCGGCGGCGACGCCCACCAGTTGGTCGTCTCGATCGAGGCCGACGAACAGTTCCTCGCCGATCTCGCTTCCGACTACGGCGCGCAGCGGATCAACCGTGCGCAGTTCCTCGCCGCGCAGGATCCGGTCCACGCTCGCCTCCTGTTTACGAGGCGACGGCTCGACCAAATGACCGTCGACCCCAGCCTCGACGGCACGGCCTTCGAGGGCGTGGCAGCCGACAGCTGGGACCGCCTCGACCTCGACCAGCAACGCGCGCTCGTCGCCCTGTTCATCGACCACGTCGTCATTCGGAAGGGAAGGCCGGGT
>JAXLRH010000023.1:0-1750 GCA_046331245.1 Acidimicrobiales bacterium | reverse complement strand
GACCGTCGGCATCGCGGCGAACGCATCGGTGGGCGCGCCGCCGGTGGGCGTGATGGTCGGGGTGGCGGGGGCTGCGGTGGTCGCAGGCGCCGCCGTGGTGGCCGTCGCGCCGCCGGTCGCGGTCGTCGCCGGGGTCGCGGTCGTCGCCGGGGCCGCGGTCGTGGTGGGCGCTGCCGTGGTGGCCGGGGCGACGGTCGTCGTGGTGGCCGGGGCGCCCGAGCCGTTGGTCACCGTCACCTGCGCACCGGTCTCGTCCCAGCGGTCGATCCTGATCGTGATCCCGTTGGCGTCCGTGAACGTCTGCCCGCCGCGCCAGATGCCGTCGGTGGTCTCGCGGTTGCCGCCGGGCGTCGAGAACATCGTCGTCGTGTCGGCCGAGGGCGACACCTTCTCGATCACCACGCCCTGCTCCCGCAGCAGGTAGCCGAACTGCAACGTGTTGTTCGACGTCTGCTGGGCATCGTGGCCCACCCGGGTGCGGGCGGCGACGACGTAGCGCTCGCCGGTGCTGCCGATCGGCACGTTCACGAGCATGATCCCGCCGTCGGCCGGCTGGGTGAGCCGGGTGAGCGTGACGGTCTGCGTGCCGGTGGTGACCGTGACCTTGCGGTTGTCGGGGATCCAGCCGGCGGCGTCGCGGGTGCTCGCGTCCCAGCCGGGACCGACGTTCACGCGACGAGGGTTGGTGCTGAGTTCGGGCCGCTCGCCGTAGAACGCCGCGCCGCCGAGCGGATCGGAGATCGAACTGGTGTGCTTGCCCCCGTACACGTGGCCGAGCTCGTGGAGCACGAGTGGCGGCGACGTGAGGCCGCGGCGGGTGATGAGCACCGAGGTGAACGGGGTCTCGGTGCCGTTGATCGGGATCGTCAGCGGCATGGTGCGACCCTCGGCACCGGGCAGCTGGTCGTTCACGAAGATCATCACGTGGCGGTACGGCGCGAGGTCGACACCACCGGCCGCAGCTGCGGCCGCACAGTCGCGGGTGAGCGTCGCTGCGCCGTCCCAGTCGGGCGTGTAGGCGGTGCGGGCCTTCGGCAGCGTGAACCAGCCGGCGGCGCGAGAGCCGTCGAGGTTGTCGACGCCGAGCGACATCTCCTTCACGAGAGCGTTCAGCCCGTACGGGGTGCCGTTGAACATCGTGTCGATGTCGGCCGGCCCGAACCCGTAGGCATTGGTGTTGTCGGCGAACTTGCACATGAGCGCCATGAACGCCCGGGTACCGGCCCGTCGCTCGGCTGCGGCGTCGGTGTCGCGACCTTGGATCGCGATCACGCCGCCCACGAGGGCGGTGACGGCTGCCAGGGTGACCAGCGCGGTGCGGGCCGAGGGCCGCCGCCGACCGCCCGAGGGCGCGGTCTCGATCGTCAAGGTCGTCGGGGCGGTGTGGGCGGTGTGGGTCGTGTGGGTCGTGTCGTTCATCGCTCGCGTCGCCTGGGTCGTGTCGTTCGTCGGGTGCTGCATCGGTCGCTCGTTCACGACACGGTCACGGTGGTGCGGACGGTGTGGGTGCCGCCGAAGCCGTCGTCGACGGTCAGCTGCACGGGGTACTCGCCCGCGTCGGTGCCGGGGAACGTCACCTCGGGTCCGTAGGCGTCGGGCGTGCCGTCACCGTCGAAGTCCCAGGCCGAGATCAGATCGACATCGAGCGAACCCGGTGGGCTGCACGTGTCGCCGGCGATGCTCGACCACGACAGCACCGTCTCCTCGGGCAACGAGTCGTCGTAGGTGTGCACCGAGCCGTCGAGGAACA
>JAXLRH010000022.1:0-1828 GCA_046331245.1 Acidimicrobiales bacterium | reverse complement strand
GCCGCGGCGAGCGGGATCGTGAGCACCGCGGTGCACGTGAGTGCCACGGTGATCGACGCGCTGTCGGCCACCACGCCCATCGCCACCGGCACCAGCAGGGCCGGGGTGCTGAGCAGCCCCACCATCGTGGGCACCGTCGACGAGCGCCCCGGCACGACCGTGAGGCTGCGGTGGTGCACCGACGCCCACACCAGCGCCGTGCCAGCACCCAGTGCCGCGAGCCCGGCGAACTGCAACCCCAGCCACCACGGAACGGCGGTCACGGCGGCGCCGATCGCCATCAGCCCGCAACCGACGGCCACGCGTCGGCGGTCGAGCCCCCGCCGGGTGACGACCCACGAGCCGACGAGACCGCCGATCACCACCCCGCCGGCGAGCAGTTGCGCGGCCGCGCCCGCGCCGTCGGCCGCGGCGCGCGCGACGGCGAAGCCGAGGAAGGCCTCGTCGAGCGGCAGCAGCGCGAACTCGGCGGCGGTGAGCAACCACACGCCCCGGTGCCGCAGCAGCGCACGCACCGAGCGACCGAGCGGTTCGTCGTCCTCGCCGTCGACCACCGGCGACGGGAAGTGCGTACGGGCGAGCACCACCGAGAACGCGGCGAAGACGACGGCCGTGATCGCGAACACGCCGCGCCAGCCCACCACCGTGGCCGCGCCGATCGCGAGCAACAGCGGACCGACGAAGTCGCCGGCCCAGGTGATGAGGTGTTGGCGGCCGAGCAGACGATCGAGCCGCTCGCCCGACGCCGCAGCGGTCTCGGTCAACGCCGATTCGAGCGGCTGGATCACGACATCGCTCGCAGCGCCCATCAGGGTCGCCGCGATCGCGAGCACGACGAACGGTGCCGCGAACGCGAACGAGGTGAGCGACACGGCCAGCACCGCAGCACCGCTCGCAGCGAGCAACCGCCGGTGTCCACGGTCGGCCAGCGCCGCGACCGGACCGCCGATCAACCCGCCGAGGGTCAACAGGGCGAGCAACCAACCGGATTGACGGTACGACAGGCCGAGCTCACGGACCTGGTCGTCGATGGAACCGGCAGGGAGGTACGACCACCACTCGTCGAGCAACCGCACGACGAGCGCGCATCGGACGACACCGATGCCGGTGGAGAGCAGCGCACGAGGCGCCGGGGGAACGGACATGTGGGATCTCCTCTAGCGAACGACGGACACGACGGATCGGGTCGGTCGTCCGGGAGGAGCACGGGCAGGTCACCATCGTCGGCGCATGCCCGCACCGTAGTGCGGCGAGGGTCAGCCGTGCCCGGGGATCTCGTTCCACGGGCCGCCGTCGGCGCGGGGTTCCTTCGGCAGACCCAGGATCTGTTCGCCGACGATCCCCTTCTGGACCTGGCTCGTGCCGGCGTAGATGGTGCCGGCCCGAGCGTTGTAGAACACGCCCGTCCAGTTGGCGCTGTCGTTGGGCGAGCCGGCGGCGTCGGCCGCGAACGCGCTGTGCGGGGTCTGGCCGGTGGGCACCATCGCATCGGCGCCGAGGATGTCGACCGCCAGCTCGGTGACCTGCTGGTGGTGGTGGCTCCAGAACAGCTTGCCGATCGAGGCGTCGGCGCCCGGCTGGTGTCCGTGCAGGAACGCCGTGAGCGCCTTGTACGACAAGAAGCGCATGATCTCGACGTTGGTGTGGCAGCGCATCATCCGCTGACGGATGGTCGGGTCGTCCGTGGCGCCGCGCTCCTTGGCCAACTCGACGAGCTTGTCCATCTCGCGGCGGAACGCGAGTGCCTGCACGGCGGCGCCGGCACCGCGCTCGTTGCCGAGCAGTGTCATCGCCACGGCCCAGCCGCCGTTGACCTCGCCGAGCACGT
>JAXLRH010000021.1:0-6968 GCA_046331245.1 Acidimicrobiales bacterium | reverse complement strand
GGTCGTCGGCGGCAGCGCGGCACCGGTCGGCCGACCCGACCGGCCGCCGGTGAGATCGGGCGTGGTGTCGGTCATCACGGCCGGCGCATCGGCGGGCTGCGTGGGCGCTTCCGCCACTGCGGCCGACACGACATCGGCGAGCGACACCCACGTGAGCGTGCCGGCGGCCACCCGCTCGGCGGCCACGTCGAACATCGCGGTCAGCACCTCGTCGTCGACCGAGTTCTGCGCGCCGACGCTCAGCACCACGTCGATCACGTTCACCTGGCCGATGACAGCACCGGCGATCGCGTCGTCGAGCATCCACGTCCACTGGTCGACGGCGGCGTCGAGGTCGGTGTGTCCCGTGCGGGACAGGTCGGCCAGACCGGTCGACTCCATGCCGGGCAGGATCACCAGCGAGCCGGTCGGGTCGTCGTCGATCCAGGTCTCGCTCGAGTTCGTGGTCCACGGATGCAGCAGACGATCGAGCTCGAGGTGCAACGGGTCGTGGCACACGGACGGGTCGGGGCAGTCACGCACCCAGTCCATCGCCTCGGGCAGCGTCGCGTCGTCGAGCGAACCGAGGCAGAACTCGGTGGTGCCGGTGACGGCGTCGAAGCCGGCCGCGACGGCCGCCTCCACCCATCCGGCGTCGTTCGAGCAGCCTCCCGACACGTAGGTGACGTCGACGCCGTGCGCCTCGATCGCCTCGCGCTGGCGGACCAGTTCGTCCACTCGCGCCTGGCCGGTGAGGCCGCTCGTCGACCGGTCGCCCGAGTGCTGCGAGATCGAGTGGCCGCGGGCGACCATGTCCTCGATGAAGGTGCTGTGCCACTGGTCGACGGCGTCGACGAACGTGCTCGCGAGCTCGAGGTTCAGGATCACGCCCGAGGCTTCGGCCAGATCGGCGAGGTGTTCGACCGAGGCGACGTGATCGTCGAACTCGGCCTCGTCGCGGGCTTCGTCGGTGTGGCCCTCGACGTGCACGGTGAGCGCCAGGGCGACGGTGCCGTCGGTGGCCCAGGCAGGTCCGGTGTCGAGCGTGACCGCCGGTTCGTCGGTGGTCGAGGTCGGAGTCGCCGTGGTGGTCGGCGTCGCGACCGTGGTGGTGACGTCGGTGGTCGCGGTGGTCGCGGTGGTCGCGGTGGCCTCGTCGGAGCTCCAGCCGACGCCGATCGTGGCGGGCGTGGTGCACGCCGAGACGGCGAGGGTGGCACCGACGACGGCGCCGGCAGCGAGGAGGGTGGCGAGCGAGCGGGAGATGATGCGTGAGGTCATGCGCACACCGTCGAGCCGAGCGATGATCGATCCGTGATCGCTCGGTGTGAGCGAGGTGAGAGCTCCGTCGAGCCGCCCTTGACGACCCGCGCCGGTAGCGTGTCGCCCGGAACGGTGGCAGAGCGGACAAATGCAGCCGCCTTGAAAGCGGCCGGCTCACAAGGCCCGGGGGTTCGAATCCCTCCCGTTCCGCGTGTCCCCCACCAGGGACGGTCCGACGTCCTCGGTCGTGGCCGTCAGCGGGGTGGGGGCGTGAGCAGCTGCTCCCACGTGTCGAGGTCGGTGACGATGAAGCCGGCTTCGGCGCCGGCGACCTGCACCACCAACACGGTCTGACCGGCGACGCGCGAGCCGTTGAAGCTGGTCGCCCGTCGCGTCCCGACGATCGCGGATCGCTCGATCTCGACCACACCGCCCGACGTCTTGCGGAACAGCACGCGACGGTCGGTGAGCAGCAGCACCCCGATGCCCTTCACGTTGCTGAAGCTTCCGCTGCCGCCGCGATAGCTGGCGCGCTCGGGCCCGCGGACCGTGTGCTCGCCGCTCGCCAGCATCTCGGTGTGCACCTCGGTGGTCCAGGCCTCACGCGTGCGGCGCCACGAACGGACGACCGGGATCCAGACGAGCGCCTGGATCAGCGCCACCCCGAGCAGGATCCCCAGCACCAGCACGACGACCTTCACGCGCCGGAGCCTACGGTCCGGCGCCCCACCGTCCGGTGCGATCCCGACCGCTCAGGCCGACCGGAGGGCGTCGAGGAATCGGACGATCGCGGGGTTGGTGCGCAGGGTCGTGCGCGTGACGAACTCGACGCGGCGCACGTGGCCGACGTCGACGGCGTGCGCGATGGCCACGCCCTTCGGCAGGTCGACGAGCGCGAGCTCGGGCAGCAGCGTCACCGCCTCGGCCGCGCGCACCACGTCGAACGCGATGTGGTGGTCCTCGGTCTCGACGATCACCGTCGGCTCGAACCCGGCCGCTCGGCACGCACGACGCGCGGCGTCACCGTGCCGGCTGCGCGGCCCGCCCAGCACCCACGGGTCGTCGGCGCACTCGGCCAGGGTGCGCACGGTGCGTCGCCGCGGGGTGACGAGCCGCAAGGGGTCGGTGCGCACGAGCGTGCGGTGCAGGTCGGTCGAGCGCAGGTCGACGGCGTCGGCGTCGGTGATCGCCGCGTCGGCCTCGTGGGCCTCGACCAGGTGCAGGGCCTGCTCGGGCTCGGCGTCGATCACGACGACGTCGATGTCGGGTGCGAGCTGCCGGCGGATGGGCATCAGCAGCGTCGCGATCGCGGTCGGGAACGACGCGACCGTCAGGGTCGTCCGGTGCCGATCGGCGGCGCGGGCGACGTCGTCGAACGCCGTGCGGACCACGTCGAGCAGCTCGCCTGCGCGTCGTGCCATCACCTCGCCTGCAGGCGTGAGCACGATGCCGCGGTTCGAGCGCTCGACGAGCGCGACCCCGGACTCGCGCTCGAGCACGGCGAGTTGCTGCGAGACGGCGGATGGCGTGTACCCCAGCGATCGTGCGGCGCCGGCGACCGTGCCCGTGGTGGAGACGGCGTGGAACACGCGGAGCCGCTCGAGTGACGTCGACGGTGTCGCCATCAGATGAACTTACTGCACCCGTCACGGATCGTCGGTTTCCATGGCGGTCGTCCGATGGCACGATCGTCGGATGTCGATCGACGAAGACGTGGACACCCGTTCGCCCGGGACGTCCCCCGCAGCCCTGCCCTGGATGGGCGATGCCGCCAACGCTCGGCGCCGACAGATCGTGCAGTCGCTCGACCTGGGCGACCTGGGCGCGACGGACGAGCGGGTGCACGCGCTGATCGAGCGCAATCGTCAGATCCACGACCGCGACTGCATCAACCTCAACCCGGCCACCAACACGATGAACCCACGGGCCGAGGCGGTGCTGGCCGCCGGGCTCACCACACGGCCGTCGCTCGGCCACGCCGGCGAGAAGTACGAGATGGGCCTCGAGGCGATCGAGGAGATCGAGGTGATCGCCGCCGAGGCGGCGCGCCGCGTGTTCGGCGCCGAGCACGTCGAGATCCGCGTGGGCAGCGGCGGGCTCGCCAACCTGTACGCCTTCATGGCCACCTGCCAGCCCGGCGATTCGATCATCGTCCCGCCGGCCTCGATCGGTGGCCACGTCACGCACCGCGCACCCGGCGCGGCGGGTCTGTACGGCCTGCAGATCCACGAGTGCCCGGTCGATGCGTCGACGTACACCGTCGCCGTCGACGGTCTGGCCGAGCTCGCCGAGCGCGTGCGTCCGAAGCTCATCACCACCGGCGCGAGCCTCAACCTCACACCCCATCCGGTGGCCGAGATCCGCGCGGTCGCCGACTCGGTGGGGGCGTACGTGCTGTTCGACGCCGCACACGCGTGCGGGATGATCGCGGGTGGGCGCTGGCCGAACCCGCTCGACCAGGGTGCCGACCTGATGACGATGAGCACCTACAAGAGCCTCGGCGGTCCCGCCGGCGGCCTGGTGTTCACCGATCGCGACGATCTCGCAGCGCGGCTCGACGCGATCGCCTACCCCGGCCTCACCGCGAACTTCGACGTCGCGAAGACCGCGGCGCTGACGATCACGATGTTCGACTGGCTCGAGTTCGGACCGGCGTACACCGCGGCGATGATCGACAACTCGATCGCTCTGGCCGGCGAGCTCGAGGCCCGCGGCCTGCCGGTGTTCCGCACCGATCGGGGGCCGACCGAGACGTATCAGTTCGCGCTCGACATGTCGGCCGACGGCGGTGGCCATGCAGCAGCGGTGCGCCTGCGCGAGGCGAACCTGCTCACCTGCGCGATCGGCCTGCCGCACGACGACGGCGCCGGACTGCGGTTCGGGACCCCCGAGATCACCCGGCTCGGCATGACGCCCGCCGACATGCCCGAGCTGGCCGACCTGATCGCCGCAGGCCTCGGCGACGCGCCCGCCGAGGTCGCCGCCCGTTCGAGCGCGATGCGCCGCCGCTTCGACACCGTCCACTTCGTCCGCAGCTGACCCGCCGACGCCCCAGGAGACCACGACATGGCAACCGACCCCACCCACCCGGCGGCGATCACCGCCGAGCAGCTCGACACCTTCCACCGCGACGGTGTGCTCGCGCTGCCCGCCCGCTTCAGCCTCGACGAGGTCGCCGCGCTGAACGCGGCCCTCGACGAGCTGATGGTCGACGACGTCCCGCAGAACATCCGTGAGAAGGGGAGCGGTGTGGTGCGCACGTCGTTCGAGCTGCACCGCCGCCACCCGCTGTACGAACGCCTGATCAGCGACGCCCGCTTCGTCGTGCCGGCGCACCAGATCCTGGGCGACGATCCCGTGTACGCGATGCAGGTGAAGGTGAACGCCAAGGAGGCCTTCACCGGCGAGCAGTGGCAGTGGCACTACGACTTCGCCACGCACCACCGCGAGGACGGCCTGCAGGAGCCGATCGCCCTGAACATGCACATCTTCCTGGACGAGGTGACCGAGTTCAACGGCGCGCTGATGTTCGTGCGCGGGTCGCACGTCGACGGCCCGCCGCCCACCGAGCTCGACACCACCACCACGAGCTACCCGTTGTGGACGGTCGGTCCGTCCGTGGTGGGTCCGCTGGCCGAGCGCGGCGGGCTGGTGTGCCCGAAGGGTCCCGCCGGCACGATGCTGATCTTCGGCGACGCCGTCGTGCACGCCTCGCCGCCCAACATGTCGCCCTGGCCGCGGCGGATCTTCTCGCTGATCGTCAACCCGGTCAGCAACCGCCAGACGACGTTCCGGCGCCCGCCGTACATCCACGACCGCGACTTCACGCCGCTGATCGCGCGGGACGAGCCGCTGCTCGCGACTGTCTGACGCGTGCCGACATGAGCGCCCCGACGACCGACGACGCGCTGCGCCGTCCGAACTGGATGCGCGTCGATCTCGACGTCCTGCGGGCGAACTACGAGGAGATCGTCCGTCGCAGCGGCGACCGTCGCGTGGTCGCCTCGGTGAAGGCCGACGCGTACGGCCACGGCGTCGTCGGTGTGTCACGCACCCTCGCCGATGCGGGATGCGACTCGTTGTGGACCGGTCACATCGGTGACGCGCTGGCGATCAAGGCGGCCGGGATCGATGCCGAGGTCGTGCTGTTCGGCGGGTACACGCCCGACCAGATCCCGGCTCTGGTCGGCGAGGGCCTCGTGCCGACCGTGGTCGACGTCGCCGGTGCCGCCGCCGCTGCGAGCGCGTCGGCCTCGGTGTACGTCAAGGTGGACGCCGGGCTCGGGCGGCTCGGCGTCCCCGTGAACACAGCCCGGGCCGTGATCCGTGAGATGGCCGCGATGCCCGGGCTCACGATCGCCGGGATCTACACGCACCTGCCCTTCGGCGACCGGGCCGGGCGCGAGTGGGCGGTGAGCAAGGGCGCGGTGTTCACCGAGCTGCTCGACGGTCTGGCTCGCGACGGCATCCGTCCGGGCTTCACGCAGATGTGGGGCAGCAGCGGTCTGCTCGCCGCCCTGCCCGATGCCACGAACGCCGTGTGCGTGGGCCACGGCCTCTACGGCCTGTCGCCGTACGGTGACCCGTCGCTCACCGACGCAGTGCTGCCATCGGTCGTCACCGAGATCGGTGCACGACTCATCCATGTCGCAGCGCATCCCGACGACGCCGCCGCGGGTGGCTACCTCGCGGGTGGTGCGACACAGGTCGGCGTGATCCCGTTCGGGGTGACCGACGGGCAGCGCCGGATCGATGCGCACGGTCAGGGCCACGCGTTGGTGCGCGGTCGTCGCGTACCGATGCTCGGCACCTCGCTCGAGCACACCGTGCTCGACCTCACCGGCGTCGACGCGGCGGTCGGCGACCGCGTGCTCCTCGTCGGCAGCGACGGCGACGAGCGCATCACCCTGACGGAGTGGGCATCGTCGGCCGGGTGCAGCGAGCTCGACGCCGTGCTGGCCCTCTCCGGCCGCGTCGCCCGCATCTGACGAGCGCGACCGGAGGTCCGGAGGGCCCGGGACGGGTCAGCCGAGGACGTCGGCCGCGGCCCGGACCGCCAGGTCGAGCCGGGTGGCGTCGTCCCACTGGTACGTGCCGTCCTCGATGCTGACGAGCACGACGCCGGTGCCGGCCGGCGCGATGACGGTGCCGTAGCACGACACCGCCTCGGGGTGTGCGGTGGGCGCGGGCTGGGGCGTCTCGCCCTCGCACGAGCGGTCGCGCACGTCGGCGAACGACATCGTCGGGTCGTGGGCGACGATCAACGCCGCGGCGTCGGTCGGCGCGGTGGCCCAGCGGCAGCCGTCGAGCAGGCCGAGGCTGGTGTCGACGTGCGCGGCCACGCCGCTGGTGCCGAGCAGGGCGTCGACCGCTGCGAGGTCGAGCAGGCCGCACGCCTGGGCGGGCTCGATGCCGCCCGCTGCGTCGCCCGCGTCGCCCGCGTCGATCACGGTGGTGGCGGGTGCGTCGTGGCCGTCGTCGGTGGTGCCGTCCGAGCCGTCGTCGCCGCAGGCCCCGAGGACCAGGGCGGCGCCGGCGACGAGCGTGACGGCGAGTCGGGTGGAGAGTCGGGTGGAGAGGATGTTCATCGGTGTGCTCCGTGGTGTGTCGGGGTGGGGATCGGGCGCGTCAGGCGACGCGGACGAGGTGGTCGGTGGCGAGGAACGCCCGGCGCAGCTCGGGGCTGAGGCCGTCGAACGGCGACGACTGCGACGAGTGCATCGAGA
>JAXLRH010000020.1:0-18242 GCA_046331245.1 Acidimicrobiales bacterium | reverse complement strand
CGATGCTCCGACATCCGGACGTCTCGGCGCCGGCCCCGCCCTCGTGGGGCCGGCGCGAAACCCCATAAACACTGGGATCGCGGCGGGTGCTCGGAACGGATTCTGCCGATTTGGGAACGGATTCGCCATTCAGTTTTCAATGAACGGAGCGTGACCTTCGGTCACTCATCGTGAGAATTGGGTTTGTTTTCGCGACTTCTGGTCCTCCGACTTGTCACCTCCGTCGGCGGGGGCGTCATCGGTGGGCTGGGTCGGGGCGTACGGTCCGCCGGGTGCTGCGAGGCGGCTGTGGGGGTCGCGGCGTCAGCGATCGGCGACGGTGGGCTCGGTCGACTGATTCGCTTCGGCGGGCACGATCTCGAACGTCTGGGGGTGGCCGGCTTCGGCGCTGAAGCGTTCGAGCCGTCGGAGGGCGCCGAAGGCTTCGCCCATGGCGTGCTCCGTCTTCGCTGCGGGTGACATGCCGCGGTAGAACTCGTCGTCGTACAGGGTGTCGATCGTCGACGCGTGTGCGCGGAGTTTGGTGAGACGGGCGTACTCGTCCATGGCGCCGCGGAGCTGGCGGTACAGCGACGTCCAGAGCTTGGACGTCTTGTCCATCACGCCCTCGATCGCGTAGCGGGCGACGACCTCCTCGTTGAGGGCGTCGATCTGGTCATCATCGAGCGGCCGACGGCCGCGGCGACCGGGGAGCCGGGCTCCGCCGCGGAGCACGACTGCCTCGTAGATCTCGAGCCGGGACATCTTCAGGTGGACGCCCGCGATGCGGGCGGCCATCGACCGCTGGAGCGCGTCCATGGGGTCGAGCCGCTCGACGATCGCCGCGAGGAACTCCTCGACGTCGGCCTCGTCCTCGGCGAAGGGTCCGGCGGTGACGGCGCGATCGGTGCGAGCGTGCAACGAGTGCTTGATTGCGTTCTGGCTGGTGCGGCGCTTGCCCTCCTCGGTCGTCGGCCCGGTCGAGAGCTTCGCGTTCCGCTCGTTCGCAGCCTGCTGTGCGTCGGTGGTCATCTAGTCGCCTCCTGAAGAATGGTTGAGCAGATTTGCGCGGCGCACGTCAGACCTCGTCGAGGAAGTCGTCGGGGCCGGTGTCGTCGGGTTCGAAGGAGTGCGCTGCCTTCTGGGCGCTTCTGCGGAACTCGTCTTCGACGAACTCGCGGACTGCCTCGCGGCGCGGACCGATCTCACCGTCGTACGCGGCGGCGCGGGCGAGAGCGGCCTCGTCGAGGATCTCGCGTTCCCGGGAGCGGTAGCGCGCTTCGGTCACCGGCTCGACAGCATCGGCGACGTCGGTGGGGCCAGTCGGGCGAGTGTCGATCTTCCCGACGCCGCGCAACCGCAAGTAGGCGATGACCTCATCGAAGCTGGCGTCCTCGAGCAGGTCGAGCAGCCGCGAGCCCGCGACGGCGTCGGCAGCGCGGAGGATGTCGACGTTGTGGTCCCACTCGATCTGCCGGCGCCGGTTCAACGCCGTGTTGAACGCGACGCTCGTGTCGAGCCACAGGTAGATGGAGGCGCGGGGCGTGTCGGTGAGTCGTGCGGCTTCCGGAACGCTGTTGCCCTCCGTGAGGGCGTCGACGACTCGCCGTTGACGGTCTGTGATGTCGCGGAGGTAGTCGAAGTCGCCGCGTCGGCGCGGCTTGCGTTGCGGATACGGCTCGTCGGGATCACCGACCAGGGAAAGGTTCATGATGGTGCTCCAAGGGTTGAGGGATGGTCAGGAGACCCGGCGGGTCGTGCCGCAGCACCGGCGGCGGTCGGGGTCGCCCCACCGGCGCGGCTCGAAGGGGTGCTCGAGCTCGACGACCGGTTTGGCGACATACAGGCCGCGGATCCGCGCCCGACCACGGAGAATCTGAATCGCGTCGGCGAAGCGGGTCGGGTTCGGTTTCGAGCCGACGATGACCTCGGGCCAGACGCGAACCCACTCACGGTCGAGCTCCGCGACCTGCTGGGCGCGGAGCCGGGTGACGGCCGCGCACAGATACGCATCGAGGTGCTTGGTGGCCAAGACGTTCGCGTCATACGGATCGTCGAGCCCTTCGGAAGCGGCGACCGAGTGGAAGCTGGCACCGTGGGAGCGGCGCTCGAGGCATTCGGTCCACACCGCCGCCGGCGCCCGCGAGGCACGTCGCGCTCGCCGGCGTTGTCCTGCTTGAGCTTGATGAGGCTGGCGCGGTGGTCGAGCAAGCGACCGCCGATCATGAACCAGCGCTGACCGCTTCATCCGGCTCCGCGGGTGAGCACCAATCCGAACGTCCGGCCGATGAGCATCGACGTGGCGTCGAGCTCCGTGTCGAGGGCGGCGACGAAGGACGCTGGTCGGAGCCGGTCACGGTCCCGCGCTATCGTCCGAGCCGCGACGCCGGCCGACGGCAGTCCGACGCTCGCGGCGATCGAATCGAACGTACCTCCTGACGTACGGGCCTCCATCAGCTCGACGCTGCGCTTCGCCGAGGTCAGGTACGCGGGCGTCGGATGAGGCGCCTCATCGCGACGGAGACGGCGGCTCACTCCGTGCTCCAGTCGCACCCGGCCGCCGCCGTCTCGAACCCGGGCACGTCCTCCGCGATGTGTCGCAACAGGTACTCGATGAACTGCTCGCGGTGGTACCGACGCATCACCGTGTTGCGCCCGCTGGTCGCTGGGAGCGCCGCTCCCGCCTCGAACACGAGACGCAGCACGTGCAGATGGCCTTGGGGTGTGAGAGAACTCAGATGGATGTTCTCGTCGCGCTGGCAACGTCGTGCCGACAACGCGGCCGGCATCGCGGCCGGCATCGCTTCATTGTGTTCGGTGGCCTGGATTTCAGTCATTGCAACTCCCTCGTCGAGATGACCTTGAGTATCGAGGGTGGCCGTCTCACGGCCCTTCGGCGACCGCCGGAACTCCCGAAAACGCTGACGATTCGGGTCCGTTTCATGATCGAACCCGCGTTGGCGCTGTTGCCGGGGTCGCGCCCGCCGATTGGGTCGGTTCGGACCCGATCGGACAGCGTCGCGAGGCTCCAGCCGGCCCTCGTGCAGAGACAGACACGCGCTCTTGTGGCTCTCGAGTCGGCGTCGAGACACGGTCGCCGAAGGCCGTGAGACGGCCACGTGATATACGCGGCCACGGCCACCGAAACCCGACGACGGTGTCAGTAGGCCCCGGGACAATCGGTCCGAGCCCGCCTCGCCAGCGGTCGAGCATCGCTGTCAGTCCTTCCCGTCACACTGAGGAGACGACCACGCCGAGCAAGGACAGCCATGACACCCAACGAACTCACCGACGCGCTCAAGCCCATTCCCGGGATCACCGTCACCTTCGACAGCGCGGACATCGTGACCGTCGACGTCGGCGACGAAGTCCCCACCCTCACACACGCTCTCTCAAGAGTCGTCGGCGCCGACCCACAACTCGCCCCTGACGGATCCGCGGCGGTACGCCTCACCATCCAAGACGCCAACGATCCCCACGACGGCGTGATCATCTACATCACGGGCGGCGACGTCGCGTTCCCTCCCGACCCCGCCGCAGGCTCAGAGCTCGTCTACCCGGGCGGACTCCGCCACGACGTCATCGGCCTGCCACCCGGCATCGCCTACACGGAAATGGTTCGCGATATCGACGCCGCGCCCACTGACACCGACAACTACGACCAGCTGACCGGCGAGGTGCTGAAGTGCGCTGCGTTCTGGTGCGGCGCCCGCCGAGCAGGTCTCGACGTCGACCACCTCCGCCCGAGCATCGACGCGCTCATCGCGAACCTCCAGTCATGGTGATCCGCGTTCGGCGCTCGTACCGATCGGTAGACCTACGGTGACACGAGCGAAACGAGTCCGGGGAGAGCTCACATGATGTTCAGCGCGTTGACCTGGAACATGTGCGTGTGGACCGAGAACCGGAACGACTTGAAGTTCGCTTTGCTCGACCGACTCGACTGGCACATCGCAACATTGCAAGAGGTCTCCCCGACCACGCTCCGGGCGCTCCGCGACCACGTCGGTCACGACGGCGATGTTGTCGGCGCTCATGACTTCGACGTCGATACCAGCACCGGTGCCGACACGGTCAACTACGGCTGTGCGATCGCCACCGGCACCGGCGCCCGGATCATCGAGTCCCGTCGACGACGCATCCAGCGGGCCGTAGCTCGAGCGATCCGCTCACAGCATGCAACCTTTTGTTCGCCGGTTGGTCAAGCGCACCCACCGAGTCCCAGCGCAACCTTCGTCGCCAGCACCCGGTTCACCGCCTCAGTGACACGCGCCGTCGAGAGATGACCACGACTCACCGCCCGCTCGAGCGCCGAGATGTACGGAGCGGGGTCGGGCCGCGCCAGCAGCGCGACATCCGCACCTGCCGCGATGGCCGCGACTACGGCTGTGGGCGCGTCGAAACGGGATGACACCGCCTTCATGTCGGCCAGTTCGTCGGTGAACGCGACGCCGCCGAACCCGACGCCACCACGTAGGAGGCGGTACGCGGCAGGGCTCAGCGAGGACGGGACGCCTCGTTCGGTGAGACCCGGAACATCGAGGTGCCCCACCATGACTGCCGTCAGCCCTTGTTTCGGCAGGTCCTCGTACGGGAGCAGGTCGGACGCTCCGAGGTCATCGAGTGTGGGGGTGAGGACTGGCCCCGCATGGGAGTCGCCCGAGGCGCGACCGTGACCGGGGAAATGCTTCAGCGTGGGCATCACCCCGCCGGCACGAAGCCCTTCGGCAAAGGCTCCGGCGTCGGTCTCGACGACCGCAGCACTCGGTGAGTACGAGCGATCACCGATGATGAGGCCGGGTAGCGCCGCGGAGAGGTCGACGACCGGAGCGAAGTCGACGTTGATCCCCAAGTTGCGCAACGTGACGCCCCGCGCCCGCGCCACCTCTCGGATCTGCCCCGCGTCCAGACCGGCCTGAACCGCCGCTGCCGGCAGATCGCCGACGATGTGGTCGACGCGCTGCACTCGGCCACCCTCGTCGTCGACCGCGACGAACCACCGTCCCGATCGTGCCGTCTGTTGGAAGGTCGGATCGAGAATGATCCGATCGTCGTTCCCACCGAGGAAGACACCTCCGAGGAACGGATTGGCGAGCAGCGTGCGAACACCGGCCGCCGGATCGTTGGAACGGAGGCTGACCATCACGAGTTCCGACAACTGTTCGCGCAGTGTGGTCGGCGCTGGGCATGCCGGCAGCGGCGGGCCCGTCGTCGGCACCGGTGCCGGGGGCGATGTCGAGGATGTCGTCTCGGTCGCCGCGACAGTGCTGGTCGGTGCGGCGGTTACCGTTGTCGCGGGTAGAGAGGACGGGACCGTCGACGCGCTGGTGGGGTCGGGCTCCGGCGCCGCGTGCTTCACCGCCTCGCCCGACGTCGATGTGCCGCAGGCCACGCCGGCCACGAGGATCGACACCGCAACCGCCACGGCGCCTCGCGCGCGACGACGCCTCGACCGTGATGTCGTCACCGGTTCAAGGTGTCGCCGCGCACCGGCGCGCCAGTATGGATCAGTTTGGCGAAGCAGTGCTCAGCGTCGATCCCTTGTTGGACGCACCACGAGTTGGCCTCGGCGCCGCTGGAGAACGTCGTCGACGTCACCGTAACCCACACGTCTTGCCGTTTGAACGCCCAGTCGCTGGAGTACAGCAGATAGGCGCCGTAGCTCGCCCGCAACGAGTCGTGCTCCCGCATGATGCTTGCGGCGTCCCAAGTGACACCCTCGATGTTGAGGCCGATCCACTTACTGCTCAGCTGCGCGACCCACCGGTTCTGGATGTACTGCTGCACGTCGGAACGATCGGCTGCCGCCGTCGCCTGGAGCGTGCCGCTCCCGCCGGACGGAAGCGTCGGCGCCGGACTCGTCGACGCAACGGTCGGCGGCGGCACCGTCGGGAGCGTCGGCAGCGGACCGCTGTCAACCGGGAGCGGCGTGGTCGGCGACAATGTGGTTGCTGCGACGGTTGTCGCCGGAGACTCGGTGGTCGTCGCAACACTTCGGTCGACGGTCCTCGCCACGGTGTCACCGTCGGACGTGAGCACGACGAGGATGGCTGCCACCGCGGCGACCAGCACCACTGCCGCCAGCCCGACGAGAGCCTTCGTGCGGCCGGACGCACCGGAGGCCGGCGCGGGCGAGTGCGGCGGCATTCCCGGGGGCGGCGCGTATGGCGGCATGTGCGGCGGAACCACCGGCGGCTGCATCGTGGTCGGCGGCTGCATGTTCGGCGCGTCGGTGAACCAGGCCGGCGCAGGCGCGGCGTGGCCCGACGGTGCCCAACAGGCACCGTCGGCGCGTCCGTGGACAGCGGCGTCGGCTCGCTCGCCCAGCGGGGTTGATCCCCCGACGACTCGTCGCCCATTTGGTCCTCTCCGCCCTCTCGTTGACCGCGTTCGGTCGGCGTGCAGCGCGCGACAAACCGACAACCGCGGCCGTCACCCTAGATTGCGAATGGCGGCCGGTCACGCGGAGGTTTGTCCTGTTGCTCGGCCGGAGTCCACTGCTATTCTCGCCCGTCGGCGGGGCAAATCCTGGAGACGATTTTTGTGACGGATTGGCGAGATCAGAGCACCCTTCCGCCGACGTATCCCAAGGCAGCTCCGCCGCAGCGCGGCGGACGAGGCATGCTCATCGCCGGTGTCGTGGGCGGCGTTCTTTTCGTCGTCATCGCCGTCGTAGTGCTCGTCATCGCGCTCGGGAGCAAGAGCGACGGGACCAACGACGAGGTGTCGTCGGCCGGCGATGCGTCCACCACGGCGGCACCCTCGACGGCGGCCTCGACCGCCACCGCCAATCCGAACGCGCCGACCACCGTCAGCTGCCCGGAATGCACCACCGCGACGGCGATACAGCCGCTCCCGACACTGCCGATCATCACGACGACGTCGCCCCCACCGGCAGCCGCGGTCACCCCACACCTTCCGACCGTCTTCGCCCGGGTGTCTCGCACCGAGGGCGTGAACGGGACGGGCGACGGTTGGGTTGCCGTCCGCCCGCAGCCCAACAGCAAACAGCCTCAGATCACTCGCTATTTCGAGGGCAACTCCGTCGAGGTCGTCTGCACGGTGCCGGGCGAATCCGTGAAGGCATCGTTGCTGCCGCGGTCCACCTCCTGTGGGCGCGCGATCCCGACGGCAACTACATGTCAATGGCCTTCATCGATGCACCGGGCTGGGACCTCTACACCTCGACGGTGCCCTGCCCGTGACCTGGCGACGCCTCGCGCTGGTCACCGCGCTGGTCACGGCGCTACTGCTCGCCGCGTGTGACACCGACGAATCGAGGGCCGGGCACGACGCACCGACGACGGCGACCACCGCGAGCACCACCACGAGCACTGCCGCCGCCACCACGACCACCACTACCCGGTCCCCGGCCACATCGCTTCCTGCTCCGTCGACCACCACCCAACCCGCGGCTCCCACGACGGGCCAATCGGGCGACGGGTTCGTGTCATCGATCAACCCCATGAGCGAGCCCGTACGCGTCCGCATGGAGGGACGCTCGATGCATCCGGCTTGTCCCGTTTCCTACGACCAACTCCGCTATCTCCGTCTCACCTATTGGGGCGCTGACCAGGCATCCCACCTCGGCGAGATGGTGGTGAACAGCGACGTTGCCGACACGGTTGTCTCGGTGTTTCGACAGCTGTTCGAGATCCGATTCCCGATCACTCGAATGACCCTGGTCGACGACTTCGGACCCGGTGCTACTGCCAAGGACGGCGCTGACGATTTCGGTTCGATCGAGGCCGACAACACGTCGGCATTCAATTGTCGGGTGCGCACCGGCTCCACGACGGAGTATTCCCAGCACTCCTACGGCCGCGCCGTCGACCTGAACCCGCTGCTCAACCCCTACGTCGCGGCCAATGGCACCACGGCGCATGCTGCAAGTCGCCGGCACCTCGATCGCACCGTCGAGGCACCGGGTGTACTGCTGGCGACGAGCAAGGCGGTCGCGATCTTCAAGGCGGCCGGCTGGGGCTGGGGCGGCGACTGGTCAGGCATCAAGGACTACCAACACTTCTCCAGCACGGGGCACTGATGACCACCCTCACGACATCGACGACAGCACTCCACGAGGGGACGACCACGTGACCGACGAGACCTGGTGGTCGGAAGAGGCCGGCGAGCCGGGGGTGCCAGCGACACCTCCGCCAGCGACACCGCCTTCCCCACCATCGACGTCGGCAGCACCGCCCGTCGACGGCACGTGGTGGACGCCCGACGAGGACGACGCGCCACCTGCACCCCAGGGCCATCAGACACCGGCGGCACCGCCGCCCTGGCATCCCGACCTCGCGGAACCGACGGCTTCCGCCACCCCGGTCGACGACCCACCGCTGTACAGCCAACCTGTCGACGCCCAGCCGGTGTACGCCCAACCCATCGATCCAGCACCGGCCACTGCGCTCCGCCAACGTCGGTCGTTTGGCTCACGACTTGCGAGAGTCGACCGGACCCGGCTCGTCGCCGTGCTCGCCGTCGCCGCGGCCATCGCCGGCCTGGTGTTCTCCGTGCAGCACGCGCTCGACGATCAGCGGGTGTTCGATCCGACGACCATCCAGCTGGCCCGCGGGGTCGGCGATGTCGATCCAGGGTCGAGCGGTGCCGGCGCCGCCGTCGACATGCCCGACGTCCGCGACATGAAGCGCGATCGCGCCCTCACGATCGTGGGCGAGTCCGGAGTTCCCGCCGGCAAGATCACCGTCGAGCAGGTCGACCAGGCGGGAGAGGCCGACATCGTCGTGAACCAGGACCCGGCTCCCGGCACGAACAACCCCGACGCCGTGACGGTGTACGTGTCCCGGCCGGTCGCGATGCCCGACTACCTAAATCGAGCGCAGAAGGACGTGGTGACGCAGCTCCAGCAGCTCGGCGCCAACCCAACCATCGAGTACAAGTTCCAGGCTGGCACCACCGAGGGCGCCGTCCTTTCGCAGTCGGTGCCGGCCGGCAGTCCCATGCCCGCCGATGTCTCGCTCGTCGTCGCTGGCCAAGGCGCGCAAGTACCGATCGACCTGGTCCAGCGTGTCGAGAGCGACTGCTCGACTGGCACCGAGTCGGTGATCAAGGGCGTGACCTACCCGACGAGCGTCGAGTGCTCGGTCTCGTACTCGTCGTCCTCGCGGGAACCGGACCGGACGACGTACGTCCTCAGCGGAGAGTTCGACGCCGTCTCGGTTGCACTCGGGGTCACCGATGACTCGACCCTGGGCTACCAGGCCCGCCTGAAGGTGTTGGTGGACGGACAGGTGCGGGCCGAACAAGTCCTCAGTCCGGGCGGAGCACCGTTCGTCGCGGTCATACCGACAACCGGCGCCATCCAGCTGTCGTTCGAGGCCACGTTCGTGGGAACGCCCCCGAGCAGCAGCTACCCGAGCGTCAGCGCCGTGTTCGGCTCGCCGACGCTGTTGACTTCTCCCGACATCGCCGCCAAGTACCAGAAGGGCAACTGACCGGTGGCTCGTCGGGACCGCACCACACGACGAATGTTCGGTATCGCCGTGGTCATCGCGATCGTTGCCGTGGTGATCCGGGTCGTGCCGCAGGGCAACGCGCCCGCGCCGCGCGTCGGGAAAGTTCCTGCGGGGTACCAGCTCGATGACCTCGCGAACGACGGTGACAGCATCAACCTCGGCGCGACCGGCCCGGCGCGTATCGGCGGAACGGTCGAACCGGGCGCTGCCCTCGTGGACGTCATCGTGACCGGTGGCGGGCAGACCGCCCATGCGACAATCGATCGCAGCGTCACGCCGCCTGTGTGGTGGGTCTTCGCCGCCCCACCGACCTCTGGCCGGGCCACGTTCACGGTCACATCCGTCGGCACAGACGGATCGCGCAACGCCCAAGACATCACGCTCGACTTCCAGCTCCCAAAGGACGATGACATCGTCATCCACCCCGAGGTCGTCGTCCTGGGCTCGAAGGGAGCACCGAAACTCGACGCGTGGGATGCCGGCAGCGGCACCGTGACCATGACCGGCGCGGTTCTCGGTCAGGTCCACCAGGGAACCATCTTGGCCTCGGGAATCGTCGACGGCGTTGCCGAGGACGGGCTGTTGCGTCGGGTCACGGGGTACACCGGCGACGCGAAAGGACTACGCGCCCAGACCGAGGCGATCACGCTGGACGAGGCGATCCTGCAGGCCGACGTGCCCGACGTCCCCCCACCGGCCGAAGAGGACGGCGTTGCGCCGACGGGCCCGGGCAACATCGTTCACGGTCGCTCGCGGACGTCCGCCGAATCCCGGGCCGGGATCCCCAAGCCCGACTTCACGCTCGGTCTGGGGGTCGGCATGCCGCCCGGCACCAAGGCAGACGCAGCGCTCGACAACTTCGGTGTGTGCAACTCGAAGTGCACCGTTGCTAAGCCGATCAAGTTCAGCGGCAAGGCAGACCCTGCCATCACCGACAAGAAGGCGGCCGCGGCTGCTGCGGCCACGGCGCTCAAGCTGGAACTCACCGCCTCGGCATCGGTCGGGCTCGGTGTCGACATCAACATCCGGTGGGACTGGGACTGGTTCAACTCCGGGTTCCGCGGCAAGTTCGGCGTAGGCATCACCATGACCGGTGCCGTGGCCAGTCGACTGTCACTCGGCGTGCCGATCGCGCGCTCGGCGATCGACCCTGCCGCCGCCCTGCTGGCGGCGACCAACAAGCAGCTGTTCTCGTTCAAGGGCAGCAAGGTGATCCTCGACAAGTCGTTCACGTCGATCACCGTGGTGGTGCTGGGCGTCCCGATCGTCTTCGTTCCGAAGATCCACGTCGAGGCCAAGTGGGACGGCGGCGTGACCACGAACGACTCGGTCTCCGCTGCCGGCGACTTCAAGCTGGCCGGCGGTCTCGAGTGGACCGACAAGGGCACGCACCTGGACGGCGACGCGAGCGGCGGTGGTGCACTGCGCTACAACATCGGCATCGTCGGCAGCGCGAACGTCCAGTTCTCGATCTCCGCGATCGTCTTGGCCTATGGGTCCTTCGGACCGCAGATCTCGACGATCGCCGCCGGCAAGACCAAGCTAGCGCTCGGCGCCGATTCCGGCCGGGGCCCGTTCATCGCCGGCACGTTCGACGTCAACGTCAAAGGCACCGTCGGGGTGCTCGGCGAAGTGCCCATCATCAACAAGCGGCTGTTCGACAAGGACTTCACCCTGTTCGACAGAAAGCTGCTGTCAGTGAAGATCGAGAAGTACTTCAACGAGGCCGACACGAGCGTCGAGCCCGGGCTCCCACCGCCGCCAGACAAAGTGCCCGACCTCGACCCCGTGGTCGGCACCGATCTCGCGATGCTTATGCTGGTCGACACGTCCTCGTCGATGGCCGACAACGACGGAAACGGCGTTGTGAAACTCGACGGCGCGAAATCGGCCATGCGTACGTGGCTCCGGACTCTGCCCCCGTCGGTCCGCGTGGGTCTTCGGTCGTATCCGGCCCCGGGTTCGGATTGCGACGCCGGCCAGCGGCTCGAACCGCTCGCACCACTCAACGTCGATCGTCTACAGGCGCAGATCGACGCGCTCACTCCATCGGGCTCGACCCCGACCGCGGCGGCCCTGACCGCCGCACTGGAAGACCTCCCGACGTCGGGCAAACGCACCGTCGTTCTCATCTCCGATGGCGAGAGCAACTGCGACGGGGATCCGTGCGAGGTCGCGAAGAAGTTGGGCGGTCAAGGCGTGGGAGTCGAGACCGATCTCGACCCCGACATCACCATCAACTCGGTCGGGTTCCAGATCAGCGATGCCGGAGCGACGCAACTTCAGTGCATCGCGGACGCGACTGGCGGCCAGTTCTCGACCGTCGACAACTCCGACGACCTATCGAAACAGTTGACGACGTTGGCGGGGCCCGTGCTGACGGTACAAGTCGACGCGCCGACGACCGTCAAACTCGACGGCAACGGCATTCCGGCGTCGCCCGTCGTCGTTCGCGCCAAGGTCAAGAACGCGGGCGGCCGGCCTGCGACCGACGTGTTGGTGAGTCTCTCGGCGAAAGCAGATGCCGAGATCGCCGACAAGGGTCGCCCCATCGGCACGATCCAGCCCGGCGAATCGGTGTCGGTCGAATGGCCGCTGGCCCTCACGAACACGGGAGACAACCACAACGTCGACCTTACCGCCCGCGCCGAACTCCTGGCCGGCAACCCCGAGGATGCCGTCACCGACTCGGCGACGATCGGTGTCGTTGTCGAAGCCGGCGATCGGGTCGACGAAGTCGGCCCAGTGCTGCGTTCGGCCACGCGGGTCGCGATCCTCGGCGACTCCTACTCCGCCGGCGAAGGCACCTACGACTATCTGGACGGCACGGACACCAAGGGGCATTCAGGCCAGCACAACTCGTGTCACCGATCGGTACAGACCTACGGGAAGCGGGCCTTCACCGACGTCCTCGTGCTGGCGTGCAGCGGTGCGGTGACCGCCGATCTGACCACGACGAGCAAGGAACACACGAAGGTCGACGGCACCGATCCCCTGCCGTCACAGGTCGAGCAACTCGACGAGGCGAAGGGCCATGTCGACGCGGTGCTCCTCACGAGCGGTGGCAACGACATCCATTTCGCTGACATCGCAGCTGCTTGCCTCATCGGCAAGAAGTGCGCGCTGCCGGTCAACGTGTGCTTCCAGGTGAACGGCGGCAAGGAGTCGTGCATCTCGAGTGCCGCCGACATGTTGGAGAAGGGCCTCGCCGGCCTGACGCAGAGTCTTCTCGCGGGCTATGCGGCGATCGACGACCACCTCAACAACGATGAGCGTCGGGCCGAGCGGTCGGGGCGTCAGGCGCCGATCGTGGTGCTCGCCTACCCGAAGCTCCTACCGACGAACAGCGATCGCCAGCAGAACTGCGTCCGTGGGATGAGTCCGGAAGAGATCCGCATGGCCAACCGAGTCGTCGAGCGACTCAACTCGACGATCCGAAACGCCGTCGACATCGCTCGCACGCGACGACTCCCGGTGTATTTCGCGGGATCGGTCGAGCGGGCATTCCAGGGCGACCCGTTGACCAGGGGCGCCAGCCACACGCTCTGCGATTCGACACAGTTCGCCAACGACGTGTCGTTCAAGAACCCGATCACCCCCGTCGTCGAGAGCCTCCACCCCAACGTCGCCGGCTACGAGGCGATGACCGACCGGATGCTCGATGACGCCCGGACGTGGCCGGTGCTGCCCGACGCTCACCGCAGCAATGGAGCGAAGCTCGTGACGTGGACCGCCGGGAGTCTCGAACCCATCGGCTCATCGATCGCAGCCGGATCGGCCGCCGAGGTCAGCGGTGACGGATTTGCACCCGGCACGCTGGTGACCGCTCAGATCGCGAGCACGCAGATCACCGTGGGCGGCGGACGTTCCGATGCCAAGGGCAAGGCCGTCCTCGTTGCGAGCGTGCCCCAATGGGCCGAGCACGGCCGGCACCACCTCCGCCTGGTCGGCATCGACGCCAAGGGCAACATGCGCGTGATCGAGCGCCAGCTCGAGGTGACGGCCCCAAGCTGGTCACGCTGGTGGTTCGTCAGCGGCGCCTTGCTCGTGGTGATCGTCGGTCTGGCGATCTGGCTCCGGCGTCGCCGAGGTCGGCAGTCGTCGGCGCCACCACAGGTCCAGCCCGCCTGACGCGATTGCGACGAACCCGGCGATACCGACGGCGATCACGGCGCCGCCGGCATTCCCTCCAAGGAGCGCGAGCAACGCGAGTGCCCCGACGAGCACGAAAGCCGACAGCACCCACCACACCACCAGGGCCCACCGGCGGCCGATCATCACCGTCGGACCGAGGATCAGTCCGGCGCCGAGCACGAGCAGCAGCAGATGGCCACCCCATCGCAGGCGGGCATCGGAGAGCCCGCTGACGAGCGACGCGACCTCGATCGAGGGCGACGCCGACGCCAGACCGACGCGGGTGAGGGCGAGCCGGGAGGCGACGAGGAGGAGGATGGCCGCGGCGGGGGTGCCGAGATGGCGAGGGCCGACCTGACCCGTCGGGATCAATCGCCTTGACTCTGCTGGTACACGAGGCGGCTGAACATGTCCCCGCAATCGTCGCTGCGGTCGTACAACGCCGCCGACACTTCGGCTCCCGGATCGCCGTCGCTGAGACTGATGTCGAGGCCGTCGAGACCGTCGAGGATGTCGCGAATCTCGTCGACGACGTCCTCCTCGTCCGCCGGGTCGAGCGCGTCGAGGTCGGAGTTCGCCTGATCGATCGCCGGCAGGAAGTCACCGACCGCTTCCGACAGCTCGGTGTGGAAGTCTTCGCCGTCATGGCCTCGCAGGACCTGCCCGTCGTTGAAGCTGCCGAGTTCCACGACAGAGCTGCGGTAGAGGTCGGTCAACTGCCGGACGGCGGTGATGGCTCGCTCGGCATCGCGCTGTGTCTTCACGTCGCTCCCGGATAACTTCTTGAAGTCGCGCGACTTCGTAATCTTGCTCCACGATTTCGCCGACGGTTTGAGTACGTCGGTGCACGCGAGCCGTGCGTACTCGCGGGTCGACAACTCGTCGGGGCGGGTGAAGAAGAAGTATCCGCCGCCCAACAGGGCAACCGCCAGCACCGACGCACCGAGCGCAACCATCGCGTTCCTGGATTTCAACGGCTCGAGGAGTTCCCGCCAGCTGCGGCCGCCAATACCCGGCGGCGGTGGTGCCTGTTGCTGGTACGGAGCCTGCTGATACGGCGGTTGCTGATAGGGCGGTTGCTGATAGGGCGGTTGCTGGTAGGGCTGCGCCGGCTGCTGGTACGGCGACTGCTGGTAGGGCTGCGCCGGCTGCTGGTACGGCGACTGCTGGTAGGGCTGCGCCGGAGGCGGCAACGGTGTCGAAGGCGGAGGTCCACTGTCAGGATCGTTGTACCAAGTCATGTTCCTACCTCACCCGAAGTCGATGGAGACGTTGACGGTCGTCGACGATTGGCCGTAGTTCTGCAGAACGAGCTGGCCGGAGCCCGATCCAGAGCCCGGGAGTCGGAAGCTGGAGGCGATGAACGACCTCGTGTCCGACGCGACCAAGTTACCCCCCACAAAGGCCCTGCCGTCGACGTCGACCGCGTCGCTCCACTGCACACCGATGACGAAGTCGGTGGAACTCGAGCCGAGATCGAAGTCGACGGTGGTCGTCGAATCCGCAGGGATGGTGACGGTGCCCGACGTTCGATTCCCGTCGAAGCCTCGCTTCTGGCCGGCTATGCGATAGGTGTACGCGGCACCCACGGGGCCCGAGATGGCAACGAGCGCGGTGTCGCCGTAGACCGTGACCTCCGACGCTTCCGGACTGTTCTCGCTGACCGAAACGTCGTCGTAGAGCCAGAGACCGTCGCCGGGAGACACGTCCTCCCATGCCGAGAAACCGAGGCCGATATCGCCGCCCGATGCGTTGGCGTCGACCGAGAGGGTTCGATCGTCGTATTCGCCGGCCGTCGCGCCGGTGATGGGGACACGGTGCAGCGCGACCGGAGCCGCCAACGTGCCCTGCACCTCGGTCTCGAACGGGTGATCCTCGATCGGCACTTCGTACGCCGTCACCTTCGCTGTCGTGGCCTCGTTCAACAGCCCGCCCAGTGCGATGGTGGTCGAATTCGTGTCGGCGAGGAACGCCACGTAGTTCTCGTCGTTGTCGCGATAGCTCAACTGTCGACGGGCTCCGCCATTCTTGGTCGCGTACGCGACCTCGGCGTTGTCGAGGCGACTGCCATTGACCGCGACGTAGTACGCGGTGCCGGGCTTGGTCGGAAAGGCGACTCGTGCGAGCCCGTCGCCGTCGAAGCTGATGGACCGCTCCGTGCCGAACGTGAGGGCTGTCGCCTTGCCCTCGAGGCTCATGGCCGCAGAGTCCGCCACCCCTTTGTCCACGCCCTTCACCAGCCGGATCGCCATGTCGAGCAGCGACGCAACCGGGTCGACCTTCCAGCCGTCGTCGACTTCCCGGACCATCAGGCTCACTGATCCGCCGAGTGCCTTGTCGATCTTCTCGGCCACCGGGGCCCTGCTCCGAGAGAGATCCGTGGTGCAGCCCGAACTGCTTCGGTCCTTGCACAGCTTCAAGCCGTTGAGGCGATACTCCCGCTTGTCCCCGGAGCGATCCGGGTGTCGTTCCACCGTCACTTTCGCGGAATCGATCACCATGCGGACCATGCCGTCGGGGCCATCCTCCTGATGGGCGTCGAACGACTTGAGCTGCGCCCAGTCCTTCGGCAACCTTCCGGCGCCAGCGTCGGACTCAACCTCGCGGTTGAGGATCGTTTCGATCGCGTCGCTGAACACGACACCTACCTGTGACTGGTCCGACGGCAGCGCCGCCACGAGGTCCTTGACCTCGCCGCTCGAGATGGCGTCCGCGAATGCTTCGACAGCGGCATCGGGAGTGTCGGCCCCGGGATCGAAGTCGGCCGCATCCCCGAAGGCGCCGAAGTCGCCCTTGTCGAGGTCGGCCTCATCCCATCCGACGATCAGGTCCGCTGCCGTCAAGGTCGGCGACACGTACCAGCCGCCGCCGTCCTCGACGACGATCGCCGAGATGCCGTTGGCCAGGTGTTCCTCGATGTCGTCGACGTCGACTTTCCACTTGAGGGTCTTCTCGTCGACGCCGAGCAGCGCGCTCCGAGCGGTGTCGGGGAGCGACCTCGGGGCGACCGATCCGGTGAGCCGGCCGGCCTGGATGGTGACTCGACTTACCCGCGGACTCAGCTCCTTCACTTTGGTGCGGAGGTTCGAGATCTTGATCGTCGTTCCGGGGATCGGTTCACCGGCCTCGCCGCCACCGACGCGCTTGCGCGCCTCGCCCACCTCGGTGAGCAACTCGGTCAACAGCGGGAGCTCACCGGGGCTCAGCACCGAGGCCATCAGGAGAGGATCCTGCGACGTGGCGCCATCGAGGAGTGTCGTCACCGCTGCTTCAGGTGACGACGCTCCGCCGGCAGTGACGAATCCATAGGCCACCCATGCACCGGCGAGCACAGCGATCGTCGCCAGCGACGCGATCGCGATCTTTCCCCACGGACGAGGGGTCCGTTGGCGTTTCGGCTTCGACGCTGCCGGTTGCGATGGCTGGTACTGGGGCTGCTGGTACTGGGGCTGCTGATACTGAGGTGGTTGGTACTGGGGCTGCTGATACTGAGGTGGCTGTTGGTACGGAGGCTGCCCGTACTGCGGAGGTGCCGGCTGACTCACCCAACCGGGCGCGGTCGGCAGGTCAACTGCCGCGTTCTCCGCGCTCTCGTCCCACCAGGTGCCGTCCGTCATATTCGTCCCTTCATCGACTTGCCAGGATTGCGAGCGCGATCAGCACGATCACTACGGAGAGCGCAATCGCTCCGACCGCGATTCGACGTAATACGCGATCGGTTCGGTCTTCTTCGCTCGGGGCGATCGGCGAATACATCGGTATCGACGACGGGACCGGCTGCTGCGGGGCCGAGGGCGCCTGAGGAGCGGGAGTCCTGGCGGACAGGGGCTCGTTCTGTAGGCGCCAAGGGGTCGTACCGTTCCAGGCCGGCGGGGCCGCGACCGCGGCGATCGCCTCGTCCTCGTACCAGTTGCGACCGGTCTCACGACCGGCGCGATCGAGGACGTACAGGTCGGTCTTGTTGATGGCCGACTCGCCCTCTTTCATCAATCGCTCGAGCGTCGGCATCGCTGCGAGACGAGTGCGCGACAGCCAGTTGAGTGTCTGTCCCAATGCGACCACGGCAGGATCGGGCGACTCGGCAAGCGCGTCCCAGATCGGAGCCCCACGACGACCGGCCTCGGCGTAGTCGGTCTGCGTGAAGATCAGGTTCTCCCCGTTGTGGAAACGCTCCCACAACGACGGGTCGACCGCAATCGCCCGAAGCGACACGTAGATGACGAACGACGGGAAGACATCGGTGGTCTCCGTCACTTCCTGCTGCTCGAATCGCTCGGGATGTTGGTAGTTGGGGTGCCCGACCTCGCTGGTGCGCAGTGAGACGCCCGGAACCCACGACCCGTCGTAGTCGATGAGGCGAACGATGAGCGACTGATCCACCAACACATTCCCGTGCTGCAGATCGCCATGCACCACGCTCGATGCAGGCAACGCCAGCGCCGCCCGCAGCCACACCTCGGCGAGCGTGCCGAGCTGCGACACACGTCCGTCCTCGATCGCATCGTCGATGAACGACGACAGGCTGATGCCGGGCACCCACGGCATGATCACCGCTGGGTACACGCCGGCGCCGAACGCCACGGCGCGCTGCACCCACTCCGCCGGCACGAACAGCCCACTGGGCATCGAGTTGAAGTGATCGCTGATCAG
>JAXLRH010000019.1:0-21259 GCA_046331245.1 Acidimicrobiales bacterium | reverse complement strand
GCGCCGGGAGGGACGCTCGTCGTGACCCAGCGCCGACGCCAGCAGGTCGCGGCCCACGAGCGGGCGGCCGTGCCCGGGAAGCAGCACGTCGACACGCAACGAACGGAACCGGGCCTCGGTCTCGGCCGACACCGCGCCGTCCACGTACTCGGGGTTGAACCAGGCCCGGCCGCCGACCGTGAGGATCGCGTCGCCGGCCGCCAGCGTGCGGGAGGCCGCGTGGTAGTAGGTGGTGGAGTCGTCGGTGTGGCCCGGCGCCACCATCGCCACCCACCCGGGCGCGCCGGGCACCGGCTCACCGTCCGCGATCCACGTCGGTGCGGACACCGGCAGCGCGAAGGGGTGCAGGCCGTACCCCACCTTGGGTCCACGGGCCGACTCGACCAGCGCGCCGAAGGAGAAGGGCTGCGAGCGGAGCACCGGCCAGATGCGCGCCACCTCCCGGGCGCCGGGACTGCGGGGCGCTTCGCCCTCGGCGTACGAACGGGCTCGATCCGGCAGAACGACGTCGGCGCCGGCGACCGCTCCGGCACCGGCGTGCTCCTCGAACGCGGGCAGGCCACCGACGTGGTCGCTGTGCAGGTGGGTGGCCAGGATCGTGGCCGACTCGACCCCCGACGCCCCCAACCAGCCGGCCACTGCAACACCGTGACTGGGCACGCCGACGTCGACGACCAGCGGCGACGCACTGTCGGCGTCGGGCAGGAGGTAGCAGTTGTAGATCCAGCGCGACCGCACGAGCACGCCACCGTCGCCAACCGCCTGCCAGTCGTTCACGAACCGAGTGTAGGCACCGCCCGGTGACGCACCTCGGGGACCAGCCCCGAGGCCGAGAGCCGGCGGAGCGCGCGCTCCTCGGCGAGATCGAGCACCACGGCGTCGTCGACGTCGCGGGAGCAGATGAAGGTGACGAGACAGTCGCTGCAGGCGTCGCTGTGGCGCATCGTGCAGGTGTCACAGGTGATGCGGAGGGTGTCCATGGATCCCATCATGAACGGGAGCACTGACAGCGAAGCCCGTCAGATCAGGACTGACAGCGAAGCGGGTCAGCGGAGCAGTGCCGCGAACTCCGTGGACCCCACGACGTTCGCACCCCGCTCACGAGCACCGTCGCGCACGCGTCGGTCGTTCGACACCACCACGACGACCGGGGCGTCGAGGCGACCGATCATGTCGAGGATCACGTCGTCGGCCTCGGTGTCGGCGTCGCTGTAGTGGACGCGCACCGGCGAGCCCACCGATGTGCGGACGGCCGGGCCGCCGGACGCCTCGCCGTCGAACACGAGCGTCACCTGCGCGCCGGTTCGCACCTGCAGCTGCGCCGCAGCCCGTTCGAGCGCGGTGCGTTGGCCGGTGGCGTCGAGGTCGGGCCACGTCAGCATCGAGACGTTGTAGCCGTCGACCAGCGCCACGGCACCGGGCCGGCCGAGCAGCCAGCGGGCGGCCCCCTCCGACCCCTCGGTGAGCCCGCGCTCGAGGCGGACCGGGCGCCGGCGTGACGACGTGGGCACGGACGTGGGCACGGACGAGGACGCGGTCGGACCGGCGACGGGGTCGTCGGCGAGCAGGTCGGCGAAGCGGTCGAGCGCGTCGGCCGCCCGTCGCCATTCGGCGCGGATCTCCTGCAGCGGGTCGGGCGCCGGAGCGGCAGCGACGGGCTCGGGAGCACCGGCGCCGGCGGCGCGCAGGGCGCGCAGCTCGGCGGTGCGCTCGGCGAGGCGGCGCTCCATCTCCTTCAGCTCCCGCACGGCCCGGGCACGTTCCTCGGCCGCCGTCTTCGATGCATCGGCGGCCTCGTCGAGCGAGCGACGGAGCTCGGCGATCGTGCGCTCGTCCGCGTCGCGCGCCGACTGCAGGCGGTCGATCTCACGACGATGCTCCGCCGCCGAGCGGTCGGCCGCGGCCAGCCGCTCCCGTGCCCGTTCCAGCTCGGAGCGGGCGTCGGCGTCGTGAGAGCGCTGGGCCTCCACCTCCTCGGCACGCTGCTCGACCAGCGCGGCCAGCTCGTCCTCCCACCCGTCGGGACGGGTCAGGAGCAGCCACCCGGCCCGGCCCACCTCCTCCTCGTCGGAGCGGTCGGCCACCCGCGCACGGAACTCGTCGTCGTCGAGCGCCGAGCGCGTCGCCGCCAGCGCCGCCGACGGCAGCCGAGCGAAGCGGAGGAAGGGACGGATCGGGCGTGGCGCCGGCGTCGGGAGCGGTGCGGCCTCGCCCTGGCGGGCCACGACGACGGCCATCTCGAGAGCTGGCCTCAGCAGATCCAGCTCGGGGGTCATCCCCCGGTCGCGCCGAGCTCCACCACGTTGGCACTCGTACCGCACCAGCGGCAGGAGACGTCCTCGATGTCCTCCGCGAGCACCTCGGTGTCCTCGACCTCGAGCTCGCCGCCCACGCTGTAGTGGTGGAACGAGCGGGTGGTGCGGGTGACCCGCACGTCGAACCGCGTCAGGTTGCCGCACGCCGAGCAGCGGTAGCGGACGCCGATCGGGGGGAGCTTCGGGACGGGCGACGGGGAGGCGGACGACACGCCGAGAATCTACCAAGGACGCCGAAGGGTCGTTGACCGTCGAACACCCGTTCGCTAGAACACCTGTTCGTGTCGACGCGCTCCCCGATCCCCGCCGGCAGGACCGCCCACCAGGCCAGCTTCGACGAGCTCGGCACGCCGCTGAGCGACGTCACGTTCTGCGTGATCGACTTCGAGACCACCGGGTCGAGCCCCGACGACTGCTCCATCACCGAGATCGGCGCGGTCAAGCTCCGCGCCGGCGAGTGCCTCGGCACGATGCAGACCCTGGTCAACCCCGGTCGGGCCATCCCTCCCACGATCACCGTCCTCACCGGCATCACCGAGGCGATGGTCGTTCGGGCGCCGCGAATCGAGACCGTGCTCGGCACGCTCGTCGACTTCATCGCCGACTCGGTCATCGTCGCCCACAACGCCCGCTTCGACATGGCGTTCCTCCAGGCGGCGCTCCGCCGCGACGAGCGGCCGGAGCTGTCGAACGCCGTCGTCGACACCGTGCCCCTCGCCCGCCGCCTCCTGCGCGACGAGGTGCCCAACTGCAAGCTCGGCACGCTGGCCCGCCACTACCGCTTCGAGCACACCCCGTCGCACCGGGCACTCGACGACGCGCTGGCCACCGGCGACCTGCTGCACGTCCTCCTCGACCGCGCCCGGTCGCTCGGCGTGACCGGCCTCGACGACCTGCGCTCGCTGCCGAGGATGGCCAACCACGCGCAGGCGGCCAAGCTGCGCCTCACCGACCGCCTGCCCCGCGAGCCGGGCGTCTACCTGTTCCGTGAGCCGTCGGGCAACGTCCTCTACGTCGGCAAGGCCACCAACCTCCGCAGCCGCGTGCGCTCGTACTTCTCGAGCGACGACCGCCGGAAGGTCGGCCCGCTCCTGCGCGAGACCGGCCGCATCGACTTCAAGCGCACGGCGAGTCCGCTCGAGGCCGCGGTGCTCGAGATGCGCCTCATCCACCACCTCGAACCGCACTACAACCGCGAGGGCAACCGCTGGCGGTCGTCGGTGTACGTGAAGCTCACCAACGAGCGGTTCCCACGCCTGAAGGTGGTGAAGGAGCCGGTCGACGACGGCGCCCGCTACCTGGGCCCGATCGGTTCTCGTGCGACCGCCCTGCTGGTGGTCGAGGCCATCGAGACGGTGGTGCCGCTGCGGCGCTGCGCCGCCACGCGCCCCGGTCGGCGCGGCCCGTGCGTACCGGCCCAGCTCGGCGTGTCGATGTGCTGCTGCGCCGGCGAGGTCACGCCCGAGGCGTACGCGCCGGTCGCCGCGCTCGCGGCACGGTGCCTCGACGGCGATCCGGGCGTGGTCGTCGACGCGCTCGCCGACCGCATGAACGACCTCGCGGCCGAAGAGCGGTTCGAGGAGGCGGCGGCCACCCGCGACCGGATGAACGCGTTCGCCGAGGCCGTCCGGCGCCAGCGGCTCCTCGACCGCACCCGCGACACCGCCGTGCTCGAGATCGAGGATGCCGCCGGCCACCGCTACGAGCTCCATCGTGGACGGCTGGTGCGCCACTGGGCGCCGGAAGCGGTGGGCGCACAGGCTGCGGGCGATCTGCGCCTCGAGGGCGTCGATCCCGGTCGGCAGATCGAGGCCGTGCCACCCGACCCGGGCGCCAGCACGAGCGGGCCGCTCGCCCGCGACCTGGCCGACGAGGTGCTGCTGATGGCGCGCTGGCTCGACCGCAACGCGCACCGCGTGCGGCTGCGCCGCGTCGAGGGCGAGATGAGCTCGCCGATCCGCCCGGTGCCGAGCCCCGGGCGTGTGGGTCGGTCAGCCGCCGTGTGAGGCGGCGATGAGGCGGTCGAGCGTGGCCGAGGCGCGTCCGTCGTCGATGGCGGTCTCCGCGAGGTGGACACCCTCCCCCAGCTCGTCGGCGAGACCGGCAACAAGGAGGCCGGCTGCCGCGTTGAGCACGACGATGTCGCGGTGGGCGCCGGGCTCGCCGGCGAGCACGCGGCGGGCGACCTCGGCGTTCGACTCGGGGTCGCCGACGGCGATCTCGTCGATCGTGCGGCGTTCGAGCCCGACGTCGCCGGGGTCGAGCTCGCTGCGGGTCAGGGCGCCATCGACGATGTCGATCACGAGCGTGCGGTCGGTGGTGGTGAGCTCGTCGAGGCCGTCGAAGCCGTGCACGACCATCGCCCGCTCCATGCCCCGCTGACGGAGCACCTCGGCGATCACGTCGACACGTGCCGGATCGGCGACGCCGAGCACCTGACGGCGGACGTCGCCGGGGTGCGACAGCGGACCGAGGATGTTGAACACGGTCGGGATGCCGAGCTCGCCACGCGTCGGGCCGACGAAGCGCATCGCCGGGTGGAACATGCGGGCGAAGCAGAAGCCGACGCCGGCGTCGGCGACGCACCGCTCCACACCGGGGCCGTCGAGGTCGACGGCCACGCCGAGCGCTTCGAGCAGGTCGGTGGAGCCGGAGGTGGACGACGCCTTGCGATTGCCGTGCTTGCACACGACGGCGCCGGCCGCGGCGGCCACGATGCAGGCGACGGTCGACACGTTGAACGCCCGGTCCCGCAGCGTGGGCGAGCCGCCGGTGCCCACGATGTCGACCGTGCCAGCCGGCAGGTGGAGCGGCGCGGCCACCTCGACCATCGCGGCGACGAGGCCGGTGATCTCCTCCGCCGTCTCCCCCTTCATGCGCAGCGCGACGATGAAGGCGGCGATCTGGGCGTCGGTGGCCGTGCCGGCCAGGATCTGGCCGAGTGCGCCGTGCGCCTCCTCAGCGGTGAGATCGGCGTGGGCGGCGAGACGTCCCAGGACCAGCGGCCACCCCTCGAAGTCCCCCATGTCGTGCGGTGGCCGGCTCAGCTCGCGATGGTGCCCACCTGGGCACGCACCCGGCGGCGGCGCCGGATGATGCGGAGCCGTTCACGTTCGGTCGCACCACCCCACACGCCGTTGCGCTCGCGGTGGTCGATGGCGTGCTCGAGGCAGGCCTCCTGCACCGGGCACTCCGCGCAGATGGCCTTCGCGACGTCCGCTTCCTCGTCGGTTGGGGGGTAAAAGATGGCGGGATCCAAACCGCTGCACGCGGCACGCCCGACCCAGTTTCTGTCCATTGGCTTTCGATCCTTGCGGGCGCTCCGTGGCCCTGTCCAATCAGTTGTGGAGACCACGTCAAGAACGCAGATCGGCCAGCAGTTCTGCCTGATTCTCGGTGGTGAAATCGGTCACATGGCCGTACTCGGGGTGGTCGCAGAGCACCCGTGGGGCGCCGTTCGCGAAGGCCTCCACCTGCTCTGGGCTGAATGACCAGTTGACGTAGTGGACCGAGGCCGTGATGTCGTCACGGGTGAGCTGCGACTCGTGCGCCGGGTCGACCTCGCAGCGGATCGGCGCCGAGCCGTCACCGGCGTCGATGAGGATCGACCGCTCGATGCCGACGAGCTTCGGCAGCCACTCCCGGAGCAGCTCCTCGCTGGTGAGCTCGATGAACAGGGTGGCCGACAGGTGGCCGGGCTCGGGGATGAGCGGGTTGTAGGCGCGCAGCTCCCCCTCGATGGCCTCGTCGGAGATCAGCTTCTCGACGCGGGCCATCTCCTGGATCTGGAAGCGGATCGTGTCGCGGTTCTCGAAGAGCAGCGTGACGAACGGGCCGAGGGCGATGCGCCGCCGCCGCTTCACGGCGATCACGTGGGAGCGGAACGCGTCGCGCTCGCGCTCGTACGCGCGGAGGTCGCTGATGTCGTCGATCGTGAGGGAGCGAGTCATGGGTATACCGCTGCTTTCAGTCGATGGGGATGCCGTAGGCACGGGCGACGAGCGACAGCGGGTGCTGTGGCTGGGCGCCGGTCTCGAGCACGATGCCCCCGTTCGCCAGCGAGCAGTCGCCCGCGACGGCCTCGGAGTCGGCCTTGCGGATGTCGTTCGCCATCTTCTGGGCGACCTTGCGCGAGATCTCGAGGTTCTCGGCGCGAAGGCCCCAGGTGCCGTCGATGGCGGAGCACTCGGCGACGAGCGTGATCTTGGTGCCGGTCAGCTTCATGAGGTCGCGGCTGCGCAGGCCGATGTTCTGGGCACGCAGGTGGCAGGGGGCGTGATAGGTGGTGGTGGCGGGCACGTGGCCGCCGAACTCGGTGTCGAGGCCGTCGCCGCCGGCGGCCTTGTCCGCCTTGTGGAGGTCCATGAGGAACTCCGACGCGTCCTTGGTGTGCGCGGCGACGAGCTCGGCGTCGGCGCCGGCGACGTAGTCGGGATAGTCCTTCTTGAGCACGTAGCCGCAGGTCGGCTGGGGCACGACGACGGTGACGTCCTGGCCCCGGCTCGTGGCGGTGCGGATGAACCGCGACAGCGTCTCGATGTTGCGGCGAGCGTTCACTCTGAAGCCCTCGACGTCGCCCTGGTGCAGCATCGGGGCACCGCAGCAGATCTGGCCCTCGGGCACCTGGCACTCGACGCCGTTGCGCTCGTAGACCCGCACGAGGTCCTTGCCGACCTGGGTGTCCTGGTACTCGACGAGGCAGGTGGGGAACACCGCCGCGATCTGGTCGCGCTTCGCACCGGTGGCCGGCTGCGGGGTGTGTCGCCGGAACCACGTGGTGAACCGGGTGCGCTGGAACGGCGGCAGCACGCGCTCGGCGGCGATGCCGGTGACCTTCTCCATCAGTTTCCGCGGCGCGGAGCCGGGCGTGCGGATGGTGAGGTTGGCGAGCGGGGCGACGAGCGAGCCGCCACGACCGGTGAGGTCGGTGGAGGCCAGGGCCTTGTCGGTCACCCGGCTGCGCGGCGACTGCTTCTGCTCACGGAAACGCACCTGGTCGGCGCGCATCATGAGGCGGGGGAAATCGAGGTTCCACTCCGACTGGCCCGGGATGTAGGGGCAGTTGATGTAGCAGAGCTTGCACTGGAAGCACTCGTCGACGACCTGGTCCTTGCTGCGCGGGGTGAGCTGCGTTATGCCCCGGTCGTCGTGCTCGTCGATCATCTCGAAGAGCGTGGGGAACGCCGTGCAGAACTTGAAGCACAGGCGACACCCGTGACAGAGGTCGTAGACCCGCGTGAGCTCCTCGCGGAGATCGCTCTCCACGAAGTAGTTCGGGTGGAACGGGTCGTAGGTCGTCGTCACGGGTGCCGCCGATGCAGTTCGGATCAGAGTCGGATCAGGGCCGGATCAGGAGATGTTCGCGAGGCCCTCGCCGAAGCGGCCGGCATGGCTCTTCTCGGCGCGGGCGAGCGTCTCGAGCCACTCGGCGATCTGGTCGAAGCCCTCGTCGCGGGCGGTGCGGGCGAAGCCGGGGTACATCTCGGTGTACTCGTAGGTCTCGCCGGCCACGGCCGACTTGAGGTTGTCCTCGGTGGAGCCGACGGGCTCGCCGGTGGCGGGGTCGCCGACCTCGGAGAGGAAGTCGAAGTGACCGAACGCGTGGCCGGTCTCGCCTTCGGCGACGGAGCGGAACAGCGCCGCGACGTCGGGGTAGCCCTCGACATCGGCCTTCTGCGCGAACCACAGGTAGCGACGGTTGGCCTGGCTCTCGCCGGCGAACGCCTCCTTCAGGTTCTCTTCTGTCTTCGAGCCTTTGAGCTCTGCCATGGTTGGCCTCTTTCCTGGGTGGGGTGGTTGAAGATGTCAGACGGGCCGGGTGGCACACTCGGCGCACCGGCCGCGGAACACGATGTCGGTGCCGTCGATCACGAAGTCGTCGACGGCGCCCGTGGGGCGGACGCCGACGGCCTCGACCTCGACGTCTCGTACCCGTCCGCACGAGGTGCAGACGAGATGGTGGTGATCGCCGACGTTGGGGTCGAACCGGGCCGAGCGCGTCCCGAGATCGAGCTGGAGGATCTCCCCCATCTCGGCCAGCTCGGTGAGCACCGAGTACACCGTCCGGAGCGAGACGTTGGGCATCTCGGCGACGACCGCCTCGTGCACCGCCTCCGCCGTCGGATGGGTGTGGTTGCCGTGCAGCACCGCGAAGATCGCCAACCGTTGCGGGGTGATCTTGTACCCACGGGCCCGGTAGAGCCCCACGAGTTCGTCCGGTGTGTGCATCGATCGGCAACCTAGTTCGCCGTCGGCTTATCTGCAACCGTTGTTGATAAGGAGCCGATGGTTACCGGTGGGTAACATGGCGAGGTGACTCTCGCAGCCTTCGACCGTGCCGCCTCGATCGACCGACTCCGCTCGGAGTCGTTCGACCTCGTCGTCATCGGAGGTGGCGTGACCGGCGCCGGCGTGGCCCTCGACGCCGCAGCGCGCGGCCTGCGGGTCGCCCTCATCGAGCGCGACGACTTCTCGTCGGGCACGTCCTCCAAGTCGTCGAAGCTCATCCACGGTGGCCTGCGGTACCTGCAGCAGGGCGACGTCAAGCTCGTCTACGAAGCCCTCGCCGAGCGCCGTCGGCTGCTCACGAACGCCCCGCACCTGGTGAAGCTCCTTCCCTTCCTCCTGCCCATGTTCGGCAAGGGCGGCGTCATCCCGGCGAAGATCTCCCGCCTGCTCGGCACCGCGATGTGGGGCTACGACCTCACCGGTGGCTTCCGCGTCGGCAAGCTCCACAAGCGGGTCACGCAGGCCGAGGCGCTCGAGTACATGCCGACCCTCCCGGCGAAGAACCTGGTGAGCGGCTACCTGTACTTCGACGCCGCCGCCGACGACTCGCGGCTGGTCATGGCGATCTGCCGCACGGCTGCCCTGCACCACGGTGCGGTGCTCGCCAACCGAGTCGCCGCCGTCGGCCTCGAGTGCGGCGCCACCGGCAACGTCTGCGGCGTCACCGTCGCCGCCGACGGCGAGACGTTCACGATCGCCACCACCGCCGTCGTCAACGCGGCCGGCGTGTGGGCGGACCAGGTGCGGACGCTCGACGAAGGCACCGACCCCGACTCGATGCGACCGGCCAAGGGCGTGCACATCACCGTGCCCCACCATCTCGTCCGCAACACGATCGCCGCCGTCATCCCCGTCCCCAAGGACAAGCGGTCGGTGTTCGTCGTGCCCGCCGGCGACTTCACCTACATCGGCACCACCGACACCGACTACTCCGGTTCGATCGACGACCCGCAGTGCACCGACGAGGACATCGACTACCTCCTCCGGGCCATCAACGGCAGCAGCACGTCCACCATCACCCGCGACGACATCGTGGGCACGTGGGCCGGGCTGCGCCCGCTCGTGAAGTCGGCGACGTCGGGCCGCACGGCCGACCTGTCCCGCGGCCACAACATCCACCGGTCGGCGTCGGGCGTGATCACCATCACCGGGGGCAAGCTCACGACCTACCGCCACATGGCGGCCGACACCGTCGACGTCGTCGTGCGCGACGTCCTCGGCTCGCGGGCGCCCGAGGGCGCGAAGCACTCCACCACCAAGCGCATCCGCCTGCGTGGCGCCGACGGCTACGAGACCGTGGCCGCCGCGGCCGGCGCCTACGGCGTGGACGCGACCGTCGCCGAGCACCTCGCCAACCGCTTCGGCGGCGAGGCCCGCGCCGTGATGGCGCTCGTCAAGGACGACCCGACGCTCGCCGAGCCGCTCGTTCCCGGCCTCCCCTACGTGAGGGCCGAGGCGATCTTCGCCGTCCGCCACGAGATGGCCCGGTCCGTCGACGACGTGCTGAGCCGCCGCACCCGCGCCCGCCTCTACGGTCGCGCCGACAGCGCGGCAGCAGCCGACGGCGTGGCCGAGCTCATCGCCCCCGAGCTGGGTTGGACCTCCGACGAGGCCGCAGCGTCCGCCGCCGAGTACCGCGAGCTCTGCGACCACGAGCGCGACGCCGCCGGTCTCCACGACGTGCTGCTCACCAACGCGCTCACCCCCGTACCCGCCTGACAGTCCTTCCCGCCTGCTCGGGGAGCCCCCCGGCGCTCGCCGCGACACCTAACATCGGCGCCTGATGACAGACGCACCGATCACCGGTCCGGCCGAGCCGACCCCGCCCATCGCCCTCGCCGAGGGCACGACCATCGGCCGGCTCGACGCCCGCCGCGTCGAGGTCGACGACGCCACGCTCGCACGGCTCACCTCGGCCTGCGCCGCGGTCACGACCGACGCCGCGACCGTCGCCGAGACCAGCCGCGACTGGTGGCCGCTCGCCATGACGTGGGCCCTCGAGGGCCAGGTCGGCGGCCTCGCCTCGGTGGTGTGCCGACCGAGCACGCCCGACGAGGTCGCCGCTGTCGCTGCGATCTGCGACGAGGCTCGTATCCCCCTCACCGTCACCGCCGGGCGATCCGGCGTCGGCGGCGGCTCGGTGCCGCTGCACGGCGGCGTCGCGCTCGACCTGTGCGGCCTCAGCGGCATCGTTGACATCGACGACCACTCGCTCGTCGCCCGGGTGCGCGCCGGCACGTTCGGCGACCACTTCGAGCACGAGCTCCGCACCACCTACGGCCTCACGGCCGGCCACTGGCCGCAGTCGATGACGCTCGCCACCGTGGGCGGCTGGCTCGCCTGTCGCGGCGCCGGCCAGCTCTCGACGCGCTACGGCAAGATCGAGGACATCGTGTGCGGCCTCGACGTGGTGCTCGCGAACGGACGGCGCCTGCACACCGGCGGCTCTCCGCGCCAGGCGGCCGGGCCCGATCTCAACCAGCTGTTCGTCGGCAGCGAGGGCACGCTCGGGGTCATCGTCGAGGCCGAGCTGAAGCTGCACCCGGCCCCCACGCACGAGCGTCGAGGCGCGTGGGGCTTCGCGTCGTTCGGCGACGGCCTCGAGGCCTGCCGCCGCATCCTTCGCCGCGGAGCGACCCCCGCCGTGCTCCGTCTCTACGACGAGATCGAGAGCGACCGGAACTACCACACCGGCGACTCGCTCAACGTGGTCGTGGCGCTCGACGAGGGCGACGAGCCGATCGTCGAGGGCAGCTGGGCCGTGGTCGAGGCCGAGTGCGCCGGCGCCGAGCGCCTCGGCGACGATCTCGTCGAGCACTGGCTCGGCAAGCGCAACGACGTCTCCCAGCTCGAGGTGCTCATCGCAGGCGGCCTCGTCGTGGACACGATGGAGATCTCCGCCCCGTGGAGCCGGCTCGATCGCATCTACGCCGACGCCGTCGCGGCGATCTCCGCGATCGACGGCGTGCTCGCCGTCTCGGCCCACCAGTCGCACGCCTACACCGACGGCGCCTGCCTCTACTTCACGTTCGCCGGCAAGCCCGAGCCGGGCGCCAAGGACGAGTTCTACCGGGCCGTCTGGGACGCCGGCACCCTCGCCGTGCTCGCGGCCGGCGGTTCGCTGAGCCACCACCACGGCGTCGGCCTCAACCGGTCGCGCTACATGGCTCAGGCGCTCGGCGGCGGCATGGACGTGCTGGCGGCGATCAAGGCGGGGCTCGACCCGAACGGCATCCTCAACCCGGGCAAGCTCGGCCTGCCCGACCCCTTCGGCACCGTCGTCGTTCCGTGACCAGGCTCTCCTGGCCGGCCGTCTGGCGCGGCGCGGTGACCTGCGCCACGTTCGCCGTGCCGATCAGCGTGCTGCAGATCTGGCTCATCGACTCCGGCCGACTGGGGAAGACCGAGGCGTTCAACTACGTCCTCTACTTCGCCATCATGTTCTGCGGCGCGCTCGGCGGATTCGCCGCGGCGCGCCTCACCGACACGGCGCCGCTCCAGAACGGCGCGGCAGCCGCGGCCTTCGCCGCCCTCGCGATCCAGGTGGGCGGCGCGATCCGCCGCACCATCATCGGCGAGTCGGTGTCGAACCCGATCGGTTGGATCTTCCTCGCGCTGCTCATGGCCACGTTCGGCATGTTCGGCGCCTGGGTGAACGAGAAGACCGCTCCCTCCCAGAACGGAGTCACACGATGACCATCCTCGTCCTCGACATCGGCACGAGCGGCGTCCGCGCCGCGATCGTCGGCGCCGACGCCACGATCCTCCGCGAGCGCTCCGGCGAGTTCCTGCCGGACACCCCCTTCGACGGACTGGTCGAGTTCGACGCTGTCGCGTACGCCGATCTCGCGATCGACCTCGCCCGCCGGGTGCTCGCCGACAACGGCGAAGCCGGCGGCGAGCCGGTCGCCGCCATCGGCATCTCCAACCAGCGCGCCTCGACCATCGTGTGGGACCGCGCCACGGGCGAGCCCGTCGCCCCGGCCCAGAGCTGGCAGGACCTGCGCACCATCGGCGACTGCCTCGTGCTCCAGGCCGAAGGGCTGTTCATCGCACCGAACCAACCGGCGACCAAGGCCGCCAACATCTGGAACGGCGTCGACCCCGACCGCGAGCGCGACCTCTGCGTGGGCACGCCCGACACCTGGCTCGTCTGGCGGCTCACCGAGGGCGCCGAGCACATCACCGACGCGTCCAACGCCGCCATCAGCGGCATGACCACCTCGGGCGGGCGGGAGTGGGACGAGCGCATCCTCGGCCTGCTCAACCTGCCGGCGGCATCGCTCCCCCGCATCGTCGACTCGTCGGGCCGCCTCGCCACGGCCACGGTGTTCGGGCGGGACATCCCCATCTGCGGCATCGCGGGCGACCAGCAGGCGTCGCTCATCGGCCAGGGGGCGGTGCAGCCCGGCCTGGCGAAGATCACGTTCGGCACCGGCGGCATGCTCGACGTGTGCCTCGGCCCCGATCGCCCGCTCGAGGCGAGCCGCTCCACCGGCGGCACGTTCCCGATCGTGTGCTGGCAGCGCGACGGGGAGCAGATGTGGGGCCTCGAGGCGATCATGCTCTCGTGCGGCACGAACGTGCAGTGGCTGCGCGACGACCTCGGCATCATCTCGTCGGCCGCCGACAGCGAGACCGTCGCCGGCGCGTGCGAGACGACCGACGGCGTGATGTACGTGCCGGCGCAGCTCGGCCTGGGCACACCGCACTGGGACTACGGCGCACGCGGCACGCTGCTCGGTCTCACGCGCGGCAGCAACCGCTCGCACATCACCCGCGCCGTGCTCGAGGGCGTCGCCCACCGCGGCGCCGACCTCGTGGAGGCGGCGGAGGCCGATGCCGGCATCCGCATCGAACGACTCCGCGTCGACGGCGGCATGACGGACAACGCGGTGTTCGTCCAGGCGCTCGCCGACATCTGCGGCCGTCCCGTCGAGGTGAGCCCGGTGCGCGACGCGACCGCCGTCGGGGCCGCCCTGCTCGCCGGACTCGAGATCGGGATGTGGGACTCCTGGGCGGACATCGCCGCCACCTGGCGACCGACCAGCGTCGTCGAGCCCCGCGCCGACGTCGACCGCGATGCCCAGCGCGCCCAGTGGGCCCGGGCCGTCGAGCGCGCCAAGGGCTGGTACCCCGAGCTCTCCGCCCTCGACTTCTGACCCGACGTCCGACCCACCCCTGACCACCCTCGTTTTGTGCCCCGAATCTTCCGGGTTACCGGTAGTTCGGGGGTACAAAACGAGGGTGGGGCGAGGGTGGGGCGCGAGGCGTACACTCCTCGGGCTGGTGAGTCGCCCGGGTGACCGCGGGCCGGAGCGTTTCGACGCCCCGGCCTGAGGAAAGTCGGGGCTCCACAGGGCAGGAAGCTGGCGGGAGCCAGGTGGGGGCGACCTCACGGACAGTGCAACAGAGAGCAGACCGCCGATGGCCGAACCGGTTCTCCGGCTCGGCACAGGTGAGGGTGAAACGGTGCGGTAAGAGCGCACCAGCGTCACGGGTGACCGTGGCGGCTCGGTCAACCCCTTCCGGAGCAAGGCCAAGTCGTGGGATGGACGGCCCGTCCGACACCCTTCGGGGCGTCACCCACAGGTGGGCTGCAGAGATGGATGGTCACCGAACCGGATCGCCGTGAGGCGCCGGGGAACAGAACCCCGCTTACAGGGCGAGTCACCAGCACCCCTCGGCTCCCCCCGCCCCGGACACCCGGGGCGGACGCGTCAGCGGCCGAAGAAGCCGGCTCGATGCACCGGGGCCTCGACGGAGGGAGCGGAAGGAGCGACGGCGTCGCCCACCGGCGGCCGCGGGATGCGCGCACCGGCCGGGCCACCGAAGAGGTTGCTCCGCTGCGGTTCCGGCGCGCCCGTTCCGTCGGTGTTCGCGTCGGGGCGCACGGCGGCGGCACCGAAGATCGCAGCGCCCTTCGCCGGCGAAGTCGTCGCCGGTACGTCCTCGGGCTCGGCAGTGGCGTCGACCTCGGCGGGCGAGGCGTCCTCGGCCGAGGGCTCGGCGACGACCTCGGCGTCGACGTCGGCCTCCACCTCGGTGTCGAGCTCGGCGGGAGGGCTGCCGATCGCCCCGGGGATCTCGGCGGCGAGCTCCCCGATCGCATCGTGCACCGTGGACGTCGCGTCGGCGAGGCCGGTGCGGTACCCGGCGAGGGATGCGTCGACAGTGGCGAGGCGCTCGAGCAGCTCGGTGCGCCGTGCCACCCACTCGTCGGCCGCCGTCGCCAGCCGCTGCCGTTCCGCGGTGAGCTCGCGGTCGGCGAGCTCGCGCGCCGCCGAGATGATCTCGAGGCTCTGGGTCTTCGCCTCGGCGATGAGCGTCTCGGCCTCGGCACGGGCCGTCTCGACGGCCGACTCGGCGGCGCGGTTGGCGGCGAGAATGATGCGCGAGGCCGTGTCGGACTCCCGCTCCTCGGCGCTCGCTCCCGCCGACCGGTCGACGAGGGTCGCGACCATCGTCTGCAGCTCGACCAGCGACGCCTTGAGGGCCGCCACCTCCTCGGCCGACGCGTCCGCGTAGCCAACCGCCGCGTCGCCAACCGCCGCGTCGACCTCCGTCGCAGCGTCGGCTCCGGCGTCGGTGCTCGCTGGCTCGGACGGGGTGGCCGAGTCACCGGTCGAGGTCACGTCGACCGAATCGGCCACCACCTCGTCGATGTCCTGGTCGTCGACGACCTCGACGGTCGCCGGCTTCCGCCGCGTTCCAAGAGCCATAACCCCTCCACAGACTTCCCGTAGCTTTCAACGCTTTTCACGTCCTTTGGGGACGGTACCAGGCGTCAACGCGGAAGTCACCCGTGGATTCGGGTGATCTGTCGAGCTCCGTCAGCGACCGAAGAGACCCGGGCGCATGACCGGCGCCTCGGGCTCCGCCTCCGCCTCCGACGCATCCGCATCGGGGGAGGTCGCCGCCTCGGCGACGTCGGCGGGCAGCGACGGCGTGCCGCCGAACAGGCTGGTCCGCGGGCCGTCGTCGGGCCCGCCGGTGGCGGTGGCGCCAGCCGGGACGTCGGCCGCGGCGTCGGCCGTGGCGGATTCGGTGAGATCGATGACCTGCTCACCGTCGGCAGCGGCCGGGGCGTCGGCCTCGTCGGCACCGGGCACCTGGGTCGGGAGCTCCGCACCGACGAACCCGGACGGATCGGGAGCCGGCAGCTCCTCGATGACCGGAAGGGTGCTCTCGTCGGCCTCGAGCTCGGCAACCGCCGACTTGATCGACGCCTCGACGTCGCCGAGGCCGGTCTGGTAGCCGGCGAAGGCGCCTTCGAGCGCCTTCAGGCGGCCCGTGATCTCGGCACGCTTCGCGAACCACGCGTCGCTCGCCTTCTTGACGCGGTCGCGCTCGGCGGCGAGCTCGCGGTCGGCGAGCTCACGGGCCAGGCGGATGATCTCCAGGCTCTGCGCCTTCGCGCCGGCCACGATCGTCGCGGCCTCGCCACGCGCCTCCTCGATGGTCGCCTCGGCCGTGCGGTTGGCCATCACGATGATGCGCGACACGGTCTCGGTCTCGTCGGTCGAACCGGCCACGGCGGCCACGTGCTGCGGCTGCGCCGAACGCTGCACCAGCGCCTGCACAGTGGCCTGCAGGTCGGCGAGCGACGACTTGAGCGCGGCCACGTCGTCGGCCACTGCGGGAGCGGCGCCGGAGGTCGCGGCGGCAGCCGGGGCGGCGGTGGGCGCCACGGGGAGCGGCGGTGCCCCAGCCGCAGCGGGAGCGGCAGCAGCTGCAGCGGGCGCAGCCGGAGCGGCGGGAGTCGACGGCGCGAAGGGGTTCCGGCCCGCCGCGGGCGGGGTCGCGGGCGGCGTGGCGCCGCTCATCGCGGCCGACGCGCCGGCGTCCTGGCCGGTCGGCTCGAGGAAGGGCGGGAGCCCGCCGGAACCCGACGGTTGCTCCGGAGCGTCGGTGGGTGCCGCAGGCGGCTTCGGGCGCGATGAGGACGAATCCTTCCACCGACTACTTCTTGCCATGACACCCTCCCGGCGACATCAAATTTCACTGCGGTTCATGCAACTCTGCGCAAGATACCCAATCTCGGTCAATTCGTCACCATTCCGGCGCACATGAGACGAACGTCCCCCGAGGAGGACACCACTCGCCCATCGTCCGCCGACTGGCTCGTTCAGCTTGACACGCCGGGCAGCACCGGCGCGTGGACCCCCGGGGCGCCGGCCGCTGGGGCCACGCTCTCCAGGAGCAGCTCGTGGAGGACATCCGCCTCCAACGGTCGCGCCAGGAAGTACCCCTGCGCGAGATCGCAGCCGAACGACGTCAGGGCCATCGCCTGCGCCGGGCTCTCGACACCCTCCGCGATCGGCACGAGACCGAGCGTGTGCGCGAGCTGCACGATGGCCTCCACCATCGACGACTCGGGCCGCGTCAGCATCTCGTTGACGAACGAGCCGTCGATCTTCAGGAAGTCGATGGGGAACTGCTGCAGATAGGCGAGCGACGAGTAGCCGGTGCCGAAGTCGTCGACCGCGAGGCGCACGCCGAGCTGGCGCAGTCGGTGCAGGTTGGTCGTGGCCATCTTCGGGTCGGCCATGAGCGCGCCCTCGGTGATCTCGAGGATGAGCCGGTCCGGACGGACGCCGCTCCGGGCGAGGTGCGCGTTCACGCGTTCGGGCAGCCAGCGGTCCAGGAGCTGGTGCGGCGACAGGTTCACGTTGACCGCCGGAGTGTGCTCGGCGCCGAGCGCCACCTCCCAGCGCCGGACCTGACGCAGCGATGCCTCCAGCACGAAGTTGCCGATCTCGTCGATGAGACCGCTCTCCTCGGCCAGCGGGATGAAGGAGCCCGGCCCGAGCAGGCCGCGCTCGGGATGCTGCCAGCGCACCAGCGCCTCGACGGCGCTCACCCGACGCGTGCCCGTCTCGTAGATCGGCTGGTAGTGCACGACCATCTCGCCGCGCTCGGCCGCACCTCGCAGATGGGCCTCGACCTCGAGCCGCTCGACCGCCGCCGTGTGCATCTCCGACGCGAACACCCGGTAGCAGCTCTTGCCCCGCGCCTTCGCCGTGTACATCGCGAGATCCGCGTTGCGGAGCAGGTCGTTGCCGTCGAGACCCACACCGGCGCGACCGAACGCGATGCCGATGCTGGCGCTCGCCACGACGCGGCGCGACGCGAGCTGCACCGGGTCGCGCAGCACCGACACGATGCGCTCGGCGACGCTGGTCGCCTGCTGTTCGTCGACGAGGTCCTCGATCAGCACGGCGAACTCGTCACCGCCGAGGCGCGCCGCGGTGTCGCTGGTGCGGAGGCAGGTCCGCAGCCGATCGCTCACGGCGACCAGCAGCTCGTCGCCCACCGGATGTCCGAGACTGTCGTTGACGGTCTTGAAGTCGTCGAGGTCGATGAACAGCACGGCCACCGAGCCGCCGGTCCGCTCGATCCGCGACACCGCATGCTCGACCCGGTTGCGGAACAGGGCCTGGTTGGCGAGACCGGTGAGGGCGTCGTGGAAGGCCTGGTGCGTCAGCTCGTCCCGCAGGACGCGGTGCACGGTGACGTCGCGGAAGCTCCACACGCGGCCGACCACCTGTCCGTCGATGCGCTGCGGCAGCGAGTCCCGCTCGAAGAGGCGGCCGTCGGTGAACTCGAGCACGTCGTGGCTCTCGGCCTCGGGGTCGGCGTAGAGGTCGTGGATCTTCGCCATGAACGCGCCGGGATCGACGAGCTTGCCGAGCACCCATGCGAAGGCCGCCGACTCGTCCGGCGAGGCCAGCACCTCGCGTGGCAGCTGGAACATCTCGATGAAGCGACGGTTGAAGCTCTGCACCGACCCGGTGGCGTCGGCCACGACGATGCCGTCGGCCGTCGACTCGAGCGTCGCGGCGAGCACCGAGTTGGTCGCACGGAGCGCCCCTTCGGCCTGGACGCGATCGGTGATGTCGTGGCCCGACACCACGAGGCCGTTCACCGTCGGGTCGTCGAGCAGGTTCTTGATCGTGATCGCGAACGGCAGCGACTCGCCGTCGCGGTTGCGGAACAGGAGATCGACCGTGACCGACGCGCCCGAGCCGCTGGAGGGATCGCGCACCTCGTCGAGGGCCGCCTCGAGCCGGCCGACGTCCACCGGGTCGAGCAGGTCGGCGAGCGGACGCCCCTCGAGCCATTCCTGGTCGTGACCGAGGAGGCGGGTCAGGACCGCCGAGGAGTCCTCGACGATGCCGGCCTCGCTGACGAGCATCGTCAGCATCGACGCGTTGTGCATCAGCGAGCGGAAGCGGGCATCGGCGTCGTGGGCGACCTCCCAGCGACGGCGCTCGGTGAGGTCGCGAACGCTGAGGAGCAGGTTCTCCCCCGCCGGCGATCCGATGAGCTCCACGAGTCGCCAGCCGTCGTGCGCGCGGATGCGCAGCTCCAGGGGCGTTCCCACCTCCTTCGACTGCACGCTCGTCATGGCGATCGCCGCGAGCTGCAGATCGTCGGGATGGATCAGATCGAGGCCGCTGATGCCCTTCGCGTCGGCCAGCTCGATGCCGAACAGGCGCTCCGCGCTGCGGTTGGCCCAGATGACCTGCGCCAGCGTGTCGACCAGCAGGACGCTGTCGGGGAGGTCCATGGCGATCTCGGCGATCGCCGCGGCGTCGAGCGCACCGTGGGACAACTCGACGTGCGGATCGGCCATGATGACGATGTTCGGCATCGCGAGGCCCCGGATTTACCTTTCTGAGGAAGCTCCCTCAGATCCGGGAGGGCCGTTCAGCCCAAGTGGGAGGTGTCGTTGAAGGCGTGCAACGACGGGACTCCGCCCGCCGTGGCGATGCGGGTGACGGAGGCGGGTGCCACGAACAGGCGCCACGACATGTCGTCGGAGCCGCCCACGGCCCAGGCCACGGCCGCCTTCACCGGGGAGACGTGCGACACCACCACGACCGTGCCGCGCTCGGTCGCGAGCTCATCGAGCGCCGAGCGGACGCGGACGCCGAGCGCCTGCAACGACTCGCCGCCGGGCGGCGCGAACGCGATGTCGGCCCTCCATCGCGCCCACTCGTCGGCGCTCACGTCGGCGAGCGGGCGCTGGTCCCAGTCGCCGTAGTCGAGCTCCAGGAACCGGTCGTCGAACTCGACGACCACCCCGGTGGCAGCGCCCACCGCCGCGGCAGTCTCGGCGGTGCGGCCCAACGGCGACGACACGATGCGGTCGACACCGCCGGGAGTCGCGGCGAGCGACGCCGCCAGCCGCGCGGCCTGGTCGCGCCCGACCTCGTCGAGCGGCGGGTCGGCACGGCCGAGGAGCAGGCCACCGGCGTTCGAGGCCGTCCGCCCGTGGCGGGCCATGACGATCACGAGCCGACGTCCGCGTCGGGACCGCGCGTGCGCATGTGCGCCCGGTCGAGCTGGCCCGTGCGCAGGAGGAGTCTGCGGCGCTCGGGATCGTCGAGGCCGAACTCCGACCAGAGCCACACCGCGATCATCACGCCGACGAGCTCGAGCAGCACCGACCAGATGCCGCGGTCGACCACCGGGGCCGACGCGTCGGGGAACCGCAGGCCGGTGAACGGCCACCAGAAGACCGACTGCCGCGACCACGATGCGTCGAGCACGAGATGGAGGAACATCCCGATCGGGATGCCGAGCCAGCGCCGGCGGGCGAGCCTTCGGCCGATCGTCGCGAGCATCACGACGCCCAACGCCACGACCGACAGCGTCAGGGTCTGGAACGGACCGACGCCGAACGGCACCTCGACGAGCGCGAGGACCGAGCCGAGCGCCACGACGCGGTAGTCGACGGCTGGGCTCCGGAACACCGTCCACACGATCGCGACGCTGCCCGCGATGAACCACACGAACACGGTCAGGCCCGGTTCATCGAACGAGGATGCGGCCGCACTCGGGGCACACGTGCACCTCGTCGGCGGGGGCCCGCTTGAGCTCGGCGTACTCCGCGCTCGGCAGCGTGAGGTGGCAGCCCTCACAGCGACCACCGGGGGCCAGACGCGCCGCGCCCTGCCCGCCGAGGCCCTTGCGGAGCTTCTCGTACCGGGCGAGCAGGTCGTCGGGCAGCGTCGCTGCGAGCGCAGCGCGTTCGGCGGCCGCGGTGTCGTGCTCGGCGCCGACCTCCGCCTGCATCACGGTCACGGCGCCTCGCTTGGCCTCGACGTCGGCTTCGGCCGCGGTCTTCTCGTCGGCGAGCTCGGCGGCCCGGGCGTCCATCGGTTCGGCGAGCTCCATCTGCTCGAGCACCGCCTCGTCGAACCCGCCGAGGCGCTCCTTGAGGGTCGCCAGCTCGTGCTGCAGCGACTCGAGCTCCTTGTGCGCGGTCACGGTGCCGCCGTAGAGGGTCGCCGTGTCCTTGGCGATCTTCGCCTCGACGGCCGCAGCCTCGTCCTCCAGCCGCTTCTGCTCCTGGCGCACGACGTCACGCTCGGCGAACAGCTCGAGGATCTGTCGCTCGACGGTCGCGAGGGCCTGCTCGGCGGCGGTCAGGTCGGCGAGCGCCTGGTCATGCGTGAGCCGGTGGTCGAGCTGGTCGAGGCGGGTGTCGAGATCCTGCAGCGCCAGCAGTTGTTCGAGATCCACCCGTGCTCCAGTCGTCGGCGTCCGATCGCCCGGAACCTATCGCGTCGCGACGTCGGTCACGGACCCGCGGGGACCGTGGGCACGGGCACGAGCGTCTCGGGCGGGAACGTCTGCGGCGGCGA
>JAXLRH010000018.1:0-24465 GCA_046331245.1 Acidimicrobiales bacterium | reverse complement strand
GGTTCCGAGGAGCACCCCGAGGGTGGCGGCGACCAGGGCAATGGCGACGCCGATCGTCACGAATCCCTCAGAGGACCTCACCCAACGAGCCCGCACCGCCGAACCCTCCCGCATCCCCGTCGACGTACGATCATTTGTTCTAACAGACCATCACCGACGACGAAAGACACCGACGTGATTCGGTCGTCGCTGGGCCCTCAGCAATTCGGACCGAGGGTCCACTCGCGAGCGACCTCGCCGTAGCCGTTGACCGTGAACTTCACGGTCAACGTCACGTTCACCCGGTCGCCCCAGCCGCCGTCGTCCCCGCTGAGCGACCCGGCGTCCCACGTCTTGGAGAACGTGTCCTTCCTCGCCGTCGAGTACACGGTCACGTTCGTGCCGTTGCCGAGCTGACCGGTCGGCAGGCCGTGCGGATCGATCCGCCAGTTCGCACTCCACGTCCACCCGGCGCGGCTGGGGTTGCCGCCGTCGTTGCAGGTGGTCTGCTGCACGCCGGAGGAGATCAGCTCGGGCACCTGATGGTCGAAGCCGACGCGGGCACTGGTACAGCTCTGTGCGTCGGACTCGTCCACGCAGGCTCGGACGTCGATCGCCCCGCTCGAGCCCGTCGACCGGTTCACATCGGTCGTGCCCCCCACCTTGCTGCCATCGACCCAGATGGTGCCGGTCCGTCCCGCCCATCGGACGCCGGGATCGACCGACGACGTGTCGATGTCGCTCCGGCGGGCCGTCGGCGCCAGGGCCGGCGCTGCGGCGTGGGTCGTGATCGACAGGGGCTTCGACCACGCGCTCGGGGTGTCGGTCCCCGCAACGGTGCGGACGAGCACGACGTGTGGCTGGCCGTTGGCCAGTCCCCTCAGCGCCAGTGACGGGTCGGTCGTGGTCTGATCGGCGTCGTCGACGGTCGCTTCGTACTTCGTGATCGGCCGCCCGCCGGTTCGGGGGACGGGCCACGAGATCTCGGCCGTCCCGTCCCCTGACGAACGGAGGGCCGGCGCCGGTGCTGCGGGAGCGTTGTAGGGGTCGATGGGTGGTGAGGGGTCGGAGTCGGGGCCGATGGTGTTGTTGGTGCCGCCGGCGCTGACGGTGAAGGTGAAGTCGGGGGTGTCGTCGTCGTCGTAGCCGAGGACGTCGGGGTCGGTGGTGTAGCTGGGGGTGTCGGTGTCGATGATGGTGGGGTCGGTGACGCGTTTGGTGAGGGTTTTGAGGCCGGTCCAGGTGGGGTCGGTGGAGTTGGAGGTGGCGGTGATGGTGTAGCTGGTGGGGTCGATGGTGGAGTCGTCGGGTCGTTGCCAGGTGATGGTGACGGTGCCGTTGGGGTTGGGTGTGGCGGTGACGTTGGTGGGTTGGCCGGGGACGTCGGGGCTGGGGGTGTAGGGGCCGGCGGTGGCTTGGGGGCTGGGGCCGACGGCGTTGATGGCGACGATGGTGAAGTCGTAGGGGTGTTTCTTGCCGTTCTTGAGGTTGGTGACGGTGTGGGTGGCGTCGGTGGGGGGGAGGTCGATGGTGGTGCCGGTGGGGCCGCAGTCGGGGGTGCAGGTGATGCGGTAGCTGGTGATGGGGCTGCCGTTGTCGGGGGGTGGTTGCCAGCTGAGGGTGATCTGTGCGTTGCCGGCTTGGCCGGTGAACCCGATGGGCGCGGACGGTGCACCGGCGACCGGTGCCGGCGGAGGCGCCGGCCCGACGGGGTTCGTAGCGACGGGAGGGGTGGCCACGGGAGGTTGGTCGGCGTTCGGATCGACCGGGGGGCCGGGATCGTCGACCGGCTCGGGCGACGTTGCATCCACGACGGGGATCGAGTCCTTGAACTTGTTGATGGTGTGGGAGCGGCCGTCGGGGCCGATGACGGTGGCGTCGGCTTCGCCGGGGGTGTTGATCCAGAGGTAGTCGTCCTTGACGAACACCTGGAAGTTGTCCAACCGGCCGAGTGGCGTGCCGTCGACGGGTGTGAGTTTCCCGGTGGTCTCGTCGATGCGTCCGACGGTGCCGGCGTTGGGGTCGGCGAGGAAGAGCGCCCATTTGGTGGCGAGTGGTTCGCTGGTGCTGAGGTCGTCGGCCTGGAGGGGGATCTGGCGGGCCTTCCTGGCGTCGAGGTCGACCACGACGAGGCGTGACTTGGCTCGTTGGAGCACGACGAGCTCGTTGCGGTCGGTGCTCTCGGGCACCTGGATCCGGCCGCCGGGTGGGAGATCGATCTTGACGCTGACCTCGCCGCGTTCGATGACGAAGGCCCGGCCTGCGGTGCCGTTGACCAGGACCGGGTTCCCCGCGACCAGCGCGAGGGCGAGGTCGTCGCCGCGCCCACCGACGTCGGTGCCCGAATCACGCGACGCTCCGTCGACGACGTACATCTTGCCCGAGGCGCGTTCGGCGACGAGGAGGGAGCCGTCGCGGCCGGCGGTGGTGGCGATGTGGCGTTTGAAGTGGAGGGGTTTGCGGATGAGGCCGTGGAGGGTGTCGGGTTCGACGGGCATGACGGTGCCGGCGTTCTCGTCGACGAGGTAGGCCTTGGGTCCGCCGCGGACGAGTCGTTGGTCGCCGGTGAGTTCGCGGGACCGGTTCTTCACTTTCCCGTTGCTGATGTTGCCGACGCGGTAGAGGACCTTGGTTCCGTCCTTGCGGGTGACCTCGGTGTAGGCGTATCCGTCGCGTTGGATGATGTCCATCTTCTTGGCGTCGGCGTCGATCTTGACTTTGACGTCGGCGGCGCCGGTGCTGCCGCTGGCATGGACGAGTGCGCCGTTCTTGGTGTCGGACACGAACGAGCTGCCGTCGAGGAGTTTGAAGACGGCGTCGCGTGCGGGGGTTCCGAGGAGCACCCCGAGGGTGGCGGCGACCAGTGCAATGGCGACGCCGATCGTCACGAATCCCTCAGAGGACCTCACCCAACGAGCCCGCACCGCCGAACCCTCCCGCGTCGTCCATTCACAGAAATGGGCACCGAACGCTACCACTCGGGTGCCACCCGCCCGACGGGGACATCATGGCGCGTCGGTGTCGACCGAACCGAGGCGGGCCTCCAGTCGTTCGAGCAGTCCGAGGTCAGCGGCCCGCTCGCACATCACCATCCGTTGCCGTTCGCTCGGCGTATCGGCGGGAAGGAGGCCGAAGGCCCGGAAGCGGCGCGTCAGCCGCTCCACGGCGGCGACCGCCTGCCGCCTCGAGTCGAGGCCGAGCGAGCGCACGATGCGGGTGTAGGACACGGGATCGTTGCCGCGGCGTTGCCGGCGATCGGCGGTCATCGCCCACAGGACGCGGTACTCGATCATGGTGACCTCGTCCGCGAACCGGTCGGCCAGGTTGATCGTCGTGCTCCCCGAGACCGGAGCGAGGAGTTGCCCCGCCTCGCGCCGGGGTTCGAGCACGTCGCAGTCGAGGCGCGTCGCGAACGCCCCGACGTCCAGATGGATGGAGAACTCGCCCGGTGCCACGGTGATGGCGTCGGGGGGTGCGCCTCCCGAACGGCGGGCCTCACCGAACGGCTCCAGCCGGTGCATCCGTCCGTCTCCGAACCGGACCGTCACCGGATTGAGCGAACCGAGCGATCGGACGGTCCATCCGTGATCGCCAGGTACGAGCTCACCCCAGAGCCGATGGATCGCCGGGTCCGCACCGAGCTCCACGAAGCGCCCGTGATATCCCCAACCCACGCCACCGTCACCGGCGGTCCACGTACGCCCGAATGCCACCGATTCATCGGAAGCGAAGCTCTTCACTGTCCCTTCGTGGCGCATTCTCAGCGTCGGCACGTCGGGGGAGGATACTGCCGGTCGGCGCGATTATGGTCACCGAACCGCCCCTGACGAGTCCCCGTTCGGAGTCCTGTGACTGTCGAGCTGATCCTGCGAGATCACGCGGCGAGTGCCGAGACCGTGCTCCTCGTCTCGGCGCCGCCCGGTGCGACCCTGGACGAGCTCGCGTCGCACTTGCGCCCGTACCACGCCGGCGGGCAGCTGTTCGTGAACGGCCAGCCCGTTGCCGGGGCTGCATCGGTGGGCTCGTTGGGTCTCGTCGACGGCTCGGTCGTCGACATCGGGCCGGGGGCGCCGCACGATCTTCCGCCACAGGGCCCGCGCCTCCGGTTCGAGGCCGGTCCCCGAGCGGGAGACAGCCTGGGTCTCACCCCCGGGGTCCACGTGATGGGACGGAAGGACGCCGACATCGTCGTGCCCGACCAGGAGGTGTCGTCGGTCCACTGCCGACTGGTGGTGGCCGATGGACCGCTCGGGGCGCAGATCACCGTCGAGGACCTCGGGTCGACGAACGGCACGGCGGTCGACGGGGTGCGCATCGCTGCGAGCACGGCGCTCGCTCCCGGGCAGACGCTGACGCTCGGGAGGACCCGGTGTTCGGTCGCGGTCGATGTCCCTCCGCAGCTGGAGACCATCGCAGCTCCGGACGGCACGCTGCAGGTCAAGTTCCAGAAGCGGGTCGATGTCCACGCACTCCCCGGGAACCTCCGCCTGACCTGGCCGGCGGCGCCGAACGAGCACGAGGCGACGAAGTTCCCCGTCGTCGCCTTGGCCGTCCCGTTGGTGCTCGCCGTGGTCATGGCAGTGGTGATGGATCGGATGTACATGCTCGCCTTCGCGGTGATGTCCCCGGTGCTCGGCGCGGCCAACTACTTCAGTGAACGCAAGCGACGCCGAGAGCGCGAGCACGGCGCCGGTCGGCAGCACGACGATGCCGTGGCGAAGATGGAGCAGCGGCTGGCCGCGGCGGTCCAGAGGGAGTTGGAGACGCATCGGGCACGCTGGCCCTCGTCGGCCGAGACCGTCGAGACCGCGCTCCTGCGGTCCGGTCGCCTGTGGCAGCGACGCCCGACCGACGACGACGTCGGTGAGATCCGGCTCGGCGTTGCCGCCCGGCCGGCCCGGAGCGTCACCATCGAGGCCGGGCGCGATGCGGAGCCGCCCGAGGTTCCGGTGTTGCGCCAGGATCCCGTCGGGATCTCGTTGTTCGACGCCGGCAACCTGGGGATCCAGGGCCCCGACCCGGCCACGCGCGGACTCGTCCGGAGCATCCTCCTGCAACTGGCGACCTATCACCCACCGCACCAGATGACGATGAGTGCCATCTTCCGGGACGGAGCAGCGGCGGACTTCGAATGGATCCGCTGGCTCCCGCACGTCCGGAGCGGAGCGACGGCCCGTGTCGGCAACACCCCCGAGTCCGTCGCGCGGGAGCTCCAACGGCTCGCCGACATCGTGAACGATCGTCGGGTGGCGAACGACGCGTCCCGTGGATCGGCTCGGTTCGTCACCCACGTCGCGGTCATCGAGGACACCGGGACCCACGACGCCGCGGTGACCGAGCTCATCCTCGGTCACGGACCCGCGGTCGGCGTGCACTGCATCGTGGTGGAACGTGGGCGGGAGCGTGTGCCGGGGCCCTGTCGTGCCGCCGTCAACCTCGCGGCTGCGGTCGAGGGAACCGGTTGGACGGGATCGGTCGAGCTCGTCGACGGCACGACGGTCCACGAGCTCGACGTCGAGCTCATCTCGCCGGAGGTCGCAGCGCGGGCCGCCCGATCCATGGCGTCGCTCCGGCCCTTCGCCGGCGTCGCCGATCGGGGCGCCGGGATCCCGAACGTGGTTCGACTCATCGACCAGCTCGGGATGCGTGGCATCTCCGCCGAGGACGTCCTCCAGCGCTGGAGCGTCGCCTCGGGCGCGACCGCCGCCATCATCGGCGAGTCCGCCGCGGGGCCGGTGGCCTTCGACCTCGCCGCGACGCCCCACGGGGTCGCCGCCGGGACGACGGGCACGGGGAAGAGCCAGCTCCTCATCTCGATGGTCGGCTCGCTCGCCGCGGCGAACGCTCCGGAGGATCTCAACTTCGTGCTGGTCGACTTCAAGGGTGGTGGAGCGTTCCACCGATGCGCGGAGCTTCCTCACACGGTCGCGATGATCACCAACCTGACCGGCGGCGTGGAGCGCACCGTTCACTCCCTGGACATCGAGCTCAAGCGGCGTGAGGGGTTGTTCCGGCCCTACGACGCGTCGCTGGTCGCGTACGAGCAGGCCCGCCGCCTGGATCCGGCGATCGGCCCCAAGGTGCCTCGACTGGTCGTGGTCATCGACGAGTTCGCTGAGTTCATCGGTGACCACGACGACCTCGAGGAACAACTCGAGAGCCTGGCGCGAAAGGGGCGGAGCCCGGGCGTTCACCTCATCCTCGGCACGCAGTCCCCGAGCCAGGCCATTCGCGGCAAGATCGACGCTCAGCTCGAGCTCGGCATCGCGCTGCGGCTCAAGGATCCGGGGGAGAGCCTCCACGTGATCAAGGACGCTGCCGCTGCGTCGCTGCCCCTCGAGCCCCGTGGCCGCGCGTACATCCGCACCGCCGGCCCGGTGGTGGAGTTCCAGGTGGCGACGCTGGGTCTGCCGGTCACGACCGAGACGAGCGACGTGGAGTTCGGTGTGGTCCACCGCCCATGGGCCGAGGTCGGTCTCGCTCCCCGGTTCCCATCAGGCGGAACACCACCGCCGCCGCCCTCCGCGCTCCGGACCGACCTCGACGAGATGGTCGATCTGCTCATCGACGCTGCGAGCGTCGGAGGTCTCGTCCCGGCTCCCTCGCCGGTGCTCGACCTGTTGCCCTCGGCGATCTCGTTGAACGAGCTGAACTCCGGCATGTCGTCGGGCGGCCGGCCCGGTGGCCCGACCACCCCTGCGGTGTGGCTCGAGGAGCACCTGTCGGAGCAGCGCCACGTTCCCGGCGGGTGGCAGCCCGAGCACGGCAACCTCCTGCTCGTCGGCAGCCCCGGGGCGGGCCGAACCAGCACGCTTCGAACGCTCGCCGGCATGCTGGCGGCGACACGTTCTCCCGACGAGGTGCACCTCCAGGTGATCGACTTCGGCGGATCGCTCCTCAGCCTGGACGACCTTCCGCACACGGGGACGGTGGCGACGAGGAACGACCGCCTCCAGATGCAGCGCCTCGTCGCCTGGCTCGTCGCGGAGATCGAGCGTCGGCGCGAGCTGATCGTCGTCCAGCATCGTGCCGGATCGCTGCGCGAGCTGCGCGAGCGGATGATCGATGCTCCGCCCATGGTCGTACTCCTGGTCGACCAGTGGGAAGTGGCGTTGCAGACGGAATGGGAGGACCTCGGGGACGAACTGCGGCAGGTCTTCAAGGAAGGCCCACCGCTCGGCATCGTGTCGGTCGTATCGAGCGACTCGCGTCGCCTGAACCGGATCGCCGAGTCGATGTCGACGGCGATCGCGCTGCGAATCGCGGACCGGAGTGCCTACTCCGAGGTGCTCGGGGATTTCGTGAAAGCACGCGACCTGCCCGTCGGTATCGAACCGGGCCGCGCCTTCCGTGTGATGCAACATCCCGACGATCGCCTCGAGGTGATCCCGATGCAGATCGGGCACCTGGGCTCATCGCCCGACGCCGCGGTCCAGAACGATTCGATCGCGTTCATCGCGGAGCACGGCCAGCCGGCATACCTCCACACCCCGTACCGGGTCGACGCGATGCCGCGCTCCATCGAGGTCGCGGCCGCGGTCGCTCTGGGCCCGTCAGCTCCGTCGGACCGTGCGGTTCCCCTCGGGGTCGGCGGTGACCAACTGTCGGTGCGCTGGTTCGACTTCGGCGCCGAGCGAGTGCTGGTGGTCGCCGGTGATGCCGGCTCGGGCCGATCGAACGCGCTGGCGGTCGTACGGAACTGGCTCGCCGGGATGGGACACGACGTCGTCACGGTCGCGACCAGTGCAGCGGCGTCCGGGAGCGCGGTGCCCGGAAGGGTCCTGTCGGTGAAGGATCTTCCGGAGCGGGTCGGGACGATCGGATCGGACGCCTTCGTGTTCGTCGACGACCTCGCCCTGATCGAGGACCCGGCGGCGCAGGAGGCCCTCGAGGCGATGCTGCGGGACGACGGAGGCCCTGCGATGGTGGTCTCGACCGGAGCGGACGATCTCCGCGGCCTGACGCGCGGCGTCCACAAGCCGTTGGCGGCCAAGCGGACCGGGCTCCTCCTGAATCCGCAGCGACGGCACGACGAGGTGTTCGGCCTCCGGATCGCACGCGTGGAGTCGATCGTCGGGCCACCCGGTCGGGCGTTCCTGGTTGCGAGCGGAACGCCGGCGCTGGTCCAGGTTCCCAAGGCCTGATCCGGCGTAGCGCTCAGGCCTTGGGCAACACGTCCGCGGGGAGGGTGATGGAGAAGGTCGCTGCCATCTGATCGAAGAGTTCGGTGAAGTCCTCTGCCACCGGAACGTTCGGGGTCGTGAAGGCCAGCACCGCGACGTAGGGGGTGTCGTCGATCTCCTGGTAGTAGCGGACCGTGTGCATCGGGACCGCCTCGTCGATGCCCGGCAACAGGGTGTGGGACAGGTGCGTGACCCGGACCGCAGCGCGTTGGGCGCCGAGGTCCATGAACTCCACTTCCTTGTCGGCGGCGAGCTGATGGACCATGTCGGCGAGCGGGTCGGTGAGCTGGCGGACGTAGATCAAGAGCGTGGCGAGGAGGAGGCGCGGTTCGTCGTCGGTCTTGGCGGCGAACTGCACCATCGCCAACGCTCCCTCCTCGCGTGCCCGCTGGAAGGCGGCCCGTGCCTGCATCTCGTACGCGCGTCGGAGCGGTGCCTCGTCGTCGCCGGTGTCGAGGCCGAGCTCGTCGAGGGTGCCGAACGCTCCGGAGAGCATCGCGTCGGTCGCCTCGGGGGCGAGGTCGACCTCGGTCCAGCCCTCCGACAGCGCGATCCGGATGTCGGGGATGGTGGGATCGATGCCCGGGTCGAGGGTCGATTCCGTGTCGCTCATGAGGGTCCTCCGGTGCTGGGCGTGGCGGTGGTGGAGATCGCGATCCGCTCGACGACCTCGGCAATGGCGCGGGCCTGCGGCCCCCGAGCGCGGCCGTCGAAGACGATCGAGAGCCCCGGGAGCGGGCGTCCGACGGCGAGTGCAACGTGCTCCTCGGCGTCGTAGTCGGGAGCGATCGTCACGAGCGTGACCACCGACTCGGAGGTGACGAGATCCTCCGCCACCAATCCGGCGCGGACCTCGTCGCGTAGACCCCCGACCAGCTGCGCGACGACCTCGGAGCCCGAGGTGCCGTCGGGCTCGTCGGCACCCGCCCAGAACGCCAGCGTCATGGTGGTCGCAGCCAGGTCGGGATGGAGCACGTCGACGGCGACCAGCCGGACGGCCTCCGACGGGGTCGTCTCGACCGACGAACGGACCATCGACGCGAGTTCGCCGAGCGTGGTGAGCTCCCAGACCGATCGGTCTGGGACACCTCCGTCGGAGGACGCCTCCAACTCCTCGGTGGCGTACCGCATCTCCGCCTCGACGATGGCGAGCGCCAGGTCGTCGGCGAGATCGGGCGCCGAGGGATCGATCGCCCGCCAGGCATCGGTGAGCTGCAGATGGACGCTCCGCCCCTCGTCGACCCCGATCGTCAGATCGACGGCCGTCACGAGATGCCTCCGGCGGCAAGGATCGGATCGAACGGTGGCACGGTGAAGGGGATGGGGATGGGGATTCGCACCGGGGGAACGATCGGCAGCGGAGGGGCCAGCCGCGTCATGACCTTGTCAGCCCGCGGATGGTACTTCTGATCCAGGTCGTAGAGGCTGCGTGCCAGACCGGGAAGCTTCTTCAGACCGAAGATGAGTCCCTTCTTGGCACCCAGATCGGCGAGCGCCTTCAGGCCCGTCACGGAGTCCTTCAGGAAGGTGCCTCCCTTGAGCGACATGAGCCCGGCAGGCAGCTTCGCGAGTTTGCCCCCGGCCTTGCCGGCCTTCCCCATGAGGTCCGTGATCGGGCGGACCTTGTCGAGGATCTTCGCCGCTTTCGCGAGTTTCGGGAACTTGTCGATGAGCGCCGTGGCGCCCTTGCCGCCCTCCGCGCCGCCGAGCGTGACGACGTCCAGAGCCGCCACCAACACGTCGAGGCCGGCGGCACCCCAGTCCTTGCGCCCTGCGCACGCGAGCACGACGGAGATCGTCGCCTTGGTGACGGAGATGACGACCGACGCCGCTGCAAGAAAGGGCAGTGCCACCTGCAGACACGGCACGATCGCGCAGATGATCGTCGCGATCGTCACGATCGTGCCGACGATGTCGAGAATCTTGTCCAGCACCTCGAGGTTGTCGAGGACCCACGTGCCGAACTCCTTCAACCCGTCCTTGAACTGCTCCCAGAGGCTCTTGTTGCGGATGCCGAGCTTGGTCGCCTCGTCGAGGTCGTGCGCGGCGTCGCGCTCGGCCTGCTCCCGACGGCGACGGATGTCGGCGACCTCGTCGCGGGCCTTCGCGAGCCGTCGACGCGCGTCCTGCGTGTCGTCCTCGGCCGAGTCGGTCGTCTGCTTCGCGCTCCGTTGACGGTCCCGTGCGTGCGTGAGTGCAGCGCGGGACGCGTCCATCCGCCTCCGCCAGTCCTGGTACCGCTGGTCGTAGGTGGCGTCGTCGGCCGCCCTCGTCGCCAGGGTCGCGTAGTACTCGTTGTTGAGGCGTCGTACCTCGCGATCGAGGAGCTCGACCTCGTCGTTGGCATCGCCCAACTGGCTGCGAGCTGCCGCGGTCCTCCGCTCTCCCTCACGCTCGTCGCCCTCGGCCCGGCACGCTCGATCGAGCTCACGCTTCGCCTGTTCCTGGAGGTCGCTGAGTTCGGTCGCGTAGTCCTGCAGCGCGTGTCCGGCCTTGTGGAAGGACCGGTCGAGCTTGGACAGCGACGTCAGGAAGTCCTGCTCGATCGTGTCGGCGAACCGTTCCGCGGCCTGGCCTTCCCAGACTTCGCACACCTCGGCCCCACTGATGGCCTTCAGGTCGCGGTATGCGTCCTTGGCCACGTCGGCGATGCCGGTGAAGACGTCGCCCTTCTTGCGGATCGCGTCAGGGTGGCCCGGTGCGGGATCACCATCGACGAGAGACCAGTCACAACTCATCACGACCCCCGGATCGCGTGCCGGATCCAGTCGAGCAGCTGCTCGAACGGATCATCTTCCGATGTCGATGTCGATGGCGCGGGCGAGGCCGCCCGGCCGTGGTGGTCGACCGCTCGGGCCGACACGCCGTGCGAACTCAGATCCCGGATGGACTCCGGGCTCCCGCCCACGACCGCCACGCGGTCGACGGGTGCCCCCAGCCGGAGCGCCTCCCGGACGCTCGGCACGCTCGAGTCGTCGATGACCATGGCCGCAGGTCGCCCGCCGCCCGCCTTGGTGACGGTGTCGGCCAGCCGCGCTCCCACCCGCTGCTCGGGCGTGGCGTTCTCCGGGGATCCGGGCGGCGCCAAGCCGTCGCCGCCCCGGTCGAACGAGCTGACCACGGCCACCTTGTCGTGGCCGGGCCCCGCGTTCGCGGCGTCGGCGATCTTCCATGCCCCGGGGTCGCCGAGGCGATCCTTGCCGACCACCCGATCCCAGTCGGCATCGGGGGAACTGACATGCACGACGACGTCCGAGGCCTTCGACGGGTCACCGATCGTGACCGCCATGCACCCGTCGTCCGAGGGGTCGAGTGTCACCGGACTGCCCGTGCTCGGATCGGGGTCGGGACCGAGCAGCTCACGGATGTGGGTGAGTCGATCGCGCTCCGACATCAGTTGCTCCCGCTGTGCGAGAAGGTGCTGCGGGTCGCCGTCGCCGCGGTCGAGCGCTGCGTCGATCCAGCCGAGCTCCCGATCGATCACGCCCACGCGGTCGTCGATCTCCGCCACGATCTGATCGTGACGACGGTCGGCGTCAGCGGTCGGGTCCGTGGGGTTCGGTGTCGGTGGATTCGTGGGTCTCGTCGGATCGGTCGTCGGATCGGGACCCGGCCGTGGGCCGGGCCGCGGGCCGGGGCCGGGGCCGGGCGGAACGGGAACGCTCGGGCCGGGTCCGGTGGTGTCGCCGGGCCCTGTCCCGGGCGGAGGGCCAGCGGGGCCTGGACCTGCGCCGGGGCCAGGCCCCGCGCCGGGCCCCGGACCGGCCGGCCCGCTCGGTCCGCTCGGTCCGCCACCACCGGTGGACGGTCCGGGCCCTCCTGGCCCGGTGCCGGGCGTCGTGTTCGCTCCACCCTGGCCGGGTTGCGTTCCGTCCGGTGGGGAGTGGTGTTCGTGCCGGGGTGCTCCCGTCCTTCTTGAACGCCTCGTCGTATTTCCGATATGCGTCGGCGGCTTTCTTCAGGTTCGCTGACAACCCGTCGATGCCCTCGGTGATCTCGGTCCGTCCGTCACGCCAACCCTTGACGAATTTGCGGACGGCAGCGAGGAGCACGCCGTCGCCGAAGTCGTCGGCACTGGAATCGTCCTTGTCGTCGACGGCTTTCAGCCGGTCGCCGATCTTCGACAGCTGACTCGCCATCTCGTCGAGCCGGTCGTAGTTGGCTCTCAGGTCGCTCATCTCGGGTGCTCCAGGTCTCCATCGGTCCAGCGCGGTCAGGTCGGGGTGGGGAGGATCGCTCCGCCCCACCCGACCTGGGTCACTTGAACGCGCTCTTCTCGAAGGTCTCGACGTTCGCGGTCCAGCTGTTCAGCGCCTTGGACAGCTCCATCAACGTGTCGTTGATCTGCCGAGCGCCCTTGTCGTACTCGGTGAAGAGCGTCTCGAAGTCGTTGGACGCGGTGCCCTCCCAGGTGCCGCGGAGCCCGTCGAGCTGGCTGCGGAGGCGACCGATCGCGCCCTCGATGTCGCTGGCACCCGACTGGAAGTTCTGAACCGCTTGGTAGGCATCCTCGTAGTTCAGGCGGATCTGACTCATGTGATCTTCCTCATTCTGTCGCCGGCCGTTTGGCCGATCTCCTCAGCGGTATTGCTGGAGAACTTGATCAAACCATCCGTGGCGGGCTGATGGAGGGGAACGGGTTCCCTCGGAGGCGTCCGCCTCTGGTGCTGGCTCGTACTCGTTGCGGTCACGGGCGGCATGGCTCGCTGGAGCGTCATCGTGACGATGCGGCAACCGGTGGTCTTCCCATACCGGGCGCCGGTAGCTGGCATCCCACGCTTCTCCCGCCGCTCCCGTTCGTCCCGCCCACCATCGGGGCTGGACACTAGCTCTGAAGGCGCGGAGATCGCCGTGTCATTGGCCGAATTCCGCTTCCCTGTCGGCCGTCGACGGATCGGTTGGTCGCGTCCTCAGAGCTCGCCGCGTCGCACCTTGCCGAGCGCGGTGCGCGGCAGTCGCTCCACCAGCTCGATCGCACGAGGGGCGCACCACGATCCGAGGGCGTCGCGCACGAGCCACGCAGGTCGTCGAGCTGCGGGGGATCGGCCGGATCCACGGGCACGACCACGGCAGTCACCCGCTGGCCCCACTCGGGGTCGGGACGTCCGATGACCGCGACCTCCGCCACCCGCGGGTCGTCCTCGCAGATGCGTTCGACGGGGGTGGGCCACGTTCTCGCCGCCCGACACGATCATGTCGTCGGCGCGCCCGAACACGGTGAGGAGCCCGGTCGCCGGATCCACTCGACCGACGTCGCCGGTGCGGTACCACCCGTCGACCAGCGGGTCGGTGCCGTCGCGGTAGCAACGGAGGAGCGAGGGCCCCGAGAGCGAGATCCCGCCGTCGTGGTCGATGCGGAGACCGACGCCGTTGAGGGGCAGGCCGTCGTAGACCACCCCGGCGCCCGACTCGGTCATCCCGTAGGTGGCGACGGTGTTGGGCGGGCGGTCGTCGGGGATGGCGGCTCCGCCGAGGAGGATGCGGCGGAAGCGCGAGGCGTCGACGCGGCGGAGCGCGGTGGGGACCAGCGACACGTGGGTGGCGCCGGCGAGCGCGGCGAGCTCGACGTCGGCGGCGTCGAACGACGGGTGCACGACGAGCCCGGTACCGCACACGAGCGCGCGGGTGATGACCGAGAACCCGCCGATGTGGTGCAGCGGGAGGCAGGCGAGCCACGTCGTGTCGGGCTCCACGCCGAGGTAGCCGCCCGAGGCGAACGCGGCGAAGGCCAGCGCGTCGTGGGTGAGCACCACGCCTTTGGGCATTCCGGTGGTGCCACTGGTGGGCATGACGACGGCGTCGCCGGCCTCGGTCGGTCGGCCGCCGTCCAGCGATCGGCGCTCGCCGTCGGCCTCGACGATCGCCGTCGGCGACAGGGCCTCGATCAGGCGCCGCCGTAGCGCCACGGGGAGACGGCTCCCGAGCGGGAGGACGGCGTCGCCCGCCGCCCACGCGCGCTGGAGCGCTTCGACGAACGCCGGTCCGCCGTCGAGGTCGAGCGCCACGACACCGGCCGAATCGGACACGGGAGGAACCTACCGCGCCCGTTCGGGCGGTCGGTCCCCGTACAGTGGTCTCGCCGGTTCGAGGGGGAACCGGTCGAGCTCGAGCGTTCGACGGGGAGGCCGAACCGATGACGTCCGACACACCGCCGACCCGTCCGGCCGCCGACTCCGGCGTTCGTGGGTCGGGGTCGACCCCGCTGTGGATCGCTGCGGTCGCGTCGCTGGGCGCAGGCGCGATCCACGCCGCGGCCATCGGCGCGCACGCCGAGCACCCGGCGGCCGCCCGGACGTTCGTGGCGCTCGCCGCCGTCCAGCTGGCATGGGGCGCGCTTCGCGCTGGTGCGGTCGCCGAGGTGGATCGTGCTCCTCGGCGTGCTGCTGAACGGAGCGGCCGTGATCGGCTGGATCATGGCGAAGACGTCGGGCATCGGCTTCATCGACGGCCTCGACGTGGTCGAGCCGGTGCAGTGGGCGGACGGCCTGTGGCGGCGCTCGCCGGCCTCTCGGTGCTCGGTGCCGTCGTCCACGTCGCCGCGGCCGGCGTCACGCTCCCCACGTCACCGGGGCACACGGCGTACAGCGAGCGCGGCCTGCAACGCGCGTCGGTGGCCGCGACCGTCGTGCTCGTGGCCCTGTCGGTGGTCGGCATGGGTGCGGTCTCGGGCCACACCCACCCCGGCGGCGAGGCCGGCCACTCCCATGGCGCCGACGAGTCGGCGGCACACTCGCACTCGGGGAGCGGCTCCGGCGCCTCGCAGGCGATTGCGCCCAAGCCCTACGACCCGACCAGGCCCGTCGATCTGAGCGGCGTCCCGGGCGTGACCGCCGAGGAGCAGGCGCGCGCCGAACAGCTCGTGACGTCGACGGTGCAGAAGCTCCCGCAGTTCTCCGACTACACCAAGCTGGAGGCGCTCGGGTACCACAGCATCCAGGACGGCTTCACCGGCTTCGAGCACTACGTCAACTGGGACTACATCAACGACGGCCGGCTGCTCGACCCCGATCACCCCGAATCGCTGGTGTTCGCCACCCGGCAGGGACCGAAGCACCTCGTCTCGGCGATGTTCATGGCCGAGCAGGGCACGACGCTCGACAACGTCCCCGACATCGGCGGGGCGCTGACCCAGTGGCACATCCACGACAACCTCTGTTACGGCGCGACCGACCCGCCGGAGATCGCCGGCGTGGTTCCGGCCGGCCAGGACTGCCCACCGGGTCAGCGGCGGCTCGGCGACCCCCGGCCCATGATCCACGTGTGGATCACCAAGCACGCGTGCGGCCCGTTCGCCGCGCTCGAAGGCGTCGGCGCCGGTCAGGTGAAGCCGGGCGACACCAAGGCGTGCGACCACGTCCACGGCTCGCAGTAGGGAATCGCCCGGCCGGTAGTGTGCGGGGCGATGAGCTACCTCGGAAGCATCACCCCGGCGCGCCCCATCGGTGAGATCACCGATCCGGCGCGGTGCACCATCCGTCCCGCGCTCGACTGGGACGCCCGTCCCGACACCACGCACCCCGAGCACCCGCGCGACTGGCGCGACATCTCCTACGAGGTCGGCCGGCCAGCCGAGGCGCAGGGGTCGATCGCCAAGATCACGATCCGCCGGCCCGAGGTGCGCAACGCGTTCCGCCCGCAGACGCTCCAGGAGTTGCAGCGCGCGTTCGACATCGCCCGCGACGACCCCGAGGTGGGCGTCATCGTGCTGTGCGGCCAGGGCGACTACGCCTTCTGCTCCGGCGGCGACCAGCGCATCCGCGGCAACGACGGCTACATCGGCGACGACGCGCTGGCCCAGCAGGGCATCGGCCGCCTCAACGTGCTCGACCTCCAGATCCAGATCCGCCGCACGCCCAAGCCGGTGGTGGCGATGGTGGCCGGCTACGCCATCGGGGGCGGCCATGTGCTGCACGTGGTCTGCGACCTCACCATCGCGGCCGACAATGCCATCTTCGGTCAGACCGGCCCGAAGGTCGGCAGCTTCGACGGTGGCTACGGCTCGGGCCTCCTGGCCCGCAACATCGGCCAGAAGCGCGCTCGTGAGATCTGGATGCTCTGCCGTCAGTACGACGCCGTGCGCGCCTACGAGATGGGCCTCGTGAACGAGGTGGTCGAGCTGGAGGCGCTGGAGGAGGAGACGGTGCAGTGGTGCACCGAGATGCTCTCGATGTCGCCGATGGCGCTCCGCATGGTGAAGGGCTCGTGCAACGCCGCCGACGACGGCCTCGCCGGCATCCAGCAGCTGGCCGGCGACGCGACGCTGCTCTTCTATCAGACGGAGGAGGCGCAGTACGGGCGTGACTCCTACAAGAACAAGGAGAAGCCCGACTTCTCCCGCTTCCCGCGGCGTCCGTAGGCGAGCGACCACACACCGATGAGCCAGAACCGTTGGGTGCTCGGCGCCCGCCCGCGCACGCTGCCCGCCGCCGTCGTGCCGGTGCTCGTGGGCACGGCGGTGGCGTGGGGCACGGCGGTGCCGTCCGGCGACGGCGGCTGGCTCAACCACGCGCCCGCCGGCGTGCTCGTCCGGCACGCAAGCGTCCCGTTTCCGTGGATCGACTGGATCAACTTCGCCATGGCGCTGGTCGTGGCACTCGCTCTCCAGATCGCCACCAACTACGCCAACGACTACAGCGACGGGAAACGCGGCACCGACGACCCGTCGAGGCGGGTCGGGCCGCCGCGCCTGGTGGGCAACGGTCTGGCCACGCCCGGCGAGGTCAAGCGGGCGATGGCCATCGCGTTCGGCGTGGCGCTGGTGGCCGGCGGCGTGCTGGTGGTGCGCGTCGGATGGGAGCTGATCCCCGTCGGCCTCGCGGCGGTGGCGGCGGGCTACTTCTACACCGGCGGCCCCAGGCCCTACGGCTACCTCGGCCTCGGCGAGGCGTTCGTGTTCGTGTTCTTCGGGCTCGTCGCGACCGTCGGCTCGACCTACGTGCAGCTGTCTCCGTGGACCGACGCCGCTCGGCGGCTGGGCGACGTCGACTCCCGGTTGATCGACACGACGAGGTTCGCCGACCTCATCGACGGTCAGCGCAACGAACTGCTCTGGATCTCGCTCGGCTGTGGCGTGATGGTGGGCTGCTTCGCCACGGCGCTCCTGGTGGTGAACAACCTCCGCGACATCCCCGGCGACACCGTGTCGGGCAAGCGGACGCTGGCCGTGAAGCTGGGCGACCAGCGCACCCGGGTGCTCTACGTGGCGCTCCTGGCGCTGCCGTTCCTCGTGCTGCCGTTCGTGGCCGGGCTCGGCGGGCGGCCGATCGGCGGCCTCGCGTTCGCCGCCATCATGTTCAGCCAGGCGCCGACGCGAACGGTGCTGAGCGGGGCCAAGGGGCCTGCGCTCATCCCGGTGCTCGGGGCGACGGGCAAGGCGCAGATGGTGTTCGGCGTGCTCCTGACCGCGGGCCTCATCGCGTCGACCTACATCTGAGCGACCGCGCTCGGGGCCGGCCGACCCAGCGGGCTCAGCGCTTCAGCGCGCCGATCCACGCCGTGACGAGATCGGCGGTCGCCGCCGGCTGCTCGAGGTGCACCGAGTGGCCCGATCCGCCGACCACGGCGAGGGTGGCGGTGGGGCCGATGCCGGCGGCCAGTTGCTCGGCGATGGCCGCGAACTTCGTGTCGTCCTGACCGGCGACGACCAGCACCGGCATGGTCAGCGCTCTCAGGCGGTCCCACAAGGGCTCCTGCGCGCCGGTGCCGGCGAGGCGCAGCGAGGACGAGAGCCCGAGCGCCGAGTTGGAGCGCCGTTCGTCGACGAACTGCGTCGCCTCGTCGAGGCCGGCGAACATCGGCAGCCCCAGCCACTCGTCGACGAAGGCATCGACACCCTCGGCCTCGATGCGTGCGGCGAGGGCCTCGTCGGCGGCGACCCGAGCGGCACGCTCGGCCTCGTCGTCGATGCCGGCGGTGGCGCTGACGAGCACGAGCGCTGCCACCCGGTCGGGGTGCCGAACGGCCAGGTGGAGCGCGACCCGACCGCCGAACGAGTAGCCGATCACCACCGACGGCTCGTCGATCGACTCGGCCACCAGGTCGGCGGTGGTGGGCAGGTCGGCCATGACCGCGGACGCGGCGCCGTGGCCGGGCAGGTCGAGCGCCGTCACCGGTCCCGCCGCTGCGAGCGCGTCGCCGAACGCGCCCCAGCACCGGCCGGTCTGACCGAAGCCGTGGAGGAGGACGATGGGGCGGGGGGAGTCGTCGAACCCGACGTCGCGCCACATGGCGCTCGACGGTAGCCGTCGAGTGTCCGTCTCGTGGGTACCCGAGAGGAAACCGTAGGGTGGCCCCCGTGCCCGAGTACGGCGGTCCACCTCCGCTCCCGCCATCATCCGCCGACCTGCCGCCGCTGCCCTCGGCACCCGAGGACGTGCAGGCCACCTACTGCGCGACGCTCGTCGACCAGTGGGCCGCGTTGGGCGTGCGCCACGCCGTCGTCGCCCCCGGCTCGCGCTCGACGCCGCTGGCCGTCGCGCTCGCCGCCCACGACGAGATCGCCGTGCACGTCCACCTCGACGAGCGATCGGCGGCGTTCGCCGCGGTCGGCATCGGCCGGGCAACCGGCGTGCCGGCCGTGGTCCTCACCACCAGCGGGACCGCGGCCACCGAGCTCCACTCGGCGGTCGTGGAGGCGCACCAGGCCGGCGTGCCCATGATCGTCTGCACCGCCGATCGGCCGCCGGAACTGCAGGGCGTGCACGCGCCGCAGACGATCCGGCAGACGAACCTGTACGGCGAGTCGGTGCGCTGGTTCGTCGAGCCCGGCCCGTCCGAGCCCGAGCACGCGCCGGGGTGGCGCCACCTCGCCGCCGACGCCTGGTTCGCGTCGCTGGGCGGCGTCGGCCACCCGCCCGGTCCCGTGCACTGCAACCTGGCGTTCCGGGAGCCCCTGCTCGGCGAGCCCGGGGAACTGAGCCCCCGGCTCACCGTGGTGCGGCCGGATCCGGTCGCGTGGGGGCTGCTCGACGAGCAGCTCGCCACGATGGTCCGCGCCGTCGGCGGCCGGCGCGTGCTGGTCGTCGCCGGGGCGCGAGCGGCGCTGGACGACGACGACGCCGCCGCCCTCACCCGGCTCGGTGGGCTCCTCGGGTGGCCGATCCTGTGCGACCACCTCTCGGGCGTGCGGACGCCGGCCGCCACCACCGCTGTCACCACCTTCGACGCGGTGCTGCGGGTGAGCGAGGCCGCCGACGCGCTGGTACCGGAGGTGGTGCTCCACCTCGGCGGCCTGCTGGCGTCGCGGGTCACCAACGAGTGGCTCACCCGCAGCGGCGCTCATCACGTGGGCATCGACCGGTGGGGCATGATCCCCGACCCGGACCACGTCCTCGCGGAGCAGGTCGTCGGCGACGTCGCCACCATCTGCCGCCAGCTGCTCGCCCACGTCGAACCGGCGCCGCCCGACTGGGCCGACCGGTGGGCCGACGTCGAGTTCGCCGCCCGTCGAGCGCTCCTCGGCGAGCTGGCGGGGGAGCCGTTCGTGGTCGACGCCGCGGCGCGCGCCGTGCCCCATGACGGTCACCTGGGGGTGTCGTCGTCGATGCCGGTGCGCGACCTGGAGTGGTACGGGCATCGCCGTGACGGGCTCACGGTGCACTCGAACTGCGGCGCCAACGGCATCGACGGTGTGACGTCGACGGCGCTCGGCGTGGCGCTCGGGTCGGCCGACCGACGATCGGCGTGCTGGGCGACCTCGCGCCTCCACGACACCAACGGGCTCCTCGGGCTGGCGCGACGCGACGCGCCGCTCTGTCTCGTCGTCATCGACAACGACGGCGGCGGCATCTTCTCGTTCCTGCCCCAGGCCGACCGGCTCGAGGGCGAGCGCTTCGAAGAGCTGTTCGGCACGCCCCAACCGGTCGACCTCGCGGCGTTGATCGGGGCGCACGGCCTCGATCTGGTCGCCCCTGAATCGGCCACCGAGCTCGTGGGCGCACTCGACGCGTGGGCCGCAGCGCCGCGACCCCTCGTGGTGCTGGAGCGGAGTCACCGTTCGCGGAACGTCGCCGACCACCGCGCCATCAACGACGCCGTCCGCGCCGCGATCCTGCCGCTCGTCGCGGACTAGAGACGCACGATCGAGCCGAGGGTGGCGGCGAACTTCGCCTCCGTCTCGGCGAGCTCGCTGGCGGGGTCGCTGTCGGCCACGACGCCGACCCCGGCGAACAGGCGGGCCTCGGCGCCGTCGATCTGCGCGCTGCGCAGCCCGACGGCCCACGCCCCGTTGCCCGCGGCGTCGACCCAGCCGACGGGACCGGCGTACCGCCCGCGGGCCGTCGGCTCCAGCTCGTCGATGAGGGCCAGCGCGGCGTCGCGGGGGAAGCCACCCACGGCTGGGGTGGGGTGGAGTGCGGCCACCAGTTCGAGCACGGAGGGGGGTGGCTCGCTCAGCCGGCCCTCCACCAGGGTCGCCAGGTGCTGCACGCTCCCGGCGGCGACGACCGACGGCGCCGGCCCGGCGTCGACGAAGCTCGTGAAGCCGAGGAGCGTGTCGAGGACCATGTCGATGGTGATCTGGTGCTCGTCGCGGTTCTTGGCCGAGTGGAGCAGCTCGGCGGCCTGGCGAGCGTCGACGTCGGGATCGCCGGTGCGCGGCGCGGTGCCCGCCATCGGGTGGGCACGGACCACGTCCCCGAAGCGCGAGACCAGCAGCTCGGGGCTGGCGCCCACGAAGCGGTCGACGGCGAACCGGTAGGCGTGGGGGTGCGCCCCGGCGAGACGATCGGCGATCACCGCGGCGTCGAACGGCCGGTCGCCGCGCACGAGCAGCTCGCGGGCGAGCACCACCTTGTGGAGGTCGCCGGCCGCGATCCGCTTGGTCGCCTCGCCCACCAGGTCGCACCACGCGGTGGGGTCGAGCGCGGTCGAGACGACCAGCTCGCGCGGCTTCGGCAGCTTTGTTCCCTGCGAGATGCGGGCGCTGCCCCGCATCTCGCAGAACAGAATCGGCTGGCCGACGGTGGTGGTCCAGCGCGTGCCGTCGGGGGTCGAGCCGGCGAGCACGGCCGGCACGACGAAGCTGGCGGCGGCGGTGCGGTCGAAGGAGCGCGGCGAAGGCCACCGGACCCGTGGCCGGCAGGTCGCCGCAGTCGGAGGTGGCGGCGATCGACGCCAGTTCGGCCGTCACGTGGCCGAGGTGGTCGACCCACGGCGCGGGCACCTCGATGCGCATCGCCTCGCCCCAGCCCCGTAGCTCGCGGCGCGGCGACAGGAACATGGTGTCGGGCAGGCCCTCGACCGGCGGGCGGCCGTCGGTGCGGCGCGTGACGGACGTGTCGGGCCGGTCGGTCATCTCAGTCGCGGTCCCGCGTGGCGCTGAACAACTGGCTGATGCCGACGCTGAAGAGCGACCGTCGGGCGTCGGAGAACCCCGAACGGACGAGCATCGCGAGGATCTCGTCGGGATCGGGGAGGTACGCGACCGAACGGGGGAGGTAGGCGTAGGCGTCCTTGTCGCTCAACAGCCCGCCGACCAGCGGGACGACCTTGCCGAAGTAGATCGAGTGCCCGGCACGGAGGAGCGGGTTGGGCGGCTGCGCGACGTCGAGCAGGGCGATGCGGCCGCCAGGGCGCACGACCCGCGCCAGCTCCTCGAAGAACCCGTCCAGCTCGACGAAGTTGCGGAGGGCGAACCCGCAGGTGACCCCGTCGATCGATCCGTCGGCCAGCGGCAGCTGTAGCACGTCGGCCTGCGCACGCGGGAAGGGCTTCGGAGCGTGGGCCAGCATGCCGAAGCTCAGGTCGAAGCCGATGGGCACGAGGCCCTTGCGATCGAGCTCGAAGCAGAGGTCGCCGGTGCCGCACGCCAGGTCGGCGACCAGCTCGCCGGGCACCAGTCCGAGCGCCGACACCGCGCGCTGACGCCACCCGACGTCCATGCGGAAGGTCATCAACCGGTTCACCAGGTCGTAGCGCGGCGCGATGGTGTCGAACATGGCGCGGACCGCCGCGACCTTGGCCTCGCCCTGCGGGAGGGGACCGGTCGCGCCGGGGGCGGTCGGGGCGGCTGAGGTCGGCGTACTCACGCCGGTCAGCCTACGGCGAGCGCCACGGTCGGCCGATTCGGCTGGCGTAGCGTGTGCCGATGGAGCCCGACGGCGCCGCACTCGGCCGACTGATCGCGTGGTTGCGCCGGGAGGACATCTCGTCGCGGGTGGCGCTCGGTTTCACGTTGGCGGCGATGTCGGCGTTCCCCGTGGCGCTGCTCGCCCTGCGCTCCCGGCTGGGCGACGGGCTCGGCTACCGGTTCCTGTTGTGGAACCTCTTCCTCGCGTGGGTGCCGCTCGGGTTCGCGCTGATCGCCGAGACCGGATGGCGTGCGCACTGGTCGCGCCGACGCATCCTGTTCCCGCTCGTCGGGTGGCTGCTGTTCTTCCCCAACTCGCCCTACATCGTCACCGACATGATCCACCTGCGGCGGAGCAACGTGTCACCGCTGTGGTTCGACGCCCTGATCCTGTTCTCGATGGGCCTCGCCGGGCTGCTCGCCGGCTTTGCCTCACTGCGGATGGTGCAGCAGATCGTGAGCGCGTCGTTCCACCGGGCCTGGGGGTGGATCGTCACCCTCGGGGTGCTCGGCATCTCGGGGTTCGGGATCTACCTCGGGCGCTTCGCCCGCTACAACAGCTGGGACGTCCTGTCGCGCCCCCGCACGCTGCTCTACGACGTGAGCGACGTGGCGTTCGATCCGCTGTCGAACAAGCGCACGATCGCCATCAGCCTGCTGTTCACCGCGTTCCTGGTGGTGGCCTACCTCGGCACGGTGGCGCTCGGGAACCTGCGGTTGCCGGCGAGGGGCCCGGCGCCCGGCGAGCCGATCGACGCTCAGGCCGACAGCGACATCTCGTAGCAACGGCTGGTGTCGGGGGTCTCGAGGTACTCGCCCCACGGCTCGCGCCTGGTGAAGCCGGCCGCCTCGTAGAGCGCGATGGCGGCGGGCTGACGCTCGCTCGTCTCGAGTCGGAGCGACGTGAATCCGAGGCCGATCGCAGCCGATTCGGCGTGGTCGAGGAGGGCGGCGCCGAGGCGCTGCCCGCGGTAGGCGTCGTCGACGAACATCCGCTTCAGCTCGCCCGTCCCCGGAGGGGCGCCGACGGCCGGTCGCACCGCGGCGCAGCCGACCAGCTCGCCATCGAGGCGCAGGCGGAACATCACGCCGCGGCCGCCGGTCACCTCACCGGTGCCGAGCGTGAGGTGGTTCTCGCACGGGTTGCCGGAGAGGGCGAGCAGCTCGGCGTCGAGTCGTGCGATCAACGCCGCGGTCCCGGGGTCGTCGGGTGTGGTGGTCTCGACGACGAGCGGCGGCTGCGGATGGGCGAACCCGAACGCATAGGGGGTGGGGCCGTGGCGTTCGAGGAACTCGAGACGGCGGACACCGCCCGCCACGGTCGGGATCTCGCCGGCGGGCACCCACCACAGCGCGAACCGTCGACCTTTTGGCACCAGCCACTCGGCACGGCGCCGGAAGACCTCGACGTGCGGGCTCCGGTAGACGTAGTCCTTCAGCGACTCGACCGACTCCCACACGGTCAGGTTGGCGATCGTGCGCGGGTCGTCGGTGACCGACACCGACGTGGCGTTTCCCTCGTCGGTCTGGAGTCGCCACACGAACCCCGGGGCGGCGTCGGCGACGGCGTTGACGCGGTCGAGCGCGTCCATGAACGGCGCCACCAGCGGGTCGTCGGGATCGGCCAGCAGGGTGCCGAGGTTGATCTGGGCCAGGTGGGCGTGAGCGCGGGCGCCGGTCATCGGCGCCGATGGTACGGCTACAGGGCGGTGACGGTCGGCTGCACCACGCCCGGCGTGGCGTCGAAGCGCACCTTCGGTGACGTGATGGCGGCGCGGATGGTCGGCTGCAGCTCGTGGAACGTGACCGACATGCCGGTGGGCGTGCAGTCGACCAGGCCGAAGCCGTTGCGCCGGATCTCGCTGTAGTCGAACGCCGGCTGGGTGGCGAAGCTCGCCAGGCCACCCGACAGCGAGTTCTCGGTGATGCCCGACGGTGAGCTGATCGAGCCGCCGGTGTACTCGTAGGCCACCGGAACGGCCGACGGGTCGTCGAAGTCGGGCGTGAGCGGCGCGGCCCAGAACGAGTGCTGGTCGCCGGTGAGGAAGGACACGTCGGCGACGCCGGCGGTGCCGATGTGGTCGAGCACGAGGTCGCGCTCCCAGCCGAAGCCGTCCCAGCTGTCGGTGCCCAGGTAGAGGCCGGCGTGCTTGGGGAGCGAGGGGTCGAGCACCCGGGCCTCGGGCGTGTCCTGGTCGACGAGGCGGATGGGGGCGATCATCACCGGGTTGCCCA
>JAXLRH010000017.1:0-29155 GCA_046331245.1 Acidimicrobiales bacterium | reverse complement strand
ACTCAGGGATTGCCGTCTCCCCAGACCGGGCCCGGCGCGTTCCGCCGGCGGAGCGCTTCGCGGATGGACGCAAGAAGCTGCGCCCTGTTCATTCTCCGGCCGACTGTGACCACCCGGGGATCCTCCGGGTGGTCCGGGCGAAACTCAGATGGCCGTGCGGTCTGGGTGACCATCGCAGGCGGTCGGCGGATCGACGCGACGTGGGTGCCGATCTCGTCGCCGATCCGGGTGTGGAACAGGTTCACAACCACGTCGGCCTCGTCCACGAGTTCGCAGGCCCCATGCGTCAGGAGGTCGCACGGATGCGACCCATCGGGGCCCGTGCACACTGCGACGGCGTAACCCTCGCGACGAATGACGTCCGCGATGATTTCGGGCGAGTCGGGCTCGGCGCATTCGAGGAGCACCCGGGGAGTGTCGGTGTGCCAGGTCCAGCGACGTCGGGGTGGGTTTCGGGTCATGGGACACCTCCGTTCTGGTACTGTTCGGTTGCGTAGTCAAGTCACATAGTCGGGGACTTCAGGATAGGCCTTGCGAAGGATACTGACCATGAACTCCGCATCGGTGGTCATGGGGCGGAGGTCCCAGGTCGCGAACTCGAGATCGATGATCAACCCGGCGCGCTCGACGTCGTCGCGGTACTCGGCGAAGTCGTAGTCGCGTCCACTGCCGAACCCCACGGCGATCCGTCCGCCCGGGTCGAGATGAGCACCGAGGCGGGTCAGCACGTCGCGCCGGGTGCTCGGAGCGAGGAAGGGCATCACGTTGCCGCAACACACGATCACGTCGAACCGCTCGGCGATGCCGTGGGCGGCCAGGTCGAGCTCCGCGAGGTCGCCCACGATCCAGGTCGGTCCCGGGTGGTCGGCCTCCGCGGCGGCGATGAGCTCGGGGTCGACATCGACCCCGACGACGTCGTGGCCTCGCCCGGCCAGTTCGGCGCCGACGCGACCCGGCCCGCACCCCGCGTCGAGGATGCGGGCCGTCCGCGGCGCCATCGCGTCGACGAAGCGAGCCTCGCCCGCCAGATCGGCGCCTGCGTCTGCCATCGACCGGAACCGCTCGATGTACCACGACGAGTGATTCGGGTTTCGTCGGGTCGTTTCGACCCACCGGCTCGGTTCTGTCACGGACCCTGCTCCCGGCCCGGTGAGCTCGAGGCGGACATGTTGGCGCGGATCCGGTCCTCGTCCTGCAGACGCGACGACGCCGAGTGCTTGATCATGCCCTCGACGGGCGGCCGGCTGGTGGCCGGGGGCAGCGGAGGATAGACCTCCCGGTCGAAGTCGACGCCCTCGCCGTAAAACAGCAACGCCCACTCGCGGAACTTCAGGTAGGGGCCGTCGGTGTCGGCGAGCATCGGGCGCGTCAGGCACCCCTTGTTCCGCCAGATCGGGAGGTCCTCGTGGATCTGCTGGGTGATCACGGCCACGAAGGTGTCGCCCACGGTCGACGTCGTGGCGTCGTCGCCGAGACGGCGGACGCGGAAGCCGAACCGCTGCTCGCGCGTGTTCGAGGTACCCGGGCTGTTGCAGCCGAACAGCATCGTGTCTGCGATGCCGCTGAGCCAGCGCACCTGGTACCAGCCGTAGGGGACGGGGAACGGAGTGCGAGCCATCGCAGCCTCCTTTGTCGGGCCGGTGAACTGGGGGGCACCGGAAGAGCGGAGGCTCGGCGGTGATCACCCGGCGCCCGGGGGCACGGGGTCGGTCGCGTGTGCCGAGCGACGGATGGACGTTACGGACCGGTGGACGAACCCCGAGGAGGTGGCCACCCACGCGACTCCTGCGATAACGAGCACGACCGGGGCCAGCCATGCGCCCTCCTCGATCCCGAGCACCGCCCGCATCCTGAACGTGGACGCGCTGTACATCCCGAGCGGGAAGACGAGGGCCCAGAACGACGGGTGGTAGCGCAGCGGAACGCGGCGCACAACGTGACGCCACACCCCGATCGCGACCATGAGTGGGAACCAGAACGTCGCCGTCGCCCAGGAGAGGGTGACGAGGATCTCGATGACCGGAGCGAGCCGTGCCAGGCGAGGGGCCGACGGGACCGCCGCAAGGAGGTTGGAGCCCGCGAGGACGGTGATGGCCACGGCGCCGGCGGCGATCCATGCGGGCGGATCGGTCTCGGTCGGCTGCAGCTCGTGGAACGTCCATCGTAGGAACACCATCGTCATGACGATGAGGTACAGGACGATCCCGAGGAGGAATATCGCGAGACAGGCGAACGCCAGCAGGTCACCCCCGTGGTGCCCCAGCAGTAGCGCGCCGAGGGCGGCGATCGACTGGCTCGATACGGTCAGCAGGAACCAGGTGCCGTTGATCCCCGCCTGGAGGCCCGGCTTGTCGGACCGGACCACGACGGCGATGAGCGTCGTGTAGAGGAGCACCGCCCACAACGGCAGGCTCACCCACCACAGAACCCGTGCTGCGTCCCACCATCCACCGACGACGCCGGCAGCACTGCCCAGGACGTTCGTCGCTGCGACGGCGGTGAGGAAGGCGAAGCCCTTCGCGTGGCTGGTGAGGTCGGTGACCAGCGCGCGGGGTGCGAGGGCGAGCCGGGCGACGTTCAGGACGATGAGCGTCCCGTAGGTCACGCAGGTGATGACGAACAGCCCACGGGCGATCCCGGTGAGCTCGTGCTGCGCGGCGGCGATGGCGATGATGCCCGTGGCCATGACCATCGCGAAGTAGCCGGGGAAGAGTGTCTCGATCCCGTGCCGGGGACCGTGCCCGGCGGTCATGGCCGGAGGTAGCGGAGGACGGCGGCGGAGAGCGCGGCCAGCGCGACCGACACGCCGGCCGTGGCCCACGCGAGCCGCTCGTCGTCGGACTGGAACGCCTCGACTGCCACGGTGATGAGGAAGACCTGGAACGCGACCAGGACGATGATGTAGACGACTGCGGCGGACGAGGCGCGGCGCGAACGCTCCGAGCGCCTCATCCGACCGCTCCGATCGCCCAGATCCGATCGTCGTCACGGATCTCGACATCGATCCGACCGAGCGGCCGTGTGGGAGGCCCCGAGAGCACGGCTCCTGTTCGCTCGTCGAAGTTGCCTTCGTGGCACGGGCAGTGCCATCGATGCTCGGCGGCCTCGAAGTAGACGACGCAGCCGAGGTGGGTGCACTTCTGGCTGAACGCCACGACGTCGCGGTCGCCCAGTCGGACGAGCACCGCGGGATCCTCGTCGGTCGGGTAGCGGAACAGGTGGGTGTCGCCGATGGCCACGTCGGCGAGTGCGGCGATCGCCCGCGGCTCGCCGGTGTTTATCGTGCGCAGCTGCGTCCACGCAGCGAGGCCGACGTTGCCGGCGGCCATGGCCCCCGCTCCGGCGACGAGGTAGCGGGCGAACTCCCGCCGGGTGACGTCCTCCTCGGCGACGGCCTCGTAGGGGAAGTCGCGCTTCCACACGGGGTCGGGAATCGGCGTGGTGGTGGGGTCGGTGTCGTTCACGCGGTGTCCTTCGATCAGAGTTGCCCGGACAGGCCGAACGGGTCGTCGAGCCAAGTGGTGGGGGGAGACGAGAGCGCGTCGATCGGCCCGGCCGTCGGATCGTCGACGACGGTGAAGACCTTGGTGTGGACCGACTGCCGGCCGAACAGCCACTGGTCGAGCAGCGATCCGTTACGGGTCGCGTGGAACTCCTCGGTCGTCCCGTACCAGAGGGCTTCGCTCGGGCACACCGAGGCGCACATCGGGGCGTAGCCCTCCGACGTCCGGTCGGTGCACATGTCGCACTTCATCATCTGGTCGAACTCGGCCACGTACTTGGGGACGCCGAACGGGCAGGCGAGGACGCAGTTGGAGCAGCCGATGCAGCGGGGTTTGAGAGCGGACTGCACGATCCCGCCCTCGGTCTGCTTGATGGCATCCGCGGGGCACACGTTGGCGCAGGTGGGGTCCTCGCAGTGCATGCAGACCATCGGTGCCGTCTGAGTGGACGCCGCCCGGTCGATTCGTTCGAGGTGGATGAGCGACTGGCCGCGGTGGGTGCCGCATTCCTGGCAGGCCTGGACGCATGCCTCGCATCCGATGCAGCGACTCTGGTCGATGACGAAGATCGGGTTGTCGTCGATCCCGTACCGGGCGCGCTTCACCGGTCGTCCTCGGTGAGGTCGAAGTCCCGGTGGTCCGTCGTGGTCGCCGAGCCGCCGGCGCGTTCGATGTGGACCGCGGACACCTTGAACTCGGGCATCTTCGACAACGGATCGACGGCGCGATTGGTCAGCTGGTTGGCCGCCTGGGTGCCCGGCCAGTGATACGGGATGAAGACGGTGTCGGGTCGGATCGTGGCGACGACCTTTGCCGGCAGGGTCATGGAACCGCGGCGCGACGTGACGGTGACGAGGTCGCCGTCGGCGATGCCGTGCTCGTCGGCGAGGATCGGGTGGATCTCGCACAGCGGTTCCGGATACTGGTCGACGAGCGCCTTGATGCGGCGGGTCTGGGTGCCCGAGAGGTACTGGCTGACCACGCGGCCGGTGGTCAACCACACCGGGTAGTCGGCGTCGACCACCTCGGCCGATTCGCGCCACGCGATGGCGTGGAAACGTGCCCGGCCGTCGGGATGGGCGAACCGCCCGCCCTCGTAGAGGCGTGGGGTGCCGGGGTGGCCGACCTCGGGGATCGGCCAGAAGAGGCCGTGCTCCGACTCGATCCGATCCCAGGTCGCGCCCCGGTAGTCGGCGGTTCCGCCGGCGGACGCCAGTCGGAGCTCCTCGAAGATCTCCTCGGTGTTGCCGTACCGGAAGTGCTCGCCGCGACCGAGCCGCTCGGCGATGTCGAGGAGGATCTGCCAGTCGAGTTTTGCCTCGCCGGGCGGTGTCACGGCGGCGTTGATCTTGATGATGCGGCCCTCGCCGCTCGTCGACGTACCTTCGTCCTCCTCGTGGAGGGAACCGGGGAGGACGACGTCGGCGTGGTGGCCGGACTCCGAGAGGAAGAAGTCGATCGCGACGTAGAACTCGAGCCGGTCGAGCGCCTCGGCCGTGAACGCCGTGTCGGGAGCCGACACCGCCGGGTTGAAGCAGATCGACAGCAGTCCCTTGATGGATCCGTCGTGAATCGCCTCGATGATCTCCTGGGCCGGGATGCCCTTGCCTGGGATCTCCGATTCGTCGCACCCCCACACGGCGGCGACGTGTGAGCGGTGCTCGGGGTTCGTGATGTCGCGGTTCCCGGGGAGCTGGTCGCACTTGTGGCCGTGCTCGCGGCCACCCTGCCCGTTGCCCTGGCCCGTGATCGTCGAGACGCCGCACCCCGGCTTGCCGAACTTCCCGGTCGCCAGGCCGAGATTGATCGCCGCGAGCACGTTGTCGACGCCCTTCGACTGCTGTTCGATCCCGCGGGCGTGCAGCATCATCGCCGTCGCCGACGTGCCCCACCACTCCGCCGCTTCCTCGATCCGCGCCGCCGGCACTCCACAGATCTCCGCCGCCCATGCGGGCGTCATGTCGGCGACGTTCGCAGCGGCGAGGTCGAAGTCGACCGTGTGCTGATCGATGAACTCGTGGTCCAGCCAGTCGTGGCGGATCAGTTCGTGGAGCACGGCACCGAACAGCGCCGAGTCGCTCCCGGGGCGAACCGGCAGGAACAGGTCAGCGGTGCGAGCGAGCGGCACGACTCGGGGGTCCTGGACAATGAGGCGAGCGCCGCGGTCCCGAGCCCGCCAGATGTAGCTCGTGGTGATCGGGAACGTCTCGGCGACGTTGGAGCCGGCGACCCAGACGACATCGGCCAGCGGGATGTCACTCCACGGATTGGGTGCCCGGTCGGCTCCGAGCGCCTTCTTGTTGCCGACCCCGGCCGAGACCATGCAGAACCGGCCGTTGTAGTCCAAGTTCGCAGTGTGCAATGCGAGCCGGGCGAACTTGCCGATCAGGTAGCTCTTCTCATTGGTCAAGGAGACGCCGGACAGCATGGCGAACGCGTCGTCGCCGTAGGTGGCCTGGATGCGCCGGATCTCGCTGACGACGCGGTCGAGCGCCTGGTCCCAGCTGATGCGGCGGAATCCGCCCGGGGACTCGGGGTCCCGCTCCATCGGGTGAAGCAGGCGGTCGGGGTGGCTGCCCTGCAGGTAGCGCTTGACGCCCTTCGGGCAGAGCTTCCCCTCGTTGAAGGGGAAGTCGTACCAGGGTTCGAACCCGACGACCTCGTTGTCGTGCACCTTTAGCTTGATGCCGCACTGCTGGCCGCAGAAGCAGCAGTGCGTCTCGACGACGCGGTCGATCTCGAGGTCGGCGTCCCATCCGCCGGGGGGCGCCTGGTTGAGGTGCGGCCCGTACCGCTCGACGAGCTCCTCCTCGCTGATCGGGATGCGTGCCATCAGCCGAACCCCCCGACTCGTGCCGTCTGCGCCAAGGTGACCGACGCCCGCCGGCATGCGGGACAGGTGTCCTGGTAGTTCCCGGTGGCGGACGCGTCGCCGTCGGATCCGTCGATCGTGTAGTCGAACCCCACGGCGGGGAGGACCGCCCGGAGGTCGGCGATCTGTTGTGCACTGGCGAACTCGTCGCCGCAGCGTCGGCACACCGCCGGCGGCCCCTCGGCGTTCTGTCGTTTGTAGTAGGCGACCCCGAGGTTGCCCGGCCGTTGGAAGATGTGGAACAGCTTCCCGAACGGCAGGTACATCAGCCCGAGGATGACGGTCAACGCATGGAGCGTGTTGAGTGCCGAGTAGAAGCGGCCGTCGAGCCATGTGCTCGACACGGTCAGGAACAGCCCGGTGACCGACACGGCGAAGAGCCCGGCGAGCGCGAGGAAGTCGCCGCTGCGCTCGACGGCCAGTGCGCCCGGATCGTTCAGGCGGCGCCGCAGGAAGACGAACACGCCGGCGAGCACCAGCACCGCGGCGATGTCGAGCGCGTGGAACGTCGTCCAACCGATGATGCTGTCGGCGTCGAAGTGGAGCGTGCCCACACGGGAAACGAACACCTGGTAGCGATCGGCCTGCTGGTCGACGCTCTCGAAGTGCAGGAGGCCCAACGTCAACGGAAAGGTGACCGCGGCGGCGAGCAGGCAGCCCCAGAACACCAGCTGATGGGCGACCCATCGTGCGCGCGAGCGGCGACGGATGAAGCCCTGGGTGAGCAGTTGGGTCGCGACGAGCGATGGCAGCGCAGCGGCGTTCCGCGCCTTGCGGGCGCGGAACGCGTCCCATCCGCGGCGGTTGAGCATCGCCGTCGGCGGCCGACGGAGCCAAACTGCGTAGCGGTAGACGACCCCGAATACCGCGAAGACGGTGCCGAAGAGGTAGCCGACGAGTGCTGCGTCGAACCACACCAGGCGATCGCTGCCGAAGAAGGTCAGTGCGACCACGACCGCAACTGCGACCAGGCCCCAGACCACCCCTCGTCGATCCAGTGACGTGCTCATCACATCGAAACCCCTCGGCGAACCTTACGCGTGCCGGGCGCGTGCCGCCCCGGGATCCTCATCGGGCGACGGCGTTCTCCATCGCCACGACCGCGGGGAAGAGGAGGTTGTTCTCCTTGTGGACGTGGAGGTGCGTGTCGGCCTCGAGTCGCTCGAGATCGTCGAACAGCGCCCGGTAGCTGGCGCACCCGTCGGCCGGTGCGGTGTAGTCGGAGGTCAGCGAGCGGAGCTGTGCGAGGAGCTCGCCGGCCCGGTCGTGCTCGCGGAGCATCACAGAGATGGGGTTGCGGAGGGTGCCGCAATGGAAGTCAGGCATCTCGGTCGCCGTGGCGAGCTCGCGGATCATGGGGAAGAGGACACGTTCCTCCTTGAGCAGGTGGGGCTCGAGGTCGGCCCGCAGTTGGGCGAACGTCGACCGGATCTCGGCGAGCTCGGGGTGCCGCTCGCCATGGACGGCCTCGACCTTGTCGGCGAGTCGGTGGAGCCGTTCGAGCTCGACGCAGAGGTAGGCGTGATGGGTGGCCTCGAGGTGGTCGACCATCTCGACGGCTGACATGTGCGCCCAGTCCGCGGGCGCCGGGTCGCCGAGATCGGCGAGCGCCGCCTCGACTTCGGCGCGGTCGACCCCTCTCTCGGCGCAGGCAGCGCCGAGGGTCGCCGTTCCGCCGCAGCAGTAATCGAGCCCGAAGCGTTCGAGCACTCGGGCCGCCGCGGGCTGCGAGGTGACAATGTCGCCGAGGGTCGTGCGGGGAGCGAGGTCGGTCACGTGGTCTCCTCTCAGCCGCCGGCGACGATGCCGGCGGCGGTCACGAGTGCAATACCGAATCCGAGTGCCATCTGGCGCAGCCCCAGGACGACGGGTCGTGGCGGGTCGGTGCGGCCCCAGGTGCGTTGCGCCGCGAGCACCACCGCGACGGCGGCGGCACCGGCGATGACGCGGCGGTCGACGACGACCGCCGCGGCGGCGAGGGCGATCGCCGCGAGATCGGCAGCCGTCGTCACGGCGCTGGACGACGCGTGGCCGTGCAGTCGGGCGACCTGCGCCCGGACCCAGGGAATGGACGTAACGGTGCGGGCAGCGAGCACCAGCCACACCGCTGCGGCGAGGGCTGTGCTCCGGCCGTCAGCGAGGACGATGAACGCAGCGACCGACGTGATGGCGGCTGCTCCGGCCAGCTCGGGAGCGAGCCGACGACCGCGCGAGCGCACGTCGAACCATCCCTCGACGGCGATGAGCGGCGCGGCGACGACCAGCGGTTGCCAGAACGGCGCGTCGGCCGTGAGGACCGCCCCTGCGACCAGTGCAGCCAGAACGAGCAGCTCCACCGTCGCGACCCGTCGGGCGATCCGGGTGCGGGGGAGCGAGCGGTTCCGGCGCCGATCGGCTGCGGCGATCTTGAGCGGCGTGCGGACGAGGAACGCGGTGAGCGCTGCGCATGCGAGGCACGCTCCCGCGACGCCGGGCGCGACGATGAGCCCGGCGAGGGCCGGCTCGGCCGTGAGGCCCCATCCTCCGTGCTCGCTCGGCAGCGCGACGGAGCGGAACTCCGACCGGGGTGCGCGGACGCCCGCCTTCGTCGTGGTGGTGGTCACGTGGTCGACTCGTTCGCGGCGTCGGCCAGGCGGTCGCGTCGTTGGCGCCAGTGGTCCTCGGGCTCACCGATGACGGTGATGGCGCGCTGCGGGCACACCGAGGCGCCGATCCACGCCTCGAAGGCGAGGTCGGCCGGCACGTCGAGGCGGTGGAAGGCGATGTGGCCTTCCTCGTCGAGGTGGTACACCTTGTGCGCGAATCGATGGCACAGGCCGTAGCCGAGGCACAGCGAGGGATGGGCGCGGATCTTCACGCCAACCTCGGAGCCCGGGTCGTGACGGTGGGCCATCAGCGCCTGGCCTTCATCAGTGAGGCCAGGGGAGTGGAGCCGAGCTCGTCGAGCAGCTGCGCACGGGCAGCGGACCACGGTCGGTGCAGCGCGCAGATGGCCGCGCCCGCACATGGCCGGTCCTCGAGCACGCACTTCCCGGTGTCGGTCGGGCCCTCGACCGCTTCGATGACGTCGAGCACGCTGACCGTCGCGGGATCGGCGAGGGCCGTGTATCCACCGGTCGGCCCGGGGTCGGACCGGACCCATCCCGCAGCGACGAGCGGGGTCATCGCCTGGGAGAGGAAGCCCGGGGTCGTCCCGACGGCCTCGGCCAGCGCCGAGGACTTCGTCCGCTCGCCCTGGCCCGCCAGGTGGAGGAGCGCTCGGGTCGCGAGGTCGGTGCGTCGCGTGATTTCCAATCGCATAGTTAGAGACTATAGGTTAGCGAGGCCGACGCCAAGTGCCTTCGTGTCGGCGGAGGAGGAACCGATGAGCGCCACCGCCGCCCGCCCCATCGCCCCGCCGGCCCGGGACGTCGACACGCCCGAGGACGTCGACGACCTGGTCCGGACGTTCTACCCGGCCGTCGCCCAGGACGACCTGCTGGGACCGCTGTTCGAGGAGGTCGCCCAGGTCGACTGGGCCGAGCACCTCCCGAAGCTGTCGGCCTTCTGGTGTCGGGCGTTGTTCGGCACCCCCGGCTACATCGGCAACCCGTACGCCCGGCACCGTGAGGTGCACGTCCGGTCGCCGTTCTCCGCTGCGCACTTCGATCGATGGCTCGACCTGTTCGAGGAGACGATCGACGAGCGATGGTCGGGGCCGAACGCCGAGATCATGAAGGAGCTCGCCTCGAACGTCGCCCGCGTCCACGGCACGAACCTCCTCGGCTCGGCCTACCGGCGGGGTGTCTCGGCTCGATGGTCGGAGGGAGCGTGACGGCGCGGCGCGATCCGCGCCGACCGGTCGAGCGGCCGTCGCACCCGCACGCGCAGGCGATCGTCCTCCTCGTGCTGGTCACGTTGCTCATCATCGGCCTGGCCGCGGCCAGCACGTTCTGAATCGGCGCAGACTCAGTGGGGGTCGGCCGGCTTGACCGCGGCCAGGAGCTGGTCCATCCCGCGGCGGAGATCGGCGACGATCGTCCCGGGCCGCGGGAGCAGGTCCGGGCAGGTGATCACGCCCACGTTCATCCGCCCGGCGTTGGAGAAGACGGTGATGTTGACGCCGGTCCCCTCGACGAGCGGGCCGAACGGGTACAGGCCCTCCACCTCGGCGCCCTCGAGGTAGAGGGGCACGGGTGGGCCGGCGACGTTCGACACGATCACGTTGTGGATCGGGGCGAACCGGTCGGCGAGGCCGGCCTGCGAGTAGATGCGTGCGCCGAGCCGGAGCGACGCGGCGGGCAGCAGCTCGACGAGGTCGCCGATGACGCTCGCTCCGAGGGCCGAGTGCAACGCCTTCGCCTCGATGCAGCCGTCGTGGACGACGCGCAGCCGCTCGAGCGGCTCGTCGAGGTGCACGGGCAGGGGGACGAAGAGGTCCGACACCTGGTTGGCCGACTTGCTCCCCGTGTCCCCGTGGGTGGACACGGGGACCGAGCAGATCAGCGCCCGGTCGGGGAGTCGGCGTGAGCGCTGGAGGCTCCGCCGGAGTGTGAACGTCACGGCGGCGAGGACGACGTCGTTGACCGTGACGTCGGCCGCTCGGGCGACGTGCTTGAAGTCCGCCAGGGGGAGTTGCCCGAACGCGACCGTGCGACGTTCCGTGAGCGTCCCGTTGAACGGGGTGCGCGGTGCTCCGAGCGGATGTGCGGCGCGGTCGGTGCCGCCACGGGCGGTCCTGGCCGCGAGCCGTCCGGCCGCGGTGGCCAGTCCGGCCGCCGCCCGCACGGGACGGAGCGGCGTGACGGCACGGTGCGCCAGGGCCGCCGCGAGCGTGTTCGCTGCCGCGGGAGGTGCGGCCACGTCGGTCGGGATCCCGGGGTCGGGCGCCGGCGTGGGCTCGGGGCTCAGGTCGAGGATCTCCGTGAGGAGCTCGAGCCCGGTCACGCCGTCGGCGATGGCGTGGTGGACCTTGATGGCGAACGCAACCCGATCGTCGTCGAGGCCGTCGATGACGAGGGCCTCCCAGAGCGGCCGGTCGCGGGGGAGCGGCGTCGTGGCGAACTCGCTCATCACCGCGCCGGGACGTCCGGTCCGGTGGCCGGGCGCCGTCCGGTGGCGCACGTGCTCGTCGATGTCGGGGACGACGGGTCGCCAGGTGGGATGGTCGATCCCGAGCGGGACCTCCACGAGGACCCGCCGGAGCGACGCGATCGCGGCGAGCTTCGCTCCCACGTTCCGGCGGAGCCGCTCGGGCGACCAGTCGGAGCCGGCGGTGGAGGGGTCGAGCAGCAGGAGTCCGGTGACGTGCATCGGCACGGTCGTCGACTCCACGTCGAGGAACCATGCGTCCGAGGAGCTCAGGCGATCCATGTCACTCCTCCCGTCGCCCCCGACCGGGCTCCCGTGCCCGACCCTGTCAGTGGCCGGCCCCTTCCGGCATCGTTGCATCGCCGGCCTGGAAGAGGCCGAGTGCACCGCGGCTGGCGTTGGCGAACTTGTGGGTGACGATCGGGTAGAAGCCGGTCTCGGCGAACGTGAACTCGACGAACCCGCCCTGAGCGGGCTGCAGGTCGAGCACCTGCGAGCCGCCGCGTCGGGCATCGGGCTGCAGGAGGTAGGTGCCTTCCTTCCAGACTGTGTCGAAGATGGTGCCGACGATGTGGAAGGCCGAGTTCTCCGAAGGGCCGTCGTCGATGACCCACGCCCGCACCCGCTCACCGGGCTCCACCCGGATGGGGGCGAACTTGTACTGGTTGTAGTACCCGTTGAACACCACTGCGTCGTCCTGCTGGTTCAGCATCTTGGTGAGGTCACCCTCCTTGCCGTTGGCGCCGAGGTAGAGCTCGGACTGGACGAACACGAACTCGTGGTCGACCGGTGGCAGGTCGGGCGGGTCGATGATGATGGCGCCGAACATGCCGTTGCCGATGTGGTGCAGCGCCGGTGCGGTCCCGCAGTGGTACATGTACGCTCCCGCGAAGTCGGCCTTGAACTGGTACACGAGGCTCTCCCCGGGTGCGATCGTGCGCATCTCGTCGCTCCACGCCACCTTCGACGCATGGAAGTCGATCGAGTGGCCGAGCGTCCCGTCGTTGGTGAGCGTCACGTTGAAGAGGTCGCCGACCTTGCCGCGCAGGATCGTGCCGGGAACCTTCCCATCGAAGGTCCACATGAGCTGGGTGACGCCGGGGGCGACCTCGATCTCCTTCTCGATCGCGTGCATGTCGACGTCGTGCACCGTGCCGCCGGGCGCGGGTGCGAGCTTCGGGTCGTACGCGACCCAGTCGGCCGCCGGAGTCGCTGCGGAGTCGATCGTCGCGCCGGTCGCCCCGTTGGCGGCAGCGGTCGATCCGCCGCCGGCTGCCCCGCCACCTCCGCCCGCGGCGCCGGTGACGTTGATGTCCATCACCATGCCGGCCTCCTTGTGGCCGGCCACCGTGCACCACGCCTGCGTCGAGGCCTCGAAGGGCCCGACGGTGACGATCTCCTTCGCCCCCGGGTCGAGCATCGCCGTGCCCGTTGACCCGTCGACCTTGAGGTCGTGGGGCATCGTCCCGTGGTTCATCACGACCAGCTGGACCTTCTGGCCGGGGACCACGTCGATCGACGCCGGCTCGACCTTGAACTCGGAGAGCATGACCTCGACGATCTTCGTCTCGGTCGAACCGGGCGCCGCGCCCCCGCCGTCGCTGATCGCTGCGGCGGTCAGGGTGATCGCCCCGATCCCCAGCAGGTACACCGCAGCGATTGCCGCGAACATGAAACCGAACGATCCCCGCTCGGTAGTTGATTGATTGCTCATTCGGCGCCTCCTCGTGCGTTCGAGGTGCGGGAGGCGGCGAGATCGATCGTCTGGCCCTCACCTCGTGCGTGAATTGCGGATCGGGGCCGGGCAACGCAGGGGAAGTGCGTCGTGGGTCTCGATTCGCTTACCAGAGTCCCATAGTAAGAGACTGTGAGATAGGGCAGAAGGTCCCAGGTGATGCTGCACTCAGCCTCACCGAGGAATCGCAGGCGCACTTCGGCGGCTCGCGTCGGGAACCTGCACCAGCCCCGCGAAAGACCCGCGGCCGCCGCATTTCGGAGTCGTTCGCCTGTGACGGACGCTCAGCGGAACCCGGAATTCCACCGTCTGTGTCCGTCAGAATCCCGTGGATTCCGTCCCAGGGTCGCTCAGGAGGTGGTGGCTCGCGATGCAGCGTTCCAGGCCGCCGCCTGCCTGCTCGGGCAAGCGCCATCGGACATGGCCGCCGCATGGGCATCGGCCCCCGACGAGATCGTCGAGTCCGATCGACCGCTCGGTGATGCGAGCAGCGTTCGCCGACGCCGTGTCGCCCGCCTAACCTCCGAGCCAGGACGAGCTGGGTTCAGCAGCTCGTCCTCGCGCATCGAAGTGTCTGCCAGTTCTGTCGCCAGATCCGGGACACGGCGGCGGTACGGGACGGCACGACGTGGAGCCGCCGAACGCCGAGAACGCCGGAATTCCAGGGTGCACGGGCTCCGACGGCACCAGTCGGGACGGGTTGGATCGGCCTCATAACCCGAAGGTCGCAGGTTCAAATCCTGCCCCCGCCACCAAAGAACCACCAGAGGCCCTTCCGCTCCGGCGGCAGGCTTCCTGCTGGTCGCGATCCGTGGTCTCGTACAACAGCAGTACGATTGCACCGGGGTCCGAACCCGAAGGTCACGGTCTGGTGCAGGCATCCCGGGCGCGAGCACAACTCACGCCCAAATCGAACTCGTCGTTGTCCGAGAGCGGCACGTTGCGCACGCCGGTCGGCGTGCTCCACATCGACGAATTGGCCGCGATCGAAACCCCGTCGGCCCCGCCGCATCGACGAGGTAGGCCGTCGGCAAATGCACTTCACCATCGCTCTGCCGATCGCTGACCGTCAAGCTCGTTCGACTTCTACCGACAGGCGCTCCGGCTCACCGCTGTCGGCCCGGTCGCCGACGACGGCTTGCTCCGAACCGCTCGCCTCGAACTGGCCGACGGTGTGCAGCTCATGCTGATCCCAGCTGACGGCTTCGCGGGGTCATCGAGAACACCGGGTCGCCGAGCGAGACTGACCGAATGTCTGCTCGATGTGGCCGCCTGATGGTCAGGACGAGGTGACCTCGTCGAACGGGTCCGCGGCGTCGGTGGTCGTGTCCTCGAGGACCCGCAGCTCAAGTCCCGGGGCTACGCCGCCTTCGCGGACCCCGACGGACACCTGTGGACCACCACCGCGGCTCTCGAATGAGCTCGGCCCCGACGTCGAAGGCCTGGGCTGTGCGAGGTGAGGCTTCAGGCCTTCATCGCGCAATGCCTGCGCCTGCGAATCATGCTGTCCGCGGGACCTGCTCCACGAAGTCGACCATCAGCATCGCAGCGGGTGCGGCGTGGGTTTCCAGAAGGAAGTGGCCAGCGTCGAAGACGTGGGCTTCCATCCGCGGAAGGTCCTGCAATGTGCGTTGGCGTTCTAGATGATCAATCCCGTGACGCGCCTGGTTCACCCATGGCGATACCCGCGGCCACGGGCGCGCCGCAGTCGTGCACGTACACGAAGCGATCACCGACGTTGAGATGAACGAGCAGTTCGTGAACGGCGGTGGCGTAACGGTCGAACGTGGCATGCGGCAACACGTCGGAGCGACCCTACCCGGGCAGATCAGGGAGCGATGACGTAGGCAACTTCGCGAGGGCCGATCACGTCGCGGAGCGTGCTTTGGCCGAGCTCGCAACCCGTGGATCAAGAGCACCGAAGGTCGGCGAGGATCACCAGCCGCAAGGTAGGACAACCTCGGCGCCTTCGGCCAGCGTGAACGACGTCGCACAGGACCTGGATGCATCGACTTGACCTCCCTGGCCGTTGCGACGAGCGGAGAAACGACACCTGTGCCGAAGGTCACCGCACATTCTTCGTCGCCCGAACGATGCAGAACCGACCTTCCCGATCGGCCAGCACCATCCAACCACTCCCATCGCCGTTGCGGCGATCGGCGATTCGACAGCGCCAAGAGCGAGCACCTGCTCGATCTCTTCGCTGGGGTCGGCGCAGCGCGCAGTGCGACAAGCGCGCCCAGCGGGAGAGGGTAGCCCGCACGTCGACGTGATGCTCGCTCGGCTCCGAGTCCGTCGACGTCGCCCGCGCCGGCGTGAGCAACGTGCGTCGTGCAGGGAGGATTGGCTTTCTGCTGTGGTTGGCGGCGTCGCATCGCTGGTCGGTGGTTGGCATCCGGCGGTGCGCTGCCGGTGTCGGAGCCGACGGTGGTCGCTGTCGCCTGGGATCGGTGGCGTTGGCGCCAGCGTGGTGTCGGTGTCGGGTGATGTCGATCTCGAGCAGTTGCGTCGAGCCGCCGAAAGCCTGCGCCGCCAACCAGGACGTCGACGACTGGCGGCTCACCACACGTCAGCGCTGGGTGAACCGCGCTCACCGCCCTGGACGCGCTCCAGCGGCTCCGCATCCCGCTGGCGAGCACGCTGGCCGGCAAGCGGGAACATCGTCCGGGAGTTCGACGGTGTCGAGCCGTCGCCGCCGGAGCCGGACATCGCGGTCAAGAACGCGAAGGCGACGACGCCCCCGGCGACCGGAAGTGTCGATATCGCGCTCCAGAACGAGCGCGCCATCGTCTTTCTGTGTGGTCGAGCTCGTAGGGCCGCCCGTCACGACTGCGCCATGGTGTGGTGGTAGGCGGCGTCGAGTTCGGCGAGGACCTCGTCGTCTGCGGCGGGTTGGCGGTCGATGCGGATGCGCCGCAGTTCGTCCATGAAGCGCTCGGCGATGTCGGGGCCGCCGTCGGCGAGGAGTTGGGCACGGATGGTCAGCTCCGGTGTGGTGGGGAGCCAACGTGCGCCCCAGGCCCCGAGCTGAACGATCAAGGGAACAAGTTCGATTGTGGCCTCGGTGAGGAAGTAGTCGACCTTCTTGACGGTGACCGGGAACCGGGTGGCGGCTCAGAGCCCTGGGTGTCGAGCTTCGCGAGGCTTGCATGCCGCGAACGTTGCTGGCGATGCCCTCGAGGGAGTTGCCGAGGAGCTCGCAAACCTCGCGCCCGCCGAACATCACATCGCGGAGCACGACGAGGTCCACCTGGTCGCCGAGCAACTCCATGGTCATGTTGATCGGACAGCCCGATCGTCCGTCAGGGACCGTCAACTCCCGCGACCGACCGGTTGCGGCCATGAAAGCAGTGTAACTAGAGGCCGGGCCGACTGATTGCAGTTCGCAACCAGTCGACCAAAACAGGGAGCCGGCGCAACGGGTCAGAGTTCAGAGTTTCACCGTCTCCCAGACGGCTATGGGACCGGCGAGGAGCAAACCCTCGAGCGCCTCGGCCACGCCGACCTCGACCGAGTTGATGGCCTGGAGATTCGACACGGCGAGCTGGCCGGGCCGCACCGGCCCGGCGGATCTCGGCATCGACGACTACTTCGAGCGCGACTTCGCCATCGGGATCGGCGCCGAGATCATGGGTCGCAACAAGTTCGGCCCCCCAGCGTGCGGTCCGTGGACCGACCACGAGTGGACGGGCTGGTGGGGTGACACTCCACCGTTCCACACACCGGTGTTCGTGCTCACCCACCACGAGCGGCCATCGATCACACTCGCTGACACTACGTTCCACTTCCTCGACGCTTCACCAGTCGAGGCCGTCGAGCGAGCGAAGGTCGCCGCGGGGACTCGACGTTCGTGCTTGGCGGCGGCCCTACGACCGTCCGGTCGTTTATCGAGGCAGGGCTTGTCGACGAGCTCCACGTCGTCGTCGCTCCGATCACGCTCGGCGGCGGGGTCCGACTGTGGAATCCCCCGAGGAGTTCGACGATCGGTTCCACCACGAAACCATCCCCAGTCCCAGCGGCGTCACCCACCACCCTTCTTCCGCGCAACGACCCGAAGACCGACAGGACCAGTGAGCACATGACTATCGAGGCTTCCCGGACGATGACGGCGCTCGGTGTGGGGTCGTGTGGCACGCAGGTGGCGACGCTGGGCTGATACGTACGCGGGTGTGGAGGTCGCGAGTGACTGAGTGGTCCGAAGCCCGATCTATTCCCGGTGACGTGGGTGTTGTGGGAGTGATGGTGGGCCAGTGTTGGAGGTCGTGTCGGAGTTGGCGGTCGTGGGTGACGATGACGACGGCGGCTGGGGTGGTGTCGAGGGTTTGGGTGAGTTCGTCGACGAGCGCGAGCAGGTGGTTGCGGGTTCGTCGAGGAGCATGGAGGTGTGGTCGGGCGGCGAGTGCGAGTGCGATAGTCGAGGCGTCGCTGCTGTCCATGGACAGCTCGGCGACGGTCGTGCGAGATCGGCGGACTGAGCAGGCCGAGGAGCGCAGCGACACGGTCTCGGCCTTCGGTCAGCCCGTTGTTGAGGAGTTCGTAGAGGCGTGTTCGGTAGACGTCGCGCAAGTGGTTCGGCGGTCGGCCGACGGGGACTCCTCTGCGCGACGAGTCCGATCCCGGGCGTCGGCGGCGACGTGCGTGGCCGTGGTCGGGGTGGAGGTGGCCGGCGAGGACGGCGAGCAGGGTTGACCTGCCGCTGCCGTTCGGTCCGGTGACGAGGAGCCGGTCGCCCGGACGACAGCTCGACGGTGACCGGTGCGGCGAGCCGGTTCGTCACGGTGACCTGTTCGGCGTGCAGGAGGGTGACGCCGCGCATGGTGGGAAGTTCGGGCAGGCGGAACTGCAGCGGTGGCACTGGTTTCGGTGACGTCGTGGGCGTGGAGGTTGTCGAGGTGTCGGTTGACGGCGCACCAGGCTCGGCGCGCAGGTTGCCCGCTGGTGCTTGCCGGTCCCTTGGGCGGTCGCCATCCGGCTTGGAGGCGGTTCTGTGCGGTCGAGCGGTCGTCTGCGAGTCGGGCCTGTTCGACTGGTGGCGTTCGTAGGCCTGCTCCCAGCGAACTCGTTCGCGGTGCGTCCTTCGAGGTAGCCGGCGTATCCGTTGCCGTAGAGGCGTGGGCGTCCGTCGATGCTGGGGTCGAGGTCGAGCATCGCGGTGGCGAATGGTTGAGCAATGCCCGGTCGGCTGACGAGCACCACCCCGCTCTTGGTGGAGCGCAGGGCGTCGGTGAGGAACTCGAGCCCGTGCTGGTCGAGGTGGTTGGTCGGTTCGTCGAGGAGCAGGAAGTCGTGGTGCGCTCCGAGGAGGCAGGCGAGACGGACCCGGGTAGCGCTCCCCGACCGACATGGTGGTGAGCCGGCGGCTGCGGTCGGTGATCAAGCTGAGTTCCTGCAGTGCGATGTCGACGCCGGTCGGCGTCCCAGGCGTCGAGCGCAGGGCGACGTCGTCGAGCGCTGCGGCGTTCGACGTCAGCGCCTGCTCGGCTCTCCGCGAGTGCGCTGGTGGCCGGGTGCCGAGACGGTGCATCGCTGCACGGGTGTCGGCCAGCTCGATGTCGACGAGATCGCCGATCGTCCTGCTCCTCTGCTCGACGGTCATCTCCGCTCGGCGATGCCGAGACTGCCGATGCGCGGACCTCCCCGGCCTCGGTGGAGCCGGCCGGCGAGTACGTGGAGCAGCGTCGATTTGCCGCGGCCTGTTCTTCCGACGACACCGAGTCGGTGCCGGTCGCGACGGCGATCGAGATGTCGGTGAGCACCAGGCGGCCACCGTGCCTGACGCCGACACCAGAGGTCAGCTTCAATCAGGCGCGAGCCGCGCCCGGGCAGTGCTGTGGATGGACATGAATTCTTCCTTCTCCAGCCCCGAGACGGGTTGTTGGCGATCGAACGGACAGGCGGAACCGGAGGACACGGCGCTGGCCGAACACCCGCTCACCATCGGCGGGGTGTGTCCGTCAGATCACAGGTAGAGCTGCCACACGACAGCCACGATAGCCGTCACGTGCACGTTTCAGCGCCGGTCGACAGGTGAAGGCGGCCGTGACGTGTCGGACGGCCACTCCTGCGCGGATCTCCTCCAGCGTCTCGCCACGACCTCCGCACCCACCACAAAAGACGAGCGTGGTGCCGCCGCTAGAGCTGCCCTGCACAACAGTCGTACAACACGACGGGCACCAACGGGCGCCCACCAACGCATACGACGGAGCGGTGCACCGTCCCGATTCGCTCGTTCAGCAGGGAGAACGCCGATGAGGCCGACCAGCTCACACGGGCGTCGGTGCACCATAACCCGAAGGTCGCAGGTTCAAATCCTGCCCCGCCACCAACCGAGAATGCAGCAACGGCGGGCTTTTCGGCCCGCCGTTGTCGTTCCCGGCGACGGTCGATCGGCCCGTGTCTGCCAGATTGTCTGCCAGATCTGCGAAATCGCGTCGCGCAGCGTCTGCCGGGAAACCCGAAGGTCATCGGGGAGGGGGCCGGCGTGACGACGCCTCCCGCCGATCATCCGGGTGCGTCGGACCTGTCATCGACCGTGACCTCAGGTGCTGGTCCGGGCTCGTCGGCCGCGAAGACCAGGTCGTGGAAGAGCTGCGCTGCCTCGGCCTGCATGCCGGGGATGACGTGTGCGTAGACGTCCATGGTGAACGCCACCGTCGCGTGACCGAGGCGCTCCGAGACGACCTTGGGAGGCGCACCGGCCTTGAGGAGCAGGGTGGCGTGGGTGTGGCGCAGATCGTGGAAGCGGATGCGCGGGACATCGGTTCGGAGGACCCGTCGTTCGAACGCCTGGCGCACGTTGTCGGGGTGGAAGTTGGTGCCGTCGGGCTTCGTGAACACGAGTTCCGATGCTCCGGGGAGTCCGAGGACGGAGCGCTGCTCGGCCTGAGCCCGCTTGTGTGCGGCGAGCACGTCGAGGGTGTGGGCGTCGAGGTCGACCGTGCGCTGCCCCCGCCGGGTCTTGGGCTGGGAGTCGATGACCTCGCCGGCGACGGAGATGATCGCTCGGCGAACTGACAGGCACCGTCCACCGAAGTCAACATCACGCCACCGGAGTCCGAGTAGCTCGCCCCGTCGCATCCCGGTGTTCGCGGCGAGGAACCAGACCGGCCAGTGATGGTGGTCCTGGTTGCTGTCGAGGAAGTGCCGGAGTTCGGGCCCGGTCCAGTACCGGATCGAGTCGGTGTCGGTGGCTCGAACCTTGGGCGGTTTCGCCGAGGCGGCAGGGTTCGACCGCAGATACAGCAGGTCGACCGCATCGTCGAACGCCTTGTGCAATGCGACGTGGACGTTGCGAACCGACTTCGCCGACAGGCCGCCCTTGCCGTTCCGCCTGCCGTCGGTGAGCAGGCCGGTGTAGAAGCGTGTGAGGTCCATGGGGCGGATCATCTGGAGACGGGCGTCGCCGAGGTGGGGCAGGACGTGGTTGACGAGGTTGCGGCGGTAGGACTCGTAGGTGGAGTGCCGGAGCTCGTTGCGCACCGAGGGCAGCCATTCGTCGAGCAGGTACACCCGCAGCGTCATCTCGTCGGCCTCGACCTGTCGGTTCGTCTCGTGCTCGGTGAGCAGGGTCGTGAGCAGATGTTGTGCCGAGCGCTTGGTCGTTCCTGCCCGGTGCCAGCGTCGCTGTCGTTTCCGGGTCAGGCGATCGGTGCCATGGTCGAGGACGACGTAGTAGACGCCACGCCGCTGCGTGATCCATCCGTTCATCGGACTGGTCTCCTGGATCAGAGAGGCAGCTGACCCTGAGCGGGGTGCTGCGATCGTGGAGACCGGGAACCGGTGAGACCGGCGTCGCGGGCATCGGGTGCGATGAGATCGGCGAGCCATCGGGTCGGGACGAGGATGCGTCGGCCGACTCGCAGCGACGGTATCTCACCGGAGCTCACCGAGGCGTAGACGGTCTTGCGGTCGAGTCCGAGGATGTCGGCGACCTCGTCGACGCTGAGGGTGGGCCGGTTATTCGGGTCCGGCGGGTTCGTGGTCATGCACCCCTAAGCGCGCCCGACGCCCCGGCGGCCGGCACGGACATCCGTCGGTTCTTGACGCTGACGAGTCAACAGGCGGTCTCCGACCTTCCGAGGGCAGGTGTTCACCCCTGACCAGGTCGGGGCGACCACCTGACCACGGCGGCCGATCGCTGCTTCGCCCGGGTTCGGGCGATACACGCCGACGCGTGCGCACCTCGTGAACTCAACTCAGGGCCCGGTCCCGCGGTGCTCAGCGCCCGGGTGGGTCGAGTTGCTCTGCTCTCGCTGCGGCGATCGTTGGGTGCCGAAGACCCTGCGGTGCCTTCCGGCAGCCCGAGGCCTCAGCGGCGCCCCTGCCTCGTCCGTCGACCACGCCCGACATGCTGCTCGCGGCCGCCTCAACGTGTCTTCGGATGATCGAGCCGAGCGAATGCCGGCGATCGACCTTTCGCGGCCTGAGTTGTCCGTCCGTGCACACTGGATTCGCGCTCTGGGACCGTGGTCAGGAAGTGGCACAGACTGGCTTGTTGCGCAAGGCGCAACAAGCTGACGCCGTCGGATACGGGTCTGGTCGAGCCTCGATGACATCGCGGCAGGTTGACGAGAAGGCTCGATTCGTCCTCGGACGTCACATCGGGGCGCGCCATGTGCTGAACCGTTCGCCGGGCACGGCGCCGGTCTGCGATCCGGGAACCAAGTTGGATCGGTGACCTACTCGAACACGACGTCAGCGGGGATTCGGCGCTTCCTCGATCCGAAAGGGCCGACGTGAGCGTTTGGCGTTCATGTGCTGGGAGTTGCACTAGCGGCTGGCGACGCGGAACCTGCCCCGAACGTGCGGTCCGCGACATGGTCTTCGTCCGTTTCGTGAGGCTGCCGGCGAGCGTGGGAGTGCGTCGGGCCCCGGGGGTCAGCAGAGGGCCGGCGGGCGGTCGAGCAGTGCATGAGCGACCATCGGTGCCCCGCCTGTCTCGACCAGGTGTTTGAACGCTGCGAGCGCCCGCCAGCCCATGCGGCGCGACTGCCACCGCACCATTGGTGCGGCGAGGTCGCCGAGTCGGCCTGCGCGCAGCTGGACGCTGGCTTCGGTGCGCAGAAGCGTTTGGCGCGGCCCGTGGCTCTCGACGGTCCACGTGTTGCGGGCGATTTTCACGCCCGGTAGACCGCGGCCTTCGTACGTGAACGAGCGCCCCTCGTCCCAGTTCGTCCACGTCTCGACGAGAGTGATTCCTCCGCCGAGCGTGCACAGCCGCTCGGCGCCCACGCCAGCGTCCCGTCCGGGCGCGCACGTCGCCGTCTGGACGTTCTCGGACCACAGGGCGATTGCTTCCAGTTGGGCGAGCCAGTACCAGACCTCGGCTGCCGGCGCATCGATGCAAACGGAGTCGGAGACGTGAATCATGGATGGCGATGGTAGGGGGCGCGTCCGCGCGTATCTGAGGTCGGCGGCACGCCGCCCATCAACTCGGCTGTGGAGAGACTCGGGCACCGCGCTTCATGTTGGCCTTCTGCTTCGCTTCGGACGGCGCCCCGGTCTCGGCGTATGCGGCCAGGTCCTCGAGGATGTCCTTCTGTGTCGCGGAGAGCTTTCGGCGCATCATCGGCGCGATCAGTGCGCCCATCGGGCCGGAGGCATCGGCGGTGATCCGTGAGGTGACGCGTGCTCGACCATCGCCGAGGTCGTCGACGCTCCACTCGTTGTGCATGTCCTTCACGAAGGGTGGGATCTTCCTCGCTGCAACGGTGTAGGCGAGGCTGCGAGTTCCCGGGTCGAAGCGTGTGAGCCGCTCATCGGTCGTCCCGAAACCGGCGATCTCACAAGATCGCCCACCTTCGCGCCCGGCGTCGTTTCGAGGAGCGTTCGGATTGGCCCCTGAACTCGCGATCGACCTGACCCAATGGGCCACGTCGAGGAAGTCGTCGCCGAGGATCTCCCAGAGTCGGTCCGGCCCAGCGTTGATGACGGCGGTCCTGGTGAGGTCGAGTTCGGTCATGGTTGGTCTCCTTGGTTGTGAACTGGAACGAACGTTCCAGAATGAGGACGCGGGTGGCCCGGGTCGGACGCGGGTCGCGTCAGGTCAATGCCGCCAACGCGAGGTCGATGGTCGACTCGAGCTCGGCTCGCGAAGCGCCCGACTTCGAGAGCACCCGGATGCCCTGGAGTGTCGTGAGCAGGAACGCTGCGCCGTCGCGGGGGGCGATGTCCGTCGAGATGTCGCCGTCGAGCTGTCCGCGACGAAGGGTTGACTCGAACGCAGCTTTCACGGCGGCGGTCGTCCGTTCGAAGAGCGCTGTGACGGCCGGGTCGCCGGGAAGGCACTCCATCGCCGAGTTCAGCAGCAGACAGCCTCGACGCTTGGGTGCCGAGAGGTCGAAGTCGACGACGTCGAGCAGCGCCCCGCGGAGGGCTGGGACAACGGGCCCGTCGCCGTCCAATGCTTCGATCAGCGGAGTGGGCGCCTCCTGGCAATACCTGGTGAGTGCGGCGATGAAGAGGTCGTGCTTCGACCCGAACGTCGCGTACAGGCTGCCGCGGTTCAGGCCGAGGCGATCGACGACGTCCTGGACCGACGAGTTCGCGTAACCGTGGTCCCAGAAGAGTTCGATCGCGGACGCGACGGCTGCGTCCGGGTCGAACTCCTTGGTGCGGGTTGGTGGCCGGCCTCGAGCCTGGCGAGGAGGCCGTGCTGCGCGAACTGCTGTCGCGTACCGAGGGCTCGTCGTGACACTCCTGTGGCTGCTGCTTCCGGCGCTGGCGAGCGTTGCGTTCGCACGTTCTGCGGATCGGATCGTCGCGAGCGACCCACGACGTAGCGTGTGGCGGCTTGCGGTCGGCGGGGTGGTCGTGGCGATCGCCACGATGACCTCAGCCGCCATCGCTGCGTGGGTGCTGGTCGCGCAGATCCCGCTGGTCGCGTCGCTCGGCGGGTGGGACGTCGGGCGGGTGCAGGGCTCCGCCGACGTTCCGGTGGTCGCCTCGATCGTCGGTCTGGTCGTGCTCGTCGTCGCTGGGGCCCGACTGCTGGTCGCTTCGTCGCGTGCGGTGCGCGAGTGGCGCGTCGTCGTCGACCTGCATCGTTCCCTGCAACCCGGCCCGAGGATCGTCGACGCCTCAGTCGACGCTGGTGCCGCTGTCGCCGTCCCGGCGCTCCCTGGTCACCCGGGTCGAATCGTGCTCGATCGGGCGTTGCTGGGGGCGCTCGAACCGGCGGAGCGGACCGCGGTGATCGCCCATGAGGCCGAGCACCTCGACGCCCGCCACGCGCAGGCGTCGACCGTCGTTGCCCTCTCGGTCGCGGTCAACCCGTTGCTGTGCTCGCTGGTCCGGATTCACGCCCTTGCGGTCGAACGGGCGGCGGACGAGCAGGCCGCAGAACGAACCGATCGGCGGACGACCGCTCGGGCCGTGGCCAGGGCCGCGCTCTACGCCTCGACGGCGCAGCGGCTCGTTCTCGGCATCGGCTCGTCGGTTACTGCGACCCGGGTCGAAGCCTTGCTCGCCGAGCCCACCGGTGGCCGCCGACGGTCGACGCTGCTCCTGATCCTTCCGCTCCTCGCCGTGGTCGGCGCTCTGGTGGCCGGAGCGCGGATGGAGCTGGTGTTCGAGGCGCTCATGCACGTAGCGGGTGCCCGCTGAACTGCCACCGGCACGGTCGTAGCCCACACTGGTCCCGGATGTTCATCGACCGCCCCCTGATCCAGCGTCCGTCGGAGCGCCCACCTCGGCCCGGTCGCCGAGCAGGGTCTTTCCGCGTCGTGTTGGTGGTCGTGCTGGCGATCGGCGTTGTCGTCATGCACGGACTCGGCGATCCGTCGATGGATCACGGTGCCGGGTTCACACTGTTATCTGTGGCCTCATCAGGGCACCACGGTGAGCTGATGGCCGGCGCTGCGGATCACCACGATGGCTGTCACGGCGACGGCTGCGGTGGTTCACACTCCTCCGACATGGTGATGGCGGGTTGCGCCTACGCCGTCCTGGCGCTTGCGACACGGCCCCGTCGTGTCGCGGGGCCCCGGCGGCGGTGCCGCCCCGCGGCATTGTTCGGCTCGGGAAGCCTCTCGTGGGCGCCCGAACCGCCGGTACCCCGGCTCGTCTGAACGTCCCATCCCACGCCACATCAGACGACACCAAGGAGACTGCAAATGCGCACGTTGTTCAGCGCGCTCGTCGTGGTGGCCGCGGCCGCGTCCGGCTGCGCCAACCACGACGGGCACACCACGGCCGACCCCGGGAACGACCCACCCGCAACGAAGGTGGTGAAGATCGAGATGGTCGACAACAAGTTCGAGCCCGTCGATGTCACCGTTCGCAAGGGCGAGACGATCACGTTCCAGTTCACCAACTCCGGAACGGCTCGACATGAAGCCCTGGTCGGCGACTCCGACGCCCAGGAGGAGCACGCCAGGGAGATGATGAGCTCCTCCACCGTGGCCGGCGATCACGACATGGGCGACATGGGTGGCATGCACCACGAGGGTGCCGACACCGCCGTGACTGTCGACCCGGGCGAGACGAAGGACCTCACCACGACGTTCGACCGTGCCAGCACCGTCATCATTGGCTGCCACCAACCCGGCCACTACGAGGCCGGGATGAAGGCGACCGTCACGGTGAACTGACAACGACGGCCCCGGGCCCCAGCGGCCCGGGGCCGACGTCTCAGTGCCTGGCCGTGTTCTTCGTGGATCCAAGCGGTGTCACTCGCTTGGGGTGTGAGGGGTCTTCGCCCGGAACGTGGCGATCGCCACGACGACGGTGACGGCGCCGGAGATGATGAGTGGGGTGCGGCCGTTGTCGCCCCAGGCGAGTCCGGCCCAGAGTCCTGCGACGACGAGTCCGAGGCCGCTGACGGCGGCGTGGATGCCGAGGGCTGTCCCGCGTTGGTCGGGTGGCGCCAGGTCGGAGACCCAGGCGCGGCTGACGCCGTCGGTCAGGGCGGTGTAGCCGCCGTAGAGGGGAAAGAGCGCCCACATCCATCCGGGCGAGTCGATGACGCCGAGACCGAGGTAGGCGAGTGCGAACACGCCGAGCCCGGCGGCGAACACGCTGCGGCGGTCGACGCGGTCCGAGACGATGCCGGCGGGGTAGGAGAGCGCGGCGTAGCTGAGGTTGTAGAGCACGTAGAGCCCGACGACACCTTCGAAGCTGTAGCCGAGATCGTTGGCTCGGAGCAGGAGGAGGCTGTCGGGGAAGTTGACGAGGGCGAAGACGCCGATGAGGCGGATGAGCCGCCAGTACGTCGGTGGCAGCCCAGTAGCCGACCATCGGTGGCGCGCGCCGATGCCGGGGTGGGGGCGTTCGCGGATGAGGAACACCATGGCGACGCTGAGCACGGCGGGGATGACGGCGATCCACAGCAGGGGCCGGAAGCGTTCGTCGAAGGCGCGGTAGAGGGCGAGTCCGATGAGCGGTCCAGCGACGGCTCCGGCCGTGTCGGCGGCGCGGTGGAATCCGAACGCTCGCCCACGGTTCGCCGGGGTGGTGTCGTCAGCGATGATGGCGTCGCGGGGCGGGCCGCGGAGTCCTTTGCCGACCCGGTCGGTGCAGCGGGCGACCAGGACGAGTGGCCATCCGCCTGCAAGGGCGAGGATCGCTTTGCCGAGGGCGGAAATACCGTATCCACCGGCGACGAGGGGACGTCGGTGACGGCGGTCGGCGAGGCGGCCGGAGGCGGCCTTCATCATCGACGCGGTGCCGTCCGCGAGACCCTCGATCAGGCCGAGGACTGCCGGTGGTGCGCCCAGGACGCCGGTGACGAAGAACGGCAGGATGGGGTAGAGGATCTCCGAAGCCGTGTCTTGGAGGAACGAGACCAGCGACACGACCTTGACGTTGCGGCCGAGCGCCTGTCGTCCCGCCGGAGGCGACACCGCAAGGTCAGAAGGAGGTATCTCGGCCACGAGGCGACCCTAACGAGTCGACCGGTCGAGTCGAGTGTCCAGTTGGGGCCTGGCGTCGTAGCGTTCGTGAGGTGGCCGACAGTCGTGCACCTCTCGACCCAGGCCGCCGCCGGGTCAACGGGGCGTTGGTGGGTCTGTTGGCGGCAGCGACGTTCGGTGCAAGCACCCCGTTCGCGAAGCTGCTGGTCGACCACGTCGGCGCTGAGCTGTTGGCGGGGCTGCTCTATCTGGGAGCGTTCGTAGCGTTGGGTGCAGCGCAGCCGGCTCTCGGCCGCCGCGGGGAGGCTCCGCTGCGTCGCAGCGATGTTCCCCGCCTCGCCGGGATCGTCGTGTGCGGAGGTGTCCTGGCGCCGGCGCTCATGCTTTTGGGTCTGCAGCGAGTGAGCGGGGCCTCAGGATCGCTGCTGTTGAACCTGGAGGGGCCGTTCACCCTGCTGGTTGCTCTGGCGGTGTTTCGTGAGCATCTCGACCGGCGTGCGCTGTTGGGCGCAGTTGCGGTGTTCGCGGGCGCGGGGTTGTTGACGACCGGCGGGTCGACGGGCGGTGACACGTTGATCGGTGTCGTGCTCGTTGCTGCCGCCTGTGGGTTGTGGGCAGTCGACAACAACCTGACCCAGTCGCTGACCGAACGTGATCCGTTCGCGATCGTCCTCGTGAAGACCGGCGCGGCGGCGGCGATCAACCTGGGCGTCGCAGGGGTCGTCGATCGCTCGGATCCGGTGCCGCCGTGGGGGGTGGCGATCGGAGCTCTGGCCCTGGGTGCTGTGTCGTACGGACTGAGCGTCGTGCTCGACGCCTACGCGCTTCGCGAGCTCGGCGCAGCTCGTGAGGCGGCGATCTTCGGTACGGCTCCGTTCATCGGGCTCGTTCTGTCGATCCCTGTGCTCGGCCACCGACCGACCGTGGGCGAGGTCGCCGCCGCGGTCGTCATGGCAATCGGTGTCGTCCTCCTGATCCTGGAGCGTCACGCCCATCACCACGTCCACGAGGACCTCGAACACGACCACCGCCACGTCCACGACGACCACCACCGCCACGCGCACCCGCCGGGGGCCGAGCTGGCCGATCCGACGGTCCCGCACTCCCACCCGCACCGCCACGCGCCGGTTGCGCACACCCACCCCCACGTAAGCGACGCCCACCACCGCCACCCGCACTGAGCGAGAAGGTCAAGGCCGGGCGGCGGACAGCCAGACCGGTTCGCCACGCTGCGGCTCGGCGTCGGGCGGGGCATCGCCCAACTCGAGATCGTGTACTTCGGCCCTTCCGTTTCGTCATTGGGCGGACGCACCCGAAAGTCACTTGGGCGCGTGGCCGGTGAAGACGTGGATCCCGAGGGGCTCGTCGAGTCGTGTGTGCTGGATGGTTGCGAAGCCGGCGGCGGTGAGGTGGTTTCGCATGTCGTCGATGCTCGGGGTGCGGTAGACGTCCGGTCCTTCCAGGGGTCGAGGCCGTCGTCGTTGACGACGCAGGCGATGGCGAGTGTGCCGCCTGGACGGAGCACCCGGGCGATCTCAGCAGGGTCGTGCCGGGCTCGTCCATGAAGTAGATCGTGTGGACGGTCAGGGCGGCGTCTGCGAGGTCGTCGTCGAGGGGAGGCGAATGCCGTCGTTTGGTTCGAGGCGGGCTGCGCCGGCGCGGACGGCACGGCGGTTGAGTCGTCGGGCTTGACGAACCATGGTGGGCGATGGGTTGACGCCGATGACTCGGTGCCCGAGTGAGGTGAGTCGCTCGACGGTGCGGCCTTGGCCGAATCCGACTTCGAGGACGACCGAGGGTGTGGTGAGGCCGAGGGCGTTGATCGCAACGTCGTTGGCGGGCGCCGTGGTCGGGACCATGAGGCGGCCGAAGATCAGGCCGACCGGTCCGCTGGGACAGCCGGATTGGCGTGATCGGAAACGGGCCCAGGTTCCTGGTCGGTTGGGTGCGTCGTTCGTGGTCATTGATCGTCCGACGGGTGTTGGTCCCCGGCCGAGCCGCCGGCCCGGCGTGCCCGACCGAACCGGGTGGACCGCCCGACGAGCCCGCGCCGACCGTCGCTGACGAGACGTGCCGGCTGGTCGCGACTTCGTCGGCGTCGTTCGCGGTGCTTGGCGAATCGCTC
>JAXLRH010000016.1:0-30827 GCA_046331245.1 Acidimicrobiales bacterium | reverse complement strand
CCGGTTGAAGGCGTACCAGATCCCGATGATGGAGCGGACGGCGCGCGGGACCGCGCTGGTCAACCTCCTGCAGCTCCAGCCCGACGAGCGGATCCAGACCATCATCGACACGCGCGACTACGAGACGAACCGCTACCTGTTCTTCGTCACGCGCAACGGCATTGGCAAGAAGACGTTGTTCAACGCCTACGACTCGTCGCGGCAGGCGGGCCTGATCGCCATCAACCTGCGGGACGACGACGAACTGGTGCGGGTGTTCCCGGTCAACGACGGCGACGAGATCATGTGTATCTCTCAGATGGGTCGTGGCATCCGGTTCGCGGAGTCCGACGTGCGCCCGATGGGCCGTGACGCCACCGGCGTCCGCGGGATGAAGCTGCTCGAGGACGACAAGGTCGTGTCGGCGGACGTCGTCGCGGCCGATCACCAGCTGCTGGTGGTGACCGACGAGGGCTTCGGGAAGCGCACCGATCCGGATCAGTTCCGCCGCCTGAACCGAGGCGCGCAGGGCATTCGGGCGATCGGGCTCCGCGAGGAGAAGGGCAAGGTCGTCGCCGCACTGATGGTGGCTCCCGAGGACCAACTCTTCCTCGTGGCCGACTCGGGCGTGACGATCCGTGTGCCCGTCGCCGGTATTTCCGAGCAGGGCCGCGACGCCACGGGCGTCCGGGTCATGAACCTCGACGACGAGACGCACGTGGTTGCGGTCGCTCGCGTCCTCCAGACCGACGACCCCGAGACGGACGACGATGAGGACCAGAACAGCGACGAGGCCGTCGCGGCGGACAGCAGTGCTGCCGACGACGGTGCTGCAGATGAGGGCGCGGCGGACGACGGCGCAGCCGAGAGCGACGGCAGCGAGGGCTGAGTCCGGTCAGGCCACCCCGATGGTGGTGGTCGTGATGCTGGTCGCAGCGGTGATCGGAGCGGCGCTCGTCGGGCTCGCCGAGGAATCGATCGGCCGGTCGCGTGCCCAGGCGGTCGCCGACCTCGTCGCCCTTGCCAGCGCCTCCGATCCGGCGGCCGGCGCCCGCGTCGCCGCGGCGAACGGAGGCAGGCTCGAGGCGGTGCGGCCGGGCCCGTCGCGTGACGGCGGCACCGGCGTCACGGTCGTCGTGCGCGTCGTGGGTCGGAGTGCCGTGGCCGCGGCGGAGCGCTGAGTGGGTGCGGTCGGGGAGACACCGACTCGGACGGGTCGGCGGATAGGCTCTCGCAGGTGAGCGCGTCCCAGACCGAGTCCGCGTCCGGCGCGCCCGGAGACCTCCCCACGGGAAAGGTCACGGCCATCGACGTCGTGTCCGCCGCGGAGAGTGTGGCCGCCGACCCGGGCGGCCCTCGTCGTCTGGACCCGTCCCGCACCGTGGGCCGCCGCAACCTCATGGGTCGCAAGCAGCGCTTCGAGGCCCGACGTGTCCGACGGATCATCCGTCACGTCGATCCGTGGTCGGTGCTGAAGCTCTCGTTGGTGTTCTTCCTGTGCGTGTGGGTCATGTTCATGGTCGCGATCGTGATCATCTGGTCCATCGCGCAGAGCTCGGGCACCATCGAGCAGATCGAGAACTTCGTGAGCGACCTCGGTGTCGCCGGCTGGAAGCTCGACGGCACCTTCGTGTTCCGGCAGTACGGCCTGTTCGGCCTGGTGATGGTCTTCGCCTGCACCACGGCGAGCGTGGTCGGCACGGTCGTGTTCAACCTCATCTCCGACCTCGTCGGTGGCGTGTGGATCAGCGTCATCGAGGAGGAGACCTCCCGGCCCGTTTCGAACTAGCCGAACTCGTCGTCGCTCCGGTAGCTTCTCTCGCTGCTGCTCGGGGCTATAGCTCAGTTGGTTAGAGCGCACCCCTGATAAGGGTGAGGTCGCTGGTTCGACTCCAGCTAGCCCCACGAGGAACGGAGGAGCAGGAGTCCGGTGCGCGCCTTCCGTCGAGCCGTGGTGGCCATGGGGCTCGCAGCGCTCGGTGGCGTCGTGCTCCGCTTCCGCGGCTCCTCGGGCTCACCGACCCAGGTGGGCACGTGGCGTGAGTTGACCGGCGACGACCTGCGATGACGGCCGGAGCACCCCGGGTCGGGGTCGTGGGCACCGGCATGGTGGGTTCGGCGCTGATCCGGCGACTGGTCGCCTCCCACGCCGTCACGGTCACGGCCCTGTCGTCGGACGATCTGGCGGACGGCCCGGAGGGCGTGGACGTGGTCGTGCTCTGCACCCCCGATGGCGGACAGACCGACGAGGCCCGCGTCGCCCTGGCGGCGGGCTGTCATGTCGTGAGCCTCGCCGATTCCCTGGCGACGGTCTCTTCGCTGCTCGGCCTCGAGGACTATGCCGCGGAGGTCGGACGGTCGGTCGTCGTGGGCGCTGCTGCCTCCCCGGGGTTGACCACGACCCTCGCCGTGCACGCTTCGGCGCTCTTCGACGAGGTCGACGAGATCTCCGTCGCCGCCAGCGGGGTCGCCGGTCCGGCCTGCGCGGAGCGCCGGGCCCGGGCGTCGCGGACCGACTCACAGGAGTGGCGTGACGGCCGCTGGAGCGACGTGGTGGCCCGGTCCGGGTCGGAGCTGGTGTGGTTCCCGGACCCCGTCGGCGCGGTGGATTGCGGTCGGGGCGACCTGAGCGAGGGGATCCTCCTGCATCGGCTCCTCCGCGAGGTCCCGACGATCTCGGTGCGGGTGGCGCGGGACGCGAGCGTGGTGGCGCGACCCCGGGTCCGTCGCCGGAGCCGGAGCGACGGAGGCCCGACACCCGAGGCGGGTGGTGTCCTGGCTTCGGTCACCGGTCGGGTGGACGGGGCCTCGTCGACGGTCGTGTACGCCTGCGTCGCCCCGGCAGCGGTGTCGTCGTCGGCGCTGGCAGCGGTGGTGACCCGACGCCTCCTCGACGGTGGCGCCCCACCCGTCGCGACCGTCGTGGACGTCGCACGCCCGGTGGAGCTGCTCCGCGACCTCGCCGCGATGGGCGTACGTTCGCTGGTGTTCGAGGGCGTCGCGTAGGCCCCGTTCCGGCCCCGATGCGTCGTGGTCGGAACTGGGCCGGACGGCCCCTTTCATTCAGCAACCGGGGCCCGCGGTCGATAGATCTCCGAGCGCGGACGGCGGGTCCGACGACGAGCCTGAGAAATTTCCCGAGAAATCTCTCAAGGTTCCGCGCGCGCGCGTCGATACCTCATCCGCTGGTTTGCGGAGGAGAGACAACGACATGAAGACCGTGCAGTCACGGAGTACTGGCAGTGCCGAACGGACCGGGGCGGATCGCATCGCTGCGGATCCGGTGGTGGAGCAGGGCGAGCTCGTCGCCGGTACGAACGACCAGGAGACGATCACCCGGCTGATCGAGGAGCACCTCGAGCTGGTGAACCACATCGTCTTCCAGGTGGCGGTGCACTTCCCCCGTCACGTGGACCGTGACGACCTGGCCCGGGCCGGCGCCCTGGGTCTCGTGGAGGCGGCCCGCCGCTACGACGACAGCAAGGGCGTCCCGTTCCAGCGGTTCGCCGCTCAGCGGATCCGCGGTGCGATCATCGACGCCGTGCGTGCCGCCGACTGGGCGCCCCGCTCGGTGCGGAGCCTGTCCCGCAAGCTCGAGGCCACCGAGCAGCGACTCGCCTCGCACCTCGGCCGCGTGCCGAGCATCGGCGAGGTCGCCGACGAGCTGGGCCTGTCCCGCGACGAGCTCCACCGCCTCCGGGACCGTCTGTTCCGCTCGGTGATCCTGGCGTTCGACCACCTGGTCACCGACAACCCCGACGAGGAACTCACCCTCGTCGACGTGATCGAGGACGTGCACTCCGTCGAGCCGTGTTCCGAGCTCGAGAAGCGTGAGCTGCACGCGTACCTCCGCGACGCCATCGCCCTCCTCCCGGAGCGGCAGCGGCTCGTGATCATCGGGTACTTCCTCCAGGACCGCACGTCGCAGGACCTGGCCCGCTTCCTCGGCGTGACCGAGTCGCGCGTCTCGCAGATGCGCACCGAGGCGCTCGAGGCCCTGAAGCGTGGCATCGAGGCGCAGTACGGCTCGGGCGCTGCCGAGGGCGAGGAGGTCGGCGGTCGCCAGTCGAAGCGTCGGGCGCAGTTCGCGGAGGCCATCGGCAGCCGCCAGGACTGGAAGGACCGGGTCGGCGAGGGCGAGACCCTCGAGAGCAACCGGGTCCTCCTCGAACTCCTCGCAGTCTGAACCCTCTGGCCCGGGGCTTCTCCGCCTCAGGCTCGTTCCCTCGTCCCTCGGGAACTCCTTCGAGCTCCGAACCCCGGGCGAATCCTCTGGCCCGGGGCCTCCGGCCCGTCAGGGGTTGAGGGCGGCGATCACCTGGTCGTGCAGCACGCCGTTGGTGGCGACGCAGCTCGTCAGCTCCACCCCGGTGGCCCCGTCGGCACGTGAGATCGTGCCACCCGCCTCCGGGATGATGACGGTGCAGGGTGCGATGTCCCAGAACTTGATCGTGGGGTCGACCATGGCCTCGATCCGGCCGGACGCCACCAGCATGTAGCCGTAGCCGTCGCCCCACGTGCGCATCTGCATGCCGGACGCCCGTGCGCCGGACAGCATCTCGGGCTCCCAGTAGTCGAACCCCGACGTGCTGAGGACACCGCCCTGGAGGGTCGACCGGTCGTTGACCGAGCACGGCAGGCCGTTCAGCCAGCACCCGAGGCCGCGGCCGGCCCAGATCGTCTCGCCGAGCGCGGGCACGTTGATGACGCCGATGGCGGGGCCGTGCTCGTCCTCCATGTAGAGAAGGTTGGTGTAGAGCGCCACGCCGTGGGTGAAGGCCTCGGTGCCGTCGATCGGGTCGATGACCCACCGTCGGCCACTGGTGCCGGGGCTGTCGCCCTCCTCCTCGCCGAGGATGGCGTCGTCGGGGAACCGCCGACCGATCAGCTCGCGCATCAGTGCCTCGGCGCCGTGGTCGGCGACGGTGACCGGCGAGCCGTCCTCCTTGCGGATGATCTCGAGCTCGGTGGCCCGGAAGTGGGTGAGCGTGAACTCGCCGGCCTTGCGGACGACGTCGACGGCGAACTCGAGATCGGAGGCGCTGGCGGGAACGGTCATGGGCCCAGTCTCGCGGATGGTGCCGGGGGCGATCGCGCCCGGCGCTCACATCGGGCCGTCCCGGGCCGACGGGAGTCGGGCCCGGTCGCCGGCCGGGCCCGGTCGAGGGGTGTCGAGGGAGTCGGGACGGGGATGTCGCTGCTCAAGACGACGTGCGAGCACTGTGGAGAGATCGAGCTCCCGATCGAGCGCGTCCTCCTGCGGATCTGCGAGGACGACGACACCGGCGTCTGCGTCATCCGCTGCCCCTCGTGCAGTCGACGGTTCGTCAAGGCCGCCAACGAGGCGATGATGGTGATGCTCCTGGCCGTCGGGATCGAGGTCTCGGTGTGGTCGGCGGCGGTGAGCGGATCGGTGGCCGACGACCTCGGCGCCATCACGCCCGCCGAGCTGGCCGAGTTCGGTCGGCGCCTCGGGCTCGAGGCGGATCTGCTCCGCCACCTCGACGTCGTGTGATCATCCGGGTCGAGGACCCGAACGGCAATCCCGACTTGTTTGATCGGGTTTGTCGGGTACACTGGGGTCCGTGGCCCAGACCGTCCGTACCCGCCCAACGCTCTTCGACTTCCCCGATCCCGTCAACGAGATCTCGGCGCGGCTCGTCGCGGCCGGAGTGGTGCTGATGTCGCTCACCATCCTGGTGTTCGGGCAGACGTGGCTGATCCCCGTGCTGGCCTACGGCTTCGTCGCCCGGGTCCTCACGGGCCCGACGCTCAGTCCGCTCGGCAGTGTCGTCACGAAGGTCATCACGCCGCGCCTCCCGATCGCACCGCGCCCGACGCCCGGCCCGCCCAAGCGGTTCGCGCAGGGCATCGGCGCCACCCTCTCGGTGTCCGCGGCCATCGCGCACTTCGGGTTCGGGGCCACCACGCCGGCGCTCGTCCTCGTCGGCATGATCCTCGTCGCGGCCTCCCTGGAGGCCTTCGTCGGCTACTGCCTCGGCTGCAAGATCTTCGGCCTGTTGATGCGCGCCGGCATCGTTCCCGAGTCGGTCTGCGAGGCGTGCAACAACCTCAGCCTCCGGCACGCCTGACGGCCGCCACCGTCGAGCCGAAATGGTTCGGGTGAAATCGACCCGACCGCAAGTAGCCTCAACCCGGTGAGCCGTCGGAGGATCAGCGCGAAGAGGTCGCGCGCCACGTGAAGGTCGCGGTCGTCCAACACGACATCGACTGGAAGGCGCCCACCTCGACGATCGAACGCCTCAGACCGTCGGTGGCGATGGCGGCGTCGGCCGGCGCTCGGTTGATCGTGCTGTCGGAGATGTACGCCACCGGGTTCTCCACCGCCGCGGCCGAGATCGCGCAGCCGATGGAGGGCAGCGCGGTGACGTTCCTCCGGGAGGCCGCGGCCGACCACGACGCATGGGTCGCTGCGTCGGTGGCGATCTCGGTCGACGGAGGGAGGGCGCGCAACCGGTTCGTCGCCGCCGGCCCGGCCGGCGAGCTCGTCTCCTACGACAAGCGGCACCCGTTCAGCTACGCCGACGAGCACCTGGAGTTCGAACCGGGCGACGAGATGGTGACGTTCGAGGTCGACGGCCTCCGGGTCACCCCCTTCGTCTGCTACGACCTCCGCTTCGGTGACGACTTCTGGGGTCGTGGACCCGACACCGACCTCTTCGTCGTCCCGGCGAACTGGCCCGAGCGACGTCGTCGACACTGGTCGGCCCTCCTGGTTGCCCGGGCGATCGAGAACCAGTGCTACGTCGTGGGTTGCAACCGCGTGGGCCACGCCGACGGCCTCGACTACTCCGGCGACTCCGCCATCATCGATCCGCTCGGTGAGGTGCTCACGACGGCCTCGGGAATCGAGACCGTCCTGATCGCCGACGTGACCGCCGAGCGCGTCGCCGAGGTGCGTCGCACGTTCCCGTTCCTGCAGGACCGTCGATGATCCCCGAGGGCGCCGCACCGGCCGGCAGTCATCGAACCGTCGCGAACGGCAACGGGTCGCGGACCGAGGGCAGCGGTGGGATGCGTCGCCGGTCACGCGCGACCGAGGCGGAGAAGCTCGTCGTCGGCGGGATCCTGGCGGTCGGCGGCATCCTCGGCGTCCTCAGTCCGGGTGAGCCGACCGGCCACACGGTCGTCGACGCCGTCTACCGGGCCCTCCTCGTGGGGGTCCTGGCGCTGGCGGCCGCCCGAGCGCGCCGCTGGAGCTTGATCGTCTCCAGCGCGCTCGCAGCGATGGCCTCGCTCGGGCTCGGCCTGGTGATCGGCGGCGTCGCGCTCGTGATGGCCGTGTTCCTCGTCGGTCGCGACCTTCGCAGCCGTCCCTACGCGGCGTGCGTCGGCGCCCTCGTCGGACTGGCGCTCCTGCGACTGGAGGTGGGCGCGTTCCTCGGCGCGTCCGCGCTGATCGCGGTCGTGTCGGCGGGCCTCGTCCTGTTCTCCGGCTATCGCGTGAGCCACCGTCGCACGAAACGCATCGTCCGGTGGGCCTTCGTGGTGGTACTGGTCGTGTTCGCGGTGGGCATCGCCATGGCCGTCTACCAGGCCATTGCGTTCAGCTCGCCCCTGCAGGCCGCCGTGCAGTCCACCGTCGACGGCGTGCGGTCGGTGCAGAACGGCGACACGACGGCGAGCGGCCAGTGATTCCGCCGAGCCACACGGCAGTTCGGCCAGGTCGCCGACGATGCCTCGCAGTGGTGGCTGTTCCCGGCGGAGCTCGTCCCGGTGGTCTCGCAGAACGTCGAGGTCATCTCGGTGATGTCCGACGCCGGTGCCGACCTGACCTCGTCCGCGGCCCGCCTGTCCGCGGAGGTCGACTACGGCCGGATCCGACGGGAGGGCGGCGGCGTCGACCTCGGCGTGCTGGCCGAGTTCCGCGACCCGGTCGAGGAGGCGGCTCGTCGCCTCGCCGATGCCAGCGCCGCGGTGGACGAGCTCGAATCACCGTGGGTCGTGGGGCCGTTGGCCGACCGGATCGACGACTTCTCGAACCGGGTGGCCGACCTCCGATCCGAGACCGACCTCGCATCAGCGGCGCTCCGGTTCGGGCCGAAGATGTTCGGCGCCGAGGGAGAGCGCCACTATCTGGTCCTGATCGGCAACCCGGCCGAGCTCCGCGACCTCGGCGGACACATCGGCAACTGGGCCGAACTGTCGATGAAGGACGGGAGCATCAGCCTCGTCGACGTCGGTGGGCCCCTGGAGCTCAGCCAACCGCGACTCGACGGCGCCCTGGCCGAGACCGAGGCCCTCCCGCCGAGCGTGCTCGCCATGCGACCGGCGACGTTCCCGCAGAACTGGGGCGCATCGGTCAACTTCCCGCTCGACGCCGCGCTCGCCGCTCGGCTGTACCAGGCGAAGGTCGGCCGGCCGATCGACGGCGTGCTCTACGCCGATCCGTACGCCTTCGGTGCGTTCCTGGGCATCACGGGCGCGGTGCCGGTGCCCGGTCTGGCGGGCCGCACCGTCGACAGCTCGTCCGCGGTCAAGTTCCTGACCCTCGACCAGTACACGGCCTTCGCCGACGAGGGCCAGGGCAACGACAACGTCACCCAACTCGTGCGCGACGTGTTCGACCGTCTCACCCGGACGACGCTGCCGGGCCCGGCCCAGCTGGGTTCGATGTTCGGCGACCTGGTCCGCCAGGGCCGGTTCCGCATGGCCTCGACCCATTCCGAGGATCATCAGCTGCTGGGCCTCGTCGGGCTCGACCAGTCGTTCGAGCCGACGGCGGGCCAGGATCTCCTGGCGGTGGTCGGTCGCAACGCCAACCCGTCCAAGATCGACTCGTTCCTCCGCCGTTCGGTGCACTACGACGTCGACTGGGATCCGGCCTCCGGCATCGTCCGGGCACGTGCGACCATCCAGCTCCGCAACGAGGCGTCCGCCTCGGGCCTCGGGAACCTGATCCTCGGGAACACGGCGGGCGAGCCACTCGGCACCAACATCACCGACGTCGCCGTCATCTCGCCGTTCGAGGCCGATCGGGCGACCGTCGACGGCGTCGACGCGCCCGTGAGCCCCATCCGGGACGAGGGTGTGTGGCGGCACACCGTCCGCGTCGCCATCCCGCCGGGGGGCACGGTGAAGGTGGTCATCGACCTCGAGGGAGAGGTCGATCCCGGCAACACCTACCGACTCCGCTTCGGCGGACAGCCGATGGTGGTCGGCGGCGACGTGACGGTGACCGTGTCCGCCGACGGCACCGGGATCCGGCCCGGACCCGGCATCACGGTCCGGAAGGGCACCGCGACGGCCACGTTGTCGGGGCTGGAACAGACCGAACTCACCCTGAGGACGTCCGGGTGAGGATCACGCTTTCTTGGGTAATTTTCCTATGGTGTCTGGATTTCTTGCACAGTTTCAGCCAAGCTCATCAAACGCCGCGTGTGACAGGACGGGAGACCTGGCGGCGATCAGGGGAACCAAGGGAGTACCGAACAGTGCTGGGACGCCAACGTCGGCAAAGGTGGGAATCGTGAGGCGCGTTGCCGCGGCGTTCGTCGTCGCGCTCCTCGTCCTCGCTGGATTCGCCTGGGAACCGGCCTCCGCCGCGTCCACCGGGTCGTCCGCGTCCGCGGGCGGAGCCACCGCCGCAGCGAGCTCGCGGCCGCCGCTGGCGGGCGTCGACCGCTCGTGCGCGGAGTACATCCCGCGTGATCTCGCCATCAACGTCCCCAATGCCGCGCCCGGCCAGACCGTCACGATCACCGGCATCGCGTCACCCGGTGACACGGTCACCATCCGCATCTCCACGATCGGCGGTCCGCCGATCGTGCTCGGCACGGCCACGGCCGGCCCCGATGGGTTCTTCACCGCGAACGTCACGATCCCGGCGAACTTCGTCGAGGGCACCTACGACATCACCGTGTCCTCGCCCCTCTGTGACGGCGTGAGCACCATCACCATCGTCGTCAGCTTCCCGCAGGGTCGATGCACGGCCCGCAAGACCATCGTCGCCAAGCGCGGCGACACGGTCGTCTGGACCCTGCTCGGCGTGCTCGACAAGACCAAGCCGGTCAAGGTGCTCCTGGTCCCGGTCGGCGGCGGCCCGACGATCGTCGTGTACACCGGCGCCTACCCGGCCAGCGGCAAGGTCACGTTCACCGTGCCGTCGAACCTGCCGAACGGCCTGTACCGCATCGTCGAGTCCGGCACCGGCCCCAACGGCAAGCCCCGTTCGGCCCGATGCGGTCGTCTGCGCGTGCGCGGTGGCGGTGGCGGTGGCACCACCACGACGACCACGACGAAGCCCACGACCACGACGACGATCAAGCCCACGACCACCACCAGCGGTCCGGGCTCGACCACCACCACCAAGCCCACCACCACGACGACGTCGACCACCAGCACCACCGTCCCCGGTACGTGTGAGGGCACCAAGCGCACCTACACCTTCGCTCCCACGAAGCTCATCGACTTCGACGGGTTCAACCCGAAGGTCGAGTACACGCCGATCCTCCCGGTCACCCTCGGGCAGGGCGTGTGGACGATCCTCGAGGCCATCTCTCGGGATGCGTACCCGAACCGGGTCAACGTCCAGCAGTGGTCAGAGGTCTGGGAGATCGAGTTCCTCAATGCCGGCGGCAACGTGGTCGCACGTTCGCAGCCCACCGGGGACGTGCCCGACTTCACGGCGTACGGCGAGTGGATCGGGCCGCTGGGCACCGTGACGCTGCCGAGCAGCGTGACGGGTGTGCGGGCGCACCATCTGCCCGACCTCTACCCGGATGCTCCGTTCGAGCCGGCCAACAGCGTTTCGCCGATCTCGTTCACCATCTGCCAGGGCGGCGGTGGTGGCGGCTCGACGACCACGACGACGACGAAGCCGACCACCACCACGACCATCAAGCCGACGACGACGACATCCACGAAGCCGACCACCACGGTCAAGCCGACCACGACGACGAAGCCGACCACGACGGTCAAGCCGACGACCACCACGACGAAGCCGGGGTCGACCACGACCACCACCAAGCCGGGGTCGACCACGACGACGAAGCCGACCACCACCACGACCACCGCGCCGGACGACGACGACGATGGTGGTGGCGGTGGTGGGTCGACCACGTCGACGACCACCACCACGGTGGCCGGCGCGACCACGACGACCTCGACGCCCCGCGGCATCGTGACCCCGACCAGTGTTCTGGGCGCTACGGCCACGCGGACCGTCAACCAGGTCGGCAGCACCCGGGTCGCCAGTGCTTCGGCGAGCAACAACAGCTCGTTGGCCTTCACCGGTGGTGACAACCGGCCGTTCGTGATCGTGGGCATCGCCCTGATCGCTCTCGGTTCGCTCGTCGTCCTCGGCGCTCGTCGCCGCCGGAGCTGATTCCCGGCCGCCCTCGTGGTGGCCATGAGCACCCGACGTCCCTCGAACGACCGGATCGTCGCGGGCCCCTGTCCGGTCCCGTCTACGATCCGGCGTCGAGGAGGACGTTCACATGCATGACGCTCAGAACCTCGGCCTGCTGCTCGTGCGGCTCGCGGTCGGGGTGACGATGATCGCCCACGGCTACAACCACATCTTCCGTGGCGGGAAGATCGCGGGGACGGCCGGGTGGTTCGAGAGCCTCGGGATGAAGCCCGGCAAGCTGCACGCCTGGTTGGCGAGCCTCACCGAACTCGGCGCCGGAGCCATGCTGGCGCTCGGCCTGGTCACCCCGCTGGCGGCCGGCGGTTGTGCGGGTGTGATGCTCGTGGCCTGGATCACCAACCATCGCACCAACGGGTTCTTCATCTTCCGGCCGGGCGAGGGCTACGAGTACGTGATGAACCTGTTCGTCGCCTCGATCGCCCTGGCGTGCATCGGAGCGGGTGAGTGGTCGCTCGACCAAGCGCTCGATCTCACTGCGAAGCTCGACGCGTGGGTCGGCCCGCTGATCGGCGTCGCCACCGGTGTGGGCGGCGCGCTCGCGCTCCTTGTCGCGTTCTGGCGCCCACCGAAGAGGGAATCCGCCGGCTGATCGCCGAAACGCCGCCCAAATTTCGGCGTTCACTCATGAGCTCCGACCCTCCGCCGACGGATTCGCCGTGTGCAATCGGAGACGACGGGGAGCTCGCTGAAGATGTCCATTCGGATCAAGCTGATCGGCGCGCTCGTGGTGGCGGTGGCGCTGGCGTTGTCCGCCATCTCGTGGATCGGTGACCGAGCACTCGGGTCGGGGTTCGCGCGGGTCGAACGCGACATCGCTCAGCAGATCTCGCGCCGCATCACCGACGGTGTCGAGCCGAGCAGCGCACGTTGGCCAAGCTGACCCGGCTGCAGTCGGCATGGGACGACCCTACGAGCTCGCCAAGGACGGCGATGCCGCTGGGTTCCTCGACGTGTACCCGCCCGCCGATCTCGCCGACTCGTTGCACGTCGCCGCGCTGGTGGTGACCAGCCCGTCCGGCGTGTTCATCGCGGGGGAACGACCACGGAGGGCGACGCGTTCGGTCCCTTGGCGTCGGACCTCCAGGCGTCCGTCGCCGACTTCGTGGCGAGCGACTCCGCCGGTCGCTGCGGCATCTGGAAGGCCACGGTGCCGTTGATCTTCTGCAGCAACCAGCTGCTCCACACCGACGGCACCGGTCCCAGCACCGGAACGCTGACGATGTTCTCGCCGATCGACGAGGTGATCCTCGACCAGCTGTCGTCGACCATCGGTTTCGACGTGAAGCTCTCGGCCGGGCGCCTTCCGGCGGTGTCCGAGATCAACGGCTCGACCATGCGCGTTGCCGCCCGTCTCCGCACGGTGAACTCGCCCGCGGGGGCATGGTTGATCACCACGAGTGACCGACCGGTGAACCGTCAGGCCGGCGCGACCCGTTCCGCGCTGGCGGTGGCCCTGGTGGTGTCGATGCTGGCGTTGATCGCCGTCGTCGTGCTGGTCGTCGACCGGTTCGTCCTCGCCCGACTTCGCAGGACCGAACGTACGGTCACGCACATCGGGAGCTCGGGCGACCTGTCGACGCGGGTCGACGACCGCTCGGGCGATGAGATCGGGCGTCTCGCACGAAGCCTCGACGCAATGCTCGACGTGCTCGCCGACCGGGAGGCCGATCTCCGGCGTCGCGAGGACGACGCCCGCTCCGAGCTCGTGGCGGCGAGCACCGCCAGCGACGAGGCTCGCGCCGAACTCGATGAGGCTCGGGCCACGCAGGCCACCGTGAGCCGGATGCTGGCCGACGCGGGTTCCGAGGTGATCCGTCATCTCGATGCGGTCGGCGCCGGCGCCGGCGCGGTTGCCGAGAGCGCCACCGTGATCGGTGGGCTGGCACAGGGGACGGCGGAGGTGACGAGCGACGCCGCCGCGGTCGTGGCGGGCTGGCCGCGGCTTCGGCTGCGGAGCTGCGGGAGTCGGCGGGGGCGATCGGTCAGGTCGCGCAGTTCATCGCCAGCATCGCCGAGGAGACGAACCTGCTCGCGCTCAACGCCACGATCGAGTCGGCGCGGGCCGGCGAGAGCGGCAAGGGGTTCGCGGTGGTGGCGGGCGAGGTGAAGTCGTTGGCCACCAAGACGGCGGAGTCGACGTCGGCGATCGCGCAGGACGTCGGCGCGATGCAGCGGCGGGTGAGCGCGATCGAGGATGCCGTCGCCGAGATCGCTCGCCTCACCGACACGATCGGATCCTCGGCGGAGAGCATCGTGGAGACGTCGTACCAGCAGGCCGCCGTCGCCCGCGACGTCGAAGGCAGCGTGGGCGCGTCGCGGACCCGGATCGACGAGCTGGTCGCTCGCTAGTTCACCAGGCGCTCGTGCCCCTCCCAGTACGGGGCGCGGAGCTTGAACTTCTGCAGCTTTCCGGTGGACGTACGGGCGAGCTCGTCGCGGATCTCCACGGTCGTGGGGCACTTGTAGTGCGCCAGCCGTTCGCGACACCACGCGATCAGTTCGGCGGGGGTGTCGCCCGTGACCGGCGTGCCGGGTACGAGGACGACGAGGGCCTTCACCGTCTCGCCCCACTTCTCCGACGGCACGCCGATGACCGCTGCCTCCATCACCGACGGGTGGCTGAACAGGGCGTCCTCCACCTCGATGGAGCTGACGTTCTCGCCACCGCTGATGATGACGTCCTTCTTCCGGTCGCTGATGGTCAGGTAGCCCTCGTCGTCGAGGGTGCCGCCGTCGCCGGTGTGGAAGTAGCCGTCGACGATCGCGTCGGCGGTGGCGTCGGGTTGCTGCCAGTAGCCCTTGAGGACGTGGTTCGACCGGGCGAGCACCTCGCCCTGGTCGTCGATGCGGAAGTCGACGCCGATCACCGGTGCCCCGGCGCGCGACAGCTTCGCGGCGCGCTCGAGCGGCGCGAGCTCGTCCCACTCGGCGGTTGCGGCTCATGGTCAGGAGCGGCGAGGTCTCGGTGAGCCCGTAGATCTGGATGAACTCCCAGCCGAGCTCGGTCTCCACCCGCTCGATGGTCCGGGTGGGTGGCGGTGCGCCGGCCATGACCATGCGTACCCGGTCTCGGCCGGAGATCGCCCCGCCTGCTTCGGCCGTTGTGGCCTGCGTCGAGGATCATCGCGCCGACGGCGGGTGCCCTGCAGAGGTACGTGACGCCGTGGTGGTCGATGCGGCGCGAGGATCTCGGCGCCGTCGACCTTCCGCAGAACGACCTGCGGCACGCCCATGCCGGTCGCCGCGTACACGTGGCCCCACCCGTTGCAGTGGAACATCGGGGCGTGTGCAGGTAGGTGTCGCGGTCGCTGACGCCGGCGTGCCAGCCGAACATGGCGGCGTTGAGCCAGAGACTGCGGTGCGTCTGTTCGACACCCTTCGGGCGGGCGGTCGTGCCCGAGGTGTAGTTGATCGTCGCGGTGGCGTCCTCGTCGGACTCCCAAGGGCGCGGTTCGACGCCGAACCGGAACAGCGCGGCGTCGGACTCCTCGCCCAGCACGTAGGTGTGCGGGGCTTTCACGTGGGCCAGGTCGTCGGCGAGCTCGGGATCGATCAGGAGGACGGACGCACCGGAATGCTCGACGATGTACTCGATCTCGGGTGGTTGCAGCCGGAAGTTGATGGGTACGAGCACTCGGCCCCATCCGGACACGCCGAAGAACGACACCAGGAGTCGGGCCGAGTTGTGGCTGACGATCGCCACGCGTTCGTCCGGCCCGACACCGAGCTCGTCGAGGCCGGCGGCCATGGCAGCGGCGTACTCGCCGAGCTGCCGGTAGGTGAGGGGCCCGAGCGGCGGCGCCGGCTGGTCGGGTTCGTCGATGACGCCGACCCGATCGCCGTAGACCGTGACGGCGCGGTCCAGGTAGTCGCGGACGTTGAGCTGCACCTTCATCGGAACCCCTCCCACAGCGGCGGTGGCCGCATCATGCCATGGGGTGCGCGTGCAGCGGGCCGGAGCAACTGCAACCGGGTTCCCTGGAAACGAGATCGTTCGATGGCGAGCCGGTTCGTGAGCATGCTGTGACGGCCGACGCCCGACATCGACCTCGAGGGTGGGTCATGACTCGGTCGGCGTCGAGCGCACACTCGGTCGAATCCTGGTCGTCGATCGTCGGCAACCGTACGGAGCCCGGCGGCTAGGTTCGCCGCGTGACGCGGCACTTCCGGCATCGCCTCGCGCTTGCGGTCACGGCGAGCGTGTGCCTGAGCGGCGCCTGGTCGTTGGCGATCCCGCTGCTCGCCTCGCCAGATGAGCCGGCCCACATGTTCAACGCGGCCGCTGTTGTCGACGGGCAGTTCGACACGAAGCGGGTGACGGTCCCGGGCCTCGGCATGCAGCACGAGGTCGAACTGCCCGAGGCGCTGATCCGTCTCGAGCACTCCGCCGATTGCATCGTGACCGAACCGAACGCGACGGGAGCATGCGTGGGCCCGGATGCCGACAGTGGGCGTCGGGTGGCCCGTACGCAGTTCGGTCGCTACCCGCCGACGTACTACGCCGTCGTCGGCGTCATGGGAGGTCTCTTCACCGGTTCCGCCTCGGCTCGGGCGATGCGCCTGGCCTCGGCGCTGTTGAACGGAGGGTTGATCGGCCTCGGTCTCTGGCTCACGACCCGTTTCCATCGGTCGAACCTCGCGCTCCCGGCATGTGCCGTGGCGCTCACACCGGCGGTGTTCGGACTTGCCGGGGTGATCAACGCAAATGGTCTCGAAGTCGCAGCAGCGTTTGCCGGCTGGTGCGGGTTGAGTGCGCTGGTGTCTCGGGACGATTCCCCACGGGGTGCTCCTGGTCTGCACGGCGGGATCGCTGGCAGTGCTCGTCGTCTGTCGTCCGACTTCGCCGGTCTGGGTCGCGATCGCTCTTGCCGTGACCGCTGCACTCATGGGGAGAGAACGCGGGGCCGCCTTGTCACGTGCCCGGGTGGTTCGACGCTGCGCCGTCGGGCTGGGACTCGCCTGTCTGGCGTGGGCGGCTTGGACGGCGAGCGTCGGGACGCCGACCCTGCTCGGCGAACCACCGAAGGAGCGAGGCATCGCGACCGGGCTGCGCGTCATCTGGGATGCGATTCCCGACCGCACGCGGAGCCTGATGGGAAACCTGCTCGCGGTGCCGGCGCCGCGTTGGGTGCTCATCGTGTTCGGTGGAGGCTTGATCGGCGTGGCGGCGGTCGCGTGGCGTCGTGGTCGCCGTGGTTTCGTCGGCGGGATCGTGCTCGCTTCGGTCGCCTTCGTGGTGGCGGTCGTCATCGAGTTGGGGCAGTTCGACGAATTCGGGCCGTGGTGGCAGGCCCGGTATTCACTACCGCTCCTGGTGGGTGTGCCTCTGATCCTGTGCTCGAGGACCATCGTCGAAGTTCCCGCGAATGTTCGAGCCGGGGTCGCAACCGTGTTCGTGCTCGTGCAGATCGGTGTGCTCGGCTGGGGGGTCCATCGCTTCGGCGTCGTACCCGGCGGCGGATGGGCCCCCTCGGACTTCCTGTGGCGGCCACCTCACCCGTGGATCTTCGCCGGTCTCGTGGCCGTTGGTGGAATCACCATGTGGCTCACCCTCGCAGGCGGCTCACGTGCCGACATGGGATCGAGCGCCGTGGTGGAAGAGGGTGCGGCGCCGCTGTAGCGAGAGCGAGCGCGTCGTCGGCCATGCAGGGGAACCCACGCGGGACCCCGCTCCTTCGCTCAGCGCGCTCGGAGGTGTTGTGTGTCAGATCATCCAGGACACATGTCGCGCGTCATACAGGACACCCCCGTCGTGACCGCCGTGAAGCCTGGGCCGGGTGTCCAAGGCCCGTCTGCTGATCACCGCTGTCGTCCTCGAGGGCCGCAGCCCTACTGAGGTCGCCGCCACCTACGGCGTGTCCCGCTCCTGGCTCTACGCGCTCCTCGCCCGCTACCGAACCGAAGGCGACGCAGCGTTCGAACCCCGATCACGCGCCGCGCACACCCGGCCCCAAGCCACACCCGCTGCGACCGTCGACCTCGTCCTCGAGCTCCGCCGCACCCTCGCCGACCAGGGCCTCGACGCGGGCGCCGACACAATCGCCTGGCACCTCCACCACGACCACCACATCGACCTGTCCCGCTCCACCATCTACCGCATCATCCGCCGCGCCGAACTCGTCACCCCCGAACCGAACAAGAAGCCGAAGTCGTCCTACATCCGGTTCCAAGCCGACCAACCCAACGAGACCTGGCAAGGCGACTTCACCCACCACCGCCTCGCCGACGGCACCGACATCGAGATCCTCACCTGGCTCGACGACCACTCCCGCTACGCCCTGTCCGTCACCGCCCACCGCCCCGTCACCGGTGTCGCCGTCGTCGCCACCTTCACCGCCGCGACCCGCAAACACGGCGTTCCCGCCTCCACCCTCACCGACAACGGCATGGTCTTCACCGCCCGGTTCGCCCAAGGCGGCCGCACCAGCCGCAACGGCCTCGAGAAAGAACTCCAACGCCTCGGCGTCCACCAGAAGAACTCACGACCCAACCACCCCACCACCTGCGGCAAGGTCGAACGCTTCCAACAAACCCTCAAGAAATGGCTCCGAGCCCAACCACCCGCGCCGACGATCACCGAGCTCCAACACCAGATCGACCGCTTCGTCGACCACTACAACCACCAGCGCCCCCACCGCTCACACCCACACCACGCAACACCCGCCGCCATGTACTCCGCCCGACCCAAAGCCACCCCGACCGGGCGCACCGACACCGACCACCGAGTCCGCCGCGACCGCGTCAGCCACGGCAACGTCTCGATCCGCATCAACGGCCAACTCCACCACATCGGCCTCGGACGACCCCTCAACGGAACCCCCGTCATCCTCCTCATCGCCGACCTCGACGTCCGCGTCATCAACGCCGCCACCGGCGAACTCCTCCGCCACCTCACCATCGACCCCGAACGCCGCTACCACGGCACCGGACGACCCCCAGGCGGACCCACCGGACCCCGAAAAACGAAACAGCCCGAACCCTGAAGCAGGTCCGGACTGTCCTGGATGACTCGCGACATCACACAGCGCGCTCGGAGGGACTCGAACCCCCAACCTTCTGATCCGTAGTCAGATGCTCTATCCAATTGAGCTACGAGCGCCGGCGTGGGCCCGTGGGCCGTGCAGGACAGGGGCCGATTGTAGGCACGCGACAGGGCGGCACCAAATGAGATGGTGCCGCCCGGTCGAGTCGAGGAAGCGGACGAGGGTGGGGCCGGATCAGATCCGGCGGCCGCACACGGGCCACGGGCTGCGACCGCGGGCCGAGTAGAGGGCACGCGCCATGGCGTCCTGCACCGCGGCGGGGGCCGCCGAGGGGCGGGTACCGACGTAGTCGGGGAGCACCGCGCCGGCGACACCGTTCCAGGTGCGCTGATCGAACTGGTAGAGCCCGTGGTACGAGCCGCTGCTCGAGACGGCCCGAGGGTTGCCCCCCGACTCGCAGTTCGCCAGGCGGGCGAGCTGCGAATCGGAGAGGCTCCGACTTCGGAGGCCCTCCATGACGGCGTTGTGCTCCTGCAGCTTCGCTGCAACGGCAGCCTGCTGATCGGCCGAGCAGGCGGAGGTCAGCAGCACGAGGCCGAGGAGTGCACCTGCGATGGCGCGCGTGAGTGAGGGGGTGGGGTTCATCTGGCTCTCCAGTCGTGAGCGGCTCCCGGGGTTGGGGCCGCTCGTCGAGTCGTGGAAGTTGGTCGGCACGCCGGGTGTCCCTGGGCACGAAGTGCTCGCCGGGGAAGCGGGGCGCGGCGTCGACCGCCTTTCTTGTGGATCGGTAATGACAGTGTGACGACTTCTGTCACCAAACCGCAACACAAGGAGACGTGGCGTTCGTCACATCACCTGAGACGGTACGAGACACCACATCGCCGAGGACCAAGGAGAGCAACTCGACGCGCTGCCGCAGGGCGAGGGCCACACACACACGGCAACCGCGGAGAGGGTGGGATTCGAACCCACGGACCACCTTGCGGCGGTCACCTCCTTAGCAGGGAGGCCCGTTCGACCGGACTCCGGCACCTCTCCGAGTGCGCCGCTCAGTGTATCGACGCCGCTCCGTGCCGTCGCCCGTCATCGTTCCGACGGCGCGAGGCGGCTCACGCGTCGTCGTAGGCGACGCCGACCTGGCGGAGGATCGTGTCCATCGTCGTCGCGAGCCGGAGCGACTCGTCGAGCGGGACGACCGGGCTCTCGGTCAGCCCGGCGGCGAGGCACCGATGCACCTCAGCGATCTGGAACTGCATCCCGTCGCCGTCCCACCCCGCGTCGATCCGCTCGATCCCACCGGCGGACGTGACGATGAGGTGGTCGGGGCGGTGCATGAACGCAGGCAGATCGATCACCCCGGTCTCTCCGACGATGCGAGCGTCGCAACGCAGGGAGCTGCGCAGCGACGCCTGGACCACGCCGAGCGCTCCGTCCGGATGGTGGAGGAGGGCGGCGATCTGCTCGTCGACCCCGGTGGAGCCCACATGCGCGACGGCCTCGATCCGGTCGGGTCCGCCGAGGACGAGTGAGCACAGCTGCAGCGGATAGATGCCGAGGTCGAGCAGCGCGCCCCCGCCGAGCGCGCGGTCGAAGAGCCGGTGGCTCGGCTCGAACTTCGCCTCGAACCCGAAGCTGGCCTCGACCTGACGGATCGGCCCGATGCGACCCTCGGCGAGGAGGTCGGACAGTCGCACATAGGACGGGAGGAAGCGGCTCCAGAGCGCTTCCATCAGGAACCGGCCATGGTCGACCGCCGCATCCCGCATCCGCCGCACCTGCGCCGCGCTCAACGCCATCGGCTTCTCGCACAGCACGTGCTTGCCGGCTTCCAGAAAACGGACGGCGTCGGTCTCGTGGCGGCTGTGGGGCGTCCCGATGTAGACGGCGTCCACCTCGGGGTCCGCCGCGAGCGAGTCGTAGCTGTGGTGGCGGCGTTCGACGCCGTACCGGTCGCCGTACTCCTCGGCGGCGCGGGCGGTCCGCGAGCCGACCGCCACGATCCGGCCGCCGTCGACCCAACCCATCGCATCGGCGAAGCGTCCGCTGATGCGGCCGGTGCCCGCGACGCCCCACCGCACGTCCACGAACCCTCCTCAGTGCCTCGTCCGCGCTGCCGGAGGAGGGGTGTTGTGTGTCAGATCATCCAGGACATGTCGCGCGTCATACAGGACACCCCCGTCGTGACCGCCGTGAAGCCTGGGCCGGGTGTCCAAGGCCCGTCTGCTGATCACCGCTGTCGTCCTCGAGGGCCGCAGCCCTGCTGAGGTCGCCGCCACCTACGGCATCCCGCTCCTGGCTCTACGCGCTCCTCGCCCGCTACCGAACCGAAGGCGACGCAGCGTTCGAACCCCGATCACGCGCACCGCGCACACCCCGGCCCCAAGCCGCACCGCTGCGACCGTCGACCTCGTCCTCGAGCTCCGCCGCACCCTCGCCGACCAGGGCCTCGGCGGGCGCCGACACAATCGCCTGGCACCTCCACCACGACCACCACATCGACCTGTCCCGCTCCACCATCTACCGCATCATCCGCCGCGCCGAACTCGTCACCCCCGAACCGAACAAGAAGCCGAAGTCGTCCTACATCCGGTTCCAAGCCGACCAACCCAACGAGACCTGGCAAGGCGACTTCACCACCACCGCTCTCGCCGACGGCACCGACATCGAGATCCTCACCTGGCTCGACGACCACTCCCGCTACGCCCTGTCCGTCACCGCCCACCGCCCCGTCACCGGTGTCGCCGTCGTCGCCACCTTCACCCGCCGCGACCCGCAAACACGGCGTTCCCGCCTCCACCCTCACCGACAACGGCATGGTCTTCACCCACCCGGTTCGCCCAAGGCAGCCGCACCAGCCGCAACGGCCTCGAGAAGAACTCCAACGCCTCGGCGTCCACCAGAAGAACTCGACCCAACCACCCCACCACCTGCGGCAAGGTCGAACGCTTCCAACAAACCCTCGAAATGGCTCCGAGCCCAACCACCCGCGCCGACGATCACCGAGCTCCAACACCAGATCGACCGCTTCGTCGACCACTACAACCACCAGCGCCCCCACCCGCTCACACCCACCACGCAACACCCGCCGCCATGTACTCCGCCCGACCCAAAGCCGCGACCGGGCGCACCGACACCGACCCCGAGTCCGCCGCGACCGCGTCAGCCACGGCAACGTCTCGATCCGCATCAACGGCCAACTCCACCACATCGGCCTCGGACGACCCCTCAACGGAACCCCCGTCATCCTCCTCATCGCCGACCTCGACGTCCGCGTCATCAACGCCGCCACCGGCGGGCTCCTCCGCCACCTCACCATCGACCCCGAACGCCGCTACCACGGCACCGGACGACCCCAGGCGGACCACCGGACTTGGCGACGAAACGGCCGAACCCTGAGCAGGTCCGGACTGTCCTGGATGACGCTCGCGACATCGCAGCCGCGGAGGGAGGGGATTCAGGCCCCGGGCCTAGCGCCTCAACGGTTTTCTCAAGACCGTCGCAATCGTCCGCTCTGCCATCCCTCCGCCGGCGACGTTGGCGCGGATTCCGCGCCCTCGGGCCGGCGCTGCCGAGCGGCACCGTCGAGCCGACCGGCGAGCCGCTCCCTGGGCCGAGGGATGCCGGGAAATCGCTGGTCTCTCGTCAATCCGAACCCCACCTCGCGCCGAACCCCATACCGCCAACCCCTCTGGAGGGAAATTTCCAATGACCACCACACGATCGATCCGACGCCTCGCCGTCGCCGGTCTGCTCGGTGTCTCGCTCATCGCCGCCGGTTGCGGCAACGACGACAAGGACACCGCATCCGACGACGCATCCACCACCACCGCTGCCGCTGACATGGGCGGCTCCAGCATGAAGCCGTTCGGCCCCGGCTGCGATGCGGTCCGAGCGCCGGCGAGGGCAGCTTCGCCGACATGTCCGAGGATCCGGCAGCCACTGCGGCATCGAACAACCCCGTGCTCTCGACCCTCGTCACCGCGGTGCAGGCCGCCGACCTGGTCGACACGTTGAACGGCGACGGCCCGTTCACCATCTTCGCTCCGACCAACGACGCGTTCGCCAAGATCCCGGCGGCCGACCTCCAGAAGGTGCTGGCCGACAAGGAGCAGCTCTCCAAGATCCTCACCTACCACGTCGTCGCCGGGAAGATGACGGCCGCCGACCTCGCCACGGCCGGTTCCGTCAAGACCGTCGAAGGTGCCGAGCTGAAGATCGGTGGCTCCGCCACGTCGCCGAAGGTCGGCGACGCGAACGTCGTCTGCGGTGACGTCCAGGTCGGCAACGGTGTGGTCCACATCATCGACACCGTCCTCATGCCGCCCGCTGACGACTCCATGACCGACGATGCGACCGGTGCGTCGATGCCCACCGGCCCCGGTTGCGCTGCGGTCCCGGCCGACGGCGCGGGCAGCTTCAGCGGGATGGCCGACGATCCGGCGGCCACCGCCGCCTCGAACAACCCGGTCCTGTCCACGCTGGTCAGCGCCGTGAAGGCGGCCGGCCTGGTCGACACGCTGAATGGCCCCGGTCCGTTCACGATCTTCGCCCCGTCGAACGACGCCTTCGCCAAGATCCCGGCCGCCGACCTCCAGAAGGTGCTGGCCGACAAGGAGCAGCTGACGAAGATCCTCACCTACCACGTGGTCCCCGGGAAGATGAGCTCCGCTGATCTCGCCAAGGCGGGGACGGCCACCACCGTCGAGGGTGGCGACGTGAAGATCACCGCCGACGGTGGTTCGCCGAAGGTGAACGACGCCAACGTGATCTGCGCCGACGTGCCGGTCGGGAACGGTGTCGTGCACATCATCGACACGGTGCTGATGCCGGGGTCGTGATCCCCGGTTCGTGATGCAGTGATCCGCTTCTCCCGGAGCGGGCACTGATGGATCAGAGGGAGGGGTCGGGCCACCAACCGACCCCTCCCTCGCCCGCGAGCCGGCCCGATCAGGCTCGTGCCGCATCCCGGGCGATCGGTGGGAGTGATCCGCTCGATCGACCCGCTGTCCGAAGCAATCCGACGGGGCGTCCGCCCCGAACACTTGACGTATGGAAGCGCTGATGAGCAAGGATTCGGAGGTGATCGACCTCATCGGCCGTCGCGGCCGATCTGCGCCGAGCGGCCCCGACGAGCTGCTCGCCGCCGCTGCCCGCGGCGACGAGGCGGCCTTCGCCCAGTTCTACGACCTGGTCGTGAGCCGGGTGTACGGCGTGATCCGCTCGGTGGTCCGGGACCCGGCCCAGTCCGAAGAGGTCACCCAGGAGGTCATGTTGGAGCTGTGGCGCACGGCGCCCCGCTACGACCGGGGCCTCGGCGCTGCGACGACCTGGGCCCTCACCATCGCCCACCGGCGAGCCGTCGACCGGGTGCGGTCGGAGCAGGCGAGCCGGGAGCGTGAGGACCGGCACGCACAGCACCACCCAGTGGAACCCGAGGCCGACACCGGTTCGGTGGTCGTCGACCTCATCGATCGGGAGCGGGTCCGTCGTGCGATGGACGAGCTCACCGATGCACAGCGCGAGTCGATCGAGCTCGCGTACTTCGGAGGCCACAGCCACAGCGAAGTTGCTGCGTTGTTGGACCTCCCGCTCGGTACCGTGAAGACACGCATCCGAGATGGCTTGATTCGACTTCGTGACCGAATGGAGGTGACGTCATGAGCAACACCACTCCCGACGACGCCGACGTCCGTGACCTCGCTGGTCTCTATGCCCTGAATGCTCTCGATGCAGACCACCGTGCCCGCTTCGAGGAACAACTGGCGATCGACCCGGAGCTGCGTGACGAGGTGGCCGGGTTCGCCGCAACCGCAGCACGGCTCGCCGACGTCAGTGCAGCGGAGCCGCCGACCTGGCTGCGTGACCGGGTGATGTCGGCCGTGTCCGAGACCCGGCAGGAGACGCCGGTGGTCCGGCTCGCCGACCGGCGCTCGAACCGAGCACGCCAGCGGGTGCTGCTGGCGGTCGCTGCGGCGGCGCTGATCATCGTGGCGGCCCTCGGCGGCTACAGCCTGGCCGACGGCCGAGGTGGACAGGAGGCGCAGCTCGCCGCCCTGCTCGCCCGTCCCGACACCAAGGTGGTTCCGCTCACCGCCGTGGGCTCCGGTGCCGTCGGCGGTCAGGTCGTGGTCGCTCCCGGTGCCGGCCAGGTGATGCTGATGTCCGACGACATGCCGCCCACCGACGACGACCGCACCTACGAGCTGTGGAACGTGAACAAGACGGGTGTGCACAACGCCGGACTGTTCCGCCCCGATCGTGACGGCAAGCTCCGGGCTGCGCTCAAGGTCGACCTCTCGACCACCAGCAAGTTCGTCGTGACCGAGGAGCCGGCGGGTGGGTCGAAGAAGGCGACGACGCCCGCCCTGATGGAAGCATCGGTGGAGTAGCGGGACGTGGCGGCGATCACTCCGGCAGCTGTGCCCGCAATCCTGCGAGCCATGCGTCGGCGGCGTCGCGCTGCGCGTCCGAATCCTCCCGCACCCGCTCGCCGTCGGGGCCGTCGGCGGGGTAGGAGCCGAGGAACTTCACGTCCTGCTTCGTCCTGAGGGCGCGCAGGCAGTCGGCCATCACGTCGTCGGCCAGGTGCCCGTCGGCGTCGAGGATGAAGCAGTAGTCGCCGAGCGACGTCTTGGTCGGACGCGAGAGCAGCAGCGACAGGTTGATCCGCCGGGCGGCGAACTCCTGGAGGATCGAGAGCAACGAGCCCGGGGTGTCGGCCCGCTGGAAGACGACCATGGAGGTCTTGTCGTGGCCGGTCGGCGCCGGGATCCCGCGCTTGGCCACCAGTGCGAAACGGGTGGCGTTCTCGGGGTGGTCCTCGATGTCGGAGGCGGCGATGTCGAGGCGGTAGACCTCGGCGGCCCGGCGGTTCCCGATGGCAGCCACCGCGGGGTCGCCCCCTGCCGCAACGGCTGCGGCGGCACCCGCCGTCGAGGTGGTGGGCACCAACTCGACGTCGGGGAGATGGGCGCGGAGCCACGTCCGGCACTGCGCGTATGCGTGCGGGAACGACGCGACCTGCTTCACGGTGGCGAGGTCGGTGCCGGGCAGGACCATCAGGCTCATGTCGACGGGCAGAACCACCTCGCGTTGGATCAGCAGCTCGACGTCGAACGCCAACGTGTCCATCGTGATGTTCACCGAGCCCTCGATCGCGTTCTCGACGGCGACGAACCCGTAGTCGAGCGATCCGTTGTCGACGGCGAAGAGCAGGTCGGCGAAGGAGTCGAACGGCACGCGATCCGCGGCGGCGAGGTCCGGTTCGCTGAGGAGCGCCTGCTCGCTGAACGTCCCCGGGGGACCCAGGAATCCGACGCGATGCGAGGGCGCGACGGGGGTCGTGCTCATGGGCCGCAGGCTACCGTGGGCGGCATGTCGCACCTCGCCCCGGTCTGGTACAAGGTCACCGATCTCGACGTCGTGTCGGGTGAGGGCTCCTGGGTCACGACGGCCGACGGCACCCGCTACCTCGACTTCACCAGCGGCATCGCCGTGACCAGCACCGGCCACTGCCACCCGCAGGTCGTCGCCGCCATCCAGGAGCAGGCCGCGGTTCATCCACGCAGGTCAACTGCCGCACGCACCCGCTCCTCGGCCGGCTGGCCGATGCGCTCGACCGTGTGACGCCGAGGGCATCGACGTTCTTCTTCACCAACTCCGGTGCCGAGGCCACCGAGGCGGCGGTGAGATTGGCCAAGCAGGCCACCGGCCGGCGAACGTCATCGTCTTCGAGGGCTCGTTCCACGGCCGCACCCACATGACGATGGCGATGACCACCTCGAAGACGGTGTACCGGTCGGGCCGCGCCGCTCCCCTCGGGGGTCTTCGTCGCCCCGTTCCCCCGGTCGCTCGGGCCCGGTTCGCTCGACGACCGCGTCGACGCGTGCCTCGCCTCAGTGCGCCACCTCCTGCTCTCGCAGACCTCGCCCGCCGAGACCGCGGCCATGATCCTCGAGCCGGTCCTCGGCGAGGGTGGGTACGAGCCGGCACCGACGCGGTTCCTCCTCGGCCTCCGCGAGATCTGTGACGAGCACGGCATCCTGTTCGTCGCCGACGAGGTGCAGGCGGGGTTCGGGCGCACCGGCACCCTCTTCGCAGTGGAGCACTCGGGGCTCCGTCCGGACATCCTGGTGATGGCCAAAGGCATCGCCTCGGGCTTCCCGATCTCGGCGATCGGGGCGTCGGCCGAGGTCATGACGGCGTGGCCCACCGGGTCGCACGGCGGCACCTACGGCGGCAACCCGATCGGTTGTGCCGCGGCGCTCGCCACCATCGAGGTGCTCACGGCGCCGGGCTTCCTCGACAACGTCGTCGCCCGCGGCGAGCAGCTGCGCGCCGGCCTCACGAAGCTGGCGGCGGAGCATCCCGTGATCGCCGACGTCCGCGGACCGGGTCTCATGGTCGCCGCCGAGTTCGTCGATCCCTCCACCGGCTCGCCCGACGCGGCCCGCACCGCCGCGGTCATCGAGCACTGCCGGCAGCAATCGCACCTGCTCCTCATGAATGCCGGTACCTACGGCAACGTCATCCGGTTCATGGCGCCTCTCGTGGTGGACGCCGCCGAGATCGACCTGGCTCTCGACGCCCTCGCCGCCGCGCTCGCCGCGACGGCCTGATCGGGGAACCACGATGGACGACCGCTTCTACTTCCGTCAGCTGCTGTCGGGTCGCGACTACGCGACCTCCGACCCGATCGCGCAGCAGATGGTCAACTTCAGCTACCTGATCGGCGACCGCGAGGCCGGCGAGTGCCTCGTCGTCGATCCCGCCTACGACGTCGCGGGCATCGTCGCCGCGGCAGAGGCCGACGACATGCGGATCGCCGGGGCTCTCGTCACCCACTACCACGCCGACCATTGCGGCGGCTCCATGATGGGGTTCGACATCGAAGGCATCGAGGCGCTGATCGAGACGACGGGCGTGCCGGTGCACCTCCAGTCGGCGGAGGTCCCGTGGGTCACGCGGACCACCGGATGCACCGAGTCCGACCTCGTCGCACACGCGCCGGGCGACGTGGTGTCGGTCGGAGCGCTCGACGTCGAGCTGATCCACACGCCGGGCCACACCCCCGGTTCGCAGTGCTTCCTCGTGCACGACTGCCTCGTCTCGGGAGACACCCTCTTCCTCGACGGGTGCGGCCGCACCGACCTGCCCGGCGGCGATCCGGAGGAGCTGTACTTCAGCCTGACGCAGCGACTGGCCAAGGTGCCGGACTCCGCGGTGCTGTTCCCCGGCCATCGCTACTCTCCGGCCCCTTCGGCCGGAATGGGCGACACCCGGGAGCACAACTTCGTCTTCCGGCCGAAGTCGCCCGAGCAGTGGATGGCGATGTTCGGCGGATGACGACGTGACCGAGCTCGCCGATCACTCGCTCCCGCCCGGCTGGGGTGAGCGTCGTCCGCCGCGGTGGGTTCCCCGTGCGGTGCTGTACGTGCTGCTCGGCGTCGCCGGGTTCCTGATCGCCCGGTACCTGTTCGTCCAGCTGGGCGACTTGCTCAAGATCCTGCTGGTCGCCCTGTTCCTGTCGTTCGCGATCGAGCCGGCCGTCGACTCACTGGCCGACCGCGGGTGGCGGCGGGGGAGCGCCACCGGCCTCGTCTTCGTCGTGCTCCTCGTGCTGTCGAGCGTGCTCGTGTGGGTGATGGTCGACCTGGTGGTGCAGCAGGTCAGCGCGCTCGTCGACGACGCGCCCAAGCTGATCCGCAACGCCACCAACTGGGTCAACGAGCGCTTCGACGCCAACATCACGACCGACTCGATCATCCGTCAGGTGCGGAAGTACCAGGGCGACCTCGCCAGCACCGCCGGCGACGTGGGCGGCCGGGTGGTGTCCATCACCGGTTCGGTCATCGCCGTCGTGTTCAACGTCTTCACGATCGGGCTGTTCTCCTTCTACCTGGTGGCCGACGGCCCGCGGTTCCGGCGGTCGCTCTGCTCGGTGCTCCCGCCCGAGCGGCAACGCCAGGTGCTCGAGCTCTGGGAGCTCGCCATCCACAAGACCGGCGCCTACCTCTACTCCCGCCTGGTGCTCGCCCTGGCCTCGGCCGTGTGCTCGTGGATCGCGTTCGCGATCATCGGCGTGCCGTCACCGCTCGCCCTGGCGGTGTGGTTGGGCATCGTGTCGCAGTTCGTGCCGGTGATCGGCACCTACATCGGCGGCGCGCTCCCCGTGGTGATCGCGCTGCTCAATCGCCCGGCGCACGCCATCGGCGTGCTCATCTTCCTGGTCGTCTACCAGCAGATCGAGAACTACCTCCTGGCGCCGCGCATCTCGGCGGCGACCATGGCGATCCACCCGGCCGTGGCCTTCGGGTCGGCGATCGCCGGAGCGAGCATCATCGGCCCCATCGGCGCGCTCCTGGCGCTCCCGGCCGCTGCGATCATCCAGGCCTTCGTGTCGGCCTACATCGAGCGCCACGACATCGTCGAGAACGAGCTCACCGAGGCGCTGCTCGACACCGTCGTCGAGTCCCCGCGCGGGAGACGGCTGCATCCCAGCGGCCGCCGCGGCGGAGGATGCGATCGCAGCCCGGGCGGCGCTGCGGGATCAGGCCGACGCGGCCGTCGACTCCGGTGCCGAGCCGGTCAGCGAGGCCGCCGCCCAGCCGCACACGTCGGAGCGATCCGACGACGTCCACGACGAGCGCTCCTCGGCCCAATAGGCGCACACGGCACCGATCAGGGCTCCGCCGGTGGTCACCGGGAGATGGAGCGCCGAGCTCATGCCGAGGTCGGCGATGCGGGCGGCGCCCCCGGGCTCGAGCGGGAGCGGGCCGGCGTTGCGGACGAACACGTACTCCTCGGGCCGGATGTTGCCGAGCGACCACGGGAACCACCAGAGCGGCAGTGTGGGGGCGAGGTCGCCGGGACTGGTCCCGAACGCAGCCGATCCGTGACCGAGAGCGATCCAACGACGGTGGAGGCGCGCCACGCGACGGTCCACCGCGGCGAACACGTCGACCCGTTGCGCGCCGAGGCGCGTGCCGATGCGCGCGGGCACCTCGTCGCTCCCGCGTGGTCGGATCGATGCGTGCGCGATGAGGTCGCGAACCGTACGGTCAGCCGCCGGATCCGATGCCACCGCGTCGTCCTGGAATGCGGACCCGAGGTCCGCCCGTGATGTTCCCCATGCCCCAGTGACTTCGACGCTCCCGGGCACGGGCCTGAGAAAGATCCCGAGTCGGCGATCGCGTCCGATCTCCGACCCGGCGCGGCCATCGCCTCATCTGACGGCCCGTCAGGTGCTCCGGTAACCTTCCCGGGCTGTGACGACGACCCCCGATCTGGCGCTTGCTGCTGAGTTCCCGGCCGTCGATCGAGCGCAGTGGCTGGCGCTGGTCGACAAGGTCCTGAAGGGCGCGCCGTTCGAGCGGCGCCTCGTGAGCACGACCTACGACGGCATCGCCATCCAGCCCCTCTACACGGCGGCCGACGTGGTCGAGCGACCTGAGCAGTATCCGGGTCAGCCCAACTTCACGCGCGGAGCGACGGCGGCCCGTCCCGAGCGTGGCGCGTGGGAGATCCGGCAGACGCAGGTGCACCCCGACCCCGCCGAGGCCAACCGTCGCATCATCGAGGACCTGGAGGGCGGCGTCGGTTCGCTCGCCCTGCGACTCGACGTGGGTGGGGCCGGCGCGGTGGACGGCGTGGTGATCGGTGGGGCGGCCGACCTCGCCACGCTGCTCGACGGTGTCTATCTCGATCTCGTCCCGATCGTGGTCGAGGCCGGCACGAGGTTCGCGTCGGCCGCCGAGTTGCTGTTCGACCTGTGGGAGTCGAAGGACATCGCTCCCGACCAGCGCCGCGGCAGCCTCGGCGCGGATCCGCTCGGAGCGCTCGCGGTCACGGGTCGCCTCCCGCAGGGGCTGTCCGGCGCACTCGCCGAGATCGCCGACTTGGCGCAGCGTTGCGCCACGCTGCCGAACGTCCGCGTGGTCGAGGTGGACACGGCGCCCTATGTCGACGCCGGTGCCAGCGAGGCCGAGGAGCTCGGCCTGATGCTCGCCACCGGCGTCGCCTACCTCCGGGCGCTCGTCGACGCGGGAATGTCGCCCGACGCCGCCGCCCGCACGATCGGCTTCACCATCTCGGCCGACGCGGACGTGTTCGCATCCATCGCGAAGCTCCGCGCCGCCCGGCGCATCTGGGCCCACGCGCTCGCCGCCGTCGGTGTCGATGCCGCCTCCTCGTTCTCGGTCCGCACGGCTGGCAGGATGATGACCCGCCGTGACCCTTGGGTGAACATGCTGCGCACCACCGCCGCCTGCTTCGCCGCCGGCGTCGCCGGGGCCGAGGCCGTGACGGTCCAGCCGTTCGACGTCGCGCTCGGGCAGGCCGACGGTCTCGCGCGGCGCATCGCACGGAACACCCAGCTGATCCTCCAGGAGGAGTCGAACATCGGGGTGGTCTCCGATCCCGCCGGTGGGTCGTGGTTCCTCGAGTCGTTGACGACCCAGCTCGCCGACCGCGCG
>JAXLRH010000015.1:0-52310 GCA_046331245.1 Acidimicrobiales bacterium | reverse complement strand
CGCCTCGCTGGGAATCCAGGACAAGCTCGTCACCGACGACTCGTATCGCATCACACACCTCGTGCTCGCCAGGCTCCCGACCCTGCGGAAGCGCCTACGACGACGGTACGAAACCCGGCCCGGACCGCCCACCGTGGCTGCCGGTGAACCCGGGGGGTGGCATGCCGCCGAGGGAGAGGGGGTGCTGGCACCCCGGCGAGATACCGGTCTCCTCCCTTCTCCGCTCGGCGCCGTCGTGGCTTGATGGTCGGGTGACACTCGGACCCATCACCGTGTTCCTCGCCGACGACAACCTGCTCGTCCGCGAGGGCGTGCGTGCGCTGCTGGCACTGCAGCCCGACCTCGAGCTCGTGGGCGTCGCCGCCGACTACGACGAGCTCGTCGCCGGCGCCACCGAGACGCACCCCCAGGTGGTCGTCACCGACATCCGGATGCCGCCGTCGTTCCAGAACGAGGGCATCGAGGCGGCCAAGGTGGTGCGCAAGGCGGCTCCGGGCACCGGCATCGTGATCCTCTCGCAGTACGACGACCCCGAGTACGCGATCTCGCTGCTCGCCGACGGCGCCGCCGGCTACGCCTACCTCCTGAAGGATCGGGTGAGCGACGGCAACCGGCTCGTGCGCGCCGTGCGCGAGGTGGCCACCGGCGGGTCGATGCTCGATCCCGAGATCGTGACCGCGCTCGTGTCGCCCGCCCGCGAGGACGGCGAGCTGACCGCCGAGCAGGACCAGCTGCTGCGCCACGTCGCCGAAGGACGGCCCGTGAAGGCGATCGCCGCGGCGACGGGGACGACGCCCGAGGCCGTCAACGACGCGATCGAGGAGATCTTCCTCGACCTGGCCCGCGGCGCCAGCGCCGGCCGTGCCGGCGCGCTGCGGCGCCTGCGGCTGCTGCAGAAGGCCATCGTCGATCGCGAGGAGCAGGGCGAGACGCTGAGTCGGCTCCTGCCTGGTGGCCTCGCGGAGCGGCTCCGCGACGATCCCGATGCCGTCGGGCGGACGGAGCGGCTCGACGTGACCGTGCTCATGTCCGACATCCGCGGGTACTCGGGCATCGCCGAGCGCACCGACCCGACCGTGCTCGCCGGCCAGCTCAACGGGCACCGCGCCGCCATGAACGCGGCCATCCTCGCTGCCGGCGGCACCGTCATGCAGTACGTGGGCGACGCCGTGATGGCGGTCTTCGGCGCACCGTTCGAGATGACGGACCACGTGCGGCGCGCCGCGGAGGCGGCCGTGGCGATGCACGAGCGCCAGGGCGAGCTCGACGCGGTCTGGGCGAACGAGGGTCTGGAGCCGTTCGGCCTCGGCATCGGCCTGTCCACCGGTGAGGTGGCGGCGGCGCTGCTCGGGAGCTCGGAACGCCTGGAGTACACCCTCGTCGGCGACACCGTGAACCTGGCGCAACGCCTCCAGGACCTCGCCCGTCCGGCCGGAACGACCGTCGTCAGCGAGGCGACGGCGACCGGCCTCGCCGACGATCCGCGCTGGGGTCTCGATTCCATGGAGGTGCAGCAGGTGAAAGGCCGCGAGACTGCAGTGCGTCCCTACCGGTTGCTCCCCTCCGACGGGTCCGCGACGATCCCTCTTGCCGTCTCCTCGAACCTCCCTCTGGGAAGGAGCAGTGATGTCTGATCCGGCGACCGACCCCACCCTGCGGGTCCGCAACCTCCGCAAGACCTTCGAAGCGGAGCTCGCGCCCGTGCGGGCGCTCCGCGGCGTCGACCTCGACCTCGCTGCCGGCGAGTTCGTCGCGATCATGGGCCCGTCCGGATGCGGCAAGTCGACCATGCTCAACCTGGTCGCGGGCCTCGACGGCGCCGACGACGGCACGATCCACCTCGCGGGCGAGGAGGTCACCGCGAAGTCGGAGGACGACCTCGCGCGGATGCGGCGTGAGCACATCGGGATCGTGTTCCAGTTCTTCAACCTGCTCGAGGGGATGACGGTGCTCGAGAACGTGGTGCTGCCGGCGATGATCGGCGGCGTGAAGCGCCGTCAGGCCGAGACCCGAGGCCGCGATCTGCTCGACCTCCTCGGTCTCGGCGACAAGGCCGCTGCGGTGCCCGCCGTCCTGTCCGGTGGCCAGCGCCAGCGGTTGGCGATCGCCCGCGCGCTGGCCAACCGACCGACGCTGCTGCTCGCCGACGAGCCCACCGGCGCGTTGGACTCCGACGGTGGCCACGAGGTGCTGGAGCTGTTCAACCGGCTGCACGGCGACGGCCAGACGATCCTGATGGTCACCCACAACGACGAGGTCGCCGCCGCGGCCGACCGCATCGTGCGGATGCGCGACGGCCGGGTCGAGGACGACGGCACCGTCGTGGGCGGCACCGGAGCCGACGCCGTCGTCGGTGTCTGATCGGGCCCCGGCCATGAGCGCGCTCACGGAGCCCGTCGAGCGGACGGCGGTGCTGGACGGTGCGCTCACGCCGAGCGCCACGCGTGCGCGGCCGAAGGTGACCGCGGCCGTCGGCGCGCTCGCCGTGGCAGCCGCCGCGGGCGGGTTGGCCGGCGCCGTCGACCGCACCGACGCCGTCGGTCGCTCGATCGGCCTCGTCGTCGTCGGCTGGGCGGTGGCAGCGGCTGTGATCGGGGCGCGCCGCGACGAGCCGCTCGCCCTGCTGACCGCGCTCGCCGCGGTCGCAGCAGGAGCATCGGCCGCGGCGGAACCCTTGTCGTCGGGCGGCACCGGCGACCGCGTCGAGCTGTGGGCGGGCGCACTCGCGGGGGCGCTCGCGTTCCACCTCGCCGTCGGGTTGCCGGACGGGCGGTTGCGCGACCTCCGTCGGCGCAGCGCGGTCGCGGCCGGTTACGTCGCGGCCGGTGCGCTGTGCCTGCGCTCGCCCGATCACCTCCGGCTCGACGACGTCGTGGTCGCGATGGGAGTCGTCGCGCTCGTCGTCGCGATCGCCGGTTACACGGCCCGCCGTCGTGCCGCCGGCGCGGTCGACCGTGCCCGCCTGCAGTGGGTGGGCTGGGGCGCGGTCGTGACCGCCTTGGTCTCGCTCCTGGCGCTGGTGCTGCACCAGCTCCTCGGATGGCCCGAGTCGCCGGGAGCGGTCATCGCCGTGGCAACAGCCCTCGTGCCCGTCTCCCTCGCGTTGAGCTCCTTCGACGAGCTCGCGATCCGCATCGACCGGCTCCTCACCCACACGATCGTGGTGTCGGGTCTGGTGAGCCTCGTGGCGGCGGTGTACCTCGTGGTGGTGCTCGGTCTGGGCGACGTGCCCGACGACGAGGCGCGCCGCCTGCTCGCGCTGTCGATGGTGGCGGCCATGTCGGCGGCGGCGCTGGCCCTGCCGGCCCGGCGGCGGCTCGACGACTTCGCGAACCGCCGCGTGTACGGGGAGCAGCGGTCGCCGGAGGAGGCGCTCACGACGTTCGGCAGTCGCATGTCCCGCGCCGTCCCGATGGACGAGCTGCTGCTGCAGCTGGCGGAGACGCTCCGCGCCAGCATGCGGCTCACGACGGCCGAGGTGTGGACCGGCACCGACGGCACCGTCGACCGTGTCGTGTCGGTCCCGGAACGGGGCGCCCACCGGTTGGTCCTCAGCAGCGAGGAGCTGGCCGTCGTGTCGCGTGCCCGGGTGTCGGGCAACGCCTGGCTGGCGGTGTGGATGCCGGCGCTGCTCGACGGTCGGGAAGACCGGATGGTTCGGGTTGCGCCCGTCGCGCACTCCGGCGAGCTGCTCGGGCTCCTCGTGGCCGAGCGTGCGACGGACGACCTGCCGTTCACCGACGAGGAGGAGCGTGTCCTCACCGAGCTCGCCCGCCAGGTGGGGCTCGCCCTCCACAACGTGCGCCTCGACTCCGCGCTGCAGGCGAGCCTCGACGAGCTCGAGATCCGCAACGAGGAGCTTGCCGCCTCCCGACTCCGCATCGTGAGCGCGGCGGACGAGTCGAGGCGTTCGATCGAACGCAACCTGCACGACGGCGCTCAGCAGCACCTCGTCGCGCTTGCCGTGAAGGTCGGGTTGATCCGCCAGCTGATGGAGGCGGACCCCGAGACCGCCGGTGCCCTGGTCGACGAGCTCCGCGCCGACGTGCAGGCGACGCTCACCGAGCTCCGCGACCTCGCCCACGGCATCTATCCGCCGCTGCTCCGCGAACGCGGGCTCGGCGAGGCGCTGCGCACCGCGGCGAACCGGTCGGTGCTGCCCACGACGGTCGTGGCCGACGAGCTCCCCCGGTACCCGAGCGAGATCGAGGCCGCCGTGTACTTCTGCTGCCTGGAGGCCCTGCAGAACGCCGGCAAGCACGCCGGCCCGGAGGCCTCCGTGGTGGTGACGCTCAGGTCGACGCCGACCGAGCTCGCGGTGACCATCGCCGACGACGGTGCGGGCTTCGACCCGGCGACCGTCGTGGGCAGCCACGGCTTCGTCAACATGGCCGACCGCGTCGGCGCCGTCGGCGGCCGGTTGGACGTGTCGTCGACCCCGGGCTCGGGCACGACGATCTCCTGCCGGCTCCCCGTCGAGCCGCTGAGCTGACGCCTACTGCGCCCACACCTCACGGAGCACTGCCGGACCGAAGTCCTCCTTGTGCACGTACCTCGCCGCGCCGCAGGTCGCGGCGTCCGCCGGCAGCGCCGACTCGTCGTAGGTCGACATGAGGATCACGACGGTCTCGGGCGCTGCGGCGACGATGCGGCGGGTGGCCTCGATGCCGGTGATGCCGCCGAGGTTGATGTCCATCAGCACCAGCTGCGGGTGCAGTTCGGCGACGGCGTCGACGGCCGCCTCGCCGGACTCGGCCTCGCCGATCACCTCGAAGCCCGACGTGACGCCGACGACGGTGCGGGCGACCGTGCGGAACGGCGGCTGATCGTCCACGATCAGCACCGTCACCGGTCCGGTCTGGTCGTCACTCGGCTCCTGGGTCACGCACGTCTCGTTCCTCACGGCAGCATCGTCGCACCCACGATACGGCGGGCACAGCGTGGCGACACCCGATCCGCCCGGGTGCCAGCACCCCCTCGGCGGTGGCTCAGCCCTGCTCGGCGAGGTAGAGGAGGACGGCCTTCACTCGCCGGTTGGTGTCGATCTCCTCGGAGAGGCCCAGCTTCGAGAAGAGGGAGCTGATGTGCTTCTCCACGGCGCGCTCGGAGAGGAACAGCGTGGCGCCGACGGCGGCGTTGTTCCGCCCCTGCGCGATCTCCGCGAGGACCTCGTGCTCGCGGGGCGTGAGACGCTCGAGCGGCGACGACCGGGATCGGCTGCGGGCCGTGACCAGCACCTCGACCACCTTGGGGTCGACGACGGAGCCGCCGTTCGCCACCTCGACGATCGCGTTGACGAGCTGGGTGGGGTCGGACAGGCGTTCCTTCAGCAGGTACGCACGACGCTGCGAGCCGTCCTCCAGCAGCGCCAGCGCGTAGGCCGGTTCCGCGTACTGCGACAGCACGACGACGCCGAGATCCGGGTGCGAGGTGCGGAGCGAGGTCGCCGCCTGGATGCCCTCGTCGGTGCCCGTCGGGGGCATGCGGATGTCGGTGAGCACGACGTCGGGCGGGTCGGCGACCACCGCCTCCATGAGCGACGGCAGGTCGCCGACCAGCGCCGACACCTCGATATCCGGCTGGAGGTCGAGCAGACGGGCGATGCCCTCCCGCACGAGCAACGAGTCCTCGGCTACCACGACCCTGACCGGCACGCCGACAAGCTATCGGCAACGGCCCCCGTCGCCCGACCTCGCAGCCGGGGGAAATCAGTCGATCGTCACCTCGTGCAGCATCCCCTGCGTGAAGTGAGGCGGTCCGTCCGGCACCGCTCCGCCGGTATCCATCGCTGCCGCCGCCTCCGGGGTGAGCCCGACGGGGATGAAGCAGGCGATGAGGTAGCGACCGGAGCTGAGGTCGACCGTCGAGTGGGCGGTCGTGCCCGGCGGAGCGAAGACGGTGCCCTTGATCTCGATCTTCTTCATCACCTCGTCCTCGGGCATGGCGAGCAGCTCGTCGGTGCTCCCCGTCACGTCGTCGTTGACGCGCACGAAGACCATCTCGTGCATCTCGGTGCCGGCGTTCGTGAGGTTCACGACCGACTTCCCCGCCGACACGTCCGTCGGCATGCCCTCGTACTTGTACTCCTTGGCGGTCACGTCGACGGCGCCGTAGCCGCAGTTCTCGCCCATCCAGCGGTAGGTGGTGTCGGAGGCCTCGGCGAAGGCGGGGCCGGGTTCGCCGCTGTCGGACTCGAACATCGCCGTCCCCTCGGTGACCATCGTGTCGACGGCGTCGCGGATCTCCTCGGGCGCCACCTTGCCGACGGCCTGCATGGCCTTCTTCGCTGCGGCGACGGCCGACGGGTCGGGCGGGCCGTCGGGGCCCTGGGTCGCGCCGACGGCGGCATCGGCCTCGACGACGGCGTCACAGAACGTCGCGACGGCGGCCGCGGTGCGGCCCTTCGCCGTCGTGGCGGTCGTGTCGCCGGCGCCCTTGGTGGTGACGTCGTCGTTGCTGCATCCGGCCGCTCCGATGGAGACGACGAGGAGCCCTGCTGCAGCGGCACGCCAGGTGGAGGCCGTGCGGGCGGACGCTCGGCGTCGCGTCGGACGGGCGGGTGGGTGAGGGTCGGTGTGATGATTCATGGAGCAATGATCCGGATCGCCGCGGCGGCCGGACACCGGGCAGACCCGCTTCTCCGCGGGTGCTGGCACGTACCTCGGGACGGCGGAAACCACCCTTGGCCTCCTCGGCGATCTGCGCTTGGATGGCCGCATGTGGGCGAGTTGGGTGATCGGACGCGCCTCCTGGCGGCGGCGCGCCGCGGGTCTCGTCGGCCTGGGACTGCTCGCCGGCATCGTCGGTGGGGTCGTGATCGGCGGCATCGGGGGCATCCGCCGTTCGTCGACGACACTCGATCGGCTGATCGCGGCGACGCACCTGTCGCCGGTGGTCATCATGTCGCCCGCGCTCACGGAGCTCTCCGACGCCTACGTCGACCGGCTTCGCTCCCTCCCTGAGGTCGAGTCGGTGACGGGCACGAGGCAGTACGTGGGGCGCGACGACGTCGGCAAGAACTGGTGGTCGCTGAGAACGCACGACTCGGCGGATCCGACGACACCGGTGATGGTGAGCGGACGAGCACCCGACCCGCGGCGTCCCGACGACGTGATCGTCAGCGTCAACACCGCCCGCCTCTACGACCTGCACGTCGGCAGCCGCTACCGGGTGGACCTCTACTCCTTCGCCCAGCTGCAGTCGATCAACCTCGACACGTGGACGCCGCCCGAGGGCCCGTCGCCACTTCTCCGCGTGGTGGGCATCTACCGGGACCCGCTCGACGCCGCGAGGTCGGGAACGGGCACGTCGGTGCGCGCCAGTGCGTCATTCGACGCCGCCTACGGGTCCGGCGCCGGCCTCGGCGGGGTGGAGGTGCGCTTGCGCGACGGCGTCACCGAGGACGCCTTCGCCCGCGCGCTGCGACGGGCCGACGCGGCAGCCGGGCTGTCCGACGCCGACGGCACGGCGCCGCGGGCGCAACGCTGGCTCGACGTCGCTCGCAGCGGCGAGGAGCAGAGCCGCGGGGTGATCACGATCGGCCTCGGAGCGTTCGCCGCCGTCGCGTCCGTGGCGGGTGTCGTGGCGCTGGCGCAGAGCCTTCGACGCTGGGTCTACCCGCTCGAGGGCGACCTCGCTCCGCTGAGGGCGATGGGGGCGACGCGGGCCGAGCGTCGTCTGGCCGTCGCCGTCGCCGCCCTGCCGCACGTGGCCGTCGCCGTGCCGGTCGCGATCGGGGTCGCGTACGCGATGTCGGGGATGTTCCCCTTCGGTGTCCTCGCTGACGTCGAGCCCACCCCCGGCCTGCGCGCCGATCTGCCCCTGCTCGCGACGGGCGCTGTCGGCATCGCCGTCGTCGCGCTCGTGACCACGTGGCTCGTCGCCAGCGCCGTCGAGCGCGGGCCCTCGCGTCGCCGTCTCCCCGCGCCGACACCGAGCGTGCTCGCCGCCGCCGAGCTCGCCGGCACGCCCATTCCGGCAACGGTCGGCATGCGGTTCGTCCTCCGTCCCGGGTCGGCGCGCCGAGCGCTCCCCGTCAACACGGCGATCGCCGCCGCCGTGCTCGCGATCGCGGGCCTCACCGCCGCGACGGTCTTCACCGCGAGTCTCGACCGGCTCGTTGCGACCCCGGCCCGATACGGCAACAACTGGGATCTCAGCCTGGAGCTGTTGAGCTCACCGACGGGACGATCGGCACTGGCCGCGCTCGCCGACGACGCCGACATCGCGGCCGTCGGGGTCAGCACGACGCTCGAGAACGGCGTGTCGGTGGCGGGCCGTCCGACCAAGGCGACGGTGGTGCGTGCGGTGAAGGGGCAGCTGCAGCTGCAGGTGCTCCGCGGGCGTCCGCCGAGCGGGCCGCAGGAGGTGGTGCTGGGTCCCGAGCTCCTCCGCTCGGCGGGGGCACAGCTCGGCGACACCGTGCGTGTGCGGGGCCCGGAGGGTCGTACGGTCGCCTTCACGGTGGTCGGCACGGCGCTCTCGATCAACGCCGAGTCCGACACCTATCCGTCCGAGGCCTTCTTCGGACCGGACGCCGACCCGACGGTCATTCCGAGTGATCTCGGCGGCGCCGCGTTCTCGACCGCCCAGGTGACGTTCGCCGACGGCGTCGACGAGTCGCGCGCCGCTCGCCGTATCGACGACGCGTACCCATTCGCGCTGATGAACGAGAGCTTCCCGCGACCACCGGCGGGGATCACGAACGTGGCGCAGCTGTCGATGGTGCCCCGCCTGCTCGCGGCGTTCCTCGCGCTGCTCGGGTTCGCCGCACTCGTGCACGCACTGGCCGTCACGGTGCGGTCGCGACGGCGCGATCTCGGCATCCTCCGATCGCTCGGCTTCACGCGGGCCCAGGCGGCGGCGACGATCGTCTCGCTGACGTCCACGATCGTGCTGATCGGCGTCGCCATCGGCATTCCGCTCGGCCTGGTGCTCGGAGCGTCCGGCTGGCGGCTGGTCGCGCAGCGGGTGCATGTCGCACCCGACAGCCTGATGCCGTTCCTCTGGATCGGTCTCGCTGCGGTGGTCGCTCTGGTGACGGCGAACCTCGTCGCGCTCCTCCCGGCCAGAGCCGCCGCGCACCTCGCTCCCGGCGACGCGCTGCGCACCGAGTAGGGGCGTCCCGACGACCGGTTCGCGCCCGTCGCAAGGGGGTGCTGGCACCCCTCCACGTCGGCGGTGTTCTCCCTGGTGCAGCGCTCCGCCACGACCGATGATGTTGCGATGAGCGCCGTCCGGTGGTGGTTCCGTACCGATGTCCGTCGTCGTTGGAGGTCGCTCGCCGTGCTGGCGGTGCTCACCGCGGTCTCGCTCGCGACGGTGCTCACGGCTGCAGCCGGCGCGCGGCGTGGATCGACCGCCGTCGATCGCCTGATGACGACGACCCGCCCCGCCACGATCGCCGTGCTCCCCAATCAGGTGGGGTTCGACTGGGAGGCCGTCCGGAAGCTGTCCACGGTGGAATCGCTCGGCACGTTCGTCGTGGGGTCGTTCGGCATCGACGGGCTGCGACCGAACTCGGCGGCGTTCCCGCTCGGCGACGACGAATCGCTGCGGACGATCGAACGGCCGATCGTGCTCGACGGTCGCATGCTCGACCCGACCCGCCTCGACGAAGCGGTCGTGACGGCCGATCTCGTCCGGACGCAACATCGCGGCATCGGCGACCACGTGACGTTCCGCCTCTACTCGGCGAAGCAGCTGTCGGCCGGCGCTGCGGCCTTCGACGAGCCGCCGGCGGGACGGGCCGTCCGGGCGACGATCGTCGGCGTCGTGCGATCCCCGTGGTACGCCGACACCGAGTCGGAGGACGGCGTCGTCATCCCGTCACCGGAGCTGTTCGCCCGCTATCCCGACGAGTTCATCGGCAACCCGCCGAGCGGCTACCTCAATGCGCTGGTGCGGCTGCGCCACGGAGCGGCGGACATCCCCGAGTTCGGGCGCCAGCTCGCCAAGGTCTCGGGACGAGACGACATCGACTTCATGAACCTGTCCGACAAGCTCGCCCGCTACGACGACGTCACCGGCTTCGAGGCGACGGCGCTCGCGATGTTCGCGGCCGCCGCCGCGCTCACCGCGCTCTTCCTGGTGGGGCAGGCCGTCACGCGGTACGCGGGGGCGACCGTCGGCGATCTGGAGACGATGCAGGCGATGGGCCTCCGCCCGGTCGAGGTACGCGTCGCCGCAGCGTTGGGCCCGCTGGTCGCCGTCGCGGTCGGCTCGGCCGTCGCTGTCGCCGGGACGATCGTGGCATCGAACTGGTTCCCCATCGGCTCGGCCGCGCCCGTGGAGCCGTCGCCCGGTGTCGACGTGGACGTCCCGGTGCTCGTCGTCGGCGTGCTGGCGGCCCTGGCGCTCACCGCGCTCGCATCGGCGTGGTCGGCGGCCCGCGCACTCAGCGCCTCTCGCAGCCGTACCGCCGGGCGGGCGTCGGCGCTGGCCGACCTTGCCGCCCGAGCCACCGGCTGGATCCCGGTGGCGATCGGGGCCCGGTTCGCTCTCGAGCCCGGTGTCGGACGCACTCGCGTCGCCGTGCGCCCGGCGCTGGCGGGCGCGATCGCCGGAGTCCTCGGGGTGGTGGCCGCGCTGACGTTCTCGGCGGCGATCGACGACGCCACGGCGCACCCCGAGCGCTTCGGGCAGACCCATCAGCTCGAGTCGTTCATCGGCTTCGCCGGCGACGACTTCGTTCCGCCGGACGTGGGGGCCGCCGTCGCGAAGCTGCGTGGCGTGGAGTCGGTCAACGACACCCGCACCGACGTGGTGCGCGTCGGGAGCACTCCCCTCTCGATCCTCAGCTACGCGCCCGTCGGACGGCCGCTCGACCTGGTCCTGGTGTCCGGCCACCGACCCACCACGGCCGGCGAGATCGCGCTCGCGCCGCGCACGGCGCAGGCGTTGGGCGCCGCCGTGGGCGACAAGCTCGACGTGGTCGGCAGCGCGGGCAGCCGCACGCTGACCGTCAGTGGGATCTCGTTCGTGGTCGGCTTCTCGCACAACGACTACGCGTCCGGGGCGTGGATCCTGCCGGACGCGTTCGACGCGCTCACGAAGGGCTTCAAGTTCCACAGCCTGGTCGTCGAGCTGAAGCCGGGAGTGTCCCCGAAGCAGGTCGTCGCCGCCGCTCGCGCCGCCCAGCTTCCCGACATGTCCGCGCCGACGATCCCGCCCGAGCGCGCACAGCTGCTCGAGGTGCGGGCACTGCCGACGTTCCTCGCCGCCTTCCTGGCGCTCGTGGCGCTCGGCGCCGTCGGACATGCCGTCGCCACCTCGGTCGGCCGGCGCCGCGGCGATCTCGCGGTGCTCCGCTCGCTCGGGCTCACCAGCTGGCAGCTCCGGCTCATCGTCGTGACGCAGTCGACCGTGCTGACGCTCGTCGGGCTCGCCGTCGGCGTGCCCGTCGGGCTCGCGGTGGGCCGCACGGTGTGGCGGCTCACCGCTGATCGCACACCGGTGTTGTACGTCCCCCCCACCGTGTGGTTCGCGCTCATCGCCGTGATCGGCATCGCCCTGCTCGCCACCAACCTCCTGGCCTCGCTTCCCGCTCGCCGTGCGTCGTCGACCAGGGCGGCGCACATCCTCCGGGTCGAGTGACGCCAGTCGACCCGAGACCCAGGCATCGTCCCGGGGTCTCGGGTCGTACAGTTGCGCGATGGCCCATGACGAGGACCTCGCCGACCGCATCCGCGGGTTGCTCGATCAGGCGGGCACGTGGTCCGAGCGTCGCATGTTCGGCGGCGTGGCGTTCCTCGCCGACGGCAGCCTGGCCGTGGCGGCGAGCGGCCAGGGCGGGTTGCTCGTCCGCGTCGACCCCGGGTCGACCGCGTCGCTGATCGCGTCGGCGGGTGCCGAACCGGCGATCATGCGTGGTCGCGAGCTGGACGGATGGGTTCGTGTTCCGGCCGACCGCGTGCGGACGAAGCGTCAGCTCGGGGTGTGGGTTCGCCGGGGAACCGATCGGGCGCGTTCTCTTCGCTGACGTGGCTCAGCCGCTCGAGGTCGCCGTCGGACGCGCTCTCGACGGCGATGTAGGCGGGGTCCGCCTCCCCTGACGCACGAATGAGCTCGTCGAGCTTGCGTTGGAGCGCCGACGTCTGGCGCGCCTGGGTGTGCTGGATGACGAACACCATCAGGAACGTCACGCTCGCCGTGGCGCTGTAGAGGACGATCTCCCACCGATGCGAGAAGTGGTCGATCACACCGACGACGAACCACGCTGCGAGCGCCAGCAGCGCAACGAGGCCGGCGCCGGAGTGTGCGGTGGTCGCTCCGGCGCGGTGCAGCCATCGACTCGTCCAATGGCGCTCCCGCAGCGAGGAGTCGGCACGGATGGGCGTCGGGTTGGATCCGAGGATCCCGCGTCGATGGGTCATGACCGGTCCAGTACCCGAATCCGCCACCTCGTCGATCGTCCGTCTCCGTCGATCCCCTGATCGCCGTCGTCTACCCTGCCGGTGCGGGCTTCGGGGGATGCCCACACTGGAGGGGTCGTGAACATCCGAACCGTGTCGATCGCGCTTGCCGTGGCAGCGCTCGTCGGAACCGTGGCGTGCGCGCCGCCGCCGTTGCCCCTCGTGACCACGAACCCGCCGGCCGGCGCCACCGGCCCGTCGAGCGGTTGCGGCACCACGACCCGCGGGCCGGTGAGCGACGATCCCGAGACGGTCGTCGTCGACGGCGCCAGCCGCCGCTTCACGCTCACGATCCCCCCGAACCACCAGCCGGGCTCGACGACGCCGATCCCGCTCGTGCTCGACTTCCACGGTCTCATTGAGGGGCTCGCCGGCACCCACCCCTTCGCGACCCAGTTCAGCGAGAAGGCACGGCAGCAGGGCTTCGCCGTTGCCGATCCCATCGGCGGAGGCGACGGCGTCTACTGGGACGTCTCGCTGCAGGAGGACAACCCCGATCTCCACTTCGTCGACACGCTGGTCGCGCAGCTCGAGCGCACGATGTGCATCGACCGCTCCCGGCTGTACGTCACGGGTCTGTCGTTCGGCGCGGCGATGACGTCGATGCTGATGTGCATGCGGTCCAACACGTTCGCCGCGGCCGCCCCCGTCGCCGGCATCATGAACCTCTGCACGGCGACGTCGCGCAACGTGCCGGTGGTGACCTTCCACGGCACCGCCGATCCGATCCTCCTCTTCGACGGCTACGTGAACACGCCGCAGACCATCGCGACGAAGTACGGCTGCGACATGCCCCCGACGGTCACGACGCACCAGCCGTCGCCCGATCCGGCGACCGGCGGACCGATCACCCTCACGAGCTGGAACTGCCACGGCGTGAAGGACGCCGTCGAGTTCTACCGCATCGACGGCGGTGGGCACTCCTGGCCGGGCAGCGCGTTCTTCGGCCTCATCGGCTTCATCGTGGGCCCGACGGCGACGTCGCTCGACGCCACCTCGGTCATCTGGGACTTCTTCGCCCGCCACCACCTGCCGGCGAGCTCACCCGTCAGTTGATCCGGACGACGCCCGTGAGGTGACCGTGGTCGGTGTCGACCTCGAAGGTCGCCGACAGCTGGGTGAGGGCGTTCGACAGCGGAACGTCGCTCACCGCCAACCGCGTGATCGTGATCGACCCGCGCGACACGACGAACGCGTTGTACGAGTCGACGATCGCGATCGACAGTTCACCCGACGACGTGTCGAACGTGCCCGGACCGAAGCCCTCGGCCGTGCCGTCGGGGTCCTGCTCGGTGAACGTGAACCCGATGCCGCCCTTGGTGCTCGCTCCGACGAGATCGCTGGCGCCGAACTGGAGTTGGGCGACGGCGCCCGGCGGATGGGTGTCGGCCGCTCCCCCGACGAGCGTCTCACGCGTCGCGCCGGCATCGACCCACGGGCCACCGGCGCACCAGGTCTGCGTGTCGAACTGGAGCACCGAACTGCAGGCCGTCGGCGGACCGGGACATCCGGTCAGCGTCGCCGCCATCGCTCCGGCCACCGCCACGAACCTCAGCACCTTCAACCTCGACATGGACCCCCCTTTGTCGTGAGAGGCACCTTATTCCTCTGACCGAACGGGTGCACGGGCACCTGCGATCATGCCGATATCGCTCAGGACGAGCGGCTGATTCCTGCCCGCTTCAGCAGGTCGGCAGGCACGCCCACCTTTCGCCATGTCGAGTAGCTGATCCCCTTGTTGTCGGAGTACTCCTTGGCCGATGCCACGAAGCCCGCCTCGAGCTCCGCGAGGTTGTCGACCGCTGAGTCGGCCAGCGAGCGGAGTTTCGACTCGATGTCCTCCACCAGCTGGATTGCCAGCAACTTGGCCGTGCCCACAGCGGTTTCGGCCTCGTCGCGAGCGGCGGCGAGGCGCTTCTCGAGGTCGTCCTTGCTGACCTTCCGACCGCGTTTCGGTCGCACACCGTCGAGGGCCGTCAGGTAGGCGTTGATCGTCCGGGCCGCCTGGCGGCCGGACGCCATTGCCGCCTTGTGGCTGTCGGAGACCGTTCGTTTCGGCGTGGATGACCCGTTCGATGGCATGGCGAAATTGTATGTCACATCTTCAGGGACAAATGGCAATGGAGCCACTGAACAATCATCTTCATTCGGATATGAAACCCGCTCGTTCAAAAGTCCGGTCGTCGACCGGCGTGGCAAGGAGCAGATGAAGGTCGGGCTCATGAAGGGAGATCACTGGTGCACAAGTCGAAGCGATCACGTCTCGGTGGCGTTGCGGTGGTTGCCGTGACGCTGGCAGTACTTCATCCATCCGTCGCCGGTGCCTCGGAGTCGGTCGGGTCCGACGAGGTGGTGGAGCACTGCGTCGCCAACGTGACGGGCCAGGAGGAGTCGGGCGAGTACATCCTCTCGGAGCCGGAGTGCTTCGAGGACATGGCCTCGGCGATGGAGTACGCCGGGCTCGGCAAGGGCCTCAACACGCTCTCGAAGGTCGAGTCCGCAGCGTTCGCGTCCACGACGATCGGCATCCACTACGACGGCGCGTCCTTCACCGGCTCGTCGTTCAGCGTGGTCGGCGTCGACTGCGGCGGTGGTTACGTGAACATGAGCTCGTCCTGGGACAACCGGGTGTCGTCCACGATCAGCAACGCCTGCGGCCGGATTCGGCACTGGACCGGCGCGAACAAGACCGGCTCGTCGCAGGACACGCTCCCGAACGGCAACCTCGTGTCGCCGGTCAACAACGCGGTGTCCTCCATCCAGTACCTCAGCTGACTCGGTCGACCCGGGCGTCCGATCGGTGTCCATCGGCGCCTGGGTAGATCCACCCAAGAATCGAGTCGAGGTGGTCTACGCTTCCCGCGTTGACATGGACGATCTCGCCGACACCCACCGAGCGGACGACCTCGGGACCGACGAGTGGGCGCTCTGGTCCGACGAGCGTCTCATCGCCGAAGTCGGGTCGAATCCGCGGGCGTTCGGAGAGCTGTACGAGCGACACGCGCCAGGCCTGTTCCGGTACCTGCGCTCGCGTTGCCGTGATTCGCAGGAGGCACTCGATCTGCTGGCGGAGACCTTCGCCGAGGCGCTCGCCGGCCTAGATCGGTTCGACCCCGAGCGCGGCCAGGTGGGCGCGTGGCTGTTCGGGATCGCGCGCAACAAGTTCCGCCGTTACATCCGCACCGGAGCGATCGACGAGCGAGCCCGCACGCGACTCGGAGTGCGGACCATGACGATGAACGACGACGCCCTGTCGAGGATCGACGAGATCGTGGACGTCGAGAAGAGCCTGCAGCGCCTGAGCGGGGCGATCGACCAGCTCCCGGCGCGCCTCGCCGCGGCCATCTCGCTGCGGTACCTCGAGGACCTGAGCTACGCCGAGATCTCCGAGCGTCTGGGCATCACGGAGGAGGCGGCGCGCAAGCGCACGGCGAGGGGCCTCCTCAAGTTGTCGCGGACGCTGCGCACGAACCCGTTCGGCATGGAGCCATGATCGACCGGCCGCGCGATCCCCTCAACGACACACCCGAGTTCGTCGCGCTCCGGGAGTCGCTCGTCGCTGCCGCCGCCGAGCACGCGCACGAGCCGACGGCGCCCGCCGGACGCTCGGCCCGTCGACCGGCGACTCAGCGTCGCCTGTTGCTGAGCGCGGCGGCTGTCGTGCTCGTCGTCGCCGCAGTCGTCGCGGCGCTCGTCAGCGTGGGCACGAAGGGCGCTGCCGCCGGCGTGACCGTGGAGCGCCGCGGCGATCGGGTGCGCGTGGTCCTCGACGGCTCGATCGACGTCGGACGCGTCCGGAAGGCCCTCGCCGACGCCGGCGTGACGGCCACCGTCCTCGCCCGCACGACCGGGCCCTCGCTGCAGAACCGGTTTCTCGGCAGCGTGAACCCGTCCGACGCGAAGCTCGAAGGCGGCGACGGCAAGAGCTCTGCGGTGGCAACGCTGCCCGCCGGCTCGCGCGCCGTCCTCCTCCTCGGTGTCGCCGGCAAACCGGGCGAGCCCTACGACGTGCCCACGGACGCCTCGGCGGACGGCGAGCCGCTCGCCGGTCTCGATCTGCGCACCGCGACCGTGTCGGCGGTGCGCACCGCCCCGGCCTCGTCACCCGACGTCGAGGTGACCTATCGCGCGTCGGACGGCAAACCGGTCGCGAACCCGTCGGCGGGCGCGCGGGTGCTCAATGCGCTCGCCCTCTCCGACCGCTCCGTGGTCGTCTTCCTTCAGTAACGATTCGCTCCGGTCGCCCGGCGGAACTGCTCGACCTCGGCCCGGTCGTAGGGGGTGCCGTCGGCGTGGAGGAGCTCGTGGAACCAGAGCGCGTCCTCGGGCGTGTCCTTCTGCCAGCTGCTCCAGGGGTACCTCGTCTGCGTCCGCCCGTCGACGAGGCCCCACGTGTAGCACCCGACCCCGCGGTCGGCGAACACGTCGATCAGGTCCGGGGTCGAGCGTGGGCGACCCATCCACTCGGTGCACAGCATCGGTCGCCCGTAGGCCGACAGATGGTCGATGCAGGCCTCCAGCCGCCGCCGAGGGAGGTAGTTGTGGAACGTGATCACGTCCGAGCGCGAGAGCATCACCCGGTTGATCCGGTCGCCGCGCTCGAGCGCTCCGGAGATGCCGACGAAGACGCCCGCCGTGAGCGGCTGACTCGGGTCGGCCTCCTGCGCCCAGTCGAACACACGCTCCAGCAGCTCCGTCGCCAGCCGGTACTTGTCGGCCGATCCGGTACGGATGTAGTTGACCTCGGGGCCGTTCGGCTCGTTGAACAGGTCCCAGCAGTGCACGCGCCGGTCCTGCCCGTAGCGGTCGAGCACTTCGTCGACGTAGGGCCGCAGGTCGTCCCACCGACGCGGGTCCGACAGGATCGCCGAGCCGGGCGACTGCAGCCAGGTCGAGTTGTGGGTCCTCGGTCGCGGTTCCGGCTGGGGTCCCAACGCCGAGACCGGGTTCCAACACCCGTCGAACAACACGAGCATCGCCCCGATGCCGTGGCCGTCCGCGAGCGTCAACACCTCGTCGAGGCGGTCCCAGAAGCCGGGAACCTCGGGCAGCAGGTGATGGAGGAAGAGACGGATGCTGTTCATCCCGAGGCCCGCTGCCCAGCCGAGCTCGCGATCGATCGTCGCGGGGTCGTAGGTCTCCGCCTGGAACATCTCCAATTGGTTGCCGGACGTCGACGGCATGAAGTTGCAGCCCACCAGCCAGCCGACGTCCGCCTGCCACGCCGCCGCACGCTCCCGACTCCAGCGCGCCTCCGACGCCACGGGCGGCGTCCACCGCGCGGGATAGGCGCCGCGCGCCACGTCGAGTCCGTGACGCAGCAGCTGCACAGCCAGGTCCGCCCTCGTCGGCATGTCGTCCACTCCCCTTCCGAGTCGGGACGACGGTACCGAGTCCCTGTCCGGCGTGCCGCCCCGGTCGCGCGGCTCAGACCGGGACGGTGAGCGACGCGGTGTAGCCCGCCGCGGTCGACCCGCTGACGACCGGTGTCTGGAGTGAGGCTCCGTCGCTGAACACGTTGTCGGTGGCCAACGAGATCTGCGCGAGATTGCCGACGCTCTGGCTGTAGCCGGTGGTCGCGTAGACGGCGTCGCACTCGTCCTTCGGCAGCGCGAGCTGCGAGGTGCGGAGCTTGCCGGTCCCGGCGGCCGCGCCCGATGCCGAGGCCCAAACCTCGAAGTGGATGTGCGGCCAACGGCCGGAATAGCAGCCGGGGAAGATGCTGGTGAACGACAGGTCGCCGTTCGCGTCGGACACCTGGACGCCGCGGAGGTAGTTCTCGCCGGTCACGCCGTTCGAGTAGAGCGAGTACCGGCCCTCGCGATCGCAGTGCCACAGGTACACCGCCGCGCCGACGAGCGGGGTGCACCCGGCAGAGACGCTGAGGAGCTTGAGGTTGATCGTGAGCGGGACGCCGGCCGCCGTGCCCGACGCCGAGCCGAAGCTCGATCGGATGTCGTTGCGCACCACGCCGCTCTGGTTCAGCACGTTGGGGCCGTTCGAGCCGTCGCCGGGGTACGGGCCGCCCGTCTCCGCGGGGATGACGGTGCACGAGCCGGCGGCGGTGGTGGTCGTGGCGCCGGCGGCTGTCGTCGTGGTCGCACCCGCGCTCGTCGTGGTGCTCGCCGACGCGGTGGTCGTCGACGTCGTGGCCTTCGACTCGTCGGGCGCGCATGCAGCGAGACCGGCGAGGCCCGCGCCGCCGAGCACGAGGAAGCTGCGCCGACGGCTCAGCCGGCTTAGGTCGAACGCGAGTCCGCGGTCGTGGTCCTCGATCGGGTGGTCGTGATCGTCGAGCGCTCGGTGCTCCATGGTTGCTCCTCCGGGTCGCGAGCGGCGGGCCCCGCTCGGAGGATCATCATGCGCAACGAACCTGGCGATTCCCGTCGCGAAGCCTGGGGATTCGCTGGGACTTCGCGCCCGGGTCAGAGACTGATGGTGCTCGTCAGGGCGTAGTGACCGGCGTCGCCGTCGAAGTCGAACACCGTGGTCGACGGGCTCAGCGATCCCACCTTGATCTTCACCGAGCTCGGCAGGCCGGAGATCGGGATGAAGCCGTTGGCGAGGCCGGGGGCGAAGAGGCTCGCGACGCCGAATGCCGTGTTGAGGAGGTCGGTGAACGCTCCCGACGTCGGCAGCAGGAGCTGCACGCCGACGCCCACGATCGCGTCGGGGTTGCCGAGCCCTTCGATGATCGATCCGATGATGCTCCCCACGCCGTTGAGGAAGTTGCCGAGGTTCGACACGATCAGGTTGACGAGCTGCTCCTGCGTCGGGGGCACCGGCGAGGTGGCGATCAGCAGGTTCAGCGCATCCTTCAGGACGGGCACGAGCAGGCTGTTCAGCGCGTCGGTGATCGCGCACGAGGTGATGAACGGCAGCACGTTGCGGTTCATCGCGAAGGAGAGCGTGCCGAAGATCTCGAACGGCGCCGTCTGCAGCAGCACGTCGCCGACATCGAGGTTCTGGGTCGCGGGGAACGTGACGTCCGCGCTGCCGGCCGGGACCGCGATCGTCGTGCCGGCGGGGGCCGCGTCGGGCTCGGGCAGTGCGCCGGATGCGCACTGCGACGCGATCTGCACGTCGGACGAGTTCGCCACGCCCAGCTTCGACCGGAACCCGATCTGGATCACGTACGGCCGATCGCCGGCGGTCGTGATGCTGTTCTGGCGGATGACCGAGATGCTGGAGGGCTTGACCTTCCAGTCGCTCGGGGCGGGGCCGCCCGGTGTGCACGCAACCGCGACGACTGCAATCGAGATGAACGCGCCGATCATCCGTGACGTACGCATGGAACCCCTCCCTGGCGTCGGCCCTGAGCAGGTCCGACCACGGCGACAACCTACCGTCGGGCCGCCGTTCCGGGGTGTATGAGCCGGCGTCCCGTAGGACCCCCTCCGCCCCTCCGGTTCTGGGGTTCGTTGTGTTCACCCCTCGCGCACAACGAACCCGAAAACCCGAGGACGCAACGGATGGCGGGCCCGAATGATCGAGGTCGCGGTCAGGCCGGAGACGCCTCGTCCTCGGCGGCGTGGAACCAGGGAGTCCAGCACACGCCGACGAGGAGGCCCTCGGGCCCGAGCAGCCGCGCGATCTCCTGACCCCACGGCTCGGTGCGGGGCGGATGGATCAACGTGTGACCGGACGCCTCGAGCTCTGCGGCCGCGGCCGCGACGTCGCGCACCTCGAACTCGATCGTCGCCTGCGGCACCGGCACGTCCGCGGGCCACTCGCGTGTGCCGAAGCACGACTCGGCGGCGTCGGCCAGCGGCCAGATCCCCAGGTGCCGGGTTCCGCCGAACCCGTCGACGGCCAGGTAGTCACCTGCGACGACGTCCAGCGGCAGGCCGAGGGTCCCCTGGTAGAACGCTCGCCCCGCCTGCGGGTCGGGCACGATCGGGGAGAAGCCGGCGACGAAGAGGATGTCCATGAACACGTTCTAGCGACCGAGCCGGCCGGCGCGCAGTCGTGTCGCCTCGCTGGATGAGATGTCCGGTCGCTTCCCTCGAGCGGCAAGGCATCTTCGAGGGCGGTGCTCCCCGGAGGATCGCTCGCCGAACGGGGGTTCGGGTCGTCGCGGCGTCGATGGCGTCCGGCGTTGTCCAAGGAGGGGGATCAACATGGATGAATCGATCGCGGGCGCGGACGGTGCGAGCCGGAGGAAGTTCATCGCCGGCGCCGCAGGAGCTGCGGCCGCCAGCGGAGCGGCGCTCATCGCCACGTCGTCGCCGGCAGGCGCGTCGGTGTCGACGACGAACAACGTCGACCTCGGCGACATCAGCGCGGCCAACAGCGCGCTGAAGTGGATCGACTTCGGCAGCGGGACGCTGACCCGCGTCGACCTCGGCACCGGCGGCTTCGCGCGAGCCAATTTCGTGCCGATGGGCGAGGCGGTCGCGATGGACCTGCGCCTCCAGGTCGGCACCGGCGCCAACCTCGGCACCGGGCCGTGGTGCCTCGACTCCTCGGAGTTCGCGGCCCTCGGCCTCGGAGGGTTCGAGCCCGCCAACCTGCACACCGACATCAGCGGACAGATCAACTCGTCGTGGGTCGGAATGGGCACGATCTACAACGTCTGGAGTGACAACCAGAAGCAGATCCTGATCGGTTGCGCGTGGGGCAACTTCGATCCGTTCTCGCTCGGACACCTGCTCGTGTGGGGCCTGATGGATCGTGACAACAACGGCAGCGGCAACGTGATGCTCAACTGGAACGGCACGGTCCCCTACGGCACGGCACCGGCAGCGGGCACGGTCCTGTACACCAGCCTCACCTACCAGATCGCCCCCGGGGCCTGATCGACTGAGCTCATCCGGCTGCCGACCAGCGGCGCCCGGTCATCCCGGCAGGGGTCGCGACGATCCGACGCGCCGTGAGATGGAGGAAGGCGCAGTCCGGCGAGGTCGGGCCGTCCTTCCAGATCATCGCCGGATCGAATCCGACCGGCTCCGGCACGGCCTTCACCCGTTCCCACGCGTCGTGGCGATCGGCGGCGTCGATCCATCGGGCGACGGCGTCGATCGTCACCGTGTCGTGCGCCGGGTCCCAATAGCTGCACGACACCGCCGAGTTCGCTGCGAGGTGCCGCACCTTGATCGGCGTCGGCCGAGCGGAGACGACGGCGGTCGGGACAGGGCCGTCCCACCACCACACGGGATGCATGAGCCGCGACCGCGGCTCACCCTCGGGACTCACCGTGGTCACCGTCGCCCACACCACGCGCTCGACGATCGGTCGAGCGATCTCGGCGACCTCGTTCAGCTCGCACGCTTCCGTTGCCATGTGCACAACCTAGCTGTGCATCTCGGGATGCACAACCGACGTTGTGTACTGTGGCGACGTGCCCGGCCAGAAACCCACCCCCGATGTCGACACCGATCTCGTCGTGCTCCTCCAGGCCTGCAGCGCGGCGCTCGGCAACCGCGTGCTCGACGACGTGCGGAGCGAGGTCGGCGACGACGTACGTTACGGCGACGGATACGTGTTCCAGCACCTCGTGCCGGGTCCGCTCTCGATCAGCGAGCTCGCCCGACGGATGGGCGTCAGTCAGCAGGCAGCGTCGAAGAGCGTGGCCGACCTGGAACGACGTCGGCTCATCGATCGGCGTCCCCACCCGGACGACGCTCGGGCGAGCCTCGTCTCGCTCAGTCGTCGCGGTCGGCGGTCGGTCACGTCCGCACGTCGCTCGCGATCGGACATCCTCGACGAGGTCACGACCCTCCTCGGCGAACGGCAGACCGCAGCGCTGATGCGCTCGTTGCGGCTGATCAGCGCCGCCTCGGGCGGTCGCGACCTGCTCGATCGACGGACGATGCGCCCGGAGTCCGAACGCTGACGGCCGGCCATCAGTACGGAAGCGGGTCCTCCAGCGGAATCGGCGGAAACAGGTCACGCGGAATGTCTCGGAGCGCCGCGGCGAACGCCGAGTCGTTCTCGTCGAACGGGTCACCGCCGAGGCGACTCACGAAGGCGCCGCCCGAATCGACGGACTCCGTCGTTGCCCCCACCTTCTCCAGCTCCGCTCTCAATCGACCCGACTCGGCCTGCGAGGACGAGACGCCCATGCCCCAGGCAAGGCCGGCGGCGTGTTGCGACGGCGCCCAATCGAGCGGGTCTGCGCCGCGACGAGCCCACTGGTAGCAGTGGGCCGTTCCGTTGCCGGATTCGACCACGCCGGAGAGGTCGGGAATCGTGGTGACCAGGTTGCGCAACTGCCCGACGAGCAGATCGAGCACCTTCTCGCGGACCGGCCAGAAGCGGCGAAGCCACAGGTCCACTCTCCAGTTGACGGCGGTCTCCGCGGCGACGAGCTGCCGGGCGGTCACGGCCAGGGAGCGTTCAGCGGTCTCGGTCCCATCGTCGTCATGAACCGCCGAGAGCACGACGATCGAGCAGGTCTCGAGGTCGTCGAACGGTCCGATCGTCGCAGTGTGCGGATCCACCAGTCCCGGAACACTGACGCCGCTCGGGCTGGCGTCACGTCGGCGAAGGACGACGGTGCTGGTCGATGTCGCCGATGCCCCGAGCGTGGCTGCCACCGCAGGGTCCCGGGCAACGGATGAGAACAACGAGTCGAGAAGCCCCGCGCTGACGCCTGACTGCACGTCGAGCGGACAGACGGCAGACAGACTGAGCGTCGCGAACTTCGGCAAAGACGCCAGATCGATCACGACGCCACCGATCAGCCTCGCTTGGTGGCGACCAGGTCGATGAGCGCCGACATGCCGCTGTGCCCTGCGCCTTCGCTGATCTCGGCGTCGTACGAGCGGAGCTCGTCGATGTCCATCGACGCGAAAGCGCCGCCGAGGAGTGCCTCGTCGTAGAGGTGCGCCGGGTCGGAGGGACCTCCGGTCCCGTACTGGATCTGCTCGGGGCGATACCCGTGCAGGAGCAGTCGACCGCCAGGGCGCAGCGTCCGTTGCATGCCTTCGAAGACGATGGCCCGCTGCGCCGGGTCGAGGAACTGGATGAACACGGCCACGACGGCGTCGTAGGCATCGGGCACCCACTCCCAGGAGAGGAGGTCGGCGACCCGGAGGTCCACGGCGACCCCGCGGACCGCAGCAAGCCGGCGAGCCTTCTCGACGCCCACCTCCGACACATCCATCGCCGTCACCGACAGGCCGTGCGCCGCCAGGTACACCGAGTTGCGGCCTTCGCCGTCGGCCACGACGAGCACGTCGGAGCCGGGATCGATCCGGTCGACATGCGCTGCAAGGAACGCTGCCGGCTCGGTCCCGAAGACGTAGCCGGAGGTCGAGTACCGCTGGTCCCACATGGGGGCGCCGGACATGTTCGTCGTCATCGCGTCAGCTTTCCATCCAGGGGGCCACGATGCCCCGCCGAGTTCCACAAGCAACGCCGAATGGCCCACCCGGACGGGACCTAGGACCCTGACGAATAGTCCTTCACTGTGTGACTATGGAATTAGCGAAGCCGCCATGGCATCGCCGATCAGCGAGGAGATCCTCATGGGTAGAAACACCAGCACGGAGCGCGGATCGTTCGGGTTCATCGTCACCGCCGTCGCGATGATGTACCTCTTGGGCATCGGCGCGATCACGGTGACAGCGGCGGCGCTCAACGACGGCTCGTCGACCGCGACGACCGGCTCGACCGAGACGAAGACGATCGAGGTGATGCTCACCGAGTTCAAGGTGGAGCCTGCGACCATCAACGTCTCGCCGGGGCAGAAGGTGCGGCTCGTCGTCGCGAACCACGGCACCATGGCCCACGACCTCAAGGTCGGGGGCACCACCGGCACGAAGCTGCTCGAACCCGGAACGAGCCAGACCGTCATGGCCGGCCCGTTCGACGCGTCGACCCAAGCCTGGTGCACGGTGCCCGGCCACAAGGAGGCCGGCATGATCATGAACATCAAGGTCACGGGCGCGACGGACGGAGCGTCCGGCGCTGCCACCGGTTCGGCTGCGGCCTCGAAGGGCGCGACGATCGACCCGGCGGCCACACCGAAGGCGGACTGGACCCCGTACGACCCGAAGCTCGCTCCGGCCCCCGGTGGCACGGTGCACGACGTCGACATGCACGCCATCGAGAAGGAGATCGAGGTGGCCCCCGGAGTGACGCAGAAGATGTGGACCTTCGACGGCAAGGTCCCCGGCACGATCCTGCGCGGCAAGATCGGCGACCTCTTCAACGTGAAGCTCACCAACGACGGCAGCCTGGGCCACTCCATCGACTTCCACGCATCGAAGGTGGCGTGGAGTGACGAGATGCGCACCATCGCTCCCGGGGAGAGCCTCGTCTACCAGTTCAAGGCGGACTTCGCTGGGGCGTACATGTACCACTGCGGCACCGCACCGGCGCTGCACCACATCGGCAACGGGATGTACGGCGCGATCATCATCGACCCGCCCGAGCTGGCGCCCGTCTCCCACGAGTTCGTGATCGTCCAGTCGGAGCTGTACCTCGGCGCCAACGGCAAGGAGGGCGACCTCACCAAGATGCTGAACCAGCAGGACGATGCCGTGGTCTTCAACGGCTACTACAACCAGTACAAGTTCGCCCCGATCCGGGTCGAGCCCAACGAGCGGGTGCGGGTGTGGGTGATCGACGACGGTCCGTCCGAGAACTCGGCCTTCCACATCGTCGGCACGATCTTCGACACCGTCTGGAAGGAGGGCACCTACCTCCTCCGGCCGGATGCCCGTCACGGTGGCTCCCAGGTGCTCGACCTCCAGCCCGCACAGGGCGGGTTCGTCGAGTTCTCCTTCGCCGAGACCGGCTTCTACCCGATGGTCACCCACAAGTTCGCCAACGCCAGCCGCGGCGCCCTCGGGCTCTTCCAGGCGGGCGACGCGAAGATGCCGGCCAACGCCGGGCACTGACGGGACCTAGGACCCTTCTTGCCGGAGCACCGGCGGAGTAGGAGGAGTGACATGGAACGTCTGAGCCCCTCCGACGCATGGTTCCTCGACGTGGAGTCGGCCACCGTGCCGATGCACGTCACCGGGCTCCTCGTGCTCGACCCGAGCACCGCCGGTACCGACTGGACGCCGGAGTCGCTCCGCCGGAACGTCGGGGCGAAGCTCGCCGCCATCGAGTCGCTCCGCCGGGCCCTCGTCGAGGTCCCCCTCGGAATCGACCATCCGACCTGGCGGCCAGTCGTCCCCGACATCGACGATCACGTGCGGCTCCGAACGGCGCCCGGCCATCGGCCCGGGCGCCTCGGCGCGGTGATGAGCGAGTTCGCCACCACTCCCCTCGACCGCACCCGCCCGCTCTGGGAGGCGCTCGTCATCGACGGCCTCGACGACGGACGGATCGGATTCGCCATCAAGGTGCACCACACGATCGCCGACGGCGCGACCGGGCTCGAGCTGCTCACGCAGATCCTCGACCTCAGTCCCGACCCCGCTCCCCCGCCCGACGTCGACGAGCCGACCGACGACGATGCCCCGCCTGCGGTGGCCACGCTCGCGGCGGCCCTGGCACACCGGGCCGTCACCCCGTTCCGTCCGGTGCGCGCGGCGGCCGGCCTCGGCGCGGCGGCCGCACGCCTCGCCGCTCGGACCGCCCGAGGTAGCGTCGAGGGCGCCGCGCATCCTCTCGGCGCACCCCGCACGCCGTTCAACGGAACGCTCACGAAGCGGCGCTCCGTCGCGTTTGGCCAGTTGCCGCTCTCCGACTTCAAGCACGTGGCGCACGCAACCGACGTCACGGTGAACGACGTCGTCCTCGCGGCGGTCACCTTCGCCCTCCGGCGCAACCTCCAGCGTGCACACCGGCTCCCCGACCGAGCGCTGATCTGCTCGGTCCCGGTGTCGACTCACGGGGCGGTCGCGAGCACGTCGGCGAACCAGGTGTCGGACATGTTCGTCCCGTTGCCCGTGCACCTCGACGATCCGCTCGAACGGCTCCGGGCGGTGCACGCCGGCTGCATCGAGGCCAAGGCCGTGCACTCGTCGCTCGGCGCGAACATGATCGGCGATCTGGTCGAGCTCCTGCCGGGGTCGACACTCCACGTCGGCGCCGACCTCTACACACGGTCCGGTCTGGCCGATCGACTCGCCCCGATCCACAACGTGATCGTCTCCAACGTCGCCGGCCCGCCGGTGCCGCTCTATCTGGAGGGAGCCGAGGTCGTGGGGCTCTATCCCTTCGGCCCGCTCGTGGAGGGCACCGGCGTGAACATCACGGTCTTCTCCAACGCCGGGCGGATGAACGTGGGCGTGATCACGTGCCCGGACCTGCTCCCCAGGCCCGGCACGTTGGTCGACGACCTTCGACGTGGGATGACCGAGCTGCTGAAGTCCGTCGAGCGAGCCGGCGAGTGACGACGTGATCCAGTTGCGCAGAGCAGGAGGTACCCGATGACCCGGAACCAACCACGACGACGCTGGGCGTGGCGCACGGACACGCCCCGGGTCCTCCTCGAGTGCGCCGCACACGACTCGCCCGAGATCGTCGCCGACGCCATCCGGCGCGAGGGCTACGAGGTCGCGGTGTGCACGGGGCCCGACCCGTCCCACCCCTGCGACCTCCTGCACCACGGGGCCTGCGAGCTCGTTGACCACGCCGATGTCGTGGTCAATCTGCTGCACAGCCGCACCGGCGACGAGGTCGGTACGCACGTGGCGTCGATGCGTCGCCCACCCGCGATGGTCAAGCAGACCGCACCGGCGTCGTCGTCACGACCGGGAACGGTGCCCGACAGTCGCGTCGTCACGGTCGACCCGAGGGTGAGCCGCACGCGACTCGTCGCCGCGATCCGCGAGGCGCTGCGCCGCCACGGGCCGCCACCGATCTGGGGCGACGGAAACCCGTAGTACGACGAGGATGCTCGGCGGAGCAAACCGGCGGAGATATGACGGTCATGCCAGCGGAGCCACTGGCTGAAGCGACTACAAGTTCGGCACGACCTACGTCTCGCTGCGGGGAGCCGTCGTTCGCGGCGTGGAGTGCGGAGGAAACCGGGTGGACGCTCTCTCAGGCGGGAAACAGCGAACTGACGCCAAAGCTGAACGGGCGCCGACGTCCCTAGGCAAGCGTCCGCCGTCAGCTCCCTACGGACCGCAACCAAGCGCCTCGGCCGCCCTCCGGATCGCACTGAGCCACTCATCGAGTGGGTATTGCCAGACGCCAGAGCCGCCACGGGAAAACATGCGAATCCTGAGCACGTCTCCCTCGAAGAACACCTCGGCGGGAATATGGACCGTATCGCCGTCCCTGACGTGAATCTCGGCCACACCGCTCTCGCGGTCGGGTGGATATGCGACGAAGATCTCGAAGGTCATGGCGTCATCCACCCGAAGTACTGGAACGTTCCGTCGGGGCCGAATACCGCTCCGACCCCGTTTGGTGAGATAAAAAGCCGCCCCCCGGCAAAGTTGCCGCCCTGCATGGTACGCACGACCGTGCCCGGATTGGTCAGGATTTCATCCAAGGCGTTCTGACCGGCCGCATTGACCTCTGTTGGCCCTCCAGCTGTCGGACCGAAGACCTCCTTGGCCTTTGCGAATGCGCGGCCTGCCCGGGTCAACTGGCCCCCCGCATCCGCTGGATCGAGAGCTGAACCCGACTGTGACAGAGCGTTCAGACCCCCACAGTTGTGGACGAGGACAGCGGCGTCGCCTGCTTCGACGTAGTAAGTGTGGACGCCGTCGATGGTGAGGTCGTACATGGTTTGGAAGCCGTCGAAATCGACGACCCCGGCGACAGTGACGACATCACCATCGAGGTTGTGGAGCCGCTCGCCGGCCCGCAGATCGCCTGCGTCGACCCAGGTGTTGCGTGAGTTGTCCCAGAACTTGTGGTGTTGGGTGGTGTGGATCGTCGACTCGTTCCCGGTGGCGTCGCGAATGGTGAGGTCGGCGAGGTCGGTGTCGCGGTTGATGTGAAGCGCAGTGACTGGTCGCACCACCGTCTTGCCGGTCTTCGGGTCAGTCGTACGCACCCGGTCGCCGACCTTCACGTCACCAATCTGCCTTCGGGTGCCGTCAGCCATGACCACTTCGGTGCGCCGGTCGAAGCTGTGGCATGCGGTCGCAAGGTCATCGACTAAGCCCGCTCCGCCCTCTGTGGCAGTGCTTGGGTAGCCGGGGGTCGTAGATGCCCGCGCAGCCGCGGCAGGTGTCGAGGCAGGGCCCTCGCGAACGTCGCTCAGCTGCGGGGCGGCGCCCACCGTGCGGTCGGGTGTGTACACGTCGCCGTGCGACATCGTGTGCCCGTCGTACGTGTAGGGGACGGCCGTCGCGGCCGTCGTACCGAGCACGGCAGTAGCCTCGGCGGCGACAGGAGCGAAGATCCCGACAAGCGCTGCAAGAATGACCGCAATCAGTTCCGCGGCACGACGGCTGGTCACCGCTCCCCCGCCTGGCGATCGCTGCTCTCATCGACTGGCGGGTCGACCCAGGTGATGTTGATCCACAATCCACGATCACCCGAGTAGCCGAGGACTTCATCCGTGGCGCGCCGTGCCCCGTCGGCGACCACCTCATCCCATGGTCGGTGAGTGTCGATGTCGTATTGGCTCCATCCGAGGACTTCGGGTTTTTCATCGTCTTCGATTCGCCACAGTTCGACGCCGAGGACGGCACGGGACAGCGCCGAGAGGGCATCGATCACCCCGGCCGACTGCTCCGCTGGCCAGCAGAAGTCGTCGCCAACTCGACGAGCGGTCGACAACAGCGTGTTAATGGGATCGCGCATCATGGGCCGTACTTGAAGCCAGGTCCGCCAACTTGGATGATCTCGCCGGTCGCGTTGTCGATCACTACGGACTGCCCGGTCGTTGGGCTCACGTACCGCGTAGCTGGCGTGTTGGCCCCACCCAACTTGTTGACGGCCGGGAACTTGTTCCCGCTGGTCACTGCCTCGTCGATGAGGTCCGGTGTCCAGCCTCTCGTCTGCATCTGACGCTCGATCTTGGCGGAGATGTTTGCGAAGTCCGGCCGAGTTGCAGGTGCTCGAATCGCGTCGTCCACGAACTCGCTGCCCCAGTTGGCGAAATCGTCTGCGGTGTTTGTGGCGCTTCTGGTTGCAGCGATGCTGTCGGCTGTCTCGGTACGTCCCGCGGTGCTCGCGAGGTCGGCGGCACTTCCTGCGCCGGCGAGGCCCTTGAGGGCGAGGACATCCATGATGATGCGTGGACCGCACTTCCCCACGGCGTAAGCGACGCCGGATTTGGCCCCTTCGTCCCAACACGCGTACCTCTTGAGCTCGTTCTTCAGGACGGTCGTGCAGCCAGGTCGTATTGGATTCGTTGCGCAGATTGCCACCTCAAGGTTGTGGGCCGCCATGGCGCGGGTGTTGGCCACAGCATCTGCGCACGGCCCCCGGTAGGTGAACGTGGCCAGGCACGCCCCAGTCTTGGCCAGAGAGGCGAACCCGCCGATCGTCGAGACGTCAAAGGCAAAGAAGCCGTTCAGCAGCTTCTCCGCTGTACTGGTGCCCTCGCAGGTACCCATCCCGCCACCGAGCAGAGTGCCATCGGAGAACACACTGATGTCGAGTCCTGCGAACGACAGCGTGAAATTCGAGCAGGTGCGAGGTCGTGTTGAGCCCTCAGGGACCGAGTCATCGGCGTGCAGGCCAAGGGGGTCCGTCAGGTTGAGCGGATTGTTGAGCGCGTAGTGGTACTGGTTTCCGACCGTCGGGCTTCCAGCGGCGTCGGCGACGGGATCGACGCTCGTGAACCCGCCGACGGTCGGGGCGTAGTCACGGTTCCGCAGGTTGGTGAGTCCACCGAGCGTGAGTTCGCCGCGATATCCAAGGCGCGGATCGAGCGACGGCGACGACGTTGCGCCCCACGCGTCGTAGCTCGCTCCCGCCCCAACGCTCGGGTCGCTCACCGAGCCGAGCACGTCCTGGCCGAGCCCGGTCGCGATTGCTCCGACGCTGGCGGTGCCGTGCGTGATCGGGGTCGCCGGGAAGCCGGTCGTCGCTCCGCCCGTCTGCCACCCGACGACCTGGGGCACCGAAGCCGCCGACCAGTCGAACCGCGACGTCGCAACGCCTGCGGAGGTGGTGTTGTCGATGACGCTGAGGTGGTCGCGGTTGTCGTAGTGGCGGTCCTGCGTGCCCATCGGCGTGACAAGCTGCGCGAGTTTGCCGGTGGGGTTGTAGGAGTACGTGGTCGCATCCGTGCCGGTGGCCTCAGACGTGCGACGGCCGGCGTTGTCGTAGGTGTACGACGTCGCCGTGCCTGCCGTTGGGGTCGCCGCCGTGAGGCGTGACGCGAGGTCATAGCTGTAGGCCGTGTCCACGCCGGTCGTGGCGTTGGTCTCCGCGGTACGGCGGCCGAGGTTGTCGTAGGCCCAGGACACATCGACGGCACCGTTCGATCGCGTGAGCTCGCCCGCGGCGTCGTAGGTGAACGAGGTCGGCGTGTGGCCGGCGTCGGCGAGCGACGAGATGCCTCCCGAGGTGTTGTAGCCGACGGTGGTGGTCCGGCTGCTGGTCGAGAGGGCCTCGGCGTAGCCCGTCACGCGCCCATCCGTGTACGTCCAGGTACGGGTGCCGTTCGGCAGGGTCTCGGTCAGCGGTCGCGCGTCGGCGTCGTAGGTGTACGAGTCGATCGCTCCGGGCCCACCGGCGGGGTCGACGTCTCGATAGTCATCGACCGTGAACGTGTTGGCGCCGGCTCCCGCGGTGGAGGTGAACCCGGCACTCCCCGCAGCCGTGATGGAGGTATCGGTGACCGAGAAGGTGGGCGACACCGGCTCGCTACCGGAGGGATTCCAGGCCCACACCGACAGCGACGATCCGCTCTGACGAACCCGCATGGCGCGGGTCGCGCCGGCACCCGTCGAGGGCAACGAGAACGTGCCGAGAGACATCGCGCCTGCACCCGTCACGGCCGAGACCGTAGCCGTCGTCGAATCACTCGGGATCGACACCAGGTAGCGATCCGTGCCGGAGGCTCTCGTGGAGACGTCCAGGGTCGCCTGATTGGCGGAGGTCACGTCGGCGACCTTGTAGATGAAGCGGAGATCACGGTCCGCCGCCTGATCGAGCGTCGCGATGCTCGCAGACGGCGTGGCGGACGATACGCCGAGCGCCGCGGCGTTGCCGGTGACCGTGCCGTTGACGCTCGTCCACTTGTTGGTGTCCGGTGCCGTACCGTCGGGTGCAGTGAACGTGTCGGCGAGTCGCCACGACGACGTGACAGCAGTGACGCGACCGTTGGCGTCGAGCGTGTTGTGCCACACCGTGCCGTCGGGTGCGGTAAGGGAGACGGGGCGCCCGGCGCCGTCGTACGCGTAGCTCGTGATCCGACCGTCGCTCGTCGTCGAGCTCAACAACCTGCCGGCAGCGTCGTAGCCGCTCGTGTCGGATCCGGATGGGCCGGTCGAAGTCGTCACCCGACCCGAGGCGTCGTACCCCCAGGTCCACGATTGCGTCGAGGTGCCGTCGACCGCGCTCCGGGCGGTGAGCTGGCCGCCGACGTTGTAGGTGTCGGTGGTGACGTGGCCGGTTGGGTCGGTGAGGGTGTGGACCCGGCCCATCACGTCGTACGTCGCAGCGGTCGACGGTCGGGTGCCACCGAGCGTCGGTGCCGGGGTGGAGTACGCCGTCATCTGGCCGCCGGCGTTGTAGGTCCAGTCCTGCACCCCGCCCGCGGGGTCGGTCTGCGACGTGCGGCGGCCGAGGGCGTCGTACGCGTACGTCGAGGTGTCGCCCTTCGCGTTGGTCGCCGACGCCATGGTGCCGTCGCCGTTGTACGTGTAGTGGATCGTGCCGCGGCCCGTCCGGTGGGTCGTGAGTGCCTCGCCGCGAAGCGAGAACGTCGTCGAATCCACGACACCGGCTGGAGACGTGACTGCGTCCTGACGGCCTGCGCTGTCGTACCCGTAGGTGGTGACCAGGCCTGCGGGCGACGTCGACGACGTCACGTCCCCGTCGGTGTTGTACGCGGTGTGTGCGACACCTCCGAGAGGATCGGTCACCGAGGTCTGACGACCTGCTGCATCGTAGCCGACCGTCGTGGAACCGGCTGCGGTGGTGGTTGCGTGCGTACGGCCCCCGTTGGTGAACGAGGTCGAGGTCGTCACCCCGGTCGGGTCGGTGACCGATGTCCGCCGGCCGAGCGCGTCGTAGCCGTAGGTGGTGACGCCGCCATCGGGCGCAGTGACCGTATGGACGAGCCCGTTGGCGAGGTACGTGTAGGTGGTCGTGTTGCCCAGCGGATCGATCGTGGTGACGAGACGCCCGGCCGTGTCGTAGTTCGTGTGGGTCTCGCCGCCATCAGGTGCGGTCGTGACGCGAAGGCGGCCGAGGACGTCGTAGGTGTACGTGGTGGTGTTGCCGAGCTGATCGGTGCTCGAGGCGACTCGACCCAACACGCCGTATGTCGTGGTCGACACCCCGCCGCCGGTCGGTTCGTGCGTCTCGGTGAGCTGGCCGAGCCCGTCGTACACGAAGGTCGTCGCGGGCTTGCCGGGCTTCGCCGTCGAGGCGAGCTGACCTGCCGTGTTGTAGGTGTTGGTGGTGAGCGCGCCCGTCGGGTCGGTCAGGGTGAGCTGCTGGCCCGCACTGTTGTACGTGCAGGTGGTGACGCCGCCGTCGGGCGCCGTCTGGGTCAGGACGTTGCCCGCAGCGTCGTACGTGCTCGAGGAGACCCGACCACCGGGCGACGTCGTGGACAACACCCGACCGGCTGCGTCGTAGGTCATGGTGGTGGTGTTGCCGGCGCCGTCGGTCACCGATGTCGGCAGCCGAAGGGCGTTGTAGGTGATCGTCTCCGTCACGCCGTCCGCGTCGGTGCGCGACGTCACCAGATCCGCCGTCACCGTCTGGGTGGTGACATGACCGAGAGCGTCGGTGATCGTCGACGGCACCCGGTTCGCGCCGGTGTAGGTGAAGATCGTCGTGCCGGACTGCGGCGACGTCACGGTCAGCGGTCGCTGCGACGAGTCGTAGGTGTAGGTGGTCGTGCCCGAGATCGGGTCGGTGGTGGTGAGCGGGTTGCCGGCGGCGTTGAGCGTGGAGGACTGAGACGTCGCCGACCGGTCGGTCGAGGTGTCGGCCCATCCCGAGGGGTCGTAGGTCCTCGACGCCGTGTTGCCGCTCGGGTCCATGATCGAGGAGATCCGCCCGTAGCCGTCGTGGCGATAGGTCATGACCTCACCACCCGGGGACGTCGTCACCGTCGTGGTGTGCGCGACGAAGTCGTAGACGAACGTGGCCCCGCCCTGCGGGGTGGTCTGCGACGCGACACTCCCGTCGCTGTTGTAGGTGACGGTCAGCTGAACGACGCCGGCGCCGTCGGTGATGGAGCTCAGATGGCCGGCGCTGTCGACGCCGAAGGTCGTCACCCGGCCTGCGGCGTCGGTCATCGTCGCCAGTCGCCCGGAGGTGTACGTGTACGTGACCGACCGGCCGTCCGATGACGACACCGAGGTCAGCTGCCCGGACCCGTTGTAGCTGTACGTCATGGACGGGCCGAGGGACGACGTGGCCGTGGTCGGTCGACCCGCGGTGTCCCGACTGATCGTGACGGTGTTGCCTGACGAGTCGTCGAGTTCCTCGAGGCGGCCCGCCGTGTCGAACAACCAGGCCGACGTGTCGGGGAACGTCACACGACGCGATCCGTCGCCGTCGGTCCCCAGCACCCCTTCGAACCCGAGTGGCTGGACCCAGCCCCCCGAGCCGTTCGGCACATACGAGATCACCCGGCCGTCCGGAGCGGACACGTCCACGGCCCCGTTGACTCCCGGCGCGACGGTCGACGCGTACGAGCTGCGCCAGCCGGTTCCCAACGGCGACGAATCGGTGCTCATCGAGTTGTACGACCGCGTGGCGTCGAGGCCGGCGATCCCTGCCGGCGCTGCGAGGTCGGTCCAGGAGTCGTGCAGGTTGCCGTACGTGGTGTTGACGGGGTCGCCGGCGCTCGCACCGTGATCTGCCGAGCCGAACCACTGTCCCGTTCCCCAGGTGTAGGGGTACACAGCGGTACCGAAATGAGCGAGCTTCCCGACTCCGGACCCCGAGTTGTAGACCTTCACCCAGACGTCGGGGATTCCGGCGGCGGCGACTCCGTCACCGCGAGGAGACTGCAGCATGACCGCACCGGTCAGTGGCACGGTGCCCATGACCTGTGGTGTCGACCAGGCCGACCCAGCCGCGGTCGACCGCGAGGTCACATACACCGTGGTCGAGCTACCCGTCGTGGCTGAACCGTAGGCGTAGATGCGGCCGTCATCACCAATGGTGAGGTCGCCGAGCGCGGCCGCCGTGAACGGATAGGGGGTTGTGTCGGGTGCACCATAGGTGTGGCCCGAGTCGTCCGAGCGGTACAACTTCGATGGCGAGCCGATGGAGAACGCCCACACCTTTCCAACCTGTCGATGGTCGACCAACAGCTGATCGACCGTCGGTGAGGTGAGCGCCCCGGCGCCGCCGGCGGCCAGGTCCGTCCACACCGGCTTGCTGGCCGAGGTCGAGTAGATGTGCGTGGGATCGGAAACGGTCCGCCCGTTGGACGAGACCCCGGTTGCGAGCGTCCACCCTGCCATCTCGCGAGTGGTCTGTGCCGTCGTGAAAATCGGACCCTCCGACTTCACCGCCACCAGTTTGGAACCGATGATGTGGAGCCCGGTGATGGTCCCCGTCGTCGACGCGAAGTACGGGCGGCTCGGCCCGTACCACTGCAGCAGCCCACCGGTACTTGCCGAAAGGCGCCAGAGCTCCTGGAAGTCGTTGTAGTTGCTGCTCCTGGTTCCCACGACGATCGACCCGTCGTTGCCCACGGCCAACGACGAGATCGTCGAGGCGCTGGTTGGGGCGTTGACGCTGTCCCACAACTGGCCGGCGGGGTCGACGGACCTCACAACCTTTTGCACGCCGCCCGTCGTCTTGTACGCGATTGCGGACACGGTCCTGTCGGGAGAGGTCGCGGTATAGATGCTCGTCGAGATCGCGTCGGACGAGACGACGCCACCGCTCGAGGTCAATCGAGTGACGGTCGGTGGTGCGACAGCGGTGCTGGTCGAACGGAACCACATTGCGGCCTTCGAGGTGGTGGCCGGGCCGACCATCGTGGCATCGACAACGGTGGTCGGCGCGACCGTGCCGGTCGCCGGCCAGAACATCGGCCATCCACCCAGAACCACGGAAGGAACTGGCAGCCGCGTCCACCCTGTCCACGATGACGAGTCGCCGAAGGTCAACGACGTGACGCCGAAGGTCACCGTCGACGATTCACCCCACTGGCTGTACACCTTGAGGTGATCATCTGATCCGACGGACACGCCGATCGGGCCATAGACCGGCGCCGGATTCGCCGGGACCAGCAGCCCGACGGCATCTGGGATCCACGTGACTCCGTTGTCCGCTGACAGCCATGTCCACAGGTTTCGATCACTCATGGAAGCGAGCACCAGCTGACCGGAGGCGACCCGTCGGACCACCTGGTTCTGCAAAGCCGACGACGGCAGGGTGAACGAGCTGGACGAGACTGTACCGGTCGACAGATTGAGGGTCTTCACCGCTGCCGAGTACGCGGTCGCCCTCGTGGTGGCAACGAGCGAGCCGCCGAAGACGTGCACGTCACAGGTCGCTGTGACGACCGTGGTCGCGAGCCCACCGCACTGCAGCATCCCCGTATAGGTCGTCCACGTCCCCGTCGTCAGGTTGCGGTCACGAACACTGGTGCCCGTATACACGTAGACGTGGCCCGGAGCGGAGACGACCGCTCCGAAGGTGCCCGGCTCCGTGCCCAGGCTCGCCGCACCCGACCAGGACCCGGCGACTCGCCGGTAGTAGATGAACGAGGTGTTCGTCGACGACGAACCATCGCTGCCGTACACCAGGAAGACATCGCCGTTGTTCTCGATGGTCGCCCCAGCGACACGTCCAGCGGGAATCGCAGCCGGGAGAGCGACCTGGTCCCAGGCCCCTCCGCCGGCAGGCGAGACGAACAGCACCGTCCCCGACGACACCAGTGCAACCATGACGCGCCGGGAGCCATCCGGAGACGACTGCAACGTCTTCGTCGCCAGGAACGTGGCCACCGGATCCGACTCACTGGCGCTCGCCAACGGCGCCTGAATTCCGATCAGAACGGCAGCAAGAGCTGCGACTGCTACGACCCGAGCAACGATGCGTGACGTGAAAGGACGACGAAACATCCGAGCATGCTAAGGAGAATTCGAACGCTGTCAATAGGTAAAGGACGCGCCCAAGTGTTCCGGCATTGTCGAAATGCGCCGGAAGTAGGTTCGGTGTGTGGAAGTGACCGCAGTTGAACCAACTCTTGGATCGTGGCGCCGACCACACGGGTGGGCAATTCGACTATGGAAGCGAGTAGGTGTCCGCCTGGTCGAGGTCGATGGTGTACCCGACGTCGCGCAGCGCCGCGAGCGTGACGCGGCTGAGCGGGTTCGGCACACCTGCGTTGTAGTTCGGCGTCATGAGCTCGGCGCCGAACACCGACTCGCGCCAGTGGTTGCCGATCGTCGGCGCCGCGGGCACGTTGCCGGTGCCACCGAGCCGCTGCCACTCGGCGCGGGCCGTCGGCGCCACGAACTGCGGATCGGATGTGTTCCGGCCGATCAGCCGCGGGCTGGCCACGGGCCGCTGCCAGAAGACGTCGCCGAAGCCGAGGGCGTGGGCCATCTCGTGGAGGACGACGTCGTACAGCTGGCCGTTCGCCTCGAGGGAGGCGATGTCGGCACTGTCGAGCCGCAGCGCCGAGAATCGCGGGAGCCGGAACTCGCCGCCGGAGAATCGGTAGTCGCACACGGCGCCGGCGCCGAGCTCGGCGCCCGGACCGTCGACCGCCACCAGGTTGACGTCCAGGAGGAGGTCGTCGACCGGCCCCTCGTAGCCCGGTCCGTTGGAGCAGTCGCTGTTCGTCCACCCGAAGGTGCTGGTGTCGGGGAACCCGTTGACGATGATCTGCTCCCAGCGGGTGACCGCCAGGTCGATGATCGCCTCCTGCGACGGCGTGAAGGCCCCGGTGTAGCGAACGTCGATCTGCAGGGCATCGGCGCTGGCCGGGTCGACCCGGACCGCAGTGGTGGCCGTCGCCGACTTCGTGGCGTCGCTCACACGGAGCACGGCGTTGGCCGTCCCGACGGTGTGGAGCGTCGCCGCCCGGAGCGAGTCCGACGTGCATGCGGCGACCGTCTGGTCGTAGGTGCCGTCGCCGTCGACGTCGAGCTGGCAGGTCATCGGGTCGCCGTCGGGGTCGGAGATCGACCACTGGAAGGGGGTCGTGTGGGGCGTCGGCCCGCTCGGGTAGATGGCGGAGAACGACGCAATGACCGGAGCGTTGTTCGGGTCGATCGTCGTTGTCGTCGACGTGGTGGTGGTCGTGGTCGTCGTGGTCGTGGTGTCGGGCGTGCTGGTCGTCGTGGTCGTGGTCCCCGGGTCCACGCCGGTGGGCGGCGGGCACGCCGTGGCGAGCAGCGCCGTTGCGGCGAGCGTGAGCGCCACGCCCGCACGACGGGTGCGAATCGTCCGATGTTCCATGCTGATCTCTCCTCCCCAGTTCGGGGGAGGATACCGAACCCGCCAGATGCGAGGCGAGGTCGACCGGCTCAGCCGGAGAACGTCCGAACCGGGGGCACGTAGTCGGGTTCCATCGCGCGGATCAGACGGAACCGACCGTCCTCGACGCGCGCGAGGTACACGACCTTGCGGGGGATCCCGTGCGTCCCGCGGTACGTGATGCGGCCCGTCGTCACATCGGCGCGTTCCAGCAGACCGATGTTCCGGGCGAGTGCGGACGGTTCGATCGAGTCGCCGGCCTCGGCAGCGGCGTTGACGATGTCGACGGCATCGGCGCCCAGCGCAGCAAGACCGACGGAGATCGGGCGATGGCCGATGAACTTCACGAAGCCCCGTTCGAACTCGTCGACGCTGCCCGCCGGCGTCTTCGGTGAGAAGAGGAGCCCAGATCTCGGGGCCTCCGGGAACCCGTGGGTCGTCACGACCAGGCCTTCCGCGTCCCGGGGGTCGACGGCGAACACCCCCTTGTTGTCCGACGCGTCCGAGCTGAACACCGAACCCCGGTAGCCGGCGGCACGGAGGGTTCGCAGGAGGGGTCCGAGGTCGGGCGGGAAGATCGTCGTGTAGACGATGTCCGGGGCCGGTTCGGTCGACGCGACAGCGAGCGCGGCGCGCTGGAACCCCGCCTGGTTGATGTGGATGTCGACGGTGCCCACCAGTCGCCCGCCGGCGTGGGCGAACGCCTTGGCGAAATAGGCCGGCACCGCATCCGTGTAGTCGACCACGTCGGGTGACGTGATGGTGAAGGCCCGCCGTTTCCCTTCCGCGTACGCCTCTTCCGCAGCGGCCGCCCCTTGCGTGTTGTCCCCGAAGGCACCGAGGAACGCCTCTCCGTCGTGGCCGGCGATGAACGACGGCTGGGTCGACGTGACGGACAGGATCGGGATGTGCGCCGCCGCCGCCACCTCGACGGCCCCTCGACCGGTGTCGGGGAACGGGGGTCCGAGCAGGATCGACGCCCCCTTGTCGATCAGGCGCCGCGCCGCCGCACCCGACGCCGTCGGATCGGCGCCGATGTCCTCGACGATCAGCTTGATCGGGTGGCCGGCGATGCCACCGCTGTTCTTCAGTCGTTGCACCTCGTAGCGAACGCCGTCGACACCGTCGACGTCGCCCACGGCGCCGAACCCCGAGCGAGCTGCGACGTAACCGATCACGATCGGTTCGCGTGCGGCGGATCGCAGACCGCATCCCGTGGCACCGACGGCGACGAGCCCTGCGACGAGCACCGTCAGCAGCGGGATGCGATGCGCGGCGATCCGCCCCGAACGCACGCCTACGGTCCCTTCGTCAGTTCCGCGGCCGGACCAGGCCGGACTCGTACGCGAACACCACGGCGTGGACGCGATCGCGGAGCTGGAGCTTCATGAGGATCCGCTTGACGTGCGTCTTCACGGTCCCCTCGCTCACGAACAGCTGCGCGGCGATCTCGCCGTTGGTCAGGCCCTGGGCGATGAGCTCGAGGACTTCACGCTCCCGGGCGGTGATCGCATCGATCGACGGGACGGGCGTGCCCGTGTCGTCACCGGCCGTCGTCTTCGCGAACTCCCCGAGCAGGCGCCGCGTCACCGACGGCGACAGGAGCGCATCACCGGACGCGACGACGCGGATGCCGGCGACGACCTCCTCGGGTGGGGAGCGCTTCAGGAGGAACCCGCTCGCCCCTGCACGCACCGCCTCGTACACGTACTCGTCGACCTCGAACGTGGTGAGGACGAGCACGCGCGGCCCGGTCGGGAGATCGCCGTCCTCTTCCTTGACGTCGGCCTCGACCTCGCGAGCGCTCCCGCCGGTGATCCGTCTGGTGGCCTCGATGCCGTCGAGCTCCGGCATCCGGATGTCCATCAGCACGACGTCGGGACGGAGCGATTCGGCGAGTGCGATCGCCTCGACGCCGTCGCCGGCCTCGCCGACGACCTCGAAGTCCGGTTGGAGGTCGAGCACCATCCGGAGCCCGGCGCGCACGAGGGCATCGTCGTCGGCGATGACGATGCGGATGGGTGACTGGTCGTTCATGCCGATGCGCCTTCTCGGTCGAGGGGGATCCGTGCCCGCACGACGAACCCGCCGTCGGGCCCCGGGCCCGCGTCGATCTCTCCGCCGAGCGTGGCAACACGTTCGCGCATGCCGATGAGGCCGCGGCCACCCCGGCGCTCGTTGTCGGTCACGTCCGCCGCAGGTCCGGGACCGTCGTCGACGACGTCGATGTTCACGTCGGTCGCCGTGACGGTGACCCGGGCGTCCACGTGGTGCGACCCTGCGTACTTGAGCGCGTTGGTCAGCGCCTCCTGCACGATCCGGTAGGTCGCCGACGACACCGGGGAGGGCACGGATGCCACGTCGCCCGAGACATCGAGCGTGACGTCGAGACCGGCGGACGACAGGCGGCCGGCAAGCGCATCGAGATCCCGGAGACCCGTCGCCGGAGCGCGTGGGGCCTCGTCGTCGTCGTCACGGAGCAGACCCAGCAGACGGTCGATGTCGCCCAGGGTGGCGCGGCCGACATCCTCGATGGCGACCAGCGCGTCGACCGTTCTCGCCGGGTCGACAGCGGCTGCCATCCTCCCGGCACCCGCCTGCATCACCATGACGTTGACGGTGTGGCCGATGGCGTCGTGCAGCTCACGGGCGATTCGCGTCCGTTCCTCGACGACGGCTTCGCGAGCCTCGAGCCGGCGCTCGTTCTCCGCTTGTCGGGCTTGCACCTCCAGCGCCTCGGCGTACAGACGCCGGACACGCACGCCACCCCCGGCGAATGCTCCGACAGCAAAGGTGGCGGCTGCGACGATCACGGACGACGAGGAGCCGGCGGGGCTGAGGGCGAGGGGCGGCACGAGGATCGCGAGCGCCATTCCGGTGACGACGACGTTGCCTCGTCGGGACCGGCTGGCGCCGACCGAGTAGAGCGCGAGCGGGACGGCCAGCAGGGCGTTCGTTCCCGGGTAGCCGAGCCAGAGCATCGTCGCCCCGGCGACCGAGATCAGCAGCGTCACGGTCACCGGGACGAACCGTCGCGCCACGAGCGGAAGCGTCTGCAGCAGGATCAGCGTGACACCCAGGACGTCCGCCGATCGGTAGAAGATGTCGTCGCCCACGCTGCGGAGCTCGCTGACGCCGATCGTGGCGAGAACGATCGCCGCCGCGAGGTCCAGGACCAGCACGGCGATCGATCGGCTCGTCTGAGGGTCCGGCGCCGGATCCATGACCAGAACGTACCCGCCGCCGTCAGTGGGCGAGTGCCCGGACGGCGTCCGCCGACGAGGTCGCCGTCGACTCGTGCAGCTCGCGACCCACGTAGGCCAGGAGCCGACGGTGAGCGGCGTCGCCCGGGTCGGAGGGGAGCTCCGGCCCGAAGAACCCCGGGCCCCGGAACGGGTCGATGCCGCCCATCGCGATCATCAGGTCGAGCAACTCGGTGGCGATCGACTCGTCGACGAGCTCGACGTGATGGGTGGCGACGGCGAGGTCGAGGCCGTGCACGACGAGCTCCGTCAGATGGATCACCGCCGCCATCGACGCCGGGAGCGTGGCGAACGACAGCGCCACCTCGCCGTCGAGGGCACCGGGAGCGGTCCAGGCGGCGTCGTCGATGGTGGCCGCCGAGCGGTAGGAAGCGGCAGGATCGGCGCCGAGCCAGTCCCGCTCGGGATCCTCCTCGGCCGGCGGTCCGCCGAGCATGGCGGCGAAGACGTTCATCCCGCCGACGAGGTGGTTGGCGACGTCACGGACGGTCCAGTCGGCGCACGGGGTGGGGTCGTCCCACTGGTCGGAACGGATCGCCTCGACGATCGTGCCGGTGGCGCCGAGGGCCTTCTGGATCTGGTGGACGATGTTGTTGCTCATGTCAGCGCTTCCTTCGTTCGATGTGTCGGTGTGTGGAGAGGGGTTTGATGGTTCGGGCCGGTGGTCGTTCATCGCTTCGACTCCCAGCGGAACCAGCGCTGGCAGACACGGAGGCCCACCACCGTCCAGATCGCGAGCACCATCAGGTCGGTCCACACGATGCCGGTGCCGGGCGACGCCGGATCGAAGGCGTGCTGCAGTCCGTGGGCGAGCGCTCGGACGGGGAAGATCTTCGCCGTCGTGTCGAGCCACCCTGGTGCGCCGCTGAGCACCATCCAGATGCCGGAGATGAACGTGAGGGGCAGCACGAGGAGGTTCACGATGGCGGGGGCGGCCTCGGCATTCGGGATGACGGCCGTCACCGCGAGGCCCAGGGTCGTGAAGCAGATCGAGCCCAGGATCAGGGTCAGCGCGAGGCCGAGGAGGGTCGACGAGCGGATCTCGACGTCGTAGGCGAACACGCCGAGGCCGAGTGTCGCGGCGACCAACACCGAAGACGTCACCAGCGTCGAGCCGACGCGCCCGGCGACGAACGCCCACGCCGGCAGGGGTGTGCCCCGCAGCCGCTTGAGGATCCCCGAGTCACGGGCGACGGCGGTGCTCACGGCGAGGTTGGTGAACGTCGCCATGATCAGCCCGTAGGCGAGGATGCCGGGAACGAACCAGGTCGCGTAGGAGATCCCGCCGAGCTCCTCGATGTGATGGCTGCCGTTGATGGCGTTGAACACCACGAGGAACACGAGAGGGAAGCCGACGCTGAAGAACGCCCGGCTGCGGTTCCGCCAGAAGGCACGCTGTTCGAACTCGATCTGCCGGGCGACGAGCGCCAGGTCGGACCGGAGCGAGAAGCGGTTGACAGCGGAAGGTGCGGACGGGACGGACGACGTGGTCGTGGACCAGTCGGTGGCGGTCGAGATGCTCATCGGTGGGTCTCCTTCGTGGGTGCGACGCGAGGGTCGGCGAGGTTGTCGGTCAGGGCGAGGTAGATGTCCTCGAGGGACGGTTGGGACACGGTGAGGCCGGCCAGCTCGAGCCGGTTGTCCACCGCCCACGTGGTGAGCCGGTGCGTGATCGCGACGCCGTCGTCGCCGACGATGCGGACGCGGTCACCCAGGACCGTCACCTCGGCCGGGCCGAAACCCGGGAGGGCGACGGGGAGGTGGGCCGGCAAGGTGGCCTCGACGGCTGACCGCGCCCGGTTGCGACCTCCGAGGTCGGCGGGCGTTCCCTCGGCCACGATGCGGCCACCCGCGACCACGGCAATCCGGTCGGCCAGTGCCTCCGCCTCGTCCATGAAGTGGGTGGTGAGCAGCACGGTCTTGCCCAGGCCGCAGAGGGCCCGGATCGTGGACCAGCTGTGCCGGCGAGCGGACGGGTCGAACCCGGTCGTGGGTTCGTCCAGAAAGATCAGATCGGGATCGCCGATGAGTGCGAGACCGATGTCGAGCCGGCGGCGCTGCCCGCCCGAGAGCTGACCCACGCGATCGGTCGCCTTGGCGTCGAGCTCGACGAGGTCGATGACGTCGGCCGTCGGCAGCCGGCGCGGGTAGTAGCGGCCGTACATGTCGAGCACCTCGGCGACGGTCAGGTCTGCCTGCACACCGCACTCCTGCAACACGATGCCGATGCGCTCACGGAAGGCCCGGTCGCCGTCGCCGGGGTCGAAGCCGAGCACCGACACGCTGCCGGCCGAACGGTCGCGGTACCCCTCGAGGATCTCGGTGGTGGTGGTCTTCCCGGCGCCGTTGGGGCCGAGCAGACAGAACACCTCCCCCGGCCTCACTGCGAAGCTCAGATCGCGCACCGCGGTGAAGTCGCCGTACGACTTCACCAGATGCTCGACCTCGATGACGTTGGTCATGGCGTTCCTCCTTCCAACGACCCGATGTCGTTGCCAAGGACATGATCCGCTCGACGCACGTCGTCGTCGTCTCCCCGGCGAGAGGTTGTGCCCGTCTTCCTCCGGTGGTGCCCGCGACGCCGGCGCGTACCCCCTCAGAGGACACGCGAGCGTGTCGGGCTGGGCATCCGACGCCGCTTGGCCGCTACCGCGGCCGTCGCCACACGATGACCGCGCTCATGATTGCTGCGCATGCGATCCCCGGTCTGACGAGCGACGCTGCGGCGAGGAGCAGTCCTTGCGATCCAACTCCCTTCTGAGCGAGCACGACCACTGCGGCAATCAGTCCGAACGGGGCCCAGAAGTCAGCACCAAACAGCAGGCCTGTCCTCAGAGGATGGGCCTGGGACCATCGCCGTCGTTCATCGAAGGTGCCGACAGGACCCCATCGCTTCCCGAAGTACATCGCTCCTCCATCGCGTTTCTCCGTCTGAGTACACCACCACTCGCTAGCCGGTCGGCTCCTCCGGGATGACAACCACCGGCATGAGTCGTCACCGGTTGGTGTCCAACCCGAGGGCCTGAACTAGGGCGAGGTCACTGGCGACGAAGTTCAATCCGTCTCCGTCGCCCAGCCCGAGGCGCCATCGTCCTCCAGCGAGCACGTTGCTCGCCTCGCCGGGAGCGCCCCCGACGAAGTGTGGCGGGCTGGAGAGGCAGAGCCTTGGCGCCGCGTCCGGCAATGGCCCATCGCCCGGAACCCAGATCTCGTCGAACCCGTTGAACACGGACTCATCCGCAAGATCGACCAGTGATTGTCCGGAGACGAACAGCGGCGGAGCGACGAGCCATCCAGCGAGGTTCTCGATCCGTCGCTCCACCCAGGGGATCGTCTCGGGTCTGGTCTCGCTGTCGATCGCCGAGATCAGAACTGCAGGCAACGCGGCGAAGATGGCACGGCGGTGCGCAATAAGGCGACACACGCTGAGCTCCGGGACGTTGCCGCCGACGACTCCTGACCTGAACCGCATCTCCGCCTCCGCTCGACCAGTGATCGTCAGTGCTCGCGCTTGCCGCCGGGGGCCTCCGGCCAGCGGAGACAGACGACGTTGCCTGCCGCGTCGCCCACGAACACGAGATCGCCGGATCGAATCGCGTACGGAATCGGGTCCATGAAGGGATCCGCCGACACTCGAGCCACGGGCGTTCCACCAGGATCGCGAAGTTTCGAGGGTGGTGAAATCAGCGCCCACCTTCACGCGGTCGTCGACGTGTCGCTGGTCGGCTGAAGGTGGTGTCGTCGGACGGCCGTCCACCGGCGCTCCGTCGCGTGCACGACGACGAGACCCAGTCGGGAGAGAGCGAGCGCCTCGCGTGCTTCGAAGTCTCTCCACCAAACCAGCTGCGGCCCGCTCCCGGAATGACCTTCCATCTGGATCCGGCCGCGGTAGCCGGGCTCGCCATAGTCCACCGATCTCGCCGGCTCCTGGTGGTCTGTCTCGCCCAAGTTCGTCACACTATTCCGAGTTCGAGAATATCGGCAGAGGCGTCTGCGGGACGCCGAGCTCGCTGAACTCACCCTTGCCATCCGCTGCGGAATCCGTACGGTGTTGCGATGCGCGCATCACGGCCAGGCCTCGCCCGTTCACGTTTCCGAGCGGCAGGACTCGTCGTCATCGCCGTCCTGCTGGCGACGACGCTCACCGGGTGCGAGCGCGCTCGCCTCGGTGCGCGCTGCAAGGGATCGGGTTGGGGCGACGACGGGGGCGCCTGGATCCTCCGGTGCCAGAACGGTCGGTGGGCGCGGGTGCTCACGAAGGCCGACTACGCGCGGATCATCCTCTCGAGCCTCCCGAAGCCGACCACGACGGCACCGCCGGTCACCACGCCGGCGACCACCGCACCGCCCACTACCGTGGCCCTTCCGCCGACCACCAACTTCTTCGACGTCGACCTGCCGATCGGTCGCAGCAACGGCGAGATCCCGCCCGGTCAGTACGTCACCGTGGCGTCCGGCGGCCAGCGCTGCTCGTGGGAGACGACCGACGAATTCGGCGACACCACCGGCGGGTACACCGACTTCACCGGCCGGATGTACCTTCGGGTCCCCGACGAGATCGGGCGCGTGTTCACCGACGGCTCCTGCATGTGGCAGCCAGCAGGAGGCGCAAGCCCGCTGACCGGCGACGGCATGGTGCGCGTCGGGCTCGACGCGGAGCAGGGGTTCTACAGCGCTCCGGGCGGTCCCAACTGCTACTGGGAGACGAACAGCTCCGACGACGGCCTGCTCGACTCGGTCATCGACAGCCAGTCCGGCCCGTACCCGCAGGCCTTCTACCTCCAGCCGTCGGTCTCCACCTTCTACTCGGAGGGTTGCGGCACGTGGACGCGCAGTGCCACCTGGACCGACCGCGTGTGGGTCACCTCGACCGACGACGACCCCATGCTCGCGGGGTCGTACTTCGGGTACTACGAGCCGTCGTACACGGTCGACCTGACCGGCGACCTGTCCGAGGTCGTCGTGACCGTCGACGGGTGGACCATCCGGTACCGGCCGCCGACCGGCCGGCAGTTCACCTCGCTGTCCGGCGACACGTACCCGTCGGTCGCCGCGACGCCCGATGCCACCCACGCCGGCTTCTCCATCACCGGGCACGGAAAGACGTGCGCTGTGACGGGTGGCTCGATGACGGTGAACCCGATCATCAACGGGAACACCGGCGAGCTGTTCAGACTCGGCGCCGACTTCGACATCCAGTGCGGCGGCCAGGGCACCATCCACGGCGAGACCTACATCAACATGATCTGACGGCCGCCCCGGTCGGCCCGGCGATGACGACCGACCTGTCGGACCCGCTCCGACCGTAGGCGCCCCTCCCCCGAATGTGGGACACTCTCGCCTCGACGCCACACTGCGCGCCCTGGGGAGGAACCGAGATGTCCAGCGCACCACACCGCCGCCGATTCGCCGCCGCCCTGGTGACGGCCACCGCACTGTTCGCCGTCGGCTGCGTCCCCGACTCCGGCGGCACCCCCACGACGAGCACGACGACCGTGCCCGAGTCGACCACGACGTCGACCAGCACGACCTCGACCACCACGACCTCGACCACCTCGACGACCACCACGACGTCGACGAGCACCTCGACCACGAGCACGACGACGACCACCGCTCCGCCCGTCGACCACTACGACATCACCATCGACGACGGCGGCGTGCTCACCCCCTCCCAGCGGGCCCAGCTCGACCTCGCCGTGGCCCGGGTGGAACGCGTCGTCGCCGCCGGACTGCCCGACGTGCCCGTCAGCATCGGCGCCGGGTTGTGCCTGCCCAACGGCCCGGCCATCAACACCACCGTCGACGACCTGCTGGTGCAGGTCGACCTGGAGGATCTCGGCGGCAACGGCGGCAACGGCGTCCTGGCCGCCGCGGGTCCGTGCAAGAGCCGCACCGCGCCGCTCGGCGGGCTGCCGGTCGCCTGCGGTCTCTCCTACGACACGTCGTCGCTCGACTTCATGGAAGCCAACGGCATCCTCGATGACGTCAGCACCCACGAACTGCTGCACTGCCTCGGCATCGGGACCAAGTGGGGCTCGCTGGTGACCAACCAGTTCGGGGCCGATCCCCGATACAACGGCGCCGCCGCCGTGGCCGAATGGCACGCGCTCGGCGGCACCGGCGGTGTGCCGCTCGAGCCGTTCCTCGGGGGCCACTGGTCGGAGTCGGTGTTCGGCGACGAGCTCATGACGCCGGTCTCGCCGGTCGGCTTCGCGCCGCTGAGCCGCCTGACGATCGCCGCGCTGGCCGACCTCGGCTACAGCGTCGACCTGACGGCGGCCGACCCGTTCACGCTGCCGACACCCGGGGCAGCGCTGCGGGCTGCGCCGCCGGCCACGGTGTCGCTGGCCAACGACGTTCGCCACTGAGGGCCGAGAAACGACGACGGCGGGCCGAAGGGCCCGCCGTTCCTGCATTCTTGGATGGTGGCGGGGGCGGGATTTGAACCCGCGACCTTCGGGTTGCGGGCCTGCGACGCACGTCCCGTGTGCTCAAGTGAGCTCAAGGTGTGCTCTGCAGTCTTCGCACTTCGCCCCGAGATGAACCCGTTGTGCTCAGTGGTCACGCCACGTTGACGGCACGGCCGCGGTGAGTGCCAGGGTTCACCTCAACCGCGTGCGCCGGTGCCGGCGTCGACACTGCCGAGCATTCATTCTGCACCCGCAGGGATGCCCACCCGAGTACGCCTACCCGGCCGGACCAGCCATCAGCCGATGCCTACCAAAGGGACCAACTGCTGCACCACATCTTCGATATTGCCCGAGGCATCTACAAGATAGAGGGGCACTCCGAGGCCACATGCGTACGCGACGGCCACGGCCTCCTGTGCGCGCTGGTGTCGATCGATATCGCTTCGGGATTGCTCAACGCGGCCGACGTCTTGAGCCGCTCGACGCTCCTCGATGACGCCCAGATCCGCTACCAGGCAGACGATGCCGGTGAGGCCCAGCCGCACTAGCTCATTCGTGCCGTATGGCGTCACCCGAAGACCGTACGGTTCAGCTGTCACGGCGTGACTGTCAATCAGCGCCGATCCTCGATGCCGAGCTGCATCGATCCGTTCAACGAGTATTAGGTCGACTGCGCTGACTATCTCGGGCGTTATTCGCGCGCCCGAGGCTTGTCGGAGATCGCGGTGGCTGATCGCATCACCATGGTCGGCCATATACGTCATCAGCAGGTCGCTGTAGCGAAGAACCTCGACGTCATGTGTGCGTTCTTCGATCTCCGCCGCGATGCTCGTTTTTCCGACCCCAGGGACGCCCGTCAAGTAGATCGCAGGCCCGTGCACTATCACGTACCCTACAACGTACCTATCTACCCGGGGGGACAATGGACAGCGAAGTCAACCTCAGGGAGGCGCTCAACGCCATCTCCGACGTCATTCAGAACCGTCCCCGCCCGCTGCGGCAATTTGATCAGATATACATGAAGGCGGCCGACATGGTTGCTCAGGCCGAGTATGTAGCCCGCTGGGCCGACGGCCGCCGACTGGCGTTCCTCGGAGACGGTGACTCGATCAGCGTCTGCGCAGCGTACCTTCATGCCCGTGAGATCCTCCCGTACGGTCCATCACAGATCTGCGTCTTCGACTTCGATGAACGAATGGTGAACGCGATCAGGCGCTTCGCAGACCACGCTGAGTTGTCGACGCTGGACGCATCGCTCTACAACTGCATCGACCCGCTTCCGGAGGATCGAGAGCAGTTTGATTGCTTCTACACGAACCCACCTTGGGGTGCGAGCAACGCTGGCAACAGTGTCAACGTCTTCGTCCAACGAGGGATGGAGCTCGTCAGGTTCGTCGGCGAGGGGTTGATAGTCATCGCCGATGACCCCACAGTCGCATGGTCAGCCGAGGTGCTTGCGAATGTCCAGGCGTTCGCCGCCGAGCGCGGCTTTTACGTCAACAGGCTCGCTCCGCAGCTGCACTCCTACCACCTCGATGATGCTCCTGATCTCAAATCCTGCAACTTGCAGATCAGGTCGAGACCGTCGAGCCCTGAAAGGGTTGAGAGCCTCTCGATCGACGACCCCTCCCGCCTTGACAACTTTTACGGGCAGGGAGTCCAGCCGAAGGTGCGTTACGTCCGTGAACGCGTGGCCGTGGACTACGGTACGGCACACGAAGACGAGTACGAACTCCGTCTGTTCGAGGAGTGACCAATGCTTGACGAGGTACGTGAACGGGGTGACTCGATACTCTTCATGAAGGTCGGGGTGCATGCCCAGGAGTCACTTGAGAGCATCATCCGCCGCAAGCGCCAGGAGATCGCCGACTCTGGATTCAGCATGTGGGGGTATGGCGGAAACGTATGCCATCCACTGACGATGGTTCAGCCATTCGCGGCGGAGAAGGCTGCACAGGGACACGAGATTGTTCTCTGCATGCAGCCGATGGCCTCGAACCACCGCCATCCGCAGGTGCGTGCGCAGCAGTACTCGGTCGACGGGATCAGCTGGGAAACGATCGATCCTGGTATCAACGTCCTGGGCTCTCGGTATGCTCTCTGCCTCGGCGAAATCCGTGACGTCGACGAGATCCTCCACCTCGGGTCCACGCGCGTGGCGGTCGGCCGGTCGGCAGGCCGGCTCGGCAGTGACTACGTCGGCGGACGAGTCGACAAGGCGTGCCTCGATCTCGTTGACGACGGCGTGGAGTCGCCACCGCTCGATATCAAGTTCCTCGCACCCCTAGTTCCGCCATACGCTGTGTTCCTGCGCAACCCGCCATCAGTCGTCAATCCATGAGGAGCGAAGGGGCGTCGGCCCTCACGGCAGCGACGTAGCTGTCCAACCCGACTGTGTCCACCGCCGAACCAGGCTTCCTACTGGTGCAGCCGAGAGCGACGCGAATTGCGGTGTCGACGAACGCCGCTCCGCAAATCAAGTCAGCCACCCGTTCGGGGCCAAGTGCCATCGACAATGCCACAATTAGCTGCTCTAGGCACCCGACGCGACCACTCATGCCATCGAGCCAGTCGATGCTCGACCTGAGTCGTTCGAGGGAGGCGATCGCCCGCTTGTCACCCGTGAGCAAGAGGTCGAGGGAGCGGGTCACCACAGCTGCGCACAGGAGACTCTCACCCGAGTCCATCGGCAGCCTCGCACGCTGCGCGGCGTCCTCAAGCTGGCTCGCGAGTTCGATCTCCTCGTCGCTCGGCTCGATTAACTCTGCATGGGTGAGGAATGCATCGAACGCAGCCAGCGCTTGTTCAACGCCTGCGGACCCGCGGCGCCGAATCCACGTCGGCACAACGAACCTCGCCTGCGCCAAGACGCAAGTGACACCCGTGAACGGCGGAACCGTTGCGATGTCACCGACGAGGCCGTACAACGCAGTCTTGATCAAGACGTCGTTGTCGACCGCCGTCGTCATAGAGCGCCCATCACGGCACGGACGTAGTCGTCGTGCTCCAGCACTTGAGAGTGCGCCAACTGGGATTCGGCAACTCCGTTGATGTACTCAGCGGTGTTGATCGCCTCGCCAGGGAGCAGCTTCAACGCGCCGACGACCTGCTTCCACCGACCTGTCGCATGCCCTGCGCAAAGACAGAGCACACCCGGCGCAATCCGTTCAGCAGGTGCAACCTGCTCTGCAACCGTCTTGAGCATCGTGGAATTGAAGTTTGGATCGTTTACTCGGATGATCGGCTCTTCGCGTCCCGTCAGCAGGGCTAGAGCGAATCGATCCGCAGCGACCTCCTCATCGTCCCGTTCGGCGATCTCCAACGGATCACCGACATCAAGCAGCGCCGGCGAGTCCTCGAGGTGACCAGAGGCGATGTGTCCAAGCTCGTGCGCAATGTCGTAGGCGGCCTGCGACGCGAACGATGTCGACCGTCCGAGCAGGATCGCGTACGATTCGCCCGACCGGACAGACATGGCGTGCATTCTCTTCTGGCGGAGAGGGAAGACTGACAGTCGTATCAGTGGGATACCGATCGCCCAGCACGTCGTCACGAGATCTTCCAGCGTCACGAACGGGCGGTCCGCCAGTATCGCGTCCCGCAGCTCTCGGGCGGCGACTCCCACGATTCGTGACGGTGGGGACCCGAAGGGCAGCAGCGCGTGTCCGACCGCCGAGCCGTAGGCACTCAGGGCCGCCTGCTCGCCAGCGGTCGTCGTGCCCAGGTTCTTGAAGCGGGCATCCTCCGGCCAGACGAATTGCGGCTCGTCGGAGAGCAGCGACGACGGTTGGAGGCCGAGTCGGCGGGCCATCGTGAATCGGAGCTCGACCTGAGCCGAGCGGGACGACGCCGCTTCGGGCGTCCACCAGCTTGGCCACAGGGCTTCGACCGTCGACGGTGCGATCCCGACGTCGACCAGGTCCTGCTTCACGGTTGTCGGATCAAGGCGCACGACCCGCTCCTGCGGTTGGGGATTCCCGATCGCCGTCGTTGGCGACGGTAGGCTAACGCGCACGTTAGGGCAAAGGGGCTTGTAAATTGCGCGTTCCTTCGGCGTTCTGCTGGACGAAGTTCGGCACGGAGTCGGGCGAGTCGATCGACGAGATCCTCGCCCGGAAGGAGTTGGAACGCACGCTCAACGACGGGCTCTTCCTCTGGGGGATTGGCAATAGTGTCGCCCCTTCGCTTCCGATTCTGCTCGGGGTCGAACCCGACCCGAGCGTGCTCTTCAGCCCGATGCGCAGCAGACCGGCCCGCCACGACGTGTCGCCGACCAAGGTCGTGCGTTGGAATGCCGGCGTCGGCCTAGATGGCCAGGAGTTCGCGATTCCCGAGGCAACAGTTGTTACCAGTCGGCACAAGTGCGGGCGACGCGGCGACCATCACTTCGCGCTCGTATGTCACAGCGACACACCGCTCGCATGGGACGGCGGCGACCTTGCAACGCTGTCCGAGGCCTCCCTTCGAAACCTCGCCAGTGGGGCTCGACTTGGCAGTTCCCAAGTCACGTCCGTTGTGTCCTACGAGTTGTCGCCCGCGCCAGCGCCCAAATACGGAGTTGCGTTTGCTGCGCGGCTAACCCCACCGTACCTCGTCAAGCTCCAACGACCTTCCCTAGTCGCATCGGAGGTGAGCTGCTGCGATGTGTTCGACGCGAGCAGGACAACGCAGCTCGATCTAGGAGGGGCGTTCGGCCGGCACTAGGTCTCGCCGGGAGAACCGCCATGTGACGTCGCGGGCGTGAGCGACTTCCGCGTCTGATGGCTAGT
>JAXLRH010000014.1:0-93540 GCA_046331245.1 Acidimicrobiales bacterium | reverse complement strand
GACCAGCAACTGCACGTCGACCTCGGGGGCGCCCGCCGACGACGTCGACGCCTTCGGCAACGGCTACGTCAGCGAGAGCACCGTCCCCTTCGGCTGAACGGTGTTCGCCGGAACGGCAGTTGGCGGGCTCGATGCCGGGGGAGGGGTAGCCTCCGGCCCATGCGCGCTGACGTGGTCGCCATCGGCACCGAGCTGCTCCTGGGGCAGATCATCGACACCAACTCGTCGTGGATCGGTGAGCAGCTCGCGCTCGCCGGCATCGACACCCACTTCCAGACGAAGGTCGGCGACAACGTGGCCCGCATCGTCGAGGCCATCGAGATGGCCCTCGCCCGCAGCGAGGCGGTGATCTGCTGCGGCGGGCTCGGCCCCACGCAGGACGACCTCACCCGCCAGGCCATCGCGCAGGTGATGGGCGCCGAGCTCACGTTCGACGCCGACAAGGCCGACCTCATCCGCCACATGTTCGGCTCGCGTGGCCGCGACATGCCGGACAACAACCTGCTGCAGGCGTTCCGTCCCGAGGGCGCGTCGTTCATCGAGCAGCAGCCGGGCACGGCTCCGGGCCTGGTGTGCCCCCTCACTCGCCCGGGCGACGACGGCGAGCCCGTCGAGAAGGTGATCTACGCAGTGCCGGGCGTGCCCTGGGAGATGCGCGAGATGGTCACGGGCACGGTCATCCCCGACCTGCGCGAGCGCAGCGGCGAGACGTCGGTCATCCGCAGTCGCGTGCTACGCACCTGGGGCCAGTCGGAGTCCGGCCTGGCCGAGATGCTGGCCGACCGCATCGACGAGCTCGACCATCTCGGCAACCCCACGCTCGCGTTCCTCGCGTCGGGCATCGAGGGCCTCAAGGTGCGGGTCACGGCCAAGGCGCCGACCGACGCCGAGGCCGACGAGATCCTCGCCGAGGAGGAGGCCCGCCTCCGTCGGGTGCTCGGCGAGCTCGTGTTCGGCGTGGACGACGACACGATGGAGTCGGTGGTGCTGGCGCTGCTGGTGGAGCGCGGCGACACCTTGGCCGTCGCCGAGTCGCTCACGGGTGGCCTCGTGGCCTCGCGGCTCGTGGGCGTGCCCGGCGCTTCGGCGTCGTTCGTCGGGGGAGTGGTCGCCTACGCCCCCGAGGTGAAGTTCCAGGTGCTCGGGGTGCCCGAGGGGCCCGTGATCACGTTGGAGTGCGCGGAGGCGATGGCCACCGGCGTGCGTCGTGTGCTGGGGTCGACCGTCGGCATCGGCATCACCGGGGTCGCCGGTCCTGATGCCTCCGAGGGTCGCCCGCCCGGCACCGTCTGCGTGGCGGTCGACGTCGGCGGCGACGTGTCGTCGATGGAGCTGCGCCTGCCCGGTCGCCGGCAGCAGGTCCAGGAGTTCACCTGCATCACGGCCCTCGGCATGCTGCGCTCGAAGCTGGCGGGGGCCTGACGGTCGTCGTGAAGCGAGCGCTGTTCCTCCCGCCCTTCGACGACCTGGCCGATGCGCGGCTCCTCGCCGAGCTGGCGGCGGAGGCGGAGCGGGCCGGCTGGGACGGCATGTTCCTGTGGGACCACGTGATGCGTCCGGAGCCGGAGCGTCCCGTGGCCGATCCGTGGGTCGCGCTCGCCGCGATCGCGATGGCCACCGAGCGAGTGCGACTGGGCCCGATGGTGACACCGCTCGTGCGCCGGCGTCCCCAGAAGCTGGCTCGGGAGGTCGCGACGCTCGACCGCCTCTCGGGTGGTCGGGTCACCCTGGGGCTCGGGCTCGGCGTCGACACCGGCCGTGAGCTCTCGGCCTTCGGCGAGATCACCGACGCCTCGGAGCGCGGCGATCTGCTCGACGAGGGGCTCGACCTCCTGCGCGGCCTGCTCGGCGGCGGGCCCGTGGACCACCACGGTCGCTACTTCACCGCCGACCACGTCACGTTCCTGCCGACGCCGGCCCAGCAGCCGGGCCCGCCGATCTGGATGGCTGCCCGCACGGCGAACCGCCGGCCCCTCCGTCGCGCCGCTCGGGTCGACGGGCTGTTCCCGATCGAGCGCACGCCCGACGAGGTGGCGGCGATGCTCGACGTCATCGCTGCGGAGCGGGGGAGCCTCGACGGCTTCGACGTCGTGGCCCTGGCGTCGGGCGGGCACACCGCCGAGGAGTGGGCGGCGGTCGGGGCGACCTGGTGGTTCGTGGACGCCGCTCCCGGCGTGACCGCGGCGCAGGTGCGCGACCTCATCCACGCCCGGTGAGGCGATTTCTTCCCGAGGGTCCTTGTACGAACACCTGTTCGAAACTACGGTGACGTCATTCCCCGAAACGGCCTCCACGTTGATGCGTCGGTTGACTGTCAGGGGTGCTCGGTAGGTTCCGATTCAACGAATCGCTGCTCTTCGGCAGCCTCGAGAATCCAACGGAAGGGATGTTGCAGTGGAGCGAGACAAAGCACTCGATGGAGCCTTGGCACAGATCGAGAAGCAGTTCGGCAAGGGGTCGGTCATGCGGATGGGCGAGAAGACGTCCATGGCGATCGGCACGATCTCCACGGGCGCCCTGGCGCTCGACATCGCCCTCGGCGTCGGCGGTCTGCCCCGTGGGCGCGTCACCGAGATCTACGGTCCGGAGTCGTCGGGCAAGTCCACCCTGGCCATGCACGTGGTGGCCGAGGCGCAGCGCAACGGCGGCACCTGCGCCTACATCGACGCCGAGCACGCCATGGACCCGCTGTACGCGGCCAAGATCGGGGTCGACGTCGACCAGCTGCTGATCTCGCAGCCCGACACCGGAGAGCAGGCGCTCGAGATCACCGACATGCTCATCCGCTCGGGTGCGCTCGACGTCATCGTCATCGACTCGGTGGCGGCGCTCACGCCCCGTGCCGAGATCGAGGGCGACATGGGCGACACCCACGTCGGTCTGCAGGCCCGCCTCATGTCGCAGGCGCTGCGCAAGATCACCGCGAACCTCAACAAGAGCAACACGATCTGCATCTTCATCAACCAGCTGCGCGAGAAGATCGGCGTCATGTTCGGGTCGCCCGAGACCACGCCCGGTGGGCGTGCGCTCAAGTTCTACTCGTCGGTCCGTCTCGACATCCGTCGCATCGAGTCCATCAAGGACGGCGTCGAGATCGTCGGTAACCGCACGCGGGTGAAGGTCGTGAAGAACAAGGTGGCGCCGCCGTTCCGGCAGGCCGAGTTCGACATCATGTACGGCCAGGGCATCAGCCGTGAGGGCTCGCTGCTCGACATCGGCGTCGAGATGGGCTTCGTCAAGAAGTCGGGCGCTTGGTACACCTACGAGGGCGAGCAGCTGGGGCAGGGCCGTGAGAACGCCAAGTCGTTCCTGCAGGACAACCCCGAGATCATGGTCGAGGTGTCCGAGAAGGTTCGTGCCCACATGGGCGTGGGCGTCGACAAGGACGATCAGCCGATCGACCTCACCGTCAACGACGATCTGCCCATCACCCTCGACGACTGACGCATCGACGGTGCACGCGCCGCGCTCAACGCCAGTGCGAGAGCGCGGAGACCGGTCACCTACGATGGGCCGGTGCCGAAGCGCTACCTGATCCGCACTCACGGGTGCCAGATGAACGAGCACGACTCCGAGCGCATCGCGGGTCTGTTCGAGGCCGACGGCATGGTCGCTGCGGACTCGATCGACGACGCCGATGTCGTCGTGCTCAACACCTGCTGCATCCGTGAGAACGCGGACAACAAGCTCTACGGCACCCTCGGACATCTGAAGTCCGTGAAGGCAGCCCGACCCGAGCTCGAGATCGTGGTCGGTGGCTGCCTGGCACAGAAGGACCGCGACCTCATCCAGCAGAAGGCCGGCCACGTCGACGTGGTCTTCGGTACGCACAACGTGCACCGGGCGGTCGACCTGCTCGAGCAGTCGCGGGTGGCGGGCCCCGTCACCGAGATCCTCGATGCAGCGGTCCTCGCCGAGGACGAGCTCTTCCCGACCGCGCTGCCGACCCGTCGTGACGTCGGCTACTTGGCGTGGGTCACCATCCAGATCGGGTGCGACAACTCCTGTGCGTTCTGCATCGTCCCGTCGGTACGGGGCGCCGAGATCAGCAAGCCGTTCGGCACGCTGGTCGACGAAGTGAGGGCGTTGGCCGCGGACGGCGTCACCGAGGTGACGCTGCTCGGGCAGAACGTGAACTCGTACGGCCGTGACATCACGCTGAAGCTGCGCGGCGAGCACACCACCGCCCGCGCGGCCGAGGCAGCGGGCGCATCGTGGGCCGCCGACGGTCGAGCGCGGTCGCTGTTCCCCGACCTGCTGCGTGAGGTCGGTTCGGTTCCCGGGATCCGCCGCGTCCGCTACACGAGTCCGCACCCGAAGGACTTCCGCGACGACACGATCGCGGCGATGGGCGAGACGGCGACGGTGTGTGAGCACCTGCACCTGCCGTTGCAGTCGGGAAGCGACGCGATCCTCACGGCGATGCACCGTGGCTACACCGCCGACCGCTACCTGGAGAAGGTGGTCGCCGCACGCGCGGGCATCGCCGACCTCGCTGTCACCACCGACATCATCATCGGTTTCCCCGGCGAGACCGAGGCCGACTTCGCCGCAACGCTCGCCCTCGCCGCCGAGGCCGAGTACGACTCCGCCTACACGTTCATCTACTCGCCGCGTCCCGGCACCGAGGCCGCCGAGCTCACCGATCGCTTCGTCGACCACGCCGTGTCGGTCGAGCGCATGAACCGTCTGCGCGCGATCGTCGAGCGTTCGTCGGTTCGGCGCAACGAGGCGCGCATCGGTCGGGTCGAGGAGGTCATCGTCGAGGGCCCCTCCAAGAAGAACCCCGACGTGCTCACGGGCCGCACCCGCCAGAACAAGTTGTGCCACTTCGCGGCGCCGCACCCGATCCGATCCGGCAGCTACGCGATGGTCGAGGTCACCGGCGCGGGGCTGAGCCACCTCACCGGCGAGTTCCGCGACGTGGTGCACCTCGCCGAGCACCGCCGGCGCATCCCGGTGGCTGCGGGTTGAGCCTCGGCGTCCTCGCGACCCCCGGTCCGGGCACGCCTGCGGACTCGCCGACCGCCCTCATGCGGCCCGACGACCTGGTGGCCGCGCTGGCGCGGTTCCTGCAGCGGGTCCACGGCTCGGCACCGGCCGGTGACGCCGAGCCGGTCACGGCGAGCGCCACGCTCGCAACGGCGCGCGCCCGCGTGGCGGATGGCGCCGTCGACGCGTCCTCCTTCGACGAGCCCTACCGCTCGCAGTCATCGGAGCGCCTGCTGACGATCGCGTCCGATCTCGCGGACCTCGTCGAGGGGCGCGGCGAGATCGCCGCGGTCACGGTGCACGGTTCGCTCCGCCTCGGCGACCTGCTGCTCGACGGCGGTGAGGTCACCGGCTGGGCGGTGCCCGCCGTGGCGCTGGTCGGCGATCCGTACGTCGACCTCGCGTTCCTTGCTCGTGACCTCGCCGGTGCGGTGGGCCCGGCTGCGGTGCCGGCGTTGTTCGACGCCTACGGCCTCGACCGCCCCGACCCGCTGCGCATCGAGTTCTGGGTCACGGTCGGTCAGCTCCTCCGATGAGCGCAGGACGCAGCCCTCGGTCGGTGGTGGTCGTCGGCCCAACCGCATCGGGGAAGTCGGCGTTGGCGATGGCACTTGCCGAGCTGCTCGGGGACGCCGAGCTCGTCTCGGTCGACTCCATGCAGGTCTACCGGCGCATGGACATCGGCACGGCCACGCCGTCGGCCGAGGAGCGCGAGCGTGTCCCGCACCATCTGCTCGACCTCCTGGAGCCGTCGGAGGAGGGTTCGGCGTCGTGGTTCCAGGGTGAGGCCATCCGGACACTCGACGACCTGGCCGCCAGCGGGCGCCGTGCGATCCTCGTCGGTGGCACCGGCCTGTACCACCGAGCCGTGGTCGATCGACTCCAGATCCCGCCGCAGTTCCCCGACCTGCGCGCGCAGCTGGAAGCCGACCTGGCCGAGGCCGACCCGGCCGAGGCCGACGCGCCGAACGGGCTGGCCGCACTGCACGCGCGGCTCGCCGAGCTCGATCCCCTCGCCGCGTCGCGTACGGAGCCGTCCAACCCCCGCCGGATCCTCCGCGCGCTGGAGGTGACGCTGGGGTCCGGCCGGCCGTTCTCGTCGTTCGGGCCGGGCCTCGAGGAGTATCCGCCGAGCGAGCACCTCATGGTGGGGCTGCGTCCCCGTCGTGAGGCGTTGGCGGGCCGGATCGCCGAGCGGGTGGAGGCGATGATGCGGCAGGGATGGCTGGAGGAGGTCGAATCGCTCCTGGCCGAGCCGTTGCCGCTGTCCCGAACGGCGGCGCAGGCACTCGGCTACCGCGAGCTCATCGCGCACCTCGGCGGCGCCTGCTCGCTGGAGGCGGCGGTGGAGGAGACGGTGGTGCGGACCCGCCAGTTCGCCGTGCGGCAGGACCGTTGGTTCCGTCGCGATCCCCGCATCCGCTGGTACGACGTCGAGGGCGCGGATCCGGCGGAAACCCGGTCGTTGGCCGCTCGCATCGCCAGTACGTTGGAGGAGACATGACGTCCTCCCTCCGACTCACCAAGGCGCATGGCCTCGGCAACGACTTTCTCATCGCGCTCGCGGTCGACAACCCCGGGCTCGACGAGCGCGTCGTGGCGGCGAGCGGGGCCGTCGCTGCGAAGCGCCTGTGTGACCGCCATCGTGGAGTGGGCGCCGACGGCCTCATCTTCGGCCTGCCGGCCAACGCCGACGGCGCCGATCTCCGCATGGTGCTGTTCAACGCCGACGGCTCGGAGGCGGAGATCTCCGGCAACGGCATCCGCTGCCTGGGCCAGGCCGCGCTGCGCAGCGGTGGGCGTCGCGACGGGCGGATCGTGATCGACGCCGGGTCCGGGCGGCGCACGCTCGTCGCCACGGCCACCGACGATCCTGCCGTCGATCTGCTCCGCGTCGAGATGGGCGACGTCACCGATGGCCCGGCCCTCGGCCCGGAAGCGGCGGCATTTCCGGCGCTCCGTCGTGGCACCGGCGCCATCGGCAACCCCCACCTCGTGCTCCAGGTGGAGTCGCTCGACGCGATCGATCCCGCCGAGGCCGGGCCCCGGCTCGAGGCCGACGTGCCCGGCGGCGTCAACGTCCACTTCCTCCAGGTGGCCGGCCCGGACACGGTGCGCCTCGTGCACTGGGAGCGGGGCGCCGGCGTCACGGAGGCGTGCGGGTCGGGCGCCACGGTGTCCGCGTCGCTGGCCCACGGGTGGGGGCTCGTCGGTCCCACGGTCGAGGTCCTCATGCCCGGCGGCAGCGCCACCGTCGAGGTCGGGTCGCCGATGGCGCTCACCGGCGAGGCATGCCACATCGCGACGGTCGAGGTGCCGGGTGGTTGGTAGCGGGCACGATTCCGGTGGGCCCGTCGACGACGACTGGCTCGACGACCTGATGGCCGCCGCCGACGCGGACGGCGTGTTCGACGCGGACGGCGACGGGGCCGAGGAGGAGTCGCACCGCGGAGCGTTCGGCGACTACGGCGCGACCTCCGGGGCGTTCATCGACCGCTCCTTCCGTGAGCGAATCGTGCTGGTGGGCGTGTCGTTCCCGCCGCACGACGACGAGCTGGTCGAGGAGCACCTCGACGAGTTGGCCCGTCTCATCGACACGGCCGGGGCCGACGAGGTCGGCCGCATCGTGCAACGACGCCAGGCTCCCGACGCCTCCACCTTCATCGGCTCCGGCAAGGCCGAGGAGATCAAGGAGATGGCGATCGCGTTCGACTGCGACACGGTCGTGTTCGACGACGAGCTCACGCCGGCGCAGCAGTTCAACCTCGAGAAGATCCTCGGACGCACGGCGATCGACCGCACCGCGGTGATCCTCGACATCTTCGCCCAGAACGCGTCGAGTCTGGAGGGCAAGGCCCAGGTCGAGCTCGCCCAGCTTCGGTACCGGCTGCCCCGCCTCCGGGGCAAGGGTCGCTCGCTGTCCCAGCAGGGTGGCGGCATCGGCACGAGGGGCCCCGGCGAGACGCAGCTCGAGGTCGACCGCCGTCGTCTCGTGCGTCGCATCCACAAGCTCGAGGAGCAGCTGCGCGGCATCACCCACGTGCGCGACACGCAGCGCAAGGCGCGTCGTCGCTCGCCGCTGCGCAACGTGGTCATCGTCGGCTACACGAACGCGGGCAAGTCGACGTTGCTCAACCGGCTCACCGATTCCGGCGTGCTGGTCGAGGATCGCCTGTTCGCGACGCTCGATCCCACGACGCGTCGGCTCCAGCTCCCCGGCGGCGAATCGGTGCTGATGACCGACACGGTCGGCTTCGTGCGCAAGCTGCCGCACCAGCTGGTGGAGGCCTTCAAGTCGACGCTCGAGGTGGTCAACGACGCCGACCTGCTCGTGCACGTGGTCGACGGCTCCGCGGTCGATCCCCAGGCGGAGATCGAGGCGGTGCACGACGTGCTGCAGGAGATCGACGCCGTGGGCATCCCCGAGCTGCTGGTGTTCAACAAGGCCGACCGCTCGCCCGAGTCGGCACGTCTGGCGGAGCGGTTCGAGGGCGCGGTCGCCATCTCGGCGGCGACGGGTGAGGGCATCGACCACCTCCTCGCCACCATCGGTGATCGCCTCCGGGCGCTCGTCGCCCCCGTCGACCTCGAGATCCCGTACGACCGGGGCGACCTCATCGCCGCGGTGCACCGCAGCGGTGAGGTGCTGTCGGAGACGCCGGGGGAGTCGACGCTCCGCATGCGGGCCCGTCTCGAGGCGTCCGAGGCCGGCCGCTTCGAGGCGTACCAGGTGCCCGCCGCCGGGCTGAACTGAGCGAGAGGATCCGTCTCCGTGACCGAACCGTTCGTCCCGCCGCCGTACCCGTACGACCGTCTCGCCGAGGTCGTCGACGTGGCGCGTCGCCATCCCGGCGGAGCCGTCGACCTGTCGGTGGGCACCCCCTGCGACGCGCCGCCGCCCGAGGTCGTGGCCGCGCTCGGCGGGTCCGACACCGAGCGGGGCTACCCGTTCTCCATCGGCTCGTCCGCGTTCCGCCAGGCCGCGGCCGGCTGGATGTCGCGGCGGCTCGGCGTCGACGTCGACGTGGCGGCGATCGCCGGCTGCGTCGGCACGAAGGAGTTCGTCGCCGGCCTCCCGCACCTGCTGAAGCTGCGCCGGCCCGACCTCGACACGGTGCTCTATCCCGCGATCTCGTACCCGTCGTACGCGATGGGCGCGACCCTCGCCGGCTGTCGCGCCGTACCGGTCCCGGTCGACGACGAGTGGCGCATCGACCTCTCGGCGATCGATCCGCACGACGCGGCACGGGCCCTGTGCCTGTGGGTCAACACGCCCGGCAACCCGGCCGGCGGTCTCGACGATCTCGAGGCGGCTGCGGCCTGGGGTCGTCGTCACGCCGTTCCCGTGTTCAGCGACGAGTGCTACGTCGAGTTCACCTGGGAGGGCCCGCGGCGCACCATCCTCCGGTCGAGCGACGGCACGGGCGCCGGCAACGCGAACGAGGGCCTGGTGGCCGTCCACTCCCTGTCGAAGCGCTCGAACCTGGCCGGTGTCCGAGCGGGGTTCTACGCCGGTGACCCGGAGCTGGTCGAGTACCTGTCGGAGGTCCGCAAGCACCAGGGCCTGATGATCCCCGGCCCGGTTCAGGCTGCGGCCGTGGCGGCGTGGGCCGACGACGAGCACGTCGAGGTGCAGGCCGCCCGCTACCGCGCGCGCCTTGAGCGCATGATCGGCCAGCTGGGTCGCCTCGGCATCGAGGCCGAGATGCCCGACGGCGCGTTCTACCTGTGGGTCGCGGCCCCCGGCGGCGACGCGTGGGCGTTGGCACACCGGCTCGCCGCCGACCTCGGCATCGTTGTGAGCCCCGGCGAGTTCTACGGCGAGGCGGCCTCCGGGTACGTGCGGCTGGCGGCGGTCCAGCCGGACGACGCACTCGACCTGGTGGACGAGCGGCTGGACGCGCTGTGACGGCCGGCGCGCCCGATGGCGCCGACGGCGACCTGTTCGAGCTCACCCGCTTCCTCGTCGACACCGCCTCGGAGAGCTTCGCCGAGGGTCCGCTCGTCGACTGGCTCGAGCAGGAGCTCGCCGCGCTCGACCATCTCGAGGTGACACGGCTCGGGGACAACGTCGTGGCCCGGACACGACTCGGGCGCCCGATGCGCCTCGTGCTGGCCGGGCACACCGACACGGTGCCGGCCAACGACAACTTCCCGTCGCGGGTCGACGGCGACACGCTGTGGGGCGTCGGGTCCGCCGACATGAAGGGCGGGCTGGCCGTGATGCTTGCGTCCGCCCGTCGCCACACCGACCCGGCGGTCGACGTCACGTACGTCTTCTACGCGCGTGAGGAGGTGGCGTCGGTGCACAACGGGCTGGCGGAGCTGTTCGCCACGCGCCCCGACCTGCTCGAGGGCGACGCCGCACTGCTCGGGGAGCCCACCGACGGCATGGTCGAGGCGGGTTGCCAGGGAACGCTCCGGGTGCGGGTGACGATGCGGGGCCGGCGGGCGCACACCGCCCGTGCCTGGATGGGCGACAACGCGGTGCACCGCACCGCGCCGCTGCTGCAGGCGCTCGCCGCGTACGAGCCACGTCGCCCCGAGCTGGCAGGATGCCACTTCCACGAGGCGTTGCTCGCCGTCTCGATCGAGGGCGGTGTGTCGGGCAACGTCGTCCCCGACGAGGTGGCCGTCACGATCGCCCACCGGTTCGCGCCGGACCGAACCCCGGCCGAGGCCGAGGCGCACGTGCGGGAGTTCGTTGCGCCCTTCCTCGCGGACGGCGACACGGTCGAGCTGGTCGACGTCGCCGCCGGTGCGGCCCCGTCCGTCGAGCACCCCCTGGTCGCCGCCCTGGTCGAACGCCATCATCTCGACGTCACCGCCAAGCTGGGCTGGACCGATGTCGCACGTTTCGCCGAGCGGGGCGTCTCCGCCGCGAACTTCGGGCCGGGCGACCCGACGATCGCGCACACGGCGGGCGAGCACGTCGAGCGCGACTCCATCGAACGCACATGGACGGCCCTCGACGACCTGATTCGATCCGCCGTCTGATCGCGGTGCGCGGTTAGGTTGTGCGCGTTCAGTGGATCACGGAGGACTCCTGATGAGTGACAAACCGAAGGTGAAGCCAGGGGCCGCCGGCATCTGGATCGGCCTGGTGCTGATGCTGCTCAGCTTCGCCAGCTGCGGCGGCGGCTGCGTGCTCGCCATCAGCGAGCTGAAGGACGCGGCCGACAAGGCCGATCGCGTGCACGTCCCGGCCAAGCAGGAGTACACGTTCGAGGCGGACGCCGCCGGTGTCATCGTGGGGTTCGGCTCGAACGCCAAGTCGATCGACGTGACGCTCACGGACTCCGACGGCAACGACGTCAACATCGACTCGAGCAGCTCGTTCAGCAGCAGCACCAACACGTCGGGCGGTGACTCCGTCGAGTTCCTCGGTGCGTTCACTGCCAAGGACGCCGGCACCTACACCCTCACCGCCGAGGGCCCGTCGGGCACCGACGTCGCCATCCTCAACCTCTCGGCGAAGTCGCTCGTCACCAAGTTCGTGGGCGGCATCGGCCTCGGCTTCGTGCTGTTCCTCATCGGCCTCGTCCTGCTCATCGTCACGATGGTGCGCCGCGGCCGGGCCAAGAAGCGCCTCGCCGCCGGCGGTGGCTTCGGTGCCCCGCCCGCTCCCTATCCCGGCCAGGTGCCCCCGCCCGCACCCGGCGCCGGCTTCCAGCCGCCGCCCCCGGGCATGGCCCCTCCGGGGATGGCTCCGCCGCCTGCCCCGGCCCCGCCCGCGCCGGCACCCGGCTACGACCAGGCTCCGCCTCCGGCGCCCTACACGCCGCCGGCCCCGGCACCTGCGCCGGCCCCGTCGCCCTGGACCCAGGAGCCGCCTCCCGCAGCGCCCCCGGCGTCGACGCCTCCGCCGCCCCCGCCCTCGTGGGGTGGCGAGAACCAGCCGCCGCCCCCGCCGCCCTTCGGCTGACGCCCCGGCGTGGTACTCCCTCGTAGCTTCGCGTCCGCCGACGACTTCCGCGCCCACGTCTCGGGGCGGCTCGACGCAGCCCCGGCGGCTCCGCCCGCAGCGTTCGCGTTGGGCATCGCCACCGTGTCGACGGTCGGCGACGGGTCGAAGGTGCTCGACACCTACTTCCCGTTCGTCAACCGCGACGTCAACGCCGGCTTCGCCGCACTCGTGGGCGAGCTGCTCGAGCGCGAGCCGGTCGCCGGCACGACGGTGCTCGACCGCGAGGTCCTCGAGCACGCGGCGGCCCTCGTCGCTCCGGTGCTGGCCGAGGGAGGCGACCATCCGAATGCGGCCCTCGTCGCCGATCTCCTCGCCGTGCTCGACGCGCCGGATCCGGTGGGGCCCCGGCGTCGTGTCCCGGTGTTCACCGTCATCTCCGACCTGGCCGCAGCCCCGGTCGACACCCACGACGTGTACCTGCGGCTCCACCTCCTGTCGACGCGCTCGGTGCGTCCGCACGGCTGCAACCTCGACGGCATGTTCGGGCTGTTGAACAACGTGGTGTGGACCGATCTCGGGCCGTTCGACCCCGACGGGTTCGAGGCGGTCCGGGCGTCGCTCCGGGCCCGCGGCACGACGATCACGGTGCTGAGTCTCGACAAGTTCCCGCAGATGGCCGACTACGTGATCCCCTCCGGCGTGCGCATCGCCACGCCGAGCAGGGTGCGCCTCGGTGCGTACCTCGGCGACGGCACCACCGTCATGCACGAGGGATTCGTGAACTTCAACGCCGGCACCGAGGGCCCCGCGATGGTGGAGGGCCGCATCTCCGCCGGCGTGTTCGTCGGGGCCAACTCCGACATCGGCGGCGGGGCCTCGATCATGGGCACGCTGTCGGGCGGCGGCAAGGAGGTCGTGTCGCTGGGCGCGAACTGCCTGCTCGGCGCCAACGGCGGTGTCGGCATCTCGCTCGGCGACAACTGCGTGGTCGAGGCCGGTCTCTACGTGACTGCGGGCACCATCGTCACGTTGCCCGACGGCACCACGTGCAAGGCCGCCCGACTGAGCGGACGCAGCGACATGCTCTTCCGGCGGAACTCACGCTCCGGCGCGGTCGAGATGCTGCCGCAGTCCGCCGAGTGGGGCGGCCTGAACACCGACCTGCACGCGAACTGACGGGTCGTTCCCCGGGCTAGAGCTTCCGGAGGACGGTGACCACCTTGCCGAACACGGCGACCTCGTCGGCGGGGAACACCATCTCGCTGAACGCCGGGTTGGCCGGAACGAGCGTGATGACGTTGCCGCTCGAGCGGAACGTCTTGACGGTGGCCTCCTCGCCGGGGATGCCGGCGACCACCATGTCGCCGTTCTCGGCGGTGGGCTGACGACGCACCACGACGAAGTCGCCGTCGAACACACCGGCGTCGATCATCGACTCGCCGCGGACGCGTAGCATGAACAGCTCGCCCTCGCCCGTGAACTGGGCGGGGAGGGGCATGAGCTCCTCGACGTTCTCCTGCGCCAGCACGCCGGTGCCGGCGGCGACGTCGCCGATGAGCGGCACGTGACGGACCGGCGCACGGTCGGCCGTGGCGCCCGACCCCGGGTCGAAGCGGACCTCGATGGCGCGGGGCTTGGTGGCGTCGCGACGGAGGTAGCCCATCTTCTGCAGGCTGGACAGGTGTGTGTGCACCGTCGACGGCGAGGTGAGGCCGACGGCCGAGCAGATCTCGCGGACCGACGGGGGATAGCCGCGGTCGCCGACCGTGCGCTCGATGAAGTCGAGGATCTCCCGTTGCCGGTCGGTGAGCGGCTCGGGCTCGCCGTGGTGGTTCGAGGAGGCGGCTGGTCGGTTGGTGCTCATGGGGAATGCTCCGTCGTGGGTCGGGGAGAGTTGTCGAGGGACAGCTGTCCGGCGTCGTCGCCTGGTCGAACAGGCGTTCTCACCGTAGCACGAACGAACAAACAGGTGTTCGATCTTGACATCGAACATTCGTTCGTGTGTACTGCGAACACCTGTTCGTCACACCCGCCACCTGCGGACCCCGGTCCGACTGTCAGTGGTCCCGAGGAGAATCGTCCCCATGGCACTTTCGTTCCCCACCCACATCGCCCATCTCGAGCCGGTCCGGTCCCGCCCGGCCTCGCCCCGGCGCCCGCACCTGGTGGTCCTGCCCGGCGACGCCGGCGCCGTCGGGCATCGTCGCCCCACCGCCCGGGTGTTCCTCGTCCGCCGGGTCGCGGTGGCCGTCGTGGCGGCCCTCGTCGTGGCGGCGGTGGCCTCGCTGGTGTCGGCGGCGCTGCCCGCGTCGGGTGCGTCGAGCCCCGTGCCCACCACCTACTCGGTCGGCGCGGGCGACACGCTCTGGAGCATCGCGACGGCGCTCGGCGTCGACGGCGACCGCCGCGAGGTGGTCGCGCTCCTGGCCGACGCCAACGGCGGCACCACCGTCCACCCCGGCCAGCGTCTCGTGATCCCCGCGGACGTGGTGGCGATGGGCTCGTGACCGGGTCGGCCGTGCTCGCACCGCACGACCTGCGGTCAGTGCACGGTCAGGTAGCGGGCGAACAGGGTCGAGTCGTCGTCCACGAGCAGACGCTCGAGCCGTGTCGTCACCGGGCTGGGCTCGGGGCTCAGCACCGAGCGCGTCGAGGTGCCGCCGACCACGGTCGGGGCGATGGTGAAGTTCCACTCGTCCACCAGGTCGAGGGCGGTGAGCTGACCGAGCAGCGAGGGCCCGCCCTCGCAGAGCACCCGACGAAGTCCGCGCCGTCCGAGCTCCGCCAGCAGTGTCCCGAGATCCACGGTGTCCGCTCCGCCGTCGATCACCTCGAAGCGATCGTCAACGTCGCCGGCCGACGCCGCCGTGGTGGCCCACAGCGGCCGTCGCTCCGGTGGGAGACCGGCCTCGTCGAGCTCGGCGAGCAGGGGCACGTCGTCGGGCAGCGCCGACCGGCGGGTCACGATGCAGAGCCGCGGTCGCTCGTCTGTTCGGCGGCGAGGCGTCGCCGTGCCATCGGCTCGGACGGCGCCCGGGGCAGGTGGTAGCCCTCGGCGCGCACCGTCTCGGCGCCGACCAGGATCACGTCGGCGACGGCGCGCAACGCCGAACACGGGCGGTCGCCCTGCGCCGCCGAGCTCGCCCGACCGACCGTCGACGGTCGCCGCGCCGTCCACCGAGGTCACCATGTTCGAATACACCCACGGGCGCTCGCCGTCGCGCGGCCGGGCCTCGTCGGCGACGAAGCCGGCGACGTCGTCGACGGGCAGCGCACGGGGGAGGATCAGTCTCACGGCGGGGGTTCTCCAAGGTTTTTTCCGGTGGGTCTGTCCACAGCTTGTCCTCAGCCGGTGGACGACCGGTGGACGGTCGGAAGGCGACGAGATGACATCTCAGCGAGTGGAACACGCAGAGGTCGTCGGGCGTTGAAGGCACTGTGCGTGAGCGTCAACGCCCACGGTGAGAATTTTGTCGAGGTGTGAGATGACGGGCTCCGTCGTTCCCCGGTTATTCACACGATGTTCCCCTTTTCCTTCACAGGTTGTTGTTCGTAGTGTCGGGGCGCGGACCGTGACGTGCGCGTTTGGATTGGTGGCTGCGTCTCGTCTCACTTGGCAGGCAGGACGGGTGCTGGAAGTAGGGAGGAACCTCCGGAGACCGATGTGGTCGACGGTCCCCTCTGTTGCTTTCGCCCGGACGCCCACGTCACGGTCCCACCCACACAGTTCGTTCGAGCGGCCGCGCTGCGGTTCGCGTTCCCCTGTCCGTACGCTGGTCCGTGCGGCGCACGTAGAGGAGTCGTCATGTCGTTGACCGACAACCAGGTCGGGCTCGGTCTCACCCGGGTCAACACCACCGCCGGCGTCGACCCGTACGACGACGTCGAGTGGGGCCTGCGCGACGCCCGCATCACCGACTACCGCGACGGCTCCGTCGCGTTCGAGCAGCTCGGCGTCGAGTTCCCCGTGTCGTGGTCGGTCAACGCGTCGAACATCGTGGCGCAGAAGTACTTCCGTGGCGGCCTCGGCACCGAGGGCCGCGAGTGGTCGCTGCGCCAGGTGGTCGACCGCGTCGTCGACACGATCGCCGGCTGGGGCGACCGTGACGGCTACTTCGTCGACGACGCCGAGCGCGACGCGTTCTCCGCCGAGCTCAAGCACCTGCTGGTGCACCAGAAGGCCGCGTTCAACAGCCCGGTGTGGTTCAACATCGGCGTGGAGGGCGTGCCCAACCAGGGGTCGGCGTGCTTCATCCTGTCGGTCGACGACTCCATCGACTCGATCCTCGACTGGTACCGCGAGGAGGGCGTGATCTTCAAGGGCGGCTCCGGCGCCGGCGTCAATCTGTCCAAGGTGCGGGCCTCCGTCGAGCACCTGTCCGGTGGCGGCACCCCGTCGGGTCCCGTCAGCTTCATGCGCGGCGCCGACGCGTCGGCCGGCACGATCAAGTCCGGCGGCAAGACCCGCCGTGCCGCGAAGATGGTCATCCTCGACGTCGATCATCCCGACATCGCCGACTTCGTCACCTGCAAGGCACGCGAGGAGCGCAAGGCCCGTGCGCTTCGCGACGCCGGGTTCGAAATGGACCTCGACGGCGCCGACTCGCACAGCATCCAGTACCAGAACGCGAACAACTCGGTCCGGGTCACCGACGAGTTCATGTCGGCGGTCCTGTCCGACTCGGAGTGGCCGCTCATCGCCCGCACCGACGGCTCGGTCACCTCCACCGTCTCCGCCCGCGAGCTCATGCGAACGATCGCCACCGCCGCGTGGGAGTGTGCCGATCCGGGCATCCAGTACGACACCACGATCAACCGCTGGAACACCGCGGCCAACACCGGCCGCATCAACGCCAGCAACCCCTGCAGCGAGTACATGCACCTCGACGACTCGGCGTGCAACCTCGCGAGCCTCAACCTCCTGAGCTTCCTGCGTGACGACGACACGTTCGACGACGTCGCCTTCCAGGCCGCCGTGCAGGTCGTGTTCATCGCCCAGGAGATCATCGTCGGCAACGCCGACTACCCGACCGAGAAGATCGGCACGACCACGCGTCGCTTCCGGCAGCTGGGGCTCGGCTACACGAATCTCGGCGCGCTCCTCATGGCGCTCGGCCACCCCTACGACTCCGACGCTGGTCGTGCGTGGGCAGCAGCCATCACCGCGCTGATGACCGGCCACGCGTACGCCACCTCCGCACGGGTGTCGGCACGGATGGGGCCGTTCGCCGGCTTCCACGAGAACCGCGACCCGATGCTCCGCGTGCTCGAGATGCACCGTGCCGAGGTCGCCCACATCGACGAGGAGCTCGTCCCGTCGACGTTGCTCGGCGCGGCACAGACGTCCTGGGACCTCGCGTGCCAGCTCGGTCAGACCGTCGGTGTTCGTAACAGCCAGGCCACGGTCCTGGCGCCCACCGGCACGATCTCGTTCATGATGGACGCCGACACGACCGGCATCGAGCCCGACCTCGGCCTGGTCAAGACCAAGAAGCTCGTGGGCGGCGGCACGATGTCGATCGTCAACCAGACCGTTCCCCGGGCGCTGCGTCAGATGGGCTTCGACGACGAGCAGGCCGCCGAGATCGTCGCCTACATCGCGGAGCACCACTCGGTGGTCGGCGCCCCGCACCTCGGCCCCGAGCACCTCCCGGTGTTCGCGTGCTCGATGGGCGACAACGTCGTGCACTACGGCGGGCACCTCAAGATGATGGCGGCCACCCAGCCGTTCCTGTCGGGCGCGATCTCGAAGACGGTCAACACCCCCGAGGCCACGACCGTCGAGGAGATCGAGCAGATCTACATCGACGGTTGGAAGCTCGGCCTCAAGGCCGTCGCGGTGTACCGCGACAACTGCAAGGTGGGGCAGCCGCTGTCCACGGGCAAGTCCTCGACGAGCACCGCCTCGACGGGCACCGTGACCGACGCCGTGTCCGACGCGGTCGAGTCGCTCGTGCCCGTCGCCCACGTGCCGGTGCGCGAACGCATGCCACGGCGTCGCTCGTCACGCACGTTCGAGTTCCGGGTGGCGGACTGCAAGGGCTTCGTCACCGTCGGCGAGTACGACGACGGCCGTCCCGGCGAGCTCTTCGTCCGGGTGTCGAAGCAGGGGTCGACCCTCGCCGGCATCATGGACGCGTTCGCCATCGCCGTGAGCCACGGCCTGCAGTACGGCGTGCCGTTGCAGGCGTACGTGGCGGCGTTCGTGGGCATGCGGTTCGAGCCGGCCGGCATGACCGACGACCCGGATCTCCGCCTCGCCTCGTCGCTGATGGACTACCTGTTCCGTCGCCTGGCGCTCGACTACCTGAGCTACGACGAGCGTGCCGCCATGGGTCTCTTCAGCGTCGCCGAGCGCACGCAGCCGACGCTGCCGGGTGTCGAGGAGGCCGCCACGGTCACGAACCAGGGCAACGACCTCGTCGCCGATCCGCCGTCGCGGGGTGTGGACCGCCGCTGTGCATGCAGTGCGGCGTGGGCATGCAGCGCGCCGGGTCGTGCTACGTGTGCGTCGAGTGCGGCGCCACCAGCGGCTGCAGCTGACCCGATCGGGCGCCGGTCACGACGGCTTGAGCGTCCACCAGTCGATCGGCCGGCCGTAGCCGCGCCGGTCGAGCATCTCGTCGAGCGGCTCCTCGCCGGGGCCGACGGCCACGAGCAGGAGCACGTCGCCGCGCGCCCGGCAGGTCGCCTCGATGCGGTCCAGCGCGGCCCAGAGGCTGCGGCCGTCGTTGGCGATGACGGGATCGGCGATGGCGTAGGTGCCGGGGAGTGCGACGACGGAGGACGGGGTCTGCGAGCGCGTGAGCAGTGCATGGGCGCCGTCGGCGACGACGCTCTCGCCGCCGGCGGTGACGTCGAGATGGCCGTGGAGGTGGGGGAGCGGGAAGCCGGGCTCGTCGCCTCCCTCCGGGGCGAGCTCCGCCAGGGCGTCGGTCCGGTCGAGGCGGAGGTGGCGGAACCAGCAGTTGAGGTCGAGCCGTGCGGCATCGAGCGCGGCGCGGCGGCGTTTGTCGCCGGCGGGGCAGGGCACGACGATGCGTTCGATCCCGGCGCGGCGGGCCCTGCCGGACAGGGCGGCGAGCAGCACCCGCCCGACGGTGTCCCAGCGCTTGGGCTTGCAGACGCCGAACTCGGTGACGACCCACGTGGGGAGTGGCGATGCCGACGGATGGGTGGCGGTCGCGGTGACGTAGCCGGACAGGCGCTTCTCGTCGGCGGCGACGAGCGTGATGCTCGCCCCGTCCTCGAGCGACGAGGCCACGGCGACCCGGTGGACGGTGCGGGCGTTCGGGGTGAGGGGCCACACCTCCGGCTCCCAGCCCTCGTAGCGGAGCCGTTGGTCCTGGGCGAGATCGGCGATCGCGTCGAGGTCGGCGGCAACAGCAGGCCTGATGGTCATCGTCACCCTCCCCCGGTGAATGGTGCGGGTCGTCCGCCGCCGCGATAGACCTTTTTCCCCGACCGTCCCCGACGACGGTAGTACGGAACATCCGTTCTGCGCATGAAAAGAGGTGAGGTGCTCTGATGGCCGTGGATGGCGATTCGACGAAGAACCAGCTGATCGACGCGCTCCGGGACGTGTGGACGTCCATCGCGACGCTCGGCCACGACCTCACTCCGGTGGAGTGGGCCACACCGAGCCGTCTGCCGGGGTGGACCGTGCAGGACCTCGTGTCGCACATCCTCGGCACCGAGTCGATGCTGGCGGGCCGTCCGCAGCCGACGGTGGAGGTTCCGGAGGCCGACCACCTGCGCAACGACATCGGGAAGTTCAACGAGGCGTGGATCGTCGAGCGGCGCGATCGTCCGGGCGCCGAGGTGCTCGCCGAGTTCGAGGAGATCACGTCTGAGCGGCTGGCGGCGCTGGAGCGCATGTCGCCGGCGCAGTTCGACGAGGAGGCCTGGACGCCGGCGGGCCACGCCACGTACGGCCGCTTCATGCAGATCCGGGTGTTCGACAGCTGGATGCACGAACAGGACCTCCGCGACGCCGTCGATCGCCCCGGCCACCTGACGGGCCCGGCGGTCGACGTGTCGATGGCCGAGGTCGAGACGGCGCTGGGCTACGCCGTCGGCAAGCGGGGCCAGGCGCCGGCGGGGTCGAGCGTGGCGCTCGTCGTGACCGCGCCGGAGCGTCGCCGCTACGACGTGGTCGTCTCCGACCGTGCCCGCGTCTCGCCCACGCCGACGATCAGCCCGACGGCGACGGTCTCGACCGACCTCGCCACCTTCGTCGCCCTGGTGGGCGGTCGTATCGATCCGGCCGCCGCGCTGCGCGACGGCCGGGTGGAGCTGTCGGGCGACGCCGAGCTCTCAGAGCGGGTGGCCACCCACCTGTCGTTCGTCATCTGACCCGCCGTCGACGGACAGGGCCGCGATGCGGCGCTCGATGTAGGTCGAGAAGTGGCCGCGGTAGCGCTCCTGCAGCTCGGGGATCATCCAGTCGTTGCCGGTGACCTTGACGCGGCACTGGTCCGACAGGCACCAGCACTCGAACTCGTCGTAGCTGTCGGCGTCGCACATGGCGTAGTCGAAGGTGAGCTCGTCGCCCTCGGCGATCGGGGCGAGCGTGACGAGGAGCACGTTGCCGAGGATCCCCAGGTTGGGGGAGCAGCTGTGGTTGAAGAAGTCGGCCGGCTCGTTGGTGGGCGGGGCGACCATGAACAGCGACTCGGAGATCTGCAGGGAGTGCGTCTGCTGGTGCTCCGGCAGGCGCTCGAACTCGTCGATCGGCAGCACGTGGCCGCCGAAGCCGGACACGATCTCGCCCGCCGGGATGGGCCGCTTGGCGAAGAGGCCGACGCCCTTGGCGCCTGCGGGACGGACCTCGGCGTGGGGAGTCAGCCATGAGTGCAGCACGGTCGGCGATTGTAACGAAACGACGCGAACGGTCGGAACGGCCAGCACGGAGGCGTCCGACGGGGCACAATGGTCTGTCGGCGATCGGAGATCGCGTCAATTGGCCGGGTGTCCGAATGCGTGGCATCCTCAGGCCCAGGTTCTGAAGCTGAGGAGCGAATCTTGTTCGATGTCGGAGATCGGGTGGTCTATCCCCACCACGGCGCAGCCATCATCGTGAGTCGTGAGACCCGTGAGTTCAACGACGAGAAGACCGACTACCTCGTGCTGAAGATGGCCCACGGCGACCTCACCCTGTCCGTCCCGGCCGACAAGGCCGAGGAGGTGGGCATGCGCCCGCCGATCGGCAACGAGGAGGTCCAGGACCTCTTCGAGCTGCTGGGCAAGAAGGACATCCGCGAGCCGGCCAACTGGAGCCGCCGCTTCAAGAACCACCAGGAGAAGCTGAAGTCCGGCGACGTCTACCAGGTCGCCGAGGTGGTGCGGAACCTGGCGCTCCGCGACCAGTCGAAGGGCCTGTCGGCGGGCGAGAAGTCGATGTTCGTGAAGGCGCGCGGTGTGCTGGTGTCCGAGCTCAGCTTCGCCCTCGACGTGTCCGAGGACGAGGCCCTCGACCGGGTGCAGAACACCCTGGCCTGATGCGCCGCTGGTGCGTGGCGGTCGCCGTCCTGGCCGTCGTCACGACGATCCTCGCCGGGTGCACGTCCAGCACGTGGGACACGTCGGGCATCGACGATGCCACGACCACGGTCCCGAACTACCCGCGCACCGATGCCGGTCTCACGGCCTCGCTCACCGCGTACCTCTCGACGGTCGGTGACGATCTCGACGAGTGGGCTCCGCCGAAGGCGGAGGCGGAGTGCGCCGCGACGCGTCTGGTGCACCGTCTCACGACGGACCACCTGCTGGAGATCGGCTTCGATCCACGCCGGCCCAGCCTCGCGTTGGGGTATCCGGCCGACGAGCGGACGGCCGTCGTCAACATCCTGGTCGGCTGCATCGACTTCTCGAAGGCGATCCTCGAGACGGTGTCGTCGTTCCAGAAGCTGCCGCTGACCCAGACGAACTGCCTCGCGACGGGCTTCACCCGCCTCGGGCTGGTGCGCGATCTCGCCGGCTCGTTGGTCGACGGCAAGGAGATCGACCCCTTCGCCAACGACAACCGCTACGGCAACGGCGTGAGCTCCCTCGCCGTCGAGTGCCTCGGCGACGACGACCTGCTGCCGGCGGCGCCCATGCCGCTCCTGCCGGGTCCGAGCAAGGGCGCGCCGACCACGTCGACGAGCACCACCGTCGAGCCACGCTCCGACTCCGACGGACTCGGTGGCATCACGCCCGGCGGGCCGCTCGACAGCACCACCACGACGGAGGCGACGGGCCGCCCCACCACCACGACCGGGCGATGACCCCCTAGGCTGCCGCCTCGTGCTCGCATCGTTTCCCAGCCCGTCGTCGGAATTCGTCCCCGGTATCGGCATCCGCTACTACGGCCTGATGATCGCCCTCGGCGTGCTCGCCGCGGTGACGGTGTCCCGCCGGCGGTGGCGTGCGGCGGGCCACGATCCCGACGAGGTCGCCGACGTCGCGGTGTGGGCGGTCCCGGCGGGCCTCGTCGGCGCTCGCCTGTGGCACGTCATCACCGACTTCAACCTGCACAAGGGCGACCCGTGGTACTGGCCGTTCCAGATCTGGAACGGCGGCCTCGGCATCCCCGGCGGAATCCTGCTCGGCATGATCGGCGGCGTCGTCGCGGCGCGGCACTACAAGATCAAGGTCGCGGACATCGCCGACGCGATGGCGCCGACGATCCCGTTGGCACAGGCCGTCGGCCGGCTCGGCAACTACTTCAACCAGGAGCTCTTCGGCCGTCCCTCGACGCTGCCCTGGGCGGTCGAGATCAGCCCGGAGAAGGTCCGCCAGAACTCGCCGCAGTACATCGGCTACACGACGTTCCAGCCCACCTTCCTGTACGAGGCCCTGTGGAGCCTCGGTGTGATGGGTGTGCTGCTGTTCATCGACTCGAAGAAGATCCTCCGTCCCGGCAAGATGCTGCCGGGGTTCGTCGTCGGCTACTTCAGCGGCCGTATCTGGGTGGAGTACCTCCGCTCCGACCACGCCAACCGCATCCTCGGCCTGCGCGTGAACACGTGGACGTCGATCATCGCGATCTCGATCGGGCTCGTCTGGCTCTTCTGGGGTGGCCTCCTGCGCCCCGTCGAGGAGCGGGGCGTGAAGCCGGAGCCGTGGGCCGGGCCCGATGCCGAGGGGACGCCCGACACCCCTGCCGTCGGCGAGGGCGGGGGCGACGCGTCAGTCGCGCCGGTGCTCGGCGAGGACGGCGTCGTTGAGGACGGGCCAGAGGTCGACCGCCCACTGGCCGAAGTCGGTGTCGCCGAGGCCGACGAGGCCGAGGCGCGCGACGGGGTCGATCCAGACGAAGGTGCCTGACTTCCCGAAGTGCCCGTAGGTGGCGGGGGAGTTCTGGGTGCCGCTCCAGTGGGGCCACTTGTGCCCGCGGATCTCGACGCCGAGCCCCCACGGGTTCGGGGTCTGCGTCCCGTAGCCCGGCAGCACGCCGCTGAGCTCGGGATACTGCACCGTCGTCGCCTCGGCGACGGTCGAGGGGTGCAGCAGCCGGCCGGGGGACAGCCACTCCTGCACCCACAGCGCGAGGTCGGCGACCGTCGACGTGGCGCCCGCGCCGGGCGACCCGACGAGCTCGCTGTCGTCCATGCCGAGCGGTTCGAACACGCCTTCGCGGAGGTAGTCGGCGAGGCCGATGCCCGTCGCCGTGGCGAGGTGCTCCGCCAGGATCTCGAAGCCGCTGTTGGAGTAGATGCGGCGTCGACCCGGCGGCACGAGCACCGTCCGGTCGTCGGGGGCGATCCCCGACGCGTGCGCCAGCAGGTGGCGGACGGTGGAGCCGTCGGGGCCGCACGGCCCGTCGAGATCGACGGCCCCCTCCTCGACCGCGACCAGCACCGCCGTCGCGACCAGGGGCTTCGTGACCGATGCGAGGGCGAAGCGGTGCTCGAGGTCGCCCGTCGACGACAGCAGTCCGTCGGGCCCGACGGCGGCGACGCACACGTGCTCGGCGGGCCAGCGTTCGACGAGGGAGCGCTCCTCGTCCATCCCGTCTCTCATCCCGTCACTGTCGCACAGTTGGCGCCGGTCCCGTGCCAGTCGGGCCCGTTGGTCCGGGGGAGGTGCGTTCAGCCGGTAGCCTTGATCCGACAACAAGGAAACATATGACCACAACGTTCGAGTCGCTCGGCGTCTCCTCCCCGATGGTGGCCGTGCTCGCCGCCCGGGGGATCACCGAGCCGTTCGCCATCCAAGCCCTGACCATTGCCGATGCCCTCGCCGGACGCGACGTCTGCGGCAAGGCCAAGACCGGATCGGGCAAGACGCTCGCATTCGGCCTTCCGACCCTCCAGAACCTCCCGAAGGCCGCGCCGAACCGGCCCACCGGCATCGTGCTGGTGCCGACCCGCGAGCTCGCGACGCAGGTGCGCGACGAGCTCATCCCGCTGGCCGGCGCCGTCGACCGGGTGGTGACCGCCATCTACGGCGGCGATCCCATCGAGAAGCAGGTCGCCGCCCTCGAGCAGGGCGTCGACCTCATCGTCTGCACCCCCGGCCGGGCTATCGACCTCATCGACCGCAAGGCGCTCTCGGTCGCCGACGTCGGTCACGTCATCATCGACGAGGCCGACCGCATGGCCGACATGGGGTTCCTCCCGCAGGTCGAGTGGATCCTCCGCAACATCGAGGGCGAGCATCAGACGCTCCTGTTCTCGGCAACGCTCGACGGCGTCGTCGACTCGCTGGTGCAGCGGTACCAGCACGATCCCGTGCTGCACGAGGTCGAGTCGCCCACAGTGACCGTCGACCAGATGCACCACCGGTTCATCCACGTGCACGAGATGGACCGTGTGAAGGTCGCCGCGGCGATCATCCGCAACTCCAACCGCACGATGCTCTTCACCGCGACCAAGCACGGCGCGGACCGTCTCGCCGACAAGCTCGAGGACGAGGGCGTCACCGCGGCTCCGATCCACGGCGACCTCCGCCAGAACATGCGCGAGCGCGCCCTGGCCCAGTTCGGCGAGGGGAAGCTGCAGGCGCTGGTGGCCACCGACGTCGCCGCGCGTGGCATCCACATCGACGACGTCGACGTGGTGATCCACTACGACCCGCCGAGCGACCACAAGACCTACCTGCACCGCTCGGGCCGCACCGCCCGCGCCGGCACGTCCGGCGTGGTCGTCACGTTCTGCCTCTGGAATCAGGAGCTCGAGCTGAAGCGGCTCCAGAAGCGCATCGGTCTCAACATCCCGATCGTCGAGATGTTCTCCAATGATCCGCGTCTGGCCGACCTCATCTCGTGGGATCCGTCGGCAACGGCGTGAGGTCCCCGAAGGCCAGGGCATAGCAGCACGCGGTGAGCGAGAGGCCGTCGCGCATCTCGCCCTCGGCGATCGCTCGGCGCAGCTCCGGCACGGGCAGCCACTCGATGCGGCTCGACTCCGACGGGTCGGCCGGCGGTCCCTCGTGGGTCGCCGACTCGGCCGTGAAGATGTGGAACGCCTGGTCGGAGAGGCCGTTCGTGGGGAAGAACGCAGTGAGCGGACGGAGGTCGCCCGGCCGCCAGCCGGTCTCCTCCAGCGTCTCGCGGGCCGCTGCCTCCTCGATCGACTCCCCGGCGTCGACCCGCCCCGCCGGGATCTCCCAGCCCCACGAGTCGGTGATGAACCGGTGGCGCCACAGGAGCAGCACCCCGCGATCGGGGTCGTGCACCACCACGCCGGCGGCTGGGCCGACGTGGATCAGGTGATGGTCGAAGCGGCGCACGCCCGGCACCTCGACGTCGGCGATCGCGAGCGAGACCCACTCGCTCTCGTACAGGGCCCGCTCGTCGTGCACGATCCATTCCATCGCCCGAACCTAGCGGCGCGCCGTGGGAGACTCGCGGCGTGACGACCGCCGGCGCCGCTCCTTCGGCCGGGTTGCGGGAGGCGTACGCGGTCGGCGAACGGCACGAGGCCGGTCTCGATCGGACCGCACGCGAGCTGGGGTCCCACTTCACGCCCAGCGACGTCGCCGAGACCCTGCTCCGCCTCGCGTTGGAGGCATGGCAGGGCCCGGGTCATCCGGTGGTGTGCGACCCGAGCTGTGGGGGCGGTGTCTTCCTGGTGGCCGCTGCCGAGTGGTTGCTCCGGGCCGGTGCGCCGGTCGAGCGGATCGTGGACGAACTGGTGGTCGGCGCCGACATCGACGCCGGGGCGGTGCGGGCCACCGCGGAGGCGTTGGCGGTGTGGGCGGCCGGGGCCGGGTATCGGGGGCGGCCGTCGCCCCGGGTCGTCGTCGCCGACGCGCTGCACGACGCCCTGCCCGAGGAGGGTGCCGTCGACATCGTGGTCGGCAACCCGCCGTTCCAGGGGCAGCTCGCCGCACGCACGGCCCGCGCCGCTGCAGCCCGGGAACGCCTGCGCGAGCGGTACGGCGCGGCGGCGGGCGGCTACGTGGACGTGGCCGCACTGTTCCAGCTCCGTGGGCTCGAGCTCGTGCGGACCGGTGGCGTGGTCGCGCTCCTGCAGCCGCGATCGTTCCTCGTGGCCCGCGACGCGGAGGCCGTCCGGTCGGCGGTCGTCGCCCGCTCGTCGCCCGTTGCGGTGTGGATGCCGGGGGAGCAGCTCTTCGCCGCCAACGTCGACGTGTGTGCGCCGGTCCTGCTCGCAACGCCGACGACGGCGACGACCGTCGACGTGCTCGGCGGGCGCGATGCCACGCTGCGCCACGGGTCGGTGACGCTCGACCTGCTCGCCGCAACGCCGACGTGGTCGTCGGTGTGGGCGACGGCTCACGGCGTCCCGCAGGTGACGCCTGCTCCCGGAGCGTGGCGACTCGGTGACCTCGCCGTCGCGACGGCCGGCTTTCGCGACCAGTACTACGGCCTCATCCCGCATCTCCGTGCCGAACGGCCCGTGTCGGCAGCACGGGTGGCCACCACCGCCATGGTCGACCCGGCGACCTGCGCGTGGGGGGAACGTGACGTCACGATCGCACGTGAGCGGTGGACGACCCCATGGCTCGATCGTGAGGCGTTGGGCGCGGCCGACGAGCGGCTCGCCGCGTGGGTCGCTCGGCTCGCGGTGCCGAAGGTGCTCGTCGCCACGCAGACCCGGGTGATCGAGGCGGTCGCCGACGACGCCGGCGATCTGGTTCCCCTGACGCCACTGCTCGCGGTGCTCCCCATGGCCGATGTGGGGGTCCGGCACCTCGAGGCCGCGCTGCTGGCACCGGCGGCGACGGCATGGGCGCTCTGGCGGTTCGGCGGCGCCGGCATGTCGTCGGGAGCCCTCAAGCTGGCCGCCCGCCAGGTGGTCGAGATCCCGGTGCCGACGAGCCGGCGCCACTGGGACGACGCGGTGGCGATGCTCTCGACGGAGCGTCCACCGTCCACCTCGGCGTGGCACGAGATCGGTCGGACGTTGAACGCCGCGTGGGGCGTCGAGGACGACGCGCTCGTCGACTGGTGGGCGTCGCGGCTGCCCGCCAATCGTGTGTCCGGGTCGTGACCGGCTCGCTACACTGAGCGTCACCATCTGGAGCGGCCCGCCTCGTGCGGGTCCGGCAACCTGGGACGGACACCCAAGGTGCCACCTCCGAGGCGACGTCCCCCGGGGCGCCGTCGACGAGGGATGGGGCCGACCTCGTCGGCAACCAAGGATCCGAGACGAACGGCCGATCACGCCATGACCACAGACATTCCCGCCCTCGGTCACGAGCCGCCCAGTGGCGCCTGGACACCGGCGATGCCGCTGGGGCGACGCAAGCTCGCCACGGTCGTGAGCGATCGGAGCTTCCACCTCGAGGGTGGTGCCTCCCTCCCCGAGGTGGTCGTCGCGTACGAGACGTGGGGCGAGCTCGCCGCCGACGGCTCGAACGCCGTGCTCGTGTGCCACGCCCTCACGGGCGACTCCCACGCCGCCGGCCGCGCCGGCGAAGGCCACCCCACCGAAGGATGGTGGGACGGGCTCATCGGGTCCGGCCGCGCCCTCGACACGGATCGGTACTTCGTCGTCTGCTCGAACGTGCTCGGTGGATGTCAGGGCACCACCGGCCCGGCCAGCACCGACCCGCGCACCGGGCGCCCGTACGGCTCCACCTTCCCCGTGGTGAGCATCCGCGACATGGTGCGCGTGCAGGCGCTGCTGGCGAACCACCTCGGCATCGACCACTGGGCGAGCGTCGTCGGCGGATCGATGGGCGGGATGCAGGTGCTCGAGTGGGCGGCGATGTTCCCCGACCGGGTGCGGTCGATCCTCGCGATCGCCACCACGGCGCACGCCAGCGCCCAACAGATCGCCTGGTCGATGGTGGGCCGGCGGGCGATCCTCGCCGACCCCCGGTTCCGTGGCGGCGACTACTACGACGCGGCGGACGGCGACGGGCCTCACGTCGGCCTCAAGCTCGCACGCGAGATCGCGCAGATCCACTACCGGTCCGAGGAGGCGTTCTCCGGGCGCTTCGGCCGCCGGCTCCTCGACCGGCTCGACGGTCCGGACGGCTTCACCCTCGACCAGCGCTTCGACGTCGAGGGGTACCTCGACTACCACGGCGACAAGCTCGTCCGCCGCTTCGACGCCAACTCCTACCTCCGGCTCAACAAGGCGATGGATCTGCACGACCTGGGTCGCGGGCGCGGCGGCGTGGAGGCGGCGATCGACCGGTTCCGGTGCCCGGCCGTCATCATGAGCATCAACAGCGACATGCTCTACCCGCCGTACCAGCAGCAGGCGCTCCGCGACGTGCTCGTCGCCCGCGGCCTGCGGTGCGGCTTCTACGAGATCGACAGCCCCGACGGCCACGACGGGTTCCTCATCGAGATCCAGCAGATCTCGCGGGTGCTCGAGGCGTTCGTCGACGCGACCACCCAGGACGAGATATTCGGAGGACGACCATGACCGAGCCGCACGACCCATCCCGCCCCCAGCCACCCCACCGGGAGACGACCGCGATCCGCTCCGGCCGCGGGGCCAACGGCTCGTCGCTCGCGCCCGTGCTGTGGGCGACGTCCGCGTTCATCACGCCCGACGCCGCAGCGGCGCACGCGATGGCGACCACCACCCGGGCCAGCGAGTTCTACAGCCGTTACGGCAACCCGACGGTGTGCGCGTTCGAGTCGGCGATCGCCGAGATGGAGGGCGCCGAGGCCGCCCGCGCGTTCTCGTCGGGCATGGGCGCGGTGACCGCAGTCGTGCTCGGGCTGCTGTCGAGTGGCGACCACATCGTCACGCAGAAGCAGCTGTACAGCGGCACCCAGATGCTGTTCACCGCCGTGTGCCCGCGCTTCGGCATCGACGTCACGTTCGTCGACGCCACCGACCCCGACGCGTGGGACGCCGCCATCCGGCCCGGCAAGACCATGCTGTGCTTCGCGGAGACGCCCGCGAACCCCCGCCTGGCGCTCGTCGACCTCGAGCGGTTCGGCACCATCGGCGGCCCGATCACCGTGGTCGACTCGACCTTCGCCACCCCGATGGGGCAGCGCCCGCTGTCGTACGGCGTGAACCTGGTGCTGCACTCGGCGACCAAGGCGATCGCCGGCCACAACGACGCGACGATCGGCGTGGTGGCGGGGGAACGCGAGCTGATCGACTGGCTCTGGGGCTTCGCTGTCCTGCAGGGGGCCAACGCCTCGCCGTTCGACGCGATGAACGCGATCCGCGGCCTCCGGACGCTGCCGATCCGCTACGAGCGCCAGTCGGCCTCGGCGCAGGTGGTCGCCGAGTTCCTCGAGCGGCACCCCGACGTCGAGTCGGTCGCCTACCCGGGCCTGGAGTCGCACCCGCAGCACGAGCTCGCGAGCCGTCAGCTCGACCGGCCTGGTGGCCTCATCACCTTCGACGTCGCCGGGGGCGCAGAGCGCGGTCGTCGGTTCGTGGAGAGCACCCGCGTCGCGCAGATGGCCACGTCGCTCGGGGGGCCCGAGACCCTCGTCACGCACCCCCGCACGACGACCCACGTCGGCCTCCTCCCCGAGGAGCTCGCCGAGGCGGGCATCGGCGACGGCACGATCCGCATGTCGGTCGGTCTCGAACACCCCGACGACATCGTCGCCGACCTCGAGCAGGCGCTCGCGGCGCGCTGATCGTGCCGGAGCTGATCGAGGTCGAGTCGTACCGCCGGGCGCTCTACCTCACCGTGGGCCGCCGCATCGACGCGGCGTCGACGCCCGACCTCTCGTTCGTGCGAGGCGTCGACCCGGTCGAGCTCGTCGCCACGCTCACCGGTGCGGTCGTGGAGTCGACCTCTCGGCGCGGGAAGCTGGCGATGGCGCACCTCGACAACGGCACCGTCCTGGGACTCCGCTTCGGCATGACCGGTCGGCTGGTCGTGGACGACGTCGCGCCCATCGAGCAGCTGGAGTACTCGTCGGGCCGCGACGACCCGTCGTGGGACCGGTTCGCGCTGCGATTCGCCGGTGGCGGCACCCTCCGGATCAACGACCCGCGACGGTTCGGCAACGTCGAGCTCGACCCCGACCTGACGCGCCTCGGGCCCGACGCCACCACGATCTCCGTCGCGGAGCTCCGGGAGGCGATGCGCTCGGACCGGTCGTTGAAGGCGGTGTTGCTCGACCAGTCCCGCATCGCCGGGCTCGGCAACCTGCTGGTGGACGAGATCCTGTGGCGCGTCGGGCTCGATCCGGCCCGGTCGGCGCGATCGCTGCCCGACGAGACGCTGGCGGAGCTGCGGCGTGTGATGCGTCGCACGATCGCGCAGCTCACCCGGCGTGGCGGGTCGCACCTCGGCGACCTGGCGGACGAGCGGCACGTGGACGGCCGATGCCCACGGGACGGCGCCCAGCTGCTGCGCCGGACGCTCGCCGGTCGCACGACGTTGTCGTGTCCCGAGCACCAGCGCTGAACGCCGGTCAATGACACCAGATGCCCCGAACGGCTTTGTAGTATCGGCACCACGTGCGATGGCGATGACGCACACGATGCTGGAGCGGTTCTGATGAGACGGACACACCTGGGGCCGAGGTCGGCGGGGCTGATCGCGACGTTCGTCGCGGTTGCGTGCCTGCTCACCCCTGTCGTGGCTGCGGCGCAGTCCGTCGTCGCCGCCCCGCCGCGTGACGATCCCGCGTCGACGAGCCTGAGGATCGTCATCATCGGGCTCGTCGGTCTCGCCGCGGTCATCCTCGTGCTCACCGCGATCTTCTGGCGCGCCACGCGACCTGCACTGCTGAACGACGAGGCCGCGGCCCCGGGGCGCTCGGGCGATGCGGCGTCGCCGACGCCGGCGGCGCCCGCCAAGATCCCGGCGTCGGTCGTGCTCGCCGGCCCGTTGTCGGCGCCCGCCATCGTGCCCACACCGGCGCCGACCGCCGTCACCGTGCCGGAGGCCCCCTCCGGTCCTGCTGCCGCGGCGCCGCCCGTTGCGCCGCTCGTGGATGCGCCGCCGCCTTCGGGCGATCCGCTCATCGACGCCCCGCCGCCGCTCGTGGCCGTGCCGATCGGCGAGCAGAAGCCCCTCGTGGGCAACGACTCCGCCTGGATCATCGAGCCGGACTCACCGTCGGGCCTCGCACCGGCTGCGGCCACCGCGACCTCCTTCGCTGCAGCCGAGTCAGCCGAGTCCGCCGAGTCGGCGGAACCCGCCGAGCCGGCCGACAACCCCGACGCGACCGCAGCATCGGAGCCGGCCGCCGAGCCCGCATCCGACGCTCCGTCCGCACCGGCGCCCGCTGCCGAGCCCGCAGCGACCACACCCGTGCCGGCGCCGGCCACCCAGTCCCTGATCGCCGCGTTGTCGGCGATCCCCGACAAGGAGCCGACGCTCGTCCGCTTCGACGACCCGCCGGTGCAGCGTGTCCAACCGCGCCAGCGCCCGGCCGCAGCGGCACCCGCAGCTCCCGAACCCCCGGCTGAGCCCGCTGCCGCCGCGGAGGCTCCGACCGGCGCGCCGGGCTTCGACCGCATCGCTCGTGAGACGGCGGCGCAAGACGTCGTCGCCGACGTGCGCGACCCGGGGGTCGACATGGCGGTGATGGCCTCGGCGCTGCGATCGCTCCCGGACCACACGGTCCCGCCGGTGGGCGAGTTCTACGACCAGGACCTCGACCCCGGCGATCCTCCGGGCCGCGGCTGATCGCTAGGGTGAGCGGATGGCCGACGGACTCGACATCGACGCAATGCTCGACCGCTTCCGCATGCGGGCGGAAGCCGTGAGGGCCCGGCAGGTGCCCCCGGTCGAGGGCGAGGCGCGCAAAGCCTTTATCGAGCAGTCGCGGCTCGACTTCATGGACTTCGCGATGATGGCCGACGCCCAGGCCGAGCTCGTCGACGGCGTCCTCACGCTGCGCGTCGACCTCCGTCCCAAGAGCTGACGCCCGTGGCCGGGCCCGACGCGAGCGCCACCGACGCCGCGCTCGAGGCGATCGATGCGGCCAACTCCGAGGACCCCAACCTCGTCGCCGACCCGTTCGGCTCACCACCGGGGTCGATGCGCCCCAAGGAGCTGGTGCACGCCGAGCGCATATCGTGGTGGTTGTCGCGCCTCGATCCCGACGCGGACGACGCGCAGCGGCTCGCCGCCCGCGCCCACCACTTCCGGCGATGGACGAGCCCCCGGTCGGCGTATCCCGAGGGTCGCAACGGCTACCTCCGCTGGCGCACGGACACCCGACGCCGGCACGCGAGCGAGGTGGACGAGCTGCTCGCCGGCTGCGGTGTCGACGACCCGGTCCGCCACGACACGGCGGCCATCATCTCCAAGCGCAGTGGCGCCGGCGATCCTCGCACCCAGGTGCACGAGGACGCGTTGTGTCTGGTGTTCTTCGAGCTGCAGGGTCTGTCCACGGCCTCCCTGCTCGGCGATCGCACGGCCGAGGTGGTGGCGAAGACGCTGCGCAAGATGAGCCCGGCCGGCCGAGCACTGCTCGCCGAGGCGACGATCGACCCGGCAGTGCGGGCCGTGATCGCCGACGTCGACGACGAGGTCTAACGTGACTGCGATGGGTGCGGGTCACGGGCCGTCAGCAATCGACGTCAGTAGCGAGGCCGCGTCGCGCCTGGTGTCGGTGGATCAGCGCTTCACGCCCAACCGGCGGTCGCTCGTCGACATCCTGAGCCGCGCCGACCGCCCGCTCACCATGCCCGAGCTGCTCGATCGCGGCGACGGCCTCGCGCAGAGCTCGGTGTACCGCAACCTCGTCGTGCTCGAGGAGGCCGGCGTGGTGCGCCGCATCGTCACCAACGACGAGTTCGCCCGCTACGAGCTCGCCGAGGACCTCACCGGTCACCACCATCACCATCTCGTGTGCACCGCGTGTGGCTCGGTGGAGGACGTCACCGTGCCGGGAGAGATCGAGGCGGTGCTCGACGACGGGCTCGAGCGCCTCGCTGCAGCCAACGGCTTCACGGTCGACGGGCACCAGCTGGATCTGCTCGGCCGCTGCCGCGACTGCTCCTGAGCGACGTCCGCGCCGCTCGGGTGACGGTGGCGACGAGGAAGCAGCCGATGGCGAGGAGCACGATCATCCCGCCCGACGGGGTCGACGTGTAGAACGACGTCACCACGCCGCCCACGGACACCGCCACGCCGATCGCCGACGCCGCCGCCATCGTGCGGGCGAAGCTCGTGGAGAGCACCTGGGCGGCGGCGACGGGGACGATCATGAGCGCGCTCACGAGCAGGAGCCCGACCACTCGCATCGCCACGACGACGGTGACCGCGGTGAGGACGGCGACGAGCAGGTTCAACCCCAGCACCGGGAGGCCCGATGCCCGGGCGTACTCCTCGTCGTTGCTCACTGCGAACAGATGGCGCCGGAGCCCGAGCGTCACGGCGAGCACCACGACGGTGAGCGCGGCGAACAGGACGACGTCGGGCCAGGTCGTGGTGGTGATCGCACCGAACAGGTAGGAGGTGAGGTTGGCGGCTGTGCCCGTCGACGACTGTGAGATGAGCACGACGCCACCGGCGATGCCGCCGTAGAAGAGGATGGCGAGCGCGACGTCGCCACCGGCGCGGCCCATCACGCGGACCAGCTCCACCGAGACGGCGCCGACGACGGCCACGAGGAGCGCCACCCACACGGGCGACGACCCGGTGAGCACGCCGAGCGCGACGCCGGCGAGCGCGACGTGCCCGAGCCCGTCGCCGATCAGCGCCAGCCGGCGCTGCACGAGGTACACCCCGACCGACGGCGCGGCCAGCCCGATGAGCACGGCGGCGATCAGCGCCCGTTGCATGAACGGGTACGTGAGGATGCTCACCAGCCCACCAGTCCGGTGCCGGGCCGCGGCGGGGGCGTGACGTAGTCCCCGTGCTCGTGTTGGTGCTCGCACCCCACCTCGTCGCCCGGCCCGTGGTCGTGCTCGGCGTGCTCGGTGACGTGGCGGTCGCCGGGCGCCCCGTCGAAGGCGATCCCGCCGTCGCGCATGACGACGACCCGTCCGATCAGGTCGGCGACCGGCCCGAGCTCGTGTGCGATCAGCACGATCGTCGTGCCCGCGGCGCTCAGGCGGCGCAGCGTGTCGGCCAGTCGGGCCTGGTTCTCCGCGTCCACGCCGGCGGTCGGCTCGTCGAGGATCAGCAGATCCGGCTCCGAGGCCAACGCCCGGGCGATCGTGACCCGGCGCTGCTGGCCGCCCGACAGCGCGCTCACCGGTCGATCGGCGAGATCGCTCATCTCCACGGTCTCGAGCGCTGCGTCCACGGCGGCGCGGTCGGACGCCCGCAGGCGACGACCGAGGCCGAGGCGGGGGAGTCGGCCCGACACGACGACTTCGCGAACGGTGGCCGGCAGCGCGCCGGCGATGTTGGTCCGCTGGGGGACGTACCCGATGCGCCAGCGCTCGCGGAAGCCGGCGGCCGGGGTGCCGAACAGCTCGACGTCTCCCGACGACACCTCGGCGAGGCCCAGGAGGCCGCGGACGAGCGTCGACTTGCCGGAGCCGTTCGCGCCGAGCACCGCCACGGTCTCGCCGGCATCGATCGCGAGGTCGACGCCGCTGAGCACGACCTCGCCGTCGTAGCCGACGGCTGCGTGATCCAGTCGGACGAGCGGCGTGGTGGTCACCGGCACTCCTGTCCGGCGGCGAGCGTTGCCAGGTTGGAACGCATCACCGAACGGTAGTCGTCGCCCGCGGAAGCGTCGGCCAGGCCCTCGAGGGGATCGAGCACCGCGGTGGTCGCTCCGGTCTCCGACGCGACGGTCTTGGCGATGGCGGGAGACACCAGGGTCTCGAAGTAGATCGTGGTCACGTGGTGTGCCCGCACGTACTCGGCGGTGTCGGCGAGCGCATCGGGTGTCGGTTCCGCTTCTGGTGAGAGGCCGGTGATGCCGCGCTGTTCGAGGCCGTAGCGATCCGCCAGGTAGCCGAACGCGCTGTGACTCGTCACCAGCACGCGCTGGCGGCAGGCGCCGAGGGTCGTCCGGTAGTCGGCGTCGAGCGTGTCGAGCTCGCTCGTGAGGGTGGCGGCCCGTGAGCGGAAGGCCTCCCGGTGCGCCGGGTCGAGGGTCGCCAGGCGGTCGGCGATCTGAGCGGCGACGTCGCGCAGCCGCAGGGGATCCAGCCAGAAGTGCGGGTCGACGCCGCCCTCGCCGAGGGCTCGCGTGAGGCGGGCGCGCGGCCGCACGTCGACCACGCGCTGTGCGGGGGCCTGCGTGACGGCCTCGTCGACCGCGGGCTGGAAGCCCGACAGGTAGACGACGAGATCGGCGTCGACCACGGTGGCGACGTCGTCGGGGGTGAGCTCGAGCTCGTGTGGCTCACCGCCGGGCTTCGTGAGGTTGACGACCCGGATGTCGGCGCCACCGATCCGTTCGGCGACGAACGCCAGCGGGTAGAACGCGGCGACGACGGTCGGCCGTCCGTCGCTCGTGGAGCGGTCGGCGGCGCTGCATGCGGCGGTGAGCAGGAGGAGTGCGAGCCCGATGGTCGGGAGCGAGCGGCAGCGCACCTTCCTGAGATTCATTCTCATTGTCTAGCAGGGGAGCGACCCCGCGTCGACGTTCAGCCGCGAGACGCAGCGGCGGCACGCTCGGCGGCGCCGAGCAGCTGCTGAAACTCCGAGCGGCTGTGCAACGGCCGCAGCTCTCGTGAGGTCGCCATGCGCTGCGGGTCGGGGCCGACCGAGACGGCACGATGGAGCCACTGCATGGCCTCGTCGAGCAGCCCGCGGGCCGCCAACCCTTCGGCGCCGAGGTACAACGGCTCCGCCGACTGCTCGTCGATGAACCGTTGCGTCGCGTGCGCCACGAGATCCTCCGGCGACCCGTGGTGCACCCGGACCTCGAGCACCGCCAGGCTGTCGGCGACGTCGGCCGGCACGTACGGGAGCAGGTGGTCGAGCTCGGGCCGGTCGGGGCGGTCGAGCAGCCAGTTGCGGCGATGGTCGTCGCCGAGGTTCCGAAGGGCCGCAGCAGCGTCGGTCGGCCGATTCGCCAGCAGCAGCGCGTGCGCCTGCACCCACGGCGACGGCGACCACCCGCTCGGGAACTGACCCAGCCGGCCGGTGATCCACGACTCGCGCTCGGCGTGGCGAGTCGCTCGGACCGCCTCCTCGTGCGCCATCTGGCGGCCCGTCGGAGCGTTCTCGACCTTCACCCGGGCCATCGAGCGATCGAGCTGCTGCAGCTGGCCGAACGACGCCATCACGACGATGAGCGGGATGAAGAGGGTCTCGCCGAAGACCAGCCCCGGCAGTGACCGCAGCTCGATCCAGACCGTGTTGAGCACCGTGAAGTCCGGCGTGACGTCGCCGGAGAGCGCGCCGAAGATCGGTGCGTCCGGCGAGGTGCGGGCGAACAGGTACATCGCGCCCATGAGCACGCCGGCGGCGATGGACGCGATGAGGAACACCCGGGTGGCGCGGGCGCCGAACGCCCGGCGAAGCAGCCCCTCGGCGATGTGGCCTCCGTCGAACGGCCAGAACGGCAGCAGGTTGAGGAAGGCGATGAAGATTCCGCCCCAGGCCACGGCCTGCACCATGTTGAGGTACAGCCGGGCGTTGGAGAAGTCGGCGCTCGCCATCGCGCTGGTGTAGCGGTCGAGTACGAACCACAGCACCGGGAGCGCGACGACGAATTGCGTCAGCGGGCCCATGAGGCTGATCGCGAGGCGGTGCCGCGTCGTCATGGTGCGCGTCGGGACGTAGCTCGCGAACCCGCCGAGGAAGCTGATGGTGATCGTCGTGCGGGCGCCGAAGGCCTGGGCGGTGAGCGCGTGGCCGAACTCGTGCACCACCACGAACACGACGAGGGCGATCACCGTGAACAGGCCACGCTGGCCGCCGCCGGTCCAGCTGAACACCAGGAAGGCGCCGAAGAGGAAGAACGGGTCGATCGACACCGGAATGCCGAAGGCGCTGAACAGCGGACGGGGGCCCATCGGGCCACGCTACCGGTGATCGACCGGGGCCCGGACGCGGAACAGGACCCCAGAGGGGTCCTGTCGTTTCCTGGAGCGGACGACCGTATTCGAAACGGCGACCCTCACCTTGGCAAGGTGATGCTCTACCAGCTGAGCTACGTCCGCAGGGAACCGGCAGTGTAGCAAGAAACGCGCGGGGGACCAATCACCCGGTGCCGACGCCGGCGACTCAGAACTCTGCGGCGGCGGTGCGGTTGCGAGCCGTGTTGGCGAGCTCGACCGCGAGCCCCACGTCGACGATCTGGTCGACGGTGACGAGGCGGTCGCCGTCGCCGAACGTGAGCGAGGCCAGGCCGTTCGCGTGACGACCGTGCACCGTCAGGGTGGGACCCAGCTCGAAGATCTCGACGTCGGGCACGTAGCGGCGGTCCGACACGATGATCGCCCGGATCTGCGTGACCACGACCACCGTGTCCATGCCGAGCGACGAACCCGCCACCGTGGCGAGCACCCGCTCGTCGGGGCCGAGCAACGCGCCGGCGATGCTGAACGGCACGAGCCCCTGCTGCTGCGAGGCGTCACTCAGTCGTGACACCGAGGCGGCGAGGCCGTGCGAGTCCGGAAGCGTCGAGCCGGCGGACGCGACCGTCGGCGTCGCGTCGCTCGCCGCGCTCGTGACCGGTGCGGGTGCGGCGGCGCCGTTGACGGGATTCGCGATCTGCTGGGCGTAGGCCGGCGGGGTGGGCACGGGCCCCGACGGTGCGGCGGTGGCGCCGTCGTCGACGGGGCGATCGTCCTCGGGCTCGGTCGAGCCCGGAGTGAAGATGCCGTGTCGCGGCACGGTGGTGGGGTCGGGGAGGCGCGGGGCGGGCTCGTCGGCCCGCTCGGTGGCGAACTGGCCGAACGGCGAGCGGAGCGGGTCGTGCGCCTCCGAGGGCGTGGGCCTGCCGTCGAAGATCGAGCCGAGCGACTGGCCCGAGGTCTCGGCCTGCGCCTCGACGCCGTAGCTCGGGGGCGGCGGCGGGGTGGCCCCGATGTCGTCCGTGCCGGCCTCGGTCGCGACGTACGGGGGCGGGGTGGCGGCGGCGGGCCCGGTGTCGGTCGCCGACCACATCGGCTGCTCGCTCGCATGATCGCCCGTCGGCGCGCTCTCGGCGCTCTCCCCGTTCGGCCCGGTCTCGACGACCACGCCGTCCTCGACGACCGCAGCGTCGACGATGTCGGCACCGAACGAGACCGAGATCGGCGGGGTGGATCCGGCGGGGTTGTACGCCGGCGGCTGGCCGGCGTCCACCGGTGCGTCCTGGCGGAGCGTGAACATCCCGACCGGCGTCGCGGCCTGGGTGGCGCCGCACACCACGCACGTGTCACCGTCGCCCGGCTCGTGGCCGCAGTTGTAACAGCGCAGTGCCATGTGGACCTCGGTGACGGGCGTCGGAGCCTGCCGGGAGCGGGCGGTGACGGACTGATCGACGTTAGCGGTTGGCTGCGGCCGGTCGCCATCGGACGCGGCGGGCGGGGCGTGCCGGAGGCGACGTGGGCGGCGCTGCTCGTCCCCGCCGTCGGCGATGGCGTCGAGCAGCGGGATGTCGGCCGCCCGCAGCGCGGGAACGATCGCCCCCACGAGGCCGAGGCCGATCGCGATGACCACGATGCCGACCAGGGTGCCCAGCGGCGCGACGAAGCGGTCGAGCCCGAAGTCGGACAAGGCGGCCACGGTGGCGTAGGCGGCCCCGACGCCGATGACGAGGCCGAACAACGTCCCGACGAGCGACAGCGCTGTCGCCTCCGCCATCACCAGTCGCAACACCTGGGCGCGGGTCGCTCCGACGGCACGGATGAGGCCGAGCTCGCGGCGGCGCTCGTTCACGCCGAGCTGCAGCGTGTTGGCCACGCCGATGAGAGCAAGGATGATCGAGAACGCCAGCATCCACTGGATGACGCGACCGAAGCCGCGGAGCAGCTCGGCCCGCTTCGAGACGAGTTGGGAGGGCTTGAGCACGTTCGCTCCGCCGTAACGGGCGGACAGCGCCGTGATGTCGCGGCGGGCGGTGGCGGGGGCGTTCTTCGTCAGGTCGACGAAGGCGAGCACGTCGACGCTCTGCGGGAGGTTCGTGGCCATCACGGTCGAGTCGATGAGCACGTCCCCGAGCAGCACGTTGAGCTGGGAGCGGAAGATCGCCCGCACCGTTGCATGCATGACGATTCCGTTCTGGAAGCCGACCGGCACCTGCTGGCCCACCTTCAGGTGCTGGTCGTCGGCGAGCGTCTTGCTGACCACGACGTCGTTGACCCCGAACGACGACGGCGTGGTGCCCTCCACGTCGAGGTTGAGCACCTTGAACATCGAGGCGCCGTCGAGCCCACCGGCTCGCCACAGCGGAGCGCCGACATAGACGGCGCCGGGGCGCCACCCGCTGACGGCGGCCACGCCGGGCTGACGCCGGAGCTCCGGGATGAGCGCGGCGGAGAGCCCGCCCTTGGTGAAGGTGGCGGAGTCGACCACCAGGTCCGCCTTGATCGATGCGGTCACCTGGCCCTCGACCGACTCGAGGAAGCTGCTCGACAGCACGGTCAGGCCCGACACGACGGCGGCCGCGAGCAGGAGCGCAGCGGTGGTCGACGCCGCACGGGTCCGCGCCTGACGCGATCGGAGGGTGCTCATGCGTCGGAGCGCCACCGACTGGCCCAGCAGGACCGACGTCGCCATGCCGACGACACCGCTGAGCAGCCGGGGGAGGACGATCAACACGAGGGCGACGGCGGCACCGGCCGCGCCGGCGACGAGCGCGACCGATCCGCCCCCGAGCAGCTGACCGGCGATTGCGGCGCCCCCGCCGAGCACGACGACGGTGGCGATCCAGCGTGCGGCCACGACGGCCGGTGAGACGCCGGTCGGCCGATCGTCGGCTCCGGTGACGGCGTGGACGGGCGGGGTGCGCGATGCATGACGAGCGGGACTGAGCGCGGTGATCATCGTCACCGCCGCGCCGACCAGCACGGCCACCACGGGGATCCACCAGGTCAGCGGCGAGCCGGCGACCGGGAGGGGCGTGCCCATGGACTGGATCAGCCGTTCGATCGCCGCGCCGACGCCGAGCCCCAGGCCGAGGCCGACGATCCCGGCGATCACTCCGCCGATCAGCGCCTCGGCCGTCGCCGCACCCACGAGCTGGGACGGCGATGCGCCCATCAGACGGAGCATGGCGAAGCCACGGCGCCGGTGGTCGAAGAGGAGGGCCATCGAGTTCGCGACGGTGAAGGCGCCCACGACGAGGGCGAGACCGGCGAAGCCGACGAGCAGCGCCCGGATGAGCGTGAAGCTCTTCTCGAGCGAGGCCTGACGGTGGTCGGCGTACTCGGCGCCGGTGCTGACCTCGGCGCCGGAGTAGACGACTGCGCGGATCTTGGCGGCCACCGCGTCGCGGTCGGCGCCGCGGGCGAGCCTGATCGCGATCGCGTTGTCGTCGGTGCCGAGCTCGAAGAGGGGGCGTGCCGCCTCGGTCTCGAAGAGGGCGAGGGACGAGCCGGCCGGAAGGTCGCCGGTGGTCATCTCGACGATGCCGGTCACCGTGAAGCGCTTCGGGTCGACCTTGCCGGTGATGGTGACCTCCTGGCCGACCTTCACCCCGGCGATTGCGGCCGACCGGCGGTCGATGACGACCTCGCTGTCGGTCCTCGGGGCACGACCACTCCCCACGAACCGGTACGGGTTGAGGCCGGGGTCGGTGGGATAGTTGGCGCCGAGCGGGCGCTCGGTGAGGCCGAGGCGGACGACCGGACGACCGTTGTCGCCGATGATCAGGGTCGAGTTGCTCTCGAGTCGCGGCTCCACCGCTGCGACGCCGGGAATCGAGCGCACGGTCTCGGCGATCGAATCGGGCACGAGCTTGCGCACCTGCTGCAGCGGGCCGTCGTCGGCGATCGTCCCCTCGATCACGAGGTCGGCGCGCTCGCTGTCGGCCCCGGCCTGGGCGGCGAGCCCGGCGCCGACCCGTTGGAGCAGCGACAGCGAGCCGGCGAGATAGCCCACGCCCAGCGCCACGGCGATGATCGACAGCAGCATGCGGCGCCGCTGGCGCAGCAGCGTGCGGAGCGCGACCCGGATGCCGCCGAAGCGGTTCGGCTGCACCCGCTCTGGCGGGGCGGAGCGGCGCGGAACAGGCGCCCGTCGGGGCCGAGGAGCTCGGCGACCGGCTCGGGCCGCTCGTCGGAGACGGGCTCGGGTTCGGGAGCAGGGGCGGGCGGTGCCGCGACGACGGGTTCGGGCGCAGGAGCGGGTTCGGGCTCGAGCTCCGGTTCGGGCTCGGCTGCTGCTGGTGTCGGTGCGACCGGTGTCGGTGCTGCTGGAGCCGGTGCGGCAGGCGCGGGCGCCGGCGTCGGGAAGGGGTACTCACCGACCACTTGGGCGAGCGCCCGGGCGATGAAATCCATGTCGAAGGGCACGTGCTCCTCGTCGGGGAGCACGCGATGTTCGAAGGGTGGCGGCAGATCGACGCGGGGCTCGCCGCTGGGAGCGACGTCGGCCCAACCGTCGTCCTCGGGATCGGGCTGCTGCACCAGCACAGGATAATGACACTCGCCGTGTTCCCGTCGTCACTCTGCAATGTCGGCGGGCTGTCGGGTAGGGTGGTCGATCTGGCGACGTGGCCGAGTGGTTAGGCAGAGGCCTGCAAAGCCTTGTACACCGGTTCGAATCCGGTCGTCGCCTCTCTTTCGCCATGCCCGTCGGGTGACGGGCGGGTCCCGCGTCGAAGGTTGAGTCCCATGCAACCGCCCCCGGATCCCATGCCCGAACTGCCCGCCGAGCCACCGGCGTTCTCGACCGCCGTGCCCCCGCCATGGGTTCCGCCCGACGGTTGGGCGCCTCAGCCGGCGTTCGTGGCGTCGACGCCGGCCCCGCCGCGCATCGCGTACGTCCCGACGCCGTCGGTGCCGCTCGGGGGCTACGGCGGACGCACCGCACCCGCCTACGGCGTGCCGCTCCGGCCACCGGTGGTCGGCCCGACTCCCGCCGTCGCCTTCACGGTGCAGGCTGTCGGCGTCACCGGCTGGCAGCGGGCCGGTGCCGCGTTCGCGGCGTTCGGCGCAGCGGTCGTCACGCTCGGCACCTTCCTCCCGTGGTACGTGATCGACGTGCTCGGGTACGGCCGGCGGGCCGGCAACGGCTGGAACAACCTCGTGGACGACCGCAGTTGGGGGCCGACACTCCTGATACTCGCCGTTGCCGCCGCCGTCAGCGTGGCGCCCACGATCGCCGGCATGCGGTGGAGCGTGCCGCGGGTCGCGGCGATCGGGGCCGGCGTGCTGCTGCTCGGCACCGTCGGCTACCAGTTCGTCGACATCCTCGGCGGTCGACCCGGCATCTCGGTGACGATCGAGGGCGGCCCGTTCGTGATGATGTCGGGCTCGTTGATGGTCTTCATCGGCGCGGTGTTGACGGCGCGCCGAAGTCGACCTGCTAACGTGACGCCTCCACGGGCCGTTGGCGCAGTTGGCTAGCGCACCTGCATGACGCGCAGGGGGTCAGGGGTTCGAATCCCTTACGGCCCACCCGTACGAAGCCCCCGCTCCGGCGGGGGTTTCGTCCTTTCCGGGCTCCTCGGGGAGCTGCGACCGGTCGACCGTTGCGCGGCCTCCTGAACGTTTCGCACCGCTCCGGCGTGTAGGAAGTCGATGGGTGGAACGACCGCAGCGATCGAGCAGGCGATGAACCGGACGGCCGGGCAGTCGGCGGCTGGCGTCATCGATCGGTCCTTCGGCGTGTTCTACGCCGAGGCGTACCCCGGCCTCGTGCGTCTCGGCCTCGTTCTCACGGGCTCGGTCGGCGACGCCGAGGACCTGGCGCAGGAGACCCTCAGCCGGGCGCTGACGCTGTGGGCGCGGGTGTCGACCCTGGAATCGCCCCTCGGTTGGTGTCGCCATGTCTGTCTGAACCTCGTGTACAGCCGAACGCGTCGACTGCGGCGCGAGGCGGCAGCGCTGCTGCGACTCGGCTCGCTCCGTCCGGTCGCCGACGACGCCATTGCCGTGTCGGACGCAGCATCGGAGTTCTGGGCGGCGGTTCGATCGCTGCCACCGCGGCAGGCACAGGTGGTGGCGCTTCGCTACGCCGCCGATCTTCAGGCCGTTGAGATCGCGGCGACGCTCGGCCGTGACCCGGCGACCGTTCGATCCCATCTTCACGCCGCCCGCAGTGCCCTCGCAGCGCGGCTCGAGGCCGATCTCGACGAGGAGGACCCGTCATGACGTTTGAGGATCGCGCCGCCGACGCGGCAGCCGAGTTGAAGGGGTGGACCCCCGACGATCCCGGCATCGAGATCGTCGAGCGTCGTTCCCGGCGACGCACGCATCGCCGACGGGCGGCACTCGGTGGCGCAGCGGTCGTGCTCGCCGTGACATCGACGGTCGCCCTGTGGCCGGCGGGTGGGTCGCAGCGCGTGATCGCCGGGGCACCGTCCACCACGGCGCCGGGCGCCGGCCGCTGCCGCCAGTGGGCCGACGCCGACGTCATCGTGTACATGAATCCGGGGGCGACCCCCGAGTCGATCGACGCGGTGGGCGCTCGGTTGGCGCACGATCCTCGAGTCCGCTCGTCCCGGTACCTCGACGATGGCGCGACGTTCGAGCTGTTCAAGCAGATCTTCCGCTCGTCGAGGCCGGAGATGATCGGGGCGATCCGAGCCGAGGATCTCCCCACGTCGTACCAGGTCGTCCTCGCTGACGTGGCCGCCACGGCGTCGCTCGTCGGTGACCTCACGGCGATGCCCGGGGTGTACACCGTCGACTCCCGGGGACCCGACGACCGACCGTCGGGACCGAGTGGATCGGGTGCGTGCCCTCGCGGCGCCGCGGAGGAGGCGGTCGTTGGCCTGGTCCTGGGAGGCGCAACGACCACGACGGCCGTGTCGGCGACCGATGGCAGGGGGAGGGTCCACGTCCGCCTTGACATCGACGCCGTGCCGAGCTGCCCGCCCACCGCGAGCTGCGTGGATCCGACGACCGCACCCGCTCTCGACGGGCTCGTCGTCCAGGTGCTGTCCCCGACCACCGGCGCGCCCATCGCTGCGGGAGCCGATGGCCGCCTGCCGCTCGTCGCCGAGACGTACGTCGTGCAGGTCCAGGCAAGCGCCGGACCGACCTGCCCCGGGGTGCTGCTGAGCGACTCGTTCCGCCTCGTCGTCGGTCTGGATGCCTCCCTCCGACTCGAGACCGTGACCGAGCCCTCCACCCTGGTCCTCGCGGCCGGGGCGCCCACACCCCCGGTCCCGCCGGGCACCACGATCCGACTCGCGACGCTCACCGGTCGGATCCAGCTGCCGTGGAGCTGCTGAGCGGGGGGTTCTCCCGTCGGGACCTTCGTCGGTGGCGCGAGGCGAGCGAAGGGACGACGATGACACCCATGACCGATGCCACCGTCTCCAGGATCCGTCGTTCCCGCCACACGGGCGTTGCCGCGCTGCTCGGGCTCGGCTCGTTGCTGCTGGCCGCGTGCGTGCCGCAGCCTCCGGTGCAACGTCTCGATGTCGACAACCCGCCGGTCGAGGTCATCGGCGGCCTCGTCACGTCCAACCACTGGCGTCAGGTGCAGACCTTCACCGCCGGGCGCAGCGGCCTGCTGAACGAGGTGCACGTGTTCGTCCAGTTCACGGGCCCCGGCGAGCTGGGCGTGGAGCTCTACGACGTGACGGGAGCGCACGATCTCGGCGCGCTGGTCGGATCGGGCACGCACACCGGCCTCACGACCGGCGAGGTCGCCGTTCCGCTCACCCAGCGCGCCCACGTCGTGGCCGGACACCGCTACGCCCTGGCGCTGCGCGGCACCGTCGACGAGCACCAGGGAAGTTGGCAGCTGTCCTTCAACTCCACGAGCCCGCTGCCCGGCGAGACCTACTTCGTCCACCACGACGACGGTCAGGACGTGTACCCGGGCGCGGCGGCCAGCATCTCGTTCCGCACGTTCGTCCTCACGCCCTGCTGAGCGGGCGGCGCCGGGCCGTCAGCCGGCGGTGAGCTCGAACCAGACGACCTTGCCCTCGTAGGTCGGCGTGATGCCCCAGCGCGAGGCGAGCGACTCGACGATGCCGAGGCCCAGGCCGCCGGGCGTCAGCAGGTCGCCGGCCTTCGTCGTCGGGACGAACATGCTGCCGGGATCGACGACCTCGATGCGGACTCCGTCGCTCGTGCTCTCGATCGAGATGGGCGCTCCGACGACGCCACCGTGCAGCACGGCGTTGGTCACGACCTCCGACACGAGGAGCTCGGCGTCGTCCACGATCCCGCCGTGACCGTCGGCGATGAGCGTGCGTCGAACGAACTGGCGCGCGTCCCGCGGGCTCACGGCGACGTGGCTGGCGGGCGTGCAGTCTTCCATGGTCATGGCGATCTCGGCTTCGGGTGGCGCGGCCGTCACGAGTGCATGGTCGCGGCGCGATGCGTTCCTATCGGCCGTGGGTGCGCTCAGCTGAGCGCCCTCCCGGGCGTCTGACTCACGGGTGCCCGAAAGGAGTCGGGCTCAGACGTGCGTGCGCCGGAGATCGTCAGGCGAGGCGACGGCGTGACGCCAGCACCGACGCAAGACCGATGAGCACCAGACCGCCACCGATGAGGGCGAACGGCCGGGACGTCGTGCCGGTGGCTGCGAGGCCGGCCGCTGCGGTCGACGACGGGGTGGTGGTGGCCGAGAGCACGGCGGGCTTCACCGTCGTGGTGGTCGTGCCGGTCTTGATCGTGGTCGAGGAGAGCACGACGGCGGTCGTCGTCGTCACGGGAGCCGTGGTGGTCGGCGCGCTGGTGCTCGAGTTGTCGACGCACTGCTCACCGGACTTGCCCGGATCCTGGAAGGCGGTCTCGAGGTTGCCGGGGAACAGCAGGCCGGCGTCGAAGCCGGTGTTGATCACCTGGGGCGCATCGCCGGCGATGACGTCGAACTGCACCGGGTCACAGCCCTTCGCGAACGTGATGACGGTGTCGCCGGCCACGCTGATCGAGAACGTCTTCACCTCTTTGAGGGTCTGCGGCCAGGGCTGGGCGAGACCGCCGGGCATCGAGTACACGACGGCCTTGGCCTGCAGCGGCTCGCAGAGCGGTGCGGTCGAGTGGATGCTCACCCGGAAGATCGAGGAGTTGCCGAACGGCTGGGGCGTCACGGTGCCGTTGATGATGGCGAGCGCGGCGGGCACGCAGTCGACGTTGGGCGCCGGATCGGTGGCCGTCTGCACGATCGTGATCTGCGACGAGGCGAGGTCGGCGATGCTCTTCGCCTGACCGCTGGCACCGAGGGGCGTCATGAGCAGGGCGAGGCCGCTTCCGAGCGAGACGAGACCGATGGCGAGCTTGCTGGCTCCGCGCTCGGTGCGCTTGGTGGTGGTGACGGCGGTGTTCTTCACGTGATGGGCTCCCGGTTACTGATTCGCTCAGCGTGACAAACCACGCACGACAGCGCAAGGAGTGATACAACACTCCCAAACAGTCTGAAAAGGTATGAAACAGCAGGCCACGTCGACGATGGCGGCAGGTGACGACGGGCCTCGGCGGCTCACGTTAGTCCCTCGCGCGCCAGAAGTCGGCCATGTTCGTGGGGATCGCGCGGAGGCGTTTGTGGGGGATGTCGTGGGACTCCAGGTAGTCGATCGCCAGCCCGAGGGCGCGCTCGGTCACGGCGGCCTCCGCCTCGGCGGCACCCAGGTCGTCGCCGGATTCCCGGAGCTCGTAGCGGAACGAGAACGCCTCGAGCCGGGGCTCGTAGGTGAACGTGCCGGCAGCGGTGTACGACGACAGGAAGATGTCGTGCTCCGGTGCCTCCGCGACGAGGCGTCTGCGGCGGTCGTCGTCGAGGTCTGCGAACATGCCACGGACCACGACGCGGAAGAGATGCTGCGTCATCGGAGCGACCCTACGGGGTCGGAGGGGAGATGGGGCCATGAGTTTGCGTAGGCGAAGCGCCTGGCGCCTGGGCGCGCCGATGGTCGCCATCGCGACGTGCGTCGCCATGGCGGCCGGCTGCGTGCCGTCCGACGTGAGCCTCCACCGGTTCCCGCCGGCCGCCGGAGCCCCGGTCGTCTCCGTCGAGGCCCCCGACACGGTCGCGCCGCTCCGCATGGTCCGCGGCCGGCTCGTCGACGGCGTCGGCCGCGTCGTCCTCCTGCACGGGATGAACTCGGTCAACAAGTCCGCTCCCTACATCTCGCTGCTGACCGACGGCGGGCTCGGCCCGCTCGACCGCGCCTACCTCCGCACGAACGGGTTCGATGCGGTTCGCCTCGGCGTGTCGTACGCGGCCCTCATGCCGACGGCGGGCTCCGTCGACTCGACCTACCTCGACCGTGTCGTCGCCGTGGTGGACGCGCTGTCGGCCGACGGCCTGTGGGTGCAGCTCGACTTCCACCAGGACGTGTTCACCGGCATGCCCGACTGGGCCACCCCGCCCGACGCCCTGGCGCTGTCGCCCGATCCGCCCGAGTTCCTGGCGTCCATCGGCTGGGCCGCCGCGTACACGAGCCCCCGTTCGATCCGTCAGTGGGACTCGTTCCTCGCCGGCGAGACCACGGTCCCGGTCGTGGGTGGCCCCAACCGCAGTGTGGCGTCCCTGCTCGGGGACGCGGCCGCGGCGCTGGCGGCGCGGGTTCGCGACCGCGACCACGTCATCGGCATCGAGCTGCTGAACGAGCCGTTCTCGGGCTCCGCGGTGCTGCGCTGCATCCTCGAGGGATGCGGCGACGTGGAGGGCCTGCTCGCCGATCGATACGCCGAGATGACCACGGCCATCCGTGCGGTCGCGCCCGAGATGCCGGTGTGGGAGGAGCCGTTCGCCCCGACGGCGATCGCCGCGCCCGGCGGGCTCCCGGCGCGTCCGGTTCCGGCCACCGCGCACGGCCCCCAGGTGGGCCTCGCCTTCCACCTCTACTGCGCCGGCACCGACGGCGGCACGGTGGAGGAGGCGCCCGGCGGCACCGTCCTCTGGTGTGAGCACCGCTTCGACGCCGGCCTCGCCGCGGGCGCGGACATGGCGGCGGGGCTCGACGGGCCGGCGCTCCTCAACGAGTTCGGCGCCTCGCAGAACCCGCTCGACGTCACGCTCGTCGGCCGCCGCGCCGACGCCGGCTTCGTGTCGTGGATGTACTGGCACTACCAGGCCGCCGAATCCGCCGACGACTCGGGCCTGCCCGACGAGGTCGAGTCGCAGATCGTGCGCTCCTATCCGCAGGCGACCGCCGGCTCGCCCCGCTCGCTCGCGTTCGATCCCGCCACCGGGCGCATGGACTACACCTACACGCCCGACGCGTCGATCGCGCTCCCGACCAGCATCGTCGTGCCGCGCCGGCACTATCCGGCCGGCTACGACGTCACCGTGTCGCACGGCGTCGTCACCTCGGCGCCGCAGTCGGGCCGGCTCACGGTGGTGGGCGACGGCTCGGGGCTCGACGTGCGCGTGGTGGTCACCCGCCGCTGATCCGGCGGGCGGTCGTCAGTTCCGCTCGCGCCAGGCGCGGGCGAACGGGAGGCGCCACCCGTGCGGCGCGACGAGGTCGTTCATCGCCTCGGGCCCCCACGTGCCCGGCGCGTAGAAGTGCACCGGCGGCGGGTTCTCCAGCAGCGGCTGGGACACCTCCCACAGGCGCTCGATGCCCTCGGCGCTCGTGAACAGCGTCTGGTCGCCCTTCATCGCGTCGAGGATGAGCCGCTCGTACGCCTCGAGCACGTTGGCCTCGTCCTCGGTCTCGTGGAGGGCGAACTGGAGGCTGAGCTTGTCGAGCACCATGCCCGGGCCCGGCCGCTTCCCGTAGAAGGAGAGCGAGAGCTTCGACGAGTCGGCCAGGTCGAACGTGAGGTGGTCGGGACCCTTGGCGCCGACGCCCGACTCGGCGGGGAACATGCTGCGGGGCGGCTCGTGGAACGCGATCGACACGATGCGGGCGCCCTCGGCCATCTCCTTGCCGGTGCGCAGGTAGAAGGGCACGCCTGCCCATCGCCAGTTGTCGATCTCGCACTTGAGCGCGACGAACGTGTCGGTCTGCGACTCGTCGGCGACGCCCTTGAAGTTGCGATAGCCCTCGTACTGGCCGCGCACGACGTTCTCGGTCTTGAGCGGCAGCATCGAGCGGAAGACCTTGTTCTTCTCCTCGTTGATCGCCCGCGGTTCGAGCGCCGTCGGCGGCTCCATTGCGACGAACGCCAGGATCTGGAAGAGGTGGGTCACCACCATGTCCCGGAAGGCTCCGGCCGTCTCGTAGAACGCCGCACGTCCGCCCACGTCGAGCGTCTCGGGGACGTCGATCTGGATGTGGTCGATGTGCTGCCGGTTCCAGATGGGCTCGAACAGGCCGTTGGCGAAGCGGAAGGCGAGGATGTTCTGCGCCGCCTCCTTGCCGAGGAAGTGGTCGATGCGGAACACCTGGCTCTCGTCGAACACCTCCTGGACGGCACGGTTCAGCACGATCGCCGACTCGAGGTCGGTGCCGAACGGCTTCTCCATGATGACGCGGGCGCGTTCGGTGAGGCCGGCCTCGCCGAGCGTGCGCACCACGGTCTGCGCCGCCTTCGGCGGAACGCTCAGGTAGTGCAGTCGGCGCGGCTCACCCCCGAGCTCCGCCTCGGCCTTCGCGACGGCGGCGGCAAGCCCTTCGGGCCCGGCCGACTGCGGCACGTAGCGCAGACGACTGCTGAACTGCTCCCAGTCGTCGAGCGAGATCGTCTGGCGCACGAAGTCGCCGCACGCCTTGCGGGCGAACGCGACGAAGCCCTCGTCGTCGAGATCCTCGAGCGACGTGCCCACGATGCGGACCTGGGGGAGCAGGCCCACCTGGCTCAGGCGGAGCAGGCCGGGGAGCAGCTTCCGGCGCGAGAGATCACCGCAGGCGCCGAACAGGACGACGACGTGCGGGGGCCGCGGGGGCATCCGCATCGCCGTCGGCTCGACGGGTTCCGATGACATGGCCGGGGCAGGAGCGTTCATGCTCCTTCAGTATGCCCACGAGATGTTTCGGATCGGTTTCCGGAGGGCGTGATCCTTGCGGCGGTCAGAACCGCTCGCGGCGAACCGACGTCTTCTTGCCCTTGATGGTGGTGCGGTTGAGGGCGACGATCACCTCGTCGACCGCAGCGGCCGGCACCTCGACGAGCGAGAAGTTGTCGGCGATCTCGATGGCGCCGATCTGGCGACCGGTGAGGTCGGTCTCGCCGGCGATCGCGCCCACGAGATCCTGCGGGCGGATGCCACCCTTGCGGCCGGCGCCGACGAACAGACGGGTGAAGCCCTCCTCGACCGGTCGGCCCTGCACCTTGCCGCGGGCCTTGTCGCCGCTCGGGCGGGAACCCTTGTCGTAGCCGCGCTTGTCGCCGGGGCCTCGCGTCGTGGCGCCCGGGTGCGTGTTCTTGCGGCCCTCGTACTGCTTCTTCTCGGGCTTGAGGGAGACGTTCGGGATCTCCTCCTCCTGCTCGTCGGCGGCCGCGCCGCTCGCCTCGTGCGCCAGCTTCACCGCGGCGAGCGCCACCTCCATCACGTCGAACTCGTCGGCGAGCGTCTCGACCACGACGCGGAACTGGCTGAGGTCGTCGACCAGGATCGACTCGCGCAGGCTCGACAGCGTGAGCTCCATGCGACGGTTGCGGAGATCGGCCACGGTGGGCACCTGCTCCACCGGGATCTGCTGCTTGATGACGCGCTCGATGTTCTTGAGCAGGCGGTGCTCGCGGGGCTCGGCCAGCGTGATGGCCACACCCTCGCGGCCGGCACGACCGACACGACCGATGCGGTGCACGTACGACTCGGGCGCGGCCGGCACGTCGTAGTTCACGACGTGGGTGAGGTGGTCGATGTCGAGGCCACGAGCCGCCACGTCGGTGGCGATGAGCAGGTCGGCCGTGGTGTTGCGCACCCGGCCCATCACCCGGTCTCGCTGCTCCTGGCTCATGCCGCCGTGCAGGCCCTCGGCGCGGTAACCGCGACCGTTGAGCGTCTCGGTGAGCTGGTCGACCTCGATGCGCGTGCGGCAGAAGACGATGGCCGCCTCGGGCGCCTCCACGTCGAGGATGCGACCGAGCGCCGCGGCCTTGTGGTTGCGGGGCACGACGTACGCGGTCTGGCGGACGCGGGGCGGCTCGCCGGCCTCGGTGGTCTCGCGAGCGATCTGGATCGTGACCGGGTCGTTGAGGTGACGGCGGGCGAGCCCGTTGATTCGCGGGGGCATCGTCGCCGAGAACAGGACGGTCTGGCGGTCGGCGGGGGTCGCCTCGAGGATCGCCTCGAGGTCCTCAGCGAAGCCCATGTCGAGCATCTCGTCCGCCTCGTCGAGCACGACGAGCTTGATGAGGTCGAGCGGCAGCGTCTTCCGTTTGATGTGGTCGATGGCCCGGCCCGGCGTGGCGACGACCACGTCGACGCCACGCTTGAGCGCCTGCAGCTGACGCAGGATCGGCTGACCGCCGTAGATCGGGACGACACGTGCGCCGAACTCGCGGCCGTACTTGTGGATCGCCTCGGACACCTGCATGGCGAGCTCGCGGGTGGGGACGAGCACGAGCGCGATCGGCTCGTCCTGGCGGATCCCGCGGTGGAGGCGCTCGAGAATCGGGAGGGCGAAGGCCGCGGTCTTGCCGGTGCCGGTGGCGGCCTGCCCGAGGAGGTCGCGGCCGGCGAGCACCGGCGGGATCGCCTCGCGTTGGATCGGGGTGGGCTCCTCGTAGCCGAGGCCGGCGAGCGCCGTGAGCAGGTCGTCGTTGAGGCCGAGGTCGGAGAACCCGCTGGAGATGTCGTTCATTGCACTGCGATCAGTTCGGTGGAATCCCACAGGCTAGGGGCGATCACCCGCTCCCGCGGAATCGGTCGAGCTGTCGACGGTCCTTCTTCGTCGGCCGTCCGGCGCCGCGGTCGCGAACCGCCGGGGGCGCCACGAACTCCGGCGGCGGGGGAGGAGGGCTGTGGTCGACGTAGCACTCGGCCGCGATCGCCGCGCCGACGCGCTTGTCGACGAGTCGGGCGACCTCGACGACGAACGCTCGCCCCTGGGCGCGAGCCTCGACCCGGTCGCCCACCCGCACCTTCGTCGCGGCCTTCGCCGGGTGGCCGTTGACGCGCACGTGGCCGCCTTTGCACGCGTCGGTGGCGAGCGACCGGGTCTTGTAGAGCCGGATCGCCCACAGCCAGGCGTCGACACGGGCGTCGTCCATGCGGTCACGCTAGATCGCCGCTGAGCGCACCAGCGCAGGACCTCGTCACGGCATAGGTTCTCGGCCATGTCGATCGACTTCACCCTCACCCCCGAGCTCGAGGAGATCCGCCTGCGGGTCCGCACGTTCATCGAGGAGGTGGTGAAGCCGGGCGAGGCCAGGATCGGCAGCCCCGACGAGCTCGATCGCACCGAGTACATCAACATCCTGTTCGGCATGCGGCGGGAGGCACAGGAGGCCGGCCTGTGGCTCCCGCACATGCCGAAGGAGTGGGGCGGCATGGGCCTCGGCCACGTCGAGCTCGCCATGGTGCAGGCGGAGGCGGCGAAGTCCTACTACGGGCCTTTCGTGCTCAACTGCCAGGCGCCCGACGAGGGCAACATGCACACGCTGCTCCACTGGGCCACCGACGAGCAGAAGGAGAAGTACCTCAAGCCGCTGTGCGACGGCTTCGCCATGAGCTGCTTCGCGATGACCGAGCCCGAGGTGGCGGGTTCGGACCCGACCCTCATCCGCACCACCGCCGTGAAGGACGGCGACGAGTGGGTCGTGAACGGGCACAAGTGGTTCATCTCCAACGCCCAGCGCGCCAAGTTCGCGATCCTCGTGTGCCGCACCGAGGACAATCCGGATCTGCCCCAGGCGGCCAACACGGCGTTCATCGTCGACATCCCGTCGGAGGGCTGGAACCGCGTGCGCGAGGTCGAGACGATGCACGGAGGGTCGGGTCACAGCGAGATCGTCATCGAGGACCTGCGGGTGCCCGACGCCAACATGCTCGGCGGCCGTGGTCAGGGCCACCTCCTCGGGCAGTACCGCCTCGGCCCGGCGCGCCTCGCACACTGCATGCGCTGGGTGGCGCAGGCGGAGACGGCGCTCGACATGATGGTGGAGCGGTCGCTCAACCGCTACAGCCACGGCTCGATGCTGGCGGAGAAGCAGGGTGTGCAGTGGATGATCGCCGACTCCACCATGGAGCTCTACCAGGCGAAGCTGATGGTGCTGCACGCCGCGTACCGCATCGACCGGGGGCTCGACTTCAAGAGCGAGGTGTCGATGGCGAAGCACTTCGTGGCCAACATGCTGGGCCGGGTCATCGACCGCTCGATCCAGGTGCACGGCGCGCTCGGCTACTCCACCGACACCCCGCTGGCGCACATGTACCAGCACGCCCGCTGGGCCCGCTTCGCCGACGGCGCCGACGAGATCCACCAGATGCGCATCGCGCAGCGCACGATCGCCGCCTACCGCGACGAGGGTTCCACCCGCCGCGCCACCGGCGACCTCCCCCTCTAACCCCAACTCCCAACCCAACCCCCACCTCCCGTCCCCACCCCCGTTTTGTTCCCCGGATCTACCGGGTAGCCGGACGATCCGGGGCACAAAACGAGGCTGGGTGATGGGGGACGGCCCCCGCAGACGGGGCCGCACTCGTCGGCGACAGTTCGTGGCATGGATGCCGATCTGCGAGCTCTCGTCGAGCGACAGCACGGGTTGGTCGCGCGAGGTCAGCTGAGGGCGCACGGTCTGAGCTCCCAGGCCGTCGGTCGGATGTTCGCGTCGAGCGGGTGGGAGGCGGTGAGCGATCGGGTGATCCGTCGGGCGGGAAGTCCCCGGACCCGAGCGCAGTTCGTGCTCGCCGGCATCCTCGACGCGGGCGCTGGCGCGGCGCTCGCCGACCAGTCCGCCTCCGCGTGGTGGGGCCTACGTGGGTGCAGCCTCACTCCGCTCGTCGCGGTGACGGACCGGAAGTCGAGTCGGCGGCCGTCGTTGGTCCGCCTGCGAAGGGTTCGCGACCTCCCGGACCGCTGGTGCTGCGAGCTACGGGGAGTCCCGGTGGTCCGCCCGGAGCTGCTCGCGCTGCAGATCTTCGCCGAGTGGCGCGAGCCGCGAGCGGAGCGGCTCGTCGATCGGCTGTGGTCCGAACGCCTGCTGTCGGGTCGCTCCGTCGAGAGCTTCGTCGACGAGGTGGGTGCCAGCGGACGCAACGGAACGGCGGGCCTCCGTCGTTACCTCGATGCCCGAGGGCCGGGGTACGTCCCGCCCGCGACCGGTCTCGAGAGTCGCGTGTCCGAGCTGCTGGCGGGCGCGGGGATCCGGGTGCGCCGACAGGTGGACTCCGGCGGCGAGCTCTGGACCGGGCGCGTCGACGTCCGCCACGAGCACCTCCCACTGATCGTCGAGGTGCAGAGCGAGAAGTACCACACGGCCTTGGTCGACACAGCCCACGACGAGGTTCGGATCGCTGCCCTCCGTGCGGACGGATTCGTCGTCGTCGAGGTCACCGACGTCGACGTCTTCGCTCGCCCTGCCTCCGTCGTCGCCCAGGTGCAGGCGGCGCTGCTCACCCTCATCCCGCTTTGTACCCCGGATCGTCCGGCTACCCGGTAGATCCGGGGCACAAAACGGGGGTTGGGGGTCAGGAAGACGCAGGGGCAGGGGCCGCTGCGGCTTGGAGCGCCTCCAGCGAGGGCGCGAAGTAGAAGGAGCCCGACACGGGGGTCGAGAACTCGGTGATGCGGTCCCGGACGGCGTCGTCGGAGCGGCCCTCGGTGCCCTGGCCGAACATTCGGCGCATCATGCGCTCGATGCGCGTGGGCTCGGGAGCGAAGCCGACGAACTGCAGCCCGTTCTCCTCCACGTCGCCGTAAGGGATCGAGCGACGGAAGATCTCGAGCTCCTCGCCGTCCTCGTCGTCGGACGGGTCGGTGATGACCACACGCGAGATGTGCGCCGACGTCGGACGCACCTCGTCGGCGATCTCGGTGCTGTCGGACTTCGTGCGGCCGATGACGAGCTCCTGCTCGGTGACGGGGAGCTCTTCGAAGGCGTCGATCCGGTGCACCCAGCGCTGCACGATCGCGTGGGTGCCGCCCTCGCCCGCAACGCCGTCGGGCAGGCACACCACCTCCGGTGCCTCCTCGGGGTCGGGGTTCTCGGTGCCGTCGATGAACCCGAGCAGGTCGCGGTTGTCGAGGTAGACGAACCCCTGCGTATCCCGCTCGAGGCGGAACGCACCGGCGAGCGCCGCGCTCACGTGCCGGGCGTGGTCGAAGATGTGGCCGGGGTCGTCGCCGTGGATCCACACCCACAGGTCGTGCTGGGTGCGCGGCACCCCGTCGATGCGCGGGAAGTCGGCGAGATCCTCCGGCACGTCGAGCCGGCTGAGCGCCGACCAGGCGAGCGAGCCGAACGCGATGACGGTGTTGAGGCTGTCGTCCTCGGGCCCGAGCTCGCGGACGCTGCGGATCGCGGCGCGCATCGTCTCGACGTCGAAGGCGTCGTCGCTCACCCCGACCCGCAGGTCGAACTCGAGGTGCCGGTGGGCACGTGTGCCCATGGTGAAGATGCCGGGTTGCGGAGTGCCCATGGCGCTCAGGCGGGGGCGGCGGTGTTCGCGTACGGCTGGTAGGAGCGGCACGGCTGCCCACGCAGCGACGGGCACGGGGGGAGCGCCTTCTGGTAGCCGGTCACGCCCGGCACGACGGGCAGCACCAGGCTGGACGGGTGGTCCTTGTCGTGCCCGATGTCGATCGTGGGTCGGTCGTTGGGGTCGACGATCCACGACCAGCGCGGCTTGTCGCCTCCGGGGGTGTGGATGCTGATGCGCAGGCGCGAGCCCTTCCGCAGCACGTGTCCGACCGGCAGGATCGGGACGCGTGCCTGAGTCCACTGACCGGGCACCAGCGGCTCGGCGTCGGACTCCATGCCGGTGTGGTCGGGATCGAACACGGTGGCGTTCGGGCCCGGCTTGCGCATGGACGCACGCAGGTAGCCCGACTGCAGGTAGGTCTCCTTGCCGTCGGGACGCACCTCGGAGAGCGTGATGCCGAGGTCGGCGTTGGTGCCGCTCGACCGGATCCAGAGGTCGGCGCTACCGCCGCCGAGCACGGTGGTGTCGGCAGCGACCGGCTGCGACACGAACACCGCCGCGTCGCCGGGAGCGTCGTGGTCCCATTCGAACTCGGGCTTCACGTCGAAGGCCTGGCCCTCCTTGTCGCCGGGGAGCGTGACCTTGTCGGCGAGCGCCGGGTTCGTCGTCCAACGCGAGGCCGAACCCGACACGGTCGGTGCGCTCGCGCCGAGGGCGCCCTTCGGCTCGAGGAACCAGCGCTGTGCGGTCTGGCCGGGCGGCGGCCACGACGCGAACGTGGTGTGGCCCGTGCTCTCGGGGGCTCCGAGGTTGGCAGGGTTCGCCCCACGGTCCCAGAGGATGTTCACCTCGGGCTCGGCCTCGTACTGCTTCTTCAACGCGGCGAAGTCGCCGTCGAGCAGGCGCTCGGGCGGGAACGCCAGCGTGGTGCCGAAGGTGTCGCCGACGAGCTGCGGCCCGAACGTCGTGAGGAACGAGGGGAGCGGCGTGCGCTTGCCGGCGACGTAGAAGTCGAGGAACGCCTTCCACTCGACGAGCGTCTCGGGGCTGTCGCCGTCGGCGTGCGCTCCGTTGAAGGCGTAGAAGCGCTTGACCGGCGCGTTGACGAGCTTGTCCCACAGGTTCACGAAGCGCGGGCCGGTCTGCTCGTCCTGCCACGCGCCGGTCATGAACACCGGCACCTTGATCTTGTCGGCGAAGAGCGCCGGGTTGACCGGGTCGGCGACGGACGGCACGTAGAAGCGGGTCGCCTTGGCCTTCGCGACGGCGTCGACGTTCTGCAGGCGCAGCTTCTGGTTGTCGGCGCAGGTGGTGTCGCCGCCGTCGATCACCTTCTGCTCCCAGCCCTGGCCGAGCGGCTTGGCCTCGTCGAGCACGTTCTTCGCCCACGACAGCGCGAACCCCTTGTTGTAGATGCCGCCGGGTGCGAGCACGCCGCGGGCGGTGTCGTCGTACACCGAGAGGGGCGTGATGGCCGCGAGGTGGGGCGGTTGCGTCGAGGCGACGAACAGCTGGCTGATGCCCGGGTAGCTGAGGCCGACCATGCCGACCTTGCCGCCCTTCGCCCACGACTGCGCGGCCGCCGTCTCGATGACGTCGTAGCCGTCGAGCAGCTGGAGCGGCTCGAAGAAGTCGTAGGAGCCGCCCGAGCACCCGGTGCCGCGGACGTTGACGGCGACCACGGCGTAGCCCATCGACGCGGCGAGCAGCGACGACGGCTGGGCCGGCTTGTGGCAGATGATCGCAATCGACGAGCAGATCGTCTTGGCGTCGATCCCGAGCTTGCCCACCTGGTCGAGCAGGTTCTGCGTGGGGTCGGACGGGTTGTAGCCCGAGTACTCGACGACGGTGGGGAACGGGCCGTCGCCCGGCGGCAGGTACACCGAGGCCGACAGCTTCGTGCCGTCACGAGTGGTGATGTACTGGAAGCCGTTCACGAGCTTCTGGCTGGAGTAGAAGCTCTGCTTCGGGGTCGAGCCGGCGACGTCCATCACGGTGACGGGCTTCGAGCGCTGGCGTGCGTCGGTGACGCGGTAGCCGGTGCCCGACGGCAGCTGGCGGAACACGAACGAGCCGGCGGTGTCGGCGACGCCCTTGGCCACCTCGCGGTTGCGTGAGTCAACGACCTTCAGCGTCGAACCCGGGTCGGCGTCGGTGACGGCGATCTGGTTGACCGACGCTTGCACGGCGAACGAGGCCGATGCACCGGGCGCCGCCGTCGTGTCGGACGACTTCCCGGCGGACGTCTCCTTCCACTCGCCGAGGCGCTTGCCGGCGAACGTGCCGGAGCCGCTGGAGCTGCAGCCCGTGAACAGCACGGTGGCCGCCAGCACGGTCGCGGCTACGGATAGACGAGTCGACATCGAGATCCCCCTTCGAAACTCGGACGATCCTAGGTGGTGACAGAATCGGCCAATGACCTCCGACGAGCGCTCCGACCGGCCCGACGACGCGTCCTATGTCTACGACGAGTTCTCGTTCTTCGACGAGAACTGCTCCGAGTACGGCATCGACCGCCCCGCCGACCTCCACGTGGAGCGGGTGTCGTTCCCCCTGGCCGACGGGCGGTCGCTCAGCGGGCTGCGTTGGGGGACGGCCCCGATCGAGATCGTCTTCCTCCACGGTGGGGCCCAGAACGCCCACACCTGGGACACGGTGCTGCTCGCGCTCGATCGCCCGGCGCTAGCGCTCGACCTGCCGGGCCACGGCCACAGCGACCGCCGTCCCGACGGCTGGTACGACCCGCGGCACAACGCCGAGGCCGTCGTCGAGGCGATCGATCAGGCGATCGACCTCGCCACCAACGGCCCGATCCTGCTCGTCGGCATGTCGCTCGGGGGCCTCACCGCAACCGCCGTGGCAGCGACGCGGCCGGACCTCGTGCGCTCGCTCGTCATCGTCGACGTCACGCCGGGTGTCACGTCGGACAAGGCGAAGGCCGTGCACGACTTCATCGCCGGCCCGCAGTTCTTCCCGTCGTTCGACGAGATCTTCGCCCGCACGGTCGAGTTCAACCCGACGCGCACGGAGGCCTCGCTCCGGCGCGGCATCCTGCACAACGCCCACCGCATCGCCTCCGGTGAGCACGAGGGCAACTGGGCCTGGAACTACGACCGGCGTTCGCTCACGGCCGAGGAGATGCCGAACATGGGCGACCTCTGGGCCGACGTGAGCGCCGTCACCTGCCCCTACCTCCTGGTGCGCGGTGGCGTGTCACCGGTGGTGGACGACGACGACGTCGCCGAGCTGCGCCGTCGTCAGCCCGACGTCACCGTCGAGGTCGTTCCGGACGCCGGCCACTCGGTGCAGGGCGACGACCCGCTCCGCCTGGCGGAGCTGATCAGCACGCGCTGACGGTCACCGGGATCGCGTTGAGTCGGGCGTTGCCCGAGAGCGGGTCGATGACGTCGTCGGTGGTGAGCACGTTGCTGTTGACCCCGACCGTGCTGGCGGCGACGGCGCCCCGCGTGCCGTCGACGCCGTGGCCCCACCCGTGGGGAAGGCTCACGGTGCCGAGCGAGACCTCGTCGGTCACCTCGGCCGTGGCCACCACCTCGCCCGCCGGCGACGTGACGCGCACCTGAGCCCCGTCGGTGACGCCGGCGCCGTCGGCATCGTCGGGATGGATCTGCAGCGTGCAGCGGGGCTTGCCCTTCACCAGCACGTCGATGTTGTGCATCCACGAGTTGTTGGAGCGGAGGTGGCGACGCCCGACCAGGAGGAGCGAGTCGTCCGGCGTCTCGTCGAGCAACGCGACGAGGCGGGGCACGTCGGCGGCGATGGGGTCGGGGCAGAGCTCGACCAGGCCGGAGGTGGTGCGGAGGATCTCGTCGAGGCGCGGCTCCAGCGGACCGAGGTCGATGCCGTGCGGGTGCGCCCGGAGGGTCTCGATGTCGAGCCCCTCGTAGGGGCCCGTCTGCACCATGAGGTCGATGAGCGCCTCCACCGCGGGAAGGTGGGATCGCGCTGCCGCGGCCTCGTCGGGATCGAGTCCGGCCTGCTGCGCGAGCCCCGCGAGCATCAGGTCGGTGACGATCGTGGGCTCGGCGTCGGGCCCCATGCCGGAGGCGATGAGGATCAGCTTGGCGAGGATGTCGTGCTCGTCGAGCCCCGGCTCTGTCGCGTGGTCGGCGGCGTGGATGGGCGGGCTGTAGTTGACGACGTTGCGCACCGACAGGCCGTAGAACGCGAGGTCGAAGTGCGGCTTGGCCAGCGGCGAGGGCGACGGGAGGATGACGTCGGCGTGGCGGGTGGTCTCGTTGAGGTAGATGTCGACCGACACCATGAACTCGAGCGAGTCGAGCGCGGCGTCGAGACGCTCGGAGTCGGGGCACGAGCGCACCGGGTTGCCGCTGTTGGTGACGAGCGCACGCACCTTGCCCGGCCCCTCGGTCTCGATCTCCTCGGCGAGGCCGGCCACCGGCATCTCGCCGCGCACCTCGGGGTGGTTCGACACCCTCGACGTCCAGCGGCCGACGGTGAACCCACGACCGCCGGGGCGCGGCGTGCCGGCAGGGCGCTTCTTCGCCGGCCGCCCGTGGGCCGGTCGCGGGAACATGGCGCCGCCGGGCCGGTCGAGATTGCCCGTGACGGTGGTGAGCAGGTCGGCCAGCCAGGACGCGAGCGTTCCGAACTCGGTGGTGTGGGTGCCGATGCGGCCGTAGCAGACGGCTGATGGCGCCTCGGCGAACTCGCGGGCGATGCGGCGGGTGGTGTCGGCGGGGATGCGAGTGTGCGCGGCGACCGACTCGGCGGTGAAGGGGCGGAGCAGTTCGAGGGCCCGGTCGAGCCCGTCGAGGTCGTCGGCGACGGCGCCGGGATCCACGAGCCCGAGCGCGTCGATCTCCGTGACCAGCGCGGCCAGCCACAACGCGTCGGTGCCCGGACGGATCGCCAGGTGCTCGTCGGCGGCGGCAGCGCTCTTGGTGGAGCGGGGATCGACGACGACGATTCGGCCGCCCCGCTCGCGGATGGCCTCCATGCGACCGGGGAAGTCCGGCGCGGTGCACAGGCTGCCATTGGACTCGAACGGGTTCGCACCGAGCATGAGCAGGTAGTCGGTGCGATCGAGATCGGGGATGGGCAGCGCGCCGGCGTTGCCGAACAGGTGGCCCGACGACACGTGCTTCGGCATCTGGTCGACCGTGGAGGCCGAGTACAGGTTCTTCGTCTGGAACGCCTTCACCAGCTGCGCGCCGAACAGCGTGCCGGCGATGGTGTGGGCGGACGGGTTGCCGAGGTAGATCGCCACGGCGTCGCGGTCGCCGTCGGCCCAGATGCGACCCAGCCCGTCGGCCACCGCCTGCCAGGCCTCGGCCCAGGTGACCGGAACGAACTCCCCGTTGCGCTTGACCAGCGGAGTGCGCACACGGTCCGGATCGGCGTGCAGCTGCTTGAGGGTCGAGCCCTTGGGGCAGATGAACCCCTTGGAGAACACGTCGTCACGGTCGCCGCGGATGCGCGTGACGGCGCCCTCGTCGTCCGTCGTGATCTCGAGACCGCACGTCGCCTCGCACAAGGGGCAGGTCCGGAAATGTGTCGGCATGGCGTTCCCCCTAGCGGGGCAGGCCCAGGAGCCGTTCCCCGATGATGTTGCGCAGGATCTGCGTGGTGCCCCCCATGATGGTGTAGCCGGGGGCGTAACAGATGTTGCGTGCAGTGCGTCCCCAGATCATCGCACCCGGGCCCGACACCGACACGCAGACCTCGGCGACGCGCTGCTCGAACTCGGTGCACCAGGTCTTGGTGACGGCGGAGTAGCCGGCGGGCGCCTGGCCCAGCACCTCGCGCAGCACCAGCGAGCGGCCGATGCGGTAGCCGCCCTCCAGGCGGGCGAACTCCTGGCGCAGCAGGGGATCGGCGGCGAGGCGACCCGAGGAGCGGGCGGCGTCGACGGCGTCGAGGTAGAGGCGGCGGTTGGACACCAGCCGGTCGATGCCGCCGCGCTCGTGCTCCATCTGCCGCATGATCTGCTTGAAGGCGCCGTTGAGGTTGCCCACCATCATCGAGGCGTCCACACGCACGTCGTCGAAGATCACCTCGCAGAAGTGACGGTCGTCGGTCATGTCACGGATCGGCCGCACCTCCACGCCGGGAGCGTGCAGGTCGACGATGAACTCGGACAGGCCGGCGTGCGGGGCGGCGTTCTGATCGGTGCGGGCGATGAGGTAGCACCAGTCGGATTCGGCGGCGCCCGACGTCCACACCTTGGAGCCGTTGATCACCCACGTGCCGCCCTCGTCGAGGTCGGCACGGGTCCGCAGCGACGCGACGTCGCTGCCGGCATCCGGTTCGCTCATGCCGACGCACCACGCGGAGGTGCCGGAGATGATGTCGGGCAGGAAGCGGTGGCGCTGCTCGTCGGTGCCGAACTGCAGGAGCGTCGGCCCGATCTGGCGGTCGGCGAACCACGCGGACGCCAGGGCGCGCCCTCGGAGATGAGCGCCTCGACGACCACGAACCGCTCGATGGGCGGCCGGCCGCCGCCGCCCCATTCGGTGGGCAGGCACATGCCCAGCCAGCCGTGCGACGCCATGATCCGGGGGAACCCGTGGTCGACCCCGCGGAGCCACGCGTCCTCGGTGATGTCGAGCGTGCTCGTGGTCTCACGAGCCACCCGGGTGGCCTCGGCCGACAGTTCCAACAGCTCGGGCGACAGGGCGAAGTCCATATAGGTTGAGGCTATGCGCGCAGTGGTCCTCGACGAATACGGCGACATCGACGTGCTCCGGGTCCGCGAGATCCCGTCGCCGGTCCCGGGTCCCGACGAGGTGCTCGTCGACGTGCGGACGACGGCGCTCAACCGCGCCGACCTCCTGCAGCGGCAGGGCCTGTATCCCGGCCCGCCGATGGAGCACGAGGTGCCCGGCATGGAGTTCTCCGGCGTGGTCGCGGCCGTCGGCGCCCGGGTCACGTCCGCCGAGCCCGGCCAGCCGGTCATGGGCATCGTGGGTGGCGGGTCCTACGCCGAGCAGCTCGTGACCCACGAGCGCCTGCTCATCCCGGTGCCCTCGGTCGTCTCGGTCGCCGACGCGGCGGCGATTCCCGAGGTGTTCATCACGGCCTTCGACGCGCTCGTCGCGCAGGGCGGGCTCACGTCGGGTCGTACGGCGCTCGTCCACGCGGGCGCATCCGGTGTCGGCACGGCCGCCATCCAGATCTGCCGGGCCATCGGCGCGACCGTCATCGTGACCACGTCCACCGACAAGGTGCAGCGATGCCTCGACCTCGGCGCCGACGTGGCGATCGACTACACGCAGGTCGACTTCGTGGAGATGGTGAAGAACGTCGCCGGGCCCCACGGGGTGGACGTCGTGCTCGACGTCGTCGGCGGCGAGTACCTCGATCGCAACCTCCGCTGCCTGGCGTCCCAGGGCCGGATCATCCAGGTCGGCGTGATGGGTGGGGGCACGACGTCGATCAACCTCGGCCTCGCGCTCATGAAGCGCGCCCAGATCATCGGCACGACGCTGCGGCTGCGCCCGATCGAGGAGAAGATCGCGATCTGCCGTCGGTTCGCCACGGAGATGGAGCCGTTCTTCGAGTCCGGCGCGCTGCGCCCGGTGATCGACCGCCGGTTCCGGCTCGACGAGATCGGTCTCGCGCATGCGTACCTCGCGACCAACGAGAGCGTGGGCAAGGTCCTCATCGATGTCGCTCCGTAGCGGGGCGCTCCTCCTCACGTCGGCCCTGCTGGCCGCCACCGTCGCCTGTCAGGGCGGTTCCACCGGCGACACGCCGTCGTTCGGCCGCCGGCTCGCGCCGTACCCGAAGGACGTCTGGGTGGAGCTGCCGGCATCGCCCCTCGGGAGCTGGCCCAACTACGGGTGGGTGTACCTCGCGGACGGCTCCGGCTTCGTGCACGCCGGTGCGGGACGGATCAGCGGGCAGTCGTTCTCGAGCTCCAAGCGCGCCGCCCTCTTCTCGTTCGCCGACCGCCGCTTCCGGACCCTGCCCGATCTGCCGGTGAGTGCCGGCGTCGGCTCGCCGAGCGGGGCGCGGGTGGGGGATCGGCTCGTCGTCATCGGCCAGGACTGCCCGCCCATGCCGCCGCCGTCGGGCGGTGGCATCGAATTCTGCGCCGCCGACGGCGCCGGTGCGAAGGTCGTCCTCACGACGAAGCTCGGCGACGCACGCTGGCGCCGGATCGAGGCCCCGGACTGGCTCCGCGACTTCCGGTGGGGCTCACCGACGGTGCTCGGCGTGCGGAAGGGACGCGTGATCGTGTCGGCGGGGGAGACCGATCCCGTGCTCGCCGAGCTCGACCCCGTCTCGGGCGACTGGACGCGCATCGACGCCCCGTCGAACGGCGGCTACGAGGCCCGTTGTCTCGTCGGCGACGACATCGTCGGCTACCCCGGCCTGCTCTCGGTGGGCACCGGCAGGATGGGCCCGGCGAGCGCCTCGGTCCTCCGCGCCGGCGTCTGGACGCCGATCGCCCTGCCCGACGCGGAGAACATCTCGACGATCGTGTGCTCCCGCCACGGCCTCTGGCTCACCCACGACCAGACGAACTTCCAGCCGGAGAACGGCGACTTCCACTGGGACCTGACGATCACGTGGTTCGATCTCGCCACCGGCACCGAGACGGTCGTGCGTCCGCACCAACGACGTCACTTCTGGGCCGCCCCCGGGTCGACCTACGGCGACACGCTGGTCAGCGGTGGGGCGCAACGAACGGTGCTGCTCACCCCCAAGGGCGCTCGCACGCTGCCGGTGGGCGAGCTCGCCGGGGCGTTCGACCTCGCGCTGGTGGGGCGCTACCTGATCTCGACGAACCGGCCGGCGAGGATCATGGCGCTCGACGTGGGGTGAGCGTCAGCGCTCGGTGAGCGGCGTGTAGTCGCGCACCTCGTTGCCGATGTACGTCTGACGGGGCCGCGAGATGCGGGCGCCCTGCTCGAGCTGCTCCTTGTAGTGCGCCAGCCAGCCGGCGGTGCGGGGGATGGCGAACAGCACGGTGAACATGTTCAGCGGGAAGCCCATCGCCTGGTAGATGAGGCCCGAGTAGAAGTCGACGTTGGGGTACAGCTTGCGGCTGACGAAGTAGTCGTCGGCGAGGGCGACCTCCTCCAGCTTCAGCGCGATGTCGAGCAGCGGGCTCTTGCCGGTGACCTCGAACACCTCGTAGGCCGTCTTCTTGATGATCGTCGCCCGGGGATCGAAGTTCTTGTACACCCGGTGACCGAAGCCCTGCAGGCGGCCGTGGCCGGCCTTCACCGACTCGATGAACGCCGGGACGTTGTCGATCGACCCGATCTCGTTGAGCATCTTGAGCACGGCCTCGTTGGCGCCGCCGTGGCGGGGGCCGTAGAGCGCGGCAGCGGCCGCAGCGGTGGCCGAGTACGGGTCGGCGTGGCTCGACCCGACGGTGCGCATGGCCGTGGTGGAGCAGTTCTGCTCGTGGTCGGCGTGGAGGATGAAGAGCACGTCGAGCGCCCGGGCGAGGATGGGGTTCGCGTCGTAGCGGGGCTCGGCGATCTTCCACATCATCGAGAGGAAGTTGGCGCAGAAGTCGAGCGAGTTGTCGGGGTAGACGAACGGCATGCCGACGCTGAAGCGGTAGGCGCCGGCGGCCAGGGTGGGCATCTTGGCGATGAGCCGGACGATCTGGCGGTCGAGGTTCTCGGGATCCTCGATCTGCTTGGCCTCGGGGTAGAAGGTGGACAGCGCCGCGGCCGACGACACGAGGATGCCCATGGGGTGGGCGTCGTAGTGGAAGCCCTCCATGAACCGCTTCCGCACGTTCTCGTGGATGAAGGTGTGGTGGATGATGTCGTAGCGCCACTGCTCGAACTGCTCCGACGTGGGGAGCTCGCCGTGGATCAGGAGGTAGGCCACCTCGAGGTAGCTCGACTTCTCGGCCAGCTGCTCGATGGGATAGCCGCGGTAGCGAAGGATGCCCGCCTCGCCGTCGAGCTCGGTGACGGCGCTCTCCGTGGCCGCGGTCGACCCGAACGACGGATCGAGGAACCACACGCCCGGCAGCAACTTCGACCAGGCCTTGGCATCGACGGCCCCGTTGACGATGGGGATCTCGACCTGTTGGCCGGTGCGATTGTCGGTGATGGTGATGGAGTCGGGCACGGCCTGCATCTTACGGCACCGGGTAGATGCCCCGTTGCAGGGGAGCCTCGGCGGCGACGACCTCGCGGATCGTGTCCTCGACCGCCCGCTCGGCCGCCGACGGCAGCCCCCGGCGGCGCTTGGACAGGCCCACCGAGCGGCGTCCGATGCCCTCGATCGGGATCCGCCGCCACTCGCCCTCGAGCCAGCTGGGCGCCGCACTCGCGGGGATCACCGCGGCACCGAACCCGGAGAACGCGAGCGACGCGAGCAGTCGCATGCCGTCCACCTCGGCCTGTGCCCGCAGCGTGACGCCGGCGGCGGCCGCGTCGGCGTCCAGCTCGGCGCGGAAGCTGGTGCCCTGGGCCTCGAGCAGCAGCTCGTGCTCGGCGAGCTCGGCCATGGTGATCGACTCGTGCTCGTAGAGCGGGTGACCGAGCGGTGCGACGAGCAGCCGGTCCTCGTCGAACAGCGCCGATGTGCGCAGGTCGGGGTCCTCCAACGGTGTGTTGACGACGGCGAGGTCGAGCTGGCCGCTGAGGAGCTGCAGGACGAGGGAGCTGGTCGTCGCGTCGAGGAGCACGATGCGCACGGCGGGGTAGTGGTCCTTGAGCGAGTTCAGCAGCGGAGGGACGAGCCACCGCGCCGTCGTGCCGATCACGCCGCAGCGGACGGTGCCCGACACCACGTCGCGCATCGCCGCGATGTCGGATGCGAGCGCCTCGAACTCGTGGTCGATGCGCCGTGCCCGGGCGGCGACGAGCCGGCCCTCCTCGGTGAGCTCGGTCGTGCCCCGGTCGATGAGCACCACGCCGAGCTCGGACTCGAGCCGTGAGACGTGCGTGCTCACGTTGGACTGCACGGTGCCGAGCGACTTGGCGGCGGCGGAGAAGCTGCGCAGCTCCCCGACGGCCACGAGCGCACGGAGTTGTCGTTGATCCATCGGGTGCTCCTGTCGACTATCGCTGAGAGTGATCTTAACTATCGGCCGCAACTGCTGGAAAGATTGCTTGCAGATGTATACAGTGATGCCACAACAACAAACGCCAGAGCGTGAATCGGATCCCCCCTCCGAGCTCTGGCCACGGTCTCTCGGCGGAATCCCCCCTCTGCCCGAGACCTTCCCGAAGGACCGGAATCCCCCCTCCGGTCCTTCGGTCTTTTTCCGGCAGGAGGCCACCTTCGCTCAGGCTCGCCCCCGACTTCGTCGAGGGGCTGCTTCGCTGCGGTACCTCCTGCGGGTAGACCTTGCATCGGTGGTCGCTTAGGTTCTCCCCGTGGCTCCACGTGTGAAGAAGGCGAAGAAGTTCACGGGGGCGGCGTTCTTCGATCTCGACCGGACGCTGCTCGCGGGCGCGAGCGGACCGATCTACTCGGAGGCCCTCCGCGACGTCGGCGTGCTCACGGGCGAGGCCCACCCGATCGAGTCGGTGCTCTTCAAGCTGTTCGACGTGTTCGGCGAGAACTACCCGACGATGATGCTCACGAAGCAGGGCGTGCGGCTGGTCAGCGGATGGAACCGCGCCCAGGTCGACGAGGCGGCGGCGCTCGCCGCGCCCCGGCTGGCGGATCGCGTGCTGCCGTACGCGCACGTCGAGTTCGCCGAGCACCGCACCCACGGCCGGGCCATCGTGCTCGCCACCACCACGCCCTACCACCTGGTGAAGCCGCTGGCCGACCTGCTCGGCTTCGACGACGTCATCGCGACGCGGTACGGCGTCTCCGACGACGGCGAGACCTTCGACGGCACCGTCGACGGCGACTACATCTGGGGCAAGGGCAAGTCGCGGTCGGTGCAGGCGTGGGCCGAGGAGCGGGGCATCGACCTCGCGGAGTGCCACGCCTACAGCGACAGCTACTACGACGTGCCGATGCTCTCCATCGTCGGCAACCCGCACGTGGTGAACCCCGACGCCCGCATGTTCGCCGTCGCCACCCTTCGCCGCTGGCCGACGCGGTATCTCGACGCGCCTCCGGGCGTCCCCAAGATCGCGGGTTTCGAGCCCCAGAAGCTCGCCCTCATGTTCACGCGGGCCGAGCTCATGCCGTTCGTGCGGTTCCGCACCTACGGCAAGCGGCGGATTCCCGAGACGGGCCCGGCGATCATCGTCGGCAACCACCGCAGCTACTTCGATCCGCTCGCCATCGGCTACCTGCTCGCCCAGCGGGGTCGACCGGTGCGCTTCCTCGGCAAGAAGGAGGTGTTCGACGCGCCGATCGTCGGTGACTTCGCCCGTGCGATGGGCGGCATCCGCGTCGAGCGCGGCACCGGCTCGGATGCGCCGCTCGAGGCCGCCGAGCAAGCGCTCGCCGCCGGCGACATGGTGGCGATGATGCCCCAGGGCACGATCCCGCGGGGCCGTGCGTTCTACGAGCCGGTGCTCAAGGGCCGTTGGGGTGCGGCGCGTCTGGCGCACGACACCGGCGTGCCCGTGATCCCGATCGGACTGTGGGGAACCGAGAACGTGTGGCCGCGGTCGGCGAAGCTGCCGAACCTGGCCAACGTCACCGACCCGCCCACGGTGACCATCCGCGTGGGGCCGCCGGTGGAGTTGCAGTACGACTCGGTCGAGGCCGACACCGAGCGCATCATGGCGGCCATCATGCGCCTGCTGCCGCCCTCGGCACGCGAGCCCTACGAGCCGACCGAGGAGGAGATCCGTCGCGCCATGCCCGGCGGCGCCGATCCCGTCGACGTCGAGCACGAGACCACCCGCCGGCCCGGCGTCGACTGACAGCGCGGCGCTCCGACCGTCAGCCGTCGCAATCGGTGCACAGAGCGACCCGAGGCGTCGCATTCGGCACGGATCTGCCGCGCCGCGCCGAACTCAGTTCGTCGAGCGCCCGGCGGCGAAGGGTTCGCTCGGCCTGAGGTCCACGACCACTCGTCGTGACTCGACCAGCGCGATCTCACGGCGGCACGGCCATTGGTCACCAGCGTGCACGCCCCGCACGGTGTGCCCGTCCGCGAGCACGTCGCCGTGTTCGAACACGTAGGTCGCCATGGCGAGAAGCAGCGAGGCGACTCGACCAGCCTCGAGTCCTCTGAAGTGGCACTGTACGTCCGGCAGGCCCATCGTCGTGAGCCCGAGTGTGTCCATTGCGATGGCGTCGTCTCCACCCTCGACCCGGAACATGCGGACGTTCACCAGCGATGCCATCTCGTTGCCATGAGCGCGTCGCCGCCGCGATCCACGACGGAGTCGGCGCGACGCCGAGCCAAGACGTCGGCGAACGCGTCGCGGTCGAGATCGATGTCCGAACCGCAGAGCAGGACGCAGGACAACAGCCCGGGGCCGGCGACGTCGTCCCGATTCATCGCCCGAGTCTTGCATCTGGCAGGGAACCCGACGCCAGGATCGCTGCGAGACGGGGGAGCGCAGGCGCGGGCTCAGGCGTCGCCGGAGGTGAGGCGCTGGCTGAGGAACACAGGGACGATCGACAGCACGACGACGATCACGGCGACGACGTTGACCTGGGGGAGGTTGTTCGGGCGGAACATGTTGTTGAAGATCCAGAGCGGCAGCGTCTGGGTCTTGCCGCCGGTGAAGTTCGTGACGACGATCTCGTCGAAGCTGAGCGCGAAGGCCAGGAGGGCGCCGGCGACCAGCGCCGTCCTCATCAGCGGAAACGTCACGTGACGAAACGTCTGGAACATGTCGGCGCCGAGGTCGGCAGAGGCCTCCTCGAGACTCGGGCTCAGACGTCGCAGCCTCGCGGCCACGTTGTTGAAGACGACGACGATGCAGAACGTCGCGTGCGCCACGATCAACGTCCCGTAACCGAGCTCGATGTCGAGCAGCTGGCGGAACGTCGCGTTCAACGCCAGACCCGTCACGATGCCCGGCAGCGCGATCGGCAGCACGATCAGCAGGTTCAGCGAGTCGCGCCCGAAGAACGCGAACCGGCTCAGCGCGAACGCCGCCATCGTGCCCAGCACCAACGCCACCGACGTCGCCCCGATCGCCGTGATGAGCGACCGCACCAGCGCCTCCCGCGGACCGTCGGCCGCCAGCGTGTCGGGCCACCAATGCAGCGTGAAGCCGCGCATGGTGAAGGACTTCGACGAGTTGAAGCTCAGCAGCAGCACGTACACCAGCGGCAGGTACAGCACCGCCAACGCCGCCCACGTGATGCTCCGGAGCACGAGCCGTGCGCGCTTGGTGAGGTACATCAGAGGTTCTCCAACGCGCCCGACCGGCGCACGGCCAGCAGGTAGATCACCATGATGCCGACCGGGATCAGGGCGATCGCCGACGCGAGCGGGTAGTTCGGCCGGCCGTAGGTGCGGTAGATGAGGTTGCCGAGCACCTGCACCTTGCCGCCGACGAGGCCGGCCGCGATGTAGTCGCCGAGCGACAGGGAGAACGTGAAGATCGAACCGGCGGCGAGCGACGGCACGACGAGCGGCAGCAACACCTTCCGGAAGGTCACACCGGCGCGACCCCCGAGGTCGGCGGACGCCTCGAGCAGCGAGTTCGGGAGCCGCTCGAAGCCGGTGTACACGGGCAGGATCATGTACGGCAGCCACAGGTAGGCGAGCACGATGACCACGCCGGCGAGCCCGAACCCCGGCGAGCCGCCGAGCACCCGCTTGAACAGGCCGCCCTCGGGATCGAGGATCGCCCGCCACACGTAGGCCTTCACGAGGTAGCTCGCCCACAGCGGCATGAGGAGCCCGACGACGAGGAGCGACCGGGCCTTCGGCTTGGCGAGCTTGGCCATGTAGAAGCCCACCGGCACGGCGATGACGAGGTCGATCACCGTCACCGCCGCAGCGATGGCCAGCGAGCGCAGCATCACCGTGCGGTAGAGGTCGTTGCTCACCAGCTCGTGCAGGTTCGAGGTGGTGAGGTGGTCCTTGACGACCTCGCTCGTGAAGTCGTCGACCGAGTAGAGCGCGGTGAGCAGCAGGGCGGCGAGCGAGCCCAGGTAGGCCAGCGCGAGCCAGCCCATGGGCGCGCTGAGGATTATCGCGAGCCGGGTCCTCCGACGCGGGAAGAGGAATCGCGATACTCCTCGGGCGACCGCCATCAGGGCATCAGCCTCTGATCTCGTCCCAGGCCTGGGCCCAGTCGTTGTACGTCTTGCACTTCACGTCGGTGCGGCCGTCGAGGCAGTCCGACGTGGGCGTGTTCCAGTAGTGGATCGACTTGGCGTACGCCTCGTCGGTCGCGTGGAAGGTCGTGCAGTGATCAGGGTTGGTGGTGACCTCACAGGCTTTCGCGTTGGCCGGCGCCTCGCCGAACCACTCGGCGACCTGCGCGTTGGCGTCGGGGCTGATGATCCAGTCGAGCCACTTGTACGCGCAGTTCGGGTGCTTGGCGTCCTTGGTGACCATCCAGGTGTCGGACCAGCCGGTCGACCCCTCCTTCGGCTCCACCGTCTTCACCGGGACCGGCGGGTCGGCGGCCTCGAGCGTGTTGGCGATGACCTGCCACGAGGTGCCGAGCACGAGCGAGCCGTTCGTGAACGCCTCCTCCTGCTTGAGGTAGTCGCTCCAGTACTCGCCGATGAGCGGCTTCTGCTCCTTGAGCAGGGCGACCGCGGCGGCGAACTGCTTGTCGTCGAGGGCGTACGGGTCCTTGATGTTCAGCTCGGGCTTGGTCGACATCAGGTACAGCGCGGCGTCGGCGATGTAGATCGGCGAGTCGTACGCGGTGATCTTGCCCTTGTACGGCGACTTCGGATCGAACACGGCGCCCCAGCTGTCCGGCGGCGTGGTCACGATGTCGGTGCGGTACTGCAGCAGGTTGGCGCCCCAGCCGTGGGGGATGCCGAACATCTGCCCGTCGACGGAGTTCCACGGCTGGTTCTTCAGGTACGGGAACACGTCCTGGTAGTTCGGCACGAGCGCGGTGTTGACCGGCACCACCTTGCCGGCGGCGATGAGCCGCAGGGTCGCGTCGCCCGACGCCGAGACGACGTCCCAGCCGCCCTGGTCGATGAGGTTGATGGCCTCGTCGGAGGTCGGGAACTCCTTGATGTCGGCCTTGCAGCCGGTCGACGCCTCGAAGTCCGACACCCAGTCCACGTTCGGGTCGTTCTTGCCGGACTCGGCGTAGCCGGGCCACGCGAGGATGCTGATCGCTCCCTCGCCCTTCCCCACCTTCTTCGCCATGAGCGGCATGAGTTCGGCCTTCTTGCGGACGAGCGCGTTCTGCGTGGAGGTGTCGCCGCCGGACGAGCCGGAGGTCTTGGTGTCGTCGCCGCACGCGGCCACTCCGAGCAGGAGCGTGCCGACTGCGGCGAGCGCCGAGAGTCGTCGAGCCGTAGGTCGAATCATGGGGATCCTTTCACTGCTGTCGTCGAGATGAGGTTGAGGGCTTCGGGCGGCCAGGAGACCGTGACCGGGCTCCCGGGAGCGAGCGCCTCGGCATCCGCCGACGGAACCGACACGACGAGCACCGTGTCGTCGTCGAGGCGCACGCGGTAGCGCGACTCGGCGCCGAGGTACTGGCTGTCGTCCACCAGGCCGTGGGTGCCGCCTGGCGCGTGGCCGGGGGCCAGCGAAATGCGCTCGGGACGGAGCGTGTACGTGCCGTCCGGACGGTCGAGGACGTTCGCGGTGCCGACGAAGCGGGCGACGAACTCGGTGGCGGGCCGCTCGTAGAGCTCGCGCGGCGAGCCGACCTGCTCGATGCGGCCATGGTTGAACACGGCGACGCGGTCGCTCATCGTGAGCGCCTCGCCCTGGTCGTGGGTGACGACCACGAACGTGATGCCGACGTCTCGCTGGAGGTCCTTCAGCTCCGTCTGCATCTCCTCGCGGAGCTTGAGGTCGAGTGCGCCCAGCGGCTCGTCGAGCAGGAGGACGCGGGGTCGGTTGACCAGCGCCCGGGCGAGGGCCACGCGCTGGCGTTGCCCGCCCGACAGCTGCGAGGGCTTCCGGCCGCCGAAGTCGCCGAGCCGCACCGAGCGCAACGCCTCGGCGACGCGGGCCGCCCGCTCGTCCTTCGGCACCTTCCGCACCATGAGGCCGTAGCCGACGTTCGCCTCGACCGACATGTGCGGGAACAGCGCGTAGTCCTGGAACACGGTGTTCACGTCCCGGTCGAACGGGGGCAGGGCCGTCACGTCACGGCCGTGCAGCGAGATCGTGCCGCTCGTGGGCAGCTCGAAGCCGGCGATCATGCGCAGCATCGTGGTCTTGCCCGAGCCGGAGGGGCCGAGGAGGGAGAAGAACTCCCCCTCGGCGATGTCCAGATCCACGGCGTCCACGGCGACGACGTCGTCGAACCGCTTCGTGACGGCCGTCAGCGAGATGGCGTACGACGATTCAGCGCTGCCCCCCGACATGGGCCGACAATATCCCGAAGCCTTCATTTCCGACGGGGATCTGCCGATGAGGGGACCATGACGCATCAGGACCGTCGACAGGCGCGCACCCTTCGAGAGATGCTGCGCATCGCCATTCCGCTGGTGCTGGCGTGGTCCGCGGGTCTCGCCGTGATGGCGATGGTCGCGTCGCAGCCCGACACGCGGGCCGGCGAGCTGCTGATGGACCCCTCGTTCACGATCGGCGCGAAGTGGTACACCGGCCTGGTCAGCAACCTCGGCATCCTCAGCTGGACGGTGGGCGCGGCGGCGGCGTTCGCCGGTGCCTGGCTCTGCCGGCTGGGCCAGCGTCAGCGGGCCGGACGCTTCCTCTTCGGCGGCGGCGTGGTGGGCACGATGCTGCTGCTCGACGACCTCTTCCAGTTCCACGCGGTGCTCGTGCCCGCGCAGTTGAACATGCCCAAGATCGTCGGTGAGCTCGTGCTCGGTGGAGCGCTGCTCTACTGGGCGATGAGCCACCTGCGTGAGATCCGGCGGACACACATTCACCTCCTCCTGGCGGCGGGAGCGGGCTTGGCGGTCTCCTTCTTCGTGGATTCCCGCTATGCCCCGTCGCCGGGACAGGGGTGGAACATCATCGAGGACGGCGCGAAGTTCCTCGGCGTCCTCGCGTGGGCCACGTACTTCGTGGTCACCACGAAGGACATCTCCCGCTCGGTGTTCGTCGACGCGCTGATGACGTGGCCCGACGCCGCGTACGACTCGGTGTACGGCGCCCTCGAGGAGATGGACCTCGAGCCCGAGCTCCCGGCCCCCACCGGCGAGCCGGTCGACCTCACGACTCCCTGAACGTCGACCAGGCCTCGGCCGTCCGCTCGATCGCGGCGACGAGCTGCGGTTCGGGTGCGGAGAACGCGATGCGGATGCGGTCGTTCGTCGGCGGTGACACGGCGAAGGCCTCCGCCCCGGCGAGGAGCACGCCGCAGCGCGCCGCATGCGCGATGAAGGCCGTCGCGACCGGGGCCGGCAGGCGAGCCCACATCATGAGGCCCCCGTCGGGACGAGCGACCTCCCAGTCCGGAAGGAGGGTGGCGAGTGCCTCGTGCGCAACCGCCTCCCGCCGCCGCAGCTGCTCCACTCTCGTCGCCACGTGGGCGTCGAGATCCCGCACCAGGCGCACGGCGATCTCCTGGGAGGGGATGGGCGTGAACATGTCGTCGATGGCCTTCGCCATCCGCACCTGACGAACGAGGTCGGGCGCCGCTCGCAGCCACCCGATGCGCAGTCCCGGCCAGACGGTCTTGGACAGCGAGTCGACGGTGGCGATCGGGGCGTCGTACCGATGGGTGGCGAGGGGCGCCGCCACGACGTCGTCGAACGCCAGGGGAGCGGCGACCCGGTCCTCGATCACGATGACGCCGTACTCCGCGGCGATGTCGGCGACGGCACGACGGCGGTGCGGGAGCAGGCGTGTGCCGGTCGGGTTGTGGTGATGGGGGTTGAGAGCGATGGCGACCGGCCGATGCCGCTCGACGGCGGCGCGTAGCTCGTCGGTGTCGATGCCGCCCTCGTCCATGCGCACGCCGAAGCAGCGGCCGCCCTGTCGTGCCACCACGTCGAAGAGGCCGGGCCAGGTGGTCTCCTCGGTGACGACGACGTCGCCGGGGCCGCACACCGCGGCGACCGCCAGCGAGATCGCCTGCTGGGCGCCGGTGGTCACGATGATCGCATCGGCGGTGGTGGGGAGGCCGTCGCGGGTGTAGCGCTCGGCGATCGCCGTGCGCAGCGCCAGGATCCCCTCCGGGTCGATCGTGTCGACGTCGGCGGCACCGAGCTCGTTGGCCCACCGGCGCACCTCGAGGTCCACGGCCTCCATCCGCTCGGGGACGGCCTTCAGGAGCGCGGTGATCTCGGCGCCGGGAACGAAGAGCGGAGTCGTCCGGAACTCCTGGCCCACCGATGTCGCCAGCGGTGGCCCGACGACGCGGGTGCCGCTGCCCTGACGTCGCTCGACGCGCCCGCGGTCGCGGAGCAGGTCGAAGGCGGCGACCACCGTGCTGCGGGACGCGGCGAGCGCGTCGGCGAGCCGGCGCTCGGGTGGCAGGAGGTCGCCGGTGCGCAGTTGGCCCTGCTCGATGAGGCCGTCGACGGCGTCGGCGAGCTGGCGATAGAGGGGACCCGTGCCAATCGACCACGGTCCGAGCAGCGCGACGAGTCGAGTCGAGTCCAATTTCCCGTCATTGGCCATGTGAACTGCGGTCATCGCAGTCCATTGTAGGAACCGACCCCCAGCGAAGGGAACAGGAAGATGTACGAGCAGTCCAATATCGGCGAATTGGCCTCCCGCCTCGGGCAGCTCACGCTCGCAGCGTGCGAGGCGCACCGGGAGGAGCTGCTCGCGGCGACGCGGGCCGCCGGGTGGGATCTCCCCGCCGACGCCCCGATCGTGGTGCTGCTACGAGCTCTCGTTCACCACCTCGACGCGGTTCCCCGCCGGGTCACGAGTGAAGCCCCGCCCGACCCCGAAAAGTGCATCGGCGTCCTCCCACGGGGCGCCGACAGCGAGGCAGCGCTCGCGCACTGACGCCACGTCGTCCACCGACACGGCGATGTGGGCGTCGGGGCTCTGCGGCTCGTCGCGCTCGGAGAGGTGGACCTCGAACGAGCCGGCGTCGAGCCACGCCCCCGGCCGGCCGCTCCGGCCGTGGCGCTCGAGGTCGGTGAGGCCGAACACGTCGCGCCAGAACGCCGCGGTCGGCTCGACGAGGCCGGGCCCGCACACCAGGTTGACGTGGTGCAGCCTCACTTCGAGGAGCGCGCCCGGATGATGTTGAGGGCCGACCCGGCCTTGAACCACTCGATGTGCTCGGCGCTCATCGTGTGGTTGGCCTGGAACGACACGGTGGTGCCGTCGGGCTTGGTGACGATGAGGTCGACGGGCTTGCCGTCGGCCAGCTCAGCGAGGCCGACGATGGAGATGCGGTCGTCCTCACCGATGGTGTCGTACACCGACGGATCGGCGAACGTGAGCGGCAGCACGCCCTGCTTCTTGAGGTTGGCCTCGTGGATGCGGGCGAAGCTGCGCACGAGGATCGCCTTGGCGCCCCGGAAACGGGGCTCCATCGCCGCGTGCTCACGCGAGCTGCCCTCGCCCCAGTTCTCGTCGCCGACCGCGATCCAGGGCTGACCGGCCTCGTGGTAGTGCTTGGCGATGTCGGGGAACGACTTCGTGGTGCCGTCGAGCTGGTCCTTGCCCTCGCCGACGGCGTCGGTGAAGGCGTTCACGGCGCCGAGGAACAGGTTGCCCGAGATGTTCTCGAGGTGGCCGCGGTACTTGAGCCACGGGCCGGCCATCGAGATGTGGTCGGTCGTGCACTTGCCCTTGGCCTTGAGCAGGATCGGCAGGTCGAGGAAGTCCTGGCCGTCCCACGGGGCGAACGGCTCGAGGAGCTGGAGACGGTCGGACGTGGGGGAGACCTTCACCTCGACGGCGCTGGTGTCCTCGGGCGGGGCGATGAACGTGTTCTCACCGGGCGTGAACCCGGCGGGCGGGAGCTCGAGGCCGGTCGGCACGACGAGCGACACCTGCTCGCCGCTCGCGTTGGTGAGCGTGTCGTGGATCGGGTCGAAGTCGACCGTGCCGGCGAGGGCCAGGGCCACGACCGTCTCCGGCGACGTGACGAAGGCCAGCGTGTTGGCCGAGCCGTCGTTGCGCTTCGGGAAGTTGCGGTTGTAGCTGGTGACGATGGTGTTGGGCACCGACGTGACCTCGTCGGGGCGGGCCCACTGGCCGATGCACGGGCCGCACGCGTTGGCGAGCACGGTGGCGCCTGCAGCCTCGAACGTCGCGAGCAGGCCGTCGCGCTCGATCGTCGCTCGCACCTGCTCGGAGCCGGGCGTGATGAGCAGGGGCACCTTCACCGAGAGGCCGTTGTCGGCCGCGTGGCGCAGGATCGACGCGGCGCGGGTGATGTCCTCGTAGGAGGAGTTCGTGCACGAGCCGACGAGCGCGGAGCTGATCTCGAGGGGCCAGCCGTTCTCGCGGGCCTCGGCGCCCAGGTCCTTCACCTCGCGGGCGAGGTCGGGGGTGTGCGGGCCGTTGATGTGGGGCTGCAGCGTGGACAGGTCGATCTCGATGACCTGGTCGAAGAACGAGGCCGGGTCGGCGAGGACGGCGTCGTCGGCGCGGAGGTGGTCGGCCACGGCGTCGGCGGCGTCGGCGATCGCGTGACGATCCGTCGAGCGCAGGTAGCGGCCCATCGCCTCGTCGTACCCGAACAGCGACGTGGTGGCGCCGATCTCGGCGCCCATGTTGCAGATCGTCGCCTTGCCGGTGCAGCTGATGGACTCGGCCCCGGGACCGAAGTACTCGACGATGGCGCCGGTGCCGCCCTTCACGGTGAGGATCTCGGCGACCTTCAGGATGATGTCCTTGGGGGCGCTCCAGCCGTTGAGCTCGCCGGTGAGGTGCACGCCGATGAGCTTCGGCCAGCGCACGTTGAACGGGAAGCCGGTCATCACGTCGACGGCGTCGGCGCCGCCCACGCCGATGGCGATCGTGCCGAGGCCGCCGGCGTTCGGCGTGTGGCTGTCGGTGCCGACCATCATGGCGCCGGGGAACGCGTACTGCTCGAGCACGACCTGGTGGATGATGCCCGAGCCGGGCCCCCAGAAGCCGAGCTCGTACTTGGCCGAGACGGACTCGAGGAAGTCGTACACCTCCTTGTTGCCGGACTCGGCGGCGAGGAGGTCGGTCTTGGCGCCGACCTTGGCCTGGATGAGGTGGTCGCAGTGCACCGTGGACGGCACGGCGACGGTGGGCAGGCCGGCGGTCATGAACTGGAGGAGCGCCATCTGCGCGGTCGCATCCTGCATGGCGACACGGTCGGGGCGGAGGTCGTTGTAGCTGACGCCCCGCTCGACGACAGGTGCGCCGGCCGCGCCGCCGTCGATGCCGTCGAGGTGGTTGAAGAGGATCTTCTCGGCCAGGGTCACCGGTCGGCCGAGCACCGTGCGCGCCGTGGCGATGCGGTCGGCCAACGTGGCGTACACGCCGTTGACGAGTTCGATGGGGGTGTTCGCTTCGACGGTCATTCGATGCTCCTGGCGTGGCGATCTTGTGGAATACAAGTAGAGTACAAGTAAAGCAGGTCCAATACAAGTACAAGACAAGTTGGTGTGCAGATGTCGGACCCGACCGGGGCCAATCGTACGATCCGATACCAGGTCATCGCCGACCATCTCCGCCAGCGCGTGTCCTCGGGCGAGTTCGCCGCCGGCGCCCTGCTCCCGTCGGAGTCCGAGCTGTCCGCCGAGTACGAGGCCAGCCGCGTCACCGTGCGGCGCGCTCTCGAAGCGCTCCGGGCCGAACGCCTCGTCGACTCACGTCAGGGCTTCGGGTGGTTCGTCGCCGCCGACCCCCTCCGCCAGGAGCTCCACCACCTCGGCACCATCGACAGCCAGCTCCGCGCCGCGGGCCTCACGAGCGAGCGCCGCATCCTGTCCTTCAGCTTCACGGAGGCGCCGTCGCGGGTGGCCGACATCCTCGGCGAGCGGAACGTGCTGGAGGTGCGGCGCCTCAACCTCGCCGACGGGCAGCCGTTCGCGCTGGTCACGGTCTGGTGCCCCGAGGCGCTCGGCGCCGAGCTCTCACGCGCCGACGTCGAGCGCGCCAGCTTCCTCGAGCAGCTCCCCGTCGAGTTCGGCGGCGCGAGCCAGACGATCGGCGCCGAGGCGGCGTCCGCGGAGACCGGGAAGCTGCTCGACGTGCCGGTGGGGTCGCCCCTGCTCGTCGCCGAGCGCGTCACCCGCACCGTGTCGGGCCGGCCCGTCCTCGTCAGCCGCCACGTGTTCGCCGCGCACCGCACGGAGTTCGCCGTCGAGCTGCCGGCAGCCGCCGACGTCCTCGGTCCCGCTGGGCTGCGACTGGTCGAATAGGTTCTGCCCCATGTCGATGCGGAGGAACCTGGTGGCGGCGCTCGTGGTGGCGGGCTGCGCGCTCACGTCGTGCGGCTCCGACGAGGTGAGCAAGCAGGAGTACCTCGACCACGCCGTCAAGTTCTCGACCGCGGCGAAGACCGACGAGCAGAAGGCCGCCATCCGCTCGCTCTTCGACTGCGTGTGGCCCGCCATCTCGAAGGACCGCAAGCTCCTCGACGACTTCATGGCGTCGGACTTCTCGAACGACTCGCTCAGCACCCGCCTGTCACCGCTGATGGTGCCCTGCGTGACGAAGGCGTCGTAGTCGTCAGATCGACGCCGACACGCTCTTCATGTCGCTGTTCTTGATCGCCTGACCGAACTGGGCGACACCGCCGATGCACGCGAGTGCGATCAGCGCCAGGATCAACGCGTACTCGACGAGGTTCGCGCCCCGCTCCTGACGGCGCCGAAGGCGGCGGCCGTGACCCGGCAACGGGCTGATCTCGGTGACCTCGGCGGACTCCATACCAGGGGTATCGGAGCCGGTCGTCCGAATCTGTAGTTAGTGGAGTTGGACGATTCCCATCCGCACGGCCTGGAGGACGGCCTGGGTACGGTCACGGGCGTCGAGCTTCTGGTAGATCGACGCCAGGTGGTTCTTCACCGTCTTCTGGGAGATGTACAGGCGCTCCGCGACCTCGGGGGTCGAGCAGCCGTCGGCGATGAGCTGGAGCACCTCCTCCTCGCGCTTGGTGACCATGCGCTCCTCCTCGGTGCGGGCACGCTGGTCGAGCCGGCGCACCTCCTCCAACATCGACTTCGCGAGCTGGGGCGACAGCACCGTCTCGCCGCCGGCGGCCATGCGCACGGCGTCCGCGATCTCGCTCGTCGAGCAGTCCTTCACCAGGTAGCCGCTCGCACCCGCCCGGATGGCGTTGGTCAGCACTTCCTTGTCGGCGTGCATCGTGAGCATGACGATGCGCGACGCGCTGCCGTGCGACTTCACCTGCCGGCAGGCCTCGACGCCGTCGCAGTTGGGCATCGACACGTCCATCAGGATGACGTCGGGCACGAGCTCCTCCGCCAGCCGCACGGCCTCGACCCCGTCCTGCGCCTCGCCCACGACGTCGAAGCCCTCGTCGAGCATCGACCGGCGGAGGCCCTCACGCAGCATCTGGTGGTCATCCGCCAGCATCAGTCTGATCGGGTTCATTTTCGTGCTCCTGGCGTGCGGTGATCGTGACGAGTGCGTTCGTCAGGTTGGGTGGAGGGGAGGGAGGGATCGAGGACGCAGGTGATCGAAGTTCCTTGACCGGGAACGCTGTGCACCTCGAGCGTGGCTCCGATGGAGGAGGCACGCTCTCGCATACCGAGCATTCCGTAGCTATCCAGTCGGCCGGCGCGGCCGGTTTCAAAGCCGATTCCGTCATCTGATACGCGAATTGCCGCGCGACCCCCGTCGCAACGCCACGTGACCCGCACGTTGGAGGCCTTCGCGTGACGTTCGATGTTGGTGATCGCCTCCTGCGCGATGCGCCACATCTCGCGCTCCTGGAGGAGCGGGAGACGGGAGTGGTCGTCGGCCTCGATCTGGAAGACGAGCTCGGTGCGCTCCGCCACGCGGTCGGCGTACTGCTGGAGGATCTCGTGGAGACCCGACGAGTCCGACACGTCGGTGCGCAGGTCGTAGAGCGTGTCGCGCACCTCGCGGATGACGCCGCGTACGTCGTCGCGCAGGTGGTCGAGGGAGGTGCCGAGGGGGTCGCCGGCCTTGTGCCGGTTGACGATGCGGTCGAGCTCGAACGCCAGGTAGGCGAGCGACTGGCCGATGCGGTCGTGAAGGTCGCGGGCGATGCGGGTGCGCTCCTCGTCCGCGCCGACGGTGCGCAGCCGGGCGAACCAGCGGGCGTTGTCGAGCGCCATCGCGAGGGGCGGGACGAAGCCGGCGAGGAGGCCGCCGGCGCGGTGGTCGAAGCGGTGCTGGTCGCGGTGCTCGAGGGCGACGAGGCCCATGATCGAGCCGCGGGCGCTCAGCGCGCCGTACAGGCCGGAGCCCGACCGCTCGTCGAAGCCGCCGCCGTCGGTGGCGCCCAGCTCGTTGCACGCGATCACCATCGACTCGGTGATCGCCTGGCGCATGCCGCGCGGCAGGTCGGTGGGGCCGAGACGGGCGGGGAGGTGGCAGCCCTCCTGGCGGATGACCTGCCAGTGGCCGTCGGTGTCGTCGAAGAGGAGGATCACGACCGAGTCGAAGTCGATGAGCTCGCGGAGGCGGGCCACCGTGGAGGTGAGCACCTCCTTCATGTCGAGCGACGACGGCAGCGTCTGCGCGACGCGGTGGAGCGAGTACAGGAGCGCGTTGGCGTCGGCGAGTCGACCGAGGCGGTCGAGTGCGATGTCGCGCTCGCGGTCGGCCTCGCCGCTCACCTTGCGCCCGTAGCCGGAGACGATCGAGATGAGGATGAGGAGGCCGCTCCACGTGCTCGCCAGCTTGAGGGAGCCCGGACCGTCCACGCTCAGGTGGATGGCGGGGAAGCTGATCGCGATCGAGCAGCACACGGCGATGCGCAGGCCGAACGCGAAACCACGGGCGAAGCCCGCGATGACGACGACGCTGAGCACGGTGAAGACGAACGGGCTGCTCCAGAACCCCGTGGCGACGATGATGCCGACGTGGAGGAGCGCCTCGAGGAGCGTGCGGCTGAGGCTGGCGAGGCCGTTCGAGTAGCGGATCGGGCGGATCGAGCGGAACGTGGCGTAGGCGACGATGATCACCGCGCACGCGGTGATGAAGGGGTCGCCGGCGATGACCTTCGAGGAGGCGAGCAGGAGCGAGATGGCAGTCGTCGCCAGGCGGACGGCCGTGACCATCGGCGTGAAGATGGCGAGGCGGTCCATCGTGGACGGGCCCAGCTGGGTGGCCTCGTCGCCGGCGAGCGAGGGGTCGATGAGCGCGCGACGGATCTCTCGGCCGGCGCGACCTCGGAGGAGTCCGCTGGGCTCGGGCGGAGGGCCCGCGAGCAGCAGGTCGTTCGGATCGTCGGGTGGTGTCAGCGTCTTCACAGATGGGGTTCCCGCCGGGTCCCACGTCTGCACGGGGTCCGACACACCATTCATCGGCGCCGGACACCGAAACATGAGCCGTCCGGCCCACGCGGTAGCGTTCGCCGGCATGATCCTCGTGGGACTCACCGGCGGCATCGGCTCGGGCAAGTCGACCGTGTCCGCGGCGCTCGCCGAACGGGGCGCGGTGGTCGTCGACGCCGATGCGATCGTGCACGAGCTGCAGGCGCCCGGTCAGCCCGTCCTCGCGGCCATGGTCGAGCGCTTCGGCGAGGGGATCCTGTTCCCCGACGGCACGCTCGACCGCAAGGCCGTCGCCGCGACGGTCTTCAACGACGCGCAGGCGCTCGAGGACCTCGGCAAGATCGTGCACCCCTCGGTCCGCGACGAGATCTTCCGCCGAGTGGTCGAGCAGGATCCGACCGACAACGTGGTCGTGCTCGACATCCCACTACTGGCCGAATCGGGGTGGGAGGGGCTGATCGGCACGATCGTCGTCGACCTCGATCCCGAGATCGCCATCGCCCGGCTGATCGAGCACCGCGAGTTCACCGAGGAGGACGCCCGGGCGCGCGTCGCCCGGCAGGCCTCGCGGGAGGAGCGCATCGCCAAGGCGGCCGTGGTCGTCGACAACTCGGGCACGATCGCCGACCTGGCGCCACAGATCGACGAGGCGTGGGCGTGGATCGAGAGCCACCGCGCCTGACGGCAACGGCCGAAACCAACTGTCAGGGGTCGTGAGTAGCCTTCGGGCCATGACTGACACGAGCACCGAGATCTCGCGGTCCTCCAAGCCGTTCAAGGTCGTCTCCGAGTTCTCCCCGGCGGGCGATCAGCCCTCCGCGATCGCCCAGCTGGCCGACGGCGTGTGGCGGGGCGAGCGGTTCCAGACGCTCCTCGGCATCACCGGGTCCGGCAAGTCCGCCACGATCGCCTGGACGATCGAGCAGGTGCAGCGGCCCACGCTCGTGCTGGCGCCCAACAAGTCGCTCGCCGCTCAGCTCGCCAACGAGTTCCGCGAGTTCTTCCCCGAGAACCGCGTCGAGTACTTCGTCTCGTACTACGACTACTACCAACCCGAGGCCTACATGGTCTCGTCGGACACGTACATCGAGAAGGACGCGACGGTCAACGACGAGATCGACCGCCTGCGCCACGCGGCCACCTCGGCGCTGCTCACCCGTCGCGACGTCATCGTCGTCGCGTCGGTCAGCTGCATCTACGGCCTCGGTTCGCCCGAGGAGTACGCCAACAAGATGCTGGTGATGCGGGTGGGGGAGACGCACGACCAACGCGGCATCCTGCGCCGCCTCGTCGCCATGCAGTACGAGCGCAACGAGATGACGCTCATCCGTGGCAAGTTCCGGGTGAAGGGCGACGTCATCGAGATCCATCCCGCGTACGACGAGACGGCCGTGCGCATCGAGATGTTCGGCGACGACATCGAGTCGATCTGGGAGTTCGACCCGCTCACCGGCGACCGCATCCGGCCGCACGAGGAGTTCGTGCTCTTCCCGGCGACGCACTACGCGACCTCCGACGAGCGCATGGCCGCCGCCATCGGCCGCATCGAGGTCGAGCTCCAGGAGCAGCTGGCGAAGTTCGAGCGTGAGGGCAAGCTGCTCGAGGCCCAGCGCCTGCGCATGCGCACGCAGTACGACCTCGAGAACATGGCCGAGATGGGCTTCTGCAACGGCATCGAGAACTACTCGGCCCCCATCGACGGGCGGGCGCCGGGCGAACCGCCGAACACGTTGCTCGACTTCTTCCCCCGCGACTACCTCACGATCATCGACGAGTCGCACGTCACGATCCCGCAGCTGCACGGTCAGTTCGAGGGCGACCGCAGCCGCAAGCTCACCCTCATCGAGCACGGGTTCCGCCTGCCGTCGGCCGCCGACAACCGGCCGCTCCGCTTCGAGGAGTGGGCCGAGCGCGCCGGGCAGACCATCTTCCTGTCGGCCACGCCCGGCCCGTGGGAGCGCGAGCACTCCGGGCAGATCGTCGAGCAGGTCGTGCGGCCGACCGGCCTCGTCGACCCGCAGGTCGTCATCAAGCCCACGAAGGGCCAGATCGACGACCTGCTCGCGCAGATCAACGAGCGGGTGGTCGTCGGCGACCGAGTGCTCGTCACCACCCTCACCAAGAAGATGGCGGAGGACCTCACCGACTACCTCCTCGAGATGGGGGTGCGGGTGCGGTACCTGCACTCCGAGGTCGACACCATCGCCCGCATCGAGCTCATCCGTGATCTGCGCCTCGGCGACTTCGACGTGCTCGTCGGCATCAACCTGCTGCGTGAGGGCCTCGACATCCCCGAGGTGTCGCTCATGGCCATCCTCGACGCCGACAAGGAGGGCTTCCTGCGCTCCGACACGTCGCTCATCCAGATGATCGGCCGTGCGGCCCGCAACGTCGACGGGCTCGTCATCATGTACGCCGACCAGGTCACCCAGTCGATGGACCGTGCGATCTCCGAGACCAACCGTCGTCGCGAGGTGCAGATCGCCTACAACACCGAGCACGGCATCGTGCCCCAGACCATCCGCAAGGCGGTCAACGACATCCTCGCCGATCTCCGCGGCCGCGAGTTCGAGGGGGCGCCCACTCCCGGCAAGGACAAGCGCCGGAACCGGCCGGGCCAGCCCCCGGTCCGCGACGAGTTCAAGGACCTCGCCCCGCAGGACCTCGGCCGGCTCATCCAGACGCTCGAGGACGAGATGCACGAGGCGTCCGCCGACCTCCGCTTCGAGTACGCCGCGCGCCTTCGCGACGAGATCAAGGAATTGAAGCGCGAACTGCGCGACGCCGGCGCCGCCTGAGGCCGGTTGTTGACAACACCCGGGAAGTTCGCGATGTTAGGCCCACCTAACGCAGTGTTAGGTGGGCTTACCATCAAGTCCTGATCCCGAATGTCAGGTGTTGCGTGTCCGTGCGATCTCCTCTCGCCCTCGTCGTGAGCGTGCTGGCGATGTCCACGGCGTGCGGCGGGGTCGCGGAGCAGGGCACGGCCCGTGGAAGCGAGTGCGTCGGGGCCCGCACCGCCGTTAGCGCACCGGCGCCGACGCCCCTGTCGCCGGCACCGACCCCCGTGCTGCCGGTCACCGTCGCGGACGTGTCCGGCGCGCAGGTCACGGTGAGCGATGCCAGTCGGATCCTGGCGCTCGACACCTACGGCACGCTGGCGACGACGGTGTACGCCCTCGGCCTCGGTGACCGCCTGATCGGACGGGACAGCTCGACCGGCGTGCCCGCGCTGGCCGACCTTCCGGTGGTGACCGTCGACGGTCACCAGTTGAACGCCGAGGCGATCCTCGGGCTCCGCCCGAGCGTCGTGCTGACCGACTACAGCATCGGCCCGCTGGAGGTGCAGTTGCAGCTCCGGGACGCCGGCATCCCGGTGGTCGTCCTCGACCAGACGCGGTCGCGAGCCACGATCGGGCGACAGATCGAGGCCGTTGCGGAGGCACTCGGCGTCGCCGACGCCGGCGCGGCGCTGGCCCGGCGGGTGACCGCCGACGTGACCAACGCCGAGAGGACCCTCGCCGAGCGGATCGAACGTCGGGGGCTGGCGGCGCCCCGCATGGCGTTCATCTACGTCCGGGGGAATGCCGGCGTCTACCAGTGGTTCGGCAAGGACTCCGGCGCCGATGCGCTGATCCGGTCACTCGGAGGCATCGACGTCGCCTCCGAGGCCGGTGTGACGGGGTATCGACCCCTCAACGCCGAGGGCATCGTGGCGGCGGCCCCGACGCTGCTCCTGGTGATGACCGACGGCCTCGCCTCGGTCGGCGGAGTCGACGGCCTGGTCGCCGTGCCCGGCATCGCCGAGACCACGGCGGCGCGCAATCGGTGTGTCGTCGACATGGCCGACAGCCAGATCCTCGGCTTCGGGCCGAACTACGCCGGAGCGGTCTCTGCACTCGGTGACGCGATCTACGGAGACATCGGGTGACGGTCGTAACGGTCCGGCGACGACCCTCGACGCGCCTGTCCTCCTCCTGGTGGATCGGCGGTCTCACGAGCGCCCTGCTCCTCTCGCTGGTCGTCGCCGCGGGTGCGGGGCAGCTCGCGGTCGGCCCCGGCGAGGTGGTCGGATCGATCCTGCACCGCTTGGGACTCGACATCGGATCGATGCCGTCGCACCCGAACGGCGATGCCGTGCTCTGGCAGGTGCGGTTCCCTCGCGTCGCGATGGGAGCGCTCGTCGGCGCTGCGCTCGGAGCGGCGGGCGCCCTCATGCAGGGCCTGTTCCGCAACCCGCTCGCCGAGCCAGCGATCGTCGGCGTCTCCTCCGGCGCCGCTGTCGGGGCGTGCGCATCGATCGTCGGAGGCGTGACCTTCCTCGGCGTGCTCACGCTGCCGGCGATGGCGTTCGGCGCCGGGCTCCTCACCACCCTCGCCGTGTACCGGATGTCGCGGACCAACGAGGGCGCCGACGTGTCGTCCATCGTGCTGACGGGGATCGCGGTCAACGCCGTCGCAGGGGGCCTGGTCAGCTTCCTGCTCTTCGCCGGCGACCGTCAGGCCCGGGAGCAGATCGTCTTCTGGCAGCTCGGCTCGCTCAACGGCAGCCGCTGGGACGCGGTCGCCGCGGTCGCGGGGTTCGCCGCAGTCGGCTTCGTCGGCTGTGCCGTGTTCGCCAGCCGACTCGACCTCCTCGCGCTCGGCGAACGGACCGCCGGTCACCTCGGCGTGAACGTCGAACGCCTGCGCCTCGGGGCGATCGCCTGCGTTGCGCTGCTCGTCGGGCCGGCGGTGGCGTTCTCCGGCATCATCGGCTTCGTCGGCCTCGTCGTCGCGCACATCATGCGGATCGTCGTCGGCCCGTCCCATCGACGGCTCGTGCCGGCGTCGGCCCTGGGCGGGGCCATCGTCCTCGTGTGGGCCGACCTGTTCGCCCGCACGGCCGTCGACTTCGCCGACCTGCCGATCGGTATGCTCACCGCGCTCATCGGCGGCCCGGCGTTCTTCCTGCTGCTCCGCCGAGCTCGCGCCGGTGCGGGAGGGTGGGCGTGAGCGCGCTGGTGGCCACCGGCCTCGCCGTGCGCCGCGCCCGGCGGACGGTGCTCAGCGCGGTGGAGCTCGAGGTCCGGCGCGGGGAGGTGATGGCGCTCGTCGGCCCCAACGGAGCCGGAAAGTCGACCCTCCTCGCAGCGCTCGCCGGTGACCTCCGACCCGTCGCCGGCGAGGTCGTCCTCGGAGGACGGCCCCTCGCCTCCTGGTCGATCGGCGATCTGTCCCGCGAGCGCGCCGTGCTCCCGCAGCAGCACGCCGTCACCTTCGCGTTCACCGCCGGTGAGGTGGTGCGGATGGGCAGGACGCCGTGGCGCGGTCGCCCCGAGGCCGGCGAGGACGACGACGCGATTGCCGCTGCGATGGCGGCGACCGACACGACGGCGCTCGCTGCCGCGCCGTTCGGCTCGTTGTCGGGAGGTGAGCAGGCTCGGGTCGCGCTCGCCCGTGTGCTCGCCCAGCGTGTGCCGATCGTGCTGTTGGACGAACCGACCGCGTCGCTGGACCTCCGCCACCAGGTGCAGGTGTTCCGCGTGGCGCGAGCACGTGCCGCCGACGGGGATGCAGTGGTGGTCGTCGTGCACGACCTGTCGCTCGCCGCGGCGCACGCCGATCGGCTCGTGCTGCTCGACGACGGACGGGTCGTCGCCGACGCCCCACCCGACACCGTCCTCACCCCGGACCGGCTCTCGGACGTCTACGGCTGCGAGATCGACGTCGTCACCCATCCCGTCACCGGCGCACCGCTCGTCGTCGCCGGTCATACCCACCGAAGGACCTTCGCATGACACGCACCCGCTCCCTGCTCGCCGGCGCAGCCGTCGTCACGACCCTCCTGGGTGGCGCCGTCGCCGCCGCCCCGGCGGGTGCGGACGCGGCGTTGTCCGTGTCGTCGACGATCCTGTCCAGCGACGGCCCGTCGACCGTCACGGTCACCGGCCGGGGCTACCTCGTGCCGCCCCACCTCGCCGGCTCGCCGGTGTTCGGTGGCGTGTACGTGCTTTTCGGCTGGGTGCGCCCGGGCGTCGGTTGGGGGCCGAGCTCCCGGAACGCGGTGAACAGCGATGGGCAGTTCGGGCTCACGTACCACTACCCGGGTGAGGGGGGCACCGGCGACCTCCGCGACGACGGCACCGGAACCAACCGCTTCGTCGCCTTCACGCCGGGCGGGATCGATGCGAGCTCCACGCCGTTCCACATGGACGACGCCGGCAACTGGTCGGTGACCCTCAACATCAGTGGCCCGCTGTACCGGTGGACGGACCCGTTCACGGGGACGTCGGCGTCGGTGGATTGTCGCTCCGTGCAGTGCGGTGTGCTCACGATCGGGGCGCACGGCCGACCGAGCCAGACGAACGAACGGTTCGTGCCGCTCACCTTCGCGCCGTCGCCGGCCGGCCCGGGCCCGACCGCGGCGCCGCCGGTCGCGACCGTGCCACCGGTCGCCGTCGAGGGGGCCACCGCTGTGCCTCCGAGCACCCGGCCCCGGTCGCCGGTCGCCGGCGCCCCGATCGAGGAGACGACGACGACCTCGGTGACGCCGGCGATCGAGATCCCGACCTCGAGCACCACGACGGTGACGACGACCACGTCGGTCCGAAGCGGCGACGACCGCCGAGAGCGGTCGACGGCGTCGCCCGCCTCCCGGCGCGACGTCATCCGCATCACCTCGGTGGACGACGGGCTGCTGGGAACGGCAGTGCCCTACGTCGTCGCCGGCATCGGCGTGCCGGCGGCTGCCGGTCTGTTCCTCGTCGTTCGGGCGCGGCGGAGCTCACGCCCCGTCTGACCGCACAGATCCCATCCAACCAAAAGCCACCAGCAGGAGGACCCACCCCATGACCACCACCATCCCGTTGCCACACCGCCGACGAGCCCGGACCGGGTTGGCGCTGCTCGCCGCAACGCTGCTCGGCACCGCCTGCTTCCCGGAGACGCCGACGCCCGGGCCCACGACGACGACGGCGCCGACCACCACGACGCCGAGCAACGTCGTGAGCCTCACCGATGCGTCGCTCGAATGGACCGTCAGCCGCGAGGCCGACCACGGCACCTTCGCTCCCGGGCAGGTGAACTACTGGTCGGCGGGCGAGTCGGATTCCACCCAGGCGACGTACGTTCCCACCAGCGGCAACGCCACGGTGCTGAAGAAGAACGCGTCGGGGACCTACGTGCCCATCGGCAGCGAACCCGCCGTCGGCTGGGCCAACCGCGGCAAGGACGGCCTCGGGGTCAACGTGTCGGCGACCAGCGCGAACTACCTCGGCCAGAAGGTCCGCTTCACCGGCGGCACCGGAACCCTCGACCGGACGACCGGCGCCTCCACCATCCAATGGACCGGCACCTTCTCCATCAACTTCTACGGCCAGTACGTCCCGTTCTGGATCAAGAACCCCAAGCTGGTGGTGAACGCATCGGGCGTGGGCCAGATCACGGCCACCGTCGCCGGTTTCGCGTCGAGCCTCGACGATCCCACCACCCGCACGCCGCTGCCGGCAACGGCCGTGGTGATCGCCGACCTCCCCGTGGTGAACGGCGCCAACTCCACCGGCTTCACCGCGGCCACGGCCTACGGCAGCACGAGCGTCACGCCGCCCGCTCCCGCGGGTCCGCAGGTCGCCAAGACGGCCGCGAACGGCGCGTACTGGGGGTCGTGGCCCCAGACGTTCGTGAACTTCCAGGCCGCCACCGGCCTCGGGACGTACTGGTACACGAGCGGTGGGTCGACCGACAACCAGAAGCCGCAGGAGCCCGTGACCGTCGCCTACCGGTTGGTGCCATGACCGACCTCCCGGTGATGACGCCGTCGTCGGGGCGTTCCGGAGTCGCTCAGCGGCTCCGGGACGCAACCGTGCAGGCACACCGATCGGCGTCGGGCGGGGGACCGCTCGACGCCATCGTCGACGGCACACTCTCGGTCGACGGGTACGTCGCGATGCTCGACGAGCTGTGGCACGTGTACTCGGCGCTCGAGGCGGCGGCCGACGCGATGACCCACCATCCGGTGGGCGTTGCGCTCGGCTCGCCGTCGCTCGCCCGGCGCGACTCGATCGCCACCGACCTCGCCCACCTCGTGGGGCGCACTGCGACGCCGACACCGACCCGTGCGACGGAGGCCTACGTGGAGCGGCTCACGACCCGAGCCGCCGTGGAGCCGATCGCGTTCGTCGCGCACCACTACACGCGATACCTCGGCGACCTGTCCGGCGGTCAGTTCCTCGGCCGGCGCATCGAGCAGCAGCTCGGGCTCGGGCCCGACTCCGGCACGAGCTGGTTCCACTTCCCGGGCATCCCCGATGTGGCCGCCTTCAAGGACGACTACCGCGCCGCGCTCGACGGTCTGGGGTTCTCGGAGCACGAGGAGTCGCAGCTCGTCGCTGAGGTCCTCGTCGCGTACGAGCTCAACGGCGCCGTGATGAAGGAGGTGGGCAGTGTCCTTCGATGACGTCGCGCTCGACCCGGATGCCCTCGTCGCCATCCGCCGTCACATGAACGCCGACCATGCGGCCGACTGTCTCGACATCGTGCGCCACCTCGGTCCGTACCCCGACGCGACGGCAGCGGAGCTGGTGTCGCTCGACGCGGTCGGCAGCGGGTTCCTCGTGACGCTGCCCGACGGCATCGCCACCGTCCACATCCCCTGGCGCGGACCGATCCGCGCCAGGGCGGACATCCGTCACGAGTTCGTCGCGATGTGCGACGACGCGCGCTCGGCGTGACGCGTCAGGCGAACAGGGTCTCGCCGAGCCAGTGGCCTGCGGTCACGCCCGGGAGCACGGCGAAGACCGCGGAGCCCACGTGCTGGATGTACTCGTTGAGCGCATCGCTCTCCGCCAGCTTCTGCTGCATGGGGATGAACTGCGTGCGCGGGTCCCGCTGAAAGGCGAGGAAGAAGAGGCCGGCGTCGAGCTGGCCGACGCGGGGATCGAGCCCGTCGGTGAAGTTGTAGCCGCGCCGGAGGATGTGGATGCCGAGACGATCCTGATTGGCGAGGCGGACGTGCGCGTCGACGGGGACGACCGGTGTGCCGTCCGCCGCCGTCGCGTCGAGATCGATCTTGGCGAACTCGTCGGCCATGCCGAGCGGAGCGCCGGTGGAGCGGACGCGACCGATGGTCGCCTCCTGATCGGCGAGGGAGGAACGGTCCCACACCTCGATCCGGATGCGGATACGGCGCGCCACGAGGTACGACCCTCCGTCCATCCAGGCCGCACCGTCGGAGCGTCGCGCCCAGATGTTCGGAGCGAACTCCTCGGTGTCGGCCTTGAGGTTGTCGGTGCCGTCCTTGAACCCCATCAGGTTCCGCGGGGTCGACTGGCTGGTGGTGGTGGACGACGTGCGTCCGAAGCCCTCCTGTGTCCACCGGATCCGGACGATGCCACGTCCGATCCGGGCGAGGTTGCGGATCGCATGGAACAGCACCTGCGGGTCGTTGCCGCAGGCCTGCACGCAGAGGTCGCCGCCGCTGCGGGCCGGATCGAGGTTGTCGCCGGGGAACGCCGGGAGGTCCACCAGAGCAGCGGGGCGGCGATCGCCGAGACCGACGCGGTCGAAGAACGTGGGGCCGAGCCCGAACGTCAGCGTGAGGGCGGCCGGGTGCAGCCCGACCGCCTCGCCCGTGTCGGCCGGCGGCGCGGCGGCGTCGTCCTCGGTGTCGGTGACGAGATGGCCCTGCGTCATCCGCTCGGCCGCGATGGTCCACTCGCGCAGCAACCCCTCGACGTCGGAGCGGGCGTCGGTCGTCAGGTCGAAGCTCGCGAACAGCAGGCGGTCCTGGGCCGGCGTGGCGATCCCGGCTTGGTGCCGCCCCCGGAAGGGGACGGTGGTCGCGCTGGGTGCGGGGGCGGGCGCCGGCTCCTCGGCCGACGCGATCGCAGCGCCCGAGACACCACCGACGACCAGCCCGCCGGCGGCGACGCCTCCGTATCCGAGCGCCCGGCGACGGCTGACGAGCGCGTCACCGCTCATCGGAGCACCAGCGCCGCGACCCGGGACAGTGGCTCGGCGAGGGCGTCGACCTTGGTCGAGAGGTCCTGCGTGGCGGCCGGGTCGTCCTTGAGGCTCGTGTAGATGCGGTAGCCGTTGGCGATGCTGGACGGGTCCTTGTACGTGTCGAGCGCTGCGGACACGGCGGTGAAGCGAGCGTCGATGGTCGACACGAGCTTGGCCTCGTCGGTGGCGAGCAACGGCTTCACGGCGTCGAACGCCGCCTTGGCGCCCTCGAGGTTGGCCGCGAAGTCGGAGAGGTCGGTGCCCGAGTAGCGGTCCTCCTCGCCGGTGATCTTCGACGACGAGACCTCGTTGAGCAGCTCCACCGCACCGTTCGCGACCTGCGACGGGTCGAGCTCGATGCCGGCGATCTTCTTCTGGAGCTCGGTCACGTCGGCCACGAGCGTGTCGGCGATCGTGCCCAGTCCGTCGGCCGTACCGGTGACGAAGAGGGCCTGCTCGAGGCGGTGGAAGCCGGTCCAGTCCTTCTCGTCGACGTCGCCCTCTCGGGCGTCGATGCGAGGATCGAGGTCGCCGAAGCTCTCGGCGATCGGCTCGATGGTCTCGTAGTGGTACCGGGCGCCGGCGAACAACGCCCTTGCCTGCGTGACGTCACCCGCCTTCACGGCCGCGGCGAACGCCGTCGCGGCCGGCACCAGCTTGTCGGCCTCGGCCTGCACGTAGGTGAGGTACGTCGTCACGGCGGCGATTCGCTCGGCCGAGTCGGCCGTCGCTCCGGTCCCGGACTCGGCCACTTCGAGCGTCCCGAACTCCTTCGTGCCGTTCGTGCACTTCGTCGTGTACGAGCCGGCCTTCAGGTTGAGGGACAGGGTGCGGTCGAGGCCGGCGCTGATGTTCTCGACCTCGCCGAGGATCTTGTCGCTCGCCGCGAGGATCTCGAACTCGGTCACGGCGGACGAGTCCTGGTTGGTCACGTGGAAGGTGGTGGGGCCGGCCGTCGCCGAGATCGACCGAGGTTCGCACCCGGCGTCGGTCAGCGTGACCTCGATCGTGGCGGTCTTCTTGCCGGATCCCGTGGAGGTGGAGTCGCCGGGGTCGTCCTTGCCGCAACCGGTGGCGGCGACGGCGAGCACGACCGGCACGGCGAGCAGTTGGAGTCGGGGGGTTCGGAACATGGGGGTGTGGTTCTCCTAGATGGGGGCGAGCGTGGGGGTGGGACGCGTGCGTTGCGGCCACACGACGAGGGCGGTCATCGGGACGAAGTAGACGATCCAGGCGATCGCCTCGGACCAGCTGGGCTTCGGTTGGATGCCGAGCACTCCGGTGAGGAGCGCCGCCGGCACGGAGCCCGGCCTGATGACGGCCGAGAAGTCGGCGAACTGCCCGAGGCCGACGTGGAGCCAGCCCGCCTCGTAGGCGGTGTGGGCTGCGAACGAGCAGAGGCCCGCAGCGACCAGGACGAGGACGAACCCGGTCGCCCGGAAGAACTTCGAGAGGTTGATGCGCACGCCGCCCCGGTAGATCGCGTAACCGAGCACGACGGCGAC
>JAXLRH010000013.1:0-115036 GCA_046331245.1 Acidimicrobiales bacterium | reverse complement strand
GGTGACGCCGATCGCCGTGTAGATCGGCCGGTTCGCGACCTGGCCGTCACGGATCTTGACGACCATGGCGTCGATGAACACGACCGGGTACACCCGTTCGAGGGGGCGTGTCATCCACTCGGCCATCTCCCCCAAGATCGCGTCGGTGATCTTGGAGACCTGCTCGCGGCTCATGTCGGTGCCGTACACCTCGGCGAGGTGCGCCTGGACCTCACCGGTCGTGAGACCCTTCGCGGTCAACGAGATCACCATCTCGTCCACACCAGCGAGGCGGCGCTGACGCTTCCGCACCAGCTTCGGGTCGAACGTGCCATCGCGATCGCGGGGCACGTCGATCTCGACGGGCCCGACTTCGGTGAGCACCGTTTTCGAACGGGTTCCGTTGCGCGAGTTGGCGCCATTGCGGCCCTCGGGGTCGTGTTTGTCGTAGCCGACATGGTCGGCCATCTCTACTTCGAGGCCGGCCTCGAGGACCCGCTTAGTGAGATCCCCCAAAAGTCCGCCAGGGCCAACCAGGTCGACCCCATCCGCGCGGGCCTGGTCAACGAGCTGGGCGGCGAGCTCATCGCTCACCACCACTCTCCCCGTCGCGGGCGGCGGCAACCGCCACTCCTCTCCGGTCGATTGGGTCGTCGGATCCGTTGTTGTGATGTCAGTCATGATGGTTGCTGCTGTCCTTCCGGCCAAGCAGTCGCTCAGCCTGTCAGGCCAGACCAGTTCCACCGTTTATCTGACACTCCCGGTAGCGGCGCACCGGTAGTGCGGTGGCGCGGTCACCTCTGTCGAGTCGTCCGAGGCCAGCGTGGCGCAAGAGGTGTTTACCGTCGAATGGCGAGCCCGATGTGATGGCTATCCGGTCTGCACCCCAACGGCGCCTCTTACGGAGCTGGATCAACAGGCTGCGTACTCGGCGCGGAGTCCGGTTCAGTGCGCGTTTCGGGCGTGAGGACCGGTCCCGGAGGCCGATTTCGCCTTCGGCGAGGAACGGGACGCGCCACTTCCGGACGGTCGTGGGGTCGACCGGGAACCACTCGGTCGCTTCGATCGACCAGCGGTCGACGAGGCGCAGTCGACCGTGCGGCGGCGCCCGAGCGGGGTCAGAGGCGCGCTCGGGTGACGGCTTCTAGCTTGAGACAGGAGCCCTCCCGGGTAAGGCGGTGAGTTGTGGAAGACCCACATCCTCGTCCGGAGGGGCTCAACTCACGACGAGATCAGCCAACACCGCTACTCCAGGGACAACCTCCCCGGTCGTCACAGCGCCCGCCGATCATCGGCACGGTCGCGATCAGAGATCGATCTCGAAGTCCAGGTCGTCGTCGTGGCTCGCCGGCGTCTGGTCGACCGCCATCGACTGAGCAGCAGTACGGCTGATCGATGACCTCACGCGATCCACGAGCGACGATTCGATCTCGTTCGTGTGGGAGTCGGTGGCTCGGTCACCGTCGTCGACGAGGTACAGCGTGTTGTCGATGCGTCCCCGGGACATGGCGGTGTAGGCGGATTCCTTGGTGAGGTGGTCGCCGGCCAGGATCAGGCACCGGTCGTAGGTTGCGCCTTGGGATTTGTGGATCGTCGTCGCGTACCCGTGGGTGAGGTGCCCGTCGGCGGCGTAGTCGAACGGGATCGTGACCGCCTGGTCGTCGTCAGCGCGACACCGCATGACCTGAGCGTGGGTGTCTATGGCGTCAACGGTCGCTCTTGTGCCGTTCAGTAGGCCGAGTCGGCGATCGTTGCGAAGGGCCACCACGATGTCGCCTTCGGTGTAGCCGTGGCCCGCAATGATGATCTTGTCGGCACCGAGCGCGCCGTCCTTCCGCAGTGCCCTACGCGCGTACCTGTTGAGGGCGTCGACATCGACGCGTCGGCTGGCCAGCATGACGGCCGTCCCGGTTCGGCGTGCGTCGAGCCAATCACCGATCATTCGCGACCGCGCTTCGGCTCCGGTGGGCGCTACCTCGACGCGGCCTCGCTCGATGTAGGTGTCGATGGCTGTGTCGGTGTCGCCGGTCCGGAGTCGGGCCAAGGCGGCGCGCTCCCACGGTTCGCGTTGGCGGCGATTGTCGGCCAGGTATGACGCCGAAAGGCGTTGGCGGAGTCCGACGAAGGCTCCGCCGGCTTCGATCTCGGGGAGTTGGCACGGGTCGCCGACGAGCACGACCTTCGCGTCGGCCTGTCGGGCGTGGTCGAGGAGACGGAGGACCTTGCGGGTACCGACCATGGCGGCTTCGTCGACAACGATCACGGTGTTCGGGGCGAGGCCTCCGCGTTCAGGTCGGTCGAGGTCGATGAGGAGTCGATCGATGGTGCGGGACGGAATGTCGGCGTCGGTCTGGAGTTGACGCGCCGCTTTGGCGGCGAGGGCGCATCCGATCACCGTGTGGCCTGACTCGGTCCAGGCTTGGTTGGCGGCAGCAAGGGCGAACGTCTTGCCTGCGCCGGCGACACCTTCGACGAGGTCGACGCCGCGACCGCTCGTGCAGAGTTGTCTCACCATCTCCACCTGCTCGTCGCTCATCGACGGGCGCTGTCCGATCGCGACATCGACGACCTGTGGGTCGGCGAGGCCGACCCCGGCATCGGCGCAGCCGACGGCCGCGGCGATCAGTCGCCGTTCCGTGGTGAGCATGTCTGGGGTGGAGAAGCGTCTCTCGTCGGTTCGTGCCGACACGGTCCGGCCGTCGCTGGTTCGGATGACCGCCGACTTGGTGCCTGCGAGTCGTGTGCAGTGTTCGGAGTCGATGAACAGATCAGCCCATTCGCAGATGTCGGCGACGGGAGCGCCGATCGGGAGGCGGTCGCAGATCCCCTGGATAACCTCGCGTCGTCCGAACGTCGACCGGGTTTTGGTCAGCCCGTCAGGTCCGGCGAGGTGCTCGAACATCGGGGTGAGATGGACGAGACCCGTCCACCTCAGGGTGAGGGTTCCGGCGTTGAGCCGGTCGCAGACCTGTTCGCAATCGAACCCCAACTCGCTCGCACGTCGCTGCCAGGTGTCGACGAGCGATTCAGGTGTCGCCGTGTGGTCTTTCATGCGCCGGGTGGCATATGCCGCGAGCTGTGCGGAACGGGCGGAGTCGAACCCGTTCTCCGCCAGGTGTGCTTCGATCTCGTGACGGCGGGTGGAGAACTCGTCGACCACCTGCATCGGCACCTCGGCGACATCGGCGATCCCCCGCCGCACCGTCCGCCACTCGACACCGACAGTCCGAGTGAGTTGGTGACGGAGCTCGGCCTCGTACAGGTAGCCGACCGTCTTCGACCAGTGGTAGAGCGGTCGGGCGTCGAGGGCGGTCCACCGCCCGTCGGGCCCGTGGACGAGGTTGGCGATCACCACGTGTGTGTGCAGGTGGGGATCGCCGGCGCGAGAGGTGCGGTGAGCGAACGCAGCGGCGACGAACCCGTCGCCATCGATCACGTCGGCTCCGCCATGGCCTCGCCGGCCTCGCGACGCTGCGGACTCGAACACCGCGAGCGCTTCACGGACGGCGACGTCGTGCGCCTGGCGGACGGCAGCACGGATGTCGGGGGTGCCGAGGCCGTGGAGAATCGACACCGACTTCGGAGCGCAGAACGTCGCGTCGAACCCGGCGACGCTCGGCGCGGACCGAGCCGCTGTGATCCGCACGTTGGTTCCCGGATACTGATGATCGAGGACGGATGCGAAGTCGTCGGGCTGGACGGTGCCGGCGAGTCCCAGCCGTTGGCTGGCTTGACCGACCCAGACGCCGGGGGCCTCGCGGGCCGAGGTGAAGTACTCCTCGGCGCCGTCGGCGACCATGGCGGTGTAGTAGTCGCCGGCCCCGGCGGCGAGCTTGCCGATGCTCAACAAGGCGACCGCCGACCTGAACAGCGGACGTGTCCGACCACAGGGCACCGTGGTGCAAGTGCGTCGAACGAAATGGCACCTGACCAACCAACAGTCCTGCCGACCGCGCGACCGATCACGAATCGAACCGCAACTGATCCACCGACACCAACCGACGACGACTGCCAGACGCAGCACTCGGGTGGTCGACGCGAGCAGGCGTTGGATCGGGGACGACATCGAGCGGCACCACCGTGTCGGGCACCAACGGGACCGTCGGCCCGGTGGTGACCGGTGTCCCGACCGGGGCGCCGATCAGCCGCTCAAGGGCCACCCTGGGGACCCGGAGCTGCCCTCCGACCCGGATCACCCCCAAGCCCTCCCCGCCCCCGGTGGCGAGGTCGCGTCTGGCGAGCTCGTAGGCGGTGGTCCGGCCGATGCGCAGCACGACGGCCGCCTCGGTGACAGTGAACAATTCAGGTAGTGACATCTGCGCTTCTCCAAGGGTTGAGGTGTTTCCCTACCTATGCGCGCGCGGGTCCCGCCGAAGGCGATATCTGTCGAATCCTCCCAAGGGAACGAAACTGTCCAGTCGGCCGTCCACCGGACCGTCGTGTTCACTGTCGCCTCTCCTGTCGCCACGGTGACAGCGTCGGATCCGGCCACTCCGATGGTCATCCTGACCACCGACCTGAACAATCCCGCGTTCAGGGGTGACCATCAACGAGTCCCGACTTTGACGCGTAAGTGTCAACTATTTCGTTGATGACAGCGGGGCGCCGCAAGCGTAGAGTCGGCGACGTGCCCAGCCGCCCGAAGCGCCTCACGCCGAACCAGATCGTTGCGTTCAACCTCACGCGTGCCCGCACCGATCGCGGGTGGAGCCAACCCGAGGCCGCCGCGGCGCTCGAACCGTTCCTCGGAGTGCGCTGGTCGCGAGCGAGCTACTCGGCCGTCGAGCGGTCGGTCGACGGGGTCCGTATCAAACAGTTCTCCGCCGACGAACTCGTCGCAATCGCCCGCTGTTTCGACCGGCCCGTCAGCTGGTTGCTCACCCCACCCGCCGGGACAGTGGCAGCCACGCCCGACCACCTCGACGGCCTCGACGCCAGCGTCCTCCAACGAACACTCCGCTCAACGAGGAAACCGTGACAGAACCGACACCCGAGAGGAACCGGCGCGCACCATCGGTCGCTCCACGCAAGAACCCGACGACTGGGCTATGGGAGTTCATCGTCGACCTCGGTCCCGGCGCCGACCCTGGCGGGGTCTGGCGGGAGCGACGCCAAGCGCGACGACGCGGCTTCGCCACCAAGGCTGCCGCCCAGGAGGCGCTCGACGACCTCCGAGGCAAGGCACGGACCGGGACGTTCACCTACGACAGCAAGCTGACCGTCGCCGGCTACCTCCGAGAGTGGCTGTCCGACACGCTGCCGGCCACCGTCCGGCCGGCGACGCTGTTCAGCTATGAACAGAACCTCGAGCGTCACGTCATGCCGCGCATCGGCGACATGAAGCTCAAGCAGCTCACCGGACCGGCGCTCAATCGGCTCTACGGACAGCTGCTTGCGCCCGGCGCCAACCTTCGCTCCCCCAAACGCGGCCTCTCACCTAGAACTGTCCAGTACATCCACACCGTCCTCCATCGGGCATTGAAGGATGCCGTTCGGCACGGCCTCCTCCAGTCGAACCCGGCAGACCTCGCCGACCCACCTCCGTCGACCGCCGTCCAGAAGGCTGGGCTCAAGGTATGGACCGGCGCCGAACTCGCGGCCTTCCTCCAACAGTCGGAGGCGGAGGGCGACAGAGACCACCCACTCTGGCGACTCATCGCCGCCACGGGCATGCGCCGCGGCGAAGCGCTCGGTCTCCGCTGGGCTGACGTTGACCTCGGCGCCGGAACCGTCACGGTCACCAGGACGTTGATCATCGTCGACCACGTCGCTCAGTTCGGACAACCCAAGACGGCAGCGGGAGCCCGAACCATCGCCCTCGACGAACGAACGACGGCCGCGCTCCGATCGCATCGCGCCCGTCGGGCCGCAGAGCGCCTGTCCCTCGGTCAGGGTCAGGCCTCGTCGGACGAATTGGCGTTCGCAGATACCAGCGGCGACTGGCTGCACCCCGAAGCAGTTTCCAAGCGGTTCGACCGACGGGCGAACCGCTACGGACTCCCCCACATCGGCGTCCACGGCCTTCGGCACACCTGGGCGACGCTCGCACTCCGAGCAGGGGTCCACCCCCGAATCGTTCAGCAGCGCCTGGGACACAGCACCATCGCGGTCACACTCGGCGTGTACAGCCACGTCACCGATGGCATGGATCTCGGCGCAGCACAGCAAGTCGCAGCGCTCTTCGAGCCAACTGTGACCAATCTGTGACCACAGGCCGTCGACGGCACTGAACCGAACACCGCGTTCCCAATGTTCTCGGGGTGATCACTCCATCACAAGCGTGCCCGGGGTGGGACTCGAACCCACACGCCCTCTCGGACGGCGGATTTTGAGTCCGCTGCGTCTGCCATTCCGCCACCCGGGCTGCGCCGACAGCGTAGCCTCTGGCCCGATGGCCACCGACACGATCTGGACCCGCTCCGCGCCCGCACGGCAGCGATTGCTGATGGTCGTGGCGGTGCTCGCCGTCGTCGCCGCGTGGCGTGAGCGCAGCTTCGCCCGCAACCGGTCGCGCTACGGCACGCCGAACGTGCCGCCGCCGAGCTGACGCCTACTCGGCGAGCGCGGCGAGCAGGTTCGTCGGCGTGTCCTTCGGGCTGATCTTCGGCCAGGCGTGGGTGACGGTGCCGTCGGGACCCACCAGGAACGCCGAGCGCACGACGCCCATGTACTCCTTGCCGTAGTTCTTCTTGAGCGCCCACACGCCGTAGGCCTCGGCCACCTCGTGGTCGACGTCGCTCAGGAGGGTGAAGCCGAGCTCGTACTTCGCGTCGAACTTCTCGAGCTTCGCCGGCTTGTCGGGGCTGATGCCCACGATGACGGTGTCGCCGACGTCGCCGGCGATGTCACGGAGCCCGCACGCCTGGGTGGTGCAGCCCGGCGTGTCGGCCTTCGGGTAGAAGTACACGAGCACGTGGTGGCCGCGCTGCGCGGCGAGCGAGAACGTGGCCTCGTGCTGGTCGAGGAGCTCGATGGACGGCGCGGGAGCGCCGACGGTGGGCGTGGATGTGTCGGCCATGGCCGCAACCTAGTGCCCAAAACGCAGAACGAGGAGCGGCGAACCGCTCCTCGCTTCAGCGTGTTGCGTCAGATCACTTCGGCGCAGGCTTGGTGCCCTTGGCGATGGCCTTCAGCGTGGCACCGGCGGTGACCTTCACGGCGTTGGTCTTGCCGATGTTGATCGACTCGCCCGTCTGCGGGTTGCGAACGGTGCGGGGGCCCCGCTCGATGCGCTCGAACTTGATCCAGCCCGGAATGGTGACCGAATCCTTACCCTTGGCGACCGTCTGGGCGATGATGTCCCAGAAGGCGCCGAGCACCGCGTCGACGTCCTTCTTGGACAGTTCCGTGCGAACGGCGATGGTCTCGACCAGTTCAGTCTTGTTCATTGTGATGACCCTCCCGGGTTCAGTGAAGTTACAACGGTGTAACTCTACCGTGTTTTCGGGGTTTTGCCAGTATTTCGCCGGTGTCGGGCCGGCGGTCGCCCGGGTCGCGCCGAGCCGGGTCAGGCGTCGAGCGCGGCGCGGAACTCGGCGACGAGCTCACCGACGCCCTCGGCGGTACCGACCTCGAGCGCGCGGCGCACCACCGCGGACCCGACGATGACCCCGTCCGCAACCGCGCACGTCTCCACCGCCTGGGCCGGCGTCGAGATGCCGACGCCGACGAGCACGGGCACGTCGGTCACCGCCTTGAGCCGCGTCGCGATGTCGATGGCCGAACGGGCGAGGCTGTCGCGCTCCCCCGTGATGCCCAGGAGACCGACGCCGTAGACGAAGCCGCGGGCACGGGCGCAGATGCGCGGCAGCCGCTCGGGCGGCGCGGTGGGCGCTGCCAGCATCACGGTCTCGATGCCGGCCGCATCGGCCGCGGCACACCAGTCGGTCGACTCCTCGAGCGGCAGGTCCGGCAGGATCACGCCCGAGATGCCGGCCTCGACCGCCTCGGCGGCGAACCGCTCGAGCCCGAACCGGTACACGAGGTTGTAGTACGTCATCACCGTGAGGGGGACGCCGGCGTCGAGCGTGGCGGCCTCGGCCAGGATGCCCGGCGGCGTGGCGCCGGCGGCCAGCGCCCGATCGGACGCCTCCTGGATGACCGGACCGTCCATCACCGGGTCGGAGAACGGGATGCCGATCTCGATCGCGTCGGCACCGGCGTCCGCCGCGGCCCGCACCATGTCGAGCCAGCCCGGCAGACCACCCGTGAGGTAGACGACGAGGCTCTTCCCTCCGGCCGATCGGTGGGCGCGCAGCGCCGCTTCGAGGGCGCCGCTCACGAGCCGGACTCGTGGTCGAGGTCGAGGATCGTCATCATCTGGTCGACGTCCTTGTCGCCGCGACCCGACAGGTTGATCACGACGGTCGAGCCGGCGAGGCGGGCACGCTCCCTCGACACCCAGGCGATGGCGTGCGCCGACTCCAGCGCCGGGATGATGCCCTCGGTGCGGCTGAGCAGCTTGAACGCCTCGATGACCTCGGCGTCGGTGACCGGGTAGTACTCGGCGCGATGGATGTCGGCGAGGTGCGCGTGCTCGGGCCCCACGCCCGGGTAGTCGAGCCCGGCGGAGATCGACTGCGCCTCCTCCACCTGACCGAACTCGTCCTGCATCAGGTACGAGCGCATGCCGTGCACGATGCCGGGCACCCCACGCCCGACGGCGGCCCCGCCCGCGGGCTCGACCCCGATGAGCCGGGTGACCTCGTTCTCGGCGAAGCCCGAGAAGATGCCGATGGCGTTCGACCCGCCACCGACGCACGCGACGACGTAGTCGGGTGACCCGCCCACGAGCTCCGCGAACTGCGCGGCCGCCTCGATGCCGATGACACGGTGGAACTCCCTCACCATCCACGGGTACGGGTGCGGGCCCATCACCGAGCCCAGGCAGTAGTGGCTCGACTCGACGGTCGCGACCCAGTCGCGCATCGCCTCGTTCACCGCATCCTTCAGCGTGCGGCTGCCCGAGCTCGCCGGCCGCACCTCGGCGCCCAGCAGGCGCATGCGGAACACGTTGAGCTCCTGGCGGGCGATGTCGACCTCGCCCATGTACACGACGCAGTCCATCCCCAGGAGGGCGGCGGCGGTGGCGCTGGCCACCCCGTGCTGGCCGGCGCCCGTCTCGGCGACGAGGCGGGTCTTGCCCATCCGCCGCGCCAGGAGCGCCTGGCCCAGGACGTTGTTGATCTTGTGCGAGCCGGTGTGGTTGAGGTCCTCGCGCTTGAGCCACACGCGGCAGCCGAGCTCCTCGGACAGGCGGGCGCACTCGGTGAGCGGCGACGGCCGGCCCGCGTAGCTGCTGAGCAGGTGGTCGAGCTCGGCCCGGAACCCCGGGTCGGCCCACGCCTCGGTGAACGCCACCTCGAGCTCCTGGCACGCGGGCACGAGCGTCTCGGGCACGAACTGGCCGCCGAAGTCGCCGAAGCGGCCGTTGCGGGGGTCGCCCATCACGCGCCCGTCCACCTCGCCGAGGTTCGTCGCAGCTGTCTCCACGGGGATCTCCTTCTCCGACACCGACGGTGTCAGAGGTCGCCGGCCTCGTGCCAGTCGAACGGCTCGCCGGCACTCTCCGAAGCGTACGCCGCCGGCTCGGCGGCCAACGCAGCCCGGATGAAGGCCTGCACGAGGCGCGGATCCTTCTGTCCCGGCGACGACTCGACGCCGCTGGACACGTCGACGCCCCACGGGTTGACCCGGGCCACGGCAGCGCCCACGTTGTCGGGCGTCAGGCCGCCGGCGAGGATGAGGCGGCGGTTGTCGGGGATCGAGTCGACGAGGTCCCAGTCGAACACCTTGCCGCCGCCCGGGCTGGCGGCGTCGAGCAGCATGGCGTCGGCGCCGTACTCGTCGAAGCGGTCGATGGCGGGCGAGCCGGCGGCGAACGCCACGATCAACGTCTGCGGACGGGGCGAGAGCTCCGCCGCCATGGCCGGGCTCTCGTGACCGTGCAACTGCACGCCGCGGAGGCCGGCCTCGAGCACCGTCCTGGACACGAAGCGCGGGTCCTGGTCGCGGAAGACGCCGACGGTGAGGATCTCGGGCGGCAGCCGGCGGGCGATGTCGCGGGCCGTGCCCACGGTGACCTGCCGCGGCGACGGCGCGAAGACGAAGCCGATGGCGTCCGCCCCGAGGGCGACCGCCATGAGCGCGTCCTCCTCGTTCGTGATGCCACAGATCTTCACCCACATGGCGCCCAACCTACCTTCGGGGTACCCGCAGCGAGGCGATGGCCCCGGCCGGATCGCCCGAGGTGACGAGGTGCTCCCCCACCAGCACGGCGTCGTACCCGGCGGCCGCCAGGGCGACGGCGTCGGCGGGTCCGCGCACGCCCGACTCGGCCACCTTCACGGCCGCGGCGGGGATCGACTGCGCCACGCGGACCGCTCGTTCCTGGTCGACCTCGAAGGTCACGAGGTCGCGCTGGTTCACGCCGATGAGCGTGCCGGCGGTGTGTGCGAGCGCCCGTTCCACCTCGGCCTCGTCGTGGGTCTCGACGAGGGCGTCGAGGCCCAGGCGGGCGGCGAGCGCCGAGAACTCGGCGAGCTCGTCGTCGCTCAGCGCCGCCACGATGAGCAGCACCGCGTCGGCGCCCATCAGTCGGGCGTCGCACACGTCGAGGGCCGACACCGTGAAGTCCTTCCGGATCACCGGCAGGCTCACGGCGGCCCGCGCCGCCTGCAGATCGGCGACCGAGCCACCGAAGTGGTCGACGTCGGTGAGCACCGAGAGGCACGAGGCGCCGCCCGCCTCGTACGTGCCGGCGAGCTCGGCGGGATCGAGGTCGGCGAAGAGGTCGCCCTTCGAGGGCGAACGCCGCTTCACCTCGGCCACGACCGCCAGGTGGGAGCCCGTCGCCAGCGCGGCGGCGAAGCCACGCGCCGGCGGCAGATCGGCGCAGTCGGCGATCAGGCCGTCGAGCGAACGGGTGTCGGCCGCGGCGCGCTCGCGGTGGTGCGCGACGATGCGGTCGAGGTAGGTCGCCATGGCGCGGAACGGTAGCGCGGCTCAGGCGCGAGGCGGTCGACGATTACGGCGGGCGGCGTCGCGATCGCGCTCCCGACGGTGCTCCACGGTGCTGGCCCGCGCCATGACCATCAACGGCACGACGAGGAAGGCCACGAGCCCCACGCCCACCGCCACCCCGCCGAGCGCGGCCAGCGGAGCCGCACGGGTGACGAGCCCGGCACCGACCAGCGCCAGCCCGACGGCGACCACCACCATCGGCCCCAGCTGGAGCGCGGCGCCCGGCGCCGTCTCCGGGTCGGTCTCGTCGTCGACGTAGCGCCACGTGTCGTCGTCGTCCTCGTCCTCGGCGTGGTACGGGACGAACGGCCGGTCGACGGGACGGTTGATGTCGACCCGGGGCGGGGCGGCGGGCCCGTCGGGCAGGCTGAGGTCGTACGCACGTCGAGCCTCGGCATCGCCCAGCACGGCCCACGCGGAGTTGAGATCGCGCATGGTGGCGTCGCCGGCCGCACCGGCGACATCGGGGTGCGAGCGACGCGCGGCGTCGAGGTAGGCGCGCCGGATCTCGTCCGCTGACGCCCGTCGACCGACGCCGAGCACCTCGTAGTGGGTCACGAACGCCATGCTACGGCGAGTGGTAGCAATGGCCCATGGCCGAGCCCGAGGTGACGATCGTGGTCGTCGAGGACGACCCGAACATCGCCGACCTGCTCGACATGTACCTGCGTCGCGACGGCTACCGGGTGTTCCTCTGCAACGACGGGGAGTCCGGGCTGCGCACCATCGCCGAGCGCTCCCCGCGGCTCGTGATCCTCGACGTCGGCCTCCCCGGCGAGGTCGACGGCCTCGAGGTCTGCCGCCGGCTGCGCGCCGACGACGCCTCGGTGGCGGTGCTCATGCTCACGGCCCGCGACTCCGAGATCGACCGCGTGCTCGGCCTCGAGATGGGGGCCGACGACTACGTCACCAAGCCGTTCTCGCCGCGGGAGATCGTCGCCCGCGTGAAGGCGATCCTGCGGCGCACCGCGGCGCCGGCGCCCGCCGCGCCGACGGTGATCTCGGTCGGCGCCGTCGAGGTGGACCTCGGCCGGCGCGAGGCCCGCGTCGAGGGCACCCCCGTCGCGCTCGCGACCCGGGAATTCGACCTGCTCGCGTACCTCGCCGCCAACACCGGGCTGGCGCTCTCGCGGCGGCAGCTGCTGGACGGGGTGTGGGGCGACGGGTGGATCGGCGACGACCGCACCGTCGACGTGCACGTCCGTCAGCTCCGGCGGAAGCTCGGCGACGGGTTCCCCCTCGAGACGGTGTGGGGCGTTGGCTACCGCCTCGACTGAGGTCGACCGATGAGCCGGCGCATCACCGTCGCGATCGTCGGCGTGGTCATCGGCACGATGCTCCTCGCCGGGCTCGGCACGCTCGTGGCCACCCGCGTCGCCGGACGGGCGAAGGAGCTCGGCACGCTGGAGCAGCGAGCGGACGCGATCGCCGACCTGGTGCCGAACCTCGACCGTCAGCGCCCGGCCGGCGCCGGGACCGGCACCCCCACCACCGCGCCGACCGACACGCAGGCGAAGCTCGTCAAGGTGCTCGGCCTCAGCGGCGTCGCCCAGCTGCGCATCACGCGCACCGGCCAGCTCGTCGGCGCCGTGCCGCTGTGGGTCGCCAACACCGGGTTCGACGTCGACGCACTGCGGCGCGGCACCACGATCAGCGGTGTCCGCGGCAACCGCCTGTGGGCCGCGGCCGCACGGGCGAACGCGAACGGCAGCTCCACCGTCGCCCTCGTCACCGACACCCGCGAGGCGATCATCGGGCCGGCGCTGCGCTGGCTGCTCGTCAGCGCGGCCGTCGCCGTCCTCCTGGGAGTGGGCGTGTCGATCGTGCTCGGCCGGCGGCTGTCCGGCCCTGTACGGCGCGCCGTCGACGCCACGCAGCGCATCGCCGGCGGCGACCTCGCAGCGCGGCTCCCCCAGCCGTCCGGTGCACACGACGAGCTCGCGTCGCTGGCGCTGGCCATCAACTCGATGGCCGGCGAGCTGGAGCGGTCGCGCCTCCTCGAGCACCAGTTCCTGATGTCGGTCTCCCACGACCTCCGCACGCCGCTCACCTCGATACGCGGCTACGCCGAGGCCATCGCCGACGGCGTCGGCGGCGATCCCCAGGCGTCGGCCGCCGTCATCGTGACCGAGTCGCAGCGGCTCGAGCGCCTCGTCGCCGATCTGCTCGACCTCGCGAAGCTCGACGCCCGGCAGTTCGGGTTCCGCATGGCCGACACCCGTCTCGGCGAGGTGATCGGCGCGGCGGTACGACGCATCGGCCCGGAGGCGGCCGCCGCCGGGCTCGACGTTCGCGTGGCGAACGACCTCGATCCCGTGGTGCACGTGGACGCCGACCGACTCACACAGGTGGTGGGCAACCTCAGCTCCAACTCGCTGAAGTTCGCCCGGTCGGCCGTGTGGGTGCGCACGCGACCGGAGACCGGCGCCGACGGTCGGCAGGGCGTCGCCATCGACGTCGCCGACGACGGGCCGGGCATCGATCCCGCCGACCTCCCCCACGTGTTCGAACGGCTCTACCAGGCGCAGAGCCGCGTCGCTCCGAGGGAGTCGGGCTCGGGGCTCGGGCTCGCCATCGTGAAGGAGCTGGTGGACGGCATGGGCGGCGCGGTGGCCGTCGCATCGGTGCCCGGCACGGGCACCACGTTCACGGTGTGGGTGCCGACCCGCTGACGAGCTCGCGCACCACGGCCTCGTGGCCGGCCACCGTCACGGTCGCCGGCGGCTCGACGGAGCGCTTCACCACGGCCAGGCCGGCGGTGCCGAACACGCTGGTGAGACGGCCCACCGTTTCTCCGGCGGCGTCGACGAGCTCCGCGCCGGGCGAGGCCGCGCCCGTGAGCTCCACCGCCCTCAGGCGGCGCGGCGTGTTGGAGCCGCGGGAGTCGACGCGGGCCACGAGCTCCTGGCCCGTGTAGCACCCCTTCGTCCAGCTCACGGACTCCTCGACGAACCACGTGCCCATCTCGGCGGGAATCACCGTGTCGTCGAGCTCGGCGCCCATCTCCGGAACGCCGTGCCGCACGCGGTGCTCCTCGACGCTGTCGGCGTCGATCACGATGCCGTCCGGCTCGATCGCGTCGGCGCCCACGAGGTCGTACCCGACCACGCCGACCGACGAACCCGGCGCCGGGAGTGGGTCCACCGCGCCGGCCGTGACGGCGTCGACGCCCCGCACCGACAGCATCCGGCCGCCGTCGACCTCGGTCATCTCCACGTCGACGCGGATCTTGAACCGGGACAGGCGCTCGACGACGGCCTCGGCCCAGCCGGCGGCGACGTCGAGGCGGAACGAGGCCTCGCCGTCACGGGTCACCCGCAGCCACGCGACCAACCGGCCCGTGGGCTGGAGGAGCAGCGACCACGCCGAACCACCGACCGGCAGCGCGGCGACGTCCTGGCTCAGCTGACCCTGGAGGAACCCGGCTGCGTCCTTCCCCGTCACCGCGACGACGTCGCGCTCGAACCATGCACCGATCACGTGTCCCATAGGCTGCAGTCTCCCATGGGTCCCTCCTTCGAGCTCACCGAGGACGATCGCGGGCGTCTCGGCGAGATCCGGGCGATGAAGCGCACGGCCTCGCTGGTGCTGCTGGGCGCCACCGTCGTGTTCGTGGTGGCCCGCATCCTCGAGTCGCGTTCGAGCGCGTGGGGCTACGTCCGGGCGACGGCCGAGGCGGCCATGGTCGGCGGCATCGCCGACTGGTTCGCCGTCACTGCGCTCTTCCGCCACCCGCTCGGCATCCCGATCCCCCACACTGCGATCCTGCCCAACCGGAAGGACCAGCTCGGTCGAACCTTCGGCAGCTTCGTGAAGTCGAGCTTCCTCGCTCCGGAGGTGCTCGCCGAGCGCCTGTCGACCATCAGCGTGAGCGCCCGCCTCGCCGAGTGGTTGCGCGAGCCCGCCAACGCGGCGCTCGCAGCGGAGAAGGCCGGGTCCCTCGCGGCGACGGCGATCCGTCTCCTCGACGACGACGAGGTGAGCGACCTGCTCACCACCGACGTGCTGGGCCGGCTGCGCGCCGTCGACGTCGCGCCCATCGCCGGACAGGTGCTCGACATCGTCACCGAGGACGGCCGGCACCACCAGCTGCTCGACGCCACGCTGAAGGCCGTCGCCGACATGCTGGCCGACCAGCGGCCGATCCTCCGCCGCCGCTTCGAGCTCGAGTCGCCGTGGTGGGTGCCCGACGCCGTCGACGACCGGGTGTTCGACAAGATCTACTCCGGCGTCAACGCCTTCCTCCGCGAGGTGCGGTCGAACCCCGACCACGAGGTTCGTCGTCACGTCGACGCGAAGGTCGCCGACCTCGCGGTCCGCCTGAGCGAGTCACCCGAGCTCGCCGAGCGGGCGAACCAGATCAAGGACGACCTGCTCTCGCACCCGGCGCTGCGGGAGTGGGCGATGGAGCTGTGGTCGAGCGTGCAGGACAACATCGTCGCCCAGTCGACCGACCCGGCCTCGACGCTGCGAACCCGGCTCACGGTCGCCGCGCAGGCGTTGGCGCACGCCCTCACCCACGACGCGGCGCTCACGGCGCGCGTCGACGCGGCCGCCGTCGAGATCGTCAGCGTGCTCGCCGAGCGGTACGGCGACGAGGTGGCGGGGTTCGTGGAGACCACCGTGCAGCGGTGGGACGCCACCGAGACGTCGACGCGCGTCGAGCTGCTCCTCGGTCGCGACCTGCAGATCATCCGCATCAACGGCTCGGTCGTCGGCGGCCTCGCCGGCCTCGTCATCTTCACGATCAGCCGGCTGTTCGGCTGACGGGGGATCATCCGTCGCCGACATCGCCGTCGGTAGCGTGTGCCGATGGCTTCCCCCCGGTCACGCACGCTCGTCACCATCGCGCTCGCCGCGCTGCTCGCGCTCGCCTCACTCGGCACCGCGTGGGCGCCCACCGCGTCCGCGCAGACCACCACCACGGTCGACCCGTCGACGACCGTGCCCACGACGGTGCCCCCGCCTCCGGCGCCGCCCGCTCCCCCGGCGCTCACGCCGCTGCAGCAGATGTTCCCCGGCATCGGGCCCGACGTCACCCCCGAGCAGCTGCTCGCGTTCTTCCGCCTCATCCTCGGTCCGCCGGTCCCGGCCAACTCCGGCAGCGGTCGCCGCATCGTCTACTCCAACAGCGCCCAGCGCGTCTGGCTCGTCGAGGGCGACGAGTCGGTCACCAAGACGTACCTGGTGTCCGGCCGTCGTGGCCTCCCCAAGTTCGGCACCTACCACGTGTTCAGCAAGAGCCGGTTCACCACGTCGGGGTCGGTGCGCATGGAGTACATGGTGCGCTTCGCCCGCGGTCGCAACCTGTCGATCGGGTTCCACACCATCCCGGTGCGGGCCAACGGCACCCCGCTGCAGTCGGCCGCCGAGCTCGGTTACCCGCGCTCGCACGGGTGCGTGCGCCAGAACCCGCCCGACGCCGTGTACCTGTTCATGTGGGCGCCGCTCGGCACCACCGTCGTCGCGGTTCCCCAGCGATGGACCACCTCACGCACTGCGACCTGCTCGCCGCCGAGCTCCCCGAGATGGAGCGCGCCTTCCGCGCCGCCGACCCGGCAGCGGCCGTGCCCGCGTGCCCGGACTGGACCGTCGCCGACCTCGCGACACACCTCGGGCGCATCCACCGGTGGGTGGCGGCCATCGTCGGCACCGCGTCGCCGGTGCGCATCGACGCCCGGACGCTCCAGCTCGATCTCCCGTCCGCCGGCGCCACCGCCGACACGTGGGCCGATTGGCTCGCCGACGGCGGGCAGCAGGTGCTGTCCGCCCTGCGCGACGCCGACACCGAGGCCGAGATCTGGACGTGGGGCGGCGACAACCGTGTACCGTGGTGGTCGCGGCGGCAGCTCCACGAGACCCTCGTGCACCGCATCGACGCCGAGCAGGCGGCCGGCGCCGAGTGGACGGTCGATCCGACGGTCGCCGTGGACGCCATCGACGAGCACCTCGGCAACATCGCCGCGTCGGCCTACTTCAGCTCGGGCGTGCAACACCTCAAGGGCGAGGGCTCGCTGCACCTGCACGCGACCGACGTGCCCGGCGAGTGGATGATCGAGCTGACTCCCGACGGGTTCACGATCTCGCACGACCACGGCAAGGGCACCGTGGCGGCTCGTGGCACGGCGAAGGACCTGCTCGCCGCCGTCACCAACCGGGGCACCATCGAGCCGCTCGAGGTGTTCGGCGATGCCGAACTCCTGACGTGGTGGCTCAAGAACTCCGCGTTGGAGTAGCCCGCCCCGCCCGCTGCGCCGTCATCCGCTCGGCGGGACGCACGGCAGCGAGCAGCGCCTTCGCCTTGTTGCGGGTCTCGAGCTCCTCGTCGGCCGGCACGCTGTCGGCGACGACACCCGCCCCGGCCTGCACGCTCGCCGCGTAGGGCCGCGATGCGGGCGAGCCGTCGCGTTGCGCCGTGTCGACGATCATCGTGCGGATCGCGATCGCGGTGTCGATGTTGCCCGAGAAGTCGAGGTAGCCGACGACGCCGGCGTAGGGCCCGCGCTTGGTGGGCTCCAGCTCGTCGATGATCTCCATGGCCCGCACCTTGGGCGCGCCCGACACGGTGCCGGCGGGCAGCGTGGCCCGCAGCACGTCGATCGGGGTGCGCCCCTCGGCGAGACGGCCCGACACCTGCGACGTGAGGTGCATCACGTGGCTGAAGCGCTCGAGGGTCATCATCTCGTCCACCTGGCAGGTGCCGAACTCGACGACGCGGCCGACGTCGTTGCGTGCGAGGTCGACGAGCATGATGTGCTCGGCCCGCTCCTTGGGGTGCTCCAACAGCTCGGCCGCCAGCTTGCGATCGTGCTCGTCGGTGCTGCCGCGGAACCGAGTGCCGGCGATCGGTCGCGAGATCACCCGGCCGTCGAGCAGCTGCACCATCGGCTCCGGCGAGCAACCCACGAGGCACAGCTCGGGCTCGCGGATGAAGTACATGTACGGCGACGGGTTGATCTGGCGGAGCACGCGGTAGACGTCGAAGGGGTCGGCGTCGAGCTCGAAGTCGAAGCGCTGTGCGAGGACCACCTGGAAGATGTCGCCGGCACGGATGTGCTCCTTGGCCACGTCGACGGCCGACTCGTACTCCCCCGCTGCCATCGACGACCGCACGGGCGGCAGATCGTCGGACCGGTCCGGCGGCGACACCATCGGTTCGTCGACCGGCGTGGCGCCGTCGGCCGCCATGGCGTCGATGCGCACCACCGCGGCGTCGTAGAGGGTCTCGAGCTCGGCATCGGTCGCGCCCTCGGGCACGAAGACGTTGGAGATGAGGATGGCGCGCTGCGACCAGTGGTCGAGGGCGACGAGATCGCCGATGACCGACACGACGGCGTCGGGCCAGCCGCGGTCGTCGGTGGGCACGTCGGGCAGGCGCTCGACCTCGCGCACGACGTCGTAGCCGAGGAAGCCGACCACGCCCGAGTGCAGCGGCGGCAGCGACTCGTCGGGCTCGGCGCGGTAGGTGTCGAGCAGCTGCTGCACCGTGGCCAGGACGCCCTGCGAGAGGTCGAGATGCTCCGGCAGCGGACCGTCGGCGGTGACGACGCCGTTGCGGCTCACGATGCGAGCGCGGGGCGAGCGCCCCACGAAGCTCCACCGGCTCCAGCGACCGCCGTGGTCGACCGACTCCAGGAGGAAGCCGGCCCCCTGCCCGTCGGACCCGCCGCAGAGCCGACCGAACACCGCCACCGGCGTCACCTGGTCGGCGAGCAGCTCCCGCCGCACGGGCAGGACGCTGGCCCGCCGTGCCGCCGCCAGGAACTCGGCGCGGCTGGGGACGACGTCGGTCACGCGTCGGACCCGAAGTCGCGGAAGAAGCAGCTGTAGGCGCCGGTGTGGCACGCGCCGGCGCCCTCCTGCACGACCTTGAACAGCAGGGTGTCGCCGTCGCAGTCGTAGGACGCCTCGCGGATGAACTGCCGGTCGCCGGACGTGTCGCCCTTGCGCCACACCTCCTGGCGACTGCGCGACCAGAACACGGTGCGACCCTGCTCGAGGCTCATCGCCAGCGTCTCCGCGTTCATCCACGCCATCATCAGCACGGCGTTGGTCTCGACGTCCTGCACGATCGCGGCGACGAGCCCGTCACTGTTGTAGGTGACCGCTGCGAGTGCCTCGGCGGTGGGGACGATGGGGGTGATGGCGATCTCGGTCATGGGGCTCTCTCGTCGGTTCGGGTCAGCTTGGCTCAGAGGTACAGCCCGGTGCTGCCCAATTCGAGGCGCTCCGCGGCCACGGCGTGCAGGTCGCGCTCGCGGAGGATGATGAACAGCTCGCCGCCGACCTCCACCTCGGACAGGTCGGACGGGTCGAACAGCACCTGGTCGCCCACCTCGACGTTGCGCACGGCCGGGCCGGCGGCCTTCACCTCGGCCCAGCTCAGGCGCTTGCCGAGCTGCGCGGTGGCGGGGATGAGGATGCCGCCGGTGGATCGGCGCTCGCCCTCGGCGGCGTCCAGCTGCACCATCAGGCGGTCCTGCAGCATCTTGATGGGGAGCTTGTCGTGGCGGCCCATCGGCCTGGTCGCGGCCCGTGACTCGTCGGCGGGGGTCTCGTCAGCCATGGGCGACCACGCTACCGTGCCGGCTCAGACCGGCCGGACGGTGAGACCGGCGGCGGCCATCACCGTCTTCGCCTCGGCGACGGTGAACTCGCCGAAGTGGAAGATCGAGGCGGCGAGCACGGCGTCCGCTCCCCCGTCGAGCACGCCACGCACGAGGTGGTCGAGCGTGCCCACGCCGCCCGACGCGACGACGGGCACGTTGACGAGGTCGGTCACGGCGCGGGTGACCTCGACGTCGAACCCGTCCTTGGTGCCGTCGCGATCCATCGAGGTGAGGAGGATCTCGCCGGCGCCGAGCTCGGCGACGCGGGTCGACCACTCGAGCACGTCGATGCCGGTCGGCGTGCGCCCGCCGTGCACGTACACCTCGAACGAGGACGGGGTGGCGGTGGACCGGCGACTGTCGACCGCGACGACGACGCACTGGGCGCCGAACTCCGCGGCGATCTCGGCGACGAGCTCGGGACGGTCGACGGCGGCGGTGTTGACCGCCACCTTGTCGGCCCCGGCGCGCAGCAGGGCGCGGGCGTCGGCGACGGAGCGCACGCCACCGCCCACGGTGAACGGGATGAACACCTCCTCCGCCACGCGCGCCACCATGTCGATCGTGGTGTCGCGCTGGTCGGAGCTGGCGGTGATGTCGAGGAACACCAGCTCGTCGGCGCCCTCCGCGTCGTAGCGGGCGGCGAGCTCCACGGGATCGCCGGCGTCGACGAGGTTGACGAAGTTGGTGCCCTTCACGACGCGGCCGGCGTCGACGTCGAGGCACGGGATGACCCGCGTGACGTTCACGACGCCCCCGGTCCGGGCACGGCTGCGACGGCGGCGAGCGCCTCGGTCACGGTGAAGACGCCCTCGTACAGCGCACGGCCCATGATGGCGCCGCCGAGACGGACGCCGTCGACCTCGAGCTCCGCGAGCTGCACCAGATGGTCGACGGTGCCGACGCCGCCCGACGCGATCACGGCCGGGCGGGTCGCCCCGAACGGCGCCGTCGCAGCGAGCACGGTGGACAGCTGCTCGATGGACGGACCCTCGAGGGTGCCGTCGCGTGCGATCTCGGTGACGACGAACGCGGCGACGCCGATGTCGGCGAACTGCCGCGCCACCGTCACGAGGTCGAGCCCCGAGCTCACCTCCCACCCATGGGCGGCGAGGTCGGTGCCGCGGGCGTCGAGCCCCACGGCGACGGGCAGGAGCGACGCCACCTGGGCGACGAGCTGCGGCTGCTCCAACGCCGCGGTACCGATCACCACGCGCGCCACCCCCGCGTCGGCCAGCGCCTTCGCCGCCTCGACGGTGCGGACGCCACCTCCGGACTGCACCGGAACGCCCACCGCCTCGCAGATCGCAGCGATGACGTCGAGGTTGGCGGCCACGCCACTGCGGGCCGCGTCGAGATCGACGACGTGGATCCACGGCGCCCGCCGGCGTCGGCGAACGCCCGCGCCTGGCTCACCGGGTCGTCGCCGTAGTGGGTCTCGCGGTCGTAGTCGCCCTGGTAGAGGCGCACGCACCGACCGCCGCGCAGGTCGATCGCCGGATAGAGGTCCATCGTCATCGCGCTCCGCCCGTCACAGGTCCTCCGATGCCCAACGCAGGAAGTTGGCGAGGATGGTGAGCCCGTCGTGCGCCGACTTCTCGGGATGGAACTGGGTGGCCCACACGTTCTCGCGCGCCACCGCCGCGGTGACGTCGAGGCCGTAGTCGCAGGTCGCCACCACCTCGTCGCCGCCCTCGGCCGCGAAGCTGTGCACGAAGTACACCCACGGGTCGACCAGGCCACGGAGCATCGGATGGTCGTCGACCGCCGGCACGAGTCGGTTCCACTGCATCTGCGGCCGCTTCACGGTGGCGGGGAGCAGGTGGATCGAGCGGTCGAACACGCCGAGGCCCTTGTGGTCGGGGCTCTCGTCGCTGCGGGCGTACATCATCTGCATGCCGACGCAGATGCCCATGAACGGGCGCCCCTGCGCCACCACGTCGAGCGCGACGGTGTCGAGGCCCGACGCCACCAGCGCGTCCATGCATGCGCCGAACGCGCCCACGCCGGGGAGGACGACCGCGTCCGCCGCGTCAATCTCGGCAGGGTCCGCCGTGAGGCGTGCGTCGGCGCCCACGTGCTCGAACGCCTTCTGTGCCGAGCGGAGGTTGCCGATGCCGTAGTCGAGCACCGCGAGCTTCATGTCGGTGGCCGGTTCACAGCACGCCCTTGGTGGACGGCAGCGCGGTGCCCTCCACGCGCACGGCGTCGCGGATGCAGCGCGCCACGCCCTTGAACGCCGCCTCGATCACGTGATGGGTGTTGGTGCCGGCGCGCCGGGTGACGTGCAGCGTGATCTGCGCGGCATCGGCGAACGACCGGAAGAAGTGCTCGGCCATCTCGGGGTTGAACGGCGGGTCGCCCAGGGGCAGGACCTCGCCGAACGGCACGTCGTACACGACGAACGGGCGCCCCGACAGGTCGAGCGCCACCTCGACGAGCGCCTCGTCGAGCGGGAACAGGCCCGAGGCGAACCGGCGCACACCGGCCTTGTCGCCGAGCGCCTCGCGGAACGTCTCGCCGAGGAGGATGCCGGTGTCCTCCACCGTGTGGTGTCCGTCGACGTGGAGGTCGCCAACGGCGCGCACCGTGAGGTTCATGCCGCCGTGGCGACCGAGCTGGTCGAGCATGTGGTCGAAGAACGGCAGACCCGTCGAGATGTCGTTGGTGCCGTCGCCGTCGACCACGACGACGACCGAGATGTCGGTCTCCTTCGTGGTGCGGCTGCGGCTCGCCGTGCGTGCGGTGGTGGGACTGCTCATGACGACTCCAAGCTCGCGGCCAGCGCTTCCAGGAAGGCCGTGTTCTCCTCGGGGGTGCCCAGCGTGAGGCGGAGGCAGTTGTCCAGCCTCGGCCACGACGCGCAATTGCGCACGAGGATCGACCGGTCGACCAGATCCTGCCAGACGTCGTTGCCCGATCGGGACCTCGGCCGGAAGAGCACGAAGTTGGCGCCGGACGGCCACCAGTCCACGTCGAGTGCGTCGAACGCGGCCGTCACGCGGCCCCGCTCCTCCACCAGCGATGCGACCCGCACCATCATCTCGTCGCGGTAGTCGAGCGCGATCGTGCCGGCGATCTGCTTCGCGGCGTCGAGGTGGTACGGGAGCACCACCTTGTCGAGCTCGGCGATCAGCCAGGCCGGGGCGACGCCGTACCCGAGGCGGGCGGCCGCCATCGACCAGGTCTTCGAGTAGGTGCGCGTGACCACGAGCGAGTTGCCGTCATCGACCAGCGACAGGGCCGACCACGGGGCGAACTGCCCGTAGGCCTCGTCGACGACGAGCAGGCCGTCCACTCCATGGACGAGGTCGAGCACGGCGCGCACCGTCTCCTCGGTCTCGATGACCCCCGTCGGGTTGTTCGGCGAGCACAGGAAGGTGACTGCGGGCCGCTCGGCGGTGATCACCCGGGCGACGGCTTCGAGGTCGAGCCCGAAGTCGTCGGTGCGATCACCCTCGACGACGCGGGTGCCGCACATCTTCGAGATGTGCGCATGCAGCGCGTAGGTGGGCTCGAACGTGACGGCCGTGCGCCCCGCCCCGCCGTAGGCCAGCATCACGGTCTGCAGCACCTCGTTCGACCCGTTGGCAGCGAACACCTGCGACGCGGCGACGCCCTCGAGGTCGGCGATGCGGGCGCGCAGACCGGCGGCGTCGCGGCTCGGGTAGCGGTGCCACGCGATGTCGTGCACGGCGGCGGCCACCCGGTCGCGGAAGTCGGCGGGCGGTGGCTCCGGCGCCTCGTTCGTGTTGAGCCGGATCGCGACGTCGAGCTGCGGCGAGTGGTAGCCGTCCATGAGCGCGACGTCGTCGCGCACCCGTGGCCGGGCCATCAGCCGAGCTCCCCGCGCTCGAAGGCCTCCCGCCGCATCCGCGCCGAGAGCGCGTGCGAGTCGAGCCCCTCAGCAGCGGCGAAGGCCTCGACGTGCGGTGCGAGCGCCGCAGCCTGCGCGGCGTCGAAGGTGATCACGTGGTGGTGCTTCTGGAAGTCGGCGACGGTGAGCGCCGAGCTGAAGCGCGCCGTGCCGTCGGTGGGCAGCACGTGCGACGGACCGGCCACGTAGTCGCCGAGCGACGCCGGCGACCAGGGGCCGCAGAAGATGGCGCCGGCGTTGCGCACCGCCGGCACGAGCGACTCGGGATCCGACACCATCAGCTGCAGGTGCTCCGGAGCGATCGCGTTGGCGACCTCCAGCGCCTGCTCGGCATCACGGCACACGACCGCGTAGCCGGCGACGGCGAGGGTGGACTCGATCTCGGCGCGGCGCGGCGACGCCGTCGTGATGCGCTCGACGTGCTCGGTCACCGCATCCGCGACCGCGTCGTCCCAGCACACCAGCCACGCGAGACCGTCGGGGCCGTGCTCGGCCTGCACCACCACGTCGACCGCAGCGAAGGCCGGCGGCGCCGACGCGTCGGCGATCACCACGATCTCGCTCGGACCGGCGAACGCCGAGGCGATGCCCACGCGGTCGGCGACCTCGCGCTTGGCGATGGCCACGTACTTGTTGCCGGGGCCGCAGATCACGTCGGCTCGCGGCACCGACGGGGTGCCGTAGGCCAGCGCCCCGATGGCCTGCGCGCCGCCGATGGCGTAGACCGCGTCGACGCCGGCGACCGCGCACGCCGCGAGCGTGACGTCGGCGACGGCACCGGTGGCGCGATCGGGCGGCACGCACACGACGACCTCGCGCACGCCGGCGACTCGGGCGGGCACGACCGTCATCAGCACGGTGGAGGGGTAGGCGGCGCGACCGCCGGGCACGTAGCAGCCGACGCGATCGACCGGTACCGCGAAGCTGCGGATCGAGCCGCCGTCGTCGTACGTCGTCGGCTCGTGAAGCTGGGTGCGGTGGAACGCCTCGATGCGGGCAGCGGCGACCTCGAGCGCGGCCCGGACGTCGGCCGGCACGCGTTCCAGCGCCGCGGCGACGTCGGCGGGCGGCACGGCGATCGCGTCGAGCTCCACGCCGTCGAACGCCGAGGTGTAGCGACGCAGCGCGGCGTCGCCCTCGGCCTCGACCGCCGCGAGGATCTCCCGCACCGCCGCCACCGGGCCCTCACCGGCCACGGCCGGACGGGGCAGGTGCGGCGTCACGTCGCCGGTGACGGCGCGGAGATCGAGACGGTTGAGCACGATCGGGCACGCTACCGTCCAGCCGCCCGGCGCCGGGAATCAGTTACGTCGGCTAGAACCAACGCATGAGCTCAGCAGCCGATCTCTCCTCCGCGGCCTCGACCCTCGACCAGCTGGTGCAGCGCATCGGCGGCGCGGTCGACGCGTTCGCCGGCAGCCGCGACGAGGACCTCAGCCTCGGGTTGATGGAGGTCGAGCGTTCCCTGAAGACCGCGAGCCGTCGCCTCGAGCGCCTCGTCAAGGAGATGCGCTCCCGCGAGTGAACGCCTGGTGAAAACGAAGACCGGCGCCGCCAGAACTGGGGCGCCGGTCGGGCGAAACGGGTGGCGGGATCCCATTGTCGCCGGGTACCAAGTGGCGGACACTTGGACTGCCGATCAACCTAGTCACCAAAACGACCACTGTCCAGTGTTCCAGCACCACGAGTGGTGGTATTTTGCGTCACCTCACGGCATTTAGGACGTACACCTTAAGTAAACGCTCAGGTTTCAGAGGTGCGCGGCGGGACAGAAGTCGGCGAGCGTGCACGCGCCGCAGTTCGGCTTCCTCGCGAAGCACACCCGGCGCCCGTGCAGGATCAACCTCAGGCTGAACTCGCCCCGCTCCGCTTCGGGAACCATCGGGTTCAACACGAGCTCGACCTTGACCGGGTCGGTCTCCTGCGTGAGATCGAGCCGGTGGCTCAATCGCAGCACGTGCGTGTCGACCGGCAGACCGGGCAACCCCAGGGCGACGCTGCGCACCACGTTGGCCGTCTTGCGACCCACGCCCGGGAGCGACACGAGGTCGGACATCGCACCCGGCACCTCACCGCCGTAGGCGTCGACGAGACGGCCGGCCATGCCGAGCAGCGACTTCGTCTTGGACTGGAAGAACCCCGTGGAGCGGATGACCTCGGACACCTCGGCCGGATCGGCCACGGCGAGCGCCTCGGGAGTGGGCCAGCGGGCGAACAGCTCGGGGGTGACCATGTTGACGCGCTGGTCGGTGCACTGCGCCGACAGGATGGTCGCCGCGAGCAGCTCGAAGGCGTTGGTGTGGTCGAGCTCGCACTCGGCGTCGGGGTACTCCTCGGCGAGCCGCTCGTGGGCGACACGAGCACGACCTTTCGGGGAACGCGGGCGGGCCATCGCCCGAACGTAGCCTGTGGGAATCATGACGACCGACGGAGCAGACCGCTGGTGGGTCACCGACCCCGACGACGCGGCCCGCGCCGCTGCGGCCGAACGCGGCCTCGTTGCCACGCGTCGCCTGTTCCAGATGCGCCGCCCACTCCCCCTCGGGTCGACCGATCCGATCGTGTCCGATCCGGTCGTGCCCACCCGTGCCTTCGATCCCGACCGCGACGTCGACGACTGGCTGGCCATCAACAACGCCGCCTTCTCGTGGCACCCCGAGCAGGGCGGCTGGACGCGGGCCACGCTCGAGGCGCGGATGCAGGAGCCGTGGTTCGACCTCGAAGGCTTCCGCATCGGGACCGACGCCTCGACCGGCGCCATGACGGGGTTCTGCTGGACGAAGGTGCACGCCGACCACGACCCCGTACTCGGCGAGATCTACGTCATCGCCGTCGCTCCGGCGCACGCCGGCCGGGGACTCGGCCGGGCGCTCACCATCGCGGGGCTCGACTGGCTCTGGCGCGAGCGACGCACGCCGGTGGGCATGCTGTACGTCGAGGCGGACAACGACCGGGCCCTCGCCACCTACCGTCACCTCGGCTTCGAGGTGCACGCCACCGACGTGCTCTTCACGCCACCACCAGGATCGCCCTCAGCAGAATCGCCATGACCAACCAGTACGAGATCTCCCGCGACGAGCTCGCGACCCTGCTCGACGACCAGCCCCGTTACCGCATCGAGCAGATCTGGGACGGGTGGTACCGCCACCTGCGCCCGACCGGCGAGCTCAGCAACGTGCCCAAGGCGGTGCGCGAGCGGTTGTCGTCGGACCTGCCGCCGTCGCTCGAACCGGTCGCCCGCTCGGTGAGCGATTCCGGCGACACCACCAAGTTCCTCTGGCGGCTCCACGACGGCGTCACCATCGAGACGGTGCTGATGCTCTACCCCGATCGCGCCACGGTGTGCATCTCGACCCAGGCCGGCTGCGCCATGGCGTGCGGGTTCTGCGCCACCGGCCAGGCCGGCTTCGATCGGCAGCTCCACGTCGGCGAGATCGTCGAGCAGGTCGTGCGCGCCGCCCAGGTCGCGGCCGAGGGCGACACGCCGCGTCGTGTGTCCAACATCGTGTTCATGGGCATGGGCGAACCGCTCGCCAACTACGCCGGGACCTGGGCGGCGGTCGAGCGGCTGCACGGCGACGTGGGCATCTCGGCCCGCCACCTCACCGTGTCGACGGTCGGCATCATCCCCGGCATCCGAAAGCTCGCGCAGGAGGCCCTCCCGGTGAACCTCGCCGTGTCGCTGCACGCCGCGAACGACGAGCTGCGCGACGAGCTCGTGCCGATCAACAAGCGGTACCCGCTCCGCGATCTGGCCGAGGCGTGCGCCGACTACCTGCGGGTGAAGAACCGGCGGCTGAGCTTCGAGTGGGCGATGATCGACGGCGTCAACGACCGCGACAGCGACGCCGCCGAGCTCGCCCGCTACGCCCGCTCGCTCCGGGCGCACGTGAACCTGATCCCGCTCAACCCCACGCCGGGCTACCCGACCGTCGGATCGTCGGCCCGCCGGGTGCGCGAGTTCCGCGACCTGCTCATCGACGCCGGCGCCAACGCCACCGTCCGCGCCAACCGCGGCACCGACATCGACGCGGCATGTGGGCAGCTCAGCAAGCTCCACGCGGACTCGGCGGCGTCGCCGGTGGCGCTGTCACCGAAACGCCCGTCACGGCTGACAGACTGACCGCCGTGCAGAGCTTCCAACGCTACGACGACCAGGGATGGTTCAAGGTCGGCCAGGTCGAGGTCACGACCTCGGTCCTCCTCGCAGCGCTCGCCGCGCTCTCGATCCCCCTCGGCGTCGGACTTCCCGGCATCTTCCGCGACCCGCTCGTCTACGAGGGCTTCTCGGTGCGCAGCGGCCAGGTGTGGCGCCTCGCGACGTGGCCGCTCTCCAACCGCCCCGACATCTTCGTGATCCTGTCGATCGCGATGATGGTGTTCGTCGGCAGCGACCTCGAACGCGAGCTGCGCCGTCGCCGCTTCGCCTGGCTCATCGGCGCCCTCGTCGTGATCCCTGCGCTCGTCACGATCGGTTTCGAGTTCGTCGGCGCCGCCGGCATTGGTCGCATCGTCAGCCCGCTCTTCGTGGTGCTCGTGCTGTGGCGGCCCAACCTGCGCACGTTCTTCAACATCCCGCTGTGGGCGCTCGTCGTCGTGTTCGAGGTGCTCGATCTGCTGCAGATCCTCGACCTGCGCAACACCGGCTTTCCCATCGGCGGGTTGCTCACGTTCTGGGCCGCCTCGCTGATCGTGGCGGCGCTCGGCGCCCGGGCCTTCGACCTCACCGAGTTCCATCAGATCCCCAAGATCCCGCTCCCCCAGTTCGTCACGGGCGACCCGTACCAGAAGTCGAACGCGGCCCGGGCGAAGGCCCAGCGGAAGACGGCGAAGGGCAAGGGCGGCACCTCGGCCCGGCGGCCCGGCAAGAGCCACCAGCCGGCCGACGTCGTGCCGATCCGCCCGGAGGCCCGCCTCGACCGTGCGAGCCAGGCCGACATGGACGCGTTGCTCGACAAGATCAGCGCCACCGGCATCGACAGCCTCACCCCCGACGAGCGGGCCCGCCTCGATGATCACAGCCGGAGGCTGCGAGGGAACTAGCCGGAGGCTGCGAGGGAACTGAGTCAGAGCCCGCCGAAACCGGGGTGCTGACACTCCACCGTCGCGTTCCCAACCTGTGCGGCGACGATCTTCAGCCAGCGCGGCATCCCGGCCGGATCGGTCGGCGGCTCGGGAATGCCCACCAAGGCACGCTCCGCCGGCGTGGCGTTCAGCGCATCCCAGTCGCTGGGCACCCAGTACATGAAGCCTCCGATCGGGTAGTGGTGGCGCCGCACCGCACCGGCGACCGGCCTGGTGCTCCACGACTCGTCCGGCTGCCGGAACTCCACGACGTCGGGGTAGTTCGGGATCGGACACTGCTTCGAGAACGTGGTGGTCGTCCCCTCGTCCGCCGCCGAGGCGGTGCCGGACGGGCTGTCCCCGGTCGCCCGCCACACCACGAGGCCCGACGCCACGACGATCGCCAGGACGACGCATCGAACGATCCGGCGTACGTTCACCGTTTCGAATGTACCGAGCCGACTGACGTTTCTCGCCGGCGATGCTCACCTGCGGGCCGCACGCTGCGAGGGAATTGAGCGCGGTCGTCGTGGCAGGGCAGACTTCCGGCCATGGCAACTGAGATCAACGGCATCGCCGGCATGAAGGCACTTGTTGGGCAGCACCTGGGCTACAGCGACTGGCTGGAGATCACCCAGGAGCGAGTGAACCTGTTCGCCGACGCCACCGGCGACCACCAGTGGATCCACGTCGACCCCGAGCGCGCGAAGGACGGCCCCTTCGGCGGCACCATCGCCCACGGCTACCTCACGCTCAGCATCGGCCCCATGCTGGCCCCGCAGGTCATGAAGACCACCGGGTTCTCGATGGGCGTCAACTACGGCTGCGGCAAGGTGCGCTTCCCGAGCCCCGTGCCGGTCGGCAGCAAGCTCCGCCTCGGTGTCGAGGTGAAGGAAGTCGACGAGCTCGCCCCCGGACAGGCCCAGGCCACGTACCTCTACACCTTCGAGGTCGAGGGCGCGTCGAAGCCCAGCTGCGTGGCCGAGGTCATCGTCCGGATGTACGAGTGAGTCTCCGGCTCACCTGAACTCGGGCATCACCTGCGTCGCGAACAACTCGAGCGTCTCGGTGCTCGGGAAGTCCGCGATCCACGGCACGACGCCGCCCACGCCCAACGCCTGGTAGGCGGCGAGCTTCTCGCACACCTGCTCGGGCGTGCCCACGAGGTTTCCCTCGCGCCACGACTCGAAGGGCTCACCCCAGAAGCTGCGCGACTCGGTGCCGATCTCGGCCTCGGTCGACCGCACGAACAGCTCCGGTGACCAGGTCTTGGTGATCGTGTCGTAGTCGCGCCCGATGGCATCGCAGTGGCCCTTCAGCACCTCGGCCTTGTGAGCCCACTCGTGGGGCTTGCCGCCGAAGTTGGAGTGGGTCGCGTGACGCGCCACCACCCGGAGCGTCAGCTGCTCGCCGCCGCCACCGATCCAGATCGGCGGGTGCGGATCCTGCAGCGGCTTGGGGTCGCACTCGGCGCCGTTCACCGAGAAGTGACGCCCCTCGTAGGTGGCCTGACCCTCGCTCCACATGAGCTTCACGATCTCGACGGTCTCGCGCAGCATCCGGATGCGGTCGGCGTTCGACGGATACTCGTAGCCGTAGGCCCGGAACTCCTGGTCGTACCAGCCGGCGCCGATGCCCCAGTCGAGGCGGCCACCGGAGATGACGTCGATCGACGACGTGATCTTCGCCACCATCGCCGGGTTGCGGTAGAGCGCGCAGCTCACCATCTGCCCGAGGCGCACGCGCTCCGTGCGCTGGCTGATCGCCGCCAGCGTCGTCCAGCACTCGAACATCGTCTCCTGGGCCGGGACGGGCACGTTGTGGAAGTGGTCGTAGACCCACACCGAGTCGTAGCCGAGCCGCTCGGCCTCGGTGGCGATGTGCACGGTGGCGGCCCACTTGTCCTGCGGGTCCGGGATGCCGGCCAACTCCATCTTCCAGCCCTGGGGAATGAACGTTCCGAAGATCATGGCGCCCACCATATGCCCGGCGGCCGTAGCCTGGCCGCCGTGTCGCCAGCCCTCCTCCCGCGTCGACGGCGGCCTCTCCCCCTCGCCGCCGCGGCCCTCGCCGTCACCCTGATCGCCACCACGCTGATCGCCGCCTGCTCCACCGGAGGTGCAGATCGCATCTCGAAGCGCACCACCGGCGAGTCGGGCTCGCTGTCGTGGGCGCCGTGTCGTGGGCACCGGGCGTTCGACTGCGCCACGCTGTCCGTGCCCCTCGACTGGGCGGCCCCTAACGGGCCCCGCATCGACCTGGCGCTCGCCCGCAAGCCCGCGACCGGCAAGCGCATCGGCGCGCTCGTGACCAACCCCGGCGGGCCCGGTGGCAGCGGCATCGACTTCCTGTACGAAGAGCCGTTCGACGAGTCGCTGTCGTCGCGCTTCGACCTCGTCAGCTGGGACCCGCGGGGCGTGGGCGCAAGCACCTCGTTCCGCTGCTCCAACCACGTCGACGAGTTCCTCGCCAATGATCCCGATCCCGACGACGACGCCGAGCAGACGGCGATCGACACGGACGCCCGTCGCGTCGCCGACGACTGCGCACGCACCGACGCCGGGCTCGCCGCCCACGTCGGCACCGACGCCGTGGCCCGCGACCTCGATGCGATCCGCGTCGCACTCGGCGAGCAGGAGCTCACCTACATGGGCTTCTCGTACGGCACCCTCATCGGCCTGCGCTACCTCGCGCTGTTCCCCCAGAAGGTGCGGGCGATGGTGCTCGACGGCGTGGTCGACCCGACCGAGACCTTCACCGACTGGCTCACCGGCCAGACCACCGCGATCGACGCGTGGATCTCGCGGGCACTCGCCGCATGTACCGCGGCCACGAAGTGCCCCGTCCCGGATCTGGCGGCCGCGTACGACGAGCTGCAACGGCGGGTCGAGAAGGCGCCGATCCCCGCCGGCGGCGGCGCCACCCTCGGCCCCGCCGAGCTGGAGACGGGCGCCGTGTTCGTCAGCTACGAACCGAGCCTCTGGCCCGACCTCGGCGCCGCCATCGCGGCCGCGCTCAAGGGCAACGGCCGCAAGATGCTGCAGCTGGCACAGGGCTACTACGACCTCGGCGGCTTCACCGCGTACGCCGCGGTCGAATGCCTCGACTCACCCCACCCCACCGGCTCGGCCGAGTACCAGGCCTTCGCCAACCGCCTGCGAGCGCTCTCGCCCCGCATCGGCGGCTCGGTCGCGAACGAGCTGCTGCCGTGCGCCTACTGGCCGGCCGCACCGCAGTCGATCGTGGGGCCCGTCACCGGTGAGGGCGGCCCGCCAGTGCTCGTCCTCGGCAACCGCGGCGATGCGGCGACGCCGTACGAGAGCTCGGTGAAGATCGCCCGCATGCTGACCGACGGCCACCTCGTGTCGAACGACGGCGAGGGCCACACGAGCTACGGCCGCAGCGCCTGTGTCGACGACGCGGTCGACGCGTACCTCCTCCGGCTCACGGTGCCGGCAACCGATCCCGACTGCCGCTGACCCGGCGTTCCCCGCCACTTCGGCGCCGTCGTATGATCGTCGACTCAGGGGAACCCAGGGGGACGACGTGGAGTTCAATCTCGCTCAGATTCACGAGGCCGTGGAGGCCGTGGCCGGTGACCGACCGTGCATCGTCACGGCCACCCGCACGTTCTCCTACGCCGACATCGGCGAGCGCACGCGACGCCTGGCGAACGCTCTCCTCGAGCGGGGCTTCGCCGTCCACACCGAGCGGTCCGGCCTCGGCAACCACGAGTCCGGCCAGGACCATCTCGGCCTCTACCTCCACAACGGCAACGAGTACCTCGAGGGAATGCTGGGCGGGTACAAGGCCCGTGCCGTGCCGTTCAACGTGAACTACCGCTACGTCGCCGAGGAGCTCGAGTACCTCCTCGTCGACTCGCGGGCGAAGGGCATCATCTTCCACTCGGCCTTCGCGCCGACGCTCGCCGAGGTGCGCGATCGCGTGCCGGGCCTCACCACGCTGCTGCAGGTGCGCGACGCGTCGGGCAACGACCTCCTCCCCGGCGCCGAGTGGTACGAGGACGCGCTCGAGGCCGCCTCGCCCGACCTCGCCGACGACGTCCGCGACGCGTGGTCGCCCGACGACCTCTACATGCTCTACACCGGCGGCACCACGGGCATGCCCAAGGGCGTGCTGTGGCGGCAGGGCGACATCTGGCCGGCCGCGCTCGGCGGCCGCAAGCTCGGCACCTCCGACGAATGGCCCGACCTCGACGCCATCGCCACCGCTGCCTCGGCTGGCGGGGCCAAGGTGCTGCCGTCGCCGCCGTTCATGCACGGGGCCGCGCACTGGCTGGCGTTCAACTCGTTCGGCGCCGGCAACACGATCGTGCTGCCGTCCGTGGTCGACCGTCTCGATCCCGTCGACACGCTCACCACCGTGCAGCGCGAGGGCGTCAACGTGCTCCTCATCGTGGGCGACGCGTTCGCCCGTCCCCTGCTCGACGAGCTCGAGACCGGCAAGTACGACATGAGCTCGCTCCTCCTCACGGTCTCGGGTGGCGCCGCGCTCTCCGCCGGCGTGAAGGCACGTCTGCTCGCCGCCATCCCCACGATGATGGTGATGGACGGGCTCGGCGCGTCGGAGACCGGCCAGCAGGCCTCGCAGATCCAGAGCGCCGGCCAGACCGCCAGCACCGGCACCTTCTCCCCCGGCCCCGGCATGTGCATCCTCTCCGAGGACCTCTCCCGCGTCCTCGCCCCCGGCGACGACGAGATGGGCTGGCTCGGCCAGCAGGGCCGCGTGCCACTCGGCTACCTCGGCGACCCCGACAAGACGGCGCGCACCTTCCCCACCATCGACGGCGTGCGCTACTCGGTGCCCGGCGACCGCGCCCGGGTCAACGCCGACGGCGTGCTCGAGCTGCTCGGCCGCGACTCGGTCACCATCAACTCCGGCGGCGAGAAGATCTTCGCCGAGGAGGTCGAGGCGGCACTCGCCGCGCACCCCGCCGTGTTCGACGTGGTGGTGTGCGGTCGGCCCAGCGAGCGCTGGGGCAACGAGGTCGTGGCCGTGGTGCAGGTGAAGGCCGGAGCGTCGGTCACCGCCGAGGAGCTCACCGCCGAGGCCGAGCGGCACGTCGCCCGCTACAAACTGCCGAAGGCGTACGTGTTCCGCGATCTCATCCAGCGGTCGCCGTCGGGCAAGGCCGACTACCGCTGGGCCAAAGCGCAGGCGCTCGCCGAAGCGTAGGCAAGGCAGCGCAGGCGCTCGCCGAAGCGTCGGCAGGACAGTTCATCTGTCGTTTACCCTTTGTCCAGCAACGTCTGGAGGGGGCGACACATGATCGATCGACGGGGATTCCTGCGCGCCGGGGCCGGCACCATCGGAGCGGCGGCGCTCGGCGGGACGGCGACGGCGTGCGCGCCAGATGCCACCACGCCGTCGGGCGTGTTCTCCCTGGGCGTCACGTCCGGTCTGCACTCGCCCACCGAGGCCGTGCTGTGGACTCGCGTCGACCTGGCGAACGCGCCGACCGTCACCTCGGTCGGCTGGGAGGTCGCCACCACACCGGCGTTCACGACCATCGTGCAATCGGGCACGGCAGCCGTGAACCCGCTCGCCGACGGCTGCGTCAAGGTGCTGGCCGGTTCGCTGTCGCCCGACACGAACTACTGGTACCGGTTCACCGGCGGCGCCGAGACCTCCACGGTGGGCCGAGCCCGCACACTCCCCCTCGCCGGCTCGAGCCCGGCCTCGCTCAAGGTGGCGTTCTGCTCCTGCCAGTCGTACGCCAACGGCTACTACGGCGCCTGGCGCGGCATCGCGGCGCAGGACCTCGACTTCGTCGTCTTCCTGGGCGACTACATCTACGAGTCGGCGCTCATCCAGATCCTCCGCCCCATCCGCCCCGAGCCGACGGCCACCGTCGACACCCTCGACGAGTACCGCGCCAAGTACCGCCTCTACCGCAGCGACGCCGACCTGCAGTCCGCCCACGCCGCGCACCCGCTCGTGCCGATCTGGGACGACCACGAGATCGAGAACGACTACGACAAGACCGTCTTCACCACCGAGCCCGATCGCGCCGCCGCCGCCTACCAGGCCTGGTTCGAGTACATGCCGGTCTGGCCGTTCAACGGCAACCAGATCTACCGCTCCCTGCGGTGGGGCAACCTCGGCGAGATCTTCCTCCTCGACTCGCGTCAGTACCGCGACGAGCACCTCGGTACGTCGGTGCTCGGCATCCTCGGCCTCCAGGTGATGACCGGCGACCTGCAGGCGGCCGGCCGCTCGATGCTCGGCACCACGCAACGGCAGTGGCTCCTCGACGGGCTCGACCAGGCGCAGTCCGACGGCGTGCAGTGGAAGCTCATCGGCAACCAGGTGATGATCGCGCCGATCCGCATCCGCGACGACGACACCCCGGCGGCACGCGCCGCCGACCCGTCGCTCCCCAAGCACGCGGGCCTCTACCTCGGGACCGACTCGTGGGACGGGTTCGGCTGGGAGCGCGACCTGGTCCTCTCCCACATCGGCACGGCCGGTGTGCAGGACGTCGCGTTCCTCACGGGCGACGTGCACTCGTTCTTCGCAGCACCGCTCCGCACCGACTTCGACGACCCCGCCGCGCCCACCGTCGCGTACGAGTACACCGGCGGGTCCATCAGCTCCCCCAGCGGCATCATCGACAACGCGCTGGCGGCCGGTGGCGGCTCCTACTTCACCGACCCCGCGTTCGACTACAGCGAGATCCGCCGCAACGGCTTCGGCATCGCCGAGTGCACTCCCTCAGGGATGTCGGTCACCTTCCACGAGCTCGAACCCGTCGTGCCGTGGGCGACCAGCGCACCGGCGGTGCGGTTCGACGCCACCCCGGGCGTGGTCCAACCCGTCGTCACGGTCCTGTAGCGCTCACGTTCTGCCAAGCTGTCGCATGGCTCTGATCACCCAGGAAGAAGCGACGTGGTTCTCCCACGTCTACGACGGCATGGTCGCCAACATCGAACGAGCGATCATCGGCAAGACCGACGTGATCAAGAGCGCCGTCGCGTGCCTGTTCTCGCAGGGTCACCTACTCCTCGAGGACGTCACCGGCAGCGGCAAGACGACCCTGGCGCGAGCCCTCGCCCGCGGCGTCTACGGCAGCCAGAGCCGCATCCAGTTCACGGCCGATCTGCAGCCGTCCGACATCACCGGCGTCGTCCTCTTCGACGAGCGCACCGACCGGTACCGACTGCACCCGGGCCCGATCTTCAACAGCATCATCGTGGCGGACGAGATCAACCGCGCCAGTCCCCGCACCCAGTCCGCGCTCCTCGAGGTCATGGAGGAGGGACGCGTCACTGTGCAGGGCGTGACCAACACCGTGGGCCCCCCGTTCATGGTGATCGCCACCCAGAACCCGATCGACCACGAGGGCACCTTCCCGCTGCCGGTCGCCCAGCTCGATCGCTTCCTCCTCCGGCTCCACCTCGGCTACCCGGACCCCGACAGCACGGTTCGCCTGCTCGACGAGGCCGCCATCCGCGACCGCTCCTCGCTCATCGAACCGATCCTCGACACGCCGAGCCTGGCGAAGGCCTGCGCCATCGCGAACTGCGTGTACGTCGACCCGAGCGTGCTGCGCTACGTGGTCGACCTCACCGAGGCCACGCGCCACACCGACTCGGTCGTCAACGGCATCAGCGTCCGCGGCGCGATGAGCTTCGTGCGTGCCGTCAAGACCTGGGCCGTCGCGCACGGCCGCACCCACGTGCTGCCCCGCGACGTGCAGGAGCTCGCGCACCAGGTGCTCGAACACCGCATCATGGTGCGACCCGACGCCCAGCGCGACGGCGTCACCGCCACGTCGGTCATCGACGACGTGCTGGCCAAGACCCCCGAACCAACGGGCTGACGCGCCGGAGCGCTCGGCAGCCCCAGCGCTAGGTGGTCGAACCCGACGAGCCGGACGCCGGCGCGCGGTCGGGCGGGTCGGCGCGCCACGGGAGCCGCATCTGACCGAGGGCGATCGTGCCCAGGTAGGTGACCACGAGGAACGCGGTGAACACCACGCTGATGGCGATCGTGCGCCGGTTCGACACCGGATCGAGCGCCACCGATCGCACGTCGTACAGCAGCGAGCGGGGGCTCGTGAGGATGTCCCAGCTGTTGTAGCGAGCGAACCGTCCGAGGTAGATGCCGAACCCCGAGAGCACGAGCACACCGATCGACACGATCCAGCCCCACGCCCGCTGGAACGACGCGCTGATGATCAGCTGCACCATGCGCAGCGACACGAATCCCACCAGCAGACCCGCCAGCCCGGTGGAGAAGAGGATCAGCGCGTCGAACCACAGCGGCGACACGCGGTTGCCCTGCAGGTGCACCACGTCGGTGACCACGTAGGGGGCGTTGGGGAAGAACAGCAGCCATCCGAACAACGGCAGCAACAGGCGGCGCCGCGACCAGTGACGGCGCCAGCCAACCTCGGCGAGGAACGCGAACCCGAGCGGGATCCAGGCGAGGAACAGGTTCCAGAGGAGGAACCGATAGCCCAGCCCGTCGCCGAGCCGGGCCCGCAGCGCCAGCAGGGCAACGGGGAACCCCGACGTGAGCGCCAACGTGCCGGCCATCGCGAGGCGCGACGTCACATCGTCGGTGCCCCACCAGCCGGCGCTCGCGCGCCACCCGTCAGCGGCGATGTCGGGCCGGCCGTCCATCCGCACACGGTACCGGCGCTGTGCCGGTCGGGCGCTGCAGCCCGTAGGCTCGCGCCGTGACCGCACCCCCGATCGACGACTCACTCCCGCAGGGCGATGCCAAGGTCGCGGCCGTCCGGTCGATGTTCGACACGATCGCCCCCCGCTACGACCTCGTGAACCGGCTCATGACGTTCCGCATGGACGTCGGCTGGCGCCAGCGCGCCGTCTCGTCGCTGGGGCTCGTGCCGGGATCGGTCGTCGCCGACCTCGCCTGCGGCACCGGCGACTTCTGCTTCGAGCTCGATCGCAAGGGCATGGTGCCGTTGGGCTTCGACCTCAGCTTCGGCATGCTGGCCAACGCTCCCCGCAACTTCCCGCGGGCGCAGGCCGACGTGCTGCGCCTCCCGCTCGCCGACGGCGTCCTCGACGGCGTGACGTGCGGTTTCGCGCTGCGGAACCTCGTGGAGCTCGACGGGTTCTTCGCCGAACTCGCCCGGGTGGTGCGTCCCGGCGGTCGCATTGCGCTGCTCGACGTGGCACAGCCGCCCAACCCGGTCCTGCGCTTCGGTCACGGCATCTACTTCGGCAAGGTCGTACCGCTCGTCGGCGGCCTGCTCTCCGACAAGTCGGCGTACGCGTACCTCCCGAAGTCGGTGGCGTACCTCCCCGAACCCGCCGAGATGGTGGCGTCGCTGGCACGGAGCGGCTTCTCCGACGCCCGTCGTCAGCTGTACACGGTCGGCATCAGCCAGCTGTTCACGGGAACCCGCGACCGTGACTGACGCTGCGACGCTCACGGCGACGACGGAACGCAGCGACGCCCGCCGGTCGCTCACGACGTTGCCGACCACCATGTTCCTGTCGCCGCGACGGGAGCTGCGGGGATGGGGTGAGGCGCTCCGCATCGAGCTCCCCGCCCCCTGGGTCGACCACCTCGACCTCGTCACCGACGCGCTCGCGGCGATCGCCGCGACCTCGGAGCTCGGCGACGTGCCCGGCTCGGGGCCGGTGGCCTTCGCGGCGCTGCCGTTCGACCGCACCGCGCCCGCCACGTTCGTCGTCCCGGCCGTGCTCCGCGGGTCCACCGCCGACGGTGCCCACTGGATCACCACCGTGTCGCCGCCGTCGCCCGGCTCCCCCGAGCCGGCGCCGGACTCGGCCTCGGCCTCGGACGACGGTGGCGTCAGCCCGTCGCCGTCGGAGATGACCATCCGCTCCGTCATCGCCGCCGACACCTGGTGCGACCTCGTAGCCGAGGCGACCAAGCGCATCGCCGCCGGTGATCTCGACAAGGTGGTCCTGGCACGCGAGCTGGTGGTGACCGCCGACCGGCCCTTCGACGCGCACGTCCTCGCCGACCGCCTGGCGCACGCCCACCCCCACGCGTTCCGCTTCGACGTCGACGGGTTCGTCGGCGCGTCGCCGGAGCTCCTGGTGTCGCGGTTCGGCGACGTCGTCCGCGCCCACCCCATGGCGGGCACCACGCCGCGGACCGGCGATCAGGACGTGGACGGGCGCCAGGCGGCCGAGCTCCTGCACTCGCACAAGAATCGGGACGAGCACCAGATCACCATCGACATGGTGCTCGACACCCTCCTCGAGTGGACGAGCTTCGTGGACGCCGAGCCGGTCCCGTCGGTGGTTGCCGCGGGGAGCGTGCAGCACCTCGCCACCATGGTGGAGGGTCGCCTGAGCGAACCGGCAGCATCGGTGCTCGAGCTCGTGCGTTCCCTCCACCCCACTCCCGCGGTCGGCGGCTTTCCCCGCGAGGCGGCACTCGAGCTCATCGAGGAGCTCGAACCCGACACCCGCGGCCGCTACGCCGGCCCGGTGGGATGGGTCGACGCCTCCGGCAACGGGGCCTGGGCTGTCGGTCTGCGGAGCGTCTCCGTCGACGGGGCGACGGCCCGGCTGTTCGCCGGGGTGGGCGTCGTGGCCGACAGCGACCCCGAGAGCGAGCTCGCCGAGACCCGCGCGAAGTTCGCCGCCACGCTCGGCTCGATCACCCGTCTGTAGGCGCCCCGCCCGTCACCGCCTCCGCGACCGCGTCGTTGATCGCCCGGTGCTCGACGACGTTGCGTCCCCGCTCGCTCCGCATCACCACCACGAGGGGCCGCGGCAGCCCGGCCCACTTCTGCAGGATCGCGACGAACTCGTCGTGGGTGAACGCGAACGCCGTGTCGAGCCCGTGCGCACGCGCCAGCCCCATGAGATCGACGGCGTGGGGGGTGCCGAACAGCTGCTCGAACCGCTCCGGCTCCAGCGCCTCGGCCTGCGGGAGGAACGAGAAGATGCCGCCACCGTCGTTGTCGATGACGACGATGCAGAGCGGGAGCTCGCGGCGCCCGATGCCGAGTAGGCCGTTGGTGTCGTGGAGGAACGCCACGTCGCCGATGACGCAGATCGTGGGGGCACCGGTGCCGAGCGCCACGCCGGCCGCCGTGGACGTGACGCCGTCGATGCCGTTCGCTCCACGGTTGCTGAACACGCCGATGTCGCCGCGACGGTCGCCGTACCACTCCAGGTCGCGCACCGGCATGGACGACGAGACGACGAGGTTGCCGCCCTCCGGCACGCTGCGCAGCGCCGTGTTGACGAGCAGCGGCTCACCGGCCCGGGTGCGGATGACGGCGCGCCGGGCCTCGTACTCGAGATGCGACCAGCGCTCGGCCCACTCGGGCGCCGCACCCTCGATGCCGCCGCCGGCGAGCTGCCGGCAGGCCAGCGCCACGTCGGCCGTGAACCGCTCGTCGAGCATCCGGTCGGGGTCGGGGTGGATCCCCCACCGGTCGAGCGCCACGTGCGTCGCGGCCGAACGTGCGAGCCACTCGTTGGTGATGCGCGAGGCCAGCAGCCCGCCCACGTGCAGCACGAACTCCGGGCGCATCTCCTGCGCGACGGCGTCGACGCGGAGCAGCGAGTCGAATGTCGTGACGACCTCGCGGTGCAGGCCCCGAAGGCCCGACTGATGGTCGGCCAGCACCGGCCAGCCGAGCGTCGCGGCGAGGGCGATCAACGCCTCGGCATCGTCGGCGGACCGCGCCGCCCGATCGCCGGCCACGATCACGCCCCGCCGACCGGCCACCCCGCGGCGCAACGCCCCCAGCTGCTCGTCGAGGAGACCCCACAGCACCGGAGCAGGCACCTCGACCTCGACGGGCGCCGGCAACTCGCCGAGCGGTCCGACCAGCGGCTCGCGGAAGGCCAGGTTGAGGTGGACCGGACCCGGCGGGTGGCCGAGCGATGCGCCCATCGCCGCGGCGAACGCGTCGATGGCGAGGAAGCGCCACGACTGTCGGTGTTCGACGTCCGGCGGGCCGGGCTCCACGAACCATCGCACCGCGTCGCCGTACAGGCCCGTCTGGCGGATCGTCTGCGGCGCGTGCACCCCCTGCAGCTCCGGCGGGCGATCGGCGGTGCAGACCAGCACCGGCACGCAGGCCTGGTGCGCCTCGACGACGGCCGAGTGGAGCTCGGTGGTCGCCGTGCCGCTTGTCGTCACGAGCAGAGCCGGCACGCGCGTGGACAGACCGATGCCCAGGGCCATGAACGACGCCGACCGCTCGTCGTGGTGGACGTGGGTGCGCAGGCCCGGATGGCCGGCGCACGCCAGCGCCAGCGGCGTCGACCGCGACCCCGGCGACACGACGGCATGGCGCACGCCGAGGCGCACCCACTGGTCGATCAGCGTGGCGCAAAACGTGATCGCCTCGTTCGGTGCGTCGGGTCCGGGTGAGTCCATCGGGGGAAGCCTACGGCTACGGTCGGGCCCCACATGAACGACGCCGACACCCCCGACGACGCCATGCCGGTCGTGCTCCTGCACGGCTTCGGCCAGACCGGCCGCTGCTGGGGGCCGCTCGCACCGGCGCTCGCAACCGACCACGAGGTGACGGCGCTCGACCTCCCCGGCCACGGCGCCGCCGGAGCGATCCGCGCCGACCTCTGGACCACGGCCGACCTCGTCGCGGACGCGATCGAGCCGGACCGGCCGGCAGCGCTCGTCGGCTACTCGATGGGTGGCCGCGTCGCCCTGCACGTCGCGCTCGCCCATCCCCGTTCGGTGCGAGCGCTGGTGCTCGTCAGCGCGACCGGAGGGATCGACGACGACGGCGAGCGGGACGCTCGACGTGCGGCCGACGACGCGCTCGCCGCCCGCGTCGAGACGATCGGTGTCGACGCGTTCGTCGGCGAGTGGCTGGCATTGCCCCTGTTCGCCGGCCTCCCGCCGGAGGGACGCTTCGAGGACGAGCGCCGCTCCAACAGCGCCGCGGGCCTTGCCTCGTCACTGCGCCTCGCCGGCACCGGCACGCAGGAGCCGCTGTGGGATCGCCTCGGCGAGCTCACGATGCCGGTGCTCATCATCGCCGGGCAGGACGACACCAAGTTCGCGGCCCTCGCCGAGCGCCTCGCAGCCGGCATCGGCGCCCAGGCGACGCTGGCGATCGTCGGCGGCTCGGGCCACACGGTGCACCTGGAGCAGCCGCTCCTCACCGCCGACCTCGTCACCACCTGGCTCGCCAACCTCCCCTGAGCACCCCACCATCCCCCACCATCCCCCGCCTTCCCCCGCCTTCCGGTTTTGGGGTTCGTTGTGCGCGAGGGGTGCGCACAACGAACCCGAAAACGCGGGTTTTGAGGAGGACGGGCCGTCAGATGTAGGTCGAGATGACGAGCCCGGCGGTGAGCAGCACGCCGAAGACCAGCTGCGCCCGACCCGTGCCACCGAGCACCGGGATCAGACCCGGGCCCCTCGCTCCGCCGAGCACCGTCTTGATGGGTGCGCCGGCCACCATGATCGCGGCGAACGCCAGCGACCCGACCGGACGGTCACCGAGGCCGGCCACGAACGGCAGGATGAGGAACGGCAGCACCATCAGCACGCAATACAGGATGCGTGGCGCTGGTCGCCGAGCTTCACCGCCAGCGTGCGCTTCCCGGAGATGGTGTCGCCGGGGATGTCACGCAGGTTGTTCACGACCAGCAGCGCCGTAGCGAAACAGCCGACCATCACCGAGCAGCCCAGCGAGATCCCACGTGCACCCGCTCCAGCTGCACGTACGTCGAGCCCGCGGTCGCGACGACGCCGAAGAACACGAACACGAACGCTTCGCCGAGGCCGAGGTAACCGTAGGGCTTGGGGCCCCCGGTGTAGAAGTAGCCAGCCGCGACAGCAGCGACTCCCACGGGAATCAGCTCCCAGCCCACTCGCAGTACCAGCACTCCGCCGGCGAGCAGCGCGACGCCGAACGTGACGATCATCGCCCGCTTCACCTCGGCAGCGGCGGCCAGCCCGTTGCCCACCAGCCTTGGCGGGCCGACGCGCTTCGACGGATCGTCGGTGCCGCGCTTCCCGTCGCTGTAGTCGTTCGAGTAGTTGGTCGCGATCTGCAGCGCGAGCGAGACCACGAGCGCAAGCGCGAAGTTGAGCCAGCTCACCGCATCCCACGCGCACGCCGTGCCGACGAGCACCGGCACGACGGCGGCCGGCAGCGTGCGCGGGCGAGCGCCGAGCACCCAACGGTTCTGTGCCATCGACGTGGTGCCTACGGGCGCCGCGGGAAACGGCTGAAGTCGGGCTTCTCCTTGTTCTTGTAGGAGTCCCGGCCGTACTGCGCTTCCTCCGTTTGGTAGAAGAGCAGCGTCGCGTCGCCGGCCAGCTGCTGGATGCCGGCGAGGCCGTCGTCGGCAGCGTTGCACGAGCCCTTCACCATGCGGAGGGCCATGGGCGACATGTCGAGCATCTCGGTGCACCACTGCACCGTCTCCTCCTCGAGCGCCTCGAGCTCGACGACCTGGTTGACGAGGCCCATCTCGTAGGCCCGCACGGCGTCGTACTGGCGGCAGAGGAACCAGATCTCGCGGGCACGCTTCTGGCCGATGTTGCGGGCGAGGAGGCCCGAGCCGTAGCCGCCGTCGAAGCTGCCCACCTTGGGGCCGGTCTGGCCGAAGATCGCGTTGTCGGCGGCGATCGACAGATCGCACACCACGTGCAGCACATGGCCGCCGCCGATGGCGTAGCCCGCCACCATCGCCACGACGGGCTTGGGCGTGCGACGAATCTGGATCTGCAGGTCGAGCACGTTGAGGCGCCCGATGCCCTTCTGCGCCACCTCGTCGTCGCCGATGTAGCCGTCGTTGCCGCGGATGCGCTGATCGCCACCGGAGCAGAATGCGTAGTCCCCCTGACCGCACAGGACGATGACGCCGACATCGGGATCGTCACGGGCGATGTCGAAGGCCCGGCTGAGCTCCTGCAGGGTCTGCGGCCGGAACGCGTTGCGCACCTCCGGCCGGCAGATGGTGATCTTCGCGATCGCGCCGTTGGTGTTCTCGGGGAAGCCGACCTCGTAGCGGATGTCGCGCCACTCGCCGACGTGGCCGGGATGCGACGTGTCGGGCCGCGCCTCCCAGGCGAGGGCGGGACGGATGGACGAGTGGGCCGGATCGGCGACCGTGCCGATGGGCCGTGCTGGCGGGATCGTGCTCATAGCGACGTGAACCCTACTCCCGCGACCCCCGGGGCTCCCGACCGGCCACCGCCACCGCCTACCCTGCTCAACGTGGCTGACGTGGTGGCGATCGATCTCCCCGGCGGGCCGGAGTTCGTCGACACCCTTCGTCGCGTGTGGGACGCCGGCGACGCGGCGCTCCCCCTCGACCCACGCCTACCGGTGGCCTGGCGCTCCAGCCTGATCGACGCGCTCGCGCCGACGGCGATCGTCGAAGCCGATGGAGCACGCCGATCGCTGGACGGTCGCTCGACGGAGGACGGCGACGCCGTGATCATCCCCACCAGCGGCACCACCGGGGTGCCGAAGGGCGTGGTGCTCACCCACGATGCGATCCGATTCTCCGCGTTCGCGTCGATGACCTACCTCGGCGTGGACGCCGACGTCACCTGGCTCGGATGCCTGCCGCTCCATCACATCGGCGGCTTCTCGGTGATCAGCCGTGCCCTCGTGTGCGAGACCGGCCTCGTCGTGCTCCCCTCGTTCGACGCGGTCGAGGTCGAGCTGGCGGCGCTCGCTGGTGCGACGCACGTGTCGCTGGTGCCCACCACCCTCCGGCGGATCGACCCGACGCTGTTCCGCCGCATCCTGCTCGGCGGCTCCGCGATCCCGGCCGATCGTCCCTCCAACTCCGTCGCCACCTACGGCATGACCGAGTCCGGCGCCGGGGTCGTCTACGACGGCCAACCGCTCAACGGGGTCGGGCTGCGGATCGATGCCGACGGCGGCATCTCCCTGTCGGGTCCGACGATGCTGCGGTGCTACCGGGACGGCACCGACCCGCTCGACCGTGACGGCTGGTACCGCACGGGCGACGTCGGCTCGGTCGATCCTGCGACGGGCCTCCTCACCGTCACCGGCCGCGCGGACGAGATGATCATCTCCGGCGGCGAGAACGTGTGGCCGGGCCCGGTGGAACGCCTCGTGGAGGCCGACCCGAAGGTCGCCGAGGCCGCCGTCGTCGGCCGCGACGATCCCGAGTGGGGCCAGGTCGTGACCGTGGTGGTCGTGCCGGCCGACCCACTCGACCCGCCGTCGCTCGCCGAGCTCCGCGAGCGCGTGAAGGCCGACCTCCCGGCCTGGTGTGCGCCGCGGGCCATGGAGCTCGCGTCGTCGCTGCCTCGCACCGCCATCGGCAAGCTGCGCCGGCGGGAGATCTGACGGACCGACGTCAGCGCACTCGGCGCAGATCGGTGTAGCTCAGCGAACCGGACACGACGGGCGTCGACACGTTCACCCGATCGGTGCCGGCGATCCGGTAGCGATCGACCGAGACGGCAGCGTGGGCCGCTCCGACGCCCACGAGCCGTGTCGCTGCGCCCGAGACGTCGCCGTCGGTTGCCAGGGCCGCGAGCAGCCGCCGTGCGGCCACGGCGACGTCGGGATCGGTGAGGTCGACGGCGGCGCGCACCCGCTCGACTCCCTCGTGGCCGGCGACCGGCGTCGGGCGCGACGTCTCGACCTCCAGCCGGACGGGGGCGCCCGAGCGATCGAGGGCGAGCGTGGCGGCGACGTCGTGACCCACGGTCGGCACCCCGAGCAGGGACGCCGCAGCGACGAGCGCATCGCTCTCGAGGCGCACGGACAGCTCGCCGGTGCGCGTGTCGACGCTGATGCCGGCGACCCCGCTCGACGCCGCCGACACCACGTTCCCGGTGGAGCCGGCCTCGACCGCCGCCTCGCCGGCCAGACCGGCGCGGACCCCGACCCGCTCCGGTGCGGCGCCGTAGGTGAGCCCGTCCCACAGACCACCGAGGCCCACCGCCGACGCGAGTGCGCCACCGAAGGGAACCGCGGACGCCACCGCTGCAGTGAGCGGCGACGGCGTGCCCGTCGCTCGCTCCACGCCCTGCGACAGGAGGAGTCGCTCGATGTCGCCCTCGGGTACGACCCACGAGCGCTCCCCTCCCAGCGTGAGCCCGGCCGTGACTGAGACGGCGGCGCCCGTGCCCAGCGATCGCTCCTCGCGACCATCACCCCGGCTCGCTCCCACCTGCACGCCGGCACCGGGCACCGCGCCGAACGTCGCCTGCTCCAGCTCGGTCACGCGCACCCGCCCGTGCCCGAGGTCGTCCACCCGCCACTGCGAGGACGCGGCCACACCCAGGCCTTCGCCGGCGCCGACGGTGAGGGTGACCAGGCGGACGCGATCGGCGGCCGGGGCCAGCCGTGGCCCGGTGGGGACGACCGCCACGTCGGCAGCGCTGACACGACGCTGGTCGGCTGCCTGACGACGAGCGTCCACGCCGGCCGTCCGCAGGGCTCCCGCGGCACGTGCCATGGTCGACCGTCCGTACCGCTGCCAGCGGGAGCGGAACCCGTCGGCGTCGGCGCCGCGCCACGCGGCGTCAGTGAGCGCGGCGGCGAGCTCGCGGTCGACGCCGACGAGGCGGTCCGCCAACCCCGCGAACGCCGACGCCAGGCGGTCGAGCGCGTCGGCGTCGGCTCCCAACTTCGTCATCGGCCACAGGATGGCGTCGGCCGGGTCACCCGGCCATGGGGGACGTCCCCCAGAGGTGCCGACGGGGCGGTCGCTACACCGGCTGGGCGATGTGGTCGCCCGCGGTCACCTTCCACCCGTCGACCTTCGAGATCGCCGTGTTCGCGTCCCACACGTCGGCGACGTACTTGAACTCGCAGCGGAGCTCGGCCGCGGTCACCGTGACCAGGCCGTAGCAGTGGTCGGTGGCGAAATACCGCACATGCGGATTCGCGGCGCGGTAGTCGGTGGCGAACGACACGGTGGTGATCGAGCCGGCGAGGAACTCCGGCATGATCGTCGGACCGTCGGGTGTGCGCTTCACGTCCATCACGAAGCTGGCGTGCCAATCGCCCGTGACCACGACGGGGTTGGACACCTTCGAGCCGGTGATGCGGTCGAGGAGACGGTTCCGAGCGGCCGGATAGCCGTCCCAGGCGTCGAGCTGGTACTCGGGCGCCTCGGGCGTGCCGAGGTTGAGGCCGGCCATCATCACGGGGTTGGCGATGATGTTCCAGGTGGCGTCGGAGTCGCGGAGGCCGTCGAGGAGGAAGGCCTCCTGTTCCGCGCCGAGGTTCGTGCGGTCCTCGCGGTTGCGGTCGGCGCAGTCGGGGCCCTGGTCGTTCGCGGTCTGCATGACACCGCCGCCGGTGGACTCGCCGCGGCACGCCGGCGGATCCGCGTGCTGGCGCGTCTCGATGGCGAACATCGACGCGAGCCGGCCGAACGGGATCGATCGGTGCACGACCAGCGAGTCGTACGAGTCCGGCTCCGGGGTCACGCGGATCGGGGTGTGCTCGTACCAGGCCTGGTAGGCGGCGAGCCGGCGCTCGTGGCTGCCGGGCGCGACCCCGTCCGCCTGGCCGACGTCGCCGGCGTAGTTGTTCGACACCTCGTGATCGTCGAACATCGTCACCCACGGCGCCGCCTGGTGCGCCGCCTGCAGCTGCAGGTCGCTCTTGGTCTGGGCATAGCGGACCCGGTAGTCGTCGAGCGTCTTGGTCTCGGCGTTGGCCCACACCCGGTCGCCCGACTTCTCCGGTGACAGGTCACCGAGCGTGATCTCGTAGATGTAGTCGCCGAGGAACACGACGAGGTCGAGATCGGGCTCCTCCGAGGCGTGCTTCCAGGCCCCGTACCGGCCCCACTGGTAGTCCTGGCACGAGGCGAACACGAAGGTGAACCGGTCGACCGCGGCGTCGGCCGCCGGCAGCGTGCGGGTGCGGCCGACGGGGCTCGTCTGATCGCCGGCACGGAATCGGTAGTGGTACCAGGTGTCGGGGTCGAGGTTGGTCACATCGACGTGCACCGCATGGGCGCGCTCGGCGGTGGCGGTGACGACGCCGGACGCCACGAGCTTCTCGAACGCGGCGTCGGTCGCGACGTCGTAGGCGACCTCCACGTCGGTCGTCGGCGACCCGCCGCCGACGGCCTTGGGCTCGGAGGCGAGACGCGTCCACAGCAGCACCTTGTCCGGCGTGGGATCACCGCTCGCGACACCCAGGGCGAAGCTCCCGGCGGCGAGGTCCGGCGCCTTCTTCGGGGTCGCGAGCCGGACCCGCGTCGAGCGCGAGCCGGTCGTGGTCGCATCGTCGTCGTCCGACGAGCAGGCCACGGCGACCGACGCCGCGGCGAGAGAACTCAGAAATGTCCGGCGATCCACCCTGCTCCACCCCCGTGATTGACGGGGTCAGCGTAGCGGTGGGTCGTTCACCCGGCGTTCACCCGGCGTTCAGCCGACGAGCATCCCGCCGTCGACGACGAGCGTGTGGCCGCAGATCCACGACGCGGCGTCGGACGCGAGGAAGAGGGCGGCGTTCGCGATGTCGGCCGGTTCACCCAGGCGCTTCATGGTGATGTGCCGCGCCATCGCCTCCTCGTTCGACTCCCAGAGCGCACGGGCCATGTCCGTCTTCACCAGGCCGGGAGCCAGGGCGTTGACCCGCACGGTGGGCGCCAGCTCGTTGGCGAGGGTCTTCGTGAGGTGGATCAGGCCGGCCTTGCTCACGTTGTAGTTGCCGATGCTGGTCTCGATGGAGAGGCCTCCGATGGAGGCGACGTTGATGATCGACCCGCCCGGGCGGTCCTTCATCGACGCGTGCCAGGCGTACTGGGCCCAGAACAGCGGGGCCTTGAGGTTGACCTCCATGATCTTGTCGAAGCGGCCGGGGTCGATGTCGAGCGTCGTGCCCATGTAGGGATTGGTCGCCGCGTTGTTGACCAGGACGTCGATGCCCCCGAAGCGCTCCACGGTCGCCGACACGCACGCCTGCGCGGCGTCGAGGTCCCCGGCGTTCGCGGCGAACACCTCGATGTCGGCGCCGGGCACCTGCGACAGGATGTCGGCGCGAGTCGCCTCGAGCGCGTCGATCTTGCGGGACGAGATCATCACCTGCGCGCCCGCATCCGCGTACGCGAGCGCGATGGCCTTGCCGATGCCCTTCGACGCGCCCGTGATGAGCGCGACCTTGCCGTCGAGACGTAGTTCCATGGCGGCGCAGACTACCGATCCCGGCCCACCGGTAGCCTGCCGTCCGTGAACAGGCTCGCCGACGAGACCAGCCCCTACCTCCGCCAGCACGCCGACAACCCGGTCGACTGGTTCCCGTGGGGACCCGAGGCGTTCGAGCTGGCCCGGTCCACCGACCGGCCCGTCCTGCTGTCGGTCGGCTACTCGGCGTGTCATTGGTGCCACGTCATGGCCCACGAGTCGTTCGAGGATCCCGAGATCGCCGCGCTGATGAACCGCCTGTTCGTCTGCGTGAAGGTCGACCGCGAGGAGCGGCCCGACGTCGACGCCATCTACATGGAGGCGACGCAGGCGATGACGGGCAGCGGTGGTTGGCCGATGACGGTGTTCATGGATGCCGACGGCGCGCCGTTCTACTGCGGCACGTACTTCCCGCCGACCTCGCGGCGCGGCATGCCGGGGTTCACCCAGCTGTGCACGGCGATCGACGACGCCTGGCAACACCGGCGCGGCGACCTCGCCGAGCAGGCGGCGAAGCTCACCGAGTACCTGCGCCGCGAGCCGAAGCTCGCCGAGGCCTCGGCCCACCCCGGCCTCGAGGCGCTCGACCGTGCCGAGGCGGCGCTGCTCAAGCTGTTCGACCCCCGCTGGGGCGGGTTCGGCACCGCGCCCAAGTTCCCCCAGTCGATGGCGATCGACCTCCTGCTGCGCCAGGCCCGCCGCACCGGGTCGACCGCAGCGCTCGAGGCGGCCACGAGATCGCTCGACGCGATGGCCGCCGGTGGCATCCACGACCACCTCGGCGGGGGCTTCGCCCGCTATTCGGTCGACGAGCAGTGGGCGATCCCCCACTTCGAGAAGATGCTCTACGACAACGCGCTGCTGATCCGCCCGTACCTGCACGCCTGGCAGCTCACCGGCAACGCGGCGTACCGCCGCGTGGTGGACGACATCGTGGGCTATCTGCTCCGCGACCTGCGAAGCCCCCGGGGCGGCTTCCACTCGGCCGAGGACGCCGACTCGCTCGACGCCCACGGCCACAGCGAGGAGGGCGCGTTCTACGTGTGGTCCCTCGACGAGCTCACCGAGGTGCTCACGACCGCGCTCGGCGCCGACGCGGCCGAGGAGTTCGTCGAGCACTACGACGTCACGCGCAGCGGCAACTTCGACGGCTCCAACCAGCTGCACCGCCCTGTCGGTGGGTTCGACGTGGTCGACGACGAGGCACAGCGCGAGCGACTCGACGCCGCCCGTTCGGCGCTCCTCGCGCACCGGTCGGCCACGAGGGCGAGGCCGGGTCTCGACGACAAGGTGCTCACCGAGTGGAACGGCCTCCTGCTCGCGTCACTCGCCGAGGCCGCGTCGGCGACGGGCAACGCCACGTGGCTCGCCGCGGCGGTCGAGCAGGCGGAGTTCCTCTGCGCCGAGCTCCGTCGACCCGACGGGCGGTGGCTCCGCAGCTGGCAGGCCGAGGGCGGCGCGCGGCACCTGGCGTTCGCGCACGACCACGCCACGCTCGTCGACGGCTTCACCCGCCTGTACGAGGCCACCGGCGAGCAGCGTTGGCTGACGGAGGCGCGCTCGGTGGCCGAGGCGCTGCTCGACCTCTTCTGGGACGACGCGTCGGCGGGGTTCTTCACGACCGGCCACGATGCCGAGCCGCTGCTGACCCGGCCGAAGGACCTGATGGACAACGCGACGCCGTCCGCCAACTCGACGGCGACGACGGCGCTCCTGCGGCTCGCGGCGCTCACGTCCGCCGACGACCCGGCCGCCGAGCGGTTCCGCGACGCGGCGCACCGCATCCTCGCCGCGCTCGGCCACGTGGCGGGCGACAATCCCATGGCGTTCGGGAACCTGCTGCTCGCCGTGGAGCTCGCCGACGACCTCGCGGAGGTCGTGATCGTCGGCGATCGTCCAGACCTCGTCGAGGTGGTGCGCGAGGAGTGGCGCCCCGAGATGGTGCTCGCCGCCGGTGAACCCGGCACCGGCTCGCTGTGGGCCGACCGGCGCGACGGCGCCGCGTACGTGTGTCACGGGCACGTGTGCCTCGCTCCCACCGACACGCCCGAGGGTCTGCGCGCCCAACTGGCCCGATGAAGTCGTCCACCAAGGTCGTCCTGGGCATCGCCGCGGCGCTGGTCGTGCTGGTCCTCGCCGTCGCCGTCGTCGCCGGCCACGACCAGCTCAGCTCGCCACCCACCACCTCCGGCCCGGCGCCCACACTGCCGGGCGGCAAGGCGGCCATGGAGGTGATCCGGCCGTTCGCTCCCGAGGTGGCGTGGAACCGGCCCGTGGCGGAGTTCGGCCGGTCGTCCACCTACGAGCCCTACGTCGAGCGATTCTGGAAGTACAGCAGCTACGGCGGATGGAACGACCCGAAGCAGCGCGGCGTCGTCTACGTGCAGTTCCGCGACTACTCGACCCCCATCTACGACGCACGGCTCGCGACCGGCCACAAGCGGGCGTTCTTCGCCAACTTCGGCTTCCCGCCGTCGCCGGGGTTCTCGGTCGTGGTGCCGTGGAACGACTCGTGGAAGGCGGCCAACGGCAACGACGCCATGATGCTGATGGTCGATCCCGACACCGGCGAGCACTGGAGCCTCTGGGACTACCAGGGCGCGAATCCCTCGACGTGCCTCACGTTCGACAACCTCGCCAAGGGCTACTCGCCGTTCAACGACCTCTGCGTCGGCGGCGTGATCAAGCTGCTCAACGAGGACGGTTCGACGGGCGACTACCGCACGTGGAACAGCACCCAGGTCGAGCGCGGGATGGGTATCCCGAAGCTCGCGCTCATCACCACGCCGTACGAGGTGCGCGCCGGGGCCATCCGGCACGCGCTCGAGATGACCATCTTCGGCACGATGTTCGGGCCGCCGTGCACCGCGGACCAGATCGGCACGAGCGCCGCCGGTTCGTCCTGCGGCTTCTACCTGCCGCCGGCCACGCGGGTGGAGTGGCAGAACAACCCCACGAACAACTGCGGCGCGAACAACCAGCCGAACACCGACGCGACCCGACGCACGACCGTGCCCGAGGGCATGCGGTTCGCCCTCGACATCTCCGACGCCGACATCGAGGCGTGGCTCGACCAGCGCGGCTACACCGGCCCGCTCCGCTCGACGGCGCGCATCTTCGCCGTCGCGCTGCGCGACTACGGGTGGATCATCGCGGAGACCGGGTGCTTCGGCGACGGCATCGAGGTGGACGGCATGATCAACCCCGCTGCGAAGGAGATCTGGACCGGGCTCGGCATCGCCGACACACCCGAGGCGGGCAACTTCCTCGACGGCCTCTTCACGAAGGATCGCATCTACGTCGTGAACCCGCCGGCGCCGGTCGCGTCGTCCAAGCCGCCCCAGGCGGGCCGCGCCGGGTAGAACATGCCGATGTCCGACGACACGCCCGCATCCCCGAGCCGCGCGATCTGGCAGCTGCTCGAGCCCCTGCACGCGGTCACGTACTTCGCCACGCCGTGTCGCGACGCACTCGCCGAGACCGGGCTCAAGGGGTTCTGGATGGGGTACTTCGCCGGTCGATCGGCGCCCATGGGGCCGGCGACGGCCGCCGCCGTCGAGGCGACCTTCTACAACTTCGCGCCGGGCATGGTGCGACGGGCGATCCCCGATGCGTGGAGCCGGGCCACCCCGTCCGCCGTCCTCGACGCCCGGGCACTCGGGGCTGCCGTCGCCCTGCGCCAAGCAGCCCCCGACGCGGAGGAGCTCACCCGCCGGGCACTCCCCCTCCTCGAGTCGGCGGCCGCTGCAGCACGGTGCGAGGGGCGGACGCTTGCCGCCACGAACCAGGCGCTCGAGCTGCGCGCCGATCCCGTGGAGCGCCTCTGGCAGGCGGCGACGACCCTCCGGGAGCATCGCGGCGACGGCCACGTGGCGGCGCTCGTGGCCTCCGACATCGGCGGTCTCGAGGCGCACGTGCTCTCCACCCTGACGTCTCGCGCTGCGGCCTCGCCCGAGCGCCTCCAGCAGGCGCGCGGATGGAGCGCCGACGACTGGGAGGGCGCCACCGACCGCCTGCGCGCTCGTGGGCTCGTCGACGGGGACGGCGCCGCGACCGACACCGCGCACGTCCTGTCGGCGCGCGTCGAGCAGATCACCGACGAGCTCGCGGCGCAGCCGTATCGCGACGGGCTCACCGAGACCGGCCTCGACCTGCTGCGCACCGTGCTGCGACCGTTCACCGCCGCCGTGCTCCGCTCGGGGCTCCTCCCGTTCCCGAACCCGATCGGGTTGCCGGCCCCCACCCCGTGAACCGGGTCATCGTCGCGGCGACGGCGGCGCTGGTCCTCGCTGCGTGTTCCACGGCGACGACCGCGACGAGCCCCATCCCGAGCACGACGACAACCGCGACGACCACGACCGCCGCCTCGACCACGACGACCACGACCAGTACGAGCACGACCGTCGTGTCCGGCTCCCCCGCCCGTGCGGTCGCGCCCGACGCAGCGATCTGGGCCGATCCCCCGGCGCTCGCCGCCGAGACGCCCGGGACGCTGCTGCGGTACCAACCGGCGGTCTCGGTGGCCGACCCGGCGCCGGGCACGTTGTGGCGCGTCATGTACGTGTCCAGCGACGACGCCGGCGCACCCATCCCCGTCACCCGCCCGCGGCCGATCCCCTCGCCGCGGCCGGGTGGGTGGTCGCCGCCACCGACTACGCCGGTCTGGGCACCCCCGGCCTGCACCCGTACTTCGACGGTGCGTCGGAGGGACGCGCCGTGCTCGACATCGTCACCGCCGCCGGCCAGCTCCCCGGCGTGGTGGTCGGCAGGCGGTTCGCCGTCTGGGGCCATTCCCAGGGCGGCCAGGCGGCGCTGTTCGCCCGCGAGCTCGCGGCATCACGCCTCCCGAGCGACACGCTCGTGGGGACGGTGGCGTTCGCTCCCCCGAGCCTCGTCGCCGACTCGATGACGGCGATGCTCGTCGCACTCCAGCCCAAGGGCTTCGCGACGATGACGATGGCGGGCATCGCGGCGGTGCACCCCGACGCCCTCCTGGAGTCGATCCTGGTGCCCGACGCCGTCACCATGCTCCGCAACGTGGTCGACACCGGCTGCGGCGGCGACGTCGACCGGGCGATGAAGCTGTTCGGCAACCGCAACATCGTCGTGGCCCCTCCCAATCGCACCGAGCCGTGGGCCACGTACCTCCGCGCGGACGAGCCGGCGATGGCCCCCGGCGAGGGCCCGCTCCTGCTGGTCCACGCCGTCGACGACCGCACGGTGCCGCCGGTGATGTCCGCGACGGTGAAGGACCGTACGTGTGCCCGCGGCGAACCCACCCTCCGGTGGCTCACCGGGAGCGGTGGTCACAGCGGCGTGGTCGGCATGACCCGACCGCAGGCGATGCAGTGGACGATCGACCGACTTGCCGGAGCGGCCGCACCCGACAGGTGCCGGCCGGCCCGACGGACCGCCCGCCGGCTAGGACGGGCCGGGCCCCAGGAAGACCTCGTAGACCGTGTCCGTGAGGGAGTGCCACGCCTCGCGGTCCATCGGCTGGTCGGTGTTGATGTCGTCGAGCACGAGCCCCAGGGCGATCGCCTGGAGGAACGTGGCCACGGCCCGGGGGTCGAGGGCCGGGTTCGCCAGCCCCTTCTCCTGCAGGCCGATGACGACCTCGACGAGCTCGGCCGTGCACCGCTCCTGAGCCGCCGACAGCGCGGCGGCGAGGCCGTCGTTGTGACGGGCCACGCCGACCACCTCCGAACGGAGCTGGCGGAAGTCGGAACGTGCGGCGCTGTGGGCGGCCCGATTGAGGAAGCGCATGCCGCGACGCATGTCGTCCACCGTCTCGGCGGTGTCGGCGAGCTGGCGGATCGCGTCGACGTCGCCGGAGATCAGGCCCTCGAACTGGGCGAGCCGCGCCGCCACGATGAGGTCTTCACGGCTCTCGAAGTGGTGGTACACCGCGCCCACCGACACGCCCATGGCGTGAGCGATGTCGCGGATCTTGACGGAGCCCTCCCCGCCCTTCTCGAGGGCGGTCACCGCGACCGCCACGAGGCGGGCACGAGTGGCCTCGCCCTGCACCTCGCGGGTGACGGGGGGTGTGTCGTCGTCGGACGTGATCGTCGTCGCGACCAGATCGGTCATCTCGGTACCTCGGTCATGGCAGAACCACCTTGTCGTCGGAACCCCTCCCGATCCGGTCAGGGTAGCGGCAGCTGGTTCGCGAACCGACGATCACTCCGCAGTGACGCCGGCGCCCGGGGTGTCGATGAACGGTTCGTGGTGGTGGATCATGCCCTTGGACACCAGGCCCCACTTGTCCGCCCACACCAGCATCGGCGGCAGCACGACGAGTGCGCTGAGCAGCGCGATGGCCACGTTCATGCCCACCACACGGCCGAAGTCCCGGAGCAACGGCATCGAGGAGAAGCTGATGACGGCGACGCCGGCGATGGCCGTCATGGCCGACACGATGAACGCTCGGCCCGTGCGGGCGGCAGTCACGTCGACCGCCTCCTGGGGTGAGAGCCCTCGACCGCGCTCCTCCACGAACCTCAGCAGGATCAGCGACGTGAACTCCGTGCACGCCGCAACGACGAGCGGGCCGCCGACTGCGGTCATCGGCGACAGCTCGAGCTTCGCCCAGTAGGCCACGAGCGACGACGCGCCCACGGCGATGAGCACCGGCACCAGCGACAGCAGCGAGCGCACCACGCTGCGCATCCGGATCGCGAGGAAGGCCGCGACGAAGGCGATGGACAGGTAGGTGAGCAGGATGCGGTTCTTCTCGAGGTTGTCGAGGAGACCGACGCCCACCACCACGAGGCCCGACGGAGTGACGCGCAGCCCGGCCGGCGGCTTGTTCGCCGAGGCCTGGTCGTCGCGGATGTCCTGCACGAACACCTTGCGGTCCTCGAGGGAGCCGGGCGCGGCGAGGAACACCACGTTGAGCGACTGCGAGCCGTCGACGCTGCTGTACACCGACGACTTCACGTCGGCGGGCGACGCCTCGTACGCCGCCTTCACGAGGTCGGCGCGGGGTGGCACGCGCTCGGTGCCCGGGACGACGAGGAGGTCGCTCACGATCTCCACGATGCTCGACGCCACCACCACGTCCTTGGGGTGCGTCGTGAGGTAGCGGTTGGTGAACGCGTCGACGTGGTTCACCACGGGCTGCGTGAAGACGTCCTTCGACTCGGCGAACACGCCGAGTTCGCTCGAACCGCCCACCTCACGCTCCGCGTAGCGCAGGTTCTTGATGACCTGCGACGAGGGGTTCACCCACTTCACGGGGTCGGCCTGGATGTGGAGCTTCTTCTCCACCGTGATGCCACCGGCGAAGATGGCGAGCGAGGCGATCGCCAGCGGGATCGCCGCGAGAGCTGGGAGACCACCGAGGCGCACGACGAGGTTGCCGAGCCAGCCCTCGTTGTAGTCGCCCTTGGGCGTCGGCTTGCGGAACTCACGGATGCCGAGGGTCGCGAGCGGCACGATGATCGACGCGAGGCAGATCACCGCGACACCGACGGCGAGCAGCAGACCGAAGTCGCGGAGCATGGGCACCTTCGCCCAGTGCAGGGCGGCGAAGGCGAACACGGCGTCGAACGTGACGACGAGCAGGGCCGGCCCGAGGTTGCGGGCCGTCTCCTGGATCGGGTGGTCGGACCGACCGATGACGGCCTCCTCCTCCACACGGGCGTGCATCTGGATCGCGTAGTCGATGCCGATGCCCAACATGACCGGGAGACCGGCCACGGTCACGAGGGTGAGCGGGATGCCGAGGTAGCCGGCGGTGCCGAAGGCCCAGATGACACCGATCACGATCACGCCGAGCGGAAGGAGGCGCCACCGCACGTTGAAGAGCACCAGCAGGATCAGCACCATGATGGCCAAGGCGATGCCGCCGAGCTGCAGCATGCCGCCCCGCAGGTAATCGTTGATCTCCACCAGCAGCTTCGGTGCGCCCGTGGTCCGCGCCGTGGCGTTCTGCAGCTTGAGCTTGGTGATGAGGTCGTACGCGTCGTTGGTCGCCTTCGTCGCCGGGTCGACCTTCATGTTCCCGTCGAAGCGGGTGAGGATCATCGCGTGCCGGTCGTCCGGGAACACCGGCAACTGCGAGGCCCTGATCTTCTTCTGGTTGTTGCGGAGCAGGAAGTCCGTCCACGCCGGCTGTCCGATGACGCGCTCGGCCTCCGGGATCGCCAACACCTTGCCGGTGGTGATGTTGTTGTCCGCCGTACGGGCGGCCTTGTCCTTCTCCGGCGCGTCCTCGATGGCCTTCAGGAGCGAGGTCGCGGCCACGGAGCCGAGGAGGTTCTCGACGGTCGGGTGGTCGGGGTCCTTCGAGATCAGGTTCTGCGAGAGCTGCAGCGCCACGAGCGGGTCGACGACGCCGCGCACGCCGGGCACCTTGCGGAGCGCCGTGCTCGTCGACTCGATGGCGGAGCGGTTGGCCGGGTTGGTGGCGAGCTCGTCCACCTTGTGGCCGGCGTCCATCGTGATGACCGTGAGGCTGGCCTCGCCACCGAACTTGTCCTGGTAGCGGACGCTGTCGCGGTACACCTGCTCGTCGGCGTTCAGATAGCTCTCGGTGCCCGTCGCGAACTTCAGGCGGGTGATGCCGAAGCCCATCGTGAGGGTGATGATCAGGCCAACGAGGGCGACGACACCGGCTCGCTTGCCGAGCTCCACGGCGAGCCGCGACCAGAACTTCTGCATGAACTCATCCCTCCACGTGCTGAACAGCGGTTGAACGGTAGTCGTTCACCATCCGCCGCGGTGGATGAACTCCGGTGCCTCCGGACGGGCCCGTCCGCCCGACCGCGAGGTGCGGTCGTCGCCGTCGGGCCAACCGAGCGCCACGGTGCCGAGCAGCCGGCGATCGCCGGGCACGCCCAGGTGTTCCGCGACCGCCGCCTCGTGGTCGAACAGGCCGAACAGCAGCGAACCGAGCCCCGCGCCGGTCGCCGCGAGCAGCAGTGCCATCACCGCCGCTCCCCGTCCACCCACCAGTACGGCACCGGCCATGCCGACTCGTCGTCGCCGAGACCGGTGTGCGACTTGTCCGCCTCGGCGTAGCGGTCCACGTGCGCGCCGGCGCGCACCGTGACCACCACGAGCACCGGTGCAGCAACCCGGGCCAGGGGAACCGCTCGCGGCCGGCCGGCGGCAGCGTGACGTCCCAGTAGCCGCCGACCTGCTCGGCGCCCTCGAGCACGACGAGGTCGAGACCCCACGTGTTGCCGGCGCTCGGCGCGCGACGCGCCGCCGCGAGGACCGTGTCAAGAACGTCGGCGGGAACGGGGTCGGGCGCGAACGACCGGCACGACCGGCGCCGGGCGAGCGCGTCGCTCAGCTCCACTCAGGGGCCATCGAGCGCCGAGGTACCGCAGCCGAAGCAGCGAGCGAAGCGAGCAAGCCTGAGGCGAAGGTGGCCGAGGCCATCAAGAGTTGTACTTGAGGAGCTCTTCGGCCATGATCCAGCCGAAGGCCACCAGGCAGTCGCCGTTCTTCGGCTTCAGCGGCTTGAAGAACGTGGCGAAGGCAGCGTCGATGCGCTCGGGCTTGAGCGCCTCGTGGTCGAACACGAGGGGGAACGAGCCGTTGCCCCGGGCGACGAACGCCTTGTCGTCGTAGCCGACCTCCATGCCGAACCGCTTCGCGAGGCGGCGGCCCCACGCACGCTCCTCACCCGACGACTTGTGGTCGGGGCGGGGGTTGATGTCGGTGAGCACCTTGAAGGCCTCGAAGCCGTCGACGCTGGCGAAGCGGGTGCCGACGAGGACGTCCTCGTCGGGGAAGGCCATGAGCGCACGGCGGTAGTTGTCGTGCATGACCAGCTTGAGCACCTGGTCGCGCTTGGCATTGCGACGGATGTGGGCGAGGCCGAGGATGATCGCCGGCGTGCCACCGATGCGCTCGAGCGTGGAGAACGAGAAGCCGCGGAGGTGCTCGCCCTCACGAACCTGCGTCACCAGCACCCAGGCCTCGGCCTGCTTGGAGAGATCACCGATCTCGTAGTGGCTCGGCGTCTCGGCACACAGATCTGCCATCTCGGCCAGCTCCGAGTCGGTGAGCTGCGAGCAGTCTTTCGTGCTGACATCGAACGGCATTGCTCTCCCTACCCTGGCCCGGAACACAAAACTGGCCCTAGTAGTTCAGCGCCCCAAGACCCCGTGGGTCAAACCGGGGGGTACGCGGCGACCTACAGCAGGATCGCCTCGTGCCCCAGGAGGACGCGCAGCTCCCCCACCAGGCCGGCCTCGACGTCGACGGTGAACTGGTCGGGCAGGTGCACCACCTGGTTGCCGAGGTGGAGGAACACGTCGCTCTCGCCGGGGAACTCCACGAGCAGCCCCTTGAGGCGATCGATCATCTCGTCGGACAGCAGGTTCGGCGACACCTGGATGCGGAGTGGCGGCGCGCCCTCCGCCATCGGCTCGAAGATGTCGATGTCCTTGGGGATGAGCTTCGGCGCGTCGTCGCGGCGGTCGATCCGCCCCGTGACCACCACCACGGCGTCGTCAACGAGCTTGTGGCCGTGGTCGGCCATCGACTTCGGGAACACCATGACCTCGACCGACGTCTGGAGGTCCTCCAGCTGGAAGACGGCCATGAGGTCGCCCTTCTTGGTCCACTTCCGCTGGAGGTTGGTGATGACGCCGCCGACGGTGCGCATCGCCCCGTCCTCGAGCTCGGAGAGATCCATCAGCGAGCAGTCGACGCGCTTGGCGAGCGAGCGCTCGGCGCCCATCAGCGGGTGGTCCGACACGTAGAGGCCGAGCATCTCCTTCTCGAACGCCAGCCGCTGCTTCTTCTCGAACTCGAGGTCGGGGATCGCCAGCCGCTCGTTGAACGCCGAGTCGTCGTCGGCGACGTCGCCGAAGAGGCTCATCACGCCCATGTCGCGCTCGCGCCGGCGCGCCACCGTCTGGTCGACGATCTGCTCGAACACCGTGAGCAGCCCCTGCCGCGGGTGGCCACAGGAGTCGAACCCTCCGGCCTTGATGAGCGACTCGATGGTGCGCTTGTTCAGGACGTTGGTGTGCACCCGTTCGCAGAAGTCGTAGAAGTCGGCGAACGGGCCGCCCTCGTCGCGCGCCGCCACGATGAGCTCGACGAGACCTTCGCCGACGTTTCGCACGGCGGACAGGCCGAAGCTGATCTGCTGGGTCTGCGTGCCGGCCTCGGCGTCGACGAGCAGCACCGGCGTGAAGTCGGACTCGGAGCGGTTGACGTCGGGAACCGTGACGTCGATGTTCATCACCCGGCACTCGGCGAGGTAGATCGCCGCCTTCTCCGAGCGAGCTCTTCACGCTGGTGAGCAGGGCCGAGAAGTACTCCGCCGGGTAGTTCGCCTTGAGGTAGGCCGTCTGGTACGAGATGAGGCCGTAGCCGTACGAGTGGCTCTTGTTGAAGGCGTAGTCAGCGAACTTCTCGATGATGTCGAACAGCTCGGTACCGAGCTTCTCGCCATAACCGGTCCGCTCCACGCCGGCCACGAAACCGGCGCGTTCCTTGGCCATCATCTCCCGGATTTTTTTGCCGCAGTTGTGGACGAGGAAGTCCTCGACCACCGCGTACGGGCGATCCGGGTTGGACATCTGGAAGTCGAAGCACTCCCGCTCGCCGACGTACTCGACCGACACGACGCGGTCCCACAGGAGGTCGCCGGTGCGCAGGTCCTCGAGTCGCTCGGAGTACAGCAGGCCGTCGAGCGTCGCCCGGTGGAGCAGCGCCACCGACGTGTAGCCCCCCGAGTCGACGCCGAGGTCACGGCTCGAGCGACCGGTGACCCGGGAGCGGCGTTCGACCTCCGCTGCCAGGATCGACGACGGGATGCCGATGTTGGTCGCACTCGACGCCGCCCCCCACGTCGACGACCAGCGCGACGCCTTCGCCCGCTTGATCTGGGTGAGATGCGGATCGATCGCGGCGAGGAGGCGCCGAGCCATGCCCTTGTCCGCGATCGAGACCGTCCAGTGCGTGCCGTGGCCGACGATCTCCCGTCGATGCAGGTTCCCGACGACACCGAGGCGGAGGAGCATCCGCTTGATCGAGCGGCAGACCTCGAGACTCTTCGAGCCGATGTGCGTGCCGGACGCGTCGGTCCAGCCGTCGGCGCAGAAGTACAGGCCGACGAATCGTTCGATCTTGCGCAACGGGGCGTTGACGATGCGGTCGGCGATGATCTTCTCGCCGGAGCGCCCGAGACGGCCGAGCACCGGCTCGAGCTCGAGGAGCTCGGCGCGCGTGAGGCCCAGCCGAGTCACGCCGGCCACCTCTCTGGCCCGTTCGTGATCTCGCCCGAAGTGCGCCGCGTATGCCGACCGGAACGCGTCGATCAGCTCGGGATCGGTGTTGCAGAAGAACGGCGGGCCCCCACCGAGCCGGACGTCGGGGGTGTACCCCTCCGAGATCAGGAGCGCTGCGAGATCGATCTCGGCGGCGGAGACCTTCGATCCACCGTTCGTCCGGGTTCTCGCCGCGACACCGACGAGGTCGCCGACCGAGATCGACCCGAGCTCGACCCACTCGTCCTCGACGAGGAACGGGTGGTTCGACGTGGCCTCGATCGAATACCCGGTCGAGGTCGTGAGGCGGTACACCGGCTTGCGGCCGACGGACCACACGTCGTCGACCGGCTCGAAGCGACTCGTCGCGGTCGTGGTGTCGATGGTGTGGAGCCGTCGATCACGGAGCTTCATCACGGACTCGATCGGCACGTACCCACGCGAGCGGGTCAGGACCTTCGTGCCCGCCGGCAGGCAGGCCTTACGAAGGTTGTCCGCCTCCGCGAGCGAGTAGCCGGCGAACTTCTGCGCGACCCGCATCACGGCTTCCTGGTAGATCATCAGGCCGTAGGTGTCGGCGAGCACCTCCTCCGCGTCGGGGTGGAAGTACGACACCGGCTTGCGACCGTTCTTGATGTCGGCGTAGTCGTTGTGCATGTTCACCGACATGGGGCCCGGGCGGTAGAGGGCCACGAGGGCGGCGACGTCCTCGAACTTGTCGGGAGCGAGCGAGCGCACGAGCGTGCGCATCGCGCCACCCTCGAGCTGGAACACGCCGATGGTGTCGCCGCGACCGAGCAGCTCGTAGGTCTTGGCGTCCTCGAGCGACACGTTGTCGATGTCGAGGTCGATGTCGCGGTTCTTCTTGATGAGGGCGAGCGTGTCGCTGATGACGTCGAGGTTGCGCAGGCCCAGGAAGTCCATCTTGAGGAGCCCGAGCGACTCGACGCCGTTCATCTCGTACTGCGTCACCACCGGTGACATCTCGATCGGCTTGCCGGCCTCGGGCTTGCGCTGGATGGGCAGGTAGTCGGTGAGCGCGTCCTTGGTGATCACCACCGCGGCGGCGTGGATGCCGTCCTGGCGGCGCAGGCCCTCGAGGCCCTTCGCGACGTCGATCACCTTCTTGACGTCGGGGTCGGTGGCGTACATCTCGCGGAGGTCGGCCGCCATCGCGTAGCCCTCGGCGAACTTCTCCTGCTTCTCGAGGCAGGCCCCGAGCGGCGTGTCGCGGCCCATGATGAGCGGCGGCATCGCCTTCGCCACCTTGTCACCGACGATGTAGGGGTAGCCGAGCACCCGGGCGGCGTCGCGCACCGCGGCCCGCGCCTTGATCTGGGAGAACGTCACGATCTGGGCGACGTGGTCGCGGCCGTACATCTCCGCCGCGTACCGGATCATCTCGTCACGGAAGCGGGTGTCGAAGTCCATGTCGATGTCGGGCATCGAGATGCGTGACGGGTTGAGGAACCGCTCGAACAGGAGGTCGTACTTGATCGGATCGAGGTCGGTGATCCAGAGCGTGTAGGCCACCGCGCAACCGGCGGCGCTGCCGCGACCGGGACCGACGCGGATTCCGTTGTCGCGGGCGTGCTTGATGAGGTCCCAGACGATGAGGAAGTACGAGCTGAACCCCATGTCGGCGATGACCCGCAGCTCGAACGCCAGGCGCTCGACCACGTCGTCGGGCAGCGGATCGCCCCACCGCAAGCGGGCGCCCTCGAACGTGAGGTGGCGCAGGTACTCGGTGTCGTCGGCGAAGCCCTCCGGCAACGGGAAGTTCGGCAGTAGCGCGTCGCCGAACGCGATCTCGACCTGCGCGCGCTCGGCGATCCAGAGCGAGTTGTCGCACGCCACCTCGACCTCGCGGAACAGATAGCGCATCTCCTCGGCGGTCTTGAGGTAGTGCTGGTCGCCGTGGAAGCGGAAGCGGTCGGCGTCGCTCATGAGCGACCCCGTCTGCACGCACAGGAGGGCGTCGTGCGCCACGGCGTCGTCCTGGTGCACGTAGTGGCTGTCGTTGGTGGCGAGGAGGGGTGCCTTGATGGCCTTCGCGATGCGGAGGAGGTCGGGGTTGGTGTCGATCTGCGCCTGGATGCCGTGGTCCTGGATCTCGACGAAGAGGTTGTCGCGCCCGAAGATGTCCTGCAGCCGTGCCGCCTTGGCCAGCGCGGCGTCGTACCCGTCGTTCATGAGCGACTGGAGCACGTGGCCGCCGAGGCACCCGGTGGTGGCGATGACCCCGGCCGAGTGCTGCTCGAGCAGCTCCCAGTCGAGACGGGGCTTGTAGTAGTAGCCCTCCATGAACGCCCGGCTCGAGAGCTGGATGAGGTTCTTGTAGCCCTCGTTGTTCTCGGCCAGGAGGGTGAGGTGGTAGTAGAGCTTCTTGCCGCCGTCGACCTCGCCGCCCGAGTCGTCCTGCTTGCCCCGGCGCGGCGGTCGTTCGAGCCGCGAGTCGTGGGCCATGTAGGCCTCGAAGCCGATGATCGGCTTCACGTCCACCGCACGGCACGCCTTGTAGAAGTCGAGGACGCCGTACATGTTGCCGTGGTCGGTGATGCCGAGCGCGGGTTGACCGTCGGTCGCCGCCGCTCGCACGGCGTCGCCCACGCGTGCCGCACCGTCGAGCATCGAGTACTCGGTGTGCTGGTGCAGGTGGACGAACGAGTCACCCACGAGCGTGGCTCCCGCAGCAGGTCCGGATGTGTGCGGCCCCAGCCATCGTCGTCACCGGCTCAGATGTAGCCGGGGCCGCCCGGCGTGGGCAGCTCCTGGTTGGGACCGGCGGCGCCGGGGGGAAGCTGGCCCCGCATGACCTCGAGCTGGCTCCGCATGGCCATCTGCTGGGCCATCAACGTGGCCTGGATGCCGTGGAACAGCCCCTCGAGCCACCCGACGAGTTGCGCCTTGGCGATGCGCAGCTGCGCCTCGCTCGGCACCGTGTCGTCGTCGAAGTCGAGCGCCAGGCGATCGAGCTCGCCCCCGAGCTCGGGCGACAGCGCCGTGCGCAGCTCGACCAGGGAGTTCTCGTAGATGTCGCGCAGCTGCTCGCGTGCCGCCTCGTCGAGGGTGGTGTTGCGCACCTCGTCGAGCAGCTGCTTCACCATGGCCCCGATGCGGATGATCTTGGCCGGCGACTCGATGTCGGGCTGCTCCTCGGGCGCCTCGGCCTCCCCCGTGGACGGGGCCGTCTGGCCGTCCGACGGCGGCGGGCCGGAGGAGATCGAATCGGGCGAGATGACCTCTTGGGCTGATGGATCCGACATGGGACCCGACTCTAGCGAACCGCGCCGACAGTCAGATTCGGGCCGGACTCGGGCCGAGCACGCTCAGCGGCGGGCCACGAGCAGCGGCACCAGCATCTCCGCGGCGGTCGTCGAACCGTGGCGGCCGACCAGCTCGTACGGGCCCGTGTCGGTGGGTTCCTCGAAGCCGAGCGGCTCGAACGGCACCAGCGCGACATCGCCCAGACGCGCCGCGGAGGCGGGCGTCACGACGGGGCCGAACCAACCCTCGTCGATGCACTCCTGCCGCGACCGCACCCACGCGATGTCGGAGTGGTGCTCGCGGGCGGCGCCGAGCAGCTCGTCCGCGGCGCCGGGCAGGGCGTGGAGCCAGCGGAAGCGGGCCTCGCCGGACTGGAAGTCGACGGCGCTCATCACCTCGGGATGGGGCCGCACCATCTCCGGCACCTCGATGTGGCCGTGGTCGGCGGTGATGACGAGCGCCGAGCGCGGCGGCAGCACGTCGACCAGGTACTGGATCATCCACTCGACGCCCACCAGCTCGGCCTCGTAGTGCTCGCCGACGCCGTACTCGTGGGCCACCTTGTCGATGCCGTCGTAGTACACGTAGATGAACGGCTCGCCGGCACGGGCCAGCCGGGCCACCTCGATGACCATCGTCGACGGCATGCGGTAGCCCACCATGCGGGCGTTGTGGAGATGGGCCGCGGTGAACCCGCTGTGCTCGAACTCGGCGCGCACCACGATGGGTGGGCGCTGCGAGCCGAACGGGTCGTGCGCGTTGATCGAGCGCGGCGGGATCGACTGGCGGGCGTCGCCGCGGTGCGTCGTCCAGCGCAGCACGTTCAGCACGTCGCGCCCCACGGCCATGCGGTACCCCATCACGCCGTGCTCGCCCGGCGCGAGGCCGGTCGTGATCGACGTCAACGCCGTCGCCGTGGTGGACGGCGCGACCGTGGTGATGGCCCGCCCGTCCATGGCCGCGAGCGTGGGCATGAGCGAGCGGCGGGCGGTGAACTGCTCCCAGCCGAGCCCGTCGAGCACGAGCACGATCGTTTGATCCGCGCCGACCGCTCTCTCGAGCATCCACGCCGGCGCCTCGTCGGGGTCGCCGACCAACGCGGGGATGATTCCCGCGTTGCAGGCGCCCCCGTACTCGGGAAGCACCGGTTGGGGGCGTAGGTCGTCGTCGGTCACTCCCGACCACGGTAGTGCGCCCGTCGCCGGAACGGTGCCAGCCGACGGCCCTCGCCGGCCACCGCGACGGCCTACGATGCGGGGGTGAAGGTTTCGACACGCGGCGACTACGCCAGCCGGGCGCTGCTCTCGCTCACGCTCCACGAGAGCGACGGGCCCACGTCGGTGCGTGACATCGCGGAGCGCACCGGGCTCCCCCAGCCGTACCTCGAGCAGATCCTCCTCGCGCTCAAGGGCGCCGGCCTCGTGCGCTCCAAGCGCGGCGTCGGCGGCGGCTACGTGCTCGCCCGGCCGCCCGCCGAGATCACGCTCGCCGAGGTCGTCAGCGCGGTCGACGGCCCGATCCAGGCCGGCGACTTCGGCAAGCCCCACACCAACGGCGCGTGCGACCACGAGGGCCAGTGCGTGCTGCTGTCGATCTGGGGCGAGGTCGGCGAGCAGATGCAGCGGGCGCTGAGCGCCTACACCCTCGCGGAGCTGTCGAGCATCACCAGCGGCGACCGCCCCTGGCCCGGCACCACCTGAGCCGATCGCCGACCCGATCGACGACCCGATCTACGACAGGGTCGCGAGCAGCGCCGAGAGGTCGTCGGCGAGCGGGCTGTGGAACTCCACGAGCTCCCCGGTCCGGGATGCACGAACCGCAGCCGGCGGGCGTGGAGGAACGGTCGCGTGAGGTCGAGCAGCGGCCGCCTGCCGCCGTACGAGTCGTCGCCGGCGACGGGATGTCCGATGCTGCGCAGGTGGACGCGGATCTGGTGGGTGCGTCCGGTCTCGAGGCGGCACAGCACGTGGGTCATCGGCTGCGGGTCGGTGAACGTCTCCACGACCTCGTAGTGGGTGCGGGCGTCACGGCCCTCCGCGCTGATCGTCATGAGCAGTGGGTTGCGCCGCGACCGGCCGATCGGGGCGTCGATGGTGCCGGTCGCCGTGCCCATGTGACCCCACACCAGCGCTTCGTACTCGCGCTCCACGGCGTGCGTCGCCAGCTGGTCGACGAGCTCGACGTAGGCGTGCTCGTTGCGCGCGACCACCATCAGGCCCGACGTGCCCTTGTCGAGGCGGTGCACGATGCCGGGGCGATGCGACTCCCCCACCTCGGCCAGCTCGGGATACATCGCGAGCAGGCCGTTGACCATCGTCGTGCCCTTGTGGCCCGCGCCGGGGTGCACCACCATGCCCGCCGGCTTGTCGACCACGATCACGTCGTCGTCGGCGTGGATCACGGGCACGACGACCGACGCGTCGGGCTGCGGCAGGGGCTCGGCGACGTGCGGGTCACCCGCGAGCTCGACGACCTGGTCGGTGCGTACGCGGGTCGACACCTTCGTGACCACCCGGCCGCCGATGGTCACGTTGCCGCCGGTCACCGCCGCCGCGGCCTCGGCCCGGGTGCACCCGCTCAACATCGAGACCACACGATCGATCCGCTCACCGTCGAGGGCGGTGGGGATGATCTCGGAGATCACGAGGTGGACTTCGAGGCGGCCGGGTCGTCCGGCGACGGCTGGGCCCCGGACTCGGGCGACGTCTCCGGCTCCGGATCGGGGAGGCGCCACAGGGCGATCGCCAGGAGGATGCCGCCGACCACGATGCACGAGTCGGCCACGTTGAAGGTGGCCCAGAACTTCGTGTACACGAAGTCGACGACGGCGCCGTTCATGAAACCGCCCTTCGGGGCCGCCGCGCCCGCCACCTGCACCGGCGCACGGAACGCCCGGTCGATGACGTTGCCGATCGCGCCGCCGGCCACCGCGCCCATCAGCAGGCGGTGGTGCAGGGGAACCTTGCGCGCCGCGATCACGAGGACCGCCACGATGGCCAGCGCGACCGCCGCGATGAGCGCTCCTGCGCCCCATCCCACGCTGAAGGCCATGCCCTGGTTGTAGGCGCGGCAGAAGCCGATGGTGGGACGGACGGCCAGCGACTGGCAGAGCTCGAGGCCGTCGGCCCACTGCTTGGTGAGGACGTCGGCGAGGATCACGACCGCCGCGACGGCGGCCATCGGCGCGTAGATCGACGCGAGGCCGGTGCGTGACGGCTCACTCGGCGGCGCGTCGGCGGGCGACGCGTCCACGGGCGCGCGATCGGAGGTGGAACCGTCGCTCATGTCGGCCATCGTAGGGGGTGGGTGGCCGACGATCAGAGTCGGCCGAACCCGCCGACCTTGTACTCGACACGCTCGGTCGCCCACGGGATCGCCTTGAGGCGCTCCTTCGGGATCGCCTGGCCCGAGCCGGCGCAGATGCCGTAGACACCGCGGTCGATGCGCTCGAGCGCCAAGTCGATGTCCTCGACGGTGGCGCGGGCACGGGCGCTGAGCTCGAGGTCCTGGTCGCGCTCGACGGCGAGCGTGTCGCCCTCGCCGGACTCCTCGTCGAACTGCACGTCGCCGGGCTCACGGTTGGCGGTGAGCGACTGGGCCTCGGCCAGCAGCGCCTCGGCCTGACGCGAGTACACCTCGCGCTCCTTCAGCAGGAGCGCGCGCTGTGCCTCGAGGAACTTCGCGTCGTAGGGCGACTTCGTGAGGCGCGCCGGCGGGTTCTTCGACTGCCGCGGCAGGCTGCCGAGCACCGACACGACCGGCGGGATCGAGGTTCGGGGCGCCGGAGCGGGCGCCGCCTTCTTCGCCGGGGCCGCCTTCTTGGCCGGAGCGGCCTTCTTGGCAGCGGCCGGCGCAGCCTTCTTGGCCGGAGCCGCCTTCTTGGCCGCGGCCGGCGCTGCCTTCTTGGCCGGAGCCGCCTTCTTGGCAACGGCCGGCGCAGCCTTCTTGGCCGGAGCCGCCTTCTTGGTGGCGGCCGGAGTGGCCTTCTTGGCGGGCGCCGCCTTCTTTGCCGGAGCGGATTTGGCGGGCGCTGACTTCTTGGTGGGCTTGGCGGTCACGTTGTCCTTTGGACTCGTCTTCTTGGGGGAGGCGGCAGCCGATGCGGGTTTCCGGGGCGCCGACGACTTCGACGGGGCCTTCTTCGCTGGTGACATGGGACCCCCCTCACCCCGTCGGCATCGGCCGATACCCGCGGGGCGTCTCGGATGTGATGCTCGGCCCGGCGCAAGCACGATGCCGATCGAGCCGCGGCAGCATAGACGGCAAACCCGCGGCAGGGCGACACCCCGGCCCCGCACCCGTGACGCGAAACGGCACCGTGTCGCCCGAAGGCGTCCACGGTGCCGGATCGGCGGACGGAGTGCGCCGGAGGATCAGCGGCGGCGACCGAAGCGGCGGGTCTGCGGGTCGTCGTCGCCCTCGAAGAAGGCGGCCATCGCGTCGTCGTGCGACTCGTTCGGCTGGTTGACGGCCTCGTCGAGGTCGCGGGTGTAGCGGTCGTGACCGATCACCGGCAGACCCTCGGAGGGGAACTCGGAGAACGCCTGGCCGGCATCGGCGGGCTGGTCGAACCCACCGAAGTGGTCGTCGTTGCTCGCGCTCGCCGCGGCGTCGGGCACTGCGGCGACCTCGCCCCAGCTACCGGGCCCCCAGGGATCGGCGGGTGCGACCTCGTCGCTGGCCGGGCCGTCGTTCCAGGCCAGGTCGGCCGAGGCGAGCAGCGGGGTCTCGCCGAGATGGTCGCCGTGGCCATTGGACGACGGGGCACCGAACGCGTCGGGCTCGGCGGCCGGCTCGAACGGGGCGGCGTCGAACGCAGCCGGCTCGAACGCGGCGGGCTCGAACGGGGCGGGCTCGAAGGCAGCCGGCTCGAAGGCGGCGGCCTCGACCGCAGGCTCGAACGCCTGCTCGAAGGCGGCGGGCTCGGGCTGCGGTTCGGGCTCGGGCTGCGGCTCGGGCTCGGCGATCGCGGCGGGCGCCTCGGGCGCCGGCGTCTCGACCACGCGGCTCACCGACGGGAGCTCGAGGCCGGGGATCGGGGCACGGAGCATGGCCTCGGGGTTGTCGAGCACGGAGCCGATGGCGCCGTGGATGCTGCCCAGCGCGCCGCGGTACTCCTCCAGGCGGGTCTCGACGGCGGCGAGCTGGCCGGCCATCGCCACCTTGCGGTTCTCGAGCTCACCGATCTCGGCGAGGATCTGGTCGCGGCGGGCGCCGTACTCACGGTTCGCCTCGGCCGTGGCCTTCTGCGTCATCTGATCGGCGTTGACCCGGGCCTCGCCGACGATGCGGTCGGCCTCGGTCTGCGCCTCGCGCTGGAGCTGCTCGGTGGACGTCCGAGCGTCGGCGACCAGGCGCTGGGCCTCCTCGCGGGCATCGGCGATGGCGGCATCGGCGGTGCGCTTGGCCATCATCAGCGTCCGGGTGGACTGCATGGCCTCTTCCTCGTCGGACATCGGCGCGGCCACGACGGGCTGTGCCGCCGCCGGCGCCGTGCCGCCACCCGCCTGAGCGGCGGCCTCGGCACGCTCCGCGCGCTCGGTGGCCTCGCGTGCCGTCTTGCTCAGCTCCGCGATGGTGGCGCCCACGCGTTCCAGGAAGTCGTCGACCTGGTCGGGGTCGTAGCCCCGGAACTTCTCGGAGAAGTCGATCTGCTCGATGAGCTGAGGTGTCACGTCCATGCGGTCATGCTAGCGACCGCTTTTTGGAATCGTGCGCGACCGACTACCAAATTTCTCGCCGAATGGCAATATCCGATTCGGCCCGAATCTCCGGGCAGAATTGCTCGCCGAGGGTCAGTCCTCGGGTCAGTCCTCGACGAGACCGCGCTCGCGGAGGCGGCGGCGATCGTCGGGCGAGATCTCCACGTCGATCGGCGACAGCAGGTACACGTGGGAGGCGACGCGCTCGACGGTGCCGCCGAGGCCGTAGGCCACGCCGCTCGAGAAGTCGAGGAGCCGGCGGGCGAGGTCGCGATCGAGGTCCTGGAGGTTCACGATGACCGGCTGGCGCTTGCGGAACCAGTCGCCGACCTCCTGGGCGTCGTTGAAGGTCTTCGGGGTGACGACGTGGGGGCGGGCGGCGGAGGCCGACGCCGGGACGGGGCGCACGACACCCCGGGGGCGCACGGGCTCGGGGGGGCTCACCGGGCCACGGGGGCGGGACGCGCCCGACGCCGAGGGCAGCACGCGGACCGAGGCGGACTCTGCCGGCTCGTCCCAGTCGGTGACGGGCTCGACGCGGGTGGACGTGGCGGAGGGGCGGCCCGAGCCGGGGACGGCACGCACCACCGGGCTGGCGTTGACGGCGGCGTGCGACCCGGTCAGGTCGACGACGGGCTCGTCGTCGTAGTCGTCGTAGTCGTCGTACTCGTCGTCGGGACCGAGGCCCAACCACGACATTCCCTTGCGCAACATCCCAGCCATCGCTTCCTCCTCATGACCTCGGCCAGTGTCGCGCACGAGGAACTGCCCGACGGGGACCAGAGTGCCACGAATTCACGGCACGGGACAGTTCGGCATGATGACCGTCGACGCGTCAGCCGCGGGGACCGAAGATGGCGGAGCCGATGCGCACCATCGTCGACCCCTCGGCCACGGCGATCTCGAGGTCGTCGGACATGCCCATCGAGCAGTCCGCCAGCCCCTCCGCGTCGCACAACGAGCGCAGCCGGCGGAAGGCCGACGTCGTCACGTCCGGACCGCCCAGCGGAGCCACGCCCATCACGCCCGTGACGACCAGTCCGGCGGCGCGTGCGGTCTCGATCAGACCGGGGGCGTCGTCGAAGGACACACCACCACGACCGGCCGCTCCCGCCAGGTTCACCTGCACCAGCACCGCGGCGCCCGGCGCCCGCTTCTCCAGCTCTGACACCAGGGACGGCCGGTCGACGGACTGGTACACGTCGACGAAGGGAGCCACCACGCGCACCTTGTTGGTCTGCAGCTGGCCGATGAAGTGCCAGCGAGGCGGTTGCTCGGCGAGCTCGGCGGCCTTGGCGGCGAACTCGGTGGCGTAGCTCTCGCCGAAGTCGGTGAACCCGGCGGCCATCGCCGCCGCGACCGTCGCCGCCGGGTGCGTCTTCGACACCGCGATCACCTGCACCGTGCCCGGGGTGGCCCCCGCCGCGGTCAGCCGCGCGTCGATCGCGTGGCGGGCCTCCGTCAGGCGCTCGACCAGCGCCGGGTCCGGGGCACCGGTCACGGCTCGATCCAGGTCACGGCTCGATCCAGATCACGGACGCCTGCCGGCCGACGTCGCCCCGGGCGCGGTGGGAGAAGAAGCGCGGACGGCCCTCTCCGTCGAGCGCGGTCGCCGTGCAGGGCACCGGCTCGTCGTCGAGCTCGACCCTGCACCCTCGGAGCGCCGTTCGTACGGCGACCGACATGTCGAGTGCGGGCGCGCCGTCGGCGGTCGCCGCCACGACGTCGGGCCCGAACCGCAGCGCCATCGTCGTGAGGTCGCGCTCGCCGAACTCGTAGGCGGCCGCCGAGATGCACGGGCCGAGCTGCGCCGCGATGTCCGTGGCGCCGAGCTCGCGCATGGCGGCGGCGGTGGCCTCGAGCACCCCCTCGTACAGGCCGCGCCAGCCGGCGTGCGCCGCGCCGATCACCGGGGTGGCGGACGGGCCGGGCCCGGCGGCGCGGAACAGCACCGGAGCGCAGTCGGCCGTCTGCACCGCGAGCACCGCGCTCGGCACGGAGGTCACCGACGCGTCGGCCCGCTGACCGGCCCACTCCCCCGGGCTCGACACCACGACGACGCCGGCGCCGTGCACCTGGTCGAGCCACGTCCACGGATGGGGCGCCAGTCGCGCCCGGGTCGCCGCGAGGGCCCGCGGCTCGGACCGGACCGCGAAGTCGCCGTCGGCCCGCTCGCTGAAGCGCCGGCGGATCTCCAACTACTTCAGGAAGGAGGGAACGTCGAACTCGTCGGAGTCGGAGTCGCCGTCGAGATCGTCGTCGTCCTCGTCGGCGAAGACGTCGGCGAGCGGGATGTCGTCGTCGCCGCCACGCGCACGTCGCTCCTCACGCGAGTTCGCCGATGCACGACGAGCCGCCGATGCCGCCTTCGGGTCCTCCCAGCGCTCGAAGCCGGCGGCGATGACGGTGACCCGCACCTCGTCGCCCATCTCGTCGTCGATCGTCGTGCCGAAGATGATGTTGGCCTCGGCGTGGGCCACCTCGTGGATGACCGTGGCCGCCTCGTTGACCTCGAACAGCGTGAGGTCGGAGCCGCCGCAGATGTTGAGCAGGATGCCGCGGGCGCCGTCGATGGCGGACTCGAGGAGCGGCGAGCTGATGGCCTGACGGGCGGCCGTGACGGCGCGACCCTCCCCCGACGCGTAGCCCACACCGAGGAGGGCCGTGCCGGCGTCGTGCATGATCATCTTCACGTCGGCGAAGTCGGTGTTGATGAGGCCCGGGGTGGTGATGAGGTCGGTGATGCCCTGCACGCCCTGCAGCAGCACCTCGTCGGCCATCTTGAAGGCGTTGAGCACCGAGGTCTTGTCGTTGGCGACCGACAGCAGGCGGTCGTTCGGGATGACGATCTGGGTGTCGACCTTCTCCTTGAGCTTGCCGATGCCCTGCTCGGCCTGCACCGAGCGGCGACGGCCCTCGAACAGGAACGGGCGGGTGACCACGGCGATGGTGAGCGCGCCGATCGACTTCGCGACCTCGGCCACCACGGGGGCGCCACCGGTGCCGGTGCCGCCGCCCTCGCCCGCCGTGATGAACACCATGTCGGCGCCGCGCAGCACCTCTTCGATCTCGGCGCGGTGATCCTCCGCCGCCTGGCGACCGACGTCGGGATCGGAGCCGGCGCCCAGGCCGCGGGTGACCTCACGGCCGATGTCGAGCTTGACGTCCGCATCGCTCATGAGCAGCGCCTGCGCATCGGTGTTGATGGCGATGAACTCGACGCCCTTCAACCCCGCGTCGATCATCCGGTTCACGGCATTGCAGCCGCCACCGCCGATGCCGACCACCTTGATGACTGCCAGGTAGTTCTGCGGATTGTGAGCCATGGAGCGGGAACCTCCGATGCCAACCGGTGACGGCTGCGTCGTGGAAATGTAGTGAACGGACGGGATCGAACGGGCTGGCCTGACGCACCGCAGGGGCGCCGCAGGTCGGACCGAGCCATCCTAGGTGAACTGTTGAGTGAGGGTCGAGTGTCACACTCAGGTCGAGGTTGAATCAATCCTGACCCTGAGCCTGATCCCGGCCCGACGTCACCGGCACCGTGACCGGCGGAATCGTGTCGGGGGCCATGGGGTCCGGCGCGAGCGTCGTCGGCACGGCCGTCGTGGGCGTCGTCGGCGTCGCAGCAGGACCGGCCGCGGCGGCAGCCGCAGCCGCAGCCGGATCGGCGACCGTCGGCGCCGGAGGGGGCGGCGGATCGCAGTCGGGCTTGCGTCGGATCGTCGGCGCCGACGGCACGCGGACGTCGAGCTGGCACAGCCCCGACGTGTCGACCTGCGGACCGAGCATCGTCTTCACCGTGAGCAGCTTCTTGTCCGCGTCGGCCACCGAGCCGAACAGCACGGTGCGGTGGTCGCCGAGGTCGAAGACCAGCTCACCCTCGGGCGTGATGCTCATCTTCTCGATCTGCACCGCGATCTCGTAGGACATCGCGCCCATCACGTCGACCGCCGCCGCCAAGGGCGCGGACAGGCGCCGGCCGGGCCGGGTCGGCGGGTCGGTGCTCACCTCGATCGTGCGGAGGAACTCGTCGCCCCGCGCCACTGCGATGATCACGCCGCCCTCGCCGACGATCACGCCGCGGTGGGGGCCGGCGACGCGGGCGATCGCGCGCCGGTCGGTGACGCGGATCGAGACGCGGGACGGGAACTGTCGCTCGACCACGACCCGGACGAACCGTGGATCGCGCCGCAGCGTGGACTCGACGGCTCCGACGTCGAGCAGCGTGATCGGGTCGCCGATCCGCAGACCCGTCTTCTCGGCGAGCTCGGCGAGACCGAGCTGCTTCGTGCCGATGATGTCGATGCGGTCGACATCGAGGAGCGGTGAGTACACCGCCCCGGCCCCGACGACGGCCAGCAGCAGGAGGCCGGCGATCCAGGACAGCGTGCGGCGGCGGCGACGACGGCGATCGGCGCGGGCATCCGACTCGACGTCGGCCCGACGCTGCTCGAACCGGGGGTCGACCGAACCGGCGGCCTCGGCCCCGGGCTCGGTCGCGGCATCGGCCCCAGGGGCAGAACCGGCGGTCAGGTCGACGACGGGCTCGGCAGCGAGCTCGACGACGGGCTCGACGAGCGGCTCGGCCGGCGCGTCGAGGGGGACGTCGTACTCGAAGGGCGCCGGCCCGACCACGACGGGCGGCGCGTCGACGATCGTGAGCTCCTGGGTGGCGTCGGGATCGAGGATGTCGCTCATGACACGCCCGCAGCTGCCGCGACGTCGGGGGCGAAGCCCACCAGCCGGGTCTCGGCGTGCAGCGACACGCCGGACGACTCGAGCACCCGCTCGCGGACGAGCGTCATCAGCGCGACGATGTCGTCGGCCGCGCCACCGGCGTCGGCCTGGATGAAGTTCGCGTGCTTGGTCGAGACCGAGGCCGTGCCCACCCGTGCGCCCTTGCACCCGGCCACGTCGATGAGGCGGCCTGCTGAATCGCCCTGCGGATTCGTGAACACCGACCCGGCGTTCGGCCCGCCCGGCTGGTGCCGGCGGCGCCACGCCACGATCTCCGACAGCTCACGCTCACCCGCGAGGACACCGCCGGGAGCGAGCCGCAACGTGGCCGACACCACCACCTGGCCGGCGGTGATCGCCGACCGGCGGTACCCGAACGCGCACTCACCTGCCGACACCCGGACATCTTGGCCGGATCCGAGATCGATGACGCGGACCTCCTCCACCGAGGCCGCCATGTCCGATCCGTGGCCACCGGCGTTCATGCGCACGGCGCCGCCGATGCTGCCGGGCACCCCGACGGCCCACTCGAAGCCGGTGAGCCCGGCGGCGACCGTCCGCCGCGCCACCACCGGCAGCGACGCGGCGCCGCCTGCGACCACGACGTCGCCGTCGACGGCGATGTCGGCGAACCCCTCCCCCAGGACGACGGCGACGCCGTCGAACCCGGCGTCGGCCACGAGGAGGTTCGAGCCCTTGCCCACCACGAGCGTGTCGACGCCGGCGGAGGACGTCACCGCTGCGAGGCGCGCCAGCTCGTCGGCGTCGCCGGCCTCGACCAGCCAGGCGGCCGGGCCGCCCACCCGGTAGGTCGTGAGCGCGCCCAGCGATGCTCCGGCCCGCACGGTGAGACCGGCATCGGCCAGCGCCGCGCCGACGCCCTCATGGGCCGAGTCAGGCACCGTCGCCTCCGAGCGCCGCGACGAGCGCGTCGGGGAGGGTCGTGAGGTCGCCGGCGCCCATCGTGAGGCAGAGGTCGCCCGCCTCCAACAGCGCCGGCAGCCCGACGAGCAGTGACTCGCGGTCGGGCATCCACCGCACGTCGGCGTGCGGGCGCGCACGGCGGACGGCGTCGGCGATCAGCTCTCCCGACACACCGGGCACCGGCTCCTCGCCGGCGGCGTAGATCTCGGTGAGCACCACTACGTCCGCGCCGTCGAACGCCTCGGCGTACTCGCGCCACACGCTCGACGTGCGGCTGTAGCGGTGCGGCTGGAACACGGCCACGATGCGCCCGGCGCCGACGGCCGTCCTCGCCGCCTGGAGCACGGCCCGCACCTCGGTCGGCATGTGCGCGTAGTCGTCGACGAACGACACTCCCCCGGCCTCGCCTCGAGCCTCGAACCGGCGGCCCACCCCGGCGTACCGGGCGATGCCGGCAGCGGCGCCGACGGGGTCGGCTCCGATCATCGTGGCCAACGCGAATGCCGCGGTGGCGTTGAGCACCAGGTGATGGCCGGGCAGCCCGATCGAGAGGGGGTGCACCACACCGTCGAGGTCGGTCACCGTCCAGCGCGTGCCGTCCGCCCCCGTCTCGATGTCGCCGATCATGAAGCTCGCCAGCGCCGACGTGCCGTAGGAGTAGGACGTGGCGACCGTGTCGAGCAGCGGTGCAGCGCCGACGTCGTCGGCGCACACCAGCACCGGGCCGTCCGTCTCCTCGCCGAACCGCTGGAACGCGTCGAGCAGTGCCTCGAAGCTGCCGTGGTGGTCGAGGTGGTCGGGCTCGATGTTGGTGATGATCGCGCCGGCCCGCGGCGGCGCGAGGAACGTGGAGTCGCTCTCGTCGGCCTCCAGCACCAGCCACTCGCCGTCGGTCCAACGCGAGCCCGACCCGAAGCCGGCCACGTTGCCGCCGATGATGAACGACGGATCGAGACCGGCGGCGTCGAGCGCGAGGGCGAGCAACGCCGACGTGGTGGTCTTGCCGTGGGTGCCCGATACCGACAGCGTGCGGCGCGTGGCACCGATCGCCGCGAGCAGGTCGTAGCGATGGGCCACGGGGATGCCCGCCTCCAGTGCGGCGACGACCTCGGGGTTGTCCGCGCGGATCGCCGTGGACACGCCCACGACGTCGGCGCCGACGACGTTGGCGGCGTCGTGGCCCACCCGTGCGTCGATGCCGTGCGACCGCAGGCGGGCCAGCATCGGCGAGTCGCCGCGATCGCTGCCCGACACATGGTGCCCGCACGCCGTGAACACCTCGGCGATCGCCGACATGCCGGCGCCACCGATGCCCACCAGGTGCACGCGCAGCGGCGGGCCCGCCAGGTCGATGGCGACGCGTTCGAACGGAACGACCCCGGCCATCAGCGCCGCCCCCGTGCCTGGTTCGCCAGGATCAGGGCAGCGGTGTCCGCCGCCGCGTCCGGGCGGCCGATCGAGCGGGCCGCGGCGGCCATGGACGCGAGGTGCGCCGGGTCGTCGGTCATGCCGGCCAACTCCGTCGCGAGGCGTTGGCCGGTGCAGTCGGCGTCGTCCACGAGCACCGCGGCGCCGACGGCCACGAGGGCTCGCCCGTTTGCACGCTGGTGGTCGCCCGGAGCGATCGGCAGGGGCACGAGCACCGACGGCACGCCGATCACGGCGAGCTCGGCCACGGTGGTGCCGCCCGAGCGGCACACCGCCACGTCCGCCGCCGCCAGCACGAGATCCATCCGCTCCTCGTACTCGACGGCCCGGTAGCTCAACCCATCCGCCGGCGGCTGCGGCGCCGAGAACGTGGCGAAGTCGCGCCGGCCGACCACGTGGTACACCGCGACGTCGGAGCGCTCCGACCACGCGTCGACGAGGCGCACGACGGCCTCGTTGATCCGCCGCGACCCGAGCGAGCCGGCGAACGCCACCACCACGAGCCGGCCGGGATCGATCCCGAGTTCGAGGCGCGCCGCCCGCTGGCGGGCCGCCCGATCGGCGTCGTCGGTGGGACGACGGGCGAGGATCACGTCGCGGACGGGGTTGCCGGTCACGGTCGCCCGTGGCAACCCGGTGCCCTCGAACGGCACGGCCGCCGCGGCGGCGAACCGACCGAGCACGCGGTTCGCCGCGCCGGCCACCGCGTTCTGCTCGGCCACGACGAGCGGCACGCGCCACACCACCGCGGCGAGCGCGGCGGCGACGCTGGCGTACCCACCGAGGCTCACGACGACCGCGGGACGGTGACGCCCGACCCACCAGAACGCGCGCACCACCGCCGTCACGAGGCCGGCCACGGCGACGACGTTGTCCACGATGCTGCGTGGCGAGAGGCTGCGCTGGATGCCGCGACCGGGGAGCAGCAGGAGCGGGATGCCGGTCGGGCCGACCAGCTTGGCCTCCTGGCCGCGTGACGAGCCGATCCATGCCACGCGCGACAGCGGCTCACCCCGCTCGACCAGCGCGTTCACGACCGAGAGGCCGGGAAGGATGTGGCCGGCGGTGCCGCCGCCCGCGATCACGATCGGCGCGGCGTCGGGCGCGGCGCTCATCGCCGGGAGGCGCGCGCCGGGGACTTGGTGGATCGGCTCGCCGCGGCGGACGTGCGCGCCGGCGCCTTCGCCGTGCGGGCCGGCGCCTTGGCGGTGCGGGTCGGCGCCTTCGCCGTGCGGGCGGGCGCCTTGGCGGTGCGCGCCGCGGGCGTCGCCGTGCGCGCCGGCCGGCTGTCGCCGCTCACCAGCACCAGGCGACCCTTGGCCGGGCCGCGGCGCGCCAGCTTGCGGTTGAGCGCCTCACGCCGGCGGATGCGCGCCTTCTCCGCCGAGCCCTCGCGGGCGACGCTGAGCAGCAGACCAACGGCGAACAGCATCACGAGCAACGACGAGCCGCCGTAGCTCACGAACGGGAGCGTGAAGCCCTTGTTCGGGAGGACGCCGAGCACCACGCCGATGTTCACGAACGCCTGCACGGCGATGAGCGACGAGATGCCGATCGCCAGCAGGCGGCCGAACGCGTCGGCGGCGTCGCGGGCGACGCGCAGGCCGGCGCCGAGCAGCACGACGTACGTGCCGATGACGGTGAGTGCGCCGACCACACCCATCTCCTCGGCGATGACGGCGAAGATCGCGTCGGTGTGCGCCTCGGGGAGGTAGCCCCACTTCGCCATCGACGCGCCCGGACCGACGCCGAACCAACCGCCGCTCGCCACGCTCGAGAGCGAGCCGAGCAGCTGGTAGTTCGTGGTGTCGCCGTTCTTCATCGGCGTGAGGAACGTCCACCTCGCGGCGTGGTAGCCGCTGAACGCGGCGATCGCGAGCACGATGATCACCGGCAGCGCCGCGGCGGCCATCACGTCGAGGCGGGCGCCGGACACCGTGAGCATCACGGCGACCACGAAGATCAGCACGACCACGGTGCCCAGATCGGGCTCCAGCATGATCAGGAGGAGGTTGGCGCCCAGGCCGATGCCGACGGGGAGGATCGTCTGGCGCCAGTCGTCCATCTGCCGGGCGCGCGAGGCGAGGAGCCGCGCCACCCACATGATGACGGCCAGCTTCGCGATCTCCGACGGCTGCACGTTGAGGAAGCCGATCGCGAACCAGCGGCTGGAGCCGTTGACCCGCTGGCCCAGGAACAGCACCAGCGCGAGCAGCACGAACGTGACGGCCATCGCGGGCTTGGCCAGCTTCGCGAGCCGCCGGTGACCGACCTTGAAGCCGAGGAACATGAGCACGCCGCCGAGACCGAGGAAGATCGCCTGGCGGCTGAAGAAGTAGCCGGCGGTGTCGTGCTCGTACGTCGACTTCACGGTCGTGACCGACAGCACCATGATCAGGCCCAGCAGGCACAGCACGCCGACGGTGCCGAGGATCACCCAGAACGCCATCGGGATCTCGGCGCGGGCCGACTGCTTCCGCGCACGGCGCACCGAGGTGCGCTTCGCCCGCAGGTCGCGACGCGGTCGTGGGGCGGCCGCTTCCCGCGGCCGGCGCGTCGTCGGTGCCGTCATCGTGTCTCCCCCAGGTGTGCTCGGACGAGCGCGGCGAAGTGATCGCCGCGTGCGCCGTAGTTCTCGTACCAGTCGAACGACGCGCAGCCGGGCGACAGCAGCACGGCGTCGCCACGAACGGCCAAGGCCGCAGCCGCGGTGACGGCGTCCTCCATCGAGTCGGCCAGCACCGTGGGCAGGTGCTCGAACGCCGCGACCACGTCGGGCCCGGCCTCGCCGATGCCCACGACCCCACGCAGGCGCGGCGCCAGCGTCGCCAGCGACGAGAGGTCGAGGCCCTTGTTGCGGCCGCCGGCGATGAGCACCACGGACTCGAAGCCGCCGACGGCCGCCATCACCGCATGCGGCGCCGTGGCCTTGGAGTCGTCGTACCACGACACGCCGTCGCTTCCCCACGAGCTCGACCCGGTGGGCGAGCCCACGGAACTCCGCAGCGCCTCCCCGATGCCCTCGAGCGCCGCTACCGGCGAGCGCCAGCGCGGAGGCCGCGAGAGCGTTGGCCACGTCGTGGGGCAGCGAGCGGAACATGCGGTCGGCGTCGACGATGGTCTCGCCGGCGGGGGTCACGAGCGTCGAGCCGCGGGTCGTGAAGTGCGGCACTCCGGGCATCGCCGACTCGGGCGACACCCCGAACGTGACGTAGGTCGCGCCGCCCTCCCCGACGTGGCGGGCAACCACCGGGTCCTCCGCGTTCGCCACGGCGGTGCTGGTGGCGTCCAGATCGCGCCACGAGCGCGCCTTCGCCGCCTCGTACCCCTCGAGGGTCGCATGCACGTCCAGGTGGTCCTCCGCGAAGTTGAGCCACGCGGCGGCGAGCGGCGTGAACCGCTCGGTGTGGGCGAGGCGGAACGAGGACGACTCCACGACGAACACGTCGACGTCGGGATCGTCGATCGCCGCGACGAGCGGCACGTCGGTGTTGCCCACGGCCGCGGCCACGAGGCCGGAGTGCTCGAGCATCGAGGTCACCAGCATCGTGACGGTGGTCTTGCCGTTGGTGCCTGTGACCGAGAGGAGCGGCCGGTCGTCCCACTCGCGTGCCAGGTCGAACTCGCTGCGGATGCCGACCGACAGGCGACGTGCCGCCTCGAACACCGGGTGCGACTCGGGCAGGCCGGGTGCGGGCACGACCGAGCCGGCCGAGGCGACCAACGCGTCGAGCTCGGTCGCGTCGGCCGGTCGCCGGAGCTCCAGGCCCAACTCGGCGGCGACCGCGGACATGGCGTCGCCGCCACGGTCGTCGGCGACGACGACGGGCCGTCCACGGCGCACGAGCGAGCGGGCGACCGCCTGGTTGGTCACGCCGAAGCCGTACAGCAGGATCGGCGCCTCGTACCCCGTCACGTCAGGGTTCCCGTGAGCACGAGGAAGTCGCGGTAGAAGAGGCCGATGCCCGCCGCCGTGCAGGCCGCCGACAGCATCCAGAAGCGGATGATGACGGTGGTCTCCGGCCAGCCGGCGAGCTCGAAGTGGTGGTGGATCGGCGCCATGCGGAAGACGCGCCGGCCGAACTTCCGGAAGCTGATCACCTGGATGATCACCGACAGCGTCTCGGCCACGAACAGCGCCCCGATGACCGGCAGGAGGAGCACGGTGTTGGTGGTGAGCGCCAGGCACGCGAGCGCCACACCGATCGCGAGCGATCCGGTGTCGCCCATGAAGATCCGCGCCGGCGCCGCGTTCCACCACAGGAACCCGGCGCACGCGCCCATCATCGCCGCGGCGACCACCGCGAGGTCGAGGCCGATCGTGAGCTCGGCGCCGGTGCCGAGGCTGTACGACGCGGGGTTGCGGAAGCTCCAGAAGCCGATGAACACGAACGCACCGAACGCGAAGATCGCGCTGCCCGCAGCGAGGCCGTCGAGGCCGTCGGTCAGGTTCACCGCGTTGGACGAGCCGATGATGAGCAGGACCGCCCAGATCACCCAGCCGACCTTGCCGAGGTCGGCCCACGACCCGAAGTTGTTGAAGCGGGTGAAGCTGAGCTGGGTGTGCTGCTTCGTCTGCGTGATCACGAGCACGGCGAAGGCGACGGCCACGGTGAGCAGGCCGAGCATCTTGGCCCGCTTGCTCAGACCGAGGTTGCGCTCGTTGCGGATCTTGATGAAGTCGTCGAGGAAGCCGACGAACCCGGCGCCGGCGATCGCCAGCATCACCAGGAACCCGCGCTGGGTGTAGATGCCCCGGTAGAAGCCCGACACCGCGTAGCTGATGCACGCCGCCAGCACGATCGCGATGCCGCCCATGGTGGGCGTGCCCGCCTTCACGGTGTGACCCTCGGGGGCGTCCTCGTGGATGGGCTGGCCGACGCTCAGCTTCGTGAGCAGCTCGATGAGGTACTTCGTCCCGATGAGGGCGACGACGAGCGCCAGACCGCCGGCCAGGAAGATGCGGATCACGCGGGCACCGACGGCCAGCCGTGCGCGGCCAGCCACTCCGAGGCGACGACGCGGTCGTCGAACGCGGCGACGATCGAGCCGGTGGTCTGCGTGGTCTCGTGGCCCTTGCCGGCGATGACGACGACGTCTCCCGCGCCGGCGGCGTCCAGCGTGCGGGCGATCGCCGACCGACGGTCGACGTCGGACTCGACCGGCGTGGTGGCTCCAGATTTCACGGCTGCAATGATGGCCGCTGGATCCTCCGAACGGGGGTTATCCGACGTCACCATCACGTCGTCGGCCAGTTCCGAGGCCACGGCGCCCATCTGGGGCCGCTTCGAGCGGTCGCGGTCGCCGCCGCAACCGAAGACCACACGCAGTCGACCGCCGTCCACGAGCTCCCGGGCGGTGGTCAGCAGGTTGGTCAGCGCGTCGGGCGTGTGGGCGTAGTCCACGACCACGGCGAAGGGCTGCCCGCGGTCGACGATCTCGAACCGGCCGGGAGGGGCGCCGACCCCGGAGAGGGCCGTCGCGACCGCGGCGGGCTCGTGGCCGAGGGCGACCACGGCCTCGGCGGCGGCGATGGCGTTCGACACGTTGAAGCGGCCGGCGAGCGGCAACCGCACCTGTTGGCCACGCCACACGAACGTCGAGTGGGTGCCCGCCAACTCCAGGTCCGACACGTCGTCGAGCGAGTAGCCCCGCATCGGGATCGTGGCCGCGTCGCGCAGCAGTCGGCCGTGGACGTCGTCGACGTTCACGAGGCCGAGCTCGGCGAACTGCTCCTCGAAGAGGCGCGCCTTCGCGTCGAAATACCGCTCCTGTGTCTCGTGGAAGTCGAGATGGTCGACGCCGATGTTCGTGAACACGGCGACGCGGAAGCGCGTCCCGTCGACGCGGTGCAGGGCGAGGGCGTGCGAGGACACCTCCATGGCCACGACGGCGGTGCCGGCGTCGGCGAAGGCCCGCAGCTGCGCCTGCAGCTCGGTCGCCTCGGGCGTCGTCCGCGAGCCGGTGAGCGTGCCGATCACCCCGCAGCGCACCCCGAGGCCCTCGAGCAGCTGCTCGATGATCGTGACCGTGGTGGTCTTGCCGTTGGTGCCGGTCACGCCGACGACGTCGAGCGTGTGCGACGGGTCGCCCCAGAAGGCCGCAGCGACCGGGCCCATCGCGGCCCGTACGCTCGGCACCACGATCTGCGCGACGTCGAGCGGCAGCCGACGCTCGACGAGGAGGGCGGTCGCGCCGGCGGCCACGGCCGCAGACGCGAAGTCGTGGCCGTCGAAGCGCTCGCCGACCACGCAGCAGTACATGGAACCCTCGAGCACCCGGGCGGAGTCGTGGGTGACGCCGGTGACGGGCGTCGAGCCCTCACCGACCAGTTCGACGGCGGCGTCGCCGGCCGCCGCATCGAGCGCCGCCGCGAGGTCGGCGACGTCGCGCCGTTCCTCACCCATCCGGGGCTCCGGCGACGGTGGTGGGACCGGACGCCGCGACCTCGGCCGTCGCACCCGGCACGGTGGTCGGCGGGATCGTGGTCGTCGTGGTCGTCGTGGTGGTCGTGGGCGGTGCGGGCTGGCTCCGGATGAGCTTGCCGCGGGGCGCCTGGGCGGTGTCGCCGGCGATGCTGAAGCGGCGCATCGCCTCCTTGGCGAGCGTGTCGAACACCGGGCCGGCGGCGGTGGCGCCGAAGTGCAGGCCGTACGCCGGCTCGTCGATCATCACCATGATCGAGATCTGCGGGTTCGACGCCGGGAAGAACCCGACGAAGCTGGCGTCGTACTTGCGGGTCGCGGCGGTGCCGTACGTGCCGTTGTCCTGCACCTTGTAGGCGGTGCCGGTCTTTGCGGCGATGTTGAACCCGGGGATCTTGAACTCCTTGCCGGTGCCCTCCTCGACCACGTCCTCGAGCGACTGCGTGACCATGTTGGCGGCGCCGACCGACACCACCCGGTGCGGCTTGGGCACCTCGGGCGTCGTGTGGCGACCGCGGGCATCGACGACGTCGCGCACCAGGCGGGGCGCCACGTACAGGCCGTCGTTGGCGATCGTGTTGTACGCCGTCCACATCTGGAGGGGTGACACGGTGACCGACTGGCCGATCGGGATCGACGCGATGTCGGTGCCGTTCCAGTCCTTCGGCGACTTCACCTGGCCCTTCTGCTCCTTCGGCAGGCCGACGGCCGTGTAGCTCCCGAAGCCGAACGAGCGCAGGTACTTCACGAGCTGGGAGATGCCGCCCTCGCCCTCGATCATCTGGGCGATCTTGATGGTTCCGACGTTGGACGACTGCGAGAGGATGTCGTTCACCGTCATCGACTCGACCTCGTGGCTGTGGGAGTCGTGGATCGTCTTGTCGTAGAGCGTGATGGAGTCGGGCACCATCAGCGTCGACTGCGGGGTGACGAGGCCCTGGTCGTAGGCGGCCGACACCGTCACGAGCTTCATGATCGACCCGGGCTCGTAGAGGCGGATCGCCTGGTTGAGCGAGCCCTGCACCACGTTGCCCTCGGGGGTGCGCGAGACCGAGGCCATGGCGAGGATCTCACCGGTGCCCGGCCGGCCGAGGATGACGGTGCCACCCTTCGCCTGCACGGCGGTGACCTGCTTCGCGAGCTCGGACTCGGCGAGGAACTGGAGCGCCCGGTCGAGGGTGAGGGTCACGTTCGACCCGGCCTTCGCCGGAGCCACCACGCGCTCGGAGCCGGGGATCGTCGAGCCGCGCACACCCTGCTCGACCTGCTCCTTGCCCTCGGTCGAGCGCAGCTGGGCGTCGTACAGCAGCTCGATGCCGGAGCGGGCCGTCGTCGCGTACCGGTCCATCGAGCCGGTGACGGAGCGGGCGAGGTCGCCGTTGACGGACACACGCTGGGGGTCCTCGGAGAACGTGATGCCGGGCAGGTGCTCCTTCTGGAGCTTCTGCGCGACCACGGCGTCGACCTGACGGGCGATGACGGCGTAGCGGGTGTCGGGCTTGTTGAGCGCGTCGACGACACCGAGGCGGTCGACCCCGAGGATCGTGGAGATCTTCGTGGCCATGCCCTCGGGATCGGTCACGAGCGTGGGATCGACGGCGACGAGCTTCGACGGCACCGACATCACGAGCGCCTCGCCGTTGCGGTCGAAGATCGTGCCGCGCTGCTCGTGGAGCGTGAGGACCCGCTCCCGCTTGCTGCGGCCCATCGCCGCATAGGTGTCGGACTGCACGACGCCGACCCACACCACGCGGACCGCCAGCGCGAGCGCCAGGGCGACGACGACCAGGTAGGGCAGGCCGAGCCGCAGGCGGAGGCTGAGCTGCGGGCCGCGCCGTGTGCGCTTGGCGCCGCGGGCCGCGGGACGGGCCGGACGGGTCGCCGTGCGGGTTGACGGGAACCGGTGGCGCGAGGACTGCGCCACCGCTCCGCCGCGCACCGGCGCCGGGGACCTGCTGAGAACGGGAGGGAGGACGACGGGTGGTGGTCGTTGCCATGTCGATGCGAACCGGGCGCCGGATCAGCCGTCGTGACGGTCCGAGGGCGGAACCGTGGTCGGGAGCGGGTCGGAGGATGCGGCGACGGTCTCGACCGCCGGGTCACCAGCTCCGGCGGGCGGGCCTCCACCATGCCGAGCTCGTCGCGGCGATGCGCGAGGATCTCGGCGGGCGCCTGGAAGCCGGCTCTTCGCTCGCGGAGCTCCTTGTTCTCGAGCTGGATGGCCGTGATGCGCGACCGGATCGCGTCGAGCCGCTGCTGCCGGTGGATCAACGAGATCTGCACCGACAGAGCGCCGAAGACGACGGCGCAGGTGAGCGCAGTCACCAGCAGGGCGGTCGGCGTGACACGGCGCGGCGGACGCTCGACCGATCGAAGGGACGGGCGGGCCTCACGTGCCTCGGCGCGCGCCTCGGCGCGCTGACGTGCACGGGCCTCGGCGGTGGACCGCGTCGTGCGCTGTGCGGCGCTCGATCGCGCCATCAGGCGACCACCTGCGGGCGGGACCGCGGACGGAACGTGACGGACTCGACGGCGCGCTGACGCACCGAGGCGGCGCGGGGGTTGGCCTCGATCTCGGCGGCGGTCGCCTTCTGCGCGCCGCGGCGGATGAGCCGCACCTGCGGCTCGGCGCCGCAGACGCACTCGAGCCCGGGCGGGCAGACGCAGCCGCCCGTCTCGGCGCGGCGGAACCGGTCCTTGACGATGCGATCCTCGCCGGAGTGGTACGACAGCACGACGCACCGGCCACCCGGGAGCAGCAGGTCGATCGCCTGGTCGAGGGCGCTCGCCAGGGCGTCGAGCTCCTCGTTCACCTCGATCCGCAGGGCCTGGAAGGTCCGCTTCGCAGGATGACCGCCGGTACGGCGGGCCGGCGCCGGAATGGCGTCGCGCACGATGTCGGCGAGCTCGGTGGTGGTCTCGACGGGACGGTGGGCGACCACCGCAGCGGCGATGCGCCGGCTGAAGCGCTCGTCGCCGTAGCGGTCGAGCACGTCCGCCAGCTGCTCGGCGGAGTACTCGTTGACGACGTCGTGGGCGGTTCGGCCCGACGACCGGTCCATGCGCATGTCGAGCGGGGCCTCGTGGCGGTACGAGAACCCCCGATCGGCACGGTCGAACTGCGGCGAACTGACTCCCAGGTCGAACAGCACTCCGGTCACCCCTTCCTCGTCGAGCGAATGCACCACATCGGTCATCTCGTCGAACCTCCCGTGATGGAACCGGACACGGTCGCCGAAGCGCTCGAGTCGACGGCGGGCCACGGCGAGCGCGTCCAGGTCACGGTCGAACCCCAGGAGCCGCAGGTCGGGGCGGGCGTCGAGCAGCGCCGCGGCGTGACCCGCTCCCCCGAGGGTCGCGTCGACCACGAGCCCCGTCGGGATCGGCTCGAACAACGCCAGGACCTGGTCGAGCATGACGGGTACGTGGTGGAAGTCCGCATCGTCGAGCCCATCGGTCACAGGGGCAGTCCGTCGTAGGCGTCCATCAACGCGGTGAACGAGTCGGCCTCGGGCACCGGCTGCAGCGCCGGCGAGTAGATGGCGAGGTAGTCGTCGGCGCCGACGAAGACGACTTTGTCCTCGATCTTCGCCATCTCGCGGAGCTTCGGCGGCAGGCCGAACCGGCCCTGGGCGTCGGGCGTGACGAACGCCGACACCGCCATGAGCTGGTTGAAGGCCGGGCGGGTGATCTCGCCGGCGGCGAGCAGCGCCCGGAGCTTCTCCATCCAGACGGCCCAGCCGGCCGGGTCGTAGAGGGCGATGTGATCGCGCCGGAGTGACAGATGACCACCGTTGCGGAAGTCGTCGCGGAACGCCGAGGGCACCACAACCCTTCCCTTGGGGTCGACGGCGTGGTCGAATGAACCGAGATAGCTCATCGGAACCCGCCCGCCATGGATGAACCCGGGGCAGACGGGGAATGAAGTCCCGTCATCCACTGTTCACCACTCCGTCCCACGAGGACCCACCCTAAACCACCTCCCTCCACCACTCCGAGGCTCTTCGCCCCGATTTCTCGGGTTTTTTCGCCGCTCCGCCGACGCGAAAAGGGATGAAACGCAGCGTCGCGTCACCCCAGGTTTGTAATTTCGAACACCCGTTCGCAGCGGGCGTCAGGCGGACGGCGCGAGTCGTCCCAGTCGCTCGACGAACCGCTCCACCACGATCGTGGGATCGTCCACCACTCCGACCCCCGACCGGAGACGCGCGGCGAGCCGCTCCCCCTGGTCGACGCCGGGCGCGAGCACCGCCACCGACACCGACGGATCGAACCGGCGATGCACGAGGCACTGGAACCGGGCGCCGCTCCGGGTGCGCCGCTGCGACATGCCGACGACCTTCGCGCCGCGGTCGACCACCTCCCCGCTCCCCACGCCGGCGAAGCACACGAGGCGCCCGAGGTCGGCGTGCACGGCCGCGCCCGTGTGCACCGCAAGGCCGGGGCGGTCGCCGGCATGCAGCGCGTCCGCCCACACGTGCCCGAGCCACACGAAGGCATCGCCCACGTCGTCGCTCCACAGCGGATCGTCCGACGGGATCACCACGTCGACCCACGCCATCTCGCCGGGGATCATCACCACGAGACCACCGCCGGAGTGGCGGCGGGTCACGTCGAGGCCCACCGCCGCGACGGCCGCGGCGTCGAGCACGTCCTCCCCCTGCGTGCTCCCCAACGCGACCGCCGGCGTCGCCAGCTCCATCACGTGGACCGAGCGGCGGGGCGTGGCCAGCAGGTCGAGGCCGTGCAGGCGCGCGGCGTCGCCGCGATGCTGGACGACCTCCCACGACATGCGCCGAGCGTAGGGCCGCGTCGGCGTCCCGCCCGCCGGTATGGTGCGACGCCATGGGATTCGTCATCCGCCGCCGAGCGGCGCGGGTCGTGTGCTTCGATCCGGCGGGGCGCATCCTCCTCATCCGGTCGAGCGACCCGGCGGACCGGTCCAAGCCCCACTGGTGGGAGCTCCCCGGCGGCGGCATCGACGGCGGCGAGTCCGCCGAGCACGCGATCGCCCGCGAGCTCGCCGAGGAGGCGGGCGTCACCAGCGTCGAGGTCGGTCCGTGCGTGTGGACGCAGCGCGCCCAGTTCACGTTCGCCGGCTGGGACTTCGACCAGGACGAGCGCATCCACGTCGCGCACTGCGACGGCGCCACCGACGGCGTGCTGCACCTCGAGGCCTTCGAGGCGCTGGCGTTCGAGGAGTCGCGCTGGTGGGACCCCCCCGAGTTCCTCGCCGGCGACGGGCCGACGGTGCCACCCCGCCTCCGCGAGTTCCTCCCGGGGCTGCTCGACGGGGACTACCCGGAGCCGCCCGTCGACATCACCCCGCTGCCGTGACCAGGGGGAACGCCCGGTACCACTCGAGGTAGGCGACGAGATCGCTGGGGTCCGGCGCTGCCGTGCCGTCGCCGCCGTACGCCGTGACGAGGCGGAAGCGGAGGTAGTCGCGATCCGGAAGCGGCAGGAACGGGGGCCGGCGCCACCAGCCCGGGCGGGCCAGCACACGCGCCGCCCGCAGTCCGGTGCGCCAGAGGTCGGGTCGGCGGAGCACCGCCGACAGCGCCGCGAGCACCGCTGCTACCGCGGTTCCTTGGGCAGGCCGAGGATGCGTTCGCCGATGATGTTGCGCTGGATCTGCGAGGTGCCGGCGTAGATCGTGCCGCCCATCGAGGCGTACATCGACCCGACCCACGACGCCGTGTCGTTGGGGGCGCCGGGATCGTCGGTCTGCAGCGAGTTCGACGGCCATCGGCCCTGCGGCACCATCGCGGCCGGGCCGAGGATGTCCACGGCCAGCTGCGTCTCCACCTTGTGGTACTCCGACCAGTAGAGCTTGGTGATCGCGGCGTCGGGGCCCGGCTCCTTGCCCGAGAGGAAGAGCGTGAGCGTGCGCATGCCGAGGTACCGCATGATCTCGACCTTGGCGTAGCACCACGCGAGGCGCTGCCGGATGAGCGGGTCGCCGTCGCGGCCGGTCTCCTTGGCCAGGGCCATGAGGCGGTCGAGCGACTCGCGGTAGCGGATCGGCAGGACGGCGGCGGCCTCGCCGCGCTCGAAGCCGAGCAGTGTCATCGCCACGGCCCAACCCTTGTTGACCTCGCCGAGGACGTCGCCCTTCGGGCAGCGCACGTCGGTGAAGAACACCTCGTTGAACTCGCTGTCGCCCGACATCATCTTGATCGGTCGCACCTCGACGCCCGGCTGGTCCATCGGCACTAGGAGGAACGTGATGCCGTCGTGGGCCCGGGCGGCGTTCGGGTCGGTGCGGGCGACCACGAAGATGTGGTTGGCGAGGTGGCCGTACGTGGTCCAGATCTTCTGGCCGTTGATCACCCACTCGTCGCCGTCGAGCACGGCGCGGCAGCCGACGCCGGCGAGGTCGGACCCGGCGTTGGGCTCGCTGTAGCCCTGGCACCACACGTGCTCGTTGCTGAGCAGCTTCGGGATGTAGTGCGCCTTCTGCTCGGGCGTGCCCCAGTGGAGGATCGTGTTGCCGATCATGCCGATGTTGAAGACGTCGTTGGGGCCGCCGGTGGGGGCGCCCACCTTCGCGAACTCCTCGAACTGGATGACGGTCTCGAGGTTCGACAGGCCGCCGCCGCCGTACTCCGCCGGCCACTGCGGGGCCAGGAGGTGGTGCTCGTGGAGCACCTTGCGCCACTGCTCGAGGAACGGCAGCACCTCCTCGGTCGGGAGACCGCCGAGGCCGGTCCAGCCCTCGGGAAGGTTGGCGGCGAGGAAGTCGCGGATGCTCTGACGGAACGATTCGGTCTCGGCGGGGTAGTCGGGAGTCACGGGCCCGATGTTACTCGTGGGTAACCAGCGCCCGGAAGCCCACCGCGGCGGCCCCGAGCAGGGGCCCGTCGGCGCCGAGACCGCCGGGACGGATGACGGCCCCGCGGCAGAACGTCAGCCGCGCCGACCGGTCGAGCTCCGCGCTCGCGGCCTCGAAGAAGTCGTCCCCGAAGCCGAGCGCGACCGACCCGGCGACCAGCGCGAGCCGCAGGTCGAGCAGGTTTGCCACGGAGGCCACGGCCCGACCGACGAGCGTGCCCGTCCGGCGGCGGACCTCCACCGGGGCCTCGGCCGAGGGGCGGCCGGTGATCGCAGCGATGGCCGTGCCCGATGCCTCGGCCTCGAGGCAGCCGCGTGCGCCGCAGGCGCACGGCCGGCCGTCGGGCTCCACGATGACGTGGCCGATGTGACCGGCGTTGCCGTCGGCGCCGTCGAGGAGCTCACCGCCGAGCACGATGCCACCGCCGACACCGGTCGACACCACCATGGCGATGAAGTCGTCGACGCCGACGGCAGCCCCCCACCGCGCCTCGCCGGCGGCGAGCGCCTTCGCGTCGTTGTCGACGCGCACGGGCAGGCCGTAGCGCTCCGACAGGCGCCCGAGGAGCGGGAAGTCGCGCCACGCCGGGATGTTGAGCGGCGACACCGAGACCCCGCCCGACGTCATCGGGCCGCCGCTGCCCACCCCGATCGCGACTCCGGCAGCGGGGCCGGCGGCAGTGCCGACTGCCGGCGACCGACCGGCGAGCGGGTCGAGCAGCGAGGTCACCGCAGCCCACATCTCCTCGGCGGATCCGTGGGCCGGCGTCGGCACGACGGCGCGCCGGTGGATCGACGCGTCCTCGCCGACGAGTGCCGCCGCGAGCTTGGTCCCGCCGACGTCGAGGGCGACCACGGTGTCCATCGGGCGCACGATAAACGACGACGCCGAGCGACCCCCGGCCATCGCGCATGACAAGATTCGTGTCCGATGAGCGCGATCCACAGTGCAGCCGACGATCCGAACCCCACGTTCCCCGACCTGTTCGGGCTCATCTGCGACAACATCCGCCAGGTGATCCGGGGCAAGGACTCGGTGATCGAGCTCGCGGTGCTCGGCCTGGTCGCCGAGGGACACCTGCTCATCGAGGACGTCCCCGGCGTGGGCAAGACGTCGTTGGCGAAGGCGCTCGCCGCGACGGTCGGCGGAGCCTTCGGCCGGGTGCAGTTCACCCCGGACCTCCTGCCCTCCGACGTGGTCGGCACCTCGGTGTGGAACCAGGGCATCGGGCAGTTCGAGTTCCGTGCGGGGCCCGTGTTCAACAACATCGTGCTCGCCGACGAGGTGAACCGGAGCTCACCCAAGACCCAGTCGGCGCTGCTCGAGGCCATGGCCGAGTCGCAGGTCACGACCGACGGCGTCACCCGCGCCCTCCGCCGGCCGTTCATGGTGATCGCCACGCAGAACCCGCTGGAGTACCACGGCACGTACCCGCTGCCCGAGAGCCAGCTCGACCGCTTCCTCCTGAAGCTCTCGATCGGCTACCCGGCCCGCGCCGACGAGGCGCTCATCCTCGGCGCCGAGGGCGCGCACCCCGGGCTCGCCGCGCTCCACCCCGTGGTCGGGCCCGACCACGTGAACGCCATGGCCGACCACAGCCGGCGCATCCACGTGTCGAAGGCACTCACGGGGTATCTCATCGACCTCGCCGTCGCGAGCCGCTCCCACCGGGCGCTCGCGCTCGGCATGTCGCCCCGTGCCACGCTCGGCCTGCAGCGCGCCGCCCAGGTGCGCGCCGCGGCGCAGGGCCGCGACTACGCCATCGCCGACGACGTGAAGGCACTGGCGCAGCCCGTGCTCGCCCACCGGCTCGTGGTCGCGCCGGAGGCGCAGATCCAGGGCGTCGACGCCGCCACCGTGCTGTCGGAGATCCTCACCTCGGTCGCCGTCCCACGCGATGGCGCCTGAGGGACGACCCCGGATCCGCCTCACCCGTTCGGGCCGGGCGGTCGTGGTGGTGGCCGTGCTCTGCGTCCTCGCGTCCCGACTGCTCGGGATCGAGGAGATGTCGATCCTGGGGCTGTGCCTCGGCGCGGCGGTCGTGTGCTCGTGGGCCGCGCTGCGCGTGGCCGGCAGCGACCTCGACGTGACGCGAACCGTCCGGCCGCGACGGGTCACCGTCGGCGAGCGGTGCTCCGTCGACGTCACGGTGCACAACGGACGCTCGGTGCTCCGGCTGCCGCTGCAGGTGGAGGACTTCCTCGACGGCTCCGTCGCCGCCTCCCTCGTGCTCTCGCAGCGCCGGCGCGACCCGGCGTGCCAGGCGCAGTACGGCCTCCCGGCCGGCCGCCGCGGCATCGCCCGCTTCGGCCCGCTGCGCGTGACCACCCTCGATCCGTTCGGGCTGGCGCGCATCACGCAGGTCGTGCCGGGCACCGTCGACGTCATCGTGCTTCCGGCGCTGGTGCCGCTGCAGCTCGTCCACGCGTCGGGCTCGGAGGATCCCGCCGGCGGGGCACGTCACCGGCGTCAGCTGACGACGGTGAGCGAGGAGTTCGAGTCGCTGCGCGAGTACGCGCCCGGCGACGACGTGCGGCGCGTGCACTGGGCGTCGACCGCCCGCCTCGGTCGCCCGATGGTGCGGAACCACCAGCACCCCTCCCAACGCCGCACCACGGTCGTGCTCGACGATCGCGTCGACGGGTACCCGCCCTCGCTCGACGATGAGGCGTTCGAGCGTGCCGTCGGCGCCGCGGCGTCGGCGATGGCGGCGTGCCGGGCGCAGGGCGACCTGGTGAGACTCATCACGTCGAGCGGCATCGACACGGGAGCGTTCGACGACCAACAGCGCTTCGACTCGGTGCTCGACCAGCTCGCCGCGCTGCAGCTCACCCGGTTGCCCGCTGCGGGGGCGCTGCCGGGAGCGCTCACCGTCGCGACAGGCACCGGCGACCGCATCATCGCGGCGGTCGGCCTGCTCACCGATCCCGACCGCGCCGCCCTGGCCCGCACGGCGGCGATGGTCGGCAACGACGTGATCGTCGTCGCGTGCTCGGGCGCCCGCGCCGGCACCGGTACTGCCGACGCCGAGATCATCCGGGGCGTGCGCACCGTCCGCTACGCCGGCGGCTCCGACCTCGACCGCCAGTGGAAGGCCGCCGTTCCCGTCCGTGCGGGCGCGATGGCGGTGGACGCATGAGCCGCCTCGCCGCCACCGACGAATACGCCGACCACGGCGACCGCGTCGACTGGGGCATGGAGCTGACGCTCGCGCTCGTGTCAGCGGTCGCCGCCGTCACGCTGGCCCGGGCGTTCCGCACGTGGTCTCCGCTCGGCGGCCTCCTGCTCGTCGTCGGGGCGGCGCACGCGTGCGGCTTCGTCGGGCGCCGCCTGCGCCTCGGTGCGATCTCCGCGACGCTCGCGTCGCTCCTCGTGGGCGCGGTCGTCATCGGCGCGCTCTACTACCACCACCTGGGGTGGTCGCACCTGGCGTCCCCGGACACCGTCACGACGGCGCTGCGCGACGTGCGGCGCGCCTTCGGCCCGTTCCAGAAGCTGGTCGCGCCCGTCGATGCCCGGCGTGGCTTCCTCGTCGCGTTCGCCATCGGGCTCTGGTTGATGGCCACGTTCGCCGACCTGGCGGCGCGGCGGTCCGACGCACCGGTCCAGGCGGTGGTCGCGCCCGTCGTGCTGTTCGTGTTCTCGTCGGTGCTGCTCCTCGGGCGCTTCGCGCTGCTCACCAGCCTGCTGTTCGTCACGAGCCTGGCACTGTACCGCCTCGCGGTGCGCGCCTCGGCACTCCGCGCCACCACCCTGCACGCGGCCACGCGACGCGGCGACGGCCGCGTCGCGGCGCGCATCCGGACGGGGCCGCTGTGGGCCGGCGGCACGGTGATGGTCGTGGTCGCGCTCCTGGCCGGCATCGTGCTGGCGGGCATGGCCCCGACTCCCGACGATGCCGTCGTCGACCTCCGCTCCATCGGGCGCGGCCCGAAGTCGCGGGTAGTCGAGAGCCCGCTCGTGAGCCTCGACTCCCTGCTCGGCACGCAGTCCGACGAGGTGCTGTTCCGTGTGCGCTCGGCCCAGCCCCACTACTGGCGACTCACCGCCCTCGACGACTTCGACGGCCGGAGCTGGTCGGCGAGCGCCCGCTACCGCGACCTGGACGGCGGCGACCGCATCGACTCGGCGTGGGACCCGCTCGTGAAGACGACCGAGGAGACCGCCACCTTCGAGGTCGGCGATCTCGTGAGCGACTGGCTCCCCACTGCGTTCGCGCCGACGGCCGTCGACGCGCCCATCGACCTCCGCTACGACAGCATCTCGAGCTCGATCTTCGTCGCCGACGGCGAGTCGACCGAGCGCATCTCCTACCGCGTGACCTCCGAGGTGGCCGATCTCGAGCGCCTGCCGCTCGAGTCGGCGACGTCGCCCGACGATCCGGACCTCGCCAAGGACCGGGCGCTGCCGGCGTCGTTCTCGCCCGACGTCTACCGCACCGCGATCGAGCTCACCCGCGACCTCGCCCCCTTCCAGAAGGCGCTCGCCCTCCAGGACTTCTTCCGCAGCGACCGGTTCCGCTACGACCGCAACGCCAACTTCCGCGACTCGGTGGACCCACTCGCCGAGTTCCTGCGGCAGGGCAACGGCTTCTGCCAGCAGTTCGCGACGGCGTTCGCCGCCATGGCACGCGCCGCCGGCCTGCCCGCCCGCGTGGCGGTCGGCTTCACCTACGGCGATCCCACCACGAGCACCAGGAACGGCAGCGACGGCCGCGACAAGGGCACCACCACCTGGACGATCCGGGGCCGGTACGCCCATGCGTGGCCCGAGGTGTACCTGCACGGCATCGGCTGGGTGCCGTTCGAGCCGACCCCGGGTCGCGGCAACCCCGATGCGACCACCTACACCGACATCACCCCGGCGCAGGCCGACGCGTTCGGCGGCAGCATCGGTCTCGGCGAGACCACCACCACGACGACGACCACCACCACGGTTCCGGCCGGCGGCGCCGTCCCCACCACCCTCCCCGACCAGCTGCCCCGCAACACCACCGCCCGCACGGCCGCCACCAGCGAGCCGTCGAGGACACCGCTGGTGGTGCTGGCAGCGCTCGTGGGGCTGGTCCTGCTCGTCGCCGGCGCCGTGCGGCTCCGTGTGGCGTGGGTCCGCCGCCGCCGGCTGCGCCGCCGCGACGGCCGGCTCGATCCGCCGAGCCGCGTCGAGGAGACCTGGCGGGCCACCTGTCGGGACCTCGCACGCGTCGACGTCCACGCCAAGGGCGCCGAGACGCCACTGGAGTTCGCGCGCCGCGCCTCGCGCACCGTCGAGGTGCAGCACCTCACGCTGCTGGGACGCGCCGAGAGCGACCGGCGGTTCCGCCGCGACCCGCTCGATGCCGCCGAGGCAGCGGACGCGGAGGCCATCGCCGACGAGGTGCGCACCGTCGTCTGGTCACGCCTCGATCGTCGTCAGCGCCTCCTGGCCGAGCTCGATCTCGGCGGCGACTGACGCCCCTGACGCCCGGTGACGGCGCCGGATCAGGCGCCGTCGTCGTGCTCGCCGGAGCTGTCCTCGCGACCGGGCGGCACGCCGAACATGTCGCGGACGCCGGACGAGCGCACCGTGTTCGCCAGCTGGTTCATGCCGACACGACCGAGGTGCCGGATGTTCCGCTCGAGGTAGAACGCCGAGGCGAACATCATGCCGAACCCGATGATGAACGCGGCGTACGCGTTGACCGTGAACAGCAGCACGATGGTGACGGCGAGGCCCAGCACGAGGCCGGCGGTCGCGAGCCGGGTGCGGCGCAACGGGTCGGAGTAGACGGTGGTCTCGCTCACCTGGCGGGCGAGGTCGGGGTCGGACGCGCGGAGCTGGTGTTCGATCTCGGTGAGGATTCGTTGTTCGTCCTCTGACAGCGGCACCGCAGCTCCCCTGGTCGCACCTGACGTCGTGCTTCATGATCGCACAGCGATCCGGGATCGACAACGCGCGCCGAGGGTTTCGGCGCTCTCAGGCGGGCCCGTTCGGACCCCACTGCCGCTGGCCCTCGACGAAGGTGCGATCGCCCTCCGGCCCGGCGGCCAGCGCGGCAGGGCCGATCGACGACCGGCCGAACCGCTCGCGGATCGCGTCGACCGCGGCGTTCAGCTCGTGACGGTCGAGCGTCGCCGGGGCGGCGGCGTTGCCACCGTCGAGGAGCGACAGCTGCACGTGACGGCTCGACGCCGGAGCGAGGCCGCTGACGCCCACCCCGATGAGACGCACGCCCTCGCTGACGTCGAGCGGATCGAGCAGGGAGCGGGCGGCGGCGCAGATCGCCGTCGCGTCGTCCACGCCGTCGGGCACGGTGACGGCCCGCGTGATCGTGCGGAACGTGCCGTAGCGGAGCTTGAGCTGCACGGTCCGGGCGAACGACTCCGACCGCCGCAGCCGGACGGCCACGGCGTCGGAGAGCCGCACCACCTCGAGGTCGAGGCGCGCCCGGTCGCGGATGTCGGTGGCGAACGTCTCCTCGTGGCTGATCGACTTGGCGTCCGCGCCCACCACGACCGGCCGGTCGTCCAGACCGTGGGCCAGCGCGTGGAGGTGTGCGCCGCTCGCCGCGCCCACCGCGGACTGGAGGGCCTCGATCGGGAGGCGGGCGATGTCACCGACCGACGAGACGCCGAGGCGGGCGAGCTTCTCGAGCGTCGCCGGGCCGACGCCCCAGAGGGCCTCCGCCGGCAGCGGCCACAGGAAGCCGGTGACGTCGTCGGGGTCGACCACCGCGACCCCGCTGCCGAACACCGGGCCCGTCGGCGTCGCCCGCGGCTTCGCCGTCTCGGTCGCGAGCTTGGCGAGGAACTTGTTGTGGGCGACGCCGACCGAGCAGGTGAGACCGATCTCGTCGAGCACGCGGGCTCGGATGTTCGCAGCGATCTCCGGGGCCGGCCCGAGCGAGCGGATGCGCCCCGAGACGTCGAGAAACGCCTCGTCGAGCGACAGCGGTTCGACGAGCGGCGTGACCGACTCGAAGATCGCCATCACCTCCGCGCTCACCTCGCGATAGCGGGCGTGGCGCCCGTCCAGGAACACCGCCTGCGGGCACCGGCGACGAGCGACGGAGCCGGGCATCGCCGACCGCACGCCGAAGCTCCGCGCCTCGTACGACGCGGCGGCCACCACGCCACGAGGGCCGGAGCCGCCCACGACCACCGGCCGGCCGCGCAGCTCGGGGTGGTCGAGCAGCTCGACCGACACGAAGAACGCGTCCATGTCGACGTGCAGGATCGAACGACGCGGCGGTCCCGACGAGGCGGCGCTCACAGGCGGACGATGCGCCCGCGGCCCGGCGTCGAGGCGTCCTCGAGCCGGTACCGGAAGGTGCGCCGGTCGCCCCATCGACCGTCGAGCCACTCGGTGAGCGGCTCCCGCACCCAGTCGTGGGTGCCCTCGAGGTGCTCACCGCAGCGGTGGAGCGGCACGTACGCGGCGTCGGTGACGATGCCGTCGGGGTCGTTGCCGACGACGAGGTCGCCCACGACCGACTCCACCTGGAAGATCTGCGCCCGCATGACCCAACCCAGGTCGGGCGCCTCGGCCTCGACCTCGTAGAGCATCGGCCCCCACGCGTCCACGACGAGGCCGGTCTCCTCCAGCACCTCGCGCGCCAGGCCCTCACGAACGTCGTGACGCTCGGTGGTCTCGATGACCCCGCCGGGCGGCGTCCAGTCGTACTCGCCGTTGCGGCGCAGGTTGCGCACGAGCAGCAGGCCCTCGTCGGTCTCGATGACCGCGCCGGCGACCAGCCACTCCCTCATCGGACCAGTGTCCTCTGTCCGCTCGACGACATCACGTCAGCCACAGCTCGCGGAGGACGGCATCGGGCTCCCGGACCACCTCGCACGCGAGGTCGAGCACGACGCCGGCGTGGTCGTCCGGATCGTGCACCGGCCACGGCGCCGAGGCGCCGGGCACCGTGACCTCCCGCGCGCACGCGTGGTCGACCCAGGTGTCGGCGAGCGCGGCCGCGAACGAGCGGCGCGGCTCGTCGATGTCACCGAGCAGCATGTGGGCCCCGCGCCGGTGGAGGTTGTCGAACACGAACGGGATCTCGATCGCGTGGGCCGCGCCGAGCGCTCCGTCGAACGCCGTCGACGCGTGGGTGAACAGGTAGGTACGGGCCTCGCCGCCGGCGGCGGCCTGCGCGTCGACCATCTCGATCATCGGCAGCCGGAACGTGAGATCGGTCGAGAGCGCGGTGAGCAGCTCGCTGTTGGATCGCCCGGGGAACCGCTCGCGGTACGAGGCGATCACCTCGGCCGGGGTGCGCGACGAGCCCCGCGCCTCGACGGAGCGGGCGACGCGGCGCTCGAAGCGGGCGTCGTCGACCTCGCCGGCGCCGCCGGTGAGCAGCGCCATGAGGCGGAAGAGGTTCATCTCGTCGCGCGTGGTGCCGGTGAGGATGGGGATGTGGGCGGCAGCGCCCGCTGCCAGTGCCACGACGGGCTCGACCGGCAGGTCGGCGCCGCCGAACGTCGGACGGAACGGGAGCGGCAGGTCGCTGCGGCGCACGGCCGCGGTGAGATCGTTCGTGAGGGGCCCGAAGGCCTCGGCCGGAACGTCGAGCAGCCGTTCGAGCTCGGTGTGGGCGATGCCGAGGCGGGCGACCGCGTCACGGGCCACCGCCTCGCTCGACGAGACCGGCTGCACGTGCGCCGTCGCGCCGGACTGGATGATCGCCCGGTGGAAGAGGCCGGCCGACTCGGGCCGAGCGAGGTGCGCGGCGACGCTCATGGCGCCGGCGCTCTCACCGAAGATCGTCACGTTGCCGGCGTCGCCGCCGAACGCGCCGATGTGGTCGCGCACCCAGGTCAGTGCGAGCGCCTGGTCGGCGAGGCCCAGGTTGGAGCTGCCCGCCCACTCCTCGCCGCCGATGCTCGCGAGGTCGAGGAAGCCCAGGGCGCCGAGCCGGTAGTTGACGGTGACCACCACCACGCCCCGACCGGCGAGCCGCGCCCCCTGGTAGAGCTCGATCGAGCTCGAGCCGGTGGTGAAGCTGCCGCCGTGGAACCACACCATCACCGGCAGGGACGCGCCCGGATCGGGGGTCCACACGTTCAGCGCGAGGCAGTCCTCGTCCTCCGGCTCCTCCCCCGCGAGCATCGACGCCGGCTGGATCGCACGCGGCGCGAACTCGCTCGCGTCGAGCTCACCGGCCCACGGCGCGGCCGGCTCCGGCCGGCGGAAGCGCAGCCGGCCGACGGGCGGTGTCGCGTACCGGATGCCGAGGAACTCGTCGACCGGCGCGGCGCGGCCGTCGTCGGGTGCGAGGCGTCGGCCCCGCACCCGTCCCGACGGCGTCTCGACGACGGTCACCCCGGCTGCACTCGCCGACTCAGGCGGTGGGCGTCTTGATGGCGTCGAGGTCGACCTTGGCCGGCACGTTGGTGGCCGGCTTGATCGGAGCCGTCTTGGCGTTCGGCATGTTCTCCTTCGCCGGCGGCGCCTTCACGGCCTTCCAGTCGACCTGCGGCGGCGTGGGCGGCACGTACTGGATGACGCTGCTGATGTCGCCGAAATCGTGGTCGGGCGCACCGCAGGCCGACAGCTTCTGCAGGTCGGTGGGGAACTCCGTCGTGTAGTCGTTGTCCTGGAAGCAGTTGCCGTACAACGTCGTCGCCGCCTTGAGCGGCACGTACGCGAGGTCGAACTTGTTCCCGCGCAGCATGTTGTTCTGCACCTTGTTGTTGCGGGGCACGAAGTCCTGCGGCTGGTCGGTGATGATGATGCCCGTGAGCAGGTGACCCGTGACCAGGTTGCGCTCGACGATGTTGTTCGAGGTGCCGCCGAGCACGATGCCGTTGCCGTAGGCGATCTGGATCGACTCGCCGTTGGGTGCCTGGCCGTTGTTGTTGTTGGTCACCGAGTTGCCGATGATCGTCGTGCCCGAGTTCGGGCCGAGCTTCTCGCCGTTCTCCGAGTTGGGCACGATGCCGGCGCGGTTGTCGTGGAACGTCGAGTTGATGATCGTCACGCCGGTGGAGTTCGTGCCCGAGTACCCGAGCATGTTGTTCTCGCTCTCGTTGTTCTCGAGGAGCGTGTCGCAGGGGTTGCACTGGCCGATGTAGAACGCGGAGTCGGGGTGGCCCGAGCCGTAGTCGTGGTCGAACTGGCCCTTCGTGGCGTTGAACCCGTAGATGCCGTACGAGCCGTTGTTGTAGGCGGTCACGTAGCTGGCGCGGTAGCCGGTGAGGATCTTGTTCTTCGACGTGTCGTCGTTGTACTCGCCGGTGAAGAACACACCGTTGCCGTTGTTGTTGCGCACGGTCAGGTTCTCGATGGCGACGCCGTTGGAGAACACCTTGATGCCGTTGTCGCGCTTGAACTCGCCGTCGATGATGACCTTGTTGCGGTCCTCGCCGCGGATGACGATGTTCTCGGTCTCGACGGTGACGCCGACGCCCTTCTCCTTGTACACGCCGCTCTTGATGTACACCATGTCGCCGGGCTTGGTCGCGTCGACCGCGTCCTGGATCGTCTTGTAGTCGTCCGGCACGACGAGCGTGCGCGGGCCCGACGAGGAGGACGTGTCCTCGGCCTTGGTGTCGGTCGTGTCGTTCGAGCAGCCGGCGGCGACGCCGGACAGCACCAGGAGTGCAACGAGAATGCGTTTCATTTCGGCAGCGTAGCCAGAGCGCCGCTGCGACGAACTGATTCTCGGGGGATGCCCGACCGGGCGCCGCCTACTTGGCTGCCACGACCCGGATGACCGCGTTCATGCCGTGCTTCATCGTGCCGTGGACCGAGCAGAAGTACGGGAAGTCGCCGGCCGTGCCGAAAGTGACGCTGTAGGTGCCGCCCGGCGCGAAGTTGGCCTGCGTCACGCCCTTGAAGGCGCCGTCGACGCCCGGGACGATGTCGTGCTTGTTGCGACCGCCGTTGCGCCAGATCACGCGGGTGCCCGTGGAGATCTCGACGTACCGGGGGTTGAGCTCGTTGTCGATCGCGTTGATCTCGACGGTCGCCTGGCCGGTCTTGTCGACCAGCTCACCGGCGGGGATGGACACGGTCGGCGCCGCGGGGGTGTCGCCGCCGGACTTGGCGGCGGACTTGTCCGCACAACCCGTGAGCGCGAGCGAGGCGAGCAACGCGAGCGCGACGAGCACGCGGGATCGGGACCGTGATGCGATGACCGGGGGCATCGGGCGAGTGTAGGCACGGCCGTCCTCGGACGACCACGTCGGTCAGCCGTGGGCGCCCTGCTCGGTGGTCTCCGGTGCGATGAGGCCGACGTCGATCTGGGCGGCCGGGCTGGCACCCTCGCCGTTGCGCACGACGACGGGCCCGGGGGTGCCGTCGGGGTTGCGCTCCTGCACGACGGCCGAGCCGACGTCGACGGACACGGCGACCGGCACCGAGCTCGTCACCGTCGCCGCGGCGGCGGGCACGGCGTCGGCCGGCGCCACGCCGGCGTCGGCCTGCTGCGGGCCCTGCACCAGCACGAGCGCGCCCACGCCGAGCAGCGCGACCATCACGCCGGCGGCGGGGATGAGCACGCGGCGCTTGAGCACCCGGGCACGCCAGCCCAGGAGCTCCTGGGGGTGGGCCATGAGCGCCTCGAGGTCGGCTTCGAGCGTGCGGCTGCCGACGCGGAGGGCACGGCCGAGCACGTCGAGGTCGTCGATGCGGAGGACGAGCGGCGCACCGGGGTCGAGCCGGCGCATCGAGTACACCATCGTCAGGTAGCGGGCCAGCACCTCGTCACGCGACGGGGTGGCGCGACCGAGCTTCGACCGGTGGTCGTCGATCGACAGCAGACCCTCGGACAGGTCGACGATCAGCTTCGAGCGCGGCGGCACGAGCGACGTGGACTCGAGCCCGTAGATCGCCGCGAGCTTGCGGGCGTCCTCGTCGGACACGTCGCGGGTGCCCCGCTCGATCGAGCTCAGGGCGGAGAGCGAGAAGCGGCCGTTCGACCGCTCGGCCAGGTCCTCCAGCGTGTCGCCCTTCGCCGCACGCGCGTCGCTGAGCAGCGCTCCGAGACGGCGCGGCGGGATGAGACTGCCGCGCTCCCAGTCGCTCGTTCCGACGTCGCCAAGTGCCTGTTGCATCATCGCTCCTCGCGTCACCCATTGCGGTGACCACACCACTCACAGTAAGGACTGATCGTCGCCGTGCAAGAGCCGGTCGGATCATGTCCCTAGGTTGATCGGCCCCATCGCGCGATGGCTTGAGCGTTCCGCCCGGCCTCTACGATGCGGGCGTGACCGACATCAGCACGCCCGCGCCGGGCTCGGACCCGGAACGGCTCGACCCCGAGTCCGCCCTCCCCTCGGTACGCGCCCGGGTGATCGCCTTCGTGTCGATCCTCCTCGGCGGCGCGCTCGGCGGCGCCATCGGGTACTGGTTCATCGACCTCCAGTGCTCGGGGTCGTGCACCGTCGGTGCCGGGTTCGCGATGGTGGCGGGCACGCTGGTGCTCGCACTCGGCGGAGCGGTCGTCGCGGTCATCAGCCTCCGGGCCCTCGCCGAGTGGACGGCACGACGATGAGCACCTCCCCGACGGTTCCATCAGAGCTGCCCGCCGACCCCGTCGCCCTCCGCGACATCGCGCTCGCCACGGCCGTCACCGCTGCCGACATGGTGCGCGAACGTCGCCGCGCCGGGTTCGGCATCGACACGAAGTCGACCGCCACCGACATGGTCACCGACGTCGACCGGGCCTCGGACCGCCTCATCCGCGAGCTCCTCGCCGACGCGCGCCCCGACGACGGGGTGATCACCGAGGAGGACACCGAGATCACCGGCACGACCGGGGTCGTCTGGATCGCCGACCCCATCGACGGCACCACCAACTTCGTCTACGACCACCCTCCCTACACGGTGTCGATCGCTGCCGTCGTCGACGGCATGCCGATCGCCGGCGCCGTCGTCGAGATCAGCGCCGACGACCGCTACCACGCCGCCCTCGGCGCCGGCTCGTTCCGCAACGGCGTACGCCTCGGCCTGGACGCTCCCCCGCCGCTCGAACGCGCCATGATCGCCACCGGGTTCGGCTACGACCCACGCCGGCGTTCGCTGCAGGCGGCGGTCGTGGGCAGCATCATCGACCAGGTGCGCGACATCCGCCGCCTCGGGGCCGCGTCCTTCGACCTCTGCGGGGTGGCCGTGCAGCGCATCGACGCGTACTACGAGCACGGCCTCGGCGCCTGGGACCTCGCCGCGGGCCAGATCATCGCCGCCGAGGCGGGCGCCGCGGTCGAGAGCATCCTGGGCGGTCCGCCCGATCCCGCAGCCGGCATCATGGCCGCCCACCCCGCCCTGATCGGCCCGTTGCGCGAGCTCCTCGTGGCCAACGGCGTCGCGGGAATCGTGTGAGAACCGTGACAGACTGCACGGCGTGGGTACCCGAATCCTGACCGTCGAGGACGACGAACGAATCCGCACCTCCGTGAAGCTGGCGCTGGAGGACGAGGGGTGGGAGGTCGAGGAGGCCACGAACGGTGAGGACGCCATCGCGTCCTTCTCCCGCCGGCCCACCGACGTGGTGCTCATCGACATCATGCTGCCGGGCCTCGACGGCTTCGACGTGTGCCGCGCCGTGCGCCGCATGAGCGACGTGCCGATCATCATGGTCACCGCCCGCGCCGACACCCACGACGTGGTCGCCGGCCTCGAGGCCGGCGCCGACGACTACCTCACCAAGCCGTTCGTCCCGAAGGAGCTGTCGGCGCGCATCCGCGCGCTCCTCCGCCGTGCCCGGTCCGCCGACACCGGCGTCACGCGCATGCGCTTCGCCGACCTCGAGATCGTTCCGCAGGAGGGCACCGTCACCCGCGACGGCGTGCCGATCCACCTCACCAAGACCGAGTTCCGGCTGCTCGTCGAGCTCGCCGCGAACGCCGGCCGCGTGTTCAGCCGCGAGGCCCTTCTCGAGAAGGTGTGGGGCCACGACTACTTCGGCGACGGTCGCCTCGTCGACGTGCACATCCGTCGGCTGCGCACGAAGGTCGAGGCCGATCCCGCCGAGCCCCGCTACGTCGTCACCGTGCGCGGGTTGGGCTACAAGCTCCAGCCGTGACCCCCACGGTCGCCGCCGACACCTCCCGGTTCCGGCCGCTGGGCCAGCTCGGCCTACGTGCCCGCATCACGTCGACGTTCACGATGGGCGCGACGGTCATCGCCGTGCTCCTCTCGGTCACGTCGGTCGCGCTCAGCCGCTCCAATCTGCTCGAGCAGCGCGAACGTCTCGTGCAGGAGCGCACCCTCGTCAACGTCACCACGCTCGCGGACAAGCTGACGTCGCCCGACATCGACGCGCAGACGCTGTTCGGTTCGCTGTCCACGGCCGGCAAGCCGTCCGCGCTGGTCCCGACGGTGTCCGGAGACACGTCCGCCGGCACCGGCGAGCTGCGGTCGATCAGCCTCGACGCCCGATACGGGGTGAGCGCCCTCCCCCGCCTGCTGCGCGACCGCGTGATCAACGACCACCGCGCCGGCATCATGCGCTACGAGCGCAACGGCGAGGCGCTGCTCGCCGTCGGCGTGCCGATCGCCGGCGGCCGGGGCGGCTACTTCGAGATCAACCAGATCGACGACATCAGCCGCGCCATCGACAGCCTCGGCTACCGACTCGTCGGCGCGTGCGTCGTGGCCGCGCTGTTCGGCGGCGTGCTGGGCTTCTGGGCCAGCCGCCGCGTGCTGCGCCCGCTCGCCGACGTGTCCCAGGTCGCAGAGGCGATCTCGCTCGGCAAGTTCGACGCCCGCCTCGTCGACACCGACTGGGCCCACGACCCCGACCTCGGGCAGCTCGTGTCGTCGTTCAACGCCATGGTGTCGTCGATGCAGACCCGCATCGACCGTGACGCCCAGTTCGCCTCGGACGTGAGCCACGAGCTGCGCTCGCCGCTCACGACGTTCAACGCGTCGCTCGAGGTGCTCCGCAACGCCCGCGACGAGATGCCCGACCGCGCGCAGATCGCACTCGACCTGCTGTCGAGCGACATGGAGCGCTTCACGCAGCTCGTGGAGGACCTGCTCGAGATCAGCCGGTTCGACGCCGGCGCGGTGCGTCTCGAGCTCGACGAGGTGCTGCTGGTCGAGACCATCCGCATGGCCGTGCGGTCGCTCTCGCGGGACCCGCTGCCGGTCGAGGCGGAACCCGGTCTCGACGACCTCATCATCATGTGCGACAAGCGGCGGCTCATGCGCATCCTCGCCAACTTCATCGACAACGCCAAGAAGTACGCCAACGGGGCCACGAACATCACCGTCGCCCGGGTGCACGCTCCCGAGCCCGACCCCACCGCGGCGTCGGACGATGCCGTGGAGGACCGCCTCGACACCGTCGAGATCGCGGTGGAGGACGCCGGCCCCGGCGTGCCGGAGGCCGAGCGCGCACGCATCTTCGACCGCTTCAACCGCGGCGGTCAGGGCGGCAGCCGCGGCACCGACCTCGGTGTCGGCCTCGGGCTCGCGCTCGCCGCCGAGCACGCCCGCCTCCACGGAGGATCGGTGTGGGTCGAGGGTCGCGCCGACGGCGCCCCGGGCGCTCGCTTCGTGCTGTCGCTCCCGCTCATCGAGCCGGTCGACGATCCCACCGAGCCGTCGCTCGACGAGGCGGAGGCGCTCGCGTGAGGCGCCGGCCACCCGTTGTCGTCGCGCTCGTCGCAACGCTCGTCGGCCTCCTCGCCGGCGCGTGCGGCATCCCGCTCGACGACGCGCCACGCGCCGTCGTCGCGTCGAGCACCACCACGGCCCCGGGCACCGCGACCACGGTGCAGCCGGGCGACACCACGGCCTTCCTGTTCTTCATCGCCGACAACCACCTGATCGACATCGACCAGGAGATCCCGTCGCGCCAGCCCCGCGACGTGCTGTCGGCGCTGTTCGCGGGGGTGCCCGCCGGGTCCAGCGCCGACGTCGTCTCCCAGATCCCCACGGGCACTCGCCTGCTCGACGTGCGCCAGAACGGCAACCAGCTCGACGTCGACGTCTCGAAGGAGTTCGACAACCTCGTCGGCGCCGGCCGCACCCAGGCCACGGCGCAGATCGTGCTGACCGCCACCGACCTCAACGGCGTCGACCAGGTGGCCCTCCTCATCGACGGCCAGCAGACGCAGGTGTTCTCGCCGGTGAGCGGCGACTCCGACCGCGTCGGTGCGTGCGACTACCTCAACCTCTTCCCCACCGACGACCTGCTGCAGTCGTGGCCACTCGACCGCAAGGCGCAGCGACACCTCACCACCCGCCGCAACATGCTCTCCGAGCAGTGCGGCACCACCCCGACCGCCGGCAACTGACCGGTCCGGCCGCAGCGGCCGGTGCTCGGTAGATTCAACGGCCATGTCCATCGTGTTGTCCATCGATGCCGGCACCACCGGCGTCCGCGCGTTCGCCGTCGACGAGACCGGCGCCACCCGAGGCTGGTCGTACCGCGAGTTCACCCAGCACTTCCCGCGGCCGGGCTGGGTCGAGCACGACGCCGCCGAGATCTGGGACGCCGTGCTCACCACGGTGCGCGAGCTCGTGGAGACGCTCGAGGAGCCGATCGCCGCGATCGGCATCACCGACCAGCGCGAGACGATCGTGGCCTGGAGCCGCTCCACCGGCGCCCCGCTGCATCGCGCCATCGTCTGGCAGGACCGCCGCACCGCCGCCCGCTGCGACGAGCTCGCCGAGGCCGGCCATCTCCCACTCGTGCGGCGGACGACCGGCCTGGTGCTCGACCCGTACTTCTCGGGGTCGAAGATCGAATGGCTCCGGCTCCACGGCGGCGTGGAGTTCGGGCCCGACACCGCGGTCGGCACCGTCGACTCGTGGATCCTCTGGAACCTCACCGGCGGCACCGCGGCCGCCGGAGCGGTGCACGCCACCGACCCGTCCAACGCCAGCCGCACGATGCTGTTCGACATCGGCACCGGCGAGTGGTCGTCCGAGCTGTGCGACCTGTTCGGCGTCCCCGTGTCCGCGCTGCCGGAGGTGGCGCCGTCGTCGGGCCGGTTCGGCGTGACGAGCGCCGACTTCCCGGGTGGCGCCGGGGTCCCCGTGTCCGGCATCGCCGGCGACCAGCAGTCGGCGCTGTTCGGCCAGGCGTGCTTCGACGTCGGGATGACGAAGAACACCTACGGCACCGGCTCCTTCGTGCTGATGAACGTGGGCGAACGGTTGCCCGAGCCCACCGAGGGCCTGCTGACAACCGTCGCGTGGACGCTCCCGACCGCGGTGCTCGGCGCCGGCGGCACGGGCGACGTCACCCACTACGCGCTCGAGGGCGCCATCTTCGCCACCGGCGCGGCCATCCAGTGGCTTCGTGACGGGCTCGGCATCATCGAGCACGCGGCCGAGGCCGGTCCCCTCGCCGAATCGGTGCCGGACAGCGGCGGCGTGTTCCTGGTGCCGGCGTTCGCCGGGCTCGGCTCGCCGTACTGGGACCCGTACGCCCGTGGCACGATCGTCGGGCTCACCCGCGGCTCGGGCCGAGCGGAGATCATGCGGGCGACCGTGGAGTCGATGGCGTACCAGACCCGCGACGTGATCGATTCGATGTCGCGGAGCTGCGGCACACCGGTGAAGCAGCTGCGCGTCGACGGTGGCGCATCGGTGATGCCGATCCTCCTCCGCCTCGTCGCCGAGCAGCTGGGCGTGCCGGTCGTGCGCCCGCAGCTGCAGGAGACCACGGCGCTCGGCGCCGCCTACCTGGCCGGGCTCGCCGAGGGCGTCTGGTCGACGGTGGCAGAAGTCTCGGACGCGTGGCGCGTGGACGAGCGGGTGGAGCCGGCCGCCGACCGCGACGCTGCCGCCGTCGACGCCGGCTACGCGATGTGGCAACGGGCCGTGGAGCGGTCGCGCCACTGGGCCGAGGCCTGACGCCACCCGGGTCGTCAAGCGGTGGCCGGCTCCCAGCGACGGTCTGCGATGCCGGCGAGGGTGGCCATGATCTTGCGCTCGGCGTCGCGGAGCGGGAGGTGCTCTCGCGACACGACGAGCTCGGCGCCGTGGTCGGACAACGACACGCGTGCCAGCTCGTCGACGGCGGCGTAGGAGCCGTCGCCCGAGCCCGTGCCGATCACGAACGCCGACAGCCACTCGGCCGACGGCATCTCCGCGCCACCGGCGACGGCGACCGTGCGGCCGGCGGACGGGTCGATGACCGCCGCCCAGTCGGCGTCGAACAGATCGCGGATGCCCACCACCAGCGACTCCAGCGCCTCGGCCGAGGTGGAGGCGTCCATGATCGCCGCCGAGATCTCGAGCGACTCGACCGCACGGTCGGAGAACGAGGTGCGCGCGGGGCGGACGTGCTCCACGTCGACGCCGTCCACCTGGGAGATCTCCTGCACGAGCAGGTCCACGTGGCGGGCCTCGGCGATGTCGATGGTCAGCTCGTCGACGGCCCGGCCGCCGCCCCGCTCGAGGATGTCGATGCCCACGACGTCGGCGTGCACCGCACCGATGCGACTCGCCACCGCACCGAGCGCGCCCGGACGGTCGGGCAACCAGACCCGGACCACGAAGAGTGCCATCCGCACACCGTAGTGGGGCTCTGTGAATGCATTGGTGGCCGACTGTTTCGGACCGATGAACGCGGGGCGCGCCGCGACCGTGTTCTTGACCGACCAGTCAAGACTTCGTAGCGTTCGCCTCCATGGCGGAACCCAAGCGGAAGTTGACGCCACGCGGCACCGAGCGGCGCCGGCAGCTCATCGAGCTCGCCACCTCGCGCTTCGCCGCCGACGGGTACCACCCCACCTCGGTGGCCGACATCGTCGACGGGCTCGGCGTGGGCAAGGGCGTCTTCTACTGGTACTTCGACTCGAAGGAGATGCTCTTCGAGGAGATCCTCCGCGAGGCGCAGAAGGACCTCCGCCGCCGCCAGCAGCGTGCCGTGGCCGAGCTCCCCGATCCGATCGCCCGCATGGAGCAGGGCATCCGCGCCGCCGTGCACTGGTCGTTCGAGCACCGCGACCTCGCGAAGCTGTTCGACTTCGCCCAGACCGACGAGCGGTTCGCCCACCTCGTCCGCAGCGGACGTGCCGCGCTGGTCGGCGACGCCGTGCCGCTCATCAAGGACGCGATGGTGCAGGGCCTGATCCCCGAGGGCGACCCCGAGCAGCTCGGCTACGCCATCCTCGGCGTCAGCACCAACCTCACCATGGTGTACATCCACCAGCTCGGCCAGGACCCCGATCAGATCGCGCAGGTCGCCGTCGACTTCTGCCTACGAGGCATCGGAGCCCGCTGACGCGGCCACGGCCGGCGCCACCAGCGCGTCCCACGGCGACGGCGGGGCGTTGAGCACGAGCGCCGCCTGCTCCACGATCGAGTCGTAGTTCACCCGCCAGCCGGCGAACGCGATCCACGCCGCGTCGCGGTCGGCGACGAGTGGAACGCCCGCTGCCTCCATCTGCTCGCACGCCGCGTCGAAGTGGGCGCGGGTGAGGCTGATCGGGTCGGACGGCGAGGGGTCGGGGTCGTGCTCGAAGCGGAAGTGCCGTGCGAGCGTGCGCAGCGCGATGGAGCCCGAGCGGATGGCGATATGCGGGCCAGCGGTGCCGGGCACGTCCACGACCGAGATGCGCAGGGCCGCCATGTCGAGCACCGACCGGGCGGCGGAGATCCAGTGGTTCGTCGCCTCGGGCGACCGGTAGAAGTTGAGGATCGTGAGCGACGTGTGCGACTCGGAGATGTCGATGAACCAGTTCTCCCACTCCACCCAGAACGCCGAGTCCATCCACTGCATCGACCCGCTGATGTGCGCGACCACGAGCCCCCGCCACGGCGTCAGGCCGGATCGCACCGCCAGCTTCGCCACCATGAACTCACGCTTCTGGAACGCCTGGTAGATCGTGGGGAGATACGAGATGAGGAGTGCCATCAGCGTGAGGCCGATGACCGCCTCGCCGTAGACCAGCAGGAGCGGCACGCCTCCCGACGGTGTGGCGAACCCCAGCGTGAACAGCGCCGAGCCGCTGTCCCGGAACGCCTCGCTCCACGTGATGCCGGCGACGCCCTTGAAGATGCCGCCGAACCCGACGAACACCAGGAACAGCCACACGGCCTGGAACGCGAGGAGCGTGATGGGCGGGCGCAGCGCCAGCACGCGGTCGCGCCACTCGTAGCTCCGGTTGCGACCGGCGACCATCGAGAACACCCGGGCCACGCCCCCGGCGATGAGCTGCGTGAGCTTCACGCGGCTGGCCCGCGGCAGCATGAAGTTGCGGATCGCCGCGTCGAGCACCCAGGCGACGAGGACGATGCCGGCAGCGACCGATACGACGCGCCAGAACGTGGCCAAGCTCAGCCCAGCTTGATGAGGGCGCGCCGCAGGTTGCGGATCGCCTGCGCCGTGCGCTGCTCGTTCTCGATCATCGCGAAGCGCACGTGACCGTCGCCGTCGGGCCCGAACCCGACGCCCGGCGACACCGCGACCTCGGCCTCGGTGACGAGCAGCTTGGCGAACTCGATGGACCCGAGCTCACGGTACGGCTCGGGGATCGGCGCCCAGGCGAACATCGTGCCGCGGGGCGGCTCGATCTCCCAGCCGATCCGGTTGAGGCCCTCGCAGAGCGTGTCGCGCCGCACCTGGTAGATGGCGTTCTGCTCGGCGGGGAAGTCGGGCGCCTCGTTGATGGCGACCGTGGCCGCGATCTGGATGGGCTGGAAGGTGCCGTAGTCGAGATAGCTCTTCAGCTTCGCGAGCGCGGCGATCACCTCGGGGTTGCCGAGCATGAAGGCGACACGCCAGCCGGCCATCGAGAACGACTTGGTCATCGAGTACAGCTCGACGGCGCACTCCTTCGCGCCCTCCGCCTGCAGGATGGACGGCGGTTGCCAGCCGTCGAAGCCGAGGTCGGCGTACGCGTTGTCGTGCACCACCACGACGTCGCGCTCGCGTGCGAAGTCGACGACCCGTTGGAAGAAGTCGAGGTCGACGCAGGTCGTGGTGGGGTTGTGCGGGAACGACAGCACGATCACCCGCGGCTTGGGCAGGCTGTACTTCCACGTGTCGACCATCGCGTCGAAGAACTGCTCGGCGCCGTTGATCATCGGCAGCTCACGCAACTCGGCGCCGGCGAGGAGCGGGCCGTAGATGTGGATCGGGTAGCTCGGCGACGGCACGAGCGCCGCGTCGCCCGGCTGGAGGAGCGTCCACATCAGGTGACTGAACCCCTCCTTCGCACCGATCGTGTTGATGATCTCGGTGTCGGGATCGAGCGTGACGCCGAACCGACGCTGGTAGTAGCCGGCGATCGCCTCACGCAGCTTGGGGATGCCCCGGCTCGACGAGTAGCGGTGGTTGCGGCTGTTCTGCGCCGCCTCGATCAGCTTGTCGACCGCGACGTCGGGCGACGCCAGGTCGGGGTTGCCGAACCCCAGATCGATGATGTCCTTCCCAGCGCGCCGCTGCTCGATCTTGAGCGAGTCGATGATGGTGAAGACATACGGCGGAAGCGAGTTGATGCGCCGGAACTCCATGGCCGGAGCCTACCGGGCGTTCCTCGACCCCCCGGGCCAATAGAAGCCGCGGTGACGGGTCAGGCCTGGGCGACCCGCATGTCGAGCACGAGCGCCCGGTCCGAGCCCAGGCCGCGAGCCCAGGCGCCGACGTCGGGATCGTCGGTGAGGTACACGATCTGGATCACCTCGCCCATCCGCTCGAGTCGGTTGAACACGTCGGCGAGCGCCTCGATCGGCCAGTTGACGAAGGCGTCGTCGATGACCAGGGGCACCGACCCGACGAACGACACCGACCGCTGCTGCGCCAAGCGGGCGAGCACGTACCACTCGACGGCCTCCGCGCCGGCCGAACCGTCGACGAACTGGGAGTCGCCGGCCTTCTGGCGGACCTCGCGGCGGGCGGCGTCGCTGGCGGAGCGGGCGGCCTCGACCGTGCGCAGCCGGTTGCGGGCGGCGACGCGCTGGTCGCGGAGGGTCGCGAGCTTCGACTCGTTGTCCTGGATCGCCGACTGGAGCTCGCGGGCGCGCTGCTCGACGACGGCATGGTGGGCCTCGGTGGCGGCGATCTCGGCGACGGCCCGCTCGTGCGCCTGCACCCGGGCCTCGGCCTCGGCCACGCGGCGACGGAGCTCCTCCACCTCGGAGGAGACGGCCGCCGTGGCGGTCGCCCCGTTGGAGGGGGCGGCGTGGGCGGCGAGGTGCGCGCCCTCCGGTCGCCTGCCGCTGGACGTGTCCTCGGCGGGCGGAAGCGCCTCGAACTCGACGGCCAGCTGCGCGATCTCGGCTTCGATGTCCTCGCGTTCGGCGACGGCGGCGGCGATGCGCTCGGGCAGGGCCGCCATCGTCTCCAGCCAGCCGGCGGCCCGGCGACCCGCAGCTCGGCGGCGGACAGCTCGCGGTCCGGCATCTGTGCGCCGGTGGCCTCGACGGCGCGGAGTGCGTTCGCCGCCTCGGTGACGTCGCCGTCACGCACGGCGGCGACGGCTGCGGGTGCCGGCGCAGGTGCCGGTGCGGGTGCGGCGGCGGCGGCGGGCACGCTCTGGACCGGAGCGTTCGCGACGGGCCGCTCGAAGCGCGTGCCGTGCGCAGCGAGGGCGGCCACCGGGTCGTCGCCGATCGGCGCTCCGAGGAGGGCTTCGCTGCGGGCGGTCAGCTCGGCCCGGGCGGTCTCGACGGCCTCGACCTCAGGGTCGGCGAGTGCCGGAAGGGCGGCGACCCGCGCGCGCTCCTCCTCGGCGTACTCGTACTCGGCGCACGCGCGCTCGTAGGCCTCGCGTCGGGCCGGATCGACCCCGGCCGAGGTGATGCCCATGATGTAGGCGCTCCAGGTGTCGAAGCCGAGCTGTCCCAGCAGCTCCTGCTCACGACGGCGCAGGCCCTCGAGCTTGCGCTTGTTCCTGGCGGCGGCGAAGCGCGACGTGCGACCGTCGAGCTCGAAGATCTCGTCGTGCACCGACTCGAGCTGCTCGACCACCGTGGGGGCGAGACGCGGCGACTTCAGGTCGCGCTCCGCGGCGAGCATGGCGTCTCGCGCCGCGTCCCGCGCCACGGTGAACTCGTCGGGACGGTTCGTGCGCTCGGCGACGGCGGCCTCCCAACGCGAAGGTGCCTCCCGGTGCCGATCAGGGCTCGGGCCTCGGGGGACGTCTCGAACTCGGGCTCGGGTCCGGCTCCGGGCTCCGGCAGGACCTCGTCCTCGATCTGGGGCTGGGGCTCGGGCTCCGGCTCGGGCTCGGGGTGGATCACCGATGCCCCGTCCACCAGCGAGTCCGGTGCGGCTCGGGGTCGGCCGGGGCGAAGCCGCGTCGAACGCCTGCTGCACCGGCGCGGTGTCGATGAGGCGCGCAGCGTCTTGATGAGGCGACGCAGACGGTCGGACTCCTCGGTGACTCGCTCGCGCGCCTCGATCCGTGCCCGTTCGGCGTCGTCGGGGCCGGCGGACGCCGGTTCGGCGGTCGCGACCGGCTGCGGAGCCGGCGGTGTCGCCGCCTGCTCACGTGCTGCGGCCTCGGCGGCCTCCAGCTCCTCGACGGCGACGGTCAGCCCGGCGGCGGCGAACGAGTCCAGCCCGGAGCGCGCCTCGGCGAGGCGATGGTGCAGCGCCGCCTGCTCGCGCTCGATCTCGGCGAGCTGCGAGCGGAACACCTCGACGGTGTGCTCGGCGGTGACGAACGACTCGTCGACCTGCTCGACGGCACGGCGGGCGTCGCGCACTTCGTCGTCGTCCGTCCCGTCGTCGAGATCGAGGTCGGGCTCGGCATCGGCGGCCGCCTCGGCCGCCTCGGCGCCCGGAAGGTCACCGGGTCGGAGCACGACGTCCAGATCGTGGTTCAGCTCGAGCAGCTCGAGGCTCTCGCGGTTGAGGTCGAGATACACGCCGTGCACCTCGAGCGCACCCCGCCCGCCGGGGTCGCTCCCCCGCGGCAGTGATGCCAGGCCCGAGACGAGGCGCTCGCGCACGTGCGCCGGCAATCCACTGATCACGGTGATCAATGGGTGCAGGTCGACCGCGAAGCCGCCCGACTCGTCCTCGAAACGTACCAATCTCATGGTATTGGTCCTATCGGCGTCCCCCGCCGCAACCTGAGGAGAACACGAGCGATCTTCTCGCCCACGCCCCGCAGCACCCCGGGATCAGTCGACGTCGATGCGTCGAACCCGCTTCGTGGGCGCTCCGGTGCCACCGGAGGAGGTCGCCGACTTGGCTGCCGCTCCCGCCTGGCCGGCCACCCGATCGGCCACCCGCCCGAGCGACGATCCGGCGGTGCCCAGGAGCTCGGTCACCGTGGCCGCCACCTCGCCCAACTTGTCCTTGTCCGACACGACGTCCTCGACCACGTCGAGGAAGCTCCGGGCCGCCGCGAGCATCTCGTGGGCCGCCGCCTGCAGGTGTTCGACGCCCGAGCCCAGGCCCTCGCGAGCCGGCTCGTCCGGCGGGTTCTCGGGTGCGGACGCCTTCGGTCGGGAAGCCATGGCGCCGATTCTGCCAGCCTCCCGCCGGTCAGGCGAAGGTGACGTCGAGGACGCCGCCGCCGAGGCTCGCCCCCGCCACCTCGCGACGACGGAGCGAGTCCGGGAGGAGCACCGCACGGCGGTACGGACCCACGCGGATGAAGAGCTCCTCGGGGCTGCGCGTCACGTCCAGCTCCGCCTTCGTGGCGAACGGCAGGTCGAGCGACAGCACGAACCCGTCGTCGCAACGTTCGATCCGCAGCGGGTCGCGGTCGATGAGCACGCTCGCCGCGTCGAGGTCGCCGTACAGGGAGGCGCCGAAGTCCGACAGGCGGTCGACGCCCACGATCTCGGCGTCCGCCAGCTCGGCCCGGAGGACGGGCAGCGGAGCGAACCCCTCCTCGATCGCGGCGAGGTGGTTGCGCTGGGAGTCCTTCCACTGGCTGAACCACGGGTCGCCGATGTGATCGG
>JAXLRH010000012.1:0-117059 GCA_046331245.1 Acidimicrobiales bacterium | reverse complement strand
TCGTTCCCCTATGCTTACTGTAGTTAGCAATTAGCTGACCACAGTTGAAGGAGTGCACAATGCTCGACGGACGCTTCCGCGGCCAGATCGAGACCTGGGTTCGCCCGGTGGGCATGAGCGTGAAGCGCGCGGGGATTCCCGCCGACGCCATCACCGCCACCGGCCTCCTGATGTCGGTCGCCTGTGCGATCGCCGTCGGTGCAGGCGCCCTGCGCGTCGGCGTGATCCTGCTCGCCCTCACCGGCATCCCCGACACGCTCGACGGTGCCGTGGCCAAGGCGTCGGGGACGTCCAGCCAGCGCGGCGCGTTCTTCGACTCCGTGAGCGACCGCGTCACCGACGCCCTCCTGTTCGGCGGTGTGGCCTGGTACCTCGCCGGCACCAACCAGTCCCGCTACCTGCCGGTGCTCGCGTTCGCGGCATTCGCCACAGCGGTGCTGCCCTCCTACATCCGTGCGAAGGCCGACGCGCTCGGCCTCGACGCCAAGGGCGGCCTCGTCGAGCGGGCGGAGCGCTTCGTGATCCTCGGCATCGGTCTCCTCTTCGACCGATTCCTCGTCGCCACGCTCGTCATCCTCGTCGTGCTCAACCTCGCCACGTCGATCCAGCGCTTCGCCAAGGTGTGGAACCAGGCGTCGAAGCCGCAGCCCATGCCTCGGCCCGCCACCGCCCGCCGTCGTCCCCGCACCACGGCGCAATCGCCGGCCGCCGCCCGCTGGCAGGCGCGTCGCGCCGAGGCCCGCGAGCGCGCTCGCAGCCGCCGCAACGACTGACCGCCGGAGATGGTCGACCCTGTCGCAGCGGCCCGGAAGACGGCCGCCCGCGTGGCCGGTCGAACGGTCGGCCGCGTCGCCGATCGCGCCGCCGGCCCGGCGGTCGTCGGCGCCTACAAGCTCGGTGAGCTGCTCGCGCAGCTCGCCCCCCGGCAGGTGGGTGATCCCGTCCTGTCGGCCGCCGGCCATCTCGCCGCGTTCCGCGGCGGGGACAAGCGCCTGATCGTCGAGCGCAACCTCCGCCGGGTCTATGGCCGCGACCTCACCCGGAACGAGCTCAACTCCAAGGTGCAAGCCACCTTCGAGAGCTACGCGCGCTACTACTACGACTCCTTCCGCCTCACGGGCATGAGCGTGGACGACGTCGAGGCCGGCTTCACCGTCGACGGCATCGAGCACATCGAAGCCGCGATGGAGGAGGACGGCGTCGGCCCGGTGCTCGCCCTGCCGCACCTCGGCGGGTGGGAGTGGGCCGCGTTCTGGATCACGCAGGTGCGCGGGTGGGGCCTCGCCGCCGTGGTGGAGAAGCTCGAGCCGCCGGAGCTGTTCGAGTGGTTCCTCGAGTTCCGCACCTCGCTCGGCATGAACATCATTCCGCTCAGCCCGACGGCTGCCGACGACGTCGCCAACGCCGCAGCGAACAAGGAGATCGTGTGCCTGCTGTGCGACCGGGACCTCACCGGCTCGGGTGTGCCCGTCTCGTTCTTCGGTGAGCAGACCACGCTGCCGGCGGGCCCGGCGATCATGGCTCTCCGTGGTGGATGCCGAGTGCTGCCCACTGCCGTCTACTTCACGGACAAGGGTGTGCACGGCGTCGTGCGTCCGCCGATCGAGATCGAGCGCACGCCGGATGCCACCAGCATCCGCGCCGACGTCGCTCGCTTCACCGAGGTGCTCGCGTCCGAGCTCGAGGCGCTCATCTCCCGCGCTCCCGAGCAGTGGCATCTGCTGCAGCCGAACTGGCCCAGCGACTTCGAAGCGCTCGGCATCGCTCCGCCGACGCGGGGCTGATCGGGGCGGTCGTGCACATCGCCATGGTCTGCCCGTACAGCCTGAGCGTCCCCGGTGGCGTGCAGGGCCAGGTGCTCGGGCTCACTCGCGCCCTACGCGATCGCGGTCACACCGTGCAGATCATCGCGCCCTCGGACGGGCCGCTCGCCGAGGGCGGTGTCACGGTCATCGGGCCGTCCGTTCTCAATGCATCCAATGGTTCGATGGCGCCGATCTCGCCCAACCCACAGGCGCAACTGCGCACGATGCGCGCGCTCTGGGACGAGCGCTTCGATGTTCTCCACTTGCACGAACCCCTCGTACCCGGCCCGACCGTGACCGCGCTCATGCTGCGCTCGGCGCCCATCGTCGGCACGTTCCACGCCGCGGGCGAGCAGGCGCTCTACAAGTCCATGTCGAGCCTCGCCCGCTGGTTCGGCGGACGCATCGACGCGAAGGTCGCGGTGTCGCCCGACGCCCAGGCGCTCGCCGGTATTGCCATGCCGGACCCCTGGACGATCCTGTTCAACGGCGTCGAGATCGAGCCGTTCGCGACCGCCGAGCCGTGGGTCGACCCCGCACTCCCAGATTCAGTCCCCACGGTGCTGTTCGTGGGGCGTCACGAGGAGCGCAAGGGTCTCGGCGTTCTGCTCGAGGCCGTGCAGCTGATCGACCGTGACCTTCGTGTGTGGGTCGCCGGCAACGGTCCCGAGACCGAGGCGCTCCGAGCTCGTCATGCCGGCGACCATCGCATCGAGTGGCTCGGCCGCATCAGCAACGAGGAGCGCAACCGTCGCATGGCTGCCGCTTCCGTCTTCGCGGCGCCGTCGCTCGGTGGGGAGTCGTTCGGTGTGATCCTCCTCGAGGCGATGGCCGCCGGAGCTCCCGTGGTCGCGTCCTCGATCAGCGGCTATGCCGGTGTCGCCGGGCCGATCGCCGACGAGCCCGCCGCCGCGCTGCTCGCCGAGCCCGGAGATCCCGCCGCCTTCGCCATGGCGATCACGCAGATCATCGGCGACCCGGCGCTGGCGGACCGCCTCCGCGAGCGTGGTCGCGTCCGAGCCCACCGCTTCTCGATGGATCGTCTCGCCGAGGCCTACACCGTGATCTACGAAGCGGTCATCGCCGAGGCGCTGCTCAACGCCTGAGGCGGCGCTATGTCCCGTTCTCCCGTCGGTGGCGGGCGGTGTGGCATCGCGAGCAACGGAGTTCTGTCTCCTCGACGAGAGTGCGTCGGCTGATGTCGAAGTCCGGCACGTGGTCGTACTGGGGGAAGTCGGTGCCGCCGCAGTCGACGCACACCCTGTCGCGTTCCTTCACGACCCGCTTCTGACGGGTCGTGTGGTGGCGATGCTTCCCCGACACGTTGATCGGACGACCTTCGGCGTCGTGGATCATCGCTCGCAGAGCGGCTGTCGGCATCAGGTGTTCGACGGCCGACCCGGCGATCGGCGTCCCGTCGTCGAGCGTGCATCCGTCGGCGCGCACGTGGAGGATCACCTCGGTCGCGACGGCCGACCCGCCACCGCTCACCACTCGAACCAGCGCATCGACACGTTGCTGAGCGAGCGACGACCACCTCCGGTGGGATCGACGCGACCTGGGCGCGCCATTCCCACCCTCCGTGCCCGAACGGGCAGCCTCGACGGGTTCGGTCCGGCCGCCGCGCATGACCTCCGCATCCACCGTCGCCTGCAGGACCGCCGCCTGTTCGGGCATCAGGCGCAACGATGCGGTCACCATCCCGTCGGGCTGGGTGCGCCATCGCAATCCGCGCTCGCGTCGATGTCGATCGTGACGGGTCTGCTCGTCCTCGTGACGCGCCGACCAGGCGGCCAACGCCGTGCCCAGGTGCCCTGCCGGCGTGCGCTCAGCGATCGCCAGCAGGTCGGCTTCGTTGTCGACGGTCCCGAGACGAGTGATCGCCCGAGCCTTCGTGTACGAGATCGCCCCGCTCGCGAACGCGGCGCTCGTCCGAGGCAGCCCGTTCAGCGCCCGGCCGATCCGTATCCACTCCCGTGCGGTGCACACCTCCACATCGAGCGTCGCGGCGATCCAGTGGGCGCACGTCGGTGATCCGTCGAGCGCCCACTCGCCCGAGTCGTCGAGCCGCACAGCGAGCTGCACGAGCCCGACGAGCGCGACCGACCAACGTCGCCCGATCTCGGCGAACTGCATCCGCAACCCGGGCTGCCCCCGGCCAGCCGGCGCTGACGCGGCCGCCGATGCTGCCGTGGATTCTGTGGTGACGCGTGCCATCTCGCTCGTCCTCTTCCCGGCCAGGCCTGTCGGCCGCCGAGAGGTTGTCGTTGTGGAGGAGGGAGAAGTCGCAGGCCCGGTCGGGCTCCGCTCGACCAGTCTGACCGCCACCCCTGACAACGAACCGAGACCACACCACACTCGGCAACGACAGCGGCCGCCGACCGCCCGATCACCACGCACCGTGACATCCACGCGACCCGGTCGCGTCGATCCCACTCCGAGTGGCGAACGAGAGGTGGGAGTGCTGGCACGTCGCGGGTGCCTATCATTGGGCCGCGGCTCCCGACCGAGGGCGCCCACGAGGAGACGTGATGATCTGGGTCCTGCTGGTCCTCCTGATACTGGTGGTGGTCGTCGGCCTCGCCTTCATGCTCACGTACAACGGGCTCGTGGGGCTTAGGAACAAGATCGAGGCCGCCTACGCCCAGATCGACGTCCAGCTCAACCGCCGGCACGACCTCATCCCCAACCTCGTCGCGACGGTGAAGGGCTATGCGGCGCACGAGAGCGGCACCCTCGAGGCCGTCATCCAGGCCCGCAATGCGGCGATGAGCGCGACCGGCGTCGCCGACAAGGCGCAGGCCGAGAACGTCATCAGCGGTGCGCTCAAGTCGATCTTCGCCCTGTCGGAGGCCTACCCCGACCTCAAGGCCAACGCGAACTTCCAGCAGCTCCAAGCCGAGCTCGGCTCCACCGAGGACCGCATCGCCTATGCGCGGCAGTACTACAACGACAACGTTCGGGCCTACAACACAAAGATCCAGTCGTTCCCCAGCGTGGTCGTCGCGAACATGTTCCACTTCGACGAGCGCGAGTACTTCCAGGCCGACGACGAGTCGCGGGGCAACGTGACCGTCGACTTCACGTCGTGAGCGACCGCTCGATCATCGATCGCACCGACCGCAACCGCCGGGCCATCCCGGGGCTCGTGGTTCCGCAGGCCGCGGTGTCCGGCGTCGTCGCCGGCGTGCTGGTGGGTCTGCTGGCCACATGGTGGCTCGGCATCGTCGTCGCGGTGCTCGTGGCGGCGGTCGTCGCGGTCATCCTGCCCCGCTCGACGCGCGTCGGCGTCGCTCGCATCATCGAGTCGCGGCCGGCCGACGAGGCCACCTACCCCCGCTACCACAACCTGATCGAGGGTCTCGTGATCAGCTCGGGCGCCGCAGCCCCCGAGCTTCGCGTGATCGACGAGGAGCGTCCGAACCTCGCGGTGTTCGGGCCCGCCGACAAGGGCGTCGTGGTCGCCACGACCGGCCTGCTCGAGCAGCTCGACCGCGTCGAGCTCGAGGGTGTCCTCGCCGAGGCCATCGTCCGCCTACGGAGCAACGACGCCGACCTCGGCGTCCACGCCGCGGCGTTCGTGTGCGGTCCGCTCGTGCGCAACGGCCCACGGCGACCGGGTCGTCCGATGGCCATGGTCACCCCGTTTGCCGCAGCTCGTGCCCGCCGCCTGCGCTCGGTACTCGGCGATCAGCGTGAGTTCCTGTCGGATCTCGCCGCCATCGACATCACCCGTTATCCCCCCGGCCTCGGCTCGGCGCTCGAGAAGATGGAGTCGTTGGGCACGGGCGTGGAGTCCGCCACGTGGGGCACGGCGCACCTGTGGCTGGCCGACCCGCTCCTGAAGCCGCTCGACGGCGACGCGGTGGCGCTCCGCCTGAACGAGCTGTTCGGCGCGGGCGCGCCCATCGATCAGCGCGCCTCGCTGATGGCCGAGCTGTAGGGGAGTGTCCTGCCTGCCATGACCCGGCTCCGCACGCTCGTCCCCGCAATGGCCCTTGCGACGGCCCTCGCCACCGCGCTCGCGACCGCCGGTTGCAGCAGCGACGGCGGGAAGGTCGCTCGCAGCACCACGACGTCGACCACCGTCGCGAGCACGACCTCGACCACCGAGGCGCCGACGACCACCGCCGCGCCCGTGCCGGTGGCGCTCGCCCCGCTCACCGGGCTGCCGGTCGATGCCGCCACCGCGGCAAAGCTGCAGCGCCCCGCGCTCGCGGTGAAGATCGACAACTCCCTCGACGCCATGCCCCAGGAGGGGCTCAACAACACCGACATCGTGTTTGAGATCAAGGTGGAGGGCATCAGCCGCCTGATGGCCGTGTTCCACTCCCAGGACGCTGACGAGATCGGCCCGACCCGCAGCGCCCGCTACAGCGACCCACCCATCCTCGCCCTGCTCGGCCGCCCGCTGTTCGGCTGGTCGGGGGCGAACGACGGTGTGGTGAAGGACGTCTACAACAGCAGCTGGATCGTCAACGTCAACTGGGACAAGGTGAAGAACTCCGACTACTACCGCAAGGCCGGTCGGAAGGCGCCACACAACCTGTTCACGTCGACGGGCACGCTGTTCGCGTACGCCCGGCCCGGGCAGGGCCCGCCGTTGTCGGTGTTCCCGTACCTGGGGGCCGGTCAGGCGAACACGGGCGCGCAGCCGGTGTCGGGCATGGCCCTCACCGTCGGCGACACGCCGTCGTCGTGGGTGTGGGACGGCTCCTCGGGGCAGTGGCTGCGCTGGCAGTACGGCCGTCGGGACATGACGATCGGCACCGGACAGGCGAACGCCACGAACGTCGTCGTCATCCAGACCACGTACACGGGTGGTTCGAAGCAGCCGACGGCGCGCACCGAGGGCACCGGTCGTGCCGTGGTGTTCACCGGCGGCGCGGCCATCGAGGCCACGTGGAGCCGGCCGTCGCAGCTGCAGCCGATCACGATCACCGGCACCGACGGTCAGCCCGTCCGCCTCGCGCCTGGTCGCACGTGGGTGGCGTTCACGCCGGGTTGGACGACGAGCATCCTCAGCGCCGAGGCCGCCGCAGGGCTGATCTCCGGTCCGTAGCGCCCGCCCGTGTGACGCAAACGCGTTTCGGAGGGGTCGAGGCGGAAAGATAAGCTGCGGGCATGACAGATCAGGCCGCCACTCCCACCGACCAGCACGCCGTCCGCGGAACGGTGCAGGTGAAGCGCGGCCTGGCCGAGATGCTGAAGGGCGGCGTCATCATGGACGTCGTCGACGCCTCCCAGGCGCGTGTGGCGGAGGACGCCGGAGCGTGCGCGGTGATGGCGCTGGAGCGGGTGCCGTCCGACATCCGCCGCGACGGCGGTGTGGCGCGCATGAGCGATCCCGAGATGATCGAGGAGATCAAGGCCGCTGTCACGATCCCGGTCATGGCGAAGGCCCGCATCGGCCACTTCGCCGAGGCGCAGATCCTCCAGGCGCTCGGTGTCGACTACGTCGACGAGTCCGAGGTGCTCACGCCGGCCGACGAGACCCACCACATCGACAAGTGGGCGTTCGACGTGCCGTTCGTCTGCGGCGCCACCAACCTGGGTGAGGCGCTGCGGCGCATCTCCGAGGGTGCATGCATGATCCGCTCGAAGGGTGAGGCCGGCACCGGCAACATCGTCGAGGCCGTGCGGCACCTCCGCCAGATCCTCGGCGACATCCGCAAGATCACGCAGGCCGACAGCGCCGAGCAGTTCGAGTGGGCGAAGCGCCTGCAGGCTCCGCTCGGTCTCGTGCAGGAGATCCACGAGACCGGCGTGCTGCCGGTGCCGATGTTCTGCGCCGGTGGCATCGCCACGCCCGCCGACGCCGCCCTGGTCATGCAGCTGGGCGCCCAGGCCGTGTTCGTCGGGTCGGGCATCTTCAAGAGCGAGCATCCCGAGGTGATGGCCAAGGCCGTCGTCGAGGCCACCACGAACTACGCCGACGCCGACATCCTGGTGAAGGTGAGCCGTGGTCTCGGCAAGTCGATGGCCGGCCTCGAGATCGGTGGCCTCGAGACCACGTTCGCCGATCGGGGCTGGTAGCCCATCGCCCGCAGCTCCTCGGCGGTCGTCGGCGTCCTCGCGCTGCAGGGCGCGTTCGCCGCTCACCAGACGATGTTCGAGCGCCTCGGCGTGCGGACGACGGCCGTCCGCCAACCCGCCCACCTGGTGGGGTGCGACGCGCTCGTGCTGCCCGGCGGTGAGTCCACGACGATGTCGAAGCTCGCGGTGTCGACGGGCCTGTTCGAGCTGATCGAGGAGCGTCTGGCGGACGGGATGCCGGCGTTCGGCACGTGTGCCGGCGCCATCATGCTGGCCCGGCACATCGGTGACGGCCGTCCCGACCAGCGCAGCTTCGAGGCGCTCGACATGTCGGTCCGCCGCAACGGCTACGGCCGCCAGATCAACTCGTTCGAGACCGAGATCGCCATCGACGGCCTCGACGAGCCCTTTCACGCCACGTTCATCCGTGCGCCGATCATCGACAAGGTGGGCGCCGACGTGCGCACGCTGTCGGCACTGGACGAGAATCCGGTCGTCGTCAGCGCAGGGGCGATCATGGCAACTACGTTCCACCCGGAGCTCGGTACCGACGACCGTCTGCACCGGCTGTTCCTCGACGCGATCGTCTGATCGCACCTCATCGTTCGTCAGAGCATCGGAGATCCAGATGTCCGGCCATTCCAAGTGGGCAACGATCAAGCACAAGAAGGGCGCCGCCGACAAGGCGCGTGGCAAGCAGTTCGCCAAGCTCATCAAGCAGGTGGAGGTCGCGGCCCGCTCCGGCGGCGGCGATCTCGACGGCAACCCCACGCTGCGCACCATGTACCAGAAGGCGCGTGCGGCGTCGGTGCCGCTCGACACCATCGAGCGCGCCGTCAAGCGCGGCACGGGTGAGCTCGAGGGCGTCGAGTACGTCGAGGTGAACTACGAGGGGTACGCGCCCGGTGGTGTGGCGGTCTACGTGGAGACGCTCACCGACAACCGCAACCGCACGGGTCCCGAGATGCGCTCGGTCTTCTCGAAGAACGGCGGCTCGATCGCGGAGCCGGGTTCGGTGGCGTGGCAGTTCGAGCGCAAGGGCATCGTCACCGTCGACGGCACGGCCGACGAGGACGAGCTGATGCTCGTGGCGCTGGAGGCCGGAGCCGACGACGTGTCGCGTGCGGGCGACGACTGGCACGTGATCTGCGACGGTGCGGCCACCCACGAGGTGTCGGGTGCGCTCGACGAGGCCGGCTACCCGGTGAAGTCCGCGGAGCTCACGATGATGCCGACGTCGGTCGTCACGATCGACACGCTCGAGGGCGCGAAGGCGGTGCTGCGGGTGATCGAGGCGCTCGACGACCACGACGACGTGCAAGAGGTCTACGCGAACTTCGACATCCCCGACGACCTCATGGCCGAGCTTGACTGAGCCATCCGCGGCCCCCGCTCCCGACGGCGGCCCCGACGACCCGATGAACCCACCCCGCCTCCGCGTGGGCGATCCCGCGCCCCCGTTCGACCTCGAGGGCATCGACGGCGCCACTGGCGAGGTCGGGCGGTTCCGCCTGTCGGACTACGCGGGCGCGCCGCTCATCGTGGCCTTCTATCCGGCCGACAACACGCCGGTGTGCACGCAGCAGTTGCTGTCCTACACCCGCGACATCGGGCTGCTCGCGGAGTCCGGTGCCCAGCTGGTCGCGATCAGTCCGCAGGATCCGCAGAGTCACCAGGGGTTCGCCGACGCGCAGGGCGGCTTCGCGTTCCCGCTGCTCAGCGATCCCGACAAGTCGGTCGGGCGCGCCTACGGCATCGTGGGCCTGCTCGACCTCTACCGCCGTTCGACGTTCGTGATCGACGGTGCCGGCATCGTGGTGAGCGCGCACCGTTCGATCGGGCCGGGCATGTCCTTCCGGGCGCTCGACACGTTGGTGGGCGAGGTGCCCTCGTCAGACGCCGTTCGCGACGCCGAGCAGGCGTGACCGGGTCACCGACCTCACGCCCCGCGTGAGGCTGGCGATCGCGATCACCCACGCCACCGCGCCCACGGCGAACCCGGAGACGTGGGCGCCGAACAGCGCCCCGGAGCTCTGGCCGTAGGCGACCATGATCAGCGGGAGCGACACGAGACCGGACGCCTGCTGCGCGGCGGCCGTCGACTTCACCCGTGCCGACAGCCGCAGCACGAGCGAGAGCGTGAACGCGAGGAACGGCGGGATCACCCAGAACATCAGCACCCACCACTCAGCGGTCGGGAAGAACCAACCCCCGACGTCCGGCCCGGCGATCACGTTCACGAGGATCGAGTACAGCCCGAACCCGACGATCGTGGTCACGTACCCGGGGATGAGGCTGGCGATCAGCTTGCCCAGGTAGATCTCGCGGACCGATGCGGGGGAGTGGGCGAGGAACTCGCCGGTCCCGCGCTCGCGTTCGCCGACGATCGTCGCCGCGCCGACCGCGGTCGAGATCGTCAGGGGCACGACGACGGCGACGGGCGCGAAGAGGAACACGGAGAGGGCGAAGCTCGTCCGGCCCTCCGGGGTCGTGCCCCGCATCTGGGCCTGTGCCGCCTTGGGGAGCACCTTGAGCGTGTTCGAGATCTGGTTGACGATCTCCACGCTGCCGATCTTCGTGATCGTCAGCAGCAGGATCGCCGGCACGACGAGGAAGAACAGGGCACCGAGGAGCACCATCGGCACCCAGTAGTCCTTGGCCTGGATGAGCTGCTTCAGATCGGTGCGCGCCACGATCCACATGCGCTTCCAGTTCATGCCGACACCGTCCTCTGCTCGCGGGTTCCGCGGTGCGGGGACCCGTTCTCGTTCGTCGGGCGCGCCGAGCTCCCCAGCGGCGGGGCGCCGGCGCGTTCGCGACGCACGGCGAAGTAGAGGTCCTCGAGGGTGGGCACGCGGGGATCAACCCGGGTGATGCGGACGCCGTCGAGCGCGAGGTCGAGCACGAGCCCCGGCACGCGGCCGAACCCGTCGAGCTCGATGCGGGCGCCCTCGGGAGACCGCTCGTACCCGACGACCCCGTGCCAGCCGGCCACGCGGTCGAGTTGGTCGGGTGACTCGGCGTTCAGGAAGAGCACGGCGGTGGGCCAGTAGCGGGCGGTGAGTTCCTCGGCGCTGCCGGTGCAGAGCGCGGTGCCCGCCTCCATCACGACGACGTGGTCGGCGAGACCCTCGGCCTCGGCGAGGAGGTGGGTGCACATCACCACCGTCTTGCCGTCGTGGGTCATCTCGCGGATGAGGTCGAGGACGGCCTGCGAGCTCTCGGGGTCGAGGCCGCTCGTCGGCTCGTCGAACAGCAGCAGGTCGGGATCGTGCAGCACCGAGCGGGCGAGCGCGAGGCGGGTCTTCATGCCGGTCGAGTAGCCGCCCACCTGCTGGTCGAGCGCCTCGTCGATGCCGAACCGTGCAGCGGCGGCGTGGATCGGACCGGCGACGTCCCGGGTGGACATCCCGTAGAGCTGAGCCGAGTAGAGGAGGTTGTCGTAGCCGCTCAGGCGGTCGTACAGCGCGGGCTTGGCCGACACGACGCCGCACCGGGGCCGTACATGGTCGCCCTCGCGGCGGGGATCGGTGCCGAACACCGAGATCTCGCCGGTGGCGGGGGACAATGCCCCGGTGATCGCCCGGATCGCCGTCGTCTTGCCGGCGCCGTTGGGGCCGAGCAGCACCGTGATCTGCTGGGCGGGAACGCTGAACGTGAGGTCGTCGAGCGCGGTCACGTCGCCGAACCGGTGGGTGACCCCGGAGAGCTCGACGGTCGGCTGGAGGGGGGAGTCCTGGCTCATCCCTTGGCTATCGGCCGGGAATGCCCGCCGCGTGAGCCGTCCCCGATTAGAGTCGTACAGGTGTTCGTCCTCGGCATCGACCCCGGCCTGTCGCGGTGCGGGTACTGCGTGCTCGACGTCGACCGTCGCGGCTCGTCGCGTGCCGTCGCTATCGGTGTGCTCACCACGCCCGTCGAGCTCCCGGTGCCCGAACGGCTCGCGATCCTGCAGCGCGACGTGCGCGAGCTGCTCGACGACTACCCGCCGTCGTCGGTGGGCATCGAGCGCGTGCTGTTCCAGGTGAACGTGAGCACGGCCATGTCGGTCGGCCAGGCCTCGGGCATCGTCATGGCCGAGGCCGCGTCGCGGGGGTGCACCGTGGTGGAGTACTCGCCGAACCAGGTGAAGGAGGCGGTCACCGGCAACGGCGCCGCCGACAAGGAGCAGGTGCAGGAGATGGTGCGGCGGCTGCTGGGCCAGACCTCCGTCCTGCGCCCGGCCGACGCCGCCGACGCCGCGGCGGTGGCCCTGTGCCACGTCGCGTACGCTCCGGCGCTGATGGCCGACCGCTCGCCGACCGCCGCTGTGGGGCGCCCGTGATCGGGTCGCTGCGGGGCACGCTGCTCGATCGCTCCGGCACCGACGTCACCGTCGAGGTCGGCGGCATGGGCTACCGGATGTCCACCACTCCGGCCACCAGCGGCGCGCTCGGGCTCGAGGGCACCGAGGTGTTCGTGTGGGTGCACCACCACATCCGTGAGGACGCGCAGACCCTGTACGGCTTCGCCGACCGGGAGGAGCGCGACGTGTTCGAGGTGCTCATCGGCACCCACGGCGTGGGGCCGGCCCTCGGTCTCGCCATCCTCTCGACGCACTCGCCGCGTGCGCTGCGCGTGGCCCTCGCCACCGATGACGTGTCCGCCCTGTGCCTCGTGCCGGGCGTCGGCCGCAAGACCGCCCAACGGCTGCTCGTCGAGCTGAAGTCCCGGCTGGAGCTCGGCGAGGTCGACCTCCGCGCGCTCGAGGGCGGCACCGCCGTCGCGGGCGAGGCCCCCGTGGCGTCGGCCCACGCCGACGTGCGCGAGGCGCTCGGCGGGCTCGGGTACGGCCCCGACGAGATCGCCGCGGTCGTGCAGCAGCTGCCGCTCACCGGTGACACCGCCGACCTGCTCCGCCAGGCGCTGCAGAAGTTGGCGGTGGCCTGATGCGCGACGAGCTGCTCGACCCGGAGCGCAACGCCCTCGACGCCGACCTGTCCGATCCGCTCGCCACCTTCGGCGCTGCCGACGGCGCCGCGGCGCTCGACGCGGCCGCGTTGCGCCCGCGCGACCTCGACGAGTTCGTCGGCCAGTCGGAGCTGAAGCAGCGGCTGCGCATCATCCTCGAGGCGGCCCGGCGCCGTGGCCAGGCGGCCGACCACCTGCTGTTCGCCGGTCCGCCCGGCCTCGGCAAGACCACGCTCGCCGGCATCGTCGCCAACGAGATGGGCGTGCACCTCCACGTCACGTCGGGGCCCACCCTCGAGCGCGCCGGCGACCTCGCCGCCATCCTCACGAAGCTCGGCGAGGGCGACGTCCTGTTCATCGACGAGATCCACCGCCTCAGCCGCACGGTCGAGGAGGTGCTCTACCCCGCCGTGGAGGACTTCCAGCTCGACATCGTGCTGGGCAAGGGCCCAGCAGCCCGCTCGATCCGTCTCGATCTCCCTCGCTTCACACTGGTCGGGGCCACCACCCGCACGGGCCTGATCACCGGTCCGCTCCGCGACCGCTTCGGGCTCGTCGCCCGCCTCGAGTTCTACGAGGTGCCCGATCTCGAGTCGATCGTCCGTCGCGCCGCCGGCATCGTGGCCGCCGACATCGACGCCGAGGGCGCGCACGAGATCGCCCGCCGCAGCCGCGGCACGCCCCGCATCGCGAACCGCCTGCTACGACGGGTGCGCGACTACGCGGAGGTGGAGGCCGACACCCGCATCGACCGCGCCGTGGCGTCGGAGGGGCTCGCCGTCTTCGGCGTCGACGAGCTCGGCCTCGACAAGGTCGACCGTGCCGTCCTGTCCGCGCTCTGCGAGCTCTTCGGGGGCGGCCCCGTGGGCCTCTCCACGCTCGCCATCGCCGTGGCCGAACCCACCGAGACGGTGGAGGACGTCTACGAGCCGTTCCTCATCCAACAGGGCCTGCTCATGCGCACGCCGCGCGGCCGGGTCGCCACGCCGGCGGCCTGGCGTCACATCGGGTTGGCGCCCCCGCCGTCGGCCACCGTCTCGTCGGACCCGAGCCTGTTCGACTGACGGCCGGTCAGCGACACGACGTTGCCGTCGGGGTCGGCGAACCACGCCACCTGCGCTCCGTCCGGAGCGGTCCACACGCCGAGCTCGTCCTGGTCCATGCCGGGGTACCGCGCCATCTCCACGCCCCGCGCCGTGAGCGCCGCGACCTCGGCGGCGACGTCGTCGGTGGCGAACCCGAACACGGTGTTCGGCGCCGGGGTGTGGTCCGCCACGACGTTGATACGCACCGGCGCGCCACCGAGCTCGAGCATCGCGCCATAGGGGTCGGCGGCCACGACGGCGAGGCCGAGCGTGTCCCGGTAGAAGGGGAGCGAGCGGTCGAGGTCGACCGTCGCGACGAATGCCATGGGAGCGGTGCCGTCGAGCATGTCGGACAACGTAGACCCGCCCCGTGGGGCGGGCTCGGCCGGACGAGCCTGTTCGACTGACGGCCGGTCGGCGTGCTGTAGTCCCTGCCGTGTTCGCCGCCGACTTCGACTACGAGCTGCCCGAGGAGGCGATCGCCACGTCGGGTGTCGAGCCCCGGGATTCGGCTCGCCTGCTGGTGGACGATCCGACCGGCCTCGTCGACCGCCGGGTGCGCGATCTCGACACGATCCTGCACCCCGGCGACGTGCTCGTCGTCAACGACACGAAGGTGCTGCCGGCTCGGGTGCGGTTCACCCGGCCGAGCGGCGGCGCCGCCGAGGTGCTCCTACTGGAGCCGACCGACGACGGCTGGTGGCAGGCCCTCGTGCGCCCCTCCGCGAAGATCGCGCCGGGGTCGGTCCTCTCGGTGGACGAGACGTTCGCGTTCGAGTTCGGCGCCGATCTCGGCGAGGGTCGCCGCCTCGTCGCGCCGCTGCTCGACGGGCGTCCCGCCTCGGGCTCGGCGCTCCTCGATGCGCTGGAGCGGGTGGGGGAGATGCCGCTGCCCCCGTACCTCGGCTCGGTGCACCTCGACGATCCCGATCGCTACCAGACGGTCTTCGCCGCCCGCGCCGCCTCGGCGGCCGCTCCCACCGCCGGCCTCCACCTCACGCTGGACCTGCTCGACCGCATCCGCGCCCGGGGCGTCGACATCGCGCGCGTCGAGCTCGTGGTCGGGCTCGGCACCTTCCGGCCGATGACGGCGGAACGGGTGGAGGACCACGTGATGCACCACGAGTCGTACCGGGTGCCCGCTGCCACGTGGTCGACCATCGAGGCGGCCCGCGCCGACGGCCGGCGCGTCGTGGCCGTCGGGACCACCGCGGTGCGCGCCGTCGAGTCGGTCGCGGCAACCGGCGAGCTCGCCGGCAGCACCGACCTCTTCATCCGTCACCCGTACGAGTGGCAGGTGGTGGACGCGCTCATGACCAACTTCCACCTGCCACGCTCGTCGCTGCTCGTGATGATCGACGCGTTCGTGGGCCCGCGTTGGCGCGAGATCTACGCGACGGCCCTCGATCGTGGCTACCGGTTCCTGTCGTTCGGCGACGCGGTGTTCCTCGAGCGAACTGCGCTCCTCGAGCGAGCGGGGGACCGGTCGTGAAGCTCCACCTGGACATCGCGGCCACCCACGGCGCGGCGCGCACCGGCGTGGTCCGAACGGCACGGGGCGAGTTCCGCACCCCGGTCTTCATGCCGGTGGGCACACGCGGCAGCGTTCGCGCCGTCACGACCGCGGACATGGAGCGCCTCGGGGCCGAGATCACGCTCGGCAACACCTATCACCTGATGCTCCGGCCCGGCGCCGAGGCCATCGCCGAGCTCGGTGGGCTCCACGCGTTCGAGGACTGGTCGGGCCACCTGCTCACCGACTCCGGTGGCTACCAGATCTTCTCGCTGGAGCCGAAGGTGGACGACGACGGCGCGACCTTCCGGTCGACCTACGACGGCTCGACGCACCGGGTCACCCCCGAGGACGCCGTCCGCATCCAGGAACTGCTCGGCGCCGACATCCAGATGGTGCTCGACGTGTGCACGGCGCTGCCGGCGTCGCGCCACGAGCTGCGACGCGCCGTCGACCGCACGGCCGACTGGGCCGCGCGCGCCCGTGCCGCACACGGGCGGCACGACGACTCGATCGTCGAGCGCCAGGCGCTGTTCGGCATCGTGCAGGGTGGCGACGATGCCGAGCTGCGGGCGGAGTCGGCCCAGCGCACGGTCGAGCTCGACTTCGACGGGTACGCGATCGGCGGCCTCTCGGTCGGCGAGAGTCGTGAGGTGATGCTCCCGGCGCTCGAAGCGGCCGTCGCGCACCTCCCGGTCGACCAGCCCCGCTACTTCATGGGCCTCGGCGACCCCGTGGGCATCATCGAGGCCGTGGCCCGCGGCGTGGACATGATGGACTGCGTGCTGCCGACGCGGCTCGCCCGCCACGGCACCCTGCTCACCGACGCGGGGAAGATGAACATCCGTCGCGCCGAGTTCACGCGGAGCGACGACCCGATCGACCCGACGTGCGGCTGCGAGGTGTGCACGCGGTACTCACGCGGCTACGTGCGCCACCTCGTCTCGGTGTCCGAACCGACGGGAGCGACCCTCTGCACCCTCCACAACCTGGCGTGGCTGCTGCGGTTCATGGACCGCATCCGCTCCGCCATCGCCGACGGGTCGCTCGACACGCTGCGCTCTCAGGTCGCGGCCGTCTGGGGCTAGAGTCTTCCCTTCGTGAACGCACTTCAGTATCTCCTGGCCGCGGACAAGGCCCAAGGTGGCATCGCGTCCTTCCTCCCGCTGCTCCTCATCGTGGGTTTCGCCGGCTACGTGATGATCGTGCCGCAGCGGAAGCAGAAGCGGAAGCAGGAGGAGATGCTGGCCCGCCTCAAGGTCGGCGACGACGTGATCACCTCCGGCGGCATCTACGGCTCGGTCACCTTCCTCGAGGACAAGATCGCGCACGTCCTCGTGGACACCGATGTCGTCATCCGCATCTCCAAGTCGGCGCTCACGCGTCTCGAGAGCGGCGCCGATGACGATGACGACGAGGTCACCGACGTCACCGACTCCGCCGACGACAACGCCGGTGGAGCCATCGTGGTCGCCGACGACGCGACGAAGGGCAAGGCGTCGAAGCCGGCCACGTCGTGAAGTCGGCCCGGAAGGGGCTCGTTCCCCTCGTCGCGGTCACCGTGCTGTCGGTGGGCGCCTGTCTCGCCGTCATCCTCGCCGACTTCACCCCGAACCTCGGTCTCGACCTGCAGGGCGGCGTGTCCGTCGTGCTCCAGCCCGTCAAGGGCGGCAAGAAGCAGACCAAGGTGAGTGCCGAGGCCCTCGAGCAGACGCTCCGCGTCATCGAGACCCGCGTGAACGCCATCGGCGTGGGCGAGCCCGACATCACGATCCAGGGCAGCACCATCGTCGTGCAGCTCCCCGGCATCAAGGACCAGAAGCGCGTGCTCGACCTCGTCGGCAAGACGGCCGAGCTGCGGTTCCGCCCCGTCCTGGAGGCACCCACCGCGGCGCCGCCGAAGGACGCGAAGCAGCAGATCGCGGACCTCCGCCAGGAGCTGAAGATCCCCGACGGCGTCACCGTGAAGCAGATCCTCGACGAGGAGAACGCCGCCGCCAACGCGTCGACCACCACCACGCCCGCCGATCCGACCGCGACCACCGTGCCGGGAGCGACCACCGTTCCGGCGTCGGCCACGTCCGCTCCGGCCACCTCGGCGTCGCCGGCGTCTACCACCGTGCCGTCCACCACCGTTGCCAGCGGCGCCGGCACTGGCGGCAAGAGCTCGGCCAAGGGCGGCTTCTCCCGCCGCTTCGCCACCACGACAACCGTCGCGACGACCACCACGGCGGCGCCCACGACCACCGTCGCTCCGGCCACGACCGTCCCGGCCGTCACCACCACGACCGTGTACAAGTCGGTCAACCAGTGGGGCGTCGACGTCACGAGCAAGAATTTCCAGAAGCTGTACCAGCTCGACCAGCTGGTCACCGCGGCGGAGACCAGCGTGACCAAGCCCGAGGACGACAAGGCCGATGCCACCGTCACCCTCCTCGGGCAGCCCGCCGAGGACGGCACGCAGGCCAAGTACAAGCTCGGCCCCACGCTCCTCACCGGTCGCGCCATCGAGACGGCGTCCGCCGGCGTCCAGAACGGCAAGTGGACCGTCAACCCGACGTTCCGCGACGGCAAGGACGGCATCGACCTGTTCAACAAGGCAGCGGCCCTGTGCAACAGCGGCAACGCGCTCTGCCCGCCCACGGCGCCCGGCGACACCGGCCAGGTGGGGGCGCTCGCGGTGGTGCTCGACGGCCAGGTCATCAGCGCCCCGGCCATCAACGCCGCCACCTTCCAGCGCGACCAGATCCAGATCTCGGGCAGCTTCACCGAGCAGAGCGCCAAGGACCTCGCGCTGGCGCTGCGCTACGGCTCGCTGCCACTCGAGCTCGAGCCGCAGACCGTGCAGACGGTGTCGGCCACCCTCGGCTCGGGCGCGCTGCGTTCGGGCATCATCGCCGGCCTCATCGGTCTCGGCGTCGTCGTCCTCTACATCATCGGCTACTACCGACTGCTGGGTGCGATCACCGTCGGCTCCCTCCTGCTCACCGCGGCGATCCTCTGGGCGGTGGTCGGAGCGCTCGGCCACTACAGCGGCCTCGCCCTGTCGCTGGCGGGCATCGTGGGCATCATCGTGTCCATCGGCGTGTCGCTCGACTCGAGCGTCGTGTACTTCGAGAACCTGAAGGAGGACGTTGTGCACGGCAGAACGCTGCGCACCGCCGTCGACCGCAGCTTCGACCAGGCCTGGGGCACCATCATCAAGGCCGACGTCTCGTCCCTCATCGGCGCCGTCATCCTCTACGTGCTGTCGGTGGGGCCGGTGAAGGGATTCGCCTTCTACCTGGCGCTCTCCACGATCATCGACCTCGTGCTCGCCTACCTCTTCATCCGGCCGGCGGTGCTCCTGGCCGCCAAGTCGAAGCTCGGCCGTCGTCCGGCGCTGTTCGGCATCCCGGTGGAGGCCACGGCCCCCGTCGCCGGCGCAGGCCTCTCGGGCAAGGAGTCCGGCCGGCCGAGTGCGCGGCCGTCGAGCGCGGGAGGTGAGGTCTGATGGGTACCGCTGCCGATCTCTACCGCGTTCAGACCGACTTCGACTTCCGCAAGGCGTGGCGGATCATGCTCGTCGTCTCGAGCGTGCTCGTCATCGTGGGCGTCGCGTCCCTGGCCACCCGTGGCCTCAACCTGTCCATCGACTTCCGTGGCGGCGCCGTGTGGGAGGTTCCGTCGAAGACGATGACCACCCAGGACGCCACCGATGTGCTGGCCAAGTTCAACAAGGAGGCCGGGGCGAAGGTGCAGAGCGTCACCGACGCCAACGGCCGTCGCATCGTCCGCGTCCAGGCGGAGGAGGCGAAGAACATCAAGCAGAGCGAGACCATCGCCGCGGCGCTCGCGGAGAAGGCCAACGCGACGGCGAACGGCGGCGCGACGGTGAAGGTGACCGACATCGCCACCAACACCGTGGGTCCGTCGTGGGGCGCGTCCATCACCAAGGACGCCGTGCGGGCGCTCATCGTGTTCTTCATCGTGATCGCGGCGTACATGTCGTGGCAGCTCGAATGGCGTATGGCCGTCTCGGCGCTCATCGCCGTGGTGCACGACGTGATCCTGACCGTCGGCTTCTACTCGGTGTTCGGCTTCGAGGTGACGCCGGCGACCGTCATCTCGATCCTCACGATCCTCGGCTTCTCGTTGTACGACACGATCGTGGTGTACGACCGGGTGCAGGAGAACGCGGCGCGCTACGACCGCACCGGTCGCTTCACCTACCAGGCGATCATGCGGAAGTCGCTCAACCAGGTGCTGATGCGCTCGCTGAACACCACGTTCGTGGCCATCCTGCCGGTCCTCGCGATCCTCCTGATCGGCGGCGTGGCGTACGGCCAGGCGACGATGCTCGACTTCTCCCTCGCCCTCCTCGTCGGCCTGGTGGCCGGCGCCTACTCGTCGATCGCGATCGCCTCGCCGTTCGTCGTGTGGCTCAAGGAGCGTGAGCCCCGCTACGTGAAGATCCGCCAGCGTGCCCGCGATCGCGGCGCCGAGGAGGAAGCGGACTGGATCCGCGTCGACGCGATGCCGGTGCTCGCCGGCGCCACGGCCTCGGGCTCGTCGGCCCGGTCGGCCTCCGGCGGTGCGGCCGGCGGTGCGTCGGGCGGCGCGATCGCCGTCGACGACGACCTCGACGACGACGAATCGGCGTCCGGAGCGGCCACCCCGCAGCGACCCTCGCCCCTCGCGGCGAAGGCGGCCCAGTACCAGCGGCAGGCGCCGCCCCGGCCTCGCAAGCAGGGCAAGAAGCGCTGATACCGTGGGGTGATCGATCCCCACGAGTTGCTCCGACACATCCGCGACATCCCGGATCATCCCCAGCCCGGGGTCATGTTCCGTGACATCACCCCGCTCCTGGCCGACGCCGGGGCGTTCTCCGCTGCCATCGACGCGCTCGCGGCGCCGTACCTGGGCGAGGTCGACCTCGTGGCCGGTGTCGAGGCGCGCGGCTTCATGTTCGCCGCGCCGGTGGCGCACCGACTCGGCGTCGGGTTCGTCCCGGTGCGCAAGCCCGGCAAGCTGCCCTGGGACACGGTGACCGAGCACTACGAGCTCGAGTACGGCACCGACGCGCTCGAGATCCACACCGACGCCACCGTCCCGGGCCAGCGCATCCTGCTCGTGGACGACGTGCTCGCCACCGGGGGAACAGCGGCCGCGGCCGTGGCGTTGCTGTCGTCGACGGGCGCCACCGTGGTGGCGGCCGCCTTCCTCATCGAGCTCCTGTTCCTCTCGGGCCACGAGCGTCTCGGCGACGTCCCGATCCACTCGCTGCTCACCTACTCCTGACCCCCATCCGCACCCCAGCCAGCCCCTTCACCGAGGTCCTCCTACACCGATGCCCACCGTGACCCGCGTCCTACCGTGGCGGCGACACCAGTTGCCCGTCGCCGAGAAGGTCGAACCGCTCGTCGAGCAGTTCAGGGTCGCGCACCCGAAGGCCCCGGCCGACGCCATCGTGCGGGCCTACGAGGTGGCCGAGGCGGCGCACGACGGGCAGATGCGGAAGTCGGGGGAGCCGTACATCACCCACCCGCTGGCGGTCGCGACGATCGTGGCGCACTTCGGGCTCGACGAGACGACCGTCGTCGCCGCGTTGCTCCACGACGCCGTCGAGGACACGGCGCTCACGCTCGACGACCTCACCGAGCAGTTCGGCGCCGAGGTGGCGGCGCTGGTCGACGGCGTCACCAAGCTCGACCGCATCCACTTCGACTCGAAGGAGGCGCAGCAGGCGGCGGCGATCCGCAAGATGCTCGTGGCGATGGCCGACGACATCCGGGTCCTGGTCATCAAGCTGGCCGACCGCCTGCACAACATGCGCACGATCGCCGCCCTCCCGGCCGAGAAGCAGGAGCAGACGGCCTGGGAGACCATGGATGTGTACGCGCCCCTGGCCCACCGCCTGGGCATGGGTGAGCTGAAGCAGCAGCTCGAGGACCTCTGCTTCGCGGCGCTCCACCCGAAGATCTACTCCGAGATCGACCACATGGTCGCCACCAGGTCGCCCGAGCGCGAGATCTATCTGGCGCAGGTCGAGGAGGAAGTGCGCTCCCGGCTCGCCGAGGTACAGATCGAGGCCGAGGTGACCGGCCGGCCGAAGCACATGTGGAGCATCTACGAGAAGATGGTCGTGCGCGGCAAGGAGTTCGACGACATCCACGATCTCGTCGGCATGCGCGTGATCGTCGGCTCGGAGAAGGACTGCTACGCCGCGCTGGGGTCGATCCACTCCATCTGGACGCCGGTGCCCGGGCGCTTCAAGGACTACATCGCCACCCCGAAGTTCAACCTCTACCAGTCGCTCCACACCACCGTCGTGGGTCCGCAGGGCAAGCCGGTGGAGGTACAGATCCGCACCCGCGAGATGCACCAGCGTGCCGAGTCCGGCATCGCCGCCCACTTCTCGTACAAGGCCGGCGAGGGCGGGGGAGGCGAGGACCTCTCCTGGCTCAACCGCATGGTCGACTGGCAGCACGAGATGAGCGACCCGGCCGAGTTCATGGCCAACCTCAAGAGCGACCTCGAGCAGGACGAGGTGTACGTGTTCACCCCCAAGGGTGACGTGCACAACCTGCCGGTCGGCTCGACGCCGGTCGACTTCGCCTACGCGATCCACACCGAGGTGGGGCACCGCTGCATCGGTGCCCGGGTCGACGGCCGCCTGGTGCCGCTCGAGACGCACCTCAAGTCGGGCGACACCGTCGAGATCTTCACCTCGAAGGTGGACGGCGCCGGCCCCTCGCTCGACTGGCTCGAGTTCGTCGCCACGCGCTCCGCACAGACGAAGATCAAGCAGTGGTTCAGCCGGGAGCGGCGTGAGGATGCCCTCGAGGCGGGCCGGGAGATGCTCGCCAAGGCGCTGCGCAGCGCCCCGTCGCCGGTGCAGAAGCTGGCCACCGACCAGCTGCTCGAGGAGATCGCCCAGGAGTTCCACACCGCCTCGGTCGACGCGCTCCACACGGCGATCGGCGAGCACCGCATCGAGCCGACCGACGTCGTGGCCAAGATCACCGGCACGATGCGTGGCGCCGACGGCCGCTCCGAGGTCATCTCCACGGGCTCCACCCGGACCCGCCGCAACGGCAGCCAGCTCATCGGCGTCAACGTCGAGGGCCTCGACGACGTGCTGGTGCGCATCGCCCGGTGTTGCACCCCCGTGCCCGGCGACCCGATCCTCGGGTTCCTCACCCGGGGTCGTGGCGTCTCGATCCACCGTGCCGACTGCGAGATCGGCGCCTCCCTGGCCCGCGGGCACGGTGAGCGCCTCATCGACGTCAGCTGGGACGACCACTCGACGGGCACGTTCTCGGTGGTGGTGGAGGTCAAGGCCCTCGACCGCTCACGGCTCCTGCAGGACGTCACCCAGACCCTGTCCGACCAGCAGGTGAACATTGTTTCGTGCCTCACGAGCACCGGCACCGACCGGGTGTCGAAGATGCGCTTCGAGTTCGAGCTGGGCGATCCGTCCCACCTCGAGGCCATCCTGAGCGGCCTGCGCCAGATCGACTCGGTGTACGACGCGTCGCGGGTGCTCCCCGGCAAGGATCACTGAGGGAGCGGGGCCGGTTGGTACCGGCCTGACGGTGGCGTACTACTGTTCAGCCGTTCGTCACCTCGCGTTCAACTGCGAGCCACTTCCCTGAGCCGACTCGGAGCTACCTCAGCCATGCGATTTCGACTGGTGCCGACCGACGACAAGTTCTTCGACCTGTTCGTCGAGACCGCGCACAACGTCAACGACTGCGCCGTGCTGCTGCAGAAGATGGTGGGCAACCTCGGCGACTCGGGCGCGCACCGTGACGCGATCCTCGGCGCCGAGCGCAAGGGTGACGACCTCACCCGCGACGTGCTGGCCCGCCTCCACACGAGCTTCGTCACGCCGTTCGACCGCGAGGACATCCACAACCTCGCCGAGCGTCTCGACGACGTCACCGACGACATGTTCCACGTCGCCGACCTCCTGCACATGCTGAAGATCTCCGAGCCGATGCCCGAGATGGCCGAGCTGTGCGACGTGCTCGTGCGCATGTCCGCCGCCAACGTGAGCCTCTTCGAGCGCTTCGAGTCCATGAAGGACCTCGACACCCTGCTCCAGGAGATGGGCCAGCTCGAGAGCGAGGGCGACCGCATCTACCGGCGTGCCATCGCCCGGTTGTTCGCGGAGCACGACACGATGACCGTGCTCAAGTGGAAGGACATCATCTCCGCCACCGAGAACGCCATCGACCGGCTCGAGGACGTCAGCGACGTCGTCGAGACCGTCATCGTCAAGAACGCCTAGTTCCGTTCCGTCATGACCCTGGGCGTCATCATCACCATCGGCGTCGCGCTGGCGTTCGACTACACGAACGGGTTCCACGACGCCGCCAACTCGGTGGCCACGGTCGTGTCGACCCGCGTGCTGTCGCCGCAGCTCGCCGTGCTGTGGGCGGCGTTCTTCAACTTCGCGGCGTTCGCGGTGTTCGGCACCGAGGTGGCGAACACGATCGCCAAGGACGTCGTCGACCCGCTGTCGCACGTGCTCACGGTGGGCGCCATCTTCGCCGGCCTGCTCGGCGCCATCGGCTGGAACCTGGCCACCTTCTACCTCGGCCTCCCGTCGTCGTCCTCGCACGCGCTCGTGGGCGGCATGGCGGGCGCGGCGGTGGCCCGCGGCGGCTTCGACGTGCTGGTCAGCGACGGCCTCCGCAAGATCGCGGCGTTCATCATCCTGTCGCCGCTCATCGGCCTCGCGCTGGGCCTGATCATCTCGCTGATCATCTCGTGGTGCTGCTACCGGGTGAAGAACGTCGACGGCCTCAACCGGGGCTTCCGCAAGGGTCAGCTGCTGTCGGCGGCGGCGTTCAGCCTCGGTCACGGCGCCAACGACGCGCAGAAGACGATGGGCATCATCCTCGTCCTGCTGATCTCGACGAAGAACGTCGCCCCCGACGCCGGCGTCCCGCTGTGGGTGGTGCTCTGCGCCCACTCGGCGATCGCGCTCGGCACGATGTCGGGTGGCTGGCGCATCGTGAAGACGATGGGGTCCAAGATCACGCGACTGCAGCCCGTCGGCGGGTTCGCGGCCGAGACGGGCGCGGCCGTCATGCTGTTCTTCGCCTCGGCCGTCGGCATCCCGGTCTCGACCACGCACACCATCACCGGCGCCATCGTCGGCGTCGGCACCCAGCGCCGCATGTCCGCCGTGCGCTGGGCCGTGGCCGGTCAGGTCGTGTGGGCCTGGATCCTCACCATTCCCGGGGCGTTCGCCGTCGGCTGGCTGGCGTCGATGATCATCAAGGCGATCGCCTAGGAGGCCTGATGGACCGTCGTGTGATGCTCTTCGTCGCCGGTGCGATCGCCGCCGCGGCCATGTACCCGCTGGTGTCGCCGCTCGACACCGCCGACCCGGCCAAGCCCCAGCATTTCGGGCTGACGGTGATCGTCGTCGTGATCGTCTACGCGCTCCTGGCGATCCTGTTCCTGCTCGAGAACATGAGCAAGCGCCGCCATCAGCGCTGACCGGCCACCCCGTCGGGGCGCCGGCGGCGCCTCAGGTCAGAACCAGGTCCAGGTGCGGGCGTTCGAGATCCCGTAGTCGGTGCGCACGGCGATGGTGGTCACGCCCCGCGTGCCCACGGGCACCGTGACGACGAGGCTGCGGCCGTCGGCGGCGATCTTCGTCGGCGACACGAGCTTCACGCCCACCAGCACCTTGGCCGTCGGCCCGAAGTCGGTGCCGGTGATCGTCACCGGGGTGACGCCGTTGTACTTGCCGCGATCGACGCTGATTCCGGTCAGGGTGGGAGCCGGCACGAAGGTGAAGGTGCCGGCGTTGAGGACGACGCTGCCGACGGTCACCGTGACCGCGTTGGCGCCCGTCCCCGCCGGGGTGACGAACGTGAGGTTCGCCCCGTTCGACGCGACCGTGGCGGCCACCGGGACCGAGCCGATGCGCACGGCCGCCCCGGTGAGGTTGGCGCCGTTGACGGTCACCTTGGTGCCGCCGGCCGCCGTACCGCCGGCGGGCAGCATCGTCGTGACGCTCGGGGCGAGGTAGCGGTAGGTGTTCGCCGTGGTGACGGCACTGGCGCCACCGGCGTTGGTGACCACGATCGGGGCCGCGCCGGCGTCGTGAGCGGGGACGGTGATCTTGAGCTGCGTGCCGGCGGTGTTGGCGGTGAGGCCGGTGGCGGCGACGCCGCCGACGGTCACGCCGGTGGCCGTCGAGAACCCGGTGCCGGTCAGGGTCACCACCTGGCCCCCGACGATCGGGCCGGTGGTCGGCGACATGGAGGCGACGGTTGCCGCCTTCACGACCGGCGGCGCGGGCGGGGTCGGCGTGGTGTCGGCCGGGGCGCCCGGTGCGAACGCACCCACCTCGATGGCGCTGAACACGTAGTTGCGCACGAAGTTCCACGACAGCGTTGCGAAGCCCTGGTCGCCCCAGCGGCTGCTCCACGAGTTCTCGATGCGGAGCCCGGTCGTGTCGTAGCCCAGGGCCGTGATGGCGTGGTAGCCGGCGAACGAACCGGAGATCCCGTCGTAGAAGCCGTGGTTGGCGGTGCCGACGGAGAAGAAGTTGTTGTAGACGGCCATGCCGATCACCACCGGGTGGCCGGCGGCGAGTGACGTCTCGATCGCCACCTGGTCGACGGCGAGGCCCTTGTAGTTGGACAGTTTCCACTTGGCCGCGTTCGCCTTCTGCGCGGCGGTGGGCTGGGTCGTGAAGTCGAAGTTGCCCTGCGGCTTGTAGTCGGCCTGGGTGTCGACGCCCTGCGAGGTGGCGATGTTGAGGTTGGCGGCGAACGTGCTGCCGTTGTCGTTGCCCTTGGCGATCTGCGCGTAGGTGTACATCGGGGCCAGCGCGCCGCCGGCGATCTTGTCGTGGCGCTGGTACCAACCGAGCGCGGTGTAGGCGATCGACCAGGCGACGCACGAGCCGACGTTGCCCTGGTCGCCCGCCGGGGGCGCCCACTGGGTGAGGTCCACCGATGCCGGGGGAGTGGCGACGGCCATGGCGCCCACCTGCGGCGCCGGTGCGACGGCCACCGGGAGGAGGCCGGTCGGGTACTCGGCGGCGGCGTGCGGACCCGTGAGGTTCGCTGCGTCGTCGGGTGCCTGGCTGGCCGGTGCGCACGCCGACACGCCGATCGTCGCTGCCGTGAGCAGGATCATCCATCGTGATCCGCGGGTCCGCGTGGTGGAACGTCCGTGTGGGCGGTCGTGGTTCATCCGTGCTCCTGTTGTCGGACGCTCCCCAGCGCCGCACCGAATCGGCGGGTCGAGCCGCCGCAGGGGTTCTTCGTCCATTCGGGGGATACGACTGGAGGGGTTGCGGCACATTCGATCCGAATGGCCCAGGGCGGGCGCGGCGCTCGGTAGCGTGTCCGCCGTGGCGCAGCCGACCTTCCAGTCCCTCAAGGGGATGCACGACCTGATGCCGCCCGAGTCGGCCCGCTGGCTCGAGCTCGTGCGGCGCTTCGGCGAGCAGTTCGCCCGCGCCGGCTACGCGTACGTGCAGACACCGGTGCTCGAGGAGCTCGCGGTCTTCGCCCGTGTCGGCGAGGGCACCGACGTCGTCACCAAGGAGATGTACGACTTCGACGACCGCGACGGCACGCGCATCGCGCTCCGTCCGGAGTCCACTGCCGGCGTCGCCCGGGCGTTCATCCAGCACCGCCCGCCCGCCCCGTGGAAGGTCTGGTACTCGTCGCAGCACTTCCGCCACGAGAACACCCAGGCGGGCCGGTACCGCCAGCACCACCAGCTGGGCGCGGAGTGCTTCGGCTCCGACCATCCCGACATCGACGTCGAGCTCATCGTCGGCCTGTGGGACTTCTACGCGACGTCGCTCGGCCTGCAGCGCATCACGCTGCAGCTCAACTCCATCGGCGATCCGGCGGCGCGGGGCCGGTTCCAAGAGGTGCTGCGCGGGTACTTCCGGGACCGGGTGGACGAGCTGCATCCGACCGACCGCGAGAAGATCGACCGCAACCCGATGCGCGTGCTCGACAGCAAGTTCGCCGAGAGCGCGGCCGTCGTGGCCGAGGCCCCCCGCCTCGCCGACCAGCTGTCCGACGCCGACGCGGCCCGCCACGAGGCCGTGCAGCGGGGGCTCGCCGAGGCGGGCGTCCCGTTCGAGCTCAACCCCCGCCTCGTGCGCGGCCTCGACTACTACACGCACACCGTGTTCGAGATCGTCAGCGACGCGATGGACGCGGCACAGTCCACCATCGGCGGCGGCGGCCGCTACGACGGGCTGGTCGAGTCGTTGGGCGGCCCGCCGACGCCCGGCTTCGGGTTCGGTACGGGCATCGAGCGCGTGCTCCTGGCGTGCGACGCCGAAGAGCTGCTGCCGCTCCCACGGTTCGCCATCGACGCGTTCGTCGTCACGTTCGACCGCGACGAGGATGCGGCGCGGCGCCTGTGCCTCGAGCTGCGGCGCGCCGGTGTCGGCGTGGATCGGGCCCTCAACCAGCACAACCCGCGCAAGCAGGCGGACCGCGCCCGTCGCGCCGGCGCCCGGTTCATCGTGCGGCTCGGCAAGGACGACCTGCCCGACGGAACGGTGGAGGTCGTCGACGAGGCCGACGACTCGCGCTTCACGGTGGACCGCGCCACGCTGGCCGAGGAGCTGCGGTCCCGCCGGTAGGCTCCCTCCGTGACCGATTCGCCTGCCGCGCCCCTGGCGCCCTCAGCTCTGCCGCGCCCCGACCTCCTCGCGCACCTGCCCACCCACCTCCGCACCAACATGTGCGGTGAGCTCCGGCCCGAGCACGTCGGGCAGACGGTGTCGCTGTGCGGCTGGGTCGCCGCCCGCCGGGTGCACTCCGAGCACCTCGCGTTCGTCGACCTTCGCGACTACACGGGCCTGGTGCAGTGCGTGGTCGACGGCGCCGCCGACCTGCGCAGCGAGTACGTGATCCGCGTCACCGGCACGGTCACGGCCCGCGACGCCGATCGCGTGAACCCGAAGCTCGACACCGGCGAGGTGGAGCTGAAGGAGTGCACGGTGGAGGTGCTGTCGTCCGCCGAGCCGCCGCCGTTCCAGCTCGACGACCGTCGCGACACCGACGAGGGCATCCGTCTCCGTCATCGCTACCTCGACCTGCGCCGCACCCAGATGCAGCGGAACCTGCGCACCCGCGCCACCGTCAACTCCGCGATCCGGCGAGCCATGGAGGGGCAGGGCTTCCTCGAGGTGGAGACGCCGATGCTCATCGCCTCCACACCCGAGGGTGCGCGCGACTTCGTCGTGCCGAGCCGCCTCAAGCCGGGGTCGTTCTACGCGCTGCCGCAGTCGCCGCAGCTCTTCAAGCAGCTGTGCATGGTGGGCGGCATCGACCGCTACTACCAGATCGCCCGTTGCCTGCGCGACGAGGACCTCCGCGCCGACCGCCAGTTCGAGTTCATGCAGCTCGACGCCGAGATGAGCTTCGCCAGCCAGGACGACGTGCTCGCAGCGATCTCGGTCACCGTCGGCGCCGTCGTCGAGGCCGTCACCGGCGAGTCCATCGGCGAGATCCCACGCATGACCTGGGAGGAGGCCGCCGAGCGGTTCGGCTCCGACAAGCCCGACGTTCGCTTCGGCCTCGAGCTCATCGAGCTGACGCCGGTGTTCGCCGCCACCGAGTTCAACGCCTTCAAGGCGTCGTGCGTGAAGGGCATCCGGGTGCCGGGCGGCGCCGAGGCCACTCGCAGCCGCCTCGACGAGCTCACCGACAAGGCGAAGCGCTGGGGCGCCAAGGGCCTCGTGTGGATGCGGGTGAAGGCGGAGGGCGAGCTCGACTCGCCGGTGGCCAAGTTCCTGAGCGACGCCGAGAAGGTCGAGCTGGTCTCGGCCACGCAGGCGACCGAGGGCGACCTGCTGCTGATCGTCGCCGACGAGCGTCCGCTCGTGCGCCACGTGCTCGGCCTGCTGCGCCTCGACATCGGCCGCCCGCCGGTGAACGAGGGTGGCCTCAACTTCCTGTGGGTCGTCGACTTCCCGCTCTTCGAGTCGGTCGACGAGGCGACGGGTCGCCCGGTGTCGGCGCACCACCCGTTCACGATGCCGCACGAGGACGACTTCGGTCTGCTCGACGGCACGCCGCAGGCGCTGCTCGCCGTGCGCTCGCAGGCCTACGACCTGGTGCTCAACGGCTGGGAGCTCGGCTCGGGTTCCGTCCGAATCCACCGCGCCGACATCCAGAACCGGGTCTTCGAGCTGCTCGGCATCTCCAACGAGGAGGCGCAGCTCAAGTTCGGATTCCTGCTCGACGCCTTCCGGTTCGGTCCGCCGCCACACGCGGGCTTCGCGTTCGGCATCGACCGCCTGGTGGCGCTCCTGGTGGGCGAGGAGAACATCCGCGAGGTGATCGCCTTCCCCAAGACGCAGTCCGGCAGCGACCCGCTCACGCAGGCGCCCACCGACATCGATCCGGCGCAGCTCACCGAGCTGGGTCTGCGCCTGCTCCCACGCGCCGCGGAGTAGTCGCCTACAGGGCGAGCATGCGCACCACGACGTGGCCGGGGGCCACCTCGGGGAACAGCGGTTCGCCGTCGAGATCGATCGCGGCGACGGGGTTGGGGTAGATCGTCACGAGCCCGCGCTCGCCGTTGCGCTCGGTCTCGGCGATCGTGGGCGCCACCCAGCGGGTGGAGCAGCCGAGCCGCTCGAACTCGGCGTCGAGTCCGGCGTGCACGTCGGATGGCGCGGCGCCGGTGACGAAGGATGCGCCCTCGGGGGCGAGCGGGCCGAGGGGCCGGAGCCCGGCGGGCATCGCGATGCCCCGGTAGAGGGTGCGGAGGTCGCTCGATACGGACGCTGCGGGCTCGCCGGTCGGCGCCGGCAGGTCGTCGAGCGCGTCGTCCGACGGCTCGGTGGTCTCGGGGGTCGGCTCGGCGGCGACGACCGGCACGACCGTCTCGACCGGCGCGATGGTGTCGACGGGCGCGATGGCGAGGTCGCTGAGGCGCTCGAACGTGGGCACGCCGGCCTCGCGGAACAGCTCCGCGGTGGGGCTGTAGTCGCCGCGCTCGGTGCGCTCCGTGGCCAATCGCTCCATGACCGACTTGCGCTCGCGCGCTGCGTTCGAACGCAGCTTGAACACGACGACGCCGATGCAGGTGGCGAGGAAGAGGAAGACGATCTGCTGCATCCTTTCGAGGATATGAGCGGTCCGTCGGATTTCCTCCCGGGCGATAACGTCCGTCGATGGCCTCCGACCTGTTCAGCTCCGCCGCCGAGGACCGGCTGTCGGGTCGCGCGCCGCTGGCCGAGCGCCTCCGTCCCCGCAACCTCGGCGAGGTGCTGGGCCAGTCGCACCTGGTCGGACCGGGCCGGCCGTTGCGGACGATGGTCGAGCGCGGCACGCTCCGGTCGGTCATCCTCTGGGGCCCGGCCGGTACCGGGAAGACCACGATCGCCCGTCTGGTCACGAGCGAGTGCGGTCACGCGTTCGAGATGCTGTCCGCGGTGACGGCCACCGTGAAGGACATCCGCACGGTCGCCGAGGCGGCCACCACCCGGCTCGGCACCGCGGGCACCGCCACCGTGCTGTTCCTCGACGAGATCCACCGCTTCACCCGCTCGCAGCAGGACGCGCTGCTCCCGCACGTCGAATCGGGTCTGCTCACCCTCATCGGAGCCACCACCGAGAGCCCGTGGGCCACGGTGAACCGCCCGCTCCTGTCGCGCTGCACCGTGCTGCGGCTCGAGCCGCTCGACGAGCGGGAGCTGGGGGAGCTCGCCGATCGGGGCCTCGAGCGCATCGGCGCCACCCTCACCGACGGTGCACGGCGCATGATCGTCGGGTCGGCCGACGGCGACGGGCGCCGCCTGCTGACGGCGATCGAGATGGCCGCCGACCTCGCGTCGGGCCCGCAGATCGACGAGGCGGAGATGACGGCGGCGCTCGGCGCCGGCATCGGCCACTACGACCGCGGCGACCACTACGACTCGGCGTCGGCGTTCATCAAGCACATGCGGGCCGGCAACGTCGACCAGGCCGTGGCGTGGGTCAACCACATGCTCGACGGCGGCGAGGACCCGAGGTTCATCGCCCGGCGCATCGTGATCTTCGCCTCCGAGGACATCGGCGTCGCCGATCGTTCGGCGCTGCTGATCGCCACTGCGGCGGCGAAGGCCACCGAGTTCGTGGGCATGCCCGAGGTTCGCTACCACCTCACCCACGCCACCATCGTCATGGCCCGCGCCCCGAAGTCGCGGGAGGTGGGGGAGTACATGGCCCGGGCCGCCGACACCGAGTTGCTCCCACCACCGGGGTGAGCCACCGCTAGTGTCGCCCTCGTGTCCGGGACCGATGTCGTGCTCGTCGCCCTCACGGTGGTCTGCCTGCTCGCGACCGCCGCGCTGGCCGTGTCGGTGGTGCAGCTGCGCTCCGTCGTCCGCCAGCTCCGTCGCGAGCTCGTGACCTTCACCGATCGTGCCGTGCCCGCGAGCGTCGACCTGACGGCGGCCGCCCACCAGGCGGCGGAGCAGGTCGACCGGCTGGAGAACCTCCTCGACGTCGCCTCGTCGGTCACCGAGACGATGGACTCCGCCACCGCCGCGACGGTCCGCGTGCTGTCCAACCCGGTGATCAAGACGGCGGCGCTCGCCCGGGGCACCCGCAAGGCGGCACGGCGCCTCAAGAGCGCGGAGGAGATCTGATGTTCAAGCGTGTCGTCTGGATGGGCATGGGCGCGGCCGCCGGCTCCGCCGCCACCGTGTGGGGCCAGCGCAAGGTGAAGACGCAGATCGACCGCGTCGCTGAGCGCGCGACGCCGAAGTACGTCGTCGACACGGCACGGGCGCGGGCCGTGGACGTGCGCGACACGGTGGTCGCCGCCGTCACCGAGGGGCGTGCCGCCAAGCAGGACGCCGAGGCGGAGATGCGCCAAAACATGAGTGCGCGCTGGGGCCGGTAGGCTCAAGCGCACCATGCGCGCCAACGAACTTCGCACCGCATTCACCTCGTACTTCGCTGAGCGCCAGCACACGGTGGTGCCGTCCTCGGGCCTGATCCCGCATCACCCACGTACGCCGATGTTCACCAACTCGGGCATGATGCAGTTCGTCCCGTTCTTCCTGGGGAGGAGCAGGTGCCGTACGACCCGCGGAGCCGTGTCGGTGCAGAAGTGCGTACTTGCCGGCGGGAAGCACAACGGCCTCGACGCCATCGGGCACGGCCCGCCACCTCTCGTTCTTCGAGATGCTCGGCAACTTCAGCTTCGGCGACTACTTCAAAGAAACGATCCCTGGCCTGGGAGTTCGTCACCGAGGTGCTCGGCATCGACGGCGACCGGCTGTGGATCCTGCCACACGAGCGGCAGCGAGGCCGAGGACATCTACCAGGCCGACGTGGTCGGCGTGCCCATGATCGCATCCAGCGCCTCGACAAGGACAACTACCAGGAGATGGGCGAGACCGGGCCGTGCGGCCCAGGCTCGGAGATCTTCTTCGACTACGGGCCCGACCTGGGCCCCGAGGGTGGCCCCGGCCACAGCCCACGCGGCGAACACCGCTACGTCGAGATCTGGAACCTCGTGTTCGCGCAGTACTTCCGCGGCGCCGACGGTGGTGCACCACCGACCTGCCGGCCTGCTGCGTCGAGCACCGGCGCCGGCATGGAGCTGTCCAGCCGTGCTCGGCGGCAGCTCACCCTGTACTCGGTAGCCGACGTGCTGTCCGTGCTCGTCGACGAGGCGCAGCGGGTCACCGGCCACCGCCTCGGCGATCCGGATCACCGACGTGGCGCTGCGGCTCATGGCCGACCCGCGCACGATGACCTTCCTCGTGTCCGACGGCGTGATCCCGTCCAACGAGGACCGCGGCTACGTGCTCAGCGCATCATCCGCCGTGCCCATCCGCTTCGCCCTACCTCACCGGCGTCGACCGCCTCGTCCTCGGCGAGATGATCGGGCGCTGCATCGACGTGATGGGCGACGCCTACCCCGAGCTCGTCGCCAACCGGGATCGTGCTCTCCACGGTCGCCCGTGAGGAGGAGAAGTTCCGCCAGACCCTGAAGACGGGCTCCACGCTCCTCGACAGCGAGTTGGCCACGCTGCCGCCGTCGGGCACGCTCGACGGCGAGGTCGCGTTCAAGCTGCACGACACCTACGGCTTCCCGCTCGAGGTCACCCAGGAGTTCGTCGAGCTCGGCGGGTACGAGCTCGACGTCGCCGGCTTCGAGTCGGCGATGGCCCGCCAGCGCGCCGGCTCGAAGGCCGCCGCCAAGTCGACCGGTGTCGCGACCGACGCCGAGCTCGGCGACTTCCAGGCGGCGCTCAAGGAGCACGGCCAGACCACGTTCGTGGGCCGCGAGGTCGACAGCTCCGAGGCCACCGTCCTCGCCGTCGTCGGGTCGAGCGTCATTCTCGACCGCACGCCCTTCTACGCCGAGTCCGGTGGCCAGGTGGGCGACACCGGCACGATCCGCTCCGGCGACGCCGAGCTGCGGGTGATCGACACCACCTACGCGCTGCCGGGCCTCGTCCGGCACGTGATCTCGTCCGACGATGCGGGGCTGCTCGCGTCTCCGCGGCGCCGGTCCGGGGGTCTAGCCCCGCCGCCCGACGCGACGCCATCCGCCGGCACCACACCGCCACGCACATCCTCCACTGGGCGCTGCGCACCATCCTCGGCGACCACGTGAAGCAGCAGGGCTCGTGGGTCGGTCCCGATCGCCTGCGGTTCGACTTCAGCCACTTCGAGGGCCTCACGCCCGACCAGATCGTGGAGATCGAGGACCTCGCGAACCGCGAAATCCTCACCGACGCCGGCGTCACCCACGAGGAGATGTCGAAGGGCGACGCCATGGCGCTCGGGGCCATCGCCTTCTTCGGCGACAAGTACGGCGACACCGTGCGGGTGCTGAAGGCCGGCAACCACTCCGTCGAGTTCTGCGGCGGCACGCACGTGCGGCACGGCCTCGGCGAGATCGGTCCGGTGAAGATTGTCTCGGAGACCTCGATCGGCTCGAACATCCGTCGCCTCGAGGCCATCGCCGGCCTGGAGCCGATCAACCTGATCCGCGCCGAGGAGCGCACCCTCGCCGAGATCGCCGGCACGCTCGGCGTCCCCGTCGGCGACATCGCGGACGGCCTGCGCAAGCGGCTGGACGAGAACAAGGCCCAGAAGGCCGAGATCGCGGCCCTTCGTCGCCAGGTGGCACAGGCGCAGGCGGGTGACCTGGTGGACGACGCCGTCGACGGCGTGCTCGTCGCCCGCATCGAGGCCGAGACGCGTGACGAGGTGCGCGACCTCGCGATGTCGCTCCGCGACCGCCCCGACGTGCGCGTGGTGGTGCTCATGAGCTCGCCGGGCGGGAAGGGTGTGGCCGTCGCCTCGGCGGTCGATCCCACATCGGGCCTGAACGCCGGCGAGATCATCGCCGACGCCGTGAAGCTCGTCGGTGGCGGTGGCGGCAAGGGCGAGCTGGTCGCGACCGCCGGTGGTCGCGACGCCGGCCAGATCGACGCTGCGCTCGACCTCGTCCGCGCCGCGCTCCTGCCCTCCTAGCCGGAATGCGGGCGCTCGGCCTCGACCTCGGCTCCAAGCGCATCGGCGTCGCCCTCTCCAACAGCGACGGCACGATGGCCACGCCGTACGACGTGGTGCAGCGCACCGGCGACCGGCAGCAGGAGCATCGCCGCATCGCCGAGCTGGCCGCCGAGGCCGAGGTGGAGGTGATCGTGGTGGGGGTGCCGTACCACCTGGACGGTCGTCTGAGCCCCAACGCCCGTGCCGCCCTCGCCGAGGCGGCGGAGCTGCATGACACCATCGGCCTCCCGGTCGAGACCTACGATGAGCGCCTGACCACGGTGACCGCACAGCGGTCACTCAACGAGATGAACCTGAATCCCGCCGCCCGTCGGCGCGCCATCGACCAAGTCGCCGCCGCAGTGATGTTGCAGGCTTGGCTCGATCACCGCCGGGAGGCTTCCCCAGACGAGGATCTGTGAGCGACGACCGATACCCAGGCGATCAGTACGCATCCGACGAGTACGCGGACGAGTACGACGACTACGGCGAGTACGAGCCCCTGCGGCCCAGCTCCCGTCGCGGATCGCCGCTGGCGGTGACGGCGGTGGCGGTGTTCGCCGTGCTCGGCATCCTCGTGGCCGGGACGCTCGTGTGGGCGTCCCGCCAGATGAACCCGTCCGGTGATCCCGGGCCGAAGCTCGCGTCGGTGGTCATCCCGGCCGGCTCGACGTTCGACGACGTCGCCCAGATCCTCGAGGACCGCAAGGTCATCGGCAGCGCGCGAGTGCTCGGGTGGTACGCCAAGTTCAACGACGTGAACCCGGTGAAGGCCGGCCGCTACGTGAACTTCCAGGTGAACTCGTCGATGTCGGACGCCGTGAAGGTGCTGAACGCCGGCCCCGTGCCGCCGAAGGACCAGGTGCTCACGATCATCCCCGGCACCTGGCTCGAGGACGCGTTGGCGGCCATCAACAAGAAGTTCCCGAACATCAGCGTCGACGCGCTGAAGCTGGTGCTGGTGTCGGGCCAGGTCACGTCGAAGTACCACCCCGACCCGAAGGCGTCGTGGGAGGGCTACCTGCTGCCGGAGACCTACCAGTTCGACGAGAACGCGACGGCGCAGCAGATCCTGCAGAAGCTCATCAGCACGTTCGACTCGACGCTCGACGAGCTCGGCTACGGCAACGCCACCGCGACGACGGGCCGGTCGGCCGCCGACCTCGTGACGATCGCCTCGATGGTCGAGCGCGAGACCGGCGATCCGGACGAGGAGCGCCCCAAGATCGCCCGGGTCATCTTCAACCGCCTCGACCGCAAGATCGCCACCGGCGTGGACGCCACGATCCTGTACGGCCTCCACCGCAAGGGCAACGAGAAGCCGCTCACGAAGAGCGAGCTCGAGACGGACGGCCCGTACAACTCGCGCACCCGGCCCGGGCTCCCGCCGACGGCGATCTCGCTGCCGTCGAAGAAGTCCCTCGACGCCGCGATCCACCCGGCGACGGGCAACTGGCTCTACTACGTGCTGAAGACCCAGCAGCCCCGCGCCCACGTGTTCCTCGTGACGTACAAGGAGTTCGAGGCGGCGAAGGCGGAGTGCCAGGCGAACGGGTTCTGTTGAGCCATCACGGCCCGGCGTTCGCCGCGGTCATCGGCGACCCGGTGGCGCACTCGCTGTCGCCGGCCATCCACAACGCGGCGTTCGCCGCGCTCGGCATCGACGCACGCTTCGAGGCGATCACTGTGCCGGTCGGCGGCGTGCCGGCGGTCGTGCACCGCATGCGCGACGAGGGCTGGATCGGCATGTCCGTGACGATGCCGCACAAGGAGACGGTGGTGGCGGAGCTCGACGCCACCACCCCGATCGCGACGCGGCTGGGTGCGGTGAACTGCGTGTGCCCCGAGGACGACCGTCTGGTCGGCGACAACACCGACGGGGCCGGCGTGGTGTGGGCGCTGCGTCACCACCTCGGCATCGCCGATCTCGGCACCTCCATCGCGGTCATCGGCGCCGGCGGCGCGGCGCGTGCGTGTGTGGCGGCGCTCGGTGACGCCGGAGCGGCCGACCTCGTCGTCGTCAACCGCACCCCGGAGCGGGCGCACGAGGCCGCCGCGCTCGCGCCCGGCGTCGGTCGGGTCGGCTCGATCGAGGACCTGCCCGACATGCGGATCGTGATCAATGCGACGCCGGTCGGCATGCAGCCGACGGACGGCCCGCCGGTCGGCTTCGTGCCCGGCGAGGGCGTGGTGGCGATGGACCTGATCTACCACCCCGCCGAGACGCCGTGGCTGGCCCGGGCCCGGGCCAACGGCGCCGTCGCCTGCAACGGCGTCCCGATGCTGGTCGGTCAGGCCGCGGCGGCGTTCGAGCGCTGGACGGGCGTGGACGCACCGGTCGCTGCGATGACGGCGGCGGTGGCCACGGCGCTGGGCCGCTCGTCCTGACGTGCTCGTCCTGAACTGCCCGTCCTGAGCCACCGGTCGGAATTCGGGTTCATGATTGTCCGAAACGTGCCGATAGGAGCCTGAAGTTCATCGACCGGGCGGAAGGTTCGTCTCATGGCACTGCAGGGCAACATCGACTCGTTCTCGGTCGTGGACGTGCTGCGTCTGCTCGGATCGTCCCAGAAGTCGGGCCGCCTCGTCGTCGACGGCGACCGCGGCAGCGCCAGCCTCTGGCTCGCCGCGGGCTCGCTCGTCGGCGGCACGACGACCCGCACCGGGCGTCCCACGGTGGGCGCCGACCCGGCCGAGGTCCTGTTCGACATCATGCGCTTCGCCGAGGGCGCCTTCCTGTTCGAGGCGGGGCTGGAACCCACCGATGCGGCGATGCCGCTCCGCGTCGCCCCGCTCGAGATCGAGCCCGTGATCGCCGAGGCGACCTGGGCGATGGACGAGTGGGCCGAGATCGTGGCGGTCGTCCCGTCGCTGTGGGCCCGGCTGACCGTGGTGCGCGAGCTCGCGACACCGTCGGTCGAGCTCGATGCACGGGCATGGGCCGGCGTGTGCGCGATCGCGTCGGGTGGGGCCGGTCGCCACGGAGCGATGACGGTCGACAGCCTCGCCGAGCAGTTGCAGCTCGGCGAGCTCCCGGCGATGCGCCTAGCACGGGACCTGCACGCGCTGGGCGTCGTGGTCGTCGGCGAGGAGGTCAGCGACGGCGGATCCGCGCCGGCGTTCGACGCTCCCTTCGAGGCGCCGTCGGAGACGGCGTTCGACTCGGCATTCGATTCGTCCTTCGACACCGCCTTCGACACCGCCTTCGTGACGGCCTTCGAGGCGTCGCCCGACGAACCCGTCACGCCGCCGACGTTCGACGACGCGCTGCTCGCATCGCCCGAGGCGGTGTCACCCCTCCTGGCCGAGCCGATGATCACCGCGACCGAGGCGGAGCCCTCGACGTTCGAGCCGGTGACCGAGCTCGACGACATCTTCGGAACGTTCGATCCGTTCGGCACGGCGTCAGCCGCAACCGGCACGGCGTCAGCCGCAACCGGCACGGCGTCAGCCGCGAACGGCACCGCAGCGGGGGAGAGCACGGCCTACGAGGCCGCCGAACAGGCCGCAGACCTCGAGGCCCAGCAGGCCGATCTCGCCCGCCAGCTGGCCATGCTGAGCCCCCGGGCGGCGGAGGCGGTGGCCAGCGCCGAGGCCGGACCACCTTCTGAAGACGAAGAACGTGCCCGAGTGGCTAGATTTCTCGGGTCCGTCTGATTCCATGATCGACCGACCAGACTCTTCCCCGACCGCCAACGCCGCGTCCCGCGTGTTCACCCCGACCACGCGACCTGCGCCGACCACCACCACGTCGATCCGATGATCCAACTCGCCGAAGCCATCACCAACCGGTTCCCCCAGGGCAACGCCTGGGCGGCGCAGGCGTTGCGCACGCTCGCGGGCGAGATCGACCCCTCGACGATGGTGCACGACGTGGCCGAGGGCTGGGTGCGTCGCGGTTCGGCCGCCGATGCCCAACTGGTCGACACGCTGTTCGTGCTCACCGGCTCGCGCCTCGGCCTCGGGCAGACGGCCGGTCCGTCGGAACGGCCGCGCTGGATCGAGCTGTCCCACATCCTCGCCGTCGACGCCGTCGACAACTCGCCGCTGCCGTTGCAGACGATCGAGCTCGAGATGACCGACGGCACCATGTGGTGCGTCGGCTGGCCGGAATCGTTCAGCGGCCGTCTCGTGCCGGTGCTCGAGGAGCTGCTCGCCGCAGCCACCGCGTCGTCGCGTGAGGCGGCCCCCGCCGAGCTGTCCGAGCCGGTCCGGCTCGCCGACGACGCGTCCCACCTCGACACGCTGTCGCCCAGCCCGTGGGTGGAACAGCCGGTGGCGGCGCCTGCGCCGGTGGCAGAGCCCGTTCCGATGGTGGAGCCCGCACCGGTGGCCGAGGCCGTTCCCTTCGCCGAGGCCGTGCCCGAGCCCGCTCCGGTCGAGGCGCCCGAGGCCCGGCCGATCGTGGCGGCGCTCGACTTCCTCAACACCCCGCGACCGACCGCGCCCGTCGAGCCGGTCCTCGAGCCCGCGTTCGAGCCGGCGCCGATGCCGGAACCGGCCGCCTTCGAGCCGGCGCCGTTCGACGCCGACGCGTTCGGCCCGCCCACCTCGGGCCCCGTCGACCCGCCGCCCGCCCCCGACACCGGCGCCTGGTTCGGCATCGAGACCGCCGTCGCCGACGCGCCGTTCGACGCCGACGCGTTCTCGTCCCAGCCGTCCACCCCTGCGCCCGCAGCCCCGGAGCCGACGGTGTCGTTCGACCCGTCGGAGCTCGGCGACTGGCTCGAGCAGGAGCCCGCACCCGCACCCGCACCCGCGGCGAGCTCCGCCGCCGGCGTCGCTCCGTGGGAGGCGCCGGGCATGAGCTGGCCCGACCCGCTGCGTGGAGTGCTCTACCTCGGCGGTCACCCGGGCTACCCGCGCAAGCGCAAGAACGGCACCATGGTCTTCTCGCCCCGCGGCCTCGACGTGCGCGGCACCGGCTTCCAGGACTGGGACATGTCGATGGACTGGGCGTTCGTCCACGGCATCGACATCCAGGGTCCCGACGAGATCATGTTCGGCGACCACCTCAAGATCGACTCGACCAGCAGCGCCCTCGTGGTGTCGATGGTCGACGGCACCCGCATGTTCTTCGAGATCCGCACGCGGCGCCCACCGTCGCTGCGCTCGGCCCTGGCGCCGGTGCTGATGCTCGTCGACAACATCCGGGGCCACCGCGCCCGGGCCTGACGGTCGCCGGTCGTTTCGCCGGTAGCCTCCTGGGCGTGGAGACGGTCCCGCAGCACCTCGCGCTCGTCGGCATGGCGGGCGTCGGCAAGTCTGCCGTCGCGCGCCGTCTCGCGGTCCTGCTCGACCGGCCCTGCCGGGACCTCGACGCCATGGTGGTGGCGGCTCGCGACGGCCAGTCCGTCGCGGAGATCTTCGCCGAGGTGGGCGAGCAGGGCTTCCGCGACCTCGAGTCGGCGGTGCTCGCCGAGTGCCTCGCGAGTGACGAGCCGGTGGTCGTGGCCACCGGTGGGGGAGTCGTCGAGCGCCCGGCGAACCGCGAGCTGTTGGCAGCCGGTGCCGGCGTCGTGTGGCTCACCGCCCCCGACGACGTGCTCGTCGAACGGCTCCGCTCCAGCAGCGTGCGCCGTCCGCTCCTCGAGGGCGACCTCGAGGCCAACCTGGAGGCGCTGCGGTCGCGACGTGAGGACTGGTACCGCGAGCTGGCGGACGTCGAGGTGACGGTGGGCGATCACGATCTGAGCCGCACCGTGTCCGACGTGCTCGCCGCCGTCCGGAAGCGGTGGCCGGTCGTGATGCCGGCGCAGGGCGCGTCGTGATCCGCGTCGACGTCGATCTCGGCGAGCGGTCGTACCCGGTGCTCGTCGGCGCGGGCGCGCGCCACGAGCTCGCGGCGGTGCTCGCCCCCGGCATCCGGCGAGTCGCCGTGGTCACGCAGGCAGGGTTGGGCATCGAGGTCGATCCGGGCCGTCCCCACGAGGTGTTCACCATCGGCGACGGCGAATCGCACAAGACGATGGCGACCGTCGAGCAGCTGTGCCGCTCGTTCGCGGCGTGGGGCCTCACCCGGGCCGACGCCGTGGTGGGCGTGGGTGGCGGCATCGTCACCGACGTCGCCGGCTTCGCCGCGTCGGTGTACCACCGCGGCCTCCCGGTGGTGCACGTCGCCACCTCGCTGCTCGCGCAGATCGACGCGGCGATCGGCGGCAAGACGGGCGTGAACCTCCCCGAGGGCAAGAACCTCGTGGGTACCTACTGGCAGCCGTCGGCGGTGCTCTGCGACACCGAGCTGCTGTCGACGCTCCCTCCCGACGAGTGGCGGTGCGGCCTGGGCGAGCTCGCGAAGTACCACTGGCTCGGCGGTGGTCGGCTCGACGACCTGGAGCTCGACGAGCGCGTCGCTGCGTGCGTGCGCATCAAGGCCGACGTGGTGGCGTCGGACGAGCGCGAGGGCGGCCGCCGCGCCATCCTCAACTACGGCCACACGCTGGCCCACGCCATCGAGACCGCCGGGGACCACTCGCTGCGGCACGGCGAGGCGGTGGCGATCGGCCTCGTCTACGCCGCCGAGGTCGCGCACCGGCTCGGGCGCATCGACGCCGAGGCCGTGGCCGAGCACCGTCGCGTGATCGGTGCCTACGACCTCCGGTCGACGGTTCCCGACGATCTGGCCGACGACGAGCTCATCGCGCTGTTCGCCCGCGACAAGAAGGCGACCCGCGAGGTGACCTTCGTGCTCGACGGTCCCGCCGGTGTCGAGCCCGTCACCGGCATCCCCGAGGACGTGCTGCGCGACGCGCTCGCCGCCCTACGCTGATCACCATGTCGAGCACCGGTCGAGCCATCCTGCTGTTGTCGGGCCCGAACCTCAACCTGCTGGGGACGCGCGAGCCCGGCATCTACGGCACGGCGACGCTCGACGACCACGTCTCGTCGGCACGGGCGACGGCCGAGTCCCTGGGGTTCACGTTGCACCACTCCCAGCACAACCACGAGGGCGACATGGTCGAGGCGATCCACGGCGCCCGCTCGAACATGGCGGGCATCGTGATCAACCCCGGTGCGTTCACGCACTACTCGTGGTCGTTGCACGACGCGCTTGCAGCGTTCGACGGCCCGATCGTGGAGCTGCACCTGTCGAATCCGGCGGCCCGCGAGTCGTTCCGATCGCTGTCGGTGGTCGCTCCGGTGGCGACCGGCACGATCGCCGGTTTCGGCGGCACGGGCTACCGCTTGGCCGTCGAGGCGCTGGCGTCGCTGCTGTCATGAGCGCTCCCACCGACACCGCCCCGATCCTCGGGGAGCCGTTCGTCGCGATGGACGTGGCCGGTCGCCTCGACCGTCTCCGTGCCGTGCTCGCCGAGTCGCCGGCCGACGCGCTGGTCGTCACCAACCTCACGAACGTGCGCTACCTCACCGGCTTCACCGGGTCGGCGGGCATCCTCGCCGTCACCGCCGGCGCAGCGACGCTGATCACCGACGGCCGCTACGCCGATCAGGCGCCGGCGCAGGTGGCCGCCGCCGGCGCGCCGGTCACGGTCGAGGTCGGCACCGTCGACCAGGACCGCATCCTCGCCGCCTCGGTGGGCGCCGCCTCCCACGTCGGCCTCGAGGCGCAGGCCGTGGTGTGGGCCGCGCAGCGACGGTATGCCGAGCTGTTCTCCGGTCGCGAGCTCGTCCCCACGACCGATCTCGTGGAGCAGCTGCGCATCCGCAAGGACGCCGGCGAGCTCGACCGCATGACCCGAGCGGCGGCCATCGCCGACGCCGCCCTCGCCGAGGTGCGACCGATGCTCGACGAGCGTCCGACCGAGCGTGAGTTCGGGCTGGCGCTCGACACCGCCATCCGGCGTCTGGGAGCGACCGGCAACAGCTTCGAGACCATCGTCGCGTCCGGTCCCAACGGCGCGCTGCCCCACGCCCGGCCGACCGACCGCACCATCGTCGAGGGCGACCTCGTCGTGCTCGACTTCGGCGCCGTGGTCGACGGCTACTGCTCCGACATGACCCGCACGGTGGCGGTCGGGGAGCTCACCGAGTTCCAGCACCGCATGGTGGAGGGTGTGGCCACCGCGCAGCGGGCCGGCGTGGACGCCGTCGCCGCCGGGGTGAACTGCAAGGTCGTGGACGAGGCGTGCCGTGACGTGCTCGAGGAGCTCGGCTGGGGCGAGCGCTTCACGCACGGCACCGGGCACGGCGTGGGCCTCGACATCCACGAGGCCCCCCGGGTGTCCTCGGTGTCGGATGCTACGCTCGAACCCGGTTTTGTCGTCACCGTGGAACCCGGGGTGTACATCGCTCCCCATGGTGGCGTCCGGATCGAGGACACCGTCGTGGTGACCGAGACCGGCTGCACCGTGCTGACGAGATCGCCCAAGACGCTGGCGGTGGGCTGACCGCACTGCCGCGATCACGCCCGCCCACCGACCCACGAACACAGGATTCACGATGGCTCAGATCTCCACCGCCGACTTCAAGAACGGCATCACCCTCGACCTGCCCGAAGGCCTCGTCCAGATCGTCGACTTCCAGCACGTGAAGCCCGGCAAGGGCGGCGCGTTCGTGCGCACGACGCTGAAGAACGTCCGCAACGGCGCGGTCATCGACCGCACGTTCCGCGCCGGCGAGAAGATGGAGCGGGCCTTCATCGAGAAGAAGGAGATGCAGTTCCTCTACAACGACGGCTCGGACTACGTGTTCATGGACACGAGCACCTACGAGCAGCTCACCGTGGCGCCCGCCTCGCTCGGCGACTCGAAGAACTACCTGCTCGAGAACATGGTGGCCGCAGTGCAGATGTTCGGCGACGAGATCATCGGCGTGGAGCTTCCGGCCGCAGTAGACCTCCCGATCCGCGAGACCGAGCCGGGCGTGCAGGGCGACCGCGTGTCGGGTGCCCGCAAGCCGGCGACGCTCGTCACCGGTCTCGTCGTGCAGGTGCCCCTCTTCGTCGGTCCCGAGGACGTCATCCGGGTCGACACGCGTTCGGGCGAGTACATCACTCGGGCCAACGGATGACGTCGGGCGCCGACGCGTCCGGTCCCGTCGGCGCAGGCGTCGGCCGGCGCGAGGAGCGCGAACGCGCGGTGCAGCTCGTCTACGAGGCCGAGCAGCGCGAGCTCGGCGCCGGTGACATCCTCGCCGACCAGGTGCTCGATCCCGAGCCGTACACCGGCGATCTCGTGCGCGGCGTCGACCGCCACCGCGTCCAGATCGACGCGCTGCTCACACGGTTCGCGAAGGGGTGGACGCTCGACCGCATGCCGGCGCTCGACCGGGCCATCCTCCGTGTCGCCACCTACGAGCTGGGCCACGAGCCCGAGGTGCCCACGGCCGTCGTCCTCAACGAGGCCGTGGAGCTGGCCAACAGCTACTCCACCGACGATTCGGGCCGCTTCGTGAACGGCGTGCTGGCCTCGATCGCCCGCGAGGTTCGCCCCGCCGGCTGACCCGGCTGGCCCGGCGAGTTACCCCTGCGCCCGCGCCTCGCTCCACTCTGGAGCGCCACGACGCGGTTCCACTGCACTCCAGCGCTCCAGAGTGCAGGGCGACGCCCTCCTGGTAGTCTCCGGTCGACCGTTAAGGGAGTCCCGTGAGGCTCCCACGGAGTGAGGTGAGCATGGCTGATCGCGAGCGTCGCGGGACGCCGCCCTACGGCGGTGAGTTCCAGGCCCGGAGCGTGGTGATGGATGCCGACGATCTCAGTCGGGCGATCCGTCGGATGGCCCACGAGATCGTCGAGCACAACCACGGGCTCGACGGCGTCGAGCTCGTCGGGTTGCAGACCGGGGGAGTGCCGCTCGCCCGATCGATCGCCGACGACCTCGCCGAGATCGAGGGCGTGCGGCTGGTGCCGGGCGTGCTCGACGTGGCGTTCTACCGCGACGACATCGGCATCCGGCCGGTGCTCGCCGAGGAGGTCACCGACATCCCGTTCGACGTCACCGGGAAGTGCGTGGTGCTGGTGGACGACGTGCTGTTCACGGGCCGCACCATCCGGGCGGCGCTCGACGCGCTCGGCGCCTACGGCCGGCCGAGGTCGGTGCAGCTCGCCGTGATGATCGATCGTGGGCACCGCGAACTGCCGATCCGCCCCGACTACGTCGGCAAGAACCTGCCGACCCGACGCGACGAGGTGGTGAACGTCTCGGTGGACGGTGTCGAGCTCGGCGAGATGCGCAAGTGAAGCACCTGCTCTCCATCGAGGACCTCGACCGGGGCGACATCGAGCAGTTGCTCGACCTCACCGATCGATTCGTCGAGGTGTCGAAGCGGTCGGTCCCGAAGGTGCCGGCGTTGCGCGGCCGCACGGTCGTCTCGTTGTTCTTCGAGGACTCGACCCGCACCCGCCTCAGCTTCGAGACGGCGGCCAAGCGTCTGTCCGCCGACGTGATGACGTTCTCGGTGAGCACGTCGTCGGTGAAGAAGGGCGAGTCGCTGCGCGACACCATCGAGACCATCTCGGCCTTCGGCGTCGACGCGATCATCGTGCGGCACCAGTCGTCGGGCGTGCCCAAGCGCATCTGCGAGTGGACCGACGCCGCCGTGCTCAACGGTGGCGACGGTTGGCACCAGCACCCCACCCAGGCGCTGCTCGACGCGTTCACCATCCGCAGCCACTTCGGGTCGCTCGACGGGCTGCGCATCGGGATCATCGGCGACATCAAGCACTCCCGGGTGGCCCGCTCCAACGTGCAGGCCTTCACTGCGTTGGGGGCGTCGGTGGTGCTCGTGGCGCCGCCCACGCTGCTGCCGCCGTCGCTCGAGGGTTGGCCGGTCACCGTGTCGCATCGCATCGATGACGTCCTCGACAGCCTGGACGTCTGCTACCTGCTGCGGATGCAGCGCGAGCGAATGGCCGAGTCGCTCGTGCCGTCGCTGCGTGAGTACGCCCACCGCTATGGGCTCAGTGGTGAGCGGGCCGACCGCCTGCGCGAGGGCGCGCTGATCATGCACCCCGGCCCGCTCAACCGCGGGGTGGAGATCTCGCCGGAGGCGGCCGACCGCCCCAACGCGGTCATCACGCGGCAGGTCGCGAACGGCGTGGCCGTTCGGCAGGCCGCTCTGTTCAAGCTGCTGGGGTCGGAGTCGCAACTCGACGCGCTGGGCGCGTCCGTCGTCGAGCGCACCACGCGCGAAGGGATCGAATCGTGAGCATCGAGTACGTCATCAAGGGCGGCCGGGTCGTGGACGAGCGCGGCGAGACGTTCGCCGACGTCGTCGTGCGCGACGGCCAGATCGTCGGCGTCGGGCCCGACCTCAGCGCGTCGCGCACCATCGACGCGTCGGGGTGCGTGGTCTCGCCGGGCCTCGTCGACCTGCACACCCATCTCCGCGAGCCGGGCAAGGAGGAGGCCGAGACGGTCGAGTCCGGGAGCAACGCGGCGGCCCTCGGCGGCTATACGGCGGTGCTCGCTATGCCCAACACGACGCCGGCCATCGACTGCGCGTCGGTGGTGCGCGACGTGCAGGAGCTCGGGCGGACGGCTGCGTGCCGCATCGAGGTGGCCGGCGCCATCACCGTCGGCCGGGCGGGGGAGCAGCTCAGCCCCATGGGCGAGATGTCCGACCTCGGTGTGCGGATCTTCACCGACGACGGTACGGGCGTGCAGGACATCCGGCTCATGCGGCGGGCGCTCGAGTACGCGAAGGGCCTGGGCGTGACGCTCGCGCAGCACTGCGAGGTGGCCGAGCTCAGCGCCGGCACCTGCATGAACGAGGGGGAGTGGTCGTCGCGGCTCGGCATGCCGGGCCAGCCGGCGGAGGCCGAGGAGCTGATGGTGATGCGCGACATCGCGCTCGCCCGCATGACCGGTGCCCGGATGCACTTCCTCCATCTGTCGACGGCCGGCTCGGTGGCCATGGTCGCGGCGGCGAAGGCGTCGGGCCTGCCCGTCACCTGCGAGGCGGCGCCACACCACTTCACGCTCACCGACGAGTGCTGCGCGACGTTCGATCCCGTGTTCAAGGTGCACCCGCCGCTGCGCACCCAGAACGACGTCGACGCCGTGCGGGCGGGGTTGGCCAACGGGTCGATCGACGCGATCGCCACCGACCACGCGCCGCACGAGGCGCATCTCAAGGAGCAGCCGTTCGACGAGGCGCCCCCGGGGATGCTGGGTCTCGAGTACGCGCTGGCGCTGGCCCTCACCGAGCTGGGCATGGACATCGCCGACGTGCTGGCGCGACTGAGCTGGCAGCCGGCGCGCATCGCCGGCATCGACGACCGCCACGGCGGGCCTGTGATCGCCGGCCGCCCCGCCAACCTGTGCGTCATCGACCCGAACGCGACCTGGACCATCGACGGGTCGGGCGGCGCGAGCCGCTCGTCCAACGTGCCCTACGTCGGTCGGACGGTGCAGGGCAGGGTCCGGCACACCATCTACGAGGGCGAGGTCGCCGTCCGCGACGGCGAGCTCCAGCGCTGACGGAGCACCGCCGGGCGGGAATCGTGGCGCATGTCACAGTTGTGTTGTTTGCTTGCTGTGGTGAGCAGAGGTTCCGGTACGGTAGCGTACCGAATTAGCTGATCGATCGGATCGGCCTCGCTGACTGCTGGAGTCCCCCGATGATCGCTCGACTTGCTGGCTGGTGTTTCAAGAACCGTTGGAAGGTGCTGGCCGCGTGGTTCGTCCTCCTCATCGGTGTGTACGCCTGGGGTGGAGCGATCGGCGGCAGCAAGGCCGACGGCAGCCTCGAGATCCCCAAGTCCGACAGCCGCTCGGGCCTCGACGTCCTCCAGAAGAGCTTCCCGGGTTCGGGTGGCGGCCTCACCGGCTCGATCGTCTACCAGACCACCGGTTCGGTGAACGACGAGGCCATCAAGGCGCCGATGAACAAGCTGTTCGCCCGCATGGAGAAGATCTCCGGCGTGTCGGTCGCCAGCCCCTACGAGCTCCCCGCCGGTCCCACGCAGATCAGCGAGGACGGCCGCACCGCCTACGCCACGGTCAACCTCAGCCCGAAGATCAACCAGACCGAGGCCGGCAAGATCGGTGAGCGCATCAAGGCGATGCTCCCGAGCGTGAAGGGCACCCGCCTCGAGGTCGGCGGCGCCGCGCTGTCGAAGTTCGAGCCCCCGTCGTCGGAGATGGTGGGCGTCGCGTTCGCGATCGTCGTGCTCATCCTGGCCTTCGGGTCGGTGCTCGCCATGGGCCTTCCCATCGCCGTCGCGCTCGGTGGTGTGGGCGTCGGCGCCGGCATCATCGCCCTCGTCTCCCACGTCACGTCCGTGCCCGAGTTCGCCACGACGATCGGCGCCATGATCGGTCTCGGCGTCGGCATCGACTACGCGCTGTTCATCGTCACCCGTTACCGCGAGGGGCTGCACGAAGGGTTGGAACCACGAGACGCCACGGTGGTGGCGCTCGACACGGCCGGCCGTGCCGTGATTTTCGCCGGCATGACCGTGGTCATCTCGCTCCTCGGCATGCTCCTCATCCAGCTCAAGTTCATCTCCGGCCTCGGCATCGGCGCCGCCGTCACGGTGGCGGTCACGATGCTCGCATCGGTCACGCTGCTCCCGGCGCTGCTCGGCCTGGCCGGGCCCCGCGTCGAGGTGACACGCTGGCGCGGCCTCATCGCCGCAGGGCTCGTCGCCGTCGCTCTGCTCGGTGTCGGCCTCAAGGTGCCGGCGCTCGCCCTCGTCGCTGCGCCACTCGCCGTCGTGGTGTTCGCGCTCGGCTTCGCCCTCGCTCCGCTGAAGGCCCAGGTGCGTCCCCGTGCCCGCAAGCCCAGCAACGAGACGTTCGCCTACCGGTGGAGCCACGCCATCCAGGCCCGCCCGTGGACGTCGGTGCTCATCGGAGCGATCGTGCTCGTCGGCCTCGCTCTGCCGCTGTTCAGCCTCAACCTCGGCAGCTCCGACGACGGCAACTTCCCGAAGGACACGGACACCCGTCAGGCGTACGACCTGCTGGCCGACGGCTTCGGGCCCGGCTTCAACGGCCCGCTCATCGTCACGGCCACGTTCCGCGGCACGCCGGCGCAGAAGCCGCTGATGGACCTCGCCGCGGCGCTCGGCAAGGCGCCCGGTGTCGCGAAGGTGGTCGGCCCGATCCCGAACAACTTCACCGATCCGACGAAGGCCGATGCCTTCCTGTTCCGGGTCATCCCGAGCACGTCACCGCAGGACAATCGCACGCAGCGGCTCATCGACGACCTCCGGTCGGACACCATCCCGTCGGTCACCAAGGGCACGGCGCTCGACGCGCACGTCACCGGCAATGTCGCGGTGTTCCACGACTTCACGTCGTACCTGTCGGATCGCATGCCGCTGTTCATCGGCGTGGTGCTGGCGCTGTCGTTCCTGCTCCTCATGGCGGTGTTCCGGTCGCTGCTCGTGCCGCTCAAGGCCGTCGTGATGAACATGCTCTCGATCGGCGCGGCCTACGGCATCATCGTGGCCATCTTCCAGTGGGGCTGGCTGGGCAGCCTGTTCGGCATCGCCGGCGGGCCGATCGAGCCGTTCCTGCCGATGATGATGTTCGCCATCGTGTTCGGCCTCTCGATGGACTACGAGGTGTTCCTCCTCTCACGTGTGAAGGAGGAGTACGACCGCACCGGCGACGCGAAGAACTCGGTGGCCGACGGCCTCGCGGCGACGGCACGGGTCATCACCGCCGCAGCGGCGATCATGGTCGTGGTGTTCGGCAGCTTCATGTTCGAGGACAACCGCATCACCAAGATGTTCGGCCTCGGTCTCGCCGTCGCCGTGCTGCTCGACGCCTCACTGGTGCGCATGTTGCTGGTGCCCGCCACCATGGAGCTCCTCGGCGAGAAGAACTGGTGGATCCCGAAGTGGCTCGACCGGCTCCTGCCGAAGATCAACGTGGAGGGGCCGGCGGACCATCACATCGGTGGTGGCGTGGGCGATCCGTACGACCTCGATGCCGAGGCTGCGGGCCTCGACGCCGGGGAGTCACTTCCCGTCTGATTGCAGGTACGGGGCGGGCGTCGGCTCGTTCAGGATCTGCTCCCAGTCGACGTCGGCGTGGAGGGTGTGGGGCCCTCCGCGCACGCCGAACAGGTGCTTGTTGAGCACCAGCCACACGAGGATCGCGAGGTTGATCACGAGCGCCCCGATGCGGACGACCGTGACCCGTGCCAGGAGCTCGTGGATCTCGAGCGGCAGGAAGCCGGCGGTGGCGACCGCCGTCACGTACTCGGCCCATCGCTTGTCGAGCCAGAGGCCGATCGCTTCGACCGACTCCACGACGGCATAGGCGGCGGAGATCGCGAGCAGCACCTTGATCTCGTGCGGGTCGAGCCCGAGCACGCGGTCGGCGCCCTTGGCCAGGGCCTGCCGAGCCGGGTTCCGCCCGGCCGAGTCGAGGGCCTGGTTGAGCAGGTTGGTGAGGTCCTTGGCCGAGGCCTTGAGGCCCGGCAGCTTCACCTCGATGGCGAGCAGCCCGAGCGCGACGAGCGTGAACACGGCGGCGTGCACACCCTTGTTGAGCGCGACGATTCGCAGCACGATCGCGTCCTGCAGCACCTTGCCGCGACGGGGTCGTGGGAAGTCGACGATCGACTCGAGATCTGCGGCCTCGGCCGCCTCGGGCGCCGGTGGGGTGGTGAGCAGCCACACGTCGCAGCGGATGCAGCGCACGAAGCGCTCGCCGTCCACCTCGACACCGAGGCGACGATCGGGAGGGTCGAGGTGTGCCACCGTCGCTGCCGGAGCGACGTGGCCGCGGATCGAGCAGATCCAGGTCTCGTTGTGCCAGTGGCGTGGGGTCAGGCGCATCGGGTCACCCTATGAGCCGACGTGGACGCGGATCGGGACGCTCACCACGGTGTAAGCGCCCCGGGTGGGGAACTTGCTGATCGAGCTGTCGTAGTAGCCGATGCCCAGGTGGCCCGGTGTCGAGAACGACGGTTGGGCGTTCGCCGCGTAGCAGTTGAACTGACGCGTGCCGATGCGGTCGGCGCAGCCGTCGAGGGTGACGGTGACCGGTGTGCTCCACGGCCCCTCGGGACGGGATGCGACGCGCACGTCCGCGTAGCGGGTCGGCCCCGGCCACGGGCTGTACACCATGACGTAGGCGCCGACGATCGGATCGAACGCCACGCTGAACGGGCCGGCCGGGTACGTGCCGGTGAGCGGGCCACGAGGCATCGCGACGTCGCCGCCGAGGCGATAGGCCGCCGGGTCGGCGGCGTGGTCGACCGTTGCCGTGCCGACCGAGCAGGGCCCGTAGCGGTCGCGGTCGGAGGGGTCGGCGGGCGACGCGCAGTGGAAGACGTGGAGGGAGCCGTCCGGTGAGACGACCGCGGCCGACCCCAACGAGCGGTGGGGGAAGAGGCGCTGGTTCAGGATCGTCGCGCGCAGTGGAGCGTCGCCGGGGGGTGACGCCGGGTCGTACCACCACTCGCCGACGGCCATTCCCATGTCGGCGAGCGATCCGTCGCCCTGGCCGAGGCACACGTCGTGGAACCAGATCACGACGCGGTCGCGAGGCCCGACGGCCTGGACGACCGCGGCGGCCGGCCACATGCCCGGACGCTGTGTCGGGAGCGGGCAGCTGCCGAACGATGCGGTGGGCGTGGCGAACTCGACGGGTGCGCCAGTGGCCGGGTCGTGAGCGTCATGCGTGACGGTGGGAGCGTCGGCGCTCGCCCACGACGCCGTGCCGATCACGAAGTAGACGATCCGGCCGGCCTCGTCCCTCGCTGCGGTGTCGCCGAACAGCCACAGCACGGAGCCGTCGCGGAGGCGCGCGGCGATGCCGGCGTCGCGATCGATCGTCGAGAGCACGTCGCCCGCCGGCGGTTCGACCCGGACCGGCCCCGTCGGCCGGCCGGTCACCGTGAGGGTGACGTCGGAGCCCGTCGTGGAGCACCGGTCGTCGGGGTGCACGCAGCTCGGCACCGCCTGCACCGGCGACGGCGCCGACGTCGTGGGGCGGGGGCCCGCGGCGGGCCCGTCGTTCGCGCACGCGGCCGCGACCGACGCGAGCGCGAGGCCGACGAGGAGCGACGCTCGCCGGCGACGGGTCATGCCGGGGCGGTGAGCAGCGCAGGGGTCGCGCACGCCTTCGCCGGCCTGCCGCGCCCGAGGAAGCGCTTCACCGCCGGTGCGGAGTCGGGCGTGAGCGACGCCATCGGCACGGCGCCGCCCCGGGTGAGCGCCGGCAACGAGGCGGTGTAGGTCGAGCCCAGCCCCCGGAGCGCGTCGCCGAGCGACAGGAGATCGCCCACGCCGGCGTCCCCGTCGACCGTGACGGCGCCGGTTGCGGTCCACAGCAGGCGATGGGTGGCGAGCGGGCTCGTCCAGTCGAGGTTGAGCCGCGAGCCCAACTGCGACAGCACCGCCGACGCACGTCCGGTTCGGTCGTCGCTGGCGATGGGGTCGGCCTCCCAGGACGTGCCGTCCCACGATTCGATGTGGCGGGCCCGGACGTACGCGAGCGCCGTCCGGCCGTCGACACGATGCGTGCCCGCCTTCAGCAGCAGCCCGCTGTTGCGGTCGAGTAGGGCCGTGGTGGCCGTGATCTTCACGCCGCCGACCTGGTCCACGAGCGCGGTGAGCCCGGCGAAGTGCACCACGGCGAGGTGGTCGATGCCGATCCCGAGCGAGTGGCAGAGAGCGTCGGCGACGGCGCCCGGCCCGGCCTCGAGCATCGAGGCGACGCGCTCGGGCCCGCGGTTCGTGCGGAACAGCACGAGGTCGCGGGGGATTGCCAGGCTGCGGACGGTTCCGTTCGGCGCGACCCGGACGGCGATGACGACGTCGGCCCGCTCGCCGGGAACCTCCCGCGTCGTGCCGAAGCGCTTGCGGTCCACGGTCGGCACGTCACCGCGACGGTCGGACCCGATCAGCAGGTAGGTGGTGCCGGAGCCCTCGGCCGACCCGGCCAGCGACGCGTCCGAGCGGTCGATGCGGAACCACATCGTCGCCGCGTACAGCGCGACGACGGTCAGGATCGCGGCGCCGGCGTAGAGCGCCCGTCGTCGTCGGCTCAGAGCGACGGAGTGACGGTGAACGTGGCCGGTGCGTACATGTAGGTGTCGAGGTAGCCGTAGCACGACAGGTACACGTTGTAGACACCCGGTGCCGTCGCCGGCGGGATGCGGAGGTGCACGTACGGGTCGGGCGTCGCGTACGTCGAGGGGGAGGAGCCGATGTACTGGTACGCCTGGTTGACCACGATGCCCGACGAGCGGATCGTGAGGGCCGCCTGCATCGACGAGTAGTAGTTCGGGTTGCCGGGCACCGAGCACCCGTCGTTGGGGGCGGCGACGTTCACGAACGAGCCCGCCGGGCCGGAGGTGGGGCTGAGCACGGCCTTGGCCGCCGGCGGCTCGACCGGCGTGGACGGCTCCGGGGTGCAGGACACGGCGGCGAACAGCGCGGCCACCGCCGCCAACGCCACGGCACCCTGACGGACACGACGTCCCGTTGATCGCGACATGTTCGAACCCCTCCACTCGACGACGGACGATTGTTAGTCCGGGTTCCGGGGGAGGCGCAACCGGCACCGGTGCCCAATCTCTGGGCAAAAGTGCCCCTGCGAGCATCTGGTAGTTTGATCGCTCGACATGAGCGCAGCCGCAGACATCCGCCCGGGCCACCTGGTGCTGGCCGACGGGTCCACCTTCGAAGGCGAACTGTTCGGTGCCGAGCCCCCCGGCGGGATCGTGTTCGGCGAGGTCGTCTTCAACACCGTGATGAGCGGGTACCAGGAGGTCATCTCCGACCCGTCGTACGCCGGTCAGATCATCACGTTCACGACGTCGCACCTCGGCAACTACGGCACGAACGGCGACGACGACGAGGCCACCCGGGTGTGGTGCCGCGGCGTCGTGCTCCGCGAGATGGCGCGCCGCGAGTCGAGCTGGCGCAGCGGCGGCAGCCTCGGCGACTACCTGGCCCGCCACGGCGTGTGCGCGATCGGCGGCATCGACACCCGTCGCCTCACCCGCATCCTCCGCGAGGGCGGCGCGATGCCCGGAGCGTTCGGCTCGGCGTCGCTCGAGGAGCTCACTGCGGCGGCGGCGTCGGCGACCGGCACCGACGACTGCGACCTCGTCAGCGAGGTCACCTGCTCCGAGCCGTACACCGTCGACGGCCATCCCGATCGTCACGTCGTGGCGGTCGACTGCGGCATCAAGGCGACGATCCTCGACTGCCTGGCCGAGATCTCCCACGTGACGGTGGTGCCGGCGACGACGTCCGCGGACGAGATCATGGCGCTCGAGCCCGACGGCGTGTTCCTGTCCAACGGCCCGGGCGACCCTGCCGCCGTCACGTACCTGCCCGACACCATCAAGTCGCTGCTCGGTGGCGTGCCCATCTTCGGCATCTGCATGGGCCATCAGCTGCTCGGCACCGCGGTCGGCGGCTCCACGCACAAGCTGCCGTTCGGGCACCACGGCGGCAACCACCCGATTCGCGACCTCACGACGGGCAAGGTGGAGATCACCAGCCAGAACCACAACTACTGCGTGAGCCTCGACGGGGTGCCGGGCGTGGAGGTCACGCACGTGAACCTCAACGACGGCACGCTCGCCGGGTTCGAGTGCACCGACGTGCCGGCGTTCGGCATCCAGTACCACCCCGAGGCGGGGCCCGGTCCGCACGATTCGCGCTACCTGTTCGCCCGGTTCGCCGAGCTCATGGATCGGTGACTGGCGCCCGGAGACATTTACAGTAGTTTCTGGCAATGATTCCGCACCCGAATCGGCTCCCGGACGAGCGACTCAACCCCCTCGCCTCCATCCCGTTCCTGCTCGTGCACCTCGTGCCGGTGCTCGCGATCTTCACCGGGGTCGGCTGGCACGACTGGCAGATCCTGCTCGTCACCTTCTGGGTGCGGATGTTCTTCATCACCGGCGGCTACCACCGCTACTTCGCGCACCGGTCCTACAAGACCAGCCGCGTGTTCCAGTTCGTCCTGGCGCTCGGCGGCCTCACCGCCGTCCAGAAGGGTCCGCTCTGGTGGGCCGGCCACCATCGTCTGCACCACCGCTACACCGACACCGTGCAGGACGCGCACTCGCCCATCAAGGGCGTGATGTTCAGCCACGTCGGCTGGATCGTGTCGCCGCAGGCCGACGCGACGCCGGTCGACGCGATCGCCGACTTCAACAAGTACCCCGAGCTCCGGTTCCTGAACGACCACGACTTCATCGGCCCGTGGGCGCTCGCCCTCGCGTGCGCGTGGTGGGGCGGCTGGAGCGGCCTGCTCATCGGCTTCTTCCTCTCCACGGTGATGCTGTGGCACACGACGTTCCTCGTGAACTCCGCCGCCCACCTCATCGGCACCCGCCGGTTCGCGACCGAGGACTCGAGCCGCAACAACGTGGTCATCGCGCTGCTCACGATGGGCGAGGGGTGGCACAACAACCACCACCACATCCAGAGCTCGTGCCGCCAGGGTTTCAAGTGGTGGGAGATCGACGTCACCTACTACGTGCTCAAGGTGCTCTCGTGGTTCCACATCGTGTGGGACATCAAGAAGCCCAACGCGACGGCGCTCCAGACCGCGCGCATCGCCGACGGCGCGTACGACATCGGGATGTTCCAGTTCCACTGGGACAAGGCCACCACGCGGGTCGCGGCGGCGACGCAGCGCGCCGATCTCGAGGACGCGCGCGTTCAGTTCTCGCTGAAGGCCGACGAGGCGCTCCTCGCGGCGCAGGAGCTCGGCCGTCAGAGCCGCCGTCCGCCGGTCGTCGCGGGCGACGTCACCGCCGCCGACGATGCCGACGAGCTGGTCGAGGACGCGCTCGTCGCCGACTGATCACGTCGACCGGATGTGATCGCCGTCGCGTGGAATACCCTCACGTCGCTTGGCTGTGAGCTACTTCCAGTCGAACGTGTAGCACCATGCCAGAGCGTCGACGGCTTCGCCCGAGAGTTCGGGATGGAGGGAGCTGAACCGTTCTGACGCGGCGATGCCCATCTGGTCGAGCCCGGCGACCGTGTGGGCCTCATCCGACTCGTAGAACTCGCGCTCCAATTCCCGAAGCACCGGAAGAAGGTCGTCAGTGGCGGCGGGGCCGAACTCGGCGACCAGGCGATCGGGGTCCCGTATTGGCCACGCGCTTTGGCCGTAGCCGGTCCACACGACAAGAGCATCGCTGATCCTCGCGAGGTCGTACTCGATCACCGACGAATCAAATCACAGAGGGCCTAGCCTCATCCGTGTTTCCGCCACAGTGGCCTGGTCGGCGGCAGTGCCGGTAGGTGTGCCCGCCTTAGCCCGGAGGCAGCACCTCGAAGGGCCCCGGTTCGAGACGGCGTCTCGCCGCCCACGAGGCCCACCCGAGAGTCCAGAACATGTCCATGATCAGTCGGTCGTAGACGCTCATCATCTCCATCGCCCGTTCGAGCGTTGGGCAGCGACACGTCATCTCGTGGTCGCACGTTGCGCTTACCTTGAACCACCGCCGACCCGAGGGGTCGACTTCCCGCTCGATGCGGAAGGCCGTCGTGGTGCTGATCCGCCACTCAACGACCTCCTCCCAGTAGCCGACCTCGCGAATGGCGCGTGCGATCGTCGGGAGATCGGTACCTCTCCAGATCCCGGTCTGCGTGCTGGCATCGGCGAGGTACGGAATCTCGGGCACTCACGAAGTCTGCCCGTCGGAGCCACCCTCGGAGAGTCAAGGCACGTTGTGCGTTCTTCCGCCACCGTCGGCTGGACGATGCCGCGGGTCCCACTCTGGAGCGCTGAGTGTTCGCACACTGGCTACTCACCGCTCCAGTGCGGTGTATCCGTCATATGACATTCCCGCACCGTCGCCTGGCCGAGTGGATTACCGCTCGGGGCCACCCGGATTGACTTCCTCGACCACCGAGTCTGACTCGACGGCGTAGCGGAGGTACACCCACTCCGGATGGTTGTCGGCGGTCACCGTCACGTCATGGCAAAGGGTCCGCCCAAGAATCCGAACGAACGACAACAGACTCGACACATTGGCATGCGACCTGAGGGTCCGAGGGTCGAACCACAGTTCCACGTCAACGGAATCGAGGAAGGCCGTGCGCAACCCGAAGGTGGGGGTCACCTGAAATTCAAAGCTGCAGAAGACCGTTGACCGGCGAGTAGGAATCACGTCGGCTGGGGGGACGGGCAGGCGCACTCCATCCTCGGCGTACTGGAACCACCAGCCCTGTTCCGTCGGGAGGTTCAGCAACCGCTGCCAACCCGCCGCCCCGACGCCGGCCGAGCGCACATCTACGAGCGCTCCCTCGTCCTCCGTCAAACGGGCGGCGATGCGCTCCCAGTCGTGCCACATGCCCCGATCATGGGCCACGAGCGACGTCGGTGCTCATGCGGTTCTTCTGACACCGTCGACCGTCACCGTTCTCGCACTGGTTCGTGCCGTCTGTCGGTTGAACCGGGCGGGGTCGCGTCGAGCATCCTCAGATGACATTCCCGCACCGTGGCCCGGTCGACGGCGGCCTCGGACTTGATCGCTCACGTTCCCTCGAAGGGCACTTCAGCGATCGAGAATCGGGCCGCTGCTCAGATGACCTTCGCGCACCGAGGCCGGGCGACGCGGTGCTCCGACCTCAGGCGGCCCGAGCAGCACTGCACCGGGAAGGCGGGGTGCGGCGTCGTGATAGGGTGCGGTCTCGGTGATCGCCAAGCTGCCCTTCCCAACCGAGTCCTCCCCAGCCCCCTCCGGGGGCTTTTCGTTTATCTGGAGCCATTTCGATGCCCCGTCGTGACGACCTCCGCTCGATCCTGATCATCGGGTCCGGCCCGATCGTGATCGGCCAGGCCTGCGAGTTCGACTACTCCGGCACCCAGGCGTGCCGCGTGCTCCGCGAGGAGGGCTACCGCGTCATCCTCGCCAACTCGAACCCGGCGACGATCATGACCGACCCCGACTTCGCCGACGCGACGTACATCGAGCCGCTCGACGTCGACGTGCTCGAGCGCATCATCGAGAAGGAGCAGCCCGACGCCGTGCTGCCCACGCTCGGCGGCCAGACGGCGCTCAACCTCGCGATGGAGCTGCACGCGAAGGGCGTCATCGGCGTGCCGGGCACGCCCGAGATGATCGGCGCCAACGCCGAGGCCATCGAGACCGCGGAGAACCGCGAGACGTTCAAGCAGGCGATGATCGGCATCGGCCTGAAGGTGCCGGAGTCCGACACCGCCCACACGATGGAGGCGGCGCGCGAGGTCGTGCAGCGCATCGGGCTGCCCGTCGTCATCCGCCCCGCGTACATCCTCGGTGGCAAGGGCACCGGCATTGCGAAGACGCCCGAGGAGTTCGAGCTCGTCGCCGCGGCCGGCCTCGACGCCAGCCCGATCAGCGAGATCCTCATCGAGCGCTCGATCGCCGGCTGGAAGGAGTACGAGCTGGAGGTGATGCGCGACCGGGCCGACAACTGCGTGATCATCTGCTCGATCGAGAACGTCGACCCCATGGGTGTGCACACCGGCGACTCCATCACGGTGGCCCCGGCGCAGACGCTGAGCGATGTCGAGTACCAGACGATGCGTGACGCGGCGTTCGCGTGCATCCGTCGTGTCGGCGTCGAGACCGGCGGGTCCAACGTGCAGTTCGCGGTGAACCCGGTCGACGGCGACCTCGTCGTCATCGAGATGAACCCGCGCGTCTCCCGCAGCTCGGCGCTCGCGTCGAAGGCGACCGGCTTCCCGATCGCCAAGATCGCGGCGCGGCTGGCGGTGGGGTACACGCTCGACGAGATCACCAACGACATCACCCGGCTCACGCCTGCGAGCTTCGAGCCGGCCATCGACTACGTGGTCACCAAGGTGCCCCGGTGGGCGTTCGAGAAGTTCCCGGGCACGTCAGGCGTGCTCGGCACCCAGATGCAGTCGGTGGGGGAGGCGATGGCCATCGGCCGCACGTTCCCCGAGTCGCTGCAGAAGGCGCTCCGGTCGCTGGAGCAGGGCCGGTTCGGCCTCAACTGCGATCCCGCCGAGGCGCAGTGGGACGAGTACTCCGACGACGAGCTGCTCGCCCTCACCGACCACGCCACGCCCGATCGCATCTTCTGCGTCGAGGCGGCGTTGCGGCGCGGCCTGTCGATCGAGCGCGTGCACGACGCCTGCCGCATCGATCCGTGGTTCCTCGATCAGATGTCGCTGGTCACCGAGGAGCGCGCCGCTCTGGCCGGGCGGTCGCTCGACGACCTCACGGCGCGCGAGTTCAAGCGCGTGAAGCAGCTCGGGTTCAGCGATGCGCAGCTCGCGTACCTGTGGGGCGTTCCGGAGGCGACGGTTCGCTCGACCCGCATCGGCCTCGGCGTGCTCCCGACGTACAAGACGGTCGACACCTGCGCTGCGGAGTTCGCGGCGGAGACGCCGTACCACTACTCGACGTGGGAGGACGAGAACGAGGTGCGTCCATCCACCCGCCCGAAGGTGATCATCCTGGGCTCCGGCCCCAACCGCATCGGGCAGGGCATCGAGTTCGACTACGGCTGCGTGCACGCGAGCTTCGCCCTCCGCGACGCCGGGTTCGAGACGGTCATGGTGAACTGCAACCCCGAGACGGTGTCCACCGACTACGACACCTCGGACCGCCTGTACTTCGAGCCGCTCACGTTCGAGGACGTCATGTCCGTCATCGAAGCCGAGCAGGCGGCCGGCGACGTGGTGGGCGTGATCGTCAGCCTCGGCGGCCAGACCCCGCTGAAGCTCGCCGACGTGCTGCCGCGGGAGCTGGTGCTCGGCACCTCGCCCGACTCGATCGACCTCGCCGAGGACCGCGACCGCTGGAACGCGCTCTGCGCCCGCCTCGAGATCCCCCAGCCCGCCGGCGGCACGGCCGTCGACCTCGACGGCGCCCGGGCGATCGTCGACCGCATCGGCTTCCCCGCGCTCGTGCGTCCCTCCTACGTGCTCGGCGGCCGGGCCATGGAGATCGTCTACGACCACGACGGGCTGAGCGAGGCGATGGCGACGCTGTCGGGTCTCGCGGGCCTCGGGCGCGAGGGCGGTCTGTCCGCCTCCCGGCCCGTGCTCATCGACCGGTTCCTCGAGGACGCCACCGAGGTCGACGTCGACGCGATCCGCGACGCCTCCGGCGAGGTGCTCATCGGCGGCGTGATGGAGCACGTCGAGGAGGCGGGCGTGCACTCGGGCGACTCCGCCTGCGTGATCCCGCCGATGACGCTCGGTGCGGGCACGATCGCCGTCATCGAGGACTACACCCGCCAGATCGCCGCGTCCCTCGAGGTCCAGGGCCTCATCAACGTGCAGTTCGCCGTGAAGAAGTCGGGTGTCGCGGCCGACGCCGCCCAGGTGTTCGTCATCGAGGCGAACCCCCGTGCCTCGCGCACCGTGCCCTTCGTCGCCAAGGCCACCGGCGTGCCCCTGGTGAAGGTGGCGTCGCGGGTGATGTGCGGCGCCACGCTCGAGCAGCTGCGCATCGAGGGTCTGCTGCAGCCGCCGGTGGACGGCGACCACGTGTCGGTGAAGGAGGCCGTGCTGCCGTTCAGCCGGTTCCCCGATGCCGACGCCGTGCTCGGCCCCGAGATGCGCTCCACGGGCGAGGTCATGGGCATCGACCGCACGTTCGGACTCGCCTTCGCCAAGTCGCAGCTGGCGGCGGGGGATCACATGCCCACGACGGGGTGCGTGTTCATGTCGCTCGCCGACCGCGACAAGCCCACGGGCCTGCGCGCCGCACAGCGCTTCGCCGACCTCGGCTTCGAGATCGTCGCCACGTCGGGCACCGCGGCGTTCCTGTCCGGTTCCGGCGTCACGGTGAGTCAGGTCGTCGCCAAGCTCGGCGGCGCGGATGCCCGCCCCGACGGCGCCCGCGACGCGGTGGAGCTCCTGTCGGCCGGCGAGATCCAGCTGGTGGTCAACTCGCCGCGCGGTCGGGGGTCGCGTGCCGACGGCGCGTACATCCGGTCCGCCGCCGGCCTGCACCGGGTGCCGCTGCTCACCACCGCGGCCGCCGCCCTGGCCGCAGCCAACGGCATCGCCGACACCGCGGCGCACCCGCCGGTCGTCCGCAGCCTGCAGGAGTACCACGCCGGGGCCCGCGCCTGATGGTCGACCTGTCGGTGCAGGTCGGGTCGCTGACCCTGCCCAATCCGGTCATGGTGGCGTCGGGCACGGCCGGGCACTCCACCGAGCTCGCGGCCTACCTCGATCTCGCCGGCCTCGGCGCGTTCGTCACCAAGTCGCTGTCCGCCGATCCCTGGCCCGGCAACCCCGGTCCGCGTGTGCACCAGACGCCGGCGGGGATGATCAACAGCGTCGGGCTGCAGGGGCCAGGGGTCGCCGCGTGGCTCTCGTCGGGCCTGCCCGCGCTCACGGCACTCGGCGTCGAGCGCATCGTGGTCTCGATCTGGGGCCGGACCGTCGAGGAGTACCGGCGCGCCGCCGAGATGCTGGCCGCCGCGCCCTCCTCGGTGATCGCGGTCGAGGTCAACCTCAGCTGCCCGAACCTCGACGGGGGCCGGCACCTCTTCGCGCACGATGCCGCTCTCGCGGCCGAGGTCATCGGCGTGTGCGCGGCGGCGGGTCGCCCGCTCTGGGCGAAGCTCAGCCCGAACACCGACCGGCTCGCCGAGGTCGCCGGGGCGGTCGCCGCCGCCGGGGCCGACGCCGCCACACTCGTGAACACGTTGCTCGGCATGGCCATCGATCCGGAGACGCGTCGGCCCCGTCTCGGCGGGGGAGGTGGGGGAGTCTCGGGCCCCGCCATCCATCCGGTGGCGGTGCGGGCTGTCTACGATTGCCGGGTCGCTCACCCCGACCTTCCCCTCATCGGGGTCGGTGGTGTGGCAACCGCGCACGACGCCGTCGAGTTCATGCTCGCCGGCGCACAGGCGTGTCAGGTTGGTACGGCCAACTTCGCAGACCCCCGAACCCCCCGGCGAGTGCTGGAGGAGCTGGTGGACTGGTGCGAAGGCCACAGGATCGAACGAGTACGAGAGCTCAGCGGAGGCGCACATGGGTGACAGCAGTGTCGAGGACACCACGGCAGGGACCGGAGAGGTGCCCGACTCGGTGCGGCGACGCCTGGCGTTGGTGCTCGACACCGACGACCTCGTCGAGGCCCACCGCCTGGCCATCTCCATGCGCCCGTGGTTCGGCGTGGCCAAGGTCGGTCTCGAGCTGTTCAGCGCTGCGGGCCCCGACGTCATCGCCGACCTACGCGACATGGGCTACCAGGTCTTCCTCGACCTGAAGCTGTTCGACATCCCCACGACGGTGAACCGCGCCACGCGGGTGCTCGGCGCGCTCGGCGTCGAGTACCTCACCCTGCACGCCACCGGCGGCGTCGACATGTTGAAGGCCGGCGTCGAGGGGCTCTACCACGGCGCCGAGGCGGCCGGCCTCGACGTGCCCGTCGCGCTCGCGGTGACGGTGCTCACGAGCGACGACTCCGCCCCGCCCCACATCGTCCCCAACCGCGTCCGCGTGGCGTTGGAAGGTGGCTGCGGGGGCCTCATCCTCGCAGCGAGCGACCTGCAGACCGCACGTGAGCTGGCGCCGCGACTTCGCCGCGTCGTGCCGGGCATCCGCCCGGTGGGTTCGCCCATCCACGACCAGGCTCGCGCCGCCACGCCGCAGGAGGCCATCGCCAACGGCGCCGATCTCCTCGTGATCGGTCGAGCGGTCACGCAGGCGGACGACCCGTTCGCCGTCGCCGCGTCCATCGCCGCGGCGATCGCGGACTGACACGGACTCGTCCGTGACCGACCCGAAGTTGGCCGCCGCGCTGGCGTGGGCCGATCGCACGCGACGGTTCCGCACCGCCTTCGTGGATCGGTGCGCTGCGGGGCTCGGCCTCGACGGCGTGCGTGACGAGGTGCGCCGCGAGGTCGCCGACCTCCCGGCGCCCGAGGCCGATCGGCTCGCCGAGCTGCGATTGCTCGGTGTGCTCGAGGCAATGCCGGCCGTCGGGGGCAAGGTCGCGTCGCGTCGCCTGCTCGCCTCGGCGGGCCTCTCCGAGGACGTCGTGCTCGGCGAAGTCGACGATCGCGCCTGGGACGCGCTGCTCGCCGGGGTGGCCGCATGATCATCGTGGTGAGCGGCCCGGGCGGCGCCGGCAAGGGCACGGTGGTCGCCGCGTGGCGCGAGCGCGACCCAAACCTCTACGTGAACCGGTCGTGGACGACGCGTGAGCGCCGCCCGGGCGAGGCCGAGGACGCGTACGTCTTCGCCACCTGGGACGAGTTCCAGCAGCGCATCGACGAGGGCGGCTTCCTGGAGTGGGTCGACTTCCTCGACTACCGCCAGGGCTCGCCGGTGCCCGAGCCCGACGACGGCCACGACGTGCTCTTCGAGATCGACGTCTACGGGGCCATGGCCATCAAGGAGCGGTTCCCCGACGCGCTGTGCATCTACCTCGAGGCGCCCTCGCGTGAGGTGCAGCGCCAACGCCTGGTGCACCGCGGCGACAGCCCCGAGCGGGTCGAGCAGCGCGTGATCCGTGCCGAGGAGGAGGCCCTCGCGGCAGCCGGCCTCGACTGCGTCGTGGTGATCAACCACCACGTCGAGGACACGGTCGACGAGCTCGCGGCGCTCGTGGCCGAGCGTCGCGCCGCCGGCGCGTGAGGGTCCGACTCGCCGGCGTCCTCGCGATCGCGGCGCTCGGGCTGGCCACCGGGTGCGGTTCGACCTCGGAACACGCGATCGAGCGCGTCACCCGCTCGACGACGACGGTCGCTGCGACCACCACGGGTGTGCCCGGGCCGTCTCTCGAAGACGCGCTCGTCACGACCGTGCCGTCGGGCTTCACCATGCAGCCCGACGACGTCGGCGACACCGGCCCCTCCGACCTCGACAAGGCGGTTCGTGACGACGGCTCCGCGGATGCCCGTGCGACGTTGGTCGGCGACGGCTTCGTGCGCGGCTACCAGCGCCTGTGGGCCACCGACGACGGCGAGCGGCAGATCATCGTGTTCGTCTACCAGTTCGAGACGTCGCGCGGGGCGGTGGCCAACACCGGCCGGACCGTGGAGCGCCTGCGGGCCGGCCCGGGCGTGAGCGACACGTTCACCCTCGACGGCGTGCCCGGTTCGGGCGGCGTCGTCGGTAACGACGAGGACACCGCCGGCGCGTCGTTGGTGTTCTCCGTCGGCGTGTACGAGGTGCAGGTGGTCGCCAACGGTCCGGTGTCGGACTCGGCGCAGAGCTACATCGACGCGGTGACCCCGCTCGCGAGAGCGCAGTACGACAAACTGGCGTGATGAAGCGCTTCGGCATCGCCGCACTGCTCGCGTCGATCGTGGGGGTCCTGCCGGGGTGCCTGCCCGACGCCGTGAAGGCCGCGTCGTGCGGCACCGTCCTCGAGCGTGCGGGGGACGGCAAGTACCTCAACCCCTACATCCCGGTGGGCTACTCGCAGCCCGGGTTCGGCGAGGAGCTGGCCTACCTGCAGAGCGCGCCGGAGTACGTCACGACCGTGCAGCGCCCGCCGGCGACGAACCCGGCGTACAACAACGACTACACGGTGCTGGTGACGGGCAACGTCGACGCCTACCGGGCGCACGTCACGGCGAACCTCGGCCCCGACGCCATCCACGTGCAGCTCTCACGGCACACCCGCGCCGAGTGGGACGCGCTGGCCACCGAGGTGCAGGCCAAGGTGCAACCGATCGGGGGTCAGGCCGGGTTCGGGCCGGGCTGGATCGTGGTGCTCCTCCCGCCCGAGGGGCGGGGTCTCGCCCTCACGCTCCGAGCGCAGTACGGCGATCAGCTGAGCATCTTCGTCGGTCCCAAGCGCTACCCCGGCGGTCCCGAGGACCGTCCCGGCCTCTGCCTGGTGCAGTTCGGTCGGTACGCCGTCGGCGCGGCGCTGCCGAAGGGCGTGACGAGTCGTGTCGTCGCCTCGCCGGCCGCGGTGCCGGCCGGTGGGCGGGTGCAGGGCTACATCGAGATCACCAACCGCAGCCGCCGCGAGATCGCCGTCATCGCCAGTCCGGCGTGGGATCAGACGACCCTCACCCGTGGGACCGACGCGTTCGGCGTCAACGCCAGCGGGCACGGTATCCCCGGCTCGATCTTCACCGTGCCGGCGGGCGCCGCTCCCGAGGGGACCGAGGTCGCCGGTGACACCACCTACCACTGGGTCGCGCCGGGCCGGCGGGTCCGCCTCGCCGTCTCGGCCTCGACGATCAGCGCGGAGATCAACGGCGACGCGTTCCTGCCGCCGGGGGTCTACCGACTCCGTCCGACGGTCTTCGTGGACGGCATCGAGCGGGCACTCGGCACCGCCAACGTCACGATCACGCCCTGACCTGCTACCGTTGAGGCGCTGCGCGCCCAGCCGGTCGCGCCCGGAATCCCCCCAATCACGGAGACACCATGCCCGATCGTTTCGACACCATGATGGAGCCCCGCGTGGAGGCACTGCTCGAGCGTGCCGGGTCGAAGTTCTCCCTCGTGGCGCTCGCCTCGATGCGCGCCCGTCAGATCAACAGCTACTACGGCCAGCTCGGCGACGGCCTCGGCCGCATCGTGCCGCCGCAGGTCACGTCCAGCGCCTCGAAGTCGCTGTCGATCGCCTTCGAGGAGATCGCCGCCGACGCGATCGTGGGCGTGAAGGCCTCCGAGATCGCCGCCGCCGAGGCGCAGGCCGAGGCCGACGCGGCAGATGCCGCTGCTGCGGCCGCGTCCGCCGCCGACGACTGATCCCAGTCCGATGATCGAGGGCCGTCGCATCGTCGTCGGTGTCTCCGGCGGCATCGCCGCGTACAAGGCCGTCGAGGTCGTCCGCCGTCTGATGGACGCGGGCGCGTTCGTGTCGCCCGTGATGACGGACGGCGCACGGCGGTTCGTGGGGGAGACCACGCTGTCGGCCCTCTCGTCGGAGCCGGTGCAGACCTCGCTCTGGGACGAGGCCGACCCGATCCCGCACACCCGCCTCGGCCAGGCCGCCGACCTGATCGTGGTCGCGCCGGCCACGGCACGTCTGCTGTCGGCCTACGCCGCCGGCTATTCGAACGACCTGCTCACGGCCACGCTGCTGGCCACGCGGGCGCCCGTCATCGTGTGCCCGGCGATGCACACCGAGATGTGGGAGCACCCGGCGGTGCAGGACAACATCGCCACGCTGCGGTCCCGGGGCGTGATCATCGTCGACCCCGAGGAGGGCCGTCTCGCCGGTGGCGACGTCGGCGCCGGCCGCCTCGCGGCTCCCGAGACGATCGTGGCTGCGGTCGAGGCGGCGCTGTCGCCGGGCGACCTCGCCGGTCTCGAGGTGCTCATCACCGCCGGTGGCACCCGCGAACCCATCGACCCGGTGCGGTTCATCGGCAACCGCAGCTCGGGCCGCCAGGGCCACGCTCTCGCCGATGAGGCAGCTGCTCGCGGCGCCCACGTGACGCTCGTGACCACCACCGCGCTGCCGGCACCCCACTCCGCCGACCGCATCGCGGTCTCCACCGCGCAGGAGATGCACGACGCCGTTCTGGCCCGTAGCGAGTCGGCCGACATCGTCATCATGGCGGCCGCCGTCGCCGACTTCACCCCGGTCGCCGTCGCCGATCACAAGATCAAGAAGGCCGACGGGATCCCCAGCATCGAGCTCCGGGCCACGGCTGATACGCTCTCGGCGCTCGGAGCCAGGAAGGCGCGGGGTCAGACGGTGGTGGGGTTTGCGGCCGAGACGTTCGACGTCGAGGCCAACGCCCGCGACAAGCTGACTCGCAAGGGTGCGGATCTCATCGTGGCCAACGATGTGGCCGCTCCCGGCGTCGGGTTCGAGCACGAGACCAATTCGGTGACCATCCTGTGCGCCTCCGGGCGCCGCCATGACGTCGCTCTCTCGTCCAAACGGGCGGTGGCCGGCGAAATCTTCGACCTGATCCTCGACGAGCGTCGAGCAACCAACCACGAGGCAGCAGACACATGACCAATTGGACGTTCACCTCGGAGTCCGTCACCGAGGGACATCCCGACAAGATGGCGGACCAGATCTCCGACGCCATCCTCGACGCGATCCTGGCGCAGGACCCGAACAGCCGCGTGGCGTGCGAGACCATGGTCACCACCGGCCTCTGCGTGGTGGCCGGCGAGATCACCACCTCCGCCTACGTCGACATCCCGTCGATCGCCCGCAAGACGATCAACGGCATCGGCTACGACCGTGAGTCGTTCGGCTACGACGGCAACACCTGCGGCGTGATGGTGGCGCTCGACGAGCAGTCCGCCGACATCGCCCAGGGCGTGGACGACTCCGAGGAGGTGCGCGGCGGCACGGCCGGCGAGGACGACCAGCTCGACAAGCAGGGCGCCGGCGACCAGGGGATGATGTTCGGCTACGCGTCGGACGAGACCGACGCCCTCATGCCGCTCCCGATCCACGTGGCGCATCGCCTGTCGGAGCGGCTCAGCGAGGTGCGCAAGTCGGGCGTCGTGCCCTACCTCCGCCCCGACGGCAAGACGCAGGTCACCTTCGAGTACGAGGACAACCGCCCGGTCCGGCTCAAGACCGTCCTCATCTCGACGCAGCACAACGACGGCGTCGACCGCGACACCGAGATCCGCCCCGACCTCATCGAGCACGTCATCCGTCCGGTCATCCCGGCCGAGTTCGCCGACGACGACTACGAGGTCTTCGTCAACCCGACGGGCAAGTTCGTCATCGGCGGTCCGGTGGGCGACTGCGGTCTCACCGGTCGCAAGATCATCGTCGACACCTACGGCGGCATGGCCCGTCACGGTGGCGGTGCGTTCAGCGGCAAGGACCCGTCCAAGGTCGACCGCTCGGCCGCCTACGCCGCGCGCTGGGTGGCGAAGAACGTCGTCGCGTCGGGCGCTGCGAAGCGCTGCGAGGTGCAGGTGGCCTACGCGATCGGCATGGCCCGACCGGTGTCGATCCTGGTCGAGACGTTCGGCACCGCGACCGTCGACCAGACGAAGCTCACCGACGCCGTCAAGGAGGTCTTCGACCTCCGCCCGGCCGCGATCATCCGTGATCTCGACCTGCGCCGTCCGGTGTTCCAGCCGACCGCCGCGTACGGCCACTTCGGCCGCTCGGGCGACGGGTTCACCTGGGAGCTGACCAACCGGGTCGACGCCCTGAAGTCGGCGCTTGGCATCTAGTCGTCCCGACGAGCACCGACTCTTCGAGCTCGACAGCGGGGCGCGCCCCGTCGTCGCCAACGACCCGCCCCCGCCCGGGCGGGTCGTTCGCGTCGTCTGTGATGTCACGTCGATCCACCGCGAGTTCGACTACGTCGTTCCCGATCGACTGATCGCCCGCTCGGGTCTCGATCTCGCGCCGGGCCTCATGGTGCGCGTGCCCCTGCACGGCCGACAGGTCGCAGCGTGGGTCGTGGACGTCGACGTGGATCCTCCGCCGGGGGTGGAGCTCCGCTCGGTGAGCAAGATCTCCGGTCTCGGCCCCCCGGCCGACGTGGTGGAGCTCTGCCGGTGGGCGACGTGGCGGTGGGCCGGGCGCCTGCCGACCTTTCTCGGCGCCGCCTCGCCGCCGACGATGGTGACGGCACTCCCGCGTCCCGGCACGGTGACGGGGCCGGACGAGACCGGTCGCGTCGGCCGGCGGGTGAGGTCGCTGTTCGAACAGCCGGTGTCGGTGTTCCGCCTACCGCCGGCGGCCTCGCCGCTCGAGGTGATCCGGGCCGCCGCCGAGCGTGGCCACGTGCTCGTCGTGTGTCCCACCTTCGCCCAGGCGCGCAGCGTCGCGGACGGCATGCGCCGCTGGGGCGTCAAGGTCGCCGTGCATCCCGAGGGCTGGGCCCGTGCCACCGCAGGCTGCTCGCTCGTCGGGACGCGCACCGCGGTGTTCGCTCCGATGGCGGAGCTCGGCGCGATCGTGGTGCTCGACGAGCACGACGAGACGCTGCAGAACGAGGGGTCCCCGACCTGGCACGCACGAGAGGTGGCCATCGAGCGGGGCCGCCGGGCGAGGGTGCCCGTCGTGCTCGTCTCGCCGACGCCGAGCCTCGAGGCGCTGGCGGTCGTCGACGACCGACCGGTCACGATCGACCGGAACCGGGAGCGGTCGGGGTGGGCGCGGCTCGTCGTGATCGATCGACGTGAGGACGACATCGTCCGTTCCGGTCTCTACTCCGACGCCCTGGTGCGGGCCCTCCGCTCGGATCAGCGCGTGGTGTGCGTGCTCAACCGCGTCGGCCGGGCGCAGATGCTCGCGTGCCTGCGGTGCGGGACGTTGGCGACGTGCGAGCGATGCGAGGCGTCGGTGCGTCAGGACGACGAGCACGCGATGTCGTGCCCCCGCTGCGGCACGACGAGGCCGGTCATCTGCGGCCACTGCTCGGCGATGGTGTTCCGCCAGATCCGCATCGGGGTCACCAAGGCCCGGGAGCAGCTGGAGACCCTGCTCCGGGAGCCGGTGCACGAGATCGCCGGCCCGAGGTCGAAGTCGGCGAGCGCGCCGACCGCTCGGGTGGTCGTGGGCACCGAGGCCGCGCTGCAGCGCGTGACCGGCGCTGGAGTGGTCGCGTTCCTGGAGTTCGACCAGGAGCTCGGCGCGCCGCGCTACCGGGCGGCCGAGCAGGCGCTGACGCTCCTGGCACGTGCGTCGCGCCTCGTCGGCGGTCGTGAGGGGTCGGTGCTCGTGCAGACCCGCCAACCCGAGCACGAGGTGATCCGGGCCGCGCTGCTCGGCGATCCGTCGGGAGTGAGCGCTGCGGAGCTCGAGCGCCGGACGCTCCTCCAGCTCCCGCCGGTGGCCACGGCGGCGGCGATCGGCGGGGAAGCGGCGCCGGCGTTCGTCGACGCTCTGCGGACGCTGCTCGTCGATCGCGACCCGGCGGCGGCGGTCGACCAGCGTGACGAGGCCCACTGGTTGGTACGCAGCCCGAACCAGGCGGCGCTGCTCGACTCGCTCAACAAAGTGGTGCGCCCGCCCGGTCGTCTCCGCCTCCAGGTCGACCCGGCGCGCCTCCCCGTCTGAGGGTGATCCGTCAGGAGGCGGTGGGCGACCACTGCTGGCGCGCCCACTCGTACATCGCGATCGAGGCGGCCGTGGCCACGTTGAGCGACCCGACGCTGCCCAACTGGGGCAGGAAGCCCAGCGCATCGCACGCGGCGAGCCCGGCCTTCGACAGCCCGCGGTCCTCGTGCCCGACGACCAGGCACACGTCGCCCCTCAGGTCGATCTCGTGGAGGGGACGCGCGCCCTGGGCCAGCTCGACGCCGATCACGCGGTAGCCGGCGGCACGCGCCGCGTCGGCGAGCGCCGCGGCGTCTGGCACCCGCTCCACGTCGAGGAAGCGGTCGGTGCCGAGCGCCGTCTTGCCCACCTTCGGGTTGTCGGGGCCGGTGGCCGTCTCGGTGAGCCACAGGTGCTCGGCCCGGTAGGCCGCAGCGCTGCGGATGATCGAGCCCACGTTGAACGGGCCCTGCGCTCCGTCGATGCCGACGGAGAGGCGCCCGTCGGTGCGCCGCCGCCACTCGCGGTGGAGGCGCTTGAGCTCCGTCGAGGTGAGGTTGCCGCTCATGGTGAAACCTCCTCCGGCACGGCGACCTCGAGCACGCGGTACGCCTGGCGCGAGGCGATGCGGGTGGTCGGCCATCCCGTGTCGTTCAACCATGTGGCGAGCGAGTCGGCGCCGAGGTGCTTCTGGACGACGAGCCACGCGTGGCCTCCGGCCCCGAGGCGGCCGAGCCATCTCGACAGCAGGTCGTGGAGCGCCGCCTTGCCGATGCGGATGGGCGGGTTCGACCAGATCGCGTCGAACGTCACGTCGTCGGGCACCTCGTCGGGCGCCACCACCCGCACGTTGTCGAGGCCGTGCTGCTCGGCGTTGAGCGCGCACAGCTCGCGGGCCCGGGCATTGGTGTCGATCGCCCACACGACGGCCAGCGGGGCCCGGCTCGCGAGCGTGAGCGCGATCGGGCCGTACCCGCAGCCGACGTCGGCGATGTTGCGGAGCGGGCCGGCCGGTCGCGGCGCCTCGGCGAGGAGCACCCGGGTGCCGGGGTCGACGCGGTCGGCGGAGAAGACCCCGCTGTCGGTCACGAGCCGGAGCGACAGGTCGTCGAGGTCGAGGCGCACCTCGCGTCGTGCCGATGCCGACGACGGCTCGGCGGTGAAGTACTGGTCGTTCGGCACACGGGCACCATACCGGGGCGGCGAGGCTGAGCCCGAAGGCCCAGGAAGTACACTGTGGGCCATGTCCCAGGCCGTGTCCCCGTTCGCGATCCGCATCGTCGGTGATCCGGTGCTGCGCCAGAAGACGGCCGAGGTCACCGACATCGACGGCAAGCTGCACAAGCTCGTGCAGGACATGTTCATCACCATGTACGAGGCGCCGGGCATCGGACTGGCCGCCCCGCAGGTGGGCGTGCAGAAGCGGTTCTTCGTGTACGACCTCGGCGACGACGCCGGCCAGCAGGTGCTCATCAACCCCGTCATCACGGGGTCCGACGGCGAGTGGACCTACGACGAGGGCTGCCTCTCGGTGCCCGGACAGTACTTCGAGATCACCCGTCCGAAGCAGATCGAGGTGAGCGGACGCGACATCGACGGCAACGAGGTCAGCTTCGAGGCCGACGAGCTCCTGGCCCGCCTCATCCAGCACGAGCTCGACCACCTCGACGGCGTGCTGCTGCTCGACCACCTCGACGACGACCAGGCCAAGGCCGCGAAGAAGTTCGTGCGTGAGATGCAGATGAAGCGTGCCGAGGAGTCGGGCCCGGCCGAGGGTCTGGGCGACGCCGCGCCGCGCAAGCGCCTCGGTCTGCGCCTGCGGTGAAGCTCGCGTTCCTCGGTACGCCCGACATCGCCGTTGCGACGCTCCGTGGGCTCCACGACGCGGGCCACGAGATCGACGTCGTGGTCACGGGTGCCGACGCCCGGCGCGGGCGCGGCACGACGACGACGCCGTCGCCGGTCAAGGCGCTGGCCACGGAGCTCGGTCTGCGCGTCGAGCACGATCCCGACGTGTTGCTGGAGAGTGACGCACCGCTGGCGGTGGTCGTGGCGTTCGGGCGCATCCTGAAACCGCACCTGCTCGCGCACATGCCGATGGTGAACCTGCACTTCTCGCTGCTGCCACGCTGGCGTGGTGCCGCGCCGGTGGAGCGGGCGATCCTCGCCGGCGACGTCGAGACGGGCGTGTGCGTGATGGCCGTCGAGGAGGGGCTCGACACCGGCGGCGTCTACGCACGCGCCACCACGCCGGTGGCGGACAAGACCCTCGCGGAGCTGTGGGACGAGCTGAGCCGCGTCGGCACCGAGCTCCTGGTCGACTGGTTGCCGACGGCGTTCGGCGACGGGGTGCTCGTCGAGCCGGAGCCCCAGGTGGGCGAGGTCACGTACGCGGCGAAGCTCACCACCGACGACCGACGCGTCGACCTCGACGCACCCGCCACTCGGTGCATGGCCGTCGTGCGGCTCGGCAACGCATGGACCGTGGTGGACGGCGTGCGTCTCAAGATCCGTGAGGCCCGCATCGGCGCCGACGGCGCGTTCGAGATGGTGACGGTGGTGCCCGAGGGCGGCCGTCCCATGGCATACGCCGACTGGCTGCGAGGTCGATCCTCGTGACCGCGCCCGTGTCCACCAACAGCCGGCAGGTGGCGCTCGACGCGCTCATCGAGATCGAGGCCGACGGCGCCTATGCCAACCTCCGCCTCGGCCCACTGCTGCAGAAGAGCGGGTTGGACGAGCGTGATCGTCGTCTGGTCACCGAGCTCGTCTACGGCACGATCCGTCGCCGCCGCTCGCTCGACTACCTGGTCGACCGGTTTCTCGTCGCCGACCCTGCGCCGCCCGCCCGCGCCGCGCTCCGTCTCGGCGCCTACCAGCTGCGCTTCACCGACATCCCCGATCACGCCGCCGTGTCGGCCACGGTCGACATCGCGCCGAAGCGCTTCCGGGGCATGGTCAATGCCGTGCTGCGCAAGGTGGCGACCGCGCCGGTCAATTGGCCGGACGACGCAACCCGCCTCAGCTATCCCGACTGGATCGTCGATCGTCTGCGTGCCGATCTCGGCGACGACGCGGCGCTCGGTGCGCTCGAGACGATGAATCGCGCACCCGATGTCTCGGTGCGTGACGACGGGTATACCCAGGACCGCTCCTCGCAGCGGGTGGCCGACGCGCTCGGCGTGGGCGACGGCGACCTCGTGATCGACGTGTGCGCCGCACCCGGCGGTAAGGCCACGGCGCTGGCGGCGGCCGGCGCCCGGGTGGTCGCCGCCGACCAGCGGGCCAAGCGCGTCGGCCTGCTCGCCGGCAACATCGATCGCACCGCAGGTGGCCGCTCGGGGGACGCCACGGTGTGGCCACTCGTCGCCGATGCCCGCCATCCCGCGATCCGCCCCGGCGTCGCCGACGCCGTGCTCGTCGATGCGCCGTGCTCAGGCCTCGGCGTACTTCGCCGTCGTGCCGATGCCCGCTGGCGAATCACGGCCGACGACGTCGACCGGCTGAGCGGCATCCAGCACGACATCCTCGACGCGTCGGCGGGCCTCGTCGGGGTCGGCGGTCTGCTTGCCTACAGCGTCTGCACGCTCACGCGGGCCGAGACGCTCGACGTCGCCGAGCGCTTCGCCGCCGAGCACCCCGAGTTCGAGCCGCAGCCGTCGCTGCCCGAGCCGTGGACGCCGTGGGGGAGCGGCTCGCTTCTGCTGCCCCAGGCGGACGACTCCGACGGGATGGCCCTCTTCCTCTGGCGCCGCCGCACCGACTGACCGGCCGCTACTGCGCGTCCGGCGACGCCCTCAACTCCACGGCGCGCCCGGAGCGAGAACGACGGCCACGCCGACGAGCGCCAGCTGCAGCAGCGTCCACGATGTGACCCACCTCGTCCGAGTTCGACCGTCCGGCGCGCTGCGGCTCGCCACGGTGACGATCACACCGACGATCCACACGACCACGCCGGCCGCGAGACTCCACCACACCGTCGAGTAGTCGCCGCCGGTCCTGATCTCCGTGTACTGGTCCGACAACATCGCGATCCTGATGCCGATCGCAACGGGAGCACCGATCGCCACCAGCGCGTTGAACACGGCGACGTACTCCACCTACGGAATGGTAAGACGTGGCGATGCGCGAGAGGTACCGGATGGAGTTGCTGCCGTCCCTGACGGACATGCGTGCGACGTTCGCCGGCCCGCCGATCGGACTGTGGGACTTCGCGAACTTTCGCGGGAGCCTCGAGGTCGCCGACGCCTTCCCGGAGCGCGCGTTCTCCGTTCACGACGAGTTCGACGAGTCGATCGGCGGTGATCCACAAGGTGCCGTGACGTTCTTCACCATCCGGTAGTCCGTAGGCCCTGCCAGGGTGACCTCACCAGCAGCCGAAGGCCGGATCGGCCACCGTGCCGTCGGGACAGATCGTCCCCTCGTAGAACGCCGAGCTGGCGAACACCGGCATGCCGACGGAGCCGGTGAAGTCAGCGTGGCGCACGTAGGTGAAGTTGAGGTTGGCGTTGGCCAGGTTGGCGCCGCGGACCGAGGCGCCGTTGAGCTTGGCGAAGACGAGCGATGCGTTCGTGAGGTCGGCGCCGTCGAGGTTGCTGCTGGTGAGGTCGCTGGAGAGGAACTGGGCGCCCTGCAGGTTCGCTCCGGACAGGTCGACACCGGCGAAGTCGTCGAACATCCCGAAGGCGCAGCCGTGGAGGTCGACACCGTGTCCGCGCTGCGTGCAGTCGACAGGAACCGCCGTCGTCGTGGTGGTGGTCGTCGGCTCGGAAGGGGTCACCGGATCGGGCACGCACCCGACCGCACCCATCGCACCCGCAACGACGGCGACGGCGAACACAGCACGGAGCGACATCTCGGAACGGTACCAGTGGCCTGCCGGTCAGTATCCGATGATGCCCTTCGCGGCGGCCGCGACGCCGAAACCGGCGGCGCACAGGATGGCGATTCGGCGGAACCGTGGGTGCGTGTCGAGGAAGTACCTGGTGTCGCGGAGCGCGCGGTAGCGGTTGTCGAAGCTGCCGCCGGGCGAGAAGACGCTCTGATCCTCGGGCGAGATCCCGGGCGTGCGGAACGGGTTCCAGTTGCGTCCCGGCGGTGGCCCGTACGACCGGCGAGGCGACCGATACTCGTGCTTGCTCCGGTTCCCCATGGAACGGCGAGCCTACCGACGGGCGGTCGTTCGCCGGTCTCTATCGAGATGTGCCCTGGGAGGGCACGTCAGCGATCGAGAGTGGGGCAGCGCGCCAGGAACGTGCTCGAACGACAGGTTCTAGGATGTCGGGATGTCGACGAGCGATGCCGATTCCCAAGAGGACGCCCCCAAGCCGCTGAAGGCGAAGGTGCTCACCGTGTCCGACGGCGTGATGGCCGGCACCCGGGAGGATCGCTCCGGGGCCGCCCTCGTCGAGCGCCTCACCGAGGCCGGGTTCCGCATCGTCGAGCACCGTGTGTGCGCCGACGGCTCCGAGACGGTGGCCCACGCGCTCGCGCACATGGCCTACAACTTCCTCGGCCTCATCGTCAGCACCGGTGGTACGGGTTTCAGCCCGCGGGACATGACGCCGGAGGGGACCGTGCGCATCCTCGACCGTCGCGCCTACGGCCTGTCCGAGGCGATGCGTGCCGTGAACCCGCTCGGGCGCCTCTCCCGTGGCGTCGCCGGCACCCGTGGTCGGGCGCTCATCCTCAACGTTCCCGGCTCGACGTCGGGGTCGATCGAGATGCTGGACGCCGTGCTCGACGTCATTCCCCACGCCATCCGGCTCATGGGCGGGGCCGACGAGGAGCATCCGGTCGGCTGACCCGCCGGTGGCCGGACCGGCCCGCCCCGAGCAGCGCCTCCCGGGCTGGTCGGAATTGGAACGGCCGATGGAGATTCGACCAGCCGCCTGCTACGCTGGCTGAGCCATGTCCGAGATGTTCAACGCCCTCGACCGCGAATGCATGACCCGCGCCATCGCCGCGGCGTCGCAGGTTCGCTGCGTCACGTCGCCCAATCCGTGGGTGGGGGCCGTGGTGCGCTCGGCCGACGGCACGATCTCCGAGGGCGCCACTCGCGAGGTGGGCCGTGAACACGCCGAGGTGGTGGCGCTGGCCGCCGCCGGCGAGGGCGCACGCGGCGGCACCGTGTACGTCACGCTCGAGCCGTGCTCGCATTCCGGCCGCACCGGCCCGTGCGCCGACGCGCTCATCGAGGCCGGTGTCGCCCGCGTGGTCGTGGCCCTGGCCGATCCCGACGGGCGGGTGAACGGTCAGGGCATCGAGCGCATGCGCGCCGCAGGCATCACGGTCGACGTGGGGCTCTACGAGGATCGCGTTCGCACCCAGCTGGCGCCGTACATCAAGCACCGCACCACCGGTCGTCCGTGGGTCGTCCTGAAGCTGGCGTCCTCGATGGACGGAGCGACGGCGGCCCCCGACGGTTCGAGCCAGTGGATCACGAGCGCACCGGCACGCGCCGACGGCCATCGACTCCGTGCCGAGTCCGACGCCGTGGTCGTCGGCGCCGGCACCGTTCGCCGCGACGACCCGTCGCTCACGGTGCGCGACTACCGGCCACCGGTGGTGCCGGAGAGCGGTTCGGTCGATCCGCTCCGTGTCGTGCTGGGTGTGGCTCCCTCCACTGCGAAGGTCCACCCGTGTCGTGAGATGAAGGGCGATCTGGGCGACGTGCTCGACGACCTGGGCGCCGACGGCGTGCTGCAGGTGCTGGTCGAGGGCGGAGCGCAGGTGGCCGGCGACTTCCATCGGGCCGGTCTCGTCGACCGCTACGTGATCTACCTCGCACCCGCCCTCTTCGGCGGCGGCGATGCCCGTGGCCTGTTCACCGGCTTCGGGGCGTACTCCATCGACGAGGTGTGGCGCGGCCGCTTCGAATCGGTCGAGCGCGTGGGCGTCGACCTGCGCATCGAGATGAGCCCCGGCCCTGCCGACGAGTCGCACACCGGAAAGGGCGCCTGATGTTCACCGGCATCATCGAGGAGCTCGGCACCGTCGTGTCGCGTGAGGGAGCGAAGCTCCGCATCGCGGCCACCGACGTGCTCGACGGCGTGTCCCTCGGCGACTCCACCGCGGTCAACGGTTGCTGCCTCACCGTGGTCGCCTGGGAGCCGCCCACCGCTGACGCGTCGGGTTGGTGGGAGGCCGACGTCTCCGACGAGACCTATCAGCGCACCAGCCTCGGTTCGCTGGCGCCCGGCGATCCCGTCAACCTTGAGCGTCCCGTCCGCCTGATGGACCGCCTCGGCGGCCACCTGGTGCAGGGGCACGTCGACGCGGTGGGCGTGGTCACCTCCGAGGTGCCGGACCTCGCCGTCCGCATGCCCGCCGAGCTCACCCGCTACGTCGTCGAGAAGGGTTCGATCACCGTCGACGGCGTCAGCCTCACGGTGGTGGACGCGCTTCCGGACGGCTTCACCGTCGCCGTCATCCCGCACACCGCGGAGGTCACCACGCTCGGTGCCCGCAAGGTGGGCGACGCCGTCAACCTCGAGGTCGACGTGACGGCCAAGTACGTGGAGCGGCTGCTCGCCGCCCACCTTCCCGATGGAGGGACCCCCCATGCCTGAATCCGACATCTTCGCCACGATTCCCGAGGCCGTCGCGGCGATCGGCCGTGGCGAGATCGTCGTCGTCGTCGACGACGAGGATCGCGAGAACGAAGGCGATCTCATCATGGCGGCGGAGCACGCCACCCCCGAGGCGATCACGTTCTTCGTGCGCCACACGTCGGGCGTGATCTGTGCGCCGCTCACCAGCGATCGCCTCGAGGCGCTCGACATCCCGCTCATGGTGCACGACAACACCGAGGCCCAGCGCACCGCGTTCATGCACACGGTCGACCTGCGGCATGGCACGTCGACGGGCATCTCGGCAGCCGATCGTTCGGCCACGATCCGTGCGCTCTGCGACCCGGCGACCCGTCCCGGCGACCTCGCCCGTCCCGGCCACATCTTCCCCCTGCGCTACGCGGAGGGCGGCGTGCTCAAGCGTGCCGGGCACACCGAGGCCGCCGTCGACCTCGCCCGCATGGCCGGCTGCTACCCGGCGGGCGTCCTGTGCGAGATCGTGAACGACGACGGCACGATGGCCCGTGTGCCCGACCTCGCGAAGTTCTGCGAGGAGCACGGCCTCCTCATGATCTCCATCGCCCAGATGGTGAAGTACCGCCGCCAGACCGAGAAGCTGGTCCGTCGTGTGGCCGAGGCCCGCATCCCCACCAAGTGGGGCGACTTCACCTGCTTCGTGTACGAGTCGCTCATCGACGGCGAACAGCACGTCGCGATGGTCAAGGGCGCCGTCGCCGGCGAGAACGACGTGATGGTGCGCGTGCACTCCGAGTGCCTCACCGGTGACGTGTTCGGTTCGATGCGGTGCGACTGCGGTACCCAGCTCGACGGGGCGATGGAGCGCATCGCCGAGGAGGGCATGGGTGCCCTCGTGTACCTGCGTGGCCACGAGGGCCGCGGCATCGGCATCGGTCACAAGATCCGCGCCTACAACCTGCAGGAGCAGGGCCTCGACACCGTCGAGGCCAACGTGGCGCTCGGCCTACCCATCGACTCGCGCGAGTACGGCATCGGCGCCCAGATCCTGAACGACCTCGGCATTACCACGATGCGGCTCATCACCAACAACCCGTCGAAGTTCGGTGGCCTCGAGGGCTTCGGTCTCGAGATCACGGGCCGCGTGTCGATCCCGACGGTGCCGAACGACGAGAACATCGGCTACCTGCGCACGAAGAAGGAACAGATGGGCCACCTGATCGAAGGAGTGGACTGATGGGTGTCGACCAGCGGCTCGAGGGTCGTGAGCTCCCGGAGCTCGACGGGTCCGACCTCACCATCGGCGTCGTGTGCGGCCGCTTCAACGACGCGATCACCGTCCGTCTGCTCGACGGTGTGGTGCGCGGGCTGGCGGAGACCGGCGTGCACGACTCCCATGTCGTCATCGAGTGGGTTCCGGGCGCCTTCGAGGTGCCGTTCGCAGCGATGTCGATGATCAACTCCGGCCGCTTCGACGCCATCATCGGTCTCGGTTGCGTCATCCGCGGCGACACGAGCCACTACGACTTCGTGGCGGGGGAGTGCGCCCGCGGACTGCAGGACGTGGGTCTCGCGACCGGCGTTCCCGTGATCTTCGGCGTGCTCACCACCGAGGACCGCCAGCAGGCGCTCGACCGGTCGGAAGGCCCCGGCGGGCACAACGTCGGTGAGGAGGGCGCTCGCACCGCCGTCGAGATGGCGCTGCTGGCCCAGCGGTACTCCCCGGATCACGATCACGACCATCATCACCACGATCACGATCACGACCACCATCACCACTGACGCCGCTCAACCTCCGAGGTCGAACAGCCGGTTGAGTGCGATCGCGGCGGCCGAGGCAACGTTGAGCGAGTCGATGCCGCGTGCCATCGGGATGCGCGCCGCCCGATCACACCGCTCGACGACATCGTCGCTCAGGCCGGGCCCCTCGGCGCCGAGCACCATGGCGATGCGCTGATCGTCCGTGAGCTCGAGCTCGGCGATCGGTGTGGCGTCGCGCCGTGGCGTGAGCGCGATCGTCGCCACGCCCTCCGAGCGCAGGCGATCGAGGGTGTCGGGCCACGACGGCCGCGCGAAGGGGAGCGACAGCGCGTGACCCACCGACACGCGCACCGACCGGCGCGAGAGCGGGTCGCACGATGTCGGGTCGAGCAGGAGGGCGTCGGCCCCGAGAGCAACCGCGTTGCGGATGATGGCGCCCATGTTCTCGGCGTCGTTCACGCCGTCGAGGACGACGAGGCGACGACTGCGACGGATCAGTCCGTCGGCCAGGATCGGCAGCCCTCGCTCGGCCGCGGCGACGACGCCGCGATGGAGCGGAAATCCGACGATGGCGTCGAGCACGGCACGATCGGCGGCGAGGAGCGGCACGGCCCGGCCATGGAGGAGCGTCTCGGCGCGCTCGACCTTCGCCGAGTCGACGAGCACCGATCGGGCACCGAATCTCGACGGCAGCAGCCGCTCCACGGGCAGCCAGCCCTCGACCACGAACATGCCCTTGTGGAACGGCCCGGGGGCCTCGACCTGACGCCGGAACCCGGCGTCGTTGAGTTGCCGGTAGTCGGCAACCCTCGGATCGTCCGGGTCGTCGATCGTGGTCGGTGGCACGGTCACGACATTACGAGCGACCGACCCCGTCGGCGGCAATACTCGTAGGCCATGTCGTTCGAGCCACCCCGGCCCCCAGGTGGCCCGTCAGAGCCCGCCGGTGGGTGGTTCGCCCCGATCGAGCCCCCGCCGCCGCCGCCATCGCCTGTCGCTCCCGCGCCGCCGTCGCGGTCTCCCTTCGAACCGCCGCCCCTGCCACCGGGCTGGCAGCCGCCACACTCGACCTCATCCCCGCCCTCGCCGAAGCGCAGCCGCGGCCGCGGCCCGTGGATCGCTGCGGCGGCGGCCCTCGTGACGGTCGCAGTCCTGGTCGTCGTCGCCGTGGTGCTCGGCGGCTCCGACGATGCCGATCACCGGCCGGCGGCATCGAGGGTCGTCCCGACGACCGCTCCGGACGCCACCGTGCCGGACCCGGGCTCGGCCCCGACGACGAGTGGCCTGTCGCCGGACGCCCGTCCCGTCGGTCGCGGCCCGGAGCTGCAGGGCATGACCTTGTACTCGGAGACGTCCTTCGTCGGCGACATCGGCTGGACCGGCATTCCCGTCAAGGGCGGCGCGGTCGAGCCGACGGACGCGGGCCTGCGGCTTCGCCCGGCGCCGACGATGCAGGTGGACGTGCCGTTCCACGGTCTCAGCCAGGAGATCGTCGTGACGGCGACGCTGTCGATGACCGCCGGGCCCGACGGTGGATCCGCCGGAGTGGCCTGCAACTACGGACGCCTGGGCGACACCCGTGCGCTGCGGGTCGTTCTCCACGACGACGGCGCGTTCCGCATCGAGACCGACGACGGGCGCGGTGCGCCTGTGTCGTTGTTCAAGGGGACGGCGCGCGGGTTCAGCGGCTCGGGGACGATCGCCGTCGCTTGCGACCAGTCGCCCGAGGTGCGCGGCATCCGATTGGCGGCGTACCTCGACGGCGCGTATCTCGGTCAGGGATGGGCGACGGTGGAGAGTCGCGGCGACGAGCTGTTCTCCGGTGCGCTCGTCGCCGGCGGCCGCGGCGCGACGGCCGACGTCACCGCGGTCTCGGTGATCGACCCGACGTTGGCCCCGGTGGCGGGCGCCGAGACGGCCGTGCCGATCGAGGGCCCCGTCCTGCTCGATCAGGACCTGGCGGCCGGTGCTCCCGGCTGGACGTTCCCCGTCGACCCGTCGAACCAGACGACGGTCGGCCCCGCCGCCGGCGGCATCGCGCTGTCCTCATACGGCCTCGGCGGGTCGGTCGATGCGCCGGTCTCCGAGGACCAGGCCGGTGTCCGGGTGACCGCGACGGTCTCGGTGACGGCGTCGGGTCCGACCGGGCCGCCCTCCACGCAGACGCCCCCCGTCGTCCCGGACCCGCCCGGTGGGGCCGGCGTGAAGTGCGGCAGCGGAGCGCTCACCTGGGCGTTCACGATCGCGACCGATGGGGGTTGGGAACTCGCCCGTTCGGGCGTCTTCCCCGACCCGATGCCGGTGCTCCTGCAGTCGGGTCCGTCGACCGGGGTCGGCGGTGGCCGGGTGGAGCTCTCGTGCTTCCTCGTCGGCGACTTCGGGAACTCGGCGCTCCGGGTCGTCGGCTCGGTCAACGGCCAGACGGTGGTCGACGTTCAGGACCCGGCGATCAACACGGGCGGCGGCGCCGGGAGCGGCGGCATCACCTCGCTGCGGAGCGGGAACGGCATCGTCGAGGCGCTGTTCACGCACATCACCGTCCAGGCGTTCGAGCGCTAACGCATGTGCCCCCCGGCGGGGCCCCGCACTACCGTGTCGGCCATGTTGAACCTGGTGCTGCCCAAGGGCTCGCTCGAGAAGGCGACCTTCCAACTCTTCGAGGACGCGGACCTGGGCATCCACCGCAACTCCGCGGTCACCTACAAGGCCACGATCGACGATCCCCGCATCGCCAGCGTCCGCATCCTCCGCCCCCAGGAGATCCCGGTGTACGTCGCCGACGGCCTGTTCGACCTCGGCGTGTGCGGCCGCGACTGGGTCGAGGAGACGTCGTCGAACATCGTGTCGCTCGGCGAGATGAAGTACTCGAAGGCCACCTCGAATCCCATCCAGATGGTCGTCGCCGTGGCCGGCGACTCGGGCTACACGACGACGGCCGACCTCCCGCAGGGCGTGAAGGTCAGCACCGAGTACCCCGAGCTCACCCGCCGCTTCTTCGAGAAGCACGGCATCGAGGCCGACGTGCGCCTGTCGTACGGCGCCACCGAGGCGAAGGTGCCCGACATCGTCGACTGCGTGGTCGAGATCACCGAGACGGGCAACGCGCTGCGCGCGGCCGGCCTCAAGGTGATCGACACGATCCTGCTGAGCTACACCGAGGTCGTCGCCAATCCGGCGGCCTACGAGGTGCCCGAGAAGCGTCACGCGATGGAGCAGATCATGACGCTGCTGCAGGGCGTGCTCGAGGCCCGCGGCAAGGTGCTGGTGAAGCTCAACGTGTCGTCCGCCGACCTCGACGCCGTCATCTCCAAGCTGCCGGCCATGAAGACGCCGACGGTGAACGAGCTCTACGGCCGCAACGGGTACGCGGTGGAGACGGTGGTGCCGAAGCACGAGATCAACATCCTGATCCCGGCCCTCCGCGACGTCGGCGCCACCGACATCATCGAGCTCCCGCTGTCCAAGATCGTCCACTGAGGTCGTCGTCGTGTCGGCCATCCGCACCGGTGTCGTCGCCTCGTTCGACGATCCGCGCGGCATCGGCGTGATCACCGACGCCGAGGGCGTCGAGTACCCGTTCCACTGCACGGCCATCGCGGACGGCACCCGGCGGATCGACGTGGGCGTCGCCGTTCACTTCGTCGCCGTCGCCGGCCACCAGGGACGCTGGGAGGCGTCGGCCATCACCCCGATCTGAGCGGCGCTGCGGCTGGCCTACTCTGGCGGCCATGTCCTCCTCAGCGTCCGTCGACGAGATCGCCTGGGATCTCGAACCGCTCCTGCCCACGCCCGGCGCCGCCGGTGTGACCGAACTGCTCGACGCAGCGTCGGCCGAGGTCGATGCGCTCGAGCGCTACCGCGGCACGCTCACGTCGCTCGACGCCGCCGAGCTCGCGGCGTTCTTCGAGGCGTTGGCGAGCATCGTCGACAAGATCGGCCGTGCCACCAACTACGCGATGCTCCGGTTCTCGGTGGCCACCGACGACCCCGAGGTCGGCGCCATGATGCAGAAGGCGCAGGAGCAGTCCACCACCATCGGCTCGCGCATGATCTTCGTGGAGCTCGAGCTGGCGCAGCTGTCCGACGAGCGCGCGGCTGAGCTGATCGCCGACCCGCTCCTCGCGTCGGTGGCCCACCACCTCGAGGGCATCCTGCGCTACAAGCACCACATGCTGAGCGAGCCCGAGGAGGTCGTGCTCAGCGAGAAGTCGGTGTCCGGAGCGTCGGCCTGGTCGCGTCTCTACGACGAGCAGACGAGCGTGATCATGGTCGACCTCGACGGCGACGAACTTCCGTTGATGGCGGCGCTGTCGAAGCTCCAGGATCCCGATCCGGCAGCCCGTGAGGCGACGGCCGAAGCGATCACCGAGGCGCTCCGCCCGGGCCTGCGCACCCGCGCGTTCATCTACAACACCCTCCTGAGCGACAAGTCCGTCGACGACCGGCTGCGCTCGTACCCGACGTGGATCTCGTCGCGGAACCTCTCCAACGAGGCGAGCGACGAGTCGGTGCAGGCGCTCATCGAGGCGGTCGTCGGCCGCTACGAGATCCCGCAGCGTTGGTACCGCCTCAAGGCGCAGATGCTCGGGCTCGAGAAGCTCAACGACTGGGACCGCATGGCGCCGGTGGTGGAGGACACGGTCGAGTTCGACTGGGAATCGGCGACGGAGCTCGTCGGCGACGCGTACCGCTCGTTCTCGCCGGAGATCGCCGACGTCGTCCAGCAGTTCTTCGACAACGCCTGGATCGACGCGCCGATGCGTCCGGCCAAGCGCGGGGGAGCGTTCTGCGCCTACACCGTTCCGTCGCACCACCCGTACCTGCTGCTGAACTGGACGTCGCAGCGCCGCGACGTGCTCACGCTCGCCCACGAGCTCGGGCACGGGGTGCACGCCTACCTCGCCCGTCCGCAGGGCATCTTCCACCAGACCACGCCGCTCACGCTCGCCGAGACGGCGTCGGTCTTCGGCGAGACGGTCACCTTCGGCAAGCTGCTCGACGGCGTCACCGATCCCGCCGAGCGCCTGCCGCTGCTCGCCGAGCACCTCGAGGACCAGATCGCCACCGTGTTCCGGCAGGTGGCGATGAGCCGGTTCGAGGACGCCGTGCACACCGAGCGCCGCGACGTCGGCGAGCTGTCGGTCGAGAAGTTCGGCGACCTGTGGGCGTCGACGCAGCGCGACATGCTCGGCGACAGCGTCGAGGTGAGCGAGGGCTACCGCGACTGGTGGTCCTACGTGCCCCACTTCATCCACACGCCCGGCTACGTCTACGCCTATGCGTACGGCCAGCTGCTCGCCCTGTCGGTGTACGCCCGCTACGTGGAGGAGGGGCCGTCGTTCGTGCCCCGCTACCTCGAGATGCTGGCGGCCGGTGGATCGCTCGCCCCTCAGGAGCTGGGCAACATCGTGGGCGTCGACCTGGGCGATCCGGCGTTCTGGGACGGTGGTCTCGACATCATCGAGCGCCTTCTGCTCGACACCGAGGCCGCCGCGGCGGCAGCGGGTCGCATCCCCGGCTGACGCCGGGCCCCGCGGAATTGCTCAACCCCGGGCGCCGGAGCGCCGAACCCTGGGGGCATGTTGGGATGTCTCTCGCTCCGCGGCCGGACCGCGCCGTTCCGTCGCTCCTCGGCCCTGGTGGGCGTGCTGGCGATCTCGTCGATGGCGCTCGCATCGTGCGCGACCCCGCCTCCCACCGGCGCGTACGCCGACCGGGCCTACCGTGCGGAGCGGATCGACGACCTCAACTACGGCGCGGCGATCGACGAGTACGGCGATCTGGAGCAACTCGATCTCACGATGTTCCGTCCGGTCGGCGCTGATGGCCCGCGTCCGGCGATCGTGTTCATCCACAGCGGCGCCTTCACCGGCGGCTACCGGAGCGAGCAGGACTCGATGGCCGAGGAGTACGCCGAGCGCGGGTATGTCACCGTGACCATCACCTACCGCCTCCACGAGGGCGCGTGGATCTGGTTCAACACCCCCTCCGACATCGCGTTGCAGGCCGCCCGCGATGCCCGGCACGACGCCCAGGCCAGCGTGCGGTGGCTGCGTGCGAACGCTGCCGAGTACGGCATCGACCCGGGCCACATCGGCGCCGTGGGTTACTCGGCGGGTGCGATCACGGCGATCGGCGTCGGCGAGCATCCCGAGGATCCGGGTGACAGCGGCACGCCGGGGGAGTCGTCGCGGATCTGCGTCGCGGTGTCGATCTCGGGTATCGCGGTCGAGGGCAACGTGCAGCCCGACGACGCCGAGGTGCTGATGTTCCACGGCGGCGCCGACGTCATCGTGCCCACGGCCTATGCCCGGCAGTCGGCCTGGGAGGCCGGCAAGGCCCATCGTCTCGCCGGCTACGTCGAGTTCCCGAAGATCGGCCACACCGTGCCCCAGCAGCGACGCGCCGAGCTCACGCCGACGATGACGCGGGTGCTGAAGGAGTACCTGGTCGACAAGCCGCCCTGCGCGTAGCGGGGCTCGCTCGACGTCAGCCGAACACGACGGCGGCGAGCGCGGTGAACGCGTCGCGGCCGATGACCTCCGTGTCGAGCGCCGGCTCGAAGATGTGGCGAATGAAGCCCGACAGCATCTGACCGATCAGGAGCTCGGCGACGGCGTCGGGAGCGGCCACCTCGGGGACCGACAGGCGCAGCCAGTCGGCGAGGCCGGGCCCGAACACGTCGAGCAGGTTGCGACCGACGGGGATGACGGCGGGTTCGCCGCGCAGCCCCTCACCGAGGAGCACGCGCCACACCGGTTCCTCGGCGAGCGCGCCCTCCCAGATCGTGCGGAACACGACGGCGAGCCGGTCGGCCGGAGCGAGGGCCGGGTCGATCTCGGGGATCTCCGCCAGCCGTGCGCCGTACTGCCGCTCGTCGACCACTGCCGCGACGAGCGCGTCCTTCGACTCGAAGTAGTGGTAGATCGCCGCGACGTTGAGGTCGCACTGCTTCGCCAGGAGTCGCATCGACATCTTCGCCGCGCCGTGCGTGGCGATGAGGTCGAGTGCGACGTCGAGGATGCGCTCCCGCTGGTTCGGCCGAGTGCTGGTGACGGTCAAGAAGCTGGACGTCCGGCGATCAGTGCGGCACCGGGCACTGGCCCGGCGTGAAGGTGGCGTCCATGTGCTGGAGCGCCAGCACGAGGGACGACTCGCCGCGGGGGATGGGGGAGCCATCGGTGATCTGGATGTCGGGAAGTCGGCCGAGGAGCTCCTGGAACACGAGCTTCACCTCCATGCGGGCGAGGTTGGCGCCGAGGCAGAAGTGCGGGCCGATGCCGAAGGCCAGGTGCGGGTTCACGCCACGCTCGAAGTCGAGCACGTCGGGGTTGTCGAGGGCGCGCTCGTCGCGGTTGGCCGACGGGTACAGCATCAGCACGCGGTCGCCCTTCTTGAGCTCGGTGTTGCGGTACGTGTGGTCGGCGGTGACGGTGCGGATGAAGCCGAGCACGGGGGACACGAAGCGGATGAGCTCGTCGACGGCGCCGTCCATGAAGTCGTCGACGTCGAGGTTGTCGAGCATCAGCTTCTTCTGGTCGGGGAACTGGCTGAGGGCCAGCATGCCGCCGGAGATTGCGTTGCGGGTGGTCTCGTTGCCCGCCACCATCAGCACGGCGAGGAAGGCGAACAGCTCGTCGTCGTTGAGCGACGACTTGGCCTTCATCGCGGCGATCGTGGCCTCGTCGACGCCCTGGTAGGCCTTGTGCTCCTTCGCGAGGTCGCCCTCGTCGTAGGCCTGCGTGAGGATCGAGATGAGATCGCTCTTGGGGTTCGCCCGGCGCTCGGCGATGAGCTCGAGGCACATCATGGCGAACTCGCCGAACGCCTCGGCAGCGGCCAGCAGCACGGGATCGTCGGCCTCGGTGTGACCGTCGCCGGCCATCATGTTGTCGGACCAGCGGTACATGCTCATGCGGAGGTCGGGGTCGAGACCCATGAGCTCGCAGATGATGATGAGCGGGACGTGGATGGCGAACTGCTCGACGAAGTCGATCTCGCCCTTCTCGATGATGCCGTCGATCAGCTCGTTGGCGAGCTCGCGGACGTGCGGCATCATGTCGCGGACGCGGCGGGGCGTGAAGCCGGCGTTGATGAGGCGTCGGGTGGCGACGTGCTCGGGGCCGTCGAGCGTGATGATCGACATGTCGCCGGCGATCTTGGGACGGACGCCGAAGCCGGAGATGTAGAGCTCGTTGTCGCGGCTGATGTGGAAGACGTCCTCGTGACGCGGCGCGATGTAGAAGTCGTTCGTGGCGTCGTAGTGGAGGTGGTCGAGGTCGCGGAGTGCCGCGTACATGTCCCACGGATCGTCGAACACCGCGGGGTCGGTGAAGTCGATGGCGGCGAGGTCGACGGCGGCGCGTGCCTCGGGCGAGGAGGGGTGTGACGGTGTGAAGACGCTGGTCATGGCGTCACCATATCCAATTGAACGTTCGTTTGGCTAGCACCACGGCACGAACCCGCCGCAGGGAGCAGGAGCGGTGGGCTCGACCTCAGTCGTTCGCTTCGATGCCCGGCTCGAGGGGCGCACCCTCGGCCGTCACCTGCTCCTTCAGCGACACGAAGGTCATCTGCAGCTGGGTCAGCGCCTGGCGGAGCACCTGCTCGTTCTCGGCGAACTCGCTGCCGAGGCGATCGAGCACGGCCCGGAGGGCCTCGATGGCGACGGTGGCCTCGACGAAGTTCGGCGGGTTCTCGCCGAGGTGGATCGCCGCGAGCTCGTAGATGCCCATGAGGTGGTTGGCGATGATCTCGGCGGCGGGCACCGACAGCATCTCCTGACGGACCCGCCCCATCTCGGCCAGCATCTGCGTGGCCTCGGCGATCTGCTCGGGCGTCAGTTGGTCGATGTCGATGCCGGCCTCGGCGAGCGCCTGGCGAAGCTCCGGCGGCGGGGAGCCGACACCGGCGGCGGCGTCGTCGGCTCCGGGTCGAGGGGTTCGGGAGACGGGTCGCTCCCCGTCGGGGGTCCACAGGCTCACGGGAACTGTCCTTCGGCTGGTCGGTGCTGGTACTGTAGCCGGGACAACTGAATGGAAAGAGGGCTCAGCCTCGGCCGAGCCCCACCTGGCCACCACCATTCGGACGCCTTCGGGCAGCCGACGAACCGTGCGTCAGCGTCGATGAATGCGAAGCCCGCTCCCGGTGGAGCGGCTCCTTGGCGGGTGTCGACGTTTCCGGCACCCGCCGCTGCGCTTTTCGGCGGGAGTTGTCACCGCAGACAGCAGACCAACGTCGAAAGGACGTGCAATTGAGGGATGAACGGTCATAGCACCGCCACCGCAAACTGACGAGCCCCGCATCAACGACCGTATCCGTGCCCGCGAGGTACGGCTCATCGGTCAGGACGGCGCTCAGCTGGGCATCAAGGCGCTCCCCGAGGCCCTCTCCATCGCCCGAGCCGCAGAGCTCGACCTGGTGGAGGTCGCAGACATGGCGAACCCGCCCGTCTGCAAGGTCATGGACTACGGGAAGTACAAGTTCGAGGCACAGCAACGGGCCAAGGAGTCCCGGAAGAAAGCCACCAACATCGTGGTCAAGGAGATGAAGTACCGCCCCAAGATCGGTGGCGGCGACTTCGACACCAAGACCCGCAAGGTGGAGCAGTTCCTGGGCGAGGGCCACAAGGTCAAGATCACGATCATGTTCCGGGGCCGCGAGATGCAGCACCCGGAGCTGGGCCGGAAGATCCTCGACCGGGTGGCCGAGATGGTCAGCGATGTCGGCAGGGTCGAGATCTTCCCGAAGCAGGACGGCCGCAACATGACCATGGTGCTCGGGCCGGACAAGAAGGCACAGGCCGCAGCGATCAAGCGGGCGCAGGCCGAGGCGGCGGAAGCCGCGGAGGCTGCGGGCGGCGAGGCGGCCGAGGCCGACTCCGACAGCACCGCCGTCGAGACCGATCCGGTCGAGACGACCGCCGCCGCCGACGCCCCCAGCACCGAAGCAGCAACGACGACCGACGACACCTCGGCGGTCGAGGCAGACGAAGCAACCAAGGAAACGTGACGACATGCCCAAGATGAAGACCCACCGCGGCGCCAAGAAGCGCTTCAAGGTGACCGGCACCGGCAAGATCATGCGCCGCCAGGTCAACCGCGCCCACATCCTCGAGAAGAAGGCGTCGAAGCGCACCCGTCGGCTCGCCGGCGAGGTCGAGTTGCCCAAGGGCGACAAGGCCCGTGTCCGTCGCCAGCTCGGTATCTGACCCACCCATTCGATAGGTAAGGAGAACCCCGATGGCACGTGTCAAGGGTGGCGTTCACGCCAAGAAGAAGCACAAGGCAGTTCTGGTCCGGGCCAAGGGCCACTACGGCAACCGGAGCCGCACGTTCCGCGCCGCCAACGAGTCGGTCATGCACGCGCTGCAGTACAGCTACCGCGACCGTCGCGCCCGCAAGGGCGAGATGCGCCGTCTCTGGATCCAGCGCATCAACGCGGCCTGCCGCCTCAACGAGATCAGCTACAGCCGGTTCATCAACGGGCTGAAGAAGGCCGAGATCGACATCGACCGCAAGGCGCTCGCCGACCTCGCGGTCACCGATCCCGCTGCGTTCTCGGCGCTCGTCGCCGCGGCGAAGGTGGGCCTGGAGAGCGTTCCGGCCGCGGGCTGATCGTCCTCTTGAACGGATCCGCTCCCGTCGGCGCGCTCAGCGCCGCCAATGCGAGGATCAAACGACTGCGGCGCCTCTCGGGGCGCCGCAGTTCGCGTTCCGAGGACGGCGTGTTCGTGGTGGAGGGGGCGGTGCTCGTGCGCGAGGCCGTCGCCGCCGGCCTGCAGGTCGAGGGGATCTACGTCGATGCCGGGCACGGCGCGCTGGTCGCCGAGTTCGACGAGACGGGCCTGCCGGTCTTCACCGTCACGGCCGGGGTGCTGGCGTCGGTCCTGCCGGCGGTGACGCCGCAGCCGGTGTGCGCGGTCGTCGCGTCCGGCCTCGAGCGACCGGCCGCCGACGTGCTCGCCGCGGCGTCGGCGTCGGGCAGGCCGGTGCTCGCCCTCGTCGACCTCGCCGATCCGGGCAACGCCGGAACGTTGCTGCGCGCCGCCGAGGCATCGGGGTGCGCCGGGGTGGTGCTGTGCGGGATCGGCGTCGACCCGTACGGTCCGAAGGTGGTGCGCGCGTCGGCGGCATCGCTCTTCCGGCTGCCGTTCGCGATCGAGCCCGACGTCGCGACCCTGATGGAGCTCGCGGCATCGGCGGGGTGTCCGACGTTCGCCGCCGTCGCCCGCGACGGTGTTGCGCACCTCGACGCCGACCTCGGCGGGGCAGCGGTGATCGTGCTGGGCAACGAGGCCCACGGCCTCGCCGACGACGTGGTGGACATGTGTGACGCCGGGGTCACCGTCACCATGGACGGCCCGGCCGAGTCGCTCAACGTGGCGATGGCCGGCACGGTGCTCGCCTTCGAGGCGATGCGCCAGCGGCACGCTCGCGGCTGACGCCCTCCCTCGCCGGCCGACGGGTCAGGTGCCGACGCGCCGCAGTGCGTCGGGCGTCAGCTCGGCGAGGCTGCCGTACCCGTCGACCGCCATGATGAGGTCGATCTCGGCGAGCAGGCACCGGAGCACGTGCTCGATGCCCGCCTGACCACCGGCGGTGAGGCCGTAGACGTACGGGCGGCCGATGCCGACCGCCGTCGCGCCGAGCGCCAGCGCCTTCACGGCGTCGGCACCGCTCCGGATGCCGGAGTCGAACACCACGGGCGCGTCGCCGGCGGCGGCCACGACCTCGCCGAGCAGGTCGATGACCGGGATGCCGCCGTTCGCCTGACGGCCGCCGTGGTTCGAGCAGTAGATACCGTCGACCCCGTGGTCGATCGCGACGCGCGTGTCCTCGGCGGAGTTGATCCCCTTGACGAGCAGCGGGAGATCGGTGAGCGAGCGGATCCAGTCGAGGTCGTCCCAGCTCATGCCGGGGTTGCCGAACGAGAACGCCCAGAGCCCGGTCGCCGCCTCGATGTCCTCCTCGGGCGTGCGCTCGAGACGTGAGCGGAACACCGGATCGGTGAAGTAGTTGGCGAGGCACAGGCCCTTCAGCTGGGGGAAGCTCGCCAGCGTGAGATCCCGTGGACGCCATCCCAGGGTCAGCGTGTCGACGGTGACGACGATCGCCGTGTACCCGGCGGCCTCGGCGCGTCGCACGAAGCTCTCGCACAGCTCGCGGTCGCTGGGCGGGTAGAGCTGGAACCAGCCGGGCGTGTCGCCGAACTGCGCGGCGACGTCCTCGAGCGGGTCCTGCATCAACGTGGACGCCACCATGGGGACGCCCGTCGTCGCCGATGCCCGGGCCGTGGCGAGGTCGCCGCGCTCGTCGGGGTGGCAGAGGCCGATCACGCCGACCGGCGCCAGCATGAGCGGGGTCGCATAGCGGTGGCCGAAGAGCTCGACGCCGACGTCGCGCTGAGCGGCGCCCCGGAGCACCCGTGGCATGAGACCCCAGCGTTCGAATGCCGCGACGTTGGCGCGCTGGGTGTGCTCGTTGCCGGCTCCGCCGCTGACGTAGGACCAGATCTCCGGCGACATCGCGGCCTCGGCCGCGTCGGCCATGGCCTCGAAGGTCATCGGGAGCTCGGGACGGGCGCCGGTCAACCCTCCGAAGTAGATGCCGAGCTGCCAGTCTCCGTGGTTGGCCAAGGTGATGCTCCCTCGCGAGTCGATGCGTTCGGTGTGGTGCGGCGGGCCGTCGCCGGTCCGCGTGCGGCGCCGCCCGATATGAGTTCGGAGCGGGTGCCGGTCGTCGGCCAGAATAGGGCGCATGACTGACCCCGACCCGCTGGCGACGACGCATCGCATCGTCACCGAGGGGCTCGCCACCATCGCGTCCGCCACCTCGGCCGACGCCCTCCGTGCCGCCGACGGCGAGCTGCTCGGCAAGACCGCGCCGCTGTCGCTCCTCAAGGCCGGCATGCGCGACGTGGCTGCCGAGCATCGCAAGGCGCTGGGCCAGGCGCTCAACGAGGCCCGCACCGCGTTGGAGACGGCCATCGCCGAACGTCAGGTGGCCTTCGAGGCGGCGGCTCGCCGTGAGCAGCTCGCCGCCGAGCAGCTCGACCTGTCCGAGCAGATCGTCGACGCCCGTGTCGGGCACCACCACCTCATCACGCAGACCCGCGAGATGCTCGAGGACGCATTCGTCGGCCTGGGCTTCACCGTCGCCGAGGGTCCCGAGGTCGAGACCGACTGGTACAACTTCGAGGCCCTCAACATGCCCGACGGCCACCCGGCCCGCAGCATGTGGGACACGCTGTACCTCGACGCCGGCGAACCCGAGACCATCCTCCTCCGCACCCACACGTCACCGGTGCAGATCCGCACGATGATGGGTGGCGAGCCCCCGATCTACGTCGTGGCCCCGGGCCGGGCGTTCCGCAGCGACACCGCCGACGCCACGCACCTGCCGGTGTTCCACCAGATCGAGGGCCTCGTGATCGACCGCGGCATCACGTTCGCCGATCTCGCCGGCACCATCGAGGCGTTCGTGAAGGTGCTGTACGGCGACGATCGCACGACGCGTCTGCGCCCGTCCTTCTTCCCGTTCACCGAGCCGTCGGCGGAGTTCGACATGACCACGGCGACGGGGGAGTGGGTGGAGCTCGGCGGGTGCGGCATGGTGCATCCCAACGTGCTCGTCGCGTGCGGGCTCGATCCCGAGGAGTGGTCCGGGTTCGCGTTCGGATTCGGCATCGAACGCATGGCCATGCAGCGCCACGGCCTCGACGACATCCGCGAGTTCGTCACCAACGACATCCGATTCCTGTCGCAGTTCTAGAAGGACGCACGCATGAAGGTTCTGCACACGTGGCTCGCGGAGTACGTCCCGGGTCTGCTCGAACATCCCGTCGGCGGCGATCCCGACGCGCTCGGCGACGTCATGAGCGCGCTCGGTCTGTGCTGCGAGGAGGTCGTGCGCGTCGGTGACGGGCTCGACGGCGTCATCGTCGCGAAGGTGCTGGCCCTCGCACCGCATCCCGACGCCGATCGCATCCAGCTCGTCCAGGTCGACGTCGGCGACGGCGAGGCACTGCAGATCTGCTGCGGGGCGTTCAACATGGCCGTGGGCGACCTCGTGCCGCTCGCGACGCTCGGCACGACGATGCCGAACGGCATGGAGATCGCCCGCCGCAAGCTGCGCGGCGAGTGGTCGAACGGCATGCTGTGCGCCGCGGACGAGCTCGAGGTGGGCGACGACCACGACGGCATCCTCATCCTCGACCCCTCGCTGGCGCTCGGCACCCCCATCGCCGAGGCGCTGGGCGTGGTGCCGGACGCCGTGTTCGATCTCGACCTCACCCCGAACCGACCCGACGCGCTGTCGGTCGTCGGCGTCGCCCGCGACGTGGCCGCCACCCTCGGCCTGCCGTTCGTGCTCCCCGACATCGTGGTGCCGGAGGTCGGAGCGCCGGCATCGGAGCTCGCCTCGGTCGCGATCGGCGACCCCGGCCTGTGCGGCCGCTTCTCGGCACGCGTGCTGTCCGGCGTGACCATCGGCTCGTCCCCCCAGTGGATGCAGCAGCGTCTCACGCTCTGCGGCATGCGTCCGATCAACTCGGTCGTCGACGTCTCGAACTACGTGATGCTCGAGTACGGCCAGCCGAACCACACGTACGACCTCGCCACGGTCCCCGACGGCCGCCTCGGCGTCCGCCGCGCGACCGAGGGTGAGCGCATCGTCACGCTCGACGGCCAGACGCGCACGCTCGAGGCCGGCGACGGTGTCATCGTGAACGCGGCCGACGAGCCGATCGGCATCGCCGGTGTCATGGGTGGCGAGTCCACCGAGATCGGCGACGGCACCGAGACCGTGCTGCTGGAGCTCGCGTGGTGGGACCCGGCATCGATCTCGCGCACCTCGAAGCGACTCGGCCTGCGATCCGAGGCCTCGGCGCGGTACGAGAAGGGCGTCGACCCGGAGGTCGCCGGCCGGGCGGCCCTGCGCTTCGCCGAGCTGCTGGTCTCGTTCGGGGCCACGCTGCACCCGGGCGCGCTGGTCGCCGAGGGCACGTTGCCGGACGTCGCGACGCCGACGGTGCGGGCGGCCCGGGTCAACGCAATCCTCGGGTCCTCGCTCACCATCGAGCAGATCACGGGGTACCTCGACTCGATCGGCTTCGCGTCGGTGCCCACCGACGACCCCGATGTCGTCACGGTGACGATTCCGTCCTGGCGCCCCGACTCCACGGCCGAGATCGACGTGATCGAGGAGGTGGCCCGCCTCCACGGGTACGCCAACCTCGGCAAGACCGTGCCGACCTCGTCACGCGCCGGCGGTCTCAGCGAGCGTCAGGCCGACATCCGGAGGCTCCGATCGTTCCTGACGTCGGTGGGCGCCTCCGAGGCCATGCCGATGTCGTTCCTCGCCCCCGGCGACCTCGAGGCGACCGGTGTGCGGGTCGACGGCATCACCGTGGCGAACCCGCTGGTCGCCGAGGAGTCGGTGCTGCGCACGTCGCTCTTGCCCGGGCTCATCAAGACGCTCGGCTACAACGCCGCGCACCGGCAGACCGGTGTGTCCCTCTTCGAGATCGGCCACTGCTTCGCGGCGGCCCACGACGGCGGGCTTCCCGTCGAGTGGGAGGAGGTCGCGGTGGTGCTCGGTGGCCACGACGCCCGCGACGCCGTGGAGTTGGCGAAGCGGGTCGCGGCCCTCGTCGGCATCGGCGAGCTCACCGTGGTGAACCAGCCGCTCGGCGGGCTGCACCCGGGCCGGTCGGCGCGCCTGCTGGCCGGCGGGGTCGAGATCGGCGCCGTCGGTGAGGTCGACCCCGCGACGTGCGAGCAGCACGGGGTCGCCGAGCGCGTCGGGTACGTCTCGTTCGTCCTCGGCGGGCCCGAGTACTGGCACGGCGATGCCGGCCTCCTCTCGGTGCCTCGGGGCGATCGCACGTTCTCGCCCATCAGCCGCATGCCCAGCTCCGACGTCGACCTGGCGTTCGTCGTCGACGACGCCGTCGGAGCCGACGAGCTCGCCGCGACGCTCCGGCTCGCTGGTGGCGAGCTGGTCACGTCGGTCGAGTTGTTCGACGTGTACCGCGGTGCGTCGGTGGGGGAGGGCCGCCGCAGCCTCGCCTACCGGCTCCGCATCCAGGCGACGGATCACACGCTGACCGACGTGGAGCTCGCCGAGGTGCGCAGCTCGGTCGTCGGCGCCGCCGCCGACACCCACGGCGCCACGCTGCGCTGACACCACGCTGCCCTGCATCTTCCCGCCGAGCGCAGGCAGCACATCCGGGGCGTCCCGCCGGCGGCGCTGACAGACTGCAGCGATGAGGGGGAATCGATCCGTTCGCGTCGCCATGGTCCTGTGCGTGCTCGCCGGGGCGGCGGCCGCCTGTTCGACCGACGATCCGGCGCGCTCCGACGGCGCCGCGGTGCGGACCCGCACACCGGTCGCCGGTTCCCGTGCGACGGCCCCACCGGTGTCGGCCGAGTCGCTCGGCCTCGATCTGTCGTCGCAGACGGCGTGCGATCCGATCGGCGGCACGGCCACCTGCTTCCTGCCGTATCCCAACGACCACTTCACCGTCCGCGACGACGACACCGACACCGGCCGTCACCTCGTGTTCGACCGCGACCACATGCCGGCGAACGCCGCCGGGGTGCGCGTCGACACCGCCGCCTTCACGAGCTCGGACGACTTCAGCCCTGGCTCGCCGTTGCTGATCGACCTTCCGGGCCTCGACGCGAAGCGGTCCCGCCTTCCCGGCCTGACCGACCTGGACGCCTCGCTCGCCGCCGACGCGCCCATCGTGCTGTGGGACGCCACCGCCCGGCGGCGGCAGCCGTACTGGGCCGAGCTCGACGCGCTCGCCGAGGACGGCACGCCGACCTTGATCGTGCATCCCGCGACGAACTTCCCCGAGGCACATCGGATCGTGGTCGGTCTCCGCAACCTGGTCGACGCGACGGGAGCGCCGCTCGCCCGCACGCCGGCGTTCGACGCCTACCGGACGGGCCAGCGGACGACCGACACCACGTTCGAGGCGCGGCGGCCGTCGATGGAGCAGGTGTTCGCCGACCTCGGTGACGCGGGTGTCGCCCGCAACGGCCTGCAGCTCGCGTGGGACTTCACGATCGGGAGCGCCCGCTCCATCGCCGGGCGCCTCCTGGCCATGCGCGACGACGCGTTCGCCCAGCTCGGCAACGGCGCGCCGTCGTTCACCGTCGAGTCCGTCGTCGAGCATCCCGACGGTGATGCCCGCATCTTCCGTCAGGTCGACGGCACGTTCAGCACGCCGCTCTACATGACGGGGACCGGCGAACCGGGAGCATCCCTCGTGCTCGACGCCGACGGCGCGCCGGTGCGTCAGGCCGGAACGTTCACGGCCCCGTTCCGCTGCATGATCCCGCCGTCGGCGACGCACGACTCGGCGTCGGGTCCTGCGGTGCCGGCGCGGATGTCGCTCTACGGCCACGGGCTCCTCGGCGACCTGGGCGAGGTCGGTTCGGACATGGTCCTCGACATGGGGAGCCGCAACAACATCGTCTACTGCGCCTCCAACCTCGCCGGCATGGCGGCGGAGGACGTGGGCAACGCGATCGGAGCGCTCGGCGATCTCTCGCGGTTCTCCCACCCTTCCGGATCGCATCCAGCAGGGTGTGCTGGCGTTCCAGTTCCTCGGGCGCCTCATGACGTCCGAGCAGGGCTTCTCGGCGAACGCGGCCTTCCAGGTCGGTGGATCGTCGGTGCTGAAGACCGACGAGCTGTACTACGACGGCAACAGCCAGGGCGCCATCCTCGGCGGCCCGATCGTGGCGACCTCCACCGAGATCCGGCGGGCGGTGCTCGGTGAGGCCGGCATGAACTACGCCCTGCTGCTCGACCGGTCGGTCGACTTCGACGAGTACCTCCAGGCCGTGTTCGAGCCGTCGTACCCCGTGCGCGAGGACCGACTGCTGCTCCTGGCGATGATCTCGGTGCTCTGGGATCGGGGCGAGACGGACGGGTATGCCCAGCACCTCACCGATCATCCGTACCCGGGGACCCCGAAGCACCGGGTGCTGCTGCTCGGGGCGGTCGGCGACCACCAGGTGACCGAGTACTCGCTCCGCGTCGAGGCGCGTACGGCCGGGATCCCGGCGCGCACGCCGCTCGCGGCTTCGGGGCGTGTGGCCGACGGTCCGTGGCGGCTCGGCGAGCTGGACGACGACTCGACCGGGTCGGGTTACGTCCTCGTGGACACGGGGTCGCCGTCGTCGCCCGTGGGCAACGAGCCGTCGCGGGAGGGCCACGATCCTCACGACGACACGCCCAACGTGCCCGAGGTGCAACGGCTGAAGGCGGCGTTCATGAAGGCCGACGGTCGTGTCGTGGACGTCTGCGGGAGCGGCCGCCCGTGCGTGTTCCCGGTCCCGGCGGCGAACGCCGATTGATCGGGTCACCGGATCGGCTCCGGCACCCCATAGTCATGCGCTAGCCTGCATGACTATGCAATCAGCGGACAGGGTCAGAGTCGGCATCGTCGGGGCATCGGGATTCGCCGGGTCCGAGGTGCTGCGTCTCGCGACGGCGCACCCGAACCTCGAGCTGGCGTGGGCCACGGGCGATTCGCAGGCGGGCACGGCGATCGCCGACCTCTACCCGTCGCTCGCGGCGGCCTACGGCGACCAGCGCTTCGTCGCCTATGACGCGGGGTTGCTCGACGGTGTCGACGCGGTCTTCCTCGCCCTGCCGCACGGCGCGTCGCAGGCGTTGGTGCCGGAACTGCTCGGCTCGACGCGGTGGGTCATCGACCTCGCGGCCGACTTCCGCCTCCAGGAGGCCGCGCTCTACGACACCTGGTACGGCATCACCCACACCGCGCCGGAGCTCCTGTCGATGTTCGCATACGGCCTGCCCGAGCTCTACCGGGAGGAGATCGCGGCCGCCCGGTGCGTGGCGGCGCCGGGTTGTTACCCCACAGCGGCGATCCTCGCGCTCGCGCCGCTCGTGTCGGCCGGGGTCGTGCTTCCCGCCGGCGTCATCGTGGACGCTGCGTCGGGCGTCTCCGGTGCCGGCCGGCCGCCGAAGCCGAACACGACGTTCTGCACGGTCGACGAGGACTTCACGGCCTACGGCCTGCTCGATCACCGGCACACGCCGGAGATGGAGATCCACACCGGCGCATCCGTGCTGTTCACGCCGCACCTCGCTCCGATGAACCGGGGCATCCTGGCGACGTGCTACGCCCGGCCGGCGACGTCGGGCCTCTCGACGGAGCGCGTGCTCGACGCGCTCGCCACCGCCTACGCCGACGAGCCGTTCGTCGTGGTCTCGGAGCGGATCCCGTCCACGAAGGCCACGCAGGGCTCCAACACCGCGCACGTGTCGGCCCGCTACGACGAGCGGACCGACACGGTGCTGGTGTTGTGTGCCATCGACAACCTGGTCAAGGGCACCGCCGGTCAGGCGATCCAGTGCCTGAACCTGATGGCGGGGCTGGGGGAGACGACGGGGCTGCCCGTCGTCGGCCTCACTCCCTGACGGGCGTCAGGCCTGGGGGGTCACGCCTTCGGCGTCGATCTCGAGCTTGACGACCTTGCCGACGACCACGCCGCCGGTCTCGAGCGCCTGGTTCCAGTTCACGCCGAAGTCGTCGCGGTTGAGCTCGCCCGTGGCGCTGAAGCCGATGCGGAGGTTGTTCCACGGGTCGATCGTCGCACCCTCGAACTCCACCGACAGGGTGATCTGCTGGGTGACGCCGTTGAGGGTCACGTCGCCGTCGACGTCCCACGTCGAGCCGTTGGGGCGGACGGCCGTGGAGGCGAAGGTGAGGTGCTTGTTCGCGTCGGTGTTGAAGAAGTCGGCCGAGCGGAGGTGGCCGTCACGGCCCTCGTCGTTGGTGTTGATGCTGTCGAGCTCGACGGTCACGTTGACCGACGACGCGGTGGGCTCCTCGGCGATGACGATCGTGCCCTCGAACTTGTCGAACTGGCCGCGGACCTTCGACACCATGAGGTGGCGGACGGTGAAGCCGACGTGGGCGTGCGAGGCGTCGATGGTGTAGGTGCCGGGCTTCGGAAGCTCGACGCCGTTGACGGTGCGGGTGGCGGTGGTGGCGACGGTGTCGGTCATGGGAATTGCCTTTCGGGGTGGGTCTGCTTGCTCGTGCAAGTGTACGTGATGAAACCTTACCAGATGAAAGAGTATTCCTGGTATCGTGGATTTCATGGATACTGAGCAGATGGCCACGGAGGGGATGCCCGCAGCGGTGCCGGCCGCGGACGCGATGCTCGAGCACCCGTCGCTCACCGTGGTGGGCCTGCTCTTCGAGTCCGCCCACGGGGCGGCCGACCTCCTCGAGGCGACCTTTCCTCCCGGATCGCAGCTCAGCGGCCAGCTGTTCGAGCCGCTCCTCCGACTCTCCCGCACCGACGGTGGGCGTCTCCGGATGACCGACCTCGCGGCGCAGTGTCGCTACAGCCCGAGTGCCGTCACGCGTGTCTCCGATCGCCTCGAGCAGCTCGGACTCGCCGCGCGGCAGTCCTGTCCAAGCGATCGCCGGGTGGTCTACCTGAGCATCACCGACGCCGGCCGGACGGCCATCGCCGAATGCATGCCCGAACACGTCCGGGTCGTCGACACCGAGATCCTCGGAGCGCTCGACGAGGCGGAGCGCACGCAGCTCGAGTCGCTGCTCCGACGGGTGCGTGACGCGGTGCACCCGTGCGCCGTGGCGGTCACGCCGGCCGAGGCCGACGAGCCCACTGCGCCGGACGACGCGGCGTGAGCACCTCGGCCGCGTTCTTCGGCCACGGGACGCCGATGAACGCCATCGACCTCAACCACTACTCCACGGCGTGGCGCGAGTTCGGCGCCCAGGTGGAACGGCCGCGGGCCGTCCTGATGATCTCCGCTCACTGGTTCACCCGCGGCACGGCGGTCACGGCGATGGAGCGGCCCCGCACGATCCACGACTTCGGAGGCTTCCCGTCCGAGCTGTACGCGGTGCAGTACCCGGCGCCGGGTGACCCGGCGCTCGCCGCGCGGGTCGCGGCCCTGGGAGGGGACGTGCACATCGGCCTGGACGCCGGATGGGGCCTCGACCACGGGGCCTGGTCGGTGCTGATCCACACGTTCCCGGATGCCGACGTGCCGGTCGTGCAGCTGTCGATCGACGGCACACGCCCAGCGTCGTGGCACTGGGACTTCGCCCGCCGCCTCGATCCGCTGCGCGACGACGGCGTGATGATCATGGGGAGCGGCAACGTCACCCACAACTTCGGCGAGCTCGACCCCGGCGCGACCGAGCCCGCACAGTGGGCGGTCGACTTCGACGCCCGCATCTGGGACGCCGTCCAACGCGGTGACCGCTCGGCCATCGTCGACTACGAGGCCACGCCCGACGGGCGCCGCGCCGCTCCGACGGCCGACCACTACCTGCCGCTGGTCTACATCGCAGCGCTGCGTCGGCCCGAGGAGACGGCGTCGGCCATCGTGACCGGCATCGATCTCGGATCCTTCTCGATGCGTGCCTTCTCCGTGGGAACGGATTCTCATGTTCATGCGTAACTCTGCATGAACATGCATCAGCCTGGCTAGAGTGTCGGCGTGCCCGACTCTCCGCCCGACTCTGTGCCCGTTTCCGCGCCTGCCGCCCCGGCCGGCTTCCGCGTCCACGTCGCCAACATCGGCGTGAAGGACGACACCACCGACTTCTGCCTGGTGGTGTCCGACCGCCCCTGCGTCGCCGCCGGGGTGTACACGCAATCCCGATTCGCCGGGCCGAGCGTCCGGCTCAGCCGGCAGGTCACCGACACCGGAGCGGCGCGCGGCATCGTCGTCGTCTCGAAGAACGCGAACGTCGCGAACGGGCCGGTGGGCGACGCCGACGCCGCCGAGCTGCAGCAGCTCGCCGCGACGGCTGCCGGCGTCGAACCGGACGATCTCGCGGTCGCCTCCACCGGCGTCATCGGGCGGGCCTACCCGATGGACCGCATCCGGGCCGGCATCGGCTCGGTGGCGTGGCCACCCCCGCCCGCGGACGCGGCGGCCTTCGCCGCCGCCGCCGAGGCGATCATGACCACCGACACCCACGCCAAGCTCGCGACGGCGGTCGTCCCCACGACCGACGGCGGGCAGGCCACCATCGTGGGGATCGCGAAGGGCGTCGGCATGATCGAGCCCAACATGGCGACGCTGCTCACGTTCTTCTTCACCGACGCAGCGCTCGACCGCGCCGCCCTCGACTCGACGTTCCGTTCGGCCGTCGACTCCACGTTCAACGCGCTGTCGATCGACACCGACACGTCCACCAGCGACTCGGCGGTCGTCCTCGCCAACGGCGCCGCCGGCCCCGTCGATCCGGACGCCTTCGGAGAGGCGCTGCGCTCGGTGGCCCTCGACCTCGTGCTGATGATCGCGGCCGACGGCGAGGGCGCCTCGAAGGTGATCGAGGTCCGGGTCACCGGGGCTCGCGACACCGCGCAGGCCAAGCTCGTCGCCAAGGCCATCGTGAACTCGCCGCTCGTGAAGACGGCCGTCCACGGCTCCGACCCCAACTGGGGCCGCATCGTGATGGCCATCGGCAAGTGCGACGACCAGACCGACATCGACGCGGCGAACGTCACGGTGTGGATCGGCGACACCGAGATGTACCCGGCGCCGTCGACCGACGCGGCGCTGGCCGCTGCCGAGGCGCACATGACCACCGGCCACGTGGTGCTCCGGGCCGACCTGGGCGTCGCGGACGGAGCGTTCACCGCCTACGGTTGCGATCTCACCGACGGCTACATCCGGATCAACGCGGACTACACGACATGACCGAACACGATCACGCGAACCAGGTCGAGGTGCTGCTCCAGGCCCTGCCCTACATCCAGCGGTTCGCCGGAGCGACCGTCGTCGTGAAGTTCGGCGGCAACGCCATGAGCTCGCCGAGCCTGTTCGAGCAGTTCGCCCGCGACATCGTGATGATGCACTCGGTGGGCATCCATCCCGTGATCGTCCACGGTGGCGGCCCGCAGATCGGCGAGTGGCTCGCCCGCATGGGCAAGTCGTCGGAGTTCGTCGGCGGTCACCGCGTGACGGACGCCGAGACGCTCGAAGTCGTGCAGATGGTGCTGATGGGCAAGGTGAACAGCGACATCGTGTCCGCGCTCAACGTGCACGGCCCGGTCGCCGTCGGTCTGTCGGGGCAGGACGCCGGACTGATCGAGGCGGAGGTGCGCGACCCCGAGCTCGGCTTCGTCGGCGACGTCACCGGGGTCAACCCTTCGATCATCACGCGGCTCCTGGCGATGGACCTCATCCCGGTGGTGTCGACGGTCGGCAGCGACTCCGACGGTCAGGCGTACAACATCAACGCCGACGCCGTCGCCGGAGCGATCGCCGAGGCGCTCGGCGCGCAGAAGCTGATCTTCCTCACCGACGTCGCAGGTCTGCTCCGCGACGTCGACGATCCGTCCTCGCTCATCAAGGAGGTGTCCGCCGCCGAGGCGGCCGCCCTCATCGCCGACGGCACCATCGCCGGCGGCATGATCCCCAAGATCGAGGGGTGCCTCCAGGCGATCGCGCACGGCGTGTCGGAGGTGCACCTGATCGACGGGCGTGTCCCGCACGCGCTCCTGCTCGAGCTCTTCACCGACGCCGGCGTCGGCACGATGGTGCTGGCCTGACGCCGTCGACTACGCGTTGGCGCGGCGGCCTGTTCGGACGAGGTCGGTCACCGTCGCCGCGACCTCGGTGAGCGCGACGTCGGTGCTCTCCCGCGTCGAGCGGGGCGTGAGCTCGGCCATGCCGTTGGCCAGGCCCTTGGGGCCGAGCGTGATCCGGTAGGGGATGCCGATGAGCTCGGCGTCGGCGAACTTCACACCCGGACGTTCGTCGCGGTCGTCGAGGAGGACGTCGATGCCGTCGGAGCGGAGCGTGTCGTAGAGGTCCTCGGCGACCCGCATCGACTCGGCGTCCGCCGTCTTCACGACCGTGATCACGACCTCGTACGGCGCCACGGCCACCGGCAGGATCATGCCCTTCTCGTCGTGATGGGTCTCGATGATGGCGGCCAGCGCGCGGCCGACGCCGATGCCGTAGCAGCCCATGATGAGCGGCTTGAGCACGCCGTCGGCGTCGAGCACGGTCGCGCCCATCGAGTCCGAGTACTTCGTGCCGAGCTTGAAGATGTGGCCCGTCTCGATGCACGTGACGATGTCCAGCTTGCTCCCGCAGTTGACGCAGGCCTCGCCCTTCGTGATCTCGCGCAGGTCGGCCCACTCGGCCACGGCGATGTCGCGCTCGACGTCGACGCCGCGCCAGTGCCAACCGTCCTCGTTGGCGCCGGTGGTCATGTGCACGCGTCCGCGCAGCGCCTCGTCGGCGATGATGCGCAGGCCCTCGACGCCGACGGCGCCCAGGCTGCCGGGGCGTGCGCCGAGCGCGGCGACGGTCTCGGCCTCTTCAGCCGGACGGATGTCGATCGCGCCGGTGAGGTCCTGGAGCTTCTGCAGGTTGAGCTGGTGGTCGCCGCGCAGGCAGACGAGCGTGACCTCGCCGTCGAGCACCATGACGAGCGTCTTGATCTGGTGGATCGCGCCGGCGCCGCCCTCGAACTTCGCGAGCGCGGCGATGGTGACGATGCCGGGTGTGGGGAACCGCTCGAGCTCGTCGGGGCCGTCCTTCGTGGCGACCGGCGCGAGCGCGGACGTGGCCCGCTCGACGTTGGCGTGGTAGTCGCCGGTGGGGCACACGGCGACGTCGTCCTCGCCCGCCGGCGACGGCACCATGAACTCCAGGCTCGAACCGCCGCCCATCGCCCCCGACGACGCCTGCACGGGGAACGCCGGCAGCCCGAGGCGGGCGAAGATGCGGACGTACGCGTCGTGGTGCTTGTCGAACGAGTGGTCGAGGCCGGCCTGGTCGATGTCGAAGCTGTACGAGTCCTTCATGTCGAACTCGCGCACCCGGAGGAGCCCGGCCTTGGGGCGGGGCTCGTCGCGGAACTTCGTCTGGATCTGGTACCAGATCTGCGGGAGCTCCTTGTACGACTCGAGCTCCTTCGCCACGATCGTGAAGACCTCTTCGTGGGTCATGCCCAGCGCCAGGTCGTTGCCGCGCCGGTCGACGAGGCGGAACATCTCCTGACCCATCGTCTCCCAGCGACCGCTCTGCTGCCACACCGCGGCCGGGTGGAGAGCGGGGTGGATGAACTCCTGGCCGCCGATCAGGTCCATCTCCTCGCGGATGATGTTCGCGACCTTCGTGTGCGCCTTCAGCCCCAGCGGGAGCAGCGAGTAGTGACCGGAGTGCAGCTGGCGGACGTAGCCACCGCGGACGAGGAGCTGGTGGCTGACGGCCTCGGCGTCACCGGGGGTGTCGCGGAGTGTGGGGATGAACAGGTTCGACCAACGCATCCGTCCAAGCTAGTGGCACGCGATCTGGGGTTCGGCGGTGTTCCAGGCGTACGCCGGGGCGGTGATGTCGGAGCCGAGGCCGCGGACGACGGCCATGACGCCGAGCCGGTCGTCGGGGTGACCTCGCACCGTCGCGGGCTCACCCCATGCCGTGGGAGCGCCGTCGTCGCCCCCCACGTCGGGCCAGCTCATGCCGACGGTGGCGTCGACGAAGCCCGACGCCACGTAGGGCGACGCCATCGGGTGCAGTTGTCCGGCGCGGCAGTAGCGACCGCCACGGTTGAAGGCGAGCGCGGCGTACGCGAGCTCCACGGGCGTCATGGCGGCGTCGACGCGCACGCCGTAGATCTCGGCGGCGTTGGTGCGGAGGTGGCGGGCGGTCGCGACGGCGTTGTCGAGCCGCGTGGTGCCCTCGACCACATGGGTGTCGGGGTTGACCGCGCCGAGCGGTTCGCCCGACATCGAGGAGCGGGTGGGGTCGTTGTCGGCCTCGCGGTACGCGATGGCGGCGATGACGAGCGAGGGCACGCCGGTCAGGCGCTCGGCGGTGCAGTCCATCGAAAGGTCGGCCTCGATGCGGGGCAGTTGGCGGAACAGGCGCGTGGCCGACGACGGGGGCAGGTCGCTGCCGCGCAGCGCGTCGACCAGCGCGTCGTGGAGCTTGGCAGGGTCGTCGACGAGGCCGCGCTCGGTGCACGGCCAGCTCGTGGGCGGGGGCAGGGGAGTCGGGGCCGCCGATGCGGTGGGGGCTGTCGACGGTCCGGGCGCCGCGGCCGGGACGGGCTGGGGAGCGACGGTGGTCGGGGGAGCGGTCACCAGGGCGACTCCCGCCGGCCCGACGCGCTGCGTCGTCGTCGCCGACGCAGCCGTGGTCGGTGCCGTGGCGCGCGTCCCCGCGCTCGTGCAGGCGACGAGTGCGACCGCTGCGAGGGGCGGTCCGAGCCATCTCATGTTCATGCGTAACTCTGCATGATCATGCAGTCGCCCGGACTATGCTCATCCACATGGTCGACGTCTCCCCAGCTCCACTCATGACAACCTACGCGGCGCCGGCGGTCACCTTCGTCCGCGGCGAGGGATCCTGGCTCTTCGACGTCGACGGCAACCGATACCTCGACCTGCTCAGCGGCCTGGCCGTCACCTCCCTCGGTCACGCTCACCCCGAGGTGGCGACGACGATCTGTGCGCAGGCGTCGACGCTGCTGCACGTCTCGAACCTGTTCGGCAACGAGCACAACCAGCCGCTCGCCCGCTCCATCGACGGCCTCCTCGGCGGGACCGCCGATGCGCCGCTGGGGCAGGTGTTCTTCACGAACTCCGGCGCCGAGGCCAACGAGTGCGCGATCAAGCTCGCTCGCAAGTTCGGCGGTCGGGGGCGCCACGTGGTCGTGAGCGCCTACGGCTCGTTCCACGGGCGGACGCTCGCCACGCTGCACGCGACCGGCCAGCCGCAGAAGCACGAGGCGTTCCAGCCGCTCCCCGAGGGGTTCCGTCACGTCGCGTTCGACGACCTCGACGCGCTCCGGTCGAGCCTCGACGAGTCGGTGGGCGCCGTGCTCCTCGAGGTGGTGCAGGGCGAGGGCGGCGTCAACCCGGTGTCCGGCGACTACCTCCGCGGCGTCGCCGAGCTCTGCCGCGAGCGCGGCGTGTTGTTCATGCTCGACGAGGTGCAGACCGGCCTCGGCCGCACCGGTCGGTGGTTCGCCCACCAGCACTTCGGGGTCGAACCCGATGTGGTCACCCTTGCGAAGGCGCTGGGCAACGGTATGCCCATCGGCGCGTGCTGGGCTCGCGCCGAGGTGGCGCGGGCGTTCGAGCCCGGCGATCACGGCACGACCTACGGCGGGCAGCCCCTGGCGGCGGCGACCGCACGCACCGTGCTCGACGTGATGCAGCGCGAGGACGTGCCGGCGCGCGCCACCACCGCCGGGGCCGCGATCCTCGACGGTCTGCGCGGGCGGCCCGGCATCGGCGATGCCCGTGGTCTCGGGCTGCTGCTGGCGATCGAACTCGACGGCGTCGCTGCGAAGGACGCCGCCGCCCTGCTGCTGGAGCGGGGCGTGGTCGTCAACGCGGTCACGCCGACGGCGCTGCGCCTGGCGCCGAGCCTCCTCATCTCCGAGGACGAGGTGAAGCTCGCGATCGCCGCGATCGTGGGCGTGCTCGCCGACCTGCTCGCCCCGCCGTCGTGATCTCCGGCGTCGTGACCGTGCTCCTACATGATCATGCAAGTGTGTGCATGATCATGCGTTGATCGGATAGGCTGCCCCGATGCCCCGGCACTTCCTCGAGATCGACGATCTCACCTCGGCCGAACTCAACGACGTTCTCGACCTCGCGCTGTCCACCGACTTCACGGTGTCCGACGCGGTGCCCCAGCCGCTGCGGCGACGGGGTGTCGCGCTGCTGTTCGAGAAGCCCTCGGCCCGCACCCGGCACTCCATGGAGATCGCCACCGTCGAGCTCGGTGGCCATCCGGTGTACGTACGCCCCGAGGAGGTCGGCCTCGACGTGCGCGAGTCCACCGAGGACGTCACCCGCACGCTCATGGGGTACCACTCGGTGATCGCCGCCCGCGTGTTCGAGCACAGCAAGCTCGAGCGGATGGCGGCCGTGTCGAGCGTGCCGATCATCAACCTGCTGAGCGACGACGCCCATCCCATCCAGGTGCTCGCCGATCTGCTCACGATCCGCCAGGAGTTCGGCCGGCTCGACGGGCTCACCGTCGCCTACATCGGCGACGCGAACAACATGGCCCGGTCGTTGGCGCTCGGCCTCGCCAGCTGTGGCTCGCAGCTCCGGGTTGCGCATCCGGCGGGCTACGCGTTCTCGGAGAGCGCCGCGGCTCACCTCGCGGCGGCGGGCGTCGCGGTCGACACCACCGGCGACCCGATCGAGGCAGCGAAGGACGCAGACGTCGTCTACACCGACGCCTGGTACTCGATGGGCCAGGAGGCGCAGATGGTGCAGCGTCGCCACGACTTCGCCGGCTTCCAGGTCGACGCCGCGGTGATGGCGGCCGCGGCTCCCGAGGCCGTGTTCCTGCACTGCCTGCCGGCGCACCGCGGCGACGAGGCCGCAGACGACGTGCTCGACGGCCCCCGGTCGCGCATCTGGCCGCAGGCCGGCAACCGCCTCCACTCGGCGAGGGGTCTCCTCGCCTGGCTCATGGCCGACGAACAACTCTCGGGAGGACGCTGATGGCCGCGTCGCGCATCTCCAAGACGGCACGGCAGCACAAGATCACCAAGCTGCTCGAGGACCACGCCGTCACCAACCAGACGCAGCTCGTGGAGCTGCTCGCCGCCGCCGGCGTCGAGGTGAACCAGGCCACCGTGAGTCGCGACCTCGAAGAGCTCTCGGCCATCAAGGTGCGGGTGCCGGGCGGCGAGACCGCCTACGCCATCCCCGAGCTCCCCTTCGACCAGGTGAGCACCGACGACCACCTGCGGCGCGTGCTCGGCGACTGGGTCGCCGGCATCGACCGCAGTGGCGACCTCGTGGTCCTGCGCACGCCCCCGGGGTGCGCGCACGTCGTCGCCTCCGCCATCGACCGCTCCGGCTCGGCCGAGATCATCGGCACCGTCGCCGGCGACGACACGCTCCTCGTGATCGCCGCCGCCGGCAAGGGCGCCAAGGTCGAGAGCGTCATCGGCGACCTCGCCGGCATCTGATCGAATCCCACACCAGCAACCCCCGACCAGCCACCCCCGACCAGCCACCCCCGACCAGAAGGAACAGCAACTCCATGGCCAAGAAAGTCGTCCTCGCCTACAGCGGTGGCCTCGACACGTCCGTCGCCGTCCGTTGGATGATCGAGAACCTGGGCTGCGAGGTGATCTGCGTGTCGGCCAACGTCGGCCAGGAGGGCACGCTCGACGGCAACCGCGAGAAGGCGCTCGGTGCCGGTGCGAGCGAGTACGTGGAGCTCGACCTGCGCGAGGAGTTCGCCCGGGACTACCTGGCCCCCGTCATCAAGGCCAACGCGCTCTACGAGGGCAAGTACCCCCTGGTGTCGGCGCTGAGTCGACCGCTCATCGTGAAGCACCAGGTGGCGGTGGCCCGTCAGTTCGGCGCCGACGGCATCGCCCACGGCTGCACCGGCAAGGGCAACGACCAGGTGCGGTTCGAGGTGTCGTCGATGGCCCTCGCCCCCGACCTGGAGCTCGTCGCTCCCGTGCGCAATTGGGGGTTCACCCGCGAGGACTCGATCGCCTACGCCGCCGAGCACGGCATCCCGATCCGCGCGACGAAGGAGAAGATGTACTCGATCGACGACAACCTCTGGGGTCGGGCGATCGAGTGCGGCGAGATGGAGGACCCGTGGGCGGAGCCGCCGTCCGGCGTGTGGGAGCTCACGCGACCGACGGCCACGGAGCGTCGTGACGTCGTCATCGGGTTCGAGGCCGGCGTTCCCGTCTCGGTCGACGGCGTGGCGATGCCGCTCCACGAGATCGTGGTGCACCTCAACGGCGTCGTGGGCGCCTATGGCTGGGGCCGGCTCGACATGGTGGAGAACCGTCGTGTCGGCATCAAGAGCCGCGAGACGTACGAGGCTCCCGGCGGCCTGGCGTTGATGCTGGCGCACGCCGATCTCGAGTCGATCACGGTCGAGCGCGACCTCGGCCGGGAGAAGATGAAGATGGAGCACCGGTACGCGGAGCTCATCTACGACGGGCTGTGGTTCAGCCCGTTGAAGCAGGCGATGGACGCGTTCATCGAGTCGTCGCAGCAGTTCGTCACGGGCGAGGTCCGGTTGGCGCTCACTCCGGGCTCGAACGGCGCCGGCGGCCAGTGCTTCGTGGTGGGCCGGCGGGCGCCGAAGAGCCTGTACGACTACGGGCTCGCCACCTACGACGCGGCAGACCGCTTCCGTCACGCCGACTCCGAGGGCTTCGTGCAGCTCTGGGGCCTCAGCGTGAAGACCTGGTCGTCGATCCAGGGCACCGGGCAGTAGCCCGGGCCGGGTCGGTTCACGGGATGTCGACGGGCTCGAGTTCGACGGCCGCCTCGGTCGCGGGGAACCCGGCACGGGCCTCCCGGAGCAGCTCGTCCGGGTCGTCGTAGCGCGAGCTGAAGTGGTTGATCAGCAGGCGCTCGGCGCCGGCCGTTGCGGCGACGAACGCGGCGTCGGCCGGCGTCGCGTGCTTCCACTGGTCGGCCAGCGCCTGATCGCGGTTCGCGAAGGTGGTCTCGTGCACCACCAGTGCGGCATCGCGCGCCAGCGCCACCGACGCGTCGCACCTGGTGGTGTCGCCGAGCACGGTGACGACCCGCCCTCGGCGGGGCGGACCCGTGACCTCGGACGGCAGGACCAGTCCCGTCGCCCCCTCGACGCTCTCGCCGCGCTGCAGGCGACCCATGTCGGGGCCGTCGGCGACGCCGAGCTCCCGTGCTCGTACGGCGTCGATCCGGCCGACGCGGTCGGGCTCGGTGACGCGGTAGCCGAAGCTCGGCACCCGGTGGCGGAGCGGGAGGGCGCTCACGGTCGCTCCGGCGATCTCCGCGACGGGGGAGGGGTCGCCGCCCCGGCCGTCGAACGCGTCGTCGACGAGCTCGGTGACCGGCACCGGGAAGTCGAGGCCGAGGATCGGCAGCGCGCACATCGCGTCGAGCCACTGACCCATGCCCTCCGCCGACACGATCGGCAACGGCCGGGTGCGCCCCTCCATGCCGAGCGTTCCGAGGAGGCCGGGCAGGCCCAGCACGTGGTCGCCGTGCAGGTGGGTGACGAGCACGAGCGCGAGGCGCGACGGCTTGAGCGGGCTCCGCATGATCTGCTGCTGGATGCCCTCACCGCAGTCGACGAGGATCCACGACGGGCCGAGGTCGACGGCGAGGCCACTGACGTGGCGCGTCGCCGTCGGTCGTCCCGACGAGGTGCCGAACGGGATCACTCGCATGGCGGCAACCCTACGGCCGGTATCGTTCCCGCTGATGTCTGACTCACACGATGCCCAGCCCCTGTGGCACGGCCGCTTCGCCGAGGGGCCGTCCGCCGAGCTGTGGGAGTACACGCTCAGCCTGCCGTTCGACCAGCGCCTCGCCCGCTTCGACATCAGGGGCTGCCGTGCGCACGTCGCCGGCCTCGGTGAGGCGGGCATCCTGAGCGATGCCGAGATCGCCTCGGTCGAGGGCGCGCTCGACGTCACGGAGGCCGAGCTGGCGTCGGGACGGTTCGTGTTCGTCGACACCGACGAGGACATCCACACGGCGATCGAACGACGCGTCACCGAGATCGCCGGCGACGCCGGCGCGCGTCTCCACACCGGCCGCAGCCGCAACGACCAGGTTGCGACGGCGTTCCGGTTGTTCTGCAAGGACGCGGTCGCCACCGTCGCCGAGCGGGTCGTCGCCCTGCAGCAGGTGCTCCTCGCACGCGCCGAGGACGTCGGCGATGCCTACCTTCCGGGCTACACGCACCTGCAGCAGGCGCAGCCGGTGCTGCTGCGGCATCACCTGCTGGCCCACTTCTGGGCGTTCAGCCGCGACCTCGACCGGCTCGTCGACGCCCACCGCCGCCTCGACGTCTCGCCGCTGGGCGCCGGCGCCCTCGCCGGCTCGAGCCTTCCCATCGACCCGATCGCCAACGCCGAGCGGCTCGGGTTCGCGTCGGCGTTCGCCAACTCCCTCGACGCCGTCAGCGACCGCGACTTCGTGGCCGAGACGCTGTTCGACTTCACCATGATCGCCATCCACCTCAGCCGAATCGGCGAGGAGATCGTCATCTGGTCGACCGAGGAGTTCGGGTTCGTGCGCCTGTCGGACGCGTACTCGACGGGCTCCTCGATGCTCCCGCAGAAGAAGAACCCCGACATCGCGGAGCTGGCGCGCGGCAAGGCCGGGCGGGTCATCGGCAACCTCACCGGCCTCCTCGCCACGCTCAAGGCGCTCCCGCTCGCGTACAACCGCGATCTGCAGGAGGACAAGGAGCCGTTGTTCGACAGCTTCGACCAGGTGCGTCGCGGGCTGGGCGCCGTGGCGGGCATGTTGGACACGATCACGTTCCGGACCGACCGCATGGCCTCGGCGGCCGACAGCCCGTACGCGGCCGCCACCGATCTGGCCGAGTACCTGGTGCGGGGCGGCATGCCGTTCCGCGAGGCACACGCCGTCGTGGGGGCGATCGTCCGCCGATCCATGGACGAGGGGCTCGAGCTCGCCCCGCTCGTCGAGGCGGAGCCGACCCTCGGTGCGGACGCAGCGGCGCTGATGCGCCCGGGTGTGCCCGTGCGTCAGCGCACGACGGCGGGCGGCGCGGGGCCGGTGCCGGTCGCGACGCAGATGGACGAGGCGAAGCGCCGGATGGCGGACGACCTCGCCCGAGCGGGCTCTCTCACGCGTTGAGGCCGGTCGCCCGTTCGCTTCTCGACGACCACGCCTCGGTCGTCGCGCCCGCACTGCTCGGCAAGGTGCTCCTCGTCGACCACGGCGACGGCGACGTGCGGTCGGGCCGCATCGTCGAGGTCGAGGCCTACGGCGGGAGCGACGATCCGGCGTCCCATGCGGCTCGTGGGGAGACACCCCGCAATGCCGTCATGTTCGGGCCGGCGGGTGTCGTGTACGTGTACTTCTCCTACGGGATGCACTGGTGCGCCAACATCGTCACCGGACCCGTCGGCGACCCGCAGGCGGTGCTGCTGCGGGCGGTCGAGCCGCTCGTGGGCATGGACGCCATCCGTCGGGCCCGCCCCGCCGCTCGACGCGATGCCGACCTCGCCAACGGCCCGGCCAAGCTCTGCCAGGCCCTCGGCATCGCGGCGTGGGCCAACGGTCGGACGCTCGGCCCCGACGCCTCGGGGCCGAGCGTGCAGCTGCTGGACGACGGCACGCCGCCGCCGGCCGCACCACTGGTGGGACCGCGCGTCGGCATCTCGGTCGCTCGCGACACGCCGTGGCGCTTCCGGCGGCCATGATGGCGGGGATGTTCCTCGACCTCGGAAGCCCCGAGCTCCGTCCGTCCGCCGACGTGTCCGAGGCGCTCGCCGCAGTGGCGGCCGTGCCGCCGGGCGACGATGCGCTCGAACGCGATCGCCTGCTCATCGCGCACCTGGTCGACGGACGTGTGGACGCGGCGACCCGGACGACGCGACCCGGTCACCTCACGGGGTCGGCCTTCGTCGTGGACGACGCGCGCGAGCGGGCGCTCCTACTCTTCCACACCAAGCTCCAGCGCTGGCTGCAGCCGGGTGGCCACGCGGACGGCGACATGAACCTCGCGAACGTTGCGCTGCGCGAGGCGTCCGAGGAGTCGGGCATCGCAGGGCTGCGCGTCTGGTCGGTGCCGATCGATCTCGACATCCACCGCGTGGCGCCGCCGCGTGAGGATCCCCACCTGCACCTCGACGTGCGCTACCTGGTCGTCGCGCCGCCCGGCGCCCGGCCGGAGGGCAATGAGGAATCTCAGGCCCTCCGGTGGGTCACCGAGGACGAGCTCGCGACCTACGACGTGGACGCCGGCCTGCGGCGCATGGCCCGCTCGGCGTTCGAGCTGGCGCGGGCGATCTAGGACAGAGTCAGACGTCGCCGGGGGTCTCGCAGGAGACCATCTGGTTGTTCTCGGCGTAGGCGTCGAGGGACTTCGAGATCTGGGTGTTCGCCTTCGTCGACTCGAAGAACTCCTCGCCGGCGCCCTTCGTGTCGAGGCGGCGGGCGAAGTCGAGCCGGTCCTTCAGATGCGTTCCCCAGTCGTCGATCCAGAGGTTGATCCACTTGGCGTCGGCCGTCTTCGGCACGACGGCCCGCAGGTCGTCGAGCATCTCCTGCAGTCTGGCGGTGGTCTCGCGGACCACGACGGCGCGGTCGTGGGGCGTCTTGGACTCGTGCGCCTGGGGGAACTTCTTCAGGTCGGCCATGGCCTTCTTGCAGATCGGCTCGGCCGCCTTGGGGAACGTGCGGTCCTCGAGCCAGCCGCTCAGGTGGTAATCGCCGAAGGTGCCGTAGACGATCGCGCCGATCCACACGAGTGAGCTGCTCGCGGCGATCGCGATGAGCGTGCGCATGCCCCACTTGCGGATCGTGCTGGGGGCGGCGTCGTCGCCGGTTGCGTCCGCCGGCCTCGTCTCGTGGGGGGTGCGGGTGTCGGTCATGTGGTTCAGGGTCCGGTCGGTGGTACGGGCGGCGGTGTCGGGATCGACTGTACGCCGAGCGTCAGCTTGCCATCCGGGGAGATGGTGCCGATCGCGGGGCTGATCGACCACACCACCCCGGGGCCGGGCGGGAGGCCACTCGGCAGCAGGAAGCCCGCAGGTGCGTCGACGACGTTCGCGGTGACCGTGTACCCGAGCTTCTGCAGGCCGGGCACGGCGTCGGTGGCGAGCTGGCCCACGATGTCGGGCACGGGGCCGGCGGGGGGCGGGTTGCCGGGCGTCGCCTCGATCGTCACCGTCGCACCCTTCGGGACGGACGATCCGGCGGCCGGCGCCTGCCCGAGCACCTGGCCGTTCACGACGCCCGGCGGGTTCGGCACGTCGATGCGTTGCACGACCAGCCCGGCGCGCTTGAGGCGCGCCACGGCGTCGTTCACGTTGCCGCTGCCCGCCGACGGCATGGTGACCATCGTCGTCGCGGCCAGCGGTTGGAAGATCGCCGTGTTCGACGGCGGCACCGTGGTGGTGGTGACCACGGGGTTGCTCGACTCGTCGAAGTTGCTCGGCGGGACGTCCTTCAACGCGTCGATCATGAACCGCTGCCACACCGGCGCGGCAGCGGTGGCTCCGGCCTGGCCGACCTTCTTCTTGGACGTCTCGGAGTACCCGGCCCACACGCCGGTCACGAGGTCGGGGGTGTAGCCGATGAACCAGGCGTCCGTGGCGTTCTGGGTGGTGCCCGTCTTGCCCGCGGCGGGCCGGCCGATGCCCTTGCCGGCGGCCGTGCCGCTCACGAGCACGCCCTCGAGCATCTTGGTGATGGCATCGGCCGCCTCCGGCTCGAGCACCTTCGTCTGGGTGTGCTGGTGCTGGTAGAGCACGGTGCCGTTGGCGTCGACGACCTTCGTGACCATGGTGGCGGGCACGTGGAGCCCCCGGTTGGCGAAGGTGGTGTACGCCTCGGTCATGTCGAGCACGGTCGAGTCGTTGGTGCCGAGCACCAGCGAGAGCACCCGCTTGAACCCGGTCTTGGTCGCGGGGTCCCAGGGCGTGATGTCGATGCCCATCTTCCCGGCGAACTCGGTGGCGCGGTCGACGCCGACCCGCTTGTCGGCGATGAGGTTCGCGAAGCAGGTGTTCGCGGAGTGGATGACGCACTGCGTCAGGCTCGCCTTCGCGCCCAGCGCGTCGCCCTTCACGCTCCACGGCGCCTGGCCGGCGACGCGGATCACGGTGCGGCCGGGAGAGGGGAACGTCGCCGTCGGCTTCACACCGTTGGCCAGTGCGGCAGCCAGCACGATCGGCTTGAAGGTCGAGCCGGCCTGGCGCCCCTTGCCGACGGCGAGGTTGTACTGCGCGTACGGGTGCACGGCCGTGTTGGTGTCGAAGTAGTCGTAGCCGCCGACCATGGCCCGCACGTAGCCGGTGCGCGCCTCGATGGCGACGAGGCCGATGTCGGGGTCCTTGCGCCCGTCCTTCAGGGGACGATCCTGGTCGGGGTAGATCTTCTTGATGTCGGCCTCGGCCTTGCGCTGCATCGCGACGTCGACGGTCGTGTAGATGCGGAGCCCGCCGTTCACGAGGAGGTTGTTGCGCTCGTCCTCGGTGTCGCCGAAGCGCTTGTCCGTGCGGATGAAGTTCTTGACCTCCTCCACGAAGTGCGGGGCGTCGTACCGCTGCTGCGCCTCGGTGGACGACGCGTCGGACAGGGTGATGGGCGTCGCCACGGCGGCGTCGTGCTCCTCCTGGGTGATGTACCCGAGCGAGAGCATCTTGCCGAGCACGACGTCGCGTCGCTTCTTCGCCGCGACCGGGTCCTTGTAGGGGTTGGTGCGGGTGGGGCTCTGGATGACGCCGGCGAGCATGGCCGCCTCGGGGATGGTGACGTCCTGCACCGGGTGACCGAAGTAGCCGAGCGACGCTTCCTGCACGCCGTACGAGCGGTTCCCGAACCAGATGGTGTTGAGGTACTGCTCGAGGATGAACTCCTTGGTGTGGGTCTTCTCGAGCTGGTAGGCGAGGCTCGCCTCCTGGATCTTCCGCTGGATGTTCTGCTCCGAGCTCAGGAGCACGTTCTTCACGTACTGCTGGGTGATCGTGGAACCACCCTGAGCGACCGCCCCGGCCTCCGACGTCTTGCGTGCCGCTCGGAGGATGCCCTTGGGGTCGACGCCGCTGTGCTCCCAGAACCGCTCGTCCTCGATGGACACCACGGCGTTTTGCACCACGCGGGGGATCTGGTCGAGCGGGACCGACTGCCGCCGCTCGTCGCCGGCGATCTCGGTGATGAGGTTGCCGTCCTTGTCGAAGATCTGGGTGCGTGTGCCGCTGGACGCCGCGTTGATCGTCGGGAGGGCGCGACCCTGGATGCCGCAGGCGGCGACCAGTACCGACACGGTGAGCGCCCCGACGAGTGCGAGTCGGCGGCCGGTGGCGAGCGCGGGCCGGTGGGAGCGGGAACGGGGAGGCGTCGGGACGGCAGACATCGGCGACCATTCTGCTGCCCCCGCCGCCCGAACTGGTGGCACGCCGGCAGGGGAGCGGCCCGCCGGTGGACGGCGTGTTTCGGGAAGATGACGGTCGAGTTGACCGCGACGGCGGGGGATGCGCTACAGTGCGACCCGAGCGACGAGCCGGTCGCTGTCCCCTCGGGGGCGGCGAGCAGTTTCGTCGGGCAGACGGGAACGGGACCCTCCGGGGCCGCGATCCGCAGCCAGCTTCCCCAGAGCGCCTCGGCGCTAGGTTCTGGAACGGAGTTGACACGCCTGCCGGGCACGACTATCGTGTCACTTCGCCTCGGGGCGCCGCTTCGTGCGGTCCGCACCCGGGCAACCAGAACCAACGACTCCACGGAGACGAGTTCTGGACGGAGTCAGTCGGCACTTGCGTGCCGGCGACGCGCTCCTTGACAACGGAAGAGAGGACGCACAAAAGCTAGTGCGGGCGTTCGATGTGATGGAGCCGTCTCGGCTGCCGGCGTGCCGGTGATCGGGAAGGTGCACCTCGAGCGACCCTCAATACATTTAATGCACAAATTCGGAAAATCACGTCAGTGATGATTCGGTCTGTGCCAGTTGGGAAGGTTCGCCAGAACCAACCCAGCTCTCTGATCTACGGCGCCTTCGACTTCGGTCGAGGGCGCTTCACGATCTCGATGGAGAGTTTGATCCTGGCTCAGGACGAACGCTGGCGGCGTGCCTAACACATGCAAGTCGAACGGAATCCATGGAGTGCTTGCACTCTTGAAGATTTAGTGGCGAACGGGTGAGTAACACGTGAGAAACCTGCCCCAGACTCTGGGATAACCTCGGGAAACCGAAGCTAATACCGGATATTCTCCTTTGGTCGCATGGCCAGTTGAGGAAAGTTTTTCGGTCTGGGAGGGTCTCGCGGCCTATCAGCTAGTTGGTGGGGTAACGGCCCACCAAGGCGACGACGGGTAGCTGGTTTGAGAGAACGATCAGCCACACTGGAACTGAGACACGGTCCAGACTCCTACGGGAGGCAGCAGTGGGGAATCTTGCGCAATGGGCGAAAGCCTGACGCAGCAACGCCGCGTGCGGGATGAAGGCCTTCGGGTTGTAAACCGCTTTCAGCAGGGACGAAAATGACGGTACCTGCAGAAGAAGCCCCGGCTAACTACGTGCCAGCAGCCGCGGTAATACGTAGGG
>JAXLRH010000011.1:0-135813 GCA_046331245.1 Acidimicrobiales bacterium | reverse complement strand
AGCGCGACGAGCTCGAACGCCGAGCGCTGCGAGACCGGCAGACGATCGAGCATCTCGCCCGACCCATGCGCTGCACCCGCTGCGTCGAGTCGCTCCGAGATCCGTTCGATGTCGTCGCCGTCGAGCAGACGCCGCCCGGCAAGGCGTTGCAGCAACGCCTCGCTGCGTTGCTCCTTCCGCCGCAGATCGACGAAGCGATTGGAGGCGATGCCGAGCAACCAGCGGGTCGCGTCCTCCCCCTGCCGGTCGTACGACGAGGCGCTCTGCCACACCGACATCCACACGAGCGACACCAGATCCGCCACTTCGTGCGGATCGCGACAACGACCGATCGCAAACGTGACGACACGATCGATGTGGCGCTCGTAGAGCACGCCCAGCGCGAACACCTCGCCCTCGGCGATCGCACTCAACAGCTCGGCGTCACTGCGTTCCATATCCATAGTGCGTTCCCGACGAGTCGCGCATCACGGTATTCCTCGCAAGCCACCTCCGGAGACGCCCGCATCCCGTGCAACCGACACGGGCGCCCCGACCCCGAAAACGCCGAATCCCCCGCCGAAGCGAGGGACCCTGGTGTGTACCCCCAACGGGATTCGAACCCGTGCCGCCACCTTGAGAGGGTGGTGTCCTAGGCCACTAGACGATGGGGGCCAGGAAGGCGAGGCCGGAGCTCCGCCCGATCTTGTTGTGTTCGGAGGCGAGGACTCGAACCCCGAATAACTGGACCAGAACCAGTTGTGTTGCCAATTACACCACCTCCGAGCGGTGGTGCCCCGAAGGGCATCGACACTGTAGCCGTCGCCCTTCGCGGCGGCGAACCACTTGCCGCCTCCCGACCCCTACTCGACGAGGTTCACCAGCCGCCGGTACCCGATGATGCGACCCGCGGCGACCAGCATCGACTCGCGGAACAGCTCGCCGTTCGTGGACGACGCCGAGGTGGGCGACACCTTCCCGTCGAACCCCACCTCCGACGCGATCGCCTCCAACCGGAACGAGTGATACGGGTCGGACACGAGCAGCACCCGCCGCACGCCCCGGCGGCGCAGCACGCGCACCGAGGCGGCCATCGACTCCCACGTGCTCGATCCGTCGTCCACCACCACGACGGCACGCTCGGGCACACCGGCCCGCCGCAGATACGTGAGCCCCGAGTAGGCCTCGGTGTAGCGATCGCCCTCCGCCCGACCGCCGGTGACGACGATCAGCGGCACCGTGCCCGCCTCGTAGAGCTCTCGGGCCTTGTCGAGCCGGCCCCGGAACGCCGCGCTGGGCCGCCCGTTGTACTGCGCCGCCCCGAGCACGATGGCGGCGTCGGAGGGCCGGGTGTGGTCCCACGAGTCGGCGGCCCAGACCTGGGCCGCCGTGAACGCCAGGTAGAGCACCAGCAGCACGAGGAGCGCCCCGGTCGCCCGCCGGAACCGCCTCCCCCGGCGGCGCCGCGCCCACAGCAGCTCCGCACGATCGGCCTCGGCCTGATCGACGTCGACCGTGTTCGTGGGCGTCACCCCGCCAGGGTACCGGCCGACTGCAGAGGCGACCGGGGCACCCGCCCGTATGCTTTCGGGATGGGTAGCCGGGGACAGCGACTCGTCGGCGGCGGCATTGCCGCCCTGATGGTGGTCGCCGCGATCGTCTTCGTCGTCACGCGCCCCGACGACACGCCCCGTGCCGCGGCGGCCGTGACCACCACGAGCACGACCACGACCAGCACGACCACCACCGCTCCCCTGCCGCCACTGCCGGTCGACCCGATCCACACGCAGGTGGCCCAGGCCGTGCTCCCCACCACCCACGTGTACGCGCAGCCGCCGGCCGGTGCCGTCCTCGACCCCCGGGTCACCGCCGCCGGCGCCACGCTGGCGACCATGGTGCCGAGCACCTCACCCGAGCGCGCCGGCGCCCCCGCGCTCCCCACGATCGAGCACCCCATCCAGGGTCGCCGCGCCACTCCCGACGGGTGGGACTTCGACAACCCGACCCCGTGGGGCAACCGCCTGACCTTCATGATCACCGAGAACCACGGCGACTGGCTGCGCGTCGAGGTCCCCGTCCGCCCCAACGGCACGACCGGCTGGATCCGCGCCGCCGACGTCGACCGCTCCACCATCGACACCCACGTCGAGATCGACGTGAGCGACCGCACCCTCAAGGCGTGGAGCGGCACCAACCTCATCGTCGAGACGAAGGTCGTCGTCGGCAAGGACTCCACACCGACGCCGAGAGGCCGCCTCTACCTCACCGACTTCGAGGAGAAGTACCGCGGCTCGGCCTACGGCCCGTGGGTGCTCCCGCTGTCGGGCTACTCCCAGGCGCTCGACGAGTTCAGCGGCGGCGTCCCCGTCATCGCCATGCACGGCACCAACCGCCCCGAGCTCATCGGCACGGCTGCGTCGAACGGCTGCATCCGCATGCCCGACGACGTCATCCAACGCCTGCACGACACGCTGTTCTTCGGCACCCCCGTCGACATCCGCGACTGAGCGTCGCCAGCGCGTCAAGACGGGCAGGCGGTCAGGACGGCCAGGTGACGGTGGCGCCGTCGGCCCGGATCGCGTCGATCGGCCGGTGGAGGTAGTCCGCCGACACGGTGTCGACGATGTCGCGCACCTTGTCGTACACGTGGGGGTGATGCGCCTCTTCGAGCGCACGACGGCGCACGTCGGCGGCGGCACCCGTGGGCGCGGGACGGTCGAGACCCAGTGCGACGACGGCAGCCTGCACGTCGTGGATCACCGGCGCACGACCGAAGAGCGACGCACGCTTGAGCGCCACGGCGCCGACGACGGCCAGCGCGTCGACCTCGTGCTCACCGGCGCCCAGCGTGAGGGTGCCCGCGAGCGTGTCGGTGAGATGGCTGACGTACCCCTGGTCGGGGCCGGGATTGCCGAGACGGCTGCCCTCGGGCTGGCGCCCACCGAGGTCGCCGGGACGATCGGCCAGCCACGAGCCGGGGCGGCGACGGGGCGACACGTACGAGCGAGGGGCGGTGGGAGGCACCGGGACGAATTCAGGAGCAGCCATACGGCGAGCAGCTTACGTCGCGGACTTCAGCAACCCGAAGACGAGGGCGTCGACGAGCGCCATCCACGACGCCTCGATGATGTTCGCCGAGACGCCGATCGTCGTCCACGTGTCGTCGCCGTCGGTCGAGTCGATGAGCACGCGGGTGATCGCGTCGGTGCTGGCGGAGCTGTCGAGGATCCGCACCTTGAAGTCGACGAGGTGCACACCGTCGATGCTCGGATAGCGGTCCCGCAGCGCGGCCCGCAGCGCCTGGTCGAGCGCGTTCACCGGGCCGTTGCCCTCGCCCACCGCTGCGATGCGGTCGTCGCCGATCCACAGCTTCACCGTGGCCTCGGTGGACACGTCGAGCACGCTGTCGCCGGCGGCCACAGCGCCCTCGCGGTGATACGACGACACGCGGTAGCCCTCGACGGAGAAGAACTCGTGCTCCCACCCGCTCGAGCGCCGCATGAGCAACTCCAACGAGGCGTCGGCGGCCTCGAACACGAAGCCCTCGGCCTCGAGCTCCTTCAGACGCTCCGACAGGGCGCCGGCGGCGCGGTCGTCGAGCTCGACGCCGAACTCGGCGGCCTTCATCGACATGCCGGCCCGACCGCCGAGGTCGGACACCAGCACCCGCGTGCGGTTGCCGACGGCGGCGGGATCGATGTGCTCGTAGCTCGCCCCGCCCACCTTGCCGAGCGCCGAGGTGTGGAGCCCGCCCTTGTGGGCGAAGGCCGACGACCCGACGTACGGATCGGCCGGGTGCGGCGGGAGGTTCACGAGCTCGGCGATGTGACGTGACACCGCGGTGAGCCGGTCGAGGCGACCCTCGGGCAGCGTGGCGATGCCCATCTTCAACGAGAGATCGGGGATGACGGTCATGAGGTTCGCGTTGCCGGTGCGCTCGCCGTAGCCGTTCACCGTGCCCTGCACCTGCGACGCGCCGCCCACGACCGCAGCCACCGAGTTCGCCACGGCGCACCCGGAGTCGTTCTGCGTGTGGATGCCGAGCGACATGCCCTCGAAGTAGGACGACACCTCGGTCACGATGCGCTGCACCTCGTGCGGCAGCGAGCCGCCGTTCGTGTCGCACAGCACGAGGCAGTCGGCGCCGTTGGTGGCCGCCGCCTCGAGCACCCGGAGCGTGTACTCGGGGTTGGCCTTGTAGCCGTCGAAGAAGTGCTCGGCGTCGAAGAACACGCGGAGACCGGCGCTCTTGAGGAACGCCACCGACTCCGCCGCCATGGCGATGCCCTCCTCGAGCGTGGTGCCCAGCGCCTCGGTGACGTGGAACGCGCTCGACTTGCCCACGATGCACACCGTGGAGGTGCCGGCGTTGACGAGCGCGCGCAACGTGGGGTCGTCGTCGGAACGGCCGAGCGGCTTGCGGGTGGAGCCGAACGCCACGAGCGTCGAGGTGGACAGCTTCAGATCGGTCGGGGCCCGGCGGAAGAACTCCTCGTCCTTCGGGTTCGACAGCGGGTACCCGCCCTCGATCCAGTGCACGCCGAGCCAGTCGAGCTGCTCGGCGACCCGGAGCTTGTCCTCGACCGACAACGAGATGCCCTCGAACTGCGCGCCGTCGCGCAGGGTCGTGTCGAAGATCTCGACCGCTCGCACCGGCTCGGGCTCGCCCCCGACGTTCGGCAGGTCGGGCAGCGCGGTCATGCCAGCTCGACCCAACTGCGGTACTTGTCGACCTTGCCGCGGACGACGTCGGCGTAGGTGTCGGCGATGGCCTGGCTCATCGGGCCGGGGCACGGGATGGGACGGTCGTCGACGGAGTTCACCGTCGAGACCTCGGCGGCGGTGCCGCACACGAACATCTCGTCGGCCACGTACAGGTCGCTCCGCGTGAGCTCACCGGCGACGACCTCGTAGCCGAGGTCCGCGGCGATGGCGCTCACCGTCGACTGCGTGATGCCCTCGAGCGCGCCCGCCGACAGCGGCGGCGTGATGAGGCGCCCATGACGGGCGACGAAGATGTTCTCGCCCGTGCACTCCGACACGAGGCCGGCCTTGTTGAGCATGATCGCCTCGTCGTAGCCGGCCTTGAGGGCCTCCACCTTCGCGAGCGACGAGTTGACGTAGTTGCCCGTGGTCTTCGAGGCCGGCGGCATCGTGTTGTGGTCGTGACGCGTCCACGAGCTGATCTTCATGCGCACGCCCTTGCTGACGGCGTCGTCACCCAGGTAGGCGCCCCACGGCCAGCACGCGATCGCCACGTCGACCGAGCACGGGATCGTGTTGAGGCCCATCTCGCCGTACCCGTAGTACGCGATCGGACGGATGTAGCAGCCGGGGAGGCCCGTGGAACGCACGGTGGCCTTCGTGGCCTCCACGATCTCCTCGACCGTGTACGGCATGTCCATCATGAGGATCGCGGCCGACCGGAACAGTCGCTCGATGTGCTCGGTGAGGCGGAAGATGCCCGGCCCCTCGGCCGTCTCGTAGGCACGAATGCCCTCGAACACGCCCATCCCGTAGTGCAGCGTGTGCGTCAGCACATGGATGTTGGCCTGGTCCCAGTCGACCAGCTCGCCGTTCATCCAGATCTTGGGGGTGGGTGTGATGGGCACTGTCTCTCCTAGAGGGCGGCGACAACGGAGTCGCCGATGTGAGTGGTGGATCCGGTATAGCGCTCGGGCGATTCGCAGGCCTTCTGAATTCGCTCGGCGGCAGCGGCCTCGCCGAGGAAGTCGAGCATCATCGCCGCCGACAGGATCGCCGCGATGGGGTTGGCGAGGTTCTGCCCGGCGATGTCGGGAGCGGTGCCGTGCACCGGCTCGAACATGGACGGGCCCGTGCGATCGGGGTTGAGGTTCGCCGAGGCCGCGTAGCCGACCCCGCCGGCCACCGCCCCACCCAGGTCGGTGAGGATGTCGCCGAACAGGTTGTCGGTGACCACGACGTCGTACCGTTCGGGCCGCTCGACGAAGTGGATGCACGCCGCGTCGATGTGGTCGTAGCCGCAGGTGACGTCGGGGTACTCGGCGGCGACGATGTCGAACGTGCGCTGCCAGAGGTCGCCGGCGAACGTGAGCACGTTCTTCTTGTGCACGAGGTGCAGCATCTTGCGCTCGGTGCGGTTGGCCTTCTCGAACGCGAACCGGATGCACCGCTCCACGCCGAACCGCGTGTTGACCGACCCCTGCGTCGCGATCTCCTGCGGCGTGCCCTTCCGCAGGAACCCGCCCTCGCCCGCATACGAGCCCTCGGTGTTCTCGCGGATCACCTCGCAGTCGATGCGCGGCGGCAGCCGGAACGGCCGGAGGTTGATGTACATGTCGAGCTCGAAGCGCATCTTGAGGAGGATGCCGCGCTCCACGAGACCGGCCGGAGCAGCCACACCGGGGGCCGGGTCGCCCACGGCGCCGAGCAGGATGGCGTCGACCGACCGCCACTCCTCGAGCGTCTCGTCGGGGAGCACCACGCCGTCGCGCAGGTAGCGGGCGGCGCCCAGGTCGTAGTCGATGCGCTCGATGGCCACGCCGGTGGCCTCGACCACCTTGAGGGCCTCGGCCGTCACCTCGGGGCCGATGCCGTCTCCGCCGACCACGGCGATCCTGTGTGCCTTCATCTGGGGGTACCTCTCACGACTGACCGATCACTGCGAACCGGACGAGCCTACAGGCGGGCCCGCGATGGGGCAGGCGCCGAGGCCCGCCCCGGTAGGATCGTGCGCCATGAGCGAGCACGAACACCAACTCTCACAAGCGGCCTACGACCGCCTGAAGGCCGAGCTCGACGAGTTGACCACCGTCGGGCGCATCAACATCGCCCGCAAGATCGAGGTCGCCCGCGAGATGGGCGACCTCTCCGAGAACGGCGACTACCACGCCGCCAAGGAGGAGCAGGGCAAGATGGAGGGCCGCATCGGCCACCTCGCCGCCCTCATCGAGCGGTCGATCATCATCTCCGAGGACGGGCCGCTGGAGCAGGTCGCGCAGGGCTGTGTCGTCACGATCGTCTACGACGGGGACGACGAGGAGGAGCAGTACCTCATCGGCTCCATCGAGGAGCGGCGCGAGGGCGTCTCGGTCGTCTCGCCCACCTCACCGCTCGGCGCCGCGCTCCTCGGTGCGAGGGCCGGCGAGAGCGTCACCTTCGAGGCGCCCACGGGCGAGCTCACGGTCGAGGTCATCCGCTTCGAGCGGTAGTTGAGAGTTATACGGTTGGAGCGCGGCCGGACCCCCGGCCGTTCCCTCACTCACGGAAGAGAGCTCCCGCCATGATCTCCGGTTTCAAGAAGTTCATCCTTCAGGGCAACGTCGTCGACCTGGCCGTCGGCATCATCATCGGCGGCGTCTTCGGGGCGGTCGTCAAGTCGTTCACCGAGGACATCATCATGCAGATCGTCGCGGCGATCGTCGGCAAGCCCGACTTCGGCTCGCTGTCGTTCGACCTCGGCGACGCCACCATCCGCTACGGCAACTTCCTCAACGCGGTCATCACCTTCGTCATCACCGCCGCCGCCGTGTACTTCGCCGTGGTCGTCCCGATCAACCACATCAAGGACCGCCGCTCGAAGGGCGTCGCCGACGAGGTGGAGCCGACGAACGAGGAGCGCATGGTCGCCCTCCTCGAGCAGATCGCCGCGAAGTAGCGCCAGCGCCGGCGCCCGCCGGCGTCAGGAGCCGTCGACCACCACGGGACGGCCCACCATCTGCTCCAGCAGGCCCCGACGTTCTCGCGCCGAGTACACCTCGAGCGAGACGTCGGCGCCCTGCTCGGGCGTCACGGCCACGGCGATCTCGTCCTTGGCCGTCGACACGAGGATCTTCCCCACCGACCCCGCGTGGCTGCGGTCGAGGCCGATGGCCACCCGCAGCAGTCCGGCGAGCCAGCGCACGCGGTGGCGGTCCACCTCGTCGAGCGCGGCGAACGGCGCGTGCTTGAGCGAGGGCTCGCTGCGACGGTGGTAGCGCGCCACCTGTGCGATCACCTCGATCTCGTGATCGGTGAACCCGCTCAACAGCTCGGAGTTCCGGATCACGTAGTAGCTGTGCTGGTGATGCCGCGAGTGGGCGATGAACAGGCCCACGTTCGCGAGCAGCGACGCCGCCTCCAACCACTCGCGCTCGTCGTGACCGAGATCGTGCTCGTCGGCCAGCCCGTCGAACAGAGCCAGCGCGAGATCGGCGACCTTGATCGAGTGATCGGGATCGTCGTCGCACACCTCCATCAGATGCTCGATGCTGCGGCGGCGGAGATCCGACAGGTGGTCGAGCGACGCACCGCGGAGCCGGTTGTTGAGATCGAACAGCACGCCCTCGCGGAGGGCGTACTCGCTCACCGTCACGGCCTCCAAGCCGAGCACGTCCATCACCTGCTCGAGGATGAGCGCTCCACCCATGATGATGTCGGCGCGGCCCTTGTCCATCCCGCGCAGCTCGGCACGCGCCTCGGGGGTCGCCGCCTCCGTGAGGCGTTCGACGACATCGCCGAGCGCGGCGCGCGTGAGCGACGCCCCGTTGAGCGTCTGCACGTCGGCGCCGTCGGTGGCCAGCGCCATCTGCAGCAGGTTCTCGATGGTGCCCGAGCTCCCCACCGCCACCTCGAACGGATGCGCCGCGGCCTCGCGCACGAACGGCGTGATCGTGGCGCGCACGAACTTGCGCGCCCGCTCGATCGAGCGCTTCGTCGTCACGCCGTCGGGGAAGAACCGCTCGGTCATGCGGATCGAACCGAGCTTGAAGCTGCGGCCCGCCAGCACCTCGCCACGATGACCGATGAGCAGCTCGGTGCTGCCGCCGCCGATGTCGCACATCAGGAGCGGCGTGTCGAACAACGGCAGGGCCTGCAGGATGCCGAGGTGGATGAGGCGCGCCTCTTCGTGGCCGGCGATCACCTCCACCTCGATGCCCGCCTCCTTGCGCGCCCGGCGGATGAACTCGTTTCGGTTCTCCGCCTCGCGCACCGCCGACGTCGCGACGGCCGCGACCGGCGCGTCGTACGTGTCGATCACCGACCGGCAGCGCTTCAGCGCCGCGATCCCACGGTCGATCGCCGCCGACGTGAGGTGCTTCAGCTGGTCGTCACCGCTCTCGCCGAGGCGCACCATCTCCTTGTGTCGGGTCACCACCTCGAATCGGCCCTCACCGGCCATGCGCGCCACGATCATGTGCACCGAGTTGGTACCGATGTCGATCGCAGCGAGCACGTCGGGGATCTCCCGGGCCACGTCGGCACTAGCGTCGACGGAAGGATGCCCGCGATCAGTCACCTCCCGAGCGTATGACCAAGTTCGCCGCCCTCTGTGCACTCGGGTGGAGCGACGAGGTCGAGGCGGCCCTCGCCCCGCTACTCACCGACGCCGCGGGCGGCGAGCGTCTCGTCGCCGGACGCATCGTCCGCGTCGACCGCGGCGAGGTCGACGTCGCGCTCGGCATCGACCCGGCCGACCTCGTCCGGGCGACGAACACCACCGCGGCGAAGGACTGCGTGGCCGGCGACTGGGTGGCGCTCGACCACGAGCAGGCACGCGTGGAGGCGATCATGCCGCGCCGCACCGCCTTCGTGCGCCGCTCGGCACGCGGCGCCCGCACCGCGCAGACGCTCGCCGCCAACATGGACGTCGTGCTGGTGGTGCACGGTCTCGATCCGGGCCTCAACGTGCGCCGCCTCGAACGCGAGCTCGTGCTCGCGCACCAGAGCGGCGCCACTCCCCTCGTCGTGCTCACCAAAACCGACGCCGTGACGGCTGCCGACGTCGCCGCCGCACTGGCGGAGGCGCAGCGGTGCGCGCCGGGCGTCGACGTGGTCGCCGTGTCCAACCGCACCCGTGACGGGTTCGATCGGCTCGAGGCGTTCGTGCAGCCGGGCCGCACGTTCGCGCTGCTGGGCTCGTCGGGCGTCGGCAAGTCGACGCTGGTCAACAGCTTCGCCGGCGAGACGATCATGCTCGAGGGCGAGATCCGCGACGGCGACGGCAAGGGCCGACACACCACCACCGCGGCGCGCCTCCTCCATCTCGCCGACGGTCGCCTCCTGCTCGACACGCCCGGGGTGCGGGCACTCGCGCTGTGGGAGTCGTGGGAGGGCCTCGCCGACACGTTCCCCGAGATCGAGTCGACGGCCGAGCAGTGCGCCTTCGCCGACTGCTTCCACGACAACGAGCCGCGCTGCGCGGTGATCGCCGCCGTCGCCGACGGCACCATCGACGCCGACCGCCTCGACGCCTGGCGCCACCTCCGCGACGAGATGGCCCAGCTCGACGCCCACCTCGTCGACCAGCAGCGCAAGGCCGAGCGCACCGGCCGTCCACCCCGCTGAGGGCCGGTTAGAGCAGCGCCTCCAGTGCGGCGGCCGCGGCGACGACCGCCGCGCCGTGGCGCTTGCCCGGCGTGCGGCCGATGCGGTCGATCGGGCCCGACACGCTGATGGCTGCCACGAGCGCTCCCGACCGGTCGTGCACTGGCGCGCTCACCGAGGCGACGCCCGGTGCGCGGTCCTCCACCGACTCCGTCCACCCGGCCCGCCCCGGCGCCTCGCCAGCGAGGAGACGGCCACCGGAGCCGACGCCGATGGGGAGCGTGGCGCCCGGCTCGACGATCGTGCGCAGCTCGTGGGGGGAGTCGAGCGCCGCGACGCACACCCGGTGATCGCCCTGGCGCACGTAGAGCTGCGCCGACTCGCCCGACCCGTCACGCAGGTCGGCCAGCACCGGGCCGGCCAGCTCGGCCAGCGGTAGGGCGTCGGCCGCCGCCTTGCCGAGGCCCCCCAGCCCCGCGCCGAGGTGGAAGCGACCGTCGCCGTCGCGTCCCAGCAGGCCGTGCGATTCGAGCGCCAGAGCGAGGCGGTGCGTGGTCGATCGGGACATGCCCGACCGCTCCACGAGCTCGGCCAGCGAGCGCGGACGATCCTCGACGGCGGCCAGCACCGTCATCGCCTTGTCGAGCACGCCGATCCCGCTTATGCTCTGTTCCATCAGGTGAGACTATCGTCCCATATATTGGGATCGCAAGCGAAGGTGCCAAATGAGTCAACCAGGCAGTGCAGCACGGACACTGAGTCAGAAGGTGTGGGACCGACACGTCGTCCGACAGGTCGACGGCGAGCCCGACCTCCTGTTCATCGACCTCCACCTCGTCCACGAGGTCACGAGCCCGCAGGCCTTCGACGGCCTCCGCATCAACAACCGCCGCCCCCGCCACCCCGAGCTCACGGTGGCGATCGAGGACCACAACATCCCGACCGCGAACATCGACCAGCCGATCGCCGACCCGATCTCCGCCAAGCAACTCGAGGTGCTCGCGGCGAACACCAAGGAGTTCGGCATCCTCCACTTCCCCATGGGCGACCCGAACAACGGCATCGTCCACGTGGTCGGTCCCGAGCAGGGCATGACCATGCCCGGCATGACCATCGTGTGCGGCGACAGCCACACTGCCACCCACGGCGCGTTCGGCGCGCTGGCGTTCGGCATCGGCACCTCCGAGGTGGAGCACGTGCTCGCCACCCAGACGCTCAGCCAGCCCCGCCTCGGCACCCTCGCCCTCACCGTCAACGGCGAGCTGCCCGCCGGCAGCACGGCCAAGGACATCATCCTGGCGATCCTCGCCCGCATCGGCACCGGCGGCGGCATCGGCTACATCGCCGAGTACCGCGGCTCGGCCATCGAGGCCCTCTCGATGGAGGGGCGCATGACCGTGTGCAACATGTCGATCGAGGCCGGCGCCAAGGCCGGGCTCATCGCACCCGACCAGACCACCTACGACTACCTGAAGGGCCGGCCCTACGCCCCCACCGGTGACGCGTGGGAGGCGGCGCTCGCCGACTGGGCCACGCTCCGCACCGACGACGACGCCACCTTCGACAAGGAGGTCGTGTTCGACGCTGCGGAGATCACCCCGCACATCAGCTGGGGCACCAACCCCGGCCAGGTCATCAAGATGGACGGGCGCATCCCCTCCCCCGACGACTTCGCCGACCCCACCGAGCGCAACGCCGCCGAGCGGGCCCTCGAGTACATGGACCTCACGGCGGGCACCCCGATCCGCGACGTCGGCGTCGACGTCGTGTTCATCGGCAGCTGCACGAACAGCCGCATCGAGGACATGCGCGCCGCCGCCGCGGTGGCGAAGGGCCACAAGGTCGCCTCCGGCGTCACCACCTACGTCGTGCCCGGCAGCCACAAGGTGAAGGCGCAGGCCGAGGCCGAGGGCCTCGACGTCATCTTCCGCGAGGCGGGCTTCGACTGGCGCGAGCCGGGCTGCTCCATGTGCCTCGCCATGAACCCCGACAAGTTGGAGCCGGGGCAGCGCAGCGCCTCCACCTCCAACCGCAACTTCGAAGGTCGGCAGGGCCGGGGCGGGCGCACCCACCTCGTCTCCCCCGCCGTCGCCGTCGCCACGGCCATCAACGGCCACTTCAGCACCCCCGACGATCTGTAGGAAGGACCACACCTCATGAAAGCCGTCCAGATCATCACCGGCACCGCCGTGCCACTCGACCGCTCCGACGTCGACACCGACCAGATCATCCCCTCCGACTGGCTGAAGCGCGTCGAGCGCACCGGCTTCGAGAAGGGCCTGTTCTCGGAGTGGCGCGACGACCCCTCGTTCGTCATGAACCAGGAGCAGTACCAGGGCGCGAGCATCCTCGTCGCCGGTCCCAACTTCGGCACCGGCTCCAGCCGCGAGCACGCGGTGTGGGCCATCCAGCAGGCGGGCTTCGAGGCCGTCGTGTCGCCCCGGTTCGGCCCGATCTTCGTGAACAACGCCACCAACTGCGGCCTGCTGCCGATCGCGGTGAGCGCTGAGGTCGGCGAGCAGCTGCTCCGCGCCGTCGAGGCCGACCCGACGCTGGAGATCACGATCGACGTCGCCCGCCGCACGCTCGAGGCACCGGCCATCGGTCTCACCGTCGAGTTCCCCCTCGACGACTCGATCCAGCACCGGTTGCTGAACGGGCTCGACGACATCGGCATCACCCTCACGCACAGCGACGACATCGCGACGTTCGAGGGCCATCGCCCCGCGTGGATGCCGGCGACCGCGTAGCCACGCGTGATCTTCCACCTCATCTCCACTCTGGAGTGGTCACGTGCAGCTGAGCTGCACGTGATCGCTCCAGAGTCGCTCGCCACGGAGGGGTTCGCGCACTGCAGCACCGCCGAGCAGATCGACGGGGTGATCGCGCGGTACTACGCGGACCGCGACGACATGCTGCGCCTCACGATCGACGAGTCGCTCCTCGGTGAGTCGGCCCTCGTGTGGGAGGCCCCGGCCCATCCCGACGGCACGCCCAACACCGAGGCCGAGGAGTCGGAGCGGTACCCCCACGTGTACGGCCCGATCCCGGTCGACGCCGTCGTCGAGGTGACTCACCTCACCGCGTAGGTCACGCCGATCGCCCGGTGGTCGCTGCCGGGCACGTCGACGTCCACCACCGACGTGGGCGCGAGCCCGCCCCGCGAGAGCGAGTGGTCGAGGCCGAGCAGGCGCACCCGCCCGTGCAGGCCGGCACGCCGTGGGCCCCACGTGCGCGAGAGGCCGTGACCGAGCGACCGATGCGCGTCGACGAAGCCCCAGTCGAGCAGCCGGCGGAAGGGCCCGTTCCAGGGACCGGCGTTGAAGTCGCCCACGGCGATCACGTCGGCGTGACCCGAGGCGGCGCGGGCGACGCCCTCGAGGTTGCGGCTCCACGTTCCGAGCGACCCCTTCGCGTGGGGCGCGAGCGTGTGCACGCCGATGACGAACACGTCCCGCCCGGCGACGCGCACGGACGCCGTGGGCATCGCCAGGCCCTCGGAGCGCACCACGCCCTGGCCGGTCGCCGGGAGCTTCGTGAGGAGCACGTTGCCGCCGGCGGCCCGCACCACGGTCGGGTATCGCCGGAGCAGGCCCGAGCGGCGCAACGCCGGCTCGAACGCCGGCACGAACTCCGAGAGCACGATCACGTCGGCGTCGCTCCGCACCGCCGGCTCGAGGCCGCGATCGGGATCCGGGTTCGACAGGAGCAGGTTGGACGCGAACACGGTGAACGACGGCGCGGTCGCTGACGACGCGGCCCACGTGGGCACATCGGCGGGGACAGTCGCCGAGACGACGAGCATCGCCCCCAGGCCGGTCGCCGCCAGCGCCACGCCCGTCGGCGCCCAGGCGCGGCGAACCGCCGAGAGGGCCGCAACGATGACGCCGCCGGCGACGACGAGCGGCAGCAGACCCTGCGCCGCGATCACGAGGGGCGTCGGCGACCACCCCGCGATCACCGTCGCCACGACGAACGACACGACCGCCGCTCCCACCCACGAGACCGCTCCGAGCACCTTCGAGTTCCGCATGGTCACGGTCTACGCGTGGCCTCCGGCGCGATGGTGTGGGATCCGTGAAGGACCCGTGAAGGAATCTGCACGCGACGGGAACCGATCCCCGACCGCCAACGTCTCATGCAACGAGCCCGACCTCACAGGAGCGTCCGATGAGCATGATCCGATCCCCCCGAGCCCGAGTGACCGGCATCGCCGCCGTGGCCGTCGTGGCGCTCGCCGCCGGGTGCAGCAACGACACGAACCGCGCCGCCCCGCCCGACCTCGGGAAGGTGAAGCTGGTCGCCGCGCTCACACCGTTCGACCGGTGCGACGACTTCCTGTCCTACGTGAAGGCGCAGGCGTCGAAGGACGTCACCGCCTACGGCCTCGGCGGCGGGATCGCCTACAACGACGTGATGCCGATGGCATCGGGGGCCGGCGCACCCCGCACCACGATGGCGGGCGCCGAGGACTCGACCGCCGGCGCCGCGGCCCCCGACCAGGCGACCGACCAGGCGACCGATCAGGCGACCGATCAGGCCACCTCGGAGAAGACGGCCGCGAGCGGCGGAACCGCCTCGGGCACCAACAACCAGGAGGCCGACGTCGACGAGGCCGACGTGGTGAAGGCCGACGGCAACCGCATCGCGACCGTGCGCGGCAACGAGCTCGTCGTCGTCACCCTCGTGGACGGCGCCCCCCACGTCACCGCCCGCGTCGCGCTCGGCGACTCCTTCACCGGCGACCGGTTGTTCCTCCTCCCCGACCGCGCCTACGTGCTCGGCTACGAGTCCACCAACGACGGCACCGCCGCCTCCGGCGTCGTCGAGGTCGCACTCGGCGGCACGCCGGCGGTCGCCCATCGCACCACCGTCAGCGGCACGATCCTCGACGGGCGGCTCGCCAACGGCACGCTGCGCCTCGTGCTCACCACCCCGGGCGGTACGGGCCTCGGCTTCGTCTACCCGTCCGGAACCGGCGGCAACGCCGAGGACCTCGCCCTGGAGACCAACCGCAAGGTCGTCGCTTCGTCCACCCTGTCGGACTGGCTGCCGTCCGCCACGACCGACGGCGGCAAGCGCACCCCGCTCCTCGACTGCGATCACCTCTACCACCCCGCCGAACCCGCCGGGTTCTCGATGCTGTCGATCCTCACGATCGCCGACGGCCTCGGCTCGCTCACCGGCTCCGGCGTGCTCGCCGACGGCCAGATCACCTACGCGTCGAGCTCCCATCTCTACGTGGCCACCAACGCCTGGGACGGCGGCAACCTCCCTCCCGGCGCCGTCGCCAAGCGCTCCGCCGCGGCCGCCGAGCACACCGACATCCACTCCTTCTCGATCGCCGGCACCGCGCCGGCCGCCTACGAGGCGTCGGGCCGGGTCGACGGCCGGGTGCTCAACCAGTACTCGATGAGCGAGTCGGGCGGGAACCTCCGTATCGCCACCACCCGGTCGGCGGGCGCCGGCGACGAGCCGGTCGTGTCCACCACCGCCTGCCCGCCAAACGCCGACTGCGCGATCACCGAACCGATGCCGATCGCGCCCGGGTCGTCGGGCGACAGCCAGGTCGTCATCCTCGGTCGCAGCGGGCAGGCCTTGAAGGAGCTCGGACACGTGGACGGGCTGGGGCTCGGCGAGCAGATCAAGTCGGTCCGCTACGTCGGCGACACGGCCTACGTGGTGACGTTCCGCCAGACCGACCCGTTCTACGTGCTCGACCTCTCCGACCCGGCCGCCCCGAAGAAGATCGGCGAGCTCAAGGTGCCCGGCTTCAGCTCGTACCTCCACCCGGTCGGTGACCACCTCGTGCTCGGCGTGGGCAGCAACGCCACCGAGGACGGCCGCATCTCCGGCGCCAAGCTCTCCCTCTACGACACCAGCGACCCGGTCAACCCGAAGGAGATCAACAGCTGGACCGCCACCAACCTGTCGTTCATGGTCGACGGCGACCCGCACGCCTTCTCGTGGGACGCCGACCGCAGTACCGCCTACCTGCCCTACTCCCTGACGTGCTGGGACTTCTGCCCCAACAACTTCAGCGGCGGCTCGGGCGTGCTCGTCGTGAGGATCACCGACGGAGCGATCACCGAGACCGGTCGCATCGACCACTCGAACCGCACTCCGTCGCCGGAGCCCGTGCCGACGACCACCACGACCGTGCCCGTGACCACCGTTCCCGAGACGACCGTTCCGGAGACGACCGTTCCGGAGACGACCGTGCCCGAGACGAGCGTTCCGAACACGACCGTTCCGGAGACGACGGTCCCCGAGCTCACCGAGCCGGCCGCCGCCGGTCAGACCAAGCCGATGCCGTCGGGCCCGATCTGCGACCCGGCTGCCTGCGACCCAGGCTTCCCGGTGATTCAGCAGCCCACGATCACCCGGGCGTTCGTCATCGGCGACCGCGTGATCACGATGTCCGACGTCGGCATCGCCGCCCACGAGGTGGGCACGCTCCGCTTCACCGGCTTCGCCGCCTTCTGAACCCGGGTTTTCGGGTTCGTTGTGCGCACCCCTCGCGCACAACGAACCCCAAAACCCGAAGGATGGGGCAACGCGGGAAGAACGGGGCGGTGCGGGGGCTAGCCGCGAACGCGGAGGACGGAGCGCACGTGCTCCTTGGCGACCAGCGAGGCCACGACGTCGTCGGGCACCTCCTGGTTGGTCGCGATCACCATGAGCGCCGACACGCCGGCGTCGTCCTGACCCACCACCATGTCGGCGATATTGACGCCGGCCTCGCCGACGGCGGCGCCGATGGTGCCGATCATGCCCGGCACGTCGTCGTTGCGGACGACGAGCATGTGCTCGGCCGGACGGATGTCGACGGTGAAGTCGTCGATCATCACGATCTTGGGGACGCTCTTGAGCCCCGACAGCGTGCCCGCCACCCCGTGCTCGCCGCACCGGACGGTGATGAGGTTCACGTAGTCCTTCGGCGTGGTCGACTGCGACGGCCGCACCTCGATGCCGTGCTCGTCGGCGAGCTGCGGCGCGTTGACGTACGACACCGGGTCGCCGCTCACGACGCCGAAGAAGCCCTTGAGCACCGACAGGGTGAGGATGCGCGTGTCGTACTCGGCGATCTGGCCGTCGTAGGAGATCTCGATGGAGCCCTGCGTGGGGCCCGACAGCCCGGCGAGCATCCCGCCCAGCCGCTCGGCGAGCGCCTGGTACGGACGAACGGTCTCCGACACCTCGCCCGCCGACACGTTCACGGCGAACGGCACGAAGTCGCCCGCCAGCGCGAGCTCGACCATGTCGGCGATGGTGTCGCCCGCCTTGTCCTGCGCCTCCACGGTCGACGCACCGAGGTGCGGCGTGACCACGACCTCGTCGAGCTCGAACAGCGGCGAGTCGAGGCACGGCTCCTTGTCGAACACGTCGATGGCCGCACCCGCGACCTGACCCGCACGGATCGCGTCGGCCAGCGCCTGCTCGTCGACGATGCCGCCGCGGGCCACGTTGACCACGCGCAGGTTCGGCTTCGCCTTTGCCAGCAGGTCCTTGCCGATGAGGCCGATCGTCTCGGGCGTCTTCGCGAGGTGCAGCGTGACGAAGTCGGCGCGGGTGATGAGCTCGTCGAGGGTCAGCAGCTCCACCGACATGCGGCGGGCGGCGTCCTCCGACACGAACGGGTCGTACGCGACGAGCTTCATGCCGAACGCCAGCGACCGCTGGGCCACGAGCTTGCCGATGCGGCCCAGGCCAATGATGCCGAGCGTCTTGTCGCTCAGCTCGACGCCGTTCCACTTCGAGCGCTCCCAACGACCGGCCTTCAGCGCGGCGTGCGCCTGGGGCACGTTGCGCGCCTGCGCCAGCAGCAACGCCATCGTGTGCTCGGCCGCCGACAGCGTGTTGGACTGCGGGGCGTTGACCACCATCACGCCACGCTCGGTGGCGACGGCGGTGTCGACGTTGTCGAGACCGATGCCGGCGCGACCCACGACGACGAGGTCGGTGCCCGCCTCGAGCACCTCGCGGGTGACCTGCGTCGCCGAGCGGATGATCAGCGCGTGCGCGCCCTTCACCAGATCGAGGAGCGACTCGGGGGTCCACTCCAGCTGGATGTCCACCTCGTGGCCGGCGTCACGGAGACGCTGCAGCCCGTTGTCGGCGATTGCTTCGGTGACCAGTACTCGTGCCATACGGGTGGTGAGCCTAAGGGGTCGGCGGACAGGATCGACAACCGGCGACCGATGTCACGGCAGGTTCTCGACCACGACAGGCGTCACGCCCTCGGGCTCGGGGAAGCCCAGCACCTGGGCGTAGAACGACAGCTCGGCCTCCAGGCAGCGCACGATGTTGGCCGCCTGGCGGAAGCCGTGGCCCTCCCCCTCGAAGAACACGGCGCTGTACGGCACCCCACGAGCGGCCAGCGCGTCCACCATCAGCTGCGCCTGGTTGGGCGGAACCACCTTGTCCTCGGTGCCCTGGAAGATGATGAGCGGCGCCGTGAAGCCCTCGAGGTGGTGGATCGGCGACCGCTCCCGGTAGACGTCGACGCCCTCGGGATACGGCGCCACCAGGCTCACCGTGTACTGCGACTCGAACTTGTGGTCGTCGGCCATGAGCAGCTCCAGGTCGGCGATGCCGTAGAGGCTGCAGCCGGCGCTGAACGCGTCGGAGAACGTGAGCGCGGCGAGCGTGGTGAACCCGCCGGCGCTGCCGCCGCGGATCACGAGGCGATCGCCGTCGGCTCGCCCTGCCCCGGCGAGGAACCGTGCCGCAGCGATGCAATCGGCGACGTCGGCCACGCCCCACTGGCCCCGCAGCTCGTTGCGGTAGCGGCGGCCGAACCCCGTGCTCCCGCGGTGGTTGACGTCCACCACGGCGAACCCACGCGACGTCCAGAACTGCACCCGGAGGTTCAGCTCGGCGTTGGCCGCGGAGGTGGGACCGCCGTGAATCGTGACGATGAGCGGCGGACGCGTGCCCTCGGGCGCCACGAACTCCGAGTTCGTCGGCGGGTAGAAGATGCCGTGCGCGATGCCCCCGTCGGTCGGGAAGGTGATTGGCTGGCCCACCGACAGGAGCGACGAGCTGAGCCCGGCGTCGGCCACCTGGCCCATCGTCTCGAGGCGCGAGCACGCCCCGCCGCGACCGACGACGGTCGCGACCACCGCCGACTCCGTCGTGAACGAACCGCCGACGAACACCACCGTGGTCTGCCACGCCCGCACCTGGTGGATCGACGTGCAGGGCACCGCGATGCGGTCGACGCGATCGGCGATCGTGTCGTACACCGCGAGGTGGTCGACGCCGTCGGTCGTGAACGCGAACACCACGCGGTTGTCCGACAGGAACGCGTAGCGCGACTCGCCGAACACCCAGGCCGGCAGCGCCACCTCGTACGCCCCGGCGGCGACGGGGACGGGCTCGCCCGACGGGGGGCCGGGGAACTCGTAGCGGTAGAGGTTCCACCAGTCGGTGCGGTCCGAGCAGAACCACAGCCGCCCGTCGTGGTCCCACTCCGGCTGCACGATCGACTCGCCGTCGCCCGCCTCACCGGCGCCGCGACCCCCGACGAGGTGCCGGACGCCCGACAGCGTCGGGACGAGGCCCGTCGGGTCGAGCCGGCCCACATGGAGCTCGGTGCTGTCCCACGGCATGTCCGGATGCGACCACTCGACCCACGCCAGCAGCTCGCCCGTGTGGTCGAGCCGCGGCGACATCACGAAGTCGGCGCCCTGACGCAGCACCACGGGCACACCGCCCGTGGCCGGGATCGCCACCAGCCGGTTCACGGCCTCGGTGGCGCCGGAGTCGACCTCGGCCTCGCCGGGATGGGCCTCCTGCACGCACACGATCCACCGGAGATCCGGCGTCATCTGCGCGTCGGCGTAGCGGAGGCCACGAGGGGTCAGCGGCACGGGCGTGACCGGCGTCGGGTCGAACCCCGGGTCGAGACGCCAGATGCGCTGGTCGTCGCGGCGCACGAAGAACACCGTCTCGCCGGCCAGCCACCACGCGCCGCCGCCGTACTCGTGCACCGACGACTGCGCCGAGACGCCGGCCGGCAGCACGTCGGCGAGCTCGCCGTTGGGGCTCCGCCGGACGATCTGCGTGCGACCGCCCTCGGTCGGGCGGAGCTCCGACCACCACACGGCGTCGTCGGTGACCGCCACCTCACCGAGGCGCGAGGAGCCGCCCATCACGCGCTCGGCGCCGATGGGCGACGTCCACGCGCCGTACGGCGCTACCTGGGCCACTCAGCCCTTGGCGACGAGGTCGGCGATGCGCTGGACACCCTCGACCATGTCGTCGTCGGCCATCGCGAAGCTGAACCGCGCGTAGCCGGGCGACCCGAACGCCTCGCCCGGCACGAACGCGACCTTGGCGACCTCGAGCACGAGGTCGGCGAGCTCGAGCGTGGTCGTGGCCGTCTGGCCGCCGATCGGCCGGTTGAGCAGACCGCTGAAGTTGGGGAACGCGTAGAACGCGCCCTGCGGCTCGATGCACGTGACGCCGTCGATCTCGTTGAGCATGCGGTGGATCACGATGCGTCGGCGGTCGAACGCCTCGCGCATCATCGCGACGGCCGAGAGGTCGCCCGCCACCGCCGCGAGGGCGGCGCGCTGGCTCACGTTCGCGACGTTCGACGTGGCGTGGCTCTGCAGGTTGCCGGCAGCCTTGATGACGTCGGACGGACCGATCATCCACCCGACACGCCAGCCGGTCATCGCGTACGTCTTCGCCACACCGTTCACCACCACGCAGGTGTCGGCGAGCTCGGGCACGAGCGTCGGCATCGAGCTGAACTGGTGCTCCCCGAACGTGAGGTGCTCGTAGATCTCGTCGGTGACCACCCAGATGCCGCGCTCGACGGCCCACCGGCCGATGGCCTCGACCTCGTCGGGCGGGTACACCGCGCCGGTCGGGTTCGAGGGCGACACGAACACCAGCGCCTTCGTGGCCGGCGTGAGCGCCGCCTCGAGCTGCTCGATCGTGACGCGGAAGCCCGTGGCCTCGTGGGTCGGGAGCTCCACTGGCACGCCGCCGGCGAGGCGGATCGACTCGGGGTAGGTCGTCCAGAACGGGGCGGGCAGCAGCACCTCGTCGCCCGGGTCGAGCAGCGTGGCGAACGTGTTGTACAGCGCGTGCTTGCCGCCGTTGGTGACCAGCACCTGGCTCGGCGCCACCTCGTAGCCCGAGTCGCGCGCCGTCTTCTGGGCGATCGCGGCCTGCAGGTCGGCGAGGCCGCCGGCCGGCGTGTACTTGTGGTTGGCGCTGTCACGGGCCGCCGCGACGGCCGCCTCGACGATGTAGTCGGGCGTCGGGAAGTCCGGCTCGCCGGCGCCGAAGCCGATCACCGGCTCCCCCTGCGCCTTCAGCGCCTTGGCCTTGGCGTCGACCGCCAGGGTGGCCGACGGGGCGATCGAGCCGATGCGGCGGGAGATGCGGGGCTTGGGGGATGCTGCGGGTGAACTCACGGGGTGATTTTCGAACACGGGACGGGCCGCGTCGAATTGGTTTGCCGATCGAATATGGATTCGCCCGACGGGGTGGCACATTGGGAAACTCTCGGGCAATGAGCGACACGATCACGATCCCCGATTCCCTCCTCCCCGCCGACGGACGATTCGGGTGCGGCCCGTCGAAGGTGCGCCCCGAGGCCGTCGCCGCGCTCGCCGAGGCGGCCCCGTCGTACCTGGGCACCAGCCACCGCCAGGCCGGCGTGCTGTTCGAGGTCGGCGCGCTCCGCAACAACCTCGCCGAGCTGTTCAGCCTCCCCGACGGCTACGAGGTGCTGCTGGGCAACGGCGGCTCCACGCTCTTCTGGGACGTCGCCACGTTCGGCCTCATCCGTGAGCGCAGCCAGCACCTCGTGTTCGGCGAGTTCTCGTCCAAGTTCTTCGGCGCCTCGGCCGCGGCGCCGCACCTGGGCACGCCGTCCAAGGTGGAGACCGAGCCCGGCACCCATCCCCTGCCCGTGGCCGAGGACGGCATCGACGTCTACGCGCTCACCCACAACGAGACGTCCACGGGCGTGATGATGCCGCTCGCCCGCCCGGCCGGCATCGCCGACGACGCGCTCGTCGTCGTGGACGCCACGTCCGGCGCCGGCGGCCTGCGCGTCGACATGTCCGAGGTCGACGTCTACTACTTCGCCCCGCAGAAGTGCCTGGCCTCCGACGGCGGCCTGTGGCTCGCCTGCTGCTCGCCCCGCGCCATCGCCCGCATCGAGGAGATCGCCGCCACGAAGCGCTGGACCCCCGCGTCACTCGACCTCGGCATCGCCCTCGAGAGCTCCCGCAAGGACCAGACGTACAACACGCCCTCCCTCGCGACGATCTTCCTCGCCAACCAGCAGCTGCGCTGGGTGCTCGACAACGGCGGCCTCGAGTTCGCGGCCGGCCGGTCCGACGCGAGCTCCAACACGCTCTACTCCTGGGCCGAGGCCAACGAGCTCGCCACGCCGTTCGTGGCCGATCCCGCCATGCGCAGCCGCGTCGTCGGCACCATCGACTTCGCCGACCACGTCGACGCCAAGCGCCTCGCCGCGGTGCTCCGGCACAACGGGATCCTCGACGTCGAGCCCTACCGCAAGCTCGGTCGCAACCAGCTCCGCGTGGCGATGTTCCCGGCCGTCGATCCGGTCGACATCGCGGCGCTCACCGCCTGCGTCGACTACGTCCTCGAACGCATCGTCTGACCATTCGGCCGCCCGCCGCGCCGGCGGACGGTACAGACTGAGGCGATGACCAACCCGTTCATCGAACTCGAAGCACAGCTCACCGGGCCCGGCGGCGCCTTCGAGACCCAGCGCGAGGTGATCGACGGCGTCGAGATGACGACCTACGTCTCGCGCTTCGGCGACCTCCGCCAGGTCGCGCAGTTCGCCGCCGCGGCGCACGGCGACAAGGAGTTCATCGTCTACGGCGACCGGCGCATCACCTTCGCCGAGTTCTTCGACCAGGCCAATACCGCGTCGGCCTCGCTGTCCGCCGCCGGTGTGGCGCACGGCGACCGCGTGGCCGTGCTGTCGCAGAACAACCCGGAGTGGTGCATCTCGTTCTGGGCGACCGTCGACATCGGCGCCGTCCTCGTCGGCCTCAACGGATGGTGGACCACCGACGAGGTGCTGTACGGCCTCGACGACTCCGGCGCGAAGGTGCTCGTCGCCGACCGCAAGCGGTTCGAGCGGATCCGCGACGAGATCGACGGCATCGCCGGCCTCGAGCGGGTGTACCTCGTCGACGCCGATCCGTCCGAGTTCCCTGGCCCCGACGGCACACCGAGCCCGAAGCTGCACCGATTCGCCGACCTGACCACTCCGGCTCCCGACGCCGAGCCCGCCGGCTTCCCCACCGTCGAGCTCACCGAGGCCGACCACGCGGTGATCTTCTACACGTCGGGCACCACCGGGCGACCGAAGGGCGCGATCAGCACCCACCGCTCGATGATCGCCAACCTGCAGAACACCGTGTTCATCGTGACGGCCGGGGCGATGCTCATGAGCTCCTCCGGTGCGGCGCCGGGTGGCGGCTCCTCGAGTCAGCCGGTCGCGCTGTTCACCTCACCGCTCTTCCACGTCTCGGGCTGTCACTCGACCCTGGTCGTCGGGTGCATGGGCGGCATGAAGCTCGTGATGGTCGAGGGCCGGTTCGATCCGGTGCACGCGCTCGAGCTCATCGAGGCCGAGAAGGTCACCACGTGGTCGACCGTTCCCACCATGATCTGGCGCACCTGCGAGCTCCCCCAGCGGCACGACTTCGACACGAGCACCGTCACCAACGTCGGCTTCGGCGGCTCGCCCTCCGCCGACGAGCTGCAGCGCCGCATCCGCGAGACCTTCCCCAACGTGCGCGGCACCAACAACGCCTACGGCCTCACCGAGACCTCGTCGGTGGCGACGGTCCTCACCGGCGCCGACGCCCTCACCAAGGCCGACTCGGTCGGACGGCCCGTACCGACCGTCGACATCGCCATCGACGACGGCAACGGCGGACACGCGCCCGCCGGGGTCACCGGCGAGGTGCTCATCACCGGGCCGATCCTGATGGCCGGCTACTGGAACAAGCCGGAGGCCACCGCCACCGCGATCCGGGACGGCTGGCTGCACACCGGCGACATCGGCCACGTCGACGAGGAGGGGTTCCTCTACATCACCGACCGCGCCAAGGACATGATCATCCGGGGTGGCGAGAACATCTACTGCGTCGAGATCGAGAACTGCCTCGTCGAGATGGACGGCGTAGCGGACGCGGCCATCGTCGGCGTGCCCCACCCCGAGCTCGGCGAGGAGGTGAAGGCCTTCGTCGAGCTGCAGCCCGGCGCGCAGCTCACCGCCGGCGACGTGCAGCAGTGGGTGGGGCGCCACCTCGCGCCGTTCAAGGTGCCGACGTACGTGGAGGTCGTCGCGGACAAGCTGCCGCGCAACGCGTCCGGCAAGTTGCTCAAGAACGTGCTGCGCGGCGAAGGTGACGTGAGCTTCCAGGAGACGATGTGAGATGACGCCACCCACCGACGGCAGCGCGCCCGTCCCCGACGGCACCTACGAGGTGTTCATCATCGACGCCACGCCCGATCCCGCCGACGACGGCAAGGTGACCGGCATCGACATCACCGTGGTGACCGGCCCGAACAAGGGCGAGGCCTTCGCCCTGGCCGCCGACGGGCTCGTCGGCAGCGACATCGACCTCATCGGGATGCCCGCCACGCTCGTCGTGACCGGCGGCGTCCCCACCGTCACCCTGGACGATTCACCCAGCGCCCGGTAGGTCGAACGGCTCAGGAGCTGGGCCGAACGACCGATGGGAACGGGTGTGGACCACCGCGACCCGTCGCTCCCGGGCGACCATGGAGACGACGCGCGCCCTCGAGGGTGCGGACCGCCTCGCCACACGTCTCGGCGCACGTCTCGTCACCCGCGGGCCGGGCGCCGCCTGGGCCGCGACCGCCGTGTCCTCGGTCTCGCCCTCGCCACGCTCTTCGCCGCCCGGTTCTCCCACGGCTGCTGCTGCTCCTCGACTGGGCGCCCGGCCCGCGCTTCGGCGCCATGGGTCGGCCCCGACCTGCCGGTCGGTCCGCTGCTGGGCCGACCTGTCGGGGCGGTCACCGCCCTCGACCGGTCGATCGTCGGCTGGACGCTGCCCGCCGGCGCGGTCCTGGCCGCCTACGCCGGAGGCATCCGCCTGGCACGACGATGGCTCGGGCCTGACGGACGACCCGTCTCGCTGCCCGCCGCCGTCGTGGGCGGGTGTTATTTTCGCAGCCGCCAACCCGTTCGTCGCATGGCTGTACGCCGGCCAGATCGGCGTGCTGGGGCTACGCAGCCCTGCTGTGGTTGGTGGCCTCCGTCCCTACGGCACTCGAACGGAACGGTGGCGCGCGTGGTGCTCCCCCGGGCTCTGGGCTCGCCGTGGCCGCAGCGTGCACGGTGCACCTCGCCGTGATCGGCCTCGCCTTCGTCGTCGCCGGCGGACTACTGCACCACCGTCGCCAGGATGGCGCGGCCGACGACGAACCCTGGCAGCGGTCGCCGTTGCCACGACCACCACTGCCGCATGGCTGGTGCTGGTGCTCATCGACCGCCCCGATCAAGGCTCGGCGACCCCGGGGGCGCCGGCGCGGTGCATGCGTTCAGGCCCGGAGGGCCGGCGCTCACGCTCGCCGCGAGGGCGCTGGGCGGCGCCGTGTTCTGGCGGCCGCTTCCCGCCGGCTCGCCTTCACGTCCTTCGGCATCGTCGTCGCCGCGGCGTGGTGCGCCACGTTCGTCGCGGGCGTCACGGCAACGGCCACTCCCGCGACGCTCGACACGTGCTCGCCGCGCGCAGCCGTCGCCGCAGGTGTCGGTGTACCTCGGGCATCGTCTTCGATCACGCGGGTGTGCCGTCGGACACCTCTTGGCCGGCCGGCCTCCGTGAGCCGGGCAAGCTGCTGGATGCTGGCGATGCCGGCGCCGGTGTGCGGTGCGCCGTAGCCGTCCAGTGCTGCGCAGACCGGGCCGTCGACCGGGCCGCAGACCGGGTCGCGGGCCGTCACCTCGCCGCCCCTGCGCCCCTCGTCGCCATGGCCCTCGCCGCCACCGTCGCGGTCGTCGCGGGCCGGCTTCACGACGCCTCGCCCCGTCGGCGTACCCGACCGACTGGGCGCGCCTGCCGTCACCGATGCTGACCGGTGCCCGATCGCCGTACTCGGCGACGGCGCCTACACGAACCCCGGCTTCACCGACGGCCGCGTGGTCGCCCACCCGGCGCGCGGGTTCCTCGGCCCCCGGGCCGTCGTGTCGAACGACGCCGGCATGGCCGATCTGCGCCCCCGCGCCCCGCGATCCCGGGCCGAGCGGTGGGCGATGCGCGCCAACGCGTCGTCGCTGCCGCGTTCCGGCGTCGTGACCGTCGCCTCCGTCTCCGCCGCGTCGGCACACCGTGCCGGCATCGGCTGGGTGTTCGTCGACCGACCCGCCGATCGTGCTGCGCTCGCAGCCGAGCTCGATCAGCAGGGTTCGAGCGTGCGTTCCGCTCGGCGCGCGCCGGCGTGTGGCGCACCCGAGGCTGCTCGTGAGGATCCTCTGGTGCTCCTGGAAGGACTCGTCGCACCCGCTCGCCGGAGGCGCCGAGGAGTACACGCGCGCCGTCACGAGTCGCCTCGCCGGGGCCGGTCACGAGGTGCACCTGTGCAGTGCCGCCGTGACCGGGGCGCCCACCGACGAGGTGCTCGACGGCGTCACGATCCGCCGTCGCGGCGGTCCACTGGTCGGCGCCTACCGCGACGCACGGCCGCACTACGAACGAAGTCCGAACGGCCGGACCTCATCGACGAGGTGAACACGCGGCCGTTCAGCGCGCCGCTCTGGACACGGTCCACCCCGGTGCTCGCCCTCTGCTACCAGCTCACCCGCGAGGTGTGGCGGGCCGAGGCGCCGCTGCCGCTGGCCGTCGCCGGGCGGTGGGTGCTGGAACCGTGGTGGTGGACGCGATACCGCCGCACGACCGTCGCCACCATCTCCCCCTCCTCGGCGGAGTCGCTCCGCGACCAGGGCATCGCCGACGTGCGCGTGCTGCCGGTCGGCGGGGAGTTCGCGGCGCCCCGACGTCGCCCGGACGCCGAGGCCGACGGTCGTCTCCGTGGGTCGACCGCGATGAAGCGACCGTTCGACGTGTTGGAGGCGCACATGCTCCTCCTGCGCACTCGTCCCGATGCGCAGCTGTGGTTCCTGGGCGACGGGCCCGACGACGCCCTCCGGCGTGCCGCCTCCGGCGTCCGCGGCGTCGAGGTGCTCGGCCGCGTGAGCGAGGCGGAGAAGCGCGAGCGCATGGCGTCGGCGTGGGCGCTGGCATCGACCAGCCTCCGCGAGGGCTGGGGCCTCGTCGTGTCCGAGGCGGCGGCGATGGGCACCCACACCGTGGGTTACCGCGTGCCCGGCCTCGTCGACTCGATCGCCGCCACCGGCGGCGTGCTGTGCGACGGCACCCCGTCGGCGCTGGCCGACGCGCTCGACGCCGACCTCGATCGCCTGGCCGCCACGCGGCCGACGAGCACCGGCACCACCACCTGGGACGAGGTCGCAGCGGCGTTCGAGGAACTCGCCCGCGAGGTCGCCGACCGCGCAGGCCCGACCTGAGCGGGCCGATCGACCGGTGCTCGCATGACCACGATCCTCCGCCCCGGCGAGCGCTCGCGAGGCCCGGCGACGCCGCGAGCACGACTGGATGCTGACGCGGCGGCGTTCGCCCTCACCGGCGCCAGCCAGCTCGTGAGCCAGCTCGTGCTCGGCCGGCTGCTCGGCCCGAGCGACTACGGACAGGTCGCGACGCTCTTCAACCTCATGAGCCTGGTCGGCGTTCCCCTCGTCGCGGTGCAGCTCACCGTCACCGGTTCCGCCCGGGGCGGCTCGTCGCACGACACGCTGTCCCGGCTCGCCCTCGCCGGCGTCGGCCTCGGTCTCGCCGCCATGGCCGCCTCCCGTGGTGGCGCTCGGGGCTCGCTCGACTCCGTCGGCGCGTGCCGGGTGGCCACGCTGTTCCTCCCCGCGACGTTCGTGCTCGCCGTGGCACGCGGGAACGCGGTCGGTCAGGGTCGCACGCGCCCGCTCGCCGCCGCGATGACCGCCGCAGCCGTCGTGCGCGCCGTCGCCAGCGTCGTGGGATCGCGCCGCGCAGCGTCGTGGGCGATCAGCAGGCCGTCGCCTCCTTCCGAGGTGCGCTCAACTGCAGCTCCTGGTCGTCGTCCGCTCCGTCGGCGAACGACGTAGACCGATCGTCGCCCGTGAGACCGCCGGAGCGACGTACAGCCAGGTGGCCATGTGGCTCGTCGTCAACGTCGACCTGCTGTGGGCGCGCCGCTCAGTTCAGCGCGCCCGACGCCGGCCGCTACCTGGTCGTGGGCAGCGTGTCGGTCGGGCTGGTCTCGTTCGGTCACTTCCTCTGGCACCACGTCGGCGAGCACCGACGCGAGCGCCGGCGCCGCCATCGTGCCGCTGCGCTGATCGTCGCCGTGGTCGCCGCGCGGTCGTCGTGCCGGTCGCCGCCGTCGTTGCCCCAGCTGCTCGGACCGAAGTTCGGCGACTTCACGCCCTCCTCGTGATCGGCGCGCCTGGGCGGTGCTCGCCCTCCGTCGTGCAGACCGGCACCGCGACCCAGCTGATCGCGCACCGGCGAGGGCTCACGGCCCTGCTCCCGGTGGCCGCGCTGGCGATCGTCGCCGCCCCTGTGGGCCGCCGCGCTTCGGCGCCCGACCCATCGCCTCCTCGCCTGCCGCCGCCGTCAACGCCCCCGTGGGCGCTCGTCGACGGCGCGCTCGCGATCGTCGAGGCGACGCCGTGAAGGTGAGCGTCGTCATCGCCACGGAACGCCGGGCGCACCATCGAGAAGTGCCTCCAGTCCGTGCGGCACCAGAACTTCCCCGACGTGGAGATCGTCGTCGTCGACAACGACTCGACCGACGACACCGTCGCAGTCGCCCGCCGGTTCGCCGACGTCGTGATGCTCGGCGGGCCCGAGCGGTCGTCGCAACGCAACGCCGGCGCCGACGCAGCCTCGGGCGACGTGGTCGTGTTCGTCGACGCCGACATGGTGCTGGAGCCGGGGGTCGTGCGCGATGCAGCGACGCAGCTGCGCAACGGCGACACGGCCGGCGTCGTCATCCCCGAACGGAGCTTCGGCGACGGGTTCTGGGCGCGGTGCAAGGCCCTCGAGAAGCTGGTGGCGCTCGAGGACCCCGCCGTCGAGGCGGCCCGTGCCTTCCGCCGGGACGACTTCCTCGCCGTCAGTGGCTACGACGAGGACCTCGTCGCCTGCGAGGACTGGGACCTTGCCGATCGGGTGACCGAGGCGGCCGGCGCCGCCCCCGGTCGCACCCGCTCGATGATCTGGCACGACGAGGGCCGCCTGCGCCTGCGCACGACGTTCCGCAAGAAGCGCTACTACGGGCACTGGGTCGCGGCCTGGCTCGAGACCGCGCCCGAGCACCGGCGACGCCGGTCGATTCGTGCCGGAGCGCGGCACCTCCTGCGCCAGCCGGTGACCGCCTGCCGGGCTGTTGGCGATGAAGCTCGTCGAGTTCGTCGGCTTCGTCGCCGGCATGGTCGACGCGCGCCGTTCCGGTGACGCCCGTCCGGCTCGCCCACGCGGCACGGCCGGCGGCGACGGAGCCGGGGCGATGCGCGGGGCCGGGGTGGCCGCGCTCGTGGCCGCCACGATGGTGCAGACGTGGTTCCGCGCCGGGTACTTCGTGGCATCGGGCGACAACGGGCCGTGGATGCGCAACCTGCACGGCGTCACGCGTTCGTGGTCGGACTCGCTCACCGGCACCGGCTCCTCGGGATACCCGTCGGCGTCGCTCATCGAGGCCTTCCTGCACGACGCCCTCACCGCCGTCGGCATGTCCGACACCCTGGCGCAACGACTCTGGTACTCCCTCGTGCTCGCCGTGTGCGCTGCGTCGGTCGGGTACCTGACAGCGGCGTTCACCAAGCGCGCGTCGGCGGTCGCGGCGGCTGGGCTGGTGGCGGTGCTCGCTCCGTTCCACGTCACGACGCTGCCGAACATCCTCCCGCTCGTGTCGATCGCCGCGATCGCACTCATCTGCGGCATCATCGCCCGGGTCCGCGAGGGGCGGCACGTCCCGGCGGCCACGGCGGCCTTCGTCGCGGTGTGGGCCTCGCCGCTCGCGAAGAACCCTCCCCTGCTGGTGATCGTCGGAGCGGCGACGGTGCTCGCCGTTGCCGTAGCCGTCGTCGCACGCCGGGCCCCCGTCGCACGCCGGCTCGGATCGCTGGCCGCCTGGTTCGGCGCGGTCGCTGTTCTGGGTCGTGCCGCTCGTCGTGCACTACGGGCAACTGCACACGCCCGGCTCGACGATCGTCGCGCAGACCGACGTGGAGGCGTGGGCCTGGACGCAACGCAACTCCGGCCCCGGCAACGTCGCCGCCGCCCGTGGGTGTGGGGCGACCCCGACATCCTCCCGGCGACGGCCACGCTGTCACGGGCGCGAACCTCTCCGGTGGGCGCTCCGCTGTCGCGCAGCTCGCCGTGCCCCTCGCTCGGTCGCGCCGCGCCGCGCTGGCGGCGGTCGGGGCGGTGCTGGTCGCCTGCGTCGGCCTTTAACGTTGCCTGGAGCGCTCAACTGGCTGCTGCTCGACCACGTGCCTGGCTTCGGCCTTCCCAGTCAGCCGATGTCCAAGTTCGCGCTTCGGTCCGTGCTGGTGTACGCCGTGCCTGTCGGCCTGATCGACGGCGCTCACCCGCTGGGCGGGTTGGTCCACGGTGCGCCGGCGCGCCGCCGGCGCCGCCGCCGTGGTGCTGGCGGCGTGCGTGGTGGCGTTCGCCTTCCCGATGTACACCGGCGCCGTCATCCCCGGTCAACGTGGCGGCCGCGAGGCGCTCCCCCCTGCCCGCGTCGCCGTCCCCGCGAGCTGGTACGACGCCGGCCGGTGGCTCGACGACGCCCCGCTCCCGGGCAGCGTGATGGTGCTGCCGCTCTCGGAGTACTACCAGCGCGGCACGACCTGGGGGTACTACGGCGTGGACGATCTGCTCTGGCGCATCACCGACCGCCGGGCGCTGTACGTGCTGCCGGGTGGGTACTACGAGCCGGCGGGATCCTCCCCGGAGCTGATGGCCGCGCTACAGGACGCCGTGGCCGTGGGCGACCGGGTCGGCACGACGCGTCTGATGGACGCGCTCGGCGTGAGCTACCTCGCGATCCGCACCGACTTCCGCAGAACGCCGGGCCGGACGTTCGCCGACGGCAGGGCGCTCGTCGACGCGGCCGACGGGAACACGGCGCTGCGCCTCGATCGGGCGTTCGAGTACGTGCACATGTACTCGGCTCGTGGCGCCTCCGCCGCCGAGCGCGGAACCGATCGCGGGACGGTGTCGACCACCGCGACGCGCCTCGACGTCGCAAGTGGCACGTCTGCAGACCGGCTCGCCGACATCATCGCGGCGACGCCACCCGGCACCGAGATCGTGCCCGACGACGGTCAGCCCGGAACGGCGACTGCGTGGAAGCCGACGAGCGGTGTCGCCAGCAGGTCGTTCCCCACCGAGGCCGGCGACCATCTCGTGTCGGCTCGCGCCCGCAGCGCTCCCGTGTGGCAGGCGACGAGGACCCGCCACGGCGAGATGACCACGGTGTCCGTGGAGCTGGCGTCGACGCTGTCCCTCGACGGTCGCCCGGTGATCCACGCCGTTCCCGTGGTGCTCGAGGCAGGCGTCGCTCCCGCCGCGCTCGACGTCGGGGGCCAGCTCGTGACGCTCGCAGACTCGCCGGTGTTCTTCGAGGCCGACAGCGGGGCGACGGTCCGCCTGCTCGGGTCCGGGGAGACCACCAAGCTGTCGAGCGGATCGGCCGAGCTCGGCAACTGCAACAACGCCCGCCACGTCGGGCTCGACGAGGCCGGCATCCGTTCGGAGCCGCTGCCCGGCGGCGCGTCCCTCATGGCCGCGAGTGGTTCGGCGTGCCTCTCGTTCCCGGCCCCGACACCGACTGAGATCTCGGCATCGCCGCTCGGCGCGCCGGTGTGGCACGTGCACGCCGAGTACGAGCGGACCGCCGGCGCGGCCACTCGCGTGTGCCTCTGGCTCCCGCGAGCGAACGCCTGCGCCGTGGGGAATCCTCCGGGCATCGGCGCACGCTCCGGCATCATCGACTTCGTGGCCGCGCCCGGCCACGGCGACGACCCGACCGGCGCCTCCCTCGTGCTGTACTCCGACCACCAGGACGGCATCGACGACCGCCCGTCCGCAGTGACGTTCCACGACGTGTCGGTCGGCGCGCTCACCACGGTGGGCACGACGGGCGCGCTCCCCCGGATCGACACCACCGGCGAGGTCCGCGACCTTCCGGGCGGCACGACGACCTTCACCGCGAACGCCCGGCTCACGGCCGACCTCCTCGGCCGCGTCGACCCGACCGTCAGCGACTGCCACGACTACGACGACGCCTCCGACGCCGAGAACGCCCTGTCGGCCCGCGCCCTCCCCGGCGGGCGCGGGCGCGGCGTCGAGCTCTCCGCACGCCGCCACAGTGCGTGCGTGAGCGGTGCGGTGCAGGTCGCGCCGGGCATCCGGCACATCACCATCGCGTTCCAGCACCGCAACGTCGCCGGGAGCGGCGGGCGCTGGTGCCTCATGGGCCGCGACGACACGTGCGCCGTGAGCGGCGCCCTTCCGGCGAGCGACTCCTGGCGGTGGTTCACGAAGGACGTCACGCTGCCGGCGTTCGATCCGTTCGACCGCGCCGCCTCCGGCTCGTACCGCCTGTACCTGTACAGCGACGGCGCCGGCCCGGGCATCACGCCGGGCCCGGCGACGGTGACCGACTACCGCGAGGTCTCGGTGCGGAACACCTATCCGATCGTCGCGATCGCGCAGCCGGTGCGACAGCCGACCGGGCAGGCCACGATCCGCCTGGACGAGGGCTACGCGCCGGAGTGGTCGGTGAGCGGCCTCCCGGCCGGGGTGACGGCGCGGCACGAGGTGGTGGACGGCTGGGCCAACGCGTGGGTCGTCGACGGCCTCGCCGGGCGCCGAGCCCGGGTGACCTTCCACTACTGGCCCGATCGCATCGTCGGGATCGCCGTGTGGAGCCTCGTCCCGGTGCTCGCCGCCGCCGCGTTCTCCCTGTTCCGCCATCGCCGCCGCCGATCGCCGATCGACCTCACCGGGAGCGCCGCATGACCGCCCGACGACCCAGCCGACCCGGAGCGAAGCGAGTCCTGCACGTGCTCGCGGCCTACGACCCGAAGGAGGCCCAGGGCCGCTGCGTGCAGACGATCACCGGAACCGTCGGCGTGGACCACTACCTCGCGTGCGCTCGGCTCCTCGCCGGCGGTGAGGAGTTCGTCGACGTCGTCGAGACGGGAGCATCGCCCATCGACTTCGGATGGCGGGACCGCGAGCGACTCGCTGCCGCCGTGCGGGCCGTGCGGCCCGACGTGGTGCACTTCCACGGCGGACCGCTGGGTGCTGCGACGCTGGCGACGGGCTGGACCGGTGGCGTCCCGACCGTGGCGTCGGTGTACGCGTGGACGACCGTGGGGCGCCACTCGTTCGGCCACGGCGTGAGCCTCCGGCACCTGCGCACCACGCCGGTGCTTGCGACCCGCACGATCGGCAACACGATCGCCCCCGGGGCGTGCTGGGAGCGGCGCTGCGGCGGGCGGGGTGCGGGTCGCTCACGCCCGACCCGGCCGTGCGCGGAAGCCCTCGCGCACCAGGCCATCCCCGTCGGCCTGTTCGAGGGCATCACGCCACCGCGCCGGTTCGGCCCGCGCACCCCGGTGCCCGGGCACTTCCTCTTCGCCGGTCGCGCCGAGCTCACGCGTGGCCCCGACCTGCTGGCCGATGCCGTCCAGCTCCTGCGGGCGCGCGGAACGTCGCGGTGTCGGCGCGTTTCTGCTTCCTCAGCACACCCGACGAGCGCATGGTCGCCACCACGACCGAGGCCGACGGCTGCACGGTGACCGTGGGCGGGGCCGACCTCGATGCCGAGATGGCCGGCGCCACGGCCGTCGTGCTGCCGTTCCGCTTCGACGAGGCGACGCTCGCGCCGATCCCTGGTCGCCACCGAGGCGCTCGCACTCGGCGTCCCGGTCGTCGGCGGCGACGTGCGGTGCCTCCGGAGCGCCGTGACCGACGGCCAGACGGGTCTCCTCGTGCCGCCCGGCGACGTGGGCGCACTGGCCCGCGCGATCGAACGGCTCGTCGACGATCCGGCGTACGCATCGCTGGCTGGCACCAACGGGGCGATGGACATCGCCGCCCGATGGGCCCGCTCCGCGTTTCAACGTCGGCGACCTCGGCCCGGCCTACCGCCTCGCCACCACCCCGGAACCTCGCCTCGACACCCGACCCGACGCCCGCTCGACCGAGCCCCGCGGCACACCCGAACCCCAGGAGGTCGCATGACCGCATCGACACGCACCCCGGACGCCACCAGCGCGGCACGGCACATCACCGCCCACTTCGACGAGTTCGCTCCCGACTACGACGTGACCGCGTTCGGCGGCGCCGGCATGGCGCGGCTGTCCCGGATCGACCTCGACAACGTCCGGCGGGCCGCGGCCCTCGCCACCGGTACCGACACCGCCGGCGGTGCCGACACCCGTCGGCGCGCCTGCGACGTCGGGGTCGGCACCGGCCGCATCAGCCGCGAGCTCGTGCGCCTCGGCTTCGACCTCGTCGGAGTCGACGCGTCCACCGGCATGCTCGCGGAGGCGTCTCGCGTCCTCGCCGGCGCGGACCTCCGTGTCGGCTCGCTCGCCGAGCGCCTCCCGGTGGACGACGGGTCGGCCGACCTCGTCACCTGCCTGCGCGTGGTCAAGTACCTGCCGGAGTGGCCGGCGGCGATCGCCGAGCTGGCGCGTGTCGCCCGGCCCGGCGGCATCGTCTGCTTCGACCTCGCCAACTCCCGCTCCGTCGCCCGCTTCGGGTATCCCGAGGGGATGGTGTGGCCTGCCGACCACCGCGACGCCACGCTCGCCATCGCGGCCGCGGGTCTCGAGCTGGTCGAGCTCCGCCCCGGCGTCCACCTCCCCGACCCGCTGTGGCGGGCCGCCGGCTCCGCGGCCGCTGCCGCGGTCGTCGGCGCCGGCGAGGCAGCGCTGGCAACGGTCCTCGGCCGGCACGGCGCACGTTCGTGGACGTTCATCACCCGGAAACGCCCGGTCTGAGCCCCGATCGGGGGACGGTGGGCCGAACGGCTCATTTGCGCCGGGCGGGCCTGGGAAACCTCACCCAGATCGCACCGTGCACCGATGGTGAGAGAGGCCGGCACCCCCGGCTCGATCGCCCCCGCCACGGAAGGAACCGCGATGAGGCACCTCCGACTCCTGCTTCCGGCGCTCTTCGCCGCACTCGTCCTCACGGTCGTCCACGCGCTGCCGGCGGGCGCCGAGGCCTACGACACCACCGACGACGCGATGACCGTCACGCCCCCGGCCGCCGGCTTCGTGCCCGGCGCGGCGATCACCGTCACCGCAACCGGCTTCCAGGCCGGCAGCACGGCGCAGGCGTACGTCCACTCCGACCCGGTGTACCTCGGTTCGCTCACGGCCAACTCCATCGGCACGGTGAGCGGCTCGTTCGCGCTGCCCGCCACGCTCGCCGCAGGAGACCACCACGTCGAGCTCCATGGCACCGATCCGTCGGGCAACCCCCGCGTGCTCAGCTACGCCATCACGGTGAGCTCCGCGGCCCGCCCCGACGCCCTCTCCTTCACCGGCTCCACGGCGATCCCCGTGGCCGTCGCCGGTGTCGTGCTCACGGGTCTCGGCCTCACGGTGCTCCGCTTCGGGCGCCGTCGCAGCGGGGCCGCGGCAGCGTAAATCCCGCCGCCTCGTCCGACGCCGGCCGTAGGGTCGGCGGGGTGACGCACCCCACCTGGCCGCTCTTCGACCTGCGGATCCGCACGCCGCGTCTCGTGCTGCGGCCGGTCGACGAGCAGGCCGCGACCGAGCTCATGGTGCTCGCCGACCGCGGTGTCCACGAACCCGGCACGATGCCGTTCGTGGTGCCGTGGACCACGACCCCGCTGCCGCAACGGCACTGGGAGGGCATGCAGTACTACTGGGGTCGATGGGCCACGTGGTCGGCCGAGGAGTGGCACCTTCCGTTCGCCTCGTACGCCGTCGACCCGTCGTCGGGCGGTGGTGCGCCGACGCTCGTCGGCATGATCGAGCTCGGGGCTCGCGGGTTCCCCACGGCCCGCGTGGTCGACACCGGATCATGGATCGGCCGCGACTTCCACGGTGCGGGCTTCGGCACCGAGCAGCGCGCCGCCATGCTGCGCTTCGCCTTCGACGCGCTCGGCGCGACCCGGGCCGTGTCCGCGGCGTGGGAGGACAACACGGCGTCGCGCCGCGTGAGCGAGAAGCTCGGGTACCGCGACAACGGCGACCACGTGGCGAGCAGCGAGGGCCGCTCGCGACGCGGCGTCGACTTCGCGTTCGACGTGGAGGACTGGCGGCGCGAGGCCGCCGTCAACCCGCTGCACGTCCCGGTGGAGGTGGACGGCCTCGCGGCCGCCCTCCCCCAGTTCGGGCTCTGACGAATCGGTATCGGGAGGTCGCCGCTACTTCGCGGCGGCGAACCCGATCTCGAGGTCGGCGAGGATGTCCTCGATCGACTCCAGGCCGACCGACAGGCGGATCAGGCCGGGCGTGACGGCACTGGCCAGCTGCTCGTCGGCGGTGAGCTGGCTGTGCGTGGTCGACGCCGGGTGGATCACCAGCGACCGCACGTCACCGATGTTCGCGACGTGGCTGTGGAGCTGCAGCGAGTCGGCGAAGCGCCGCCCGGCTTCGCGCCCGCCGTCGATCTCGAACGCCAGGACCGAGCCGTAGCCGCGACCCTCGAAGTACTTGGTGGCACGGTCGCGCCACGGCGACGACGCGGAGCCGGCGTAGCTGAGCGAGCTCACCTGCGGGTGCGCCTCGAGGAAGTCGGCCACCTTCTGGGCGTTCGCCCAGTGGCGCTCCATGCGGAGGCTCAGCGTCTCGATGCCCTGCAGGGTGAGGAACGCGTTGAACGGCGAGATGGCGGGGCCGAGATCGCGCAGGAGTTGCACGCGGGCCTTGATGATGTACGCGCCGTTGCCGAGCGCCGGGTAGTAGGCGAGGCCGTGGTAGCTCGGGTCGGGCTCGGTGAGGCCGGGGTGGCGGCCTGACGCGCCGTAGTCGAAGGTGCCGCCGTCGATGATCACGCCGCCGATCGAGGTGCCGTGGCCGCCGATGAACTTCGTGGTCGAGTGCACCACGATGTCGGCGCCCCACTTGAGCGGGTTGATGCCGTACGGCGAGGCGACGGTGTTGTCCACGATGAGGGGAACGCCCACCTCGTGGGCGACCGCCGAGACGCCCTCGATGTCGAACACGTCGTTGCGCGGGTTGGGCAGCACCTCGCCGAAGAACGCCTTGGTGTTGGGCAGGGTGGCGTCACGCCACTGGTCGAGGTCGTGGGGATCCTCGACGAACGAGACGGCGATGCCGAGCTTCGGCAGCGTGTAGTGGAGGAGGTTGTAGGTGCCGCCGTACAGCGAGGGCGATGCCACGATGTGGTCGCCGGCCTCGGCGAGGTTGAGGATCGCCAGCGTCTCGGCGGCCTGGCCCGACGACACGACGAGCGCGCCCGGCAGGCCGACGGCCGTCGCGGTGCCACCCTCGAGGTTCGACAGGCGGGCCTCGAGGACGCCCTGCGTGGGGTTCATGATGCGCGTGTAGATGTTGCCGATCTCGGCCAGCGCGAACAGGTTCGCCGCGTGGTCGGAGTCGCGGAACTGGTACGACGTCGTCTGGTAGATCGGGACGGCCCGCGCACCGGTGGCCGGGTCGGGATCCTGGCCCGCATGGATCTGGCGGGTCTCGAAACCCCACGATTCGCTCATGTCGTCACTCCTTGATTCGGCGTTGGTGCGGCGTTCCTACCGCATCGGGTCGGCGTCCGCAGGATCGTAGCCGCAATACCCGACCAAACAAGTCGACTTTGTCGACCCCCCCGTCCTCCCCCTCTCTCCGGTTTTGGGGTTCGTTGTGTTCACCCCTCGCGCACAACGAACCCCGAAACCCGGGAACGGGCGGGGTTGGCGGGGTCAGAGGATGCGGGCGCCGAGATGGTCGACCGGGAGGAGGCGGCTGGTGCCGTCGGCGGGGAGCGCCCCCATCACGCGATCGCCGTCGCCGCGTTCGACGAACGCCGCGACCGTCGGCCCGGAGCCGCTGAGCCAGGCGGCCACCACGCCGGCCTCGCGGAGCGCGTCGAGCGCGACCGCCGACGAGGGCGAGAGCTCCAGCCGCGCGTCCTGATGGAGACGGTCCTGCATCGCCAGCGCCAGCGCCGTCGCGTCGCCTGCGGCGAGCGCGGCGACGAGGAGCGCCGATCGGCCGACGTTGAACACGGCGTCCTCGAACGGCACCGTCGCCGGCAGCGCGGCACGCGCCTTGTTGGTGGACGTCGCCGACTCCGGCCACCACACGACCACGTCGAGCGCGAGGGAGGTGCGCACCGGGAGCGCCCGACCTCCGGCGGCCACCACGATGCCGCCGAGCATCGACGCCGCGGCGTTGTCCGGATGGCCCTCCAGCTCGCACGCCACGCCCAGCGCGCGAGGTCGCGCCAGCGACTCGTCGACCCCCTGCTGGAGGAGACCGAGCAGGGCGCCGGCGACGCGGGCCGCACCGGAGAAGCCCAGGCCCCGCCCGGGCGGGATCGGGCTCCGCCACCACAGCGGGCCGAGCCCACCGACGGCGGCGAAGGCGAGCGCCGCGGGATGGCTCGGCTCGGCGGACAGCATCTTGCCGCCGGGCGCGTTGGACAGGACGAACGGCAGGTCGAGCGCCATCCCCAGCGCGTCGAAGCCCGGGCCGAGGTTGGCCGACGACGCCGGCACGCTCACCCTCATCGCGGCCTCACGACGGCAGGCACCAGTCGATCGGATCGAGCCCGGCCTCGACGAGCGCCTCGTTCGCACGGGAGAACGGGCGGCTGCCGAAGAACCCGTTGCGCGCCGAGAGGGGCGACGGGTGCGCCGACTCGATGATCACGTGCCGCGAGGTGTCGATGAGCGAGCGCTTCTTGCGGGCGTACGCGCCCCAGAGGATGAACACGACCCGCTCCTGCTTGGCCGACACGGTCGAGATGATCTCGTCGGTGAACCGCTCCCACCCACGGTTGGCGTGGCTCCCGGCCTGGTGTGCCCGGACGGTGAGCACGGCGTTGAGCAGCAACACACCCTGCCGCGCCCAGTGCTCGAGGTTGCCGTGGTCGGGGCGGGTGCATCCGAGGTCGGTCTCCAGCTCCTTGAAGATGTTGAGGAGCGACGGTGGTGGCGCGACCCCACGGCGCACCGAGAAGCACAGTCCGTGTGCCTGGCCCGGGCCGTGGTACGGGTCCTGGCCCAGGATGAGGACGCGGGTGGACGCGTAGGTCGTGAGGTGCAGCGCTGCGAACTCGTCCTCCTTCGGCGGGAACACGAGGCCGGCCGAGCGCTCGGCGCCGACGAACGCGCGGAGCTCGGACCAGTAGGGCTTCTCGAACTCGCCGCGCAGCACCGGGTTCCAGTCGGTGGTGGTCACGCCGGCACCTCCACCCGCTCCCCCACGACGGCGAGGTGCGCGTGCGGATACCCACGATCGAGCCGGTGGGTGGTCACCACGAGACCGGCCGCCCGCATCGGGCCCTCGATGTCACGCTCACGCAGCACGGCGACCTCGTCGCCGGCGGTGATGCCGAGCACGCCCACGGCGAGCCGTTCCTGTGCCTGGTTCACGCGCGCCTTCCATGCAGGGGTCGAGCCCATCTCCTTCACCACGATCGTGCCACCGGGCCGAAGCGCGTCGATGAGCGCGCCCAGCACGATACGCGCCCGCTCGCGGCCGAGCAGGTAGAGCACGTCGGCCACGACGATCGCGTCGTACGCGCCGGGGGACGGCACCCAGCCGCTGTCGACGATGGACAGGTCCACGCGGTCGGCGAGGCCCGCTCGCGCGAGCGCGTCGGTGCCGAGGGACACCTTGCCGGCATCGACGTCGACGCCGTGCACCCGCCGGCCGGCGGCCTGCCGGGCGAGGTACGCGGCGAAATGACCGTGCCCGCACCCGAGGTCGAGCACGTCGCCCTCGGTCGGGACGAGCCGCTCGACCTCCGCGAACGGGCAGGTGCGCCACCGCAGCTCGGTGTGCCACGCGGCGCGGCGTCCGCAGGAGCGGTAGGCGTCGAGCACGGTGCGCGCCACCGGGTCAGGTCGCCGCATGGCGCGTGCTCCACGACGCGAGGTCACCGAAGTCGCCGAGCGTGAACCCTGCCTGTTCGACGGTCGATCGCGCTCTCGGATCGACGAGCGCTGCGTGTTCGTCCGGCCATCGGTAGTCCCACTGGTAGCGAGCGCGATCGGGGTCGTCCCCCAGGCCGGGGTGGCACGACAGCTCCGCCGTCACGACGGGCCGCATCCCCAGGAGCCCGATCGACGCCATGAGCGTCGTGACGTCCATCCGGCCGGCGTGATCGAGGCCGTCGGCACCGTCCGGAACCGCGATCCCGTTCCGGCGGCACAGCGCGGCAAATCGTCGTGCGAGGTACCACACGCCGAGGGTGCGCACGCCCCCGGTCCGCCACGACCACCACCACCGGTTCGTCAGGTGCATCTGGTTGGTGCGCATCACGCGCGCCGCCGCGATCCCCTGGGAACCGGCGAGCTCGATCACCACCTTCGACACCTGCGGCCACTGGTGCAGGTGCTGGTGCGAGTCGACGTGCGTGGGGCGGATGCCGGCCTGAGCGAGGCGCTCGAGCTGGGCGCCGAACTCGCGCCGCAGGTCGTCGCTGTCGACACGGCCGGCCGACGACCGGGCCATGAACGCCGGCCAACTGCGCGGAAACCTGCCGCGAGCGTCGACGAGCGTCGGCACCTCGGACGCCGAGAGCAGCGGCGGGTCCTCGCCCACCGCGCACAGGTGGGCGCCGACGCCGATGCCGCTCGACGCCAGGGCTTCCGCATAGCGGTCCCACGCCGGCGCGACGACGAGCGCCGAAGTGGAGGTGACGATGCCCCGCTCGTACGCGTCGAGCACCCCCTCGCACACGCCCGGGGTGAGCCCGAAGTCGTCCGCGTTCACGATGAGCAGCCGGCCGCTCACGACCACCTCACCGCGCCCGCACCCGGTGACCCTGCGCACGGATCTCCGGCAGGATCGTCCGCATCTCGCCGAGCAGGTGGCGGATGACGGCGGTCGACGACAGCGTCGATACACCACGGCTGCGCGGGAAGTAGTCCACACCGAACTGGATGATGTGGAACCCGGCCCGCTGGGCCTTGGCCAGCAGCTCGACGTCGATGAACGAGCCCTCGCTGTGCAGCTCGAGGCGGTCGAGAACGTCGCGCGTGACGAGCTTCCCCGCGAAGTTCACGTCGCGGAGGCGCAGGCCCACGAGCGAGTGCACGAGCGAGTTGTACAGGTACGAGTAGGCAAGGCGCCGGGGACCCTCGCCCGTGCGGTCGAGGCGATACGCCGCGACCACGTCGGCGCCGTAGTGCCGCATGAGCCGGAACGCGGTCGTCAGCTCGAACAGGTCGAACGGCAGGTCGGCGTCGGTGTAGAGCACCCACGCGCCGGAGGCCTCGGCGAAGCCGGTGCGGAGCGCAGCGCCGAGCCCGCGGTTGTGGTCGTGGCGCGCGAGCCGCACGCGATCGTCGCTCGCGGCCAGCTTCTCGACGATGGACGCCGTCTCGTCGCTCGAGCCGTCGTCGACGACCACGACCTCGTAGTCCTCGATCTCGCCCTCGGCGATGAGACGGCCGGCGGCCTCGCTCGCGGCGCCGATGGCCCGCTCGATGCCGCCGGCCTCGTCGAAGGCGGGCATGACGACACTGAGCCCGCGTTGCGTCAACGCATCGGTGTCGTCCCTCGCCGTCACCGGCTCCTGTGTATCAGGCCTGGCCGCCGGACGTCTCGGCGACGCTGGCCTTGCCGGCACGGATCCACGGCATCAGCGACCGGAGCTCCTTGCCGACCTTCTCGATCTGGTGCGACTTGCCCTCGGCCTCGAGCCGGTGGAAGTTCTCACGGCCGCTGCGGCTCTCGGCGATCCACTCGTCGGCGAACTGGCCGGACCGGATCTCGTCGAGCACCTTCTTCATCTCGCCCTTCACGGCAGGCGTGATGATGCGGGGGCCGCGGGTGAGGTCGCCGTACTCGGCGGTGTCGCTGATCGAGTAGCGCATGCCCTCGATGCCCTCTTCGTAGATGAGGTCGACGATGAGCTTCACCTCGTGGAGGCACTCGAAGTACGCGGCCTCGGGCTGGTAGCCGGCCTCGACCAGCGTCTCGAACCCGGCCTTGATGAGCTCCGTGAGACCGCCGCAGAGCACGACCTGCTCGCCGAAGAGGTCGGTCTCGGTCTCCTCCGGGAACGTCGTCTCGAGCACGCCGGCGCGAGTGCCGCCGATGGCGTCGGCGTAGGCCATCGCGAGGTCGCGGGCATGGCCGGTGGCGTCCTGGTGCACGGCGATGAGCGCCGGCACGCCGCCGCCCTCGGTGTAGGTGCGGCGCACGAGGTGGCCCGGGCCCTTGGGGGCGACCATGGCGACGTCGATGTCGGCCGGCGGCACGATCTGCTCGAACCGGATGTTGAACCCGTGGGCGAAGAGCAGGGCGTCGCCCGCCTTCAGGTTGGGGGCGATGTTCGTCTCGTAGATGTCGCGCTGCTCGGTGTCGGGCAGCAGCACCATGATGACGTCGGCCCAGGCGCAGGCCTCCGACAGGCCCATCACCGTGAGGCCGGCGGCCTCGGCCTTGGCCTTCGAGCCCGAGCCCTCGCGCAGGCCGACGACGACGTCGACGCCCGACTCCTTGAGGTTCAGCGCGTGGGCGTGGCCCTGGCTGCCGTAGCCGAGGATGGCCACCTTGCGATCGGCGATGAACGACCGGTCGGCGTCCTTCTCGTAGTAGACGTTGGCCATTTTGGTGTTGCCTTTCAGGAATTCGAGCGGGGTGAGACTATTCCGAGCTGAGGTGGCGGGGCGAAAGCCGACTGCCGGGTCAGCGGAGGGGGGCGCGGTCGAGCCGGGGCAGTGCGACCCGGCCGGTGCGCTGCACCATCGCGATGCCGAAGGGCCGGAGCAGGTCCTCGAGGTCGTCGAGGCGTGACGGCACGTCGGCGGCCGAGATGGTGACGTCGGCGTGGCCCACGTCGATGATGCGGGCGTTGTAGATGCCCGCCAGCTCGACGATCTGGCCCCGCGTGGTGGCGTCGGCGGTGACGGTGCACAGCATCAGCTCCTGCTCGACCGCGTCGGTCGGGTCGAGCTCGCTGATCTTGATGACGTTGATGAGCTTGTGGAGCTGCTTCACCACCTGCTCGAGCGGCGCCGACTCGGCGTCGGCGACGATCGTGATGCGGCTGAACCGCTCGTCGTCGGTGGGCGCGACGGCCAGGGAGTAGATGTTGTAGCCGCGGCGTGCGAACAGGCTCGCGACCCGGGCCAGCACGCCCGCCTTGTTCTCGACGAGCACGCTGAGGAGGTGATGGCTCACCGGCTTCTGGGTCTGGTTGGGGTTCACTGGACCAGGTCCTCCTCGCCGGGGCCGACGACGATGTCGCTGTTGGACTGGCCGGGAGGAACCATCGGGTACACCTTCTCGGAAGCGTCGGTGCGGAACTCGACGACGACGGGGCGATCGTTGATCGCGTTGGCCTTCTCGATGGTGGGCGCCACCTCTTCGGGCGACTCCACGCGGAACGCCGCGCAGCCCATCGCCTCGGCCCACTTCACGTAGTCGGGCAGGTCGGGTGACAGGTACACCTCGGAGTAGCGCTCTTCGTAGAACATCTCCTGCCACTGGCGCACCATGCCCAGGTAGGCGTTGTTGAGGATCGCGATCTTGACCGGGATGCGCTCGGTGGCCGCCGTGACCATCTCCTGCGCCGTCATCTGGAAGCAGCCGTCGCCGTCGACCGCCCACACGATGCGCTCGGGCATGCCCACCTTGGCGCCGATGGCCGCCGGCACGGAGAAGCCCATGGTGCCGAGGCCGCCGGAGTTGATCCAGGTGTAGGGGTGGCGGAACGTCCAGTACTGGGCCGTCCACATCTGGTGCTGGCCGACGCCGGAGGCGACGATCGTGTTCTCCGGCGACAGGTCGCGGAGCTGCTCGAGCACGTACTGCGGCTTGAGCAGCTCGCCCGGCTCGGACTGCGTGTAGGTGAGCGGGTACTTCTCCTGCCAGCCCGACAGCGTCTGCCGCCACGGCAGGCGGTCGGCCTGGTTGCCCGGCGCACCGGACGCCTTCAGCGTGCGGACGATCTCCTCGATGACGAGGCGGGCGTCGCCCACGATGGGGACGTCGGGCCGGCGCACCTTGCCGAGCTCGGCGGGGTCGATGTCGACGTGGATGATCTTGGCGTGCGGCGCGAACGCCGGCACGCGGCCGGTGACCCGGTCGTCGAAGCGGCTGCCCAGCGCGATGAGGAGGTCGGACTCCTGCATGGCCGTGACGGCGGTGTAGTTGCCGTGCATGCCGGGCATGCCCAAGCACAGCTCGTGGTCGTCGGGGAAGGCGCCGCGGGCCATGAGCGTGGTGACGACGGGGATGCCGGTGAGCTCGGCGAGCTCCTTCAGCGCCTCGGCGGCACGCGCCTTGAGGATGCCGCCGCCGACGTAGAGCACGGGGCGCTCGGCCGCGGAGATGAGCTCGGCGGCCTCCTTGATCTTGCGCGGGTGACCCTTGGTGGTGGGCTTGTAGCCGGGCAGGCTCGCCGCCACCTCGGCGTCGGTGGGCCAGTACCACTCCATGTCGGAGTTGGGGTTCTGCGGATCGACGATGTCCTTCGGGATGTCGAGCAGGACCGGCCCCGGCCGGCCGGTGGTGGCGAGCAGGAACGCCTGACGGACGGCGAGCGGGATGTCCTGCGCGCTCGTGACCAGCTCGTTGTGCTTCGTGACCGACCGGGTGATGCCGATCGTGTCGCACTCCTGGAACGCATCGGTGCCGATCGCGGCCACGGGCACCTGGCCGGTGATGACGATCATGGGGATCGAGTCCATGAACGCGTCGCACAGCGGCGTGACGATGTTGGTGGCGGCCGGCCCCGAGGTGACCATCGCGACGCCCGGGCGGCCGGTCGCGTGGGCGTACCCCTCGGCCATGTGGCCGGCCCCCTGCTCGTGGCGCACGAGGATGTGGCGGATCGGGCTGTCGATGATCGGGTCGTACACCGGCAGGATGCACCCACCCGGCAGGCCGAAGATGACCTCGACGCCCTCGAGCTCGAGCGCCTTGATGAGGGCCTGGCCCCCGTTCATGCGAGTTGTCGGTTCACTCATGTCGTCGTGTCCTCGGAAGTGTGTCGGATGATTCTTGCCGGTCCCGGTGACAGCGGGAAACCGGGGCCGGAAAACGCAAACGGCCCCCCGAAGGGAGCCGGACGCGCACGCAGGGAAAAGACTGCGCGCGCTAGGTGAGTACCACTACGGAGGTGACGGACAGGTCGAAGCACGTGCTCACGGCCCCTAGGTTAGCCCGCGATGTCCGGGGACGCGCCAGGGATTCGCAGAACGATCGCGGGGTTCGCCCTCACGCGCCTCGTCGGCAACCTGTTCGTGCGGTTCCCCTACGTGTTCATCGACCAGATCGCCAGGGGACTCGGCGTGGAGGTGCGCACGCTCACCTACGTGTTCGGGGCCCGAGAGCTGGGCGGCCTCGTGTCGCCGACGGCGGGCCGCTGGGTGGACCGCGGCCACACCGGTCGCGTGCTCGCGCTCGGCGGGCTCCTCGCCGGCGTGTCGTGCCTGATCGCCGCCACGTCGTGGTTCCCGCTGTTCGTCGTCGTCATGATCGTCGGCGGCGCCGCGAAGGTGTCGATCGACCTCGCGCAGAACGCGTGGATCGGTCACGAGGTGCCACTCCGGGAGCGGGGTCGCGTCATCGGCGTGATCGAGGCCACGTGGGCCGGCGCGTTCCTCGCGGGCGTCCCGGCCCTCGGATGGGCGGTCGATCGGTGGGGATGGCAGGCGGCGTTCGTCGTCACCGGCCCGCTGCTGACGCTCGCCGCCGTCGGCTCGGGGGCGGGCCTCCGCGACCACGTGCACCCGGTGGTCGACGAGGACGCAGCTGCGGCGCACCACGTCACCATCGACGCCCGTCCCGACCGCGTCACGACGGCGGTGTGGGTGTTCTGCTTCATGCAGCCCATGGCGCAGATGCTGATCTTCGCGGTGTACGCCACCTGGTTCCGCAACGAGGTGGGTCTCGACACGGCGCGCATCTCGGTCATCACCGCGCTGCTCGGCGTCGCCGAGCTGGTGGGCACGGTGGTCACCGTGTGGAGCACCGACCGCTTCGGCCCCATCCGCTGCGGCATGTGGGGCATGGCGCTCACGATCGCCCCGATGCTCGGCGTCGTGGCCGTCGGGCCCTCGGAGGTGCCGGCGGCCGCCCTCCTCATCGCCATGGCGATCGCGATCGAGTTCGCCTTCGTGTCGGTGCTGCCCGTCGTGTCCGAGCTCGACGTGACCAGCCGCGGCAAGGCCGTGGCGCGGGTGTTCGTGCTCATCATGGTCTCGCGGGCGCTCGGGTCCGCGATCGCCGGCACGGTGTACGACCTCGGCGGCTTCGACGCGGCACTGGTGGCCGCTGCGACGGCGGCCGCCGCGGCATCGGGTGCCCTCTGGTGGGCGCGCACACCGGCGGCCGCGTCATGAGCCGGATCGGCGCCTTCCCGGGCACGTTCAACCCGCCCACCGTGGCGCACCTCGCGATCGCGGAGGCGGTCGTCGAGCGGCACGGGCTCACGCGCCTCGACCTCGTGGTGTCGCGGGTCCCGCTCGGCAAGGACGTCGTCGAGCGCCCGACGCTCGACGAACGCATCGGCGTGCTCGACACGATCGCGGTCCGCCTCGGTTGGCTCGGTGTGGTGGTGTCCGACGATCGACTGATCGCCGACCTCGCCGCGGGCTACGACGTCGTCGTGGTCGGGGCCGACAAGTGGGCGCAGATCCACGACGTCGCGTTCTACGACGGTTCGGCCGATGCCCGCGACGCTGCCGTCGCCCGTCTCCCGACGGTGGCGGTCGTGCCGCGAGACGGGTTCGACGCTCCCCCGCACCTCGTCCTCGACGTCGACGCCTCGCACCGCACCGTCTCGTCGACCGCCGCCCGCGCCGGCCGTCACGAACTCATGGCGCCCGAGGCGGCGGCGTCCGGTCTCTGGACGCCCTGACCGACTCGCTCCCTCGGCGTCAGCCGCAGGAGCCGCCGGCCGCGGCGAGGTCGCCGCACACCGTCGCCCGTGTGACCTTCCACGCGCCGGCCTCCACGCGCGCCTCGCCGGTGCGACCGAGGGCCGCCGGCTGGCCGGAGACGGCGATGCCGTAGATCACCGACGCCCGCGTGGGCGACGTGAAGGTGACGTCGTTGACGTTCACCGTGGCCGCGTTCACGGCGAGCGCGTTCGGGCCCGACTGCAGCGAGCGGATGGCCTGCTCGACGCCGGTCGGGTCGTCGATCATGCGCAGACGCACCTCGATGCCGTTGGTGCCGTCGTACACCGACCCGAACGCGGCGACCACCGCGGCGCGGGCGGCGACCGGATCGGCGGGGCCGATGGCCGCGGGCGTGGCGATCGTCGTGGAACCGATGTTCTCGCGGAACCCGGTGGCGGCCGGAGTCGTGCCCGTGCGGGTGTCGCCGTCGGCCTCGAGCGCGGCGACGCGGTCCTCGAGATCGGTGATTCGGATGTGCGCGAGCACGCCGAACACCAGCGCACCGACCGCCAGCACGACGGCGGCCGCCGCCCATGCGCCGGCCGCCGAGCCGCGCTGGCGGTCGGGCGGACGATCCGGCGGCGTCTCGACGTTCACGATGCGCGGCGAGGGACGGTCAGGCCGACGTCACGGCGCCGAGCTCGGCTCCCAGCGCGAGGCGCGCGTACTTGGCGAGCACCCCGGAGGTGTAGCGGGGCTCGGGGATCTTCCAGTCGGCCTTGCGCTCCTCGAGCACCGACGGCTCGACCAGCAGGTCGATGATGTGGTTCTTCACGTCGATGCGGATCATGTCGCCCTCGGCGACGAACGCGATGGGGCCGCCGTCGACGGCCTCGGGGGCGACGTGGCCGATGCAGAAGCCGTGGGTGCCGCCCGAGAACCGGCCGTCGGTGATGAGCGCCGTGTCGCCACCGCGGCCGACGCCCTTGATGGCACCGGTGATGGCGAGCATCTCCCGCATGCCCGGGCCGCCCTTGGGGCCCTCGTAGCGGATGACGACGATGTCGCCGGGGTTGATGCGCTCGGCGAGCACCGCTTCCATCGCGGCGTCCTCGCCGTCGAACACGCGGGCCGGGCCCTCGAAGAAGTCGAAGTCGATGCCGGCGACCTTGAGGACGGCGCCGTTGGGCGCCATCGAGCCACGAAGGATGGCGATGCCGCCGGCCTCGTGGATCGGGTCGGTGAAGGCGTGGATGACCGTGCCGTCGGGCTTCGGCGCCTTGATGAGCTCGAGGTTCTCGCCGACGGTCTTGCCGGTGACGGTGATCTCGTCGAGGTGCAGCAGGCCCTCGTCGGCGAGCATCTGCATGACGACGGGCACGCCGCCCACGCGGTCGACGTCGAGCATGTGGTAGTTGCCGTGCGGCTTCGTGTCGGCGAGGTGCGGCACCTTGGCGGCGACCCGGTTGAAGTCCTCAAGCTCGAGCTCGACCTGGGCCTCGTAGGCGATGGCGAGCAGGTGGAGCACGGCGTTGGTGGAGCCACCGAGCGCGTTGACCACGGCGATCGCGTTCATGAACGCGTTGCGGGTGAGGATGTCGCGGGGACGGATGTTGTCGCGCACGAGGTTGAGCACGGCGACGCCCGAGGCGTACGCGTAGTCGTCACGCCGGCGGTCGACCGCGGGGGCGGACGCCGAGCCGGGCAGCGAGAGGCCGAGCGCCTCGCCGACCGAGGCCATGGTGTTCGCGGTGAACATGCCGGCACAGCTGCCGATGGTGGGGCACGCGTTGTGCTCGATCGCGTCGAGCTCCTCGAGCTCCATCGTGCCGGCGGCCACGGCGCCGACGGCCTCGAACACGCTCACGATGTCGAGGGCCCGCCCGTTGAGCTGACCGGGCAGCTTCGACCCGCCGTACAGGAAGACGGACGGCAGGTTGAGCCGGGCCGCCGCCATCATCATGCCGGGCAGCGACTTGTCGCAGCCCGCGAACGTGACGAGGGCGTCCATGCGCTCGGCGTGCATCACCGTCTCGACGGAGTCGGCGATGACCTCGCGGCTCACGAGCGAGGCGCGCATGCCCTCGTGGCCCATCGAGATGCCGTCGGACACGGCGATCGTGTTGAACTCGATCGGGAACCCGCCGGCGGCGCGGACGCCGAGCTTCGCCTGCTTGGCGAGGCGGTCGAGCGGCATGTTGCAGGGCGTCACCTCGTTCCACGACGAGGCCACCCCCACCTGCGTCTTGTCCCAGTCGTCGTCGCTCATGCCGATGGCGCGCAGCATGGCCCGCGCAGGGGCCTTCTGGAACCCTTCGGTGACGTCGGTGGACCGGGGCTTCATCGTGGTCATGCGCGAAGGATATGCCACGGTGGGGCCCGGGCCCGTCCCGATAACCTCCGGCCGATGGCACCGTCGACCCGCACGCTCGACCGGGAGATCGCCGCCCTCGCCATCCCTGCCGCCCTGGCGCTCGCGACCGACCCGCTCTACGACCTGTGCGACACGGCCATCCTGGGCCACATCGGCACGCCGCAGCTGGCGGGGGCGGCCCTCGCGTCCCGACTGCTCGCGTTCGGGTACGCCGCGTTCGTGTTCCTCATGTTCGGCACGACGGCGGCGGTCGCGCGGCATCGTGGCGCCGGCGACGAGCGGGCGTCGGCCGAGCAGGCGGTGGCAGCGGTGTGGATCGCGCTCGTGCTCGGGGTGCTCGCCGCCGCGGTGTTCGCGGTGACCGGTCGCTCGTTGATCGGGGCGCTCGGTGGCCGCGGCGAGGTCGCCCGCCACGCCTGGACCTACCTGTGGGTCAGCCTCGCCGGCATGCCCGCGTTCACGACGGTGATGGCCGGCGTCGGGTTCCTCCGCGGTCGCGGCGACACCCGCACTCCGCTCGCCGTCGCCGCCGCCTCGGTCACCCTCAACCTGGTGCTCGAGATCGTCCTGGTGTTCGGGCTGCATCGCGGCGTCGGCGCGTCGGCCTTCGGCACCGTGGTCGCCAAGTGGGTCGGCGCACTGGTGTACGTGACCGTCATCGTGCGGTCGGCCCGGGCGCAGCGGGCGTCGTGGCGACCCCGCTTCGGCGTGCTCCGCGGGCAGCTGCTCGTCGGACGCGACCTCGTGATCCGCACGACGCTCCTGCTCGGCGTGCTCGCCGCGGCCCAGACGCTGGCCGCCCGCATCGGCGTCGACGCGCTCGCCGCGCACGCGATCGCGTTCCAGCTGTGGATCTTCGCCGCCTACGCCACCGACGGGCTCGAGGCCGCCGGTCAGACGCTGATCGCCCACCGTCTCGGCGCCGGGCGACGCGCCGAGGTGGTGGCCGTCGCCCGCCGCCTCATCGTGTGGGCCGCCCGGCTCGGGCTGGGCTTCGGCGTGGTCGTCCTCGCCACGTCGCGGCTGACGCCTCACGTGTTCACGAGCGACCCCGCCGTGATCGCCGCGGCATCCACCACGCTCGTGTGGGTCGCGCTGCTGCAACCGGTGAACGCCGTGGCCTTCGCGCTCGACGGCGTCCTCGTGGGAGCGTCGGAGCAGGGCTACCTCGCCGTGGCGATGGCGGTCGCCACGGTCGTGTTCGCGATCGCGGCGTTCGGCGCACACGGGCTCGACGCCGGCTTGAACGGGGTGTGGGCCGCGATCTCCGCGTTCATGATCACGCGGTGCGCCGCGGCGGTCTGGCGCCTCCGCTCGATCGGCGCCGCCGCGTGAGCCGGGCCGCCGAGGAGGTGTCGGCGCTCCTGGCCCTGGGCCGCCCCGCCGACGCTGCGGCACGGGCCGGCGAGCTGCTCGCCCAGAACCCGGACGACGTCGTGCTGCTCCTGAATGCGGCCCGTGCCTGGTCCCGGATCGGGAACCGCGAGTCCGCCACCTGGGCCCTCGCCGCAGCCCTCCACCTCCGGCCCGACGACCCCATGGCCCTCCGCGTCGCCTCCGAGTGCCACACCGACCTCGGCGACCACGAGATCGCCTACGACCTCGGGTACGCGGCCACGGCGAGTGACCCAGGTGACGTCGACCATCTGTGCCGCCTCGCGTACGCCGGGGCGAGGGCGCCCGGTGAGCACCCTCACCGCGTGGCGGTGTGGGCGGGCAGCCAGGCGGTGCAGCTGGCGCCGACCTCGGCGGATGCCCACAACGCGCACGGGGTGGCGCTGCTCGGGCTCCCGGACAGCGGAGCGGCGATCGCCAGCTTCCGGCGGGCGCTCTCGCTCCGGCCGGAGGAGCCCGTGTTCCACCGGAACCTCGGGATCGCGCTGGCCGCCCACGGGAAGCGGCGTGAGGCCAGCCGGCACTTCGTCATCGCGGGCACCGTCGACCCGACCGACCAGCGGAACGTCGCGTCGCTCCGGCGGCTCGACTCCCTGACCACGTGGGGCTTCATGGTGGTCGCGGCCGTGCTCGGGGGCGTCGGCCTCGCGACGGCGCTGCTGCTCGGCAACGTGATGGAGCACCGCCTGCCCGACGACGCGTCCTCCGCGACGCGTACGGCCGCGACCCTGGGCATGTTGGTGGCCACGGTCGCTGCCGTGGCCGCCGCGTACGGGCTCGTCGCGCTCGTCCGGCGACTCCATCGGCGACTCACCATCGCGCCCGATGCACGGCGGATCCTCGAAACCGACAGCGACCTCGACGCTCCCCGGCGGCGCCGCGATCGTCGTTGAGGCAAACGGAGCGCGCGCCGGCCACTCCGACGCGATGCTGTTGACCATGGCATCCGAAGATCTCGTGAACGCGCTGCGAGCGGCCGTCGCCGCCGACCCGGGGAACGCCGACGTGCGCCGGCTCCTGGCCCGAGCGCTGTCGGAGCACGGCGACCACCCCGGTGCGCTCGAACAGGCGTCCACCGTGCTGTCCCTGCGTCCGGACGACCTCGAGGCAATGCGGCTCGCCGAGCACGCTGCTCGGGCGACGGGCGACGAGGCGCGAGCGGTCGCGTACGGCCGCCTCGCCGACGCGTTGTCCACCGGCCCCGACTCGTCGCCGCCGGCCGCTGCTCCACCCGACGGCCGCATGGCACCGATACCGGCGACGGGGGCCCCGGTGCCCGACACCGTCGACGACCTGTTGCACCAGTGGGAGACGGTCGCGGCCGCCCACGAGCCGGAGGTGGGCGAGATGTCCACGCCGGCGATCACGCTGTCGCAGGTGGGCGGCCTGGCCGACGTGAAGGCGGCGCTCGACCGGTCGCTCTTCGCGCCGCTGCGCAACCCCGAGCTCGCCGCGGCATACGGCGCCGCCGTTCGCGGCGGCCTCGTGCTCTACGGACCGCCCGGCTGTGGCAAGACGTTCGTCGCGCGCGCCGTCGCGGGCGAGCTCGGCGCGAGGTTCTACTCCGTCGGCCTGAGCGACGTGCTCGACATGTGGATCGGCAACAGCGAACGCAACGTCCACTCGATCTTCGAGGTCGCCCGTGCCCACGCGCCGTGCGTCCTCTTCCTCGACGAGATCGACGCGCTCGGCATGCGCCGGACGAACCTGCGCACGAGCCCCGGCATGCGGAACGTCGTCAACCAGCTGCTCACGGAGCTGGACGGGGTCGGGTCGGACAACAGCGGGGTCTTCCTCCTCGCGGCGACGAACCATCCCTGGGACATCGACTCGGCACTCCTCCGGCCCGGGCGACTGGGGCACCTCGTCTTCGTGCCTCCCCCCGACTACGAGGCCAGGGCGCACATCCTCTGGACGCACCTGCACGGCAGGCCGCTCGGCGATGTCGACGTGTGGGCCGTCGCACAGCGGACCGAGGGCTTCAGCGGTGCCGACCTGCGCGAGATCTGCGAGCGCGCCGTCGAGTCCGCGATGAGCGACTCCATGGGCTCCGGCACGATCGTGCCGATCGACACCAACCGCCTGCAGACGGCGGCGGCGACCGTCCGGCCGAGCATCGGCCCCTGGGTCGACACCGCCCGCAACGTCGCGCTGTTCGCCAACAACAACGGCCAGTACGACGAGCTCGCCGACTGGATCCGTCGACGATGAGTGCCGCGAGCCAGGAGGTCTGGGCGCTCGTCGCCCTCGGCCGCAACGCCGACGCCGCGGCGCGGGCCGCCGAGCTGCTGGCCGCCGACCCCGACGACGCGTCGCTGAACGTCGCCGCGGCGTTCGCCGCCTCCGCCGTCGGCGATCACGACTCGGCGGGACGCGCCATCGCGTCCGCGATGCGACTCGATCCCGACGTCGCGTCGACCCACCGAATCGCCTCCGTGGTCGCCAAGAATCGTGGAGACACCCGTCAGGCCCTCGACCACGCGCGGCGTTCGGTGCAGCTGGATCCCCTCGATCCTGTGAACCACATCCGGCTCGCGTGGGCGGAGCTCGCCGTGAATCCGAGCCGACTCGGCGGGTTCGTCCCGCAGCGTCACCTCTCCCTGGCTGCCGACGCCGCGTACGAGGCGGTGCGACTCGACCCCGAACAGGCGAACGCACACGCCGCGGTCGGCGGTGTCGAGATCGCGCGCCGGAACCATCCCCGGGCCATCGCCGCGCTGCGCCGGGCCGTCGAGATCGAGCCCGAGGTCGCGTCGCACCACCAGAACCTGGCGCTGGCGCTGGAACGGGCCGGAGACCGACGCGGGGCGAGCGAGCACCTGGTCGCCGCGGGCCGTGCCGACCCGACGAGCAGCGCACCGATCACGTCGCTTCGGCGCCTCGGCACTGCGACGAAGGTGTCCGGCGCCGGGGTCGTCACGGTCATCCTGCTGCAGGTGATCAACGCGTTGCGGGGGACGGACGACACGACGACCCAACCCGTCGACACCCTCGGCGGGCCGTCGACCACCGTGTCCATCCTGCTCCTCGTCCTCGCCGCGCTCGTGGCCATCGCACTGCTCGCGTGGGTGATCCTCGGAAGCCGGCGTCGCCAGCAACGACAGGTGATGCGGAGCGACCTGTCGCCGGAGGCCAAGGCGATCCTCCAGCTCGACGACGCATCACGCCCGAGAGGACGGAAGCGCCGCCGTTGAGCCCGGCCGCCGTGTCAGGATCGCCGCCATGGCCACCTACGTCCTGATCCCCGGCGCCGGCTCGGACTCGTCGTACTGGCGCAGTCGCTCGGCGGCTTCACCGCTCCCCTGGTGGGCGAACACCGGCCAGTCCGCGGCGCGGGCCCGACAGGCGGAGCTCGACGGCCGTGCGCCGATCCGTGGCCGCTGACGGCATGGCCCGACGTCCCGACGAGATGGACGGCGGCCACCTCCCCGCGCTGGCGCATCCGCAGGAGCTCGTCGACCGGCTCGAGGCCTACCGCACCGAGGTTCGGGGCTGAGGTCCGGGACGCCGTCGGTCAGCCGCAGTTGGTGTAGGTCCAGGTCGACACGGCGTTCTGCGCCTGCACGAAGTCCGTGCCGGTGAGGAGCGCCTGGATCTGGTCGTTGCTCTGCTTCGACGTGGGGTTCGCAGCGTAGCGGTCGATGATGCCGAGCACCTGCACGAACGTGTCGCGCTGCTTCTGCAGCGCCGGCGTGATGGTGGTGTCGGGCACGATCTTGATGAGGTGGTCGTACACGTCGACCACGCCCTGAGCGAGCGTCTGCCGTGCCGAGGACGACGCGAGCGTCGTGGGATCGAGCTGATACCCCTTGATGTCCTTCTGCGTGAGGATCGCGCACGGGTCGTTGCTGGCGACGAGGCGATCGATGATCTTCTTGAGCTCCTTGGCGCCGGCCGAGCCGCCGGTGAGCGGGTCCTCGTCGACGAGGTCGTCCGCGAGCTTGCGGATGGTGGTGCCCGTCTGGTCGGCCGAGTCCAGGTCGCGCGTCGAGGAGCACGCCGGGGCCGCGACGACGGCAGCGGCGAGCAGGACGCCGATCGCCAGGGACCGGCGTCGACGGTGGTCAGCCACAGGTCGTCTCCATCGCCGACTCGACCGCCGACTGAGCGGCGCGGTACTCGGGGGCGTCGAAGCGCCGGCCGGCGGCGTCGACGTCGTGCGGATGCGCCCGGAGCATCCGGCCCGCCTCGATCGTGTCGACCCCGAGCGTGTGCCAGTCGTCGCGCACCCGGGGCGCCACGAGCGGTTCGGCCTTCACCATCACGTCGCCGATGCGCTCCAGCATCTGTGCCATCCCGGCGGCCGACGAGTTGCCGATCGAGAGGCCGGCGAGGCCCTGGTAGACGCCGCAGAGGTCGCCGTCGTCCAGCGCCGCGTCGATCGCGGTGAACTCGCTGTCGAACTCGTCGGACGAGTCGGCGGGCGGCGTCGTGGTGGTGGTGGCGGACGAGCCGCCGTCGGTGCCGGTCAGCGGCTGCACCTCGCCCGCCGTGACGACGCTGGACTCGGCGGCGGCGATCGTGCTCGTCGTGGTGGCCTCGGCGGTCGTGGAGGTGGGCGCCGGCTCGGTGGTCGCCCGGCTCAGCACCGCGCTCGCCTGCCGTTGCGCCGAAGAGCAACCCGCCGCGGCGACGAACACCAGCGTCGCCAAGGCCGCGACGGCCGTGATCGGGCGCTGAGCAGGAAACATCACGTAACTCCAGAGGGATGGACGAAACTCGCGCCACGGGGGCTGGTTCAGCATACGGAAACCTGGCAGTCCGGCAAGCGCGCCTCCCTCGTGCGCTCTCAGGCGGACGGAGCGGGGGCCGGGCAGTTCGTCCGCTGGTAGCGCTCGACGTCGTCGCCGGCCGACACGACCTCCTGGGACGAGAACGCCGCCTGCACCTCGGGGTCGTCGAGATCGCCACGCGCCTTCGTGACCGCGTCGGCACCCTCCTTGGTGGAGAGCACGATCTGCTGCCAGTCGATCCGCAGCTCCTTGGGCACGAACGCCTGGGCCGCTTTCGTCGCAGCGGCCAGCGCCTTGTACACGTCGATGGTCCCGGCCGCGCCGGCGGTCGTGGGGCTCGCAGCGTCCATCGCGGCGAGCAGCGCGCAGACGTCGGATGCTGCGACCGCCTTGTCGAGCGCTGCGACGATCTGGTCGGCGGGCATCGGGGGCGGCGGTGTCTCCATGTCGACCCGGTCGTCGGGGTTCGTCGTGGTCGACACGTCGGCCACCGTGGGGAGCTTGTCGTCGGGCGACGAGCAGCCCGCGCCGACACCGACGACGAGCACGCAGGCGACGACGAGGCGCCACCGGGCGCCGATGCGGGTCATCCCCGCTTCGCGTTCAGCAACGCGGTCACGGCCTTGCCGTCGGCCTTGCCCTGGGTCGCCTTCATGACCTGGCCGACGAAGAACCCCATCACCTTCATCTCACCGCCGCAGAACTTGGCCCAGTCGTCGGGGTTGTCGGCGATGAGACCGTCCACGATGGCTTCGAGGTCGTCGCTCGCCATGGCCTCGTACCCGAGCTCGGCGGCGATGGCCTCGGGCGTCGCGCCGGGGCCGCGCTCCACGAGCTCGGCGAGCACCGACTTGGCCTGCGTGGCGGTGAGTGCTCCGTCCACCTCCATGCGGGTGAGCGCCGCGAACGCCGACGGATCGAGCGCCGCGGCCTCGGCGGCGAGGTTGTGCTCGGCATGCGTGGCCGCCCGGGCGCCGTCGCCACCGGCGGCGATCGCGTCGATCACGAGGTCGTCGAGACCCCGCTGCACCACCACGGCTGCGCTCTCGGTGGTGACGCCGGCAGCGTCGACGAGGCGTAGGCGCCGGTCGCGGGGCAGCATCGGCAGCTCGGCGCGCACCGCCTCGATCCACTCCTGGGACGGATCGACCACCACGAGGTCGGGCTCCGGGAAGTACCGGTAGTCGGTGGCCTCCTCCTTCGAGCGAAGCGTCGACGTGCGGCCGGAGTCGTCGTTCCAGTGGCGGGTCTCCTGCTGCACCGGCTCGCCGGCCAGGATCATGTCGACCTGCCGGCGGGCCTCGTAGTCGATGGCCCGGCCGAGCGACCGCAGCGAGTTCACGTTCTTGATCTCGCAGCGCGTGCCGAGCCCCTCCCCGATGCGACGCACGCTGACGTTGCAATCGACGCGCATCGAGCCCTCCTCCAGCTTGCCGTCGGACGCGCCGACCGCCATCAGGATGGAACGGAGCTCGGCGACGTAGGCCTTGGCCTCGTCCGCCGTGCGGAGGTCGGGGCGACCGACGATCTCGAGCAGCGGCACGCCGGCTCGGTTGAAGTCGATGAGCGAGTACTCGGCGTCGTGGATGCGACCGCTCGCCCCGCCCATGTGCGTGGACTTGCCGGTGTCCTCCTCGAGGTGCGCCCGCTCGATGCCGATGCGGGTGCCGTCGGGCAGCTCCAGCCAGCCCTCGGCGTTGATCGGCAGGTCGTACTGGCTGATCTGGTAGCCCTTCGGCATGTCCGGGTAGAAGTAGTTCTTCCGGGCGAACACCGACCGCTGCACGGTGCAGTTGAGCGCGAGGCCCACGCGGATCGCGAGCTCGACGGCCTGGCGGTTGAGCACCGGCAGCGCGCCGGGCAGGCCCAGCGTGACGGGATCGATGTTCGTGTTGGGCTCGCCACCGAACTCGTTGAGCGATCCGCTGAACAGCTTGGTGTGGGTGAGCAGCTCGGCGTGCACCTCGAGCCCGATGATGATCTCCCAGCCGTCGGGGACGGCGGGGTTCTGCGGCTGCTGTTCGCGGGTCGTGGTGAACACGTTCCCGGTGCCGCCGATCGAGGGAGCGATCTCGTGGGTGCTCACCGGTTCGCCTCCTCGAGGACGGCGGCGACACGGAACATGACCGTCTCGCCGAGGGCCGGGGCCAGCACCTGCACGCCGACGGGCAGGCCGTCGTCGCCGACGCCGAACGGCACCGACATCGCCGGGTGCCCGGCGAGGTTGGTGGGGATCGTGCAGATGTCGTTGAGGTACATCGTCATCGGGTCGTCGACGATCTCGCCGATGCGGAAGGCCGTGGTCGGAGACGTGGGCGTGAGCAGCACGTCGAACTGCTCGTAGGCGGCGGCCAGGTCGCGCAGCAGCAGCGTGCGCACCTTCTGCGCCGTGCCGTAGTAGGCGTCGTAGTAGCCCGCGGACAGGGCGTAGGTGCCGAGCATGATGCGGTTCTTCACCTCGGCGCCGAACCCCTCGCTGCGGGTCGCGTCGTACATCTCAGGCGTGGTCGAAGCGTCGACACGCAGCCCGAACCGCACGCCGTCGAACCGCGACAGATTCGACGACGCCTCGGCCGGGGCGATGATGTAGTACGCCGACAGCGCGTAGGCCGCCGACGGGACCGACGTCTCCGCCACCTCGGCGCCGGCCGCGGCAAGCGCCTCGGCCGCCGCCTCCACCCGGCGTCGCACGTCGGGCGCGATGCCCTCGCCGAGGAACTCCGCCGGGAGCCCGACGCGGAGGCCGGCGACGCCGTCGCCCAGATGCGGGCCGACCGGAGCGAACGCCTCGGGGATCGACGTCGAGTCCATGGCGTCGTGACCGGCGATCGCCTCCAGCAACACCGCGGCGTCGGCCACGTTGTTGGCGAACGGGCCGATCTGGTCGAGCGAGCTCGCGTACGCCACGAGCCCGAAGCGCGAGACCGCCCCGTAGGTCGGCTTCACCCCGACGACGCCGCACAGCGCCGCCGGCTGGCGGATCGAACCGCCGGTGTCGGAGCCGAGCGACACGGGCACCATGCCCGCGGCGACCGCCGCCGCCGACCCGCCCGACGAGCCGCCGGGCACGCGGGTGGTGTCGCGGGGGTTGCGGGTGGGACCGAACGCCGAGTTCTCCGTGGAGCTCCCCATTGCGAACTCGTCCATGTTGGTCTTGCCCACGAGGATCGCGCCCGACGCGGCGAGTCGCTGCACGACGGTCGCGTCGTAGGGCGGGCGCCAGCCGTCGAGGATGCGCGAGCTGCACGTCGTGGGGATGCCCCGCGTGCACATGTTGTCCTTGATGGCGATCGGGACGCCCGCCAGCGGGCCGACGTCCTCCCCCGCTGCGACCCGGCGGTCGACCTCGGCGGCAGCAGCACGTGCCTCGTCGTCGATCACCAGGTTGAACGCGTGGAGCTCGGGATCGGCGGCGGCGATGGCGGCGAGCGACGCCTCCACCACCTCGACGGCCGAGCGCTCGCCGGAGCGCACCGATGCGGCGATCTCCAGGGCCGTGGGCGACGCAGCGGTCACGGCTCCTCCCCGATCACCGGCGGCACGCGGAACATGCCGGCCTCGGCGAGCGGCGCCGCGGCGAGCACCTCGTCGCGATCGAGCGACGGCGCGGCGACGTCGTCACGCAGCACGTTGCCGAGCGGATAGGGGTGGGAGGTGGGCTCGACGCCGTCGAGGTCGAGGGCGGCCATGTCGCGGGCGTGGTCGAGGATGTCGCCCAGCTGCGACGTGGCGCGGTCGAGATCGGCGTCGGACAGACGCAGCCGGGCCAGCTTCGCCACCGAGGCGACGTCGTCGCGGGAGATGCGTTCGGGCATGGGTCCCGATCCTAGGTGCTGGCCCCTCCCGCCCCGGCACCGTTCGCCCCGCACCGGGCGGGGCCGCTCGCTACAGTGACGCCGTTCAGCTCCGTGATCGAGAAGAGGAAGCCTCAGATGGCCAAGTACCAGTTCCTGACCCCCGAATGGGTCGAAGCCGCACACGCGATCCGCGAGGAGTTCGAGGGTGAGGCCCCGGCGCCGGCGCACTCGGTGCGCATGAACCAGATCATCACCGAGGTGCCGTTCGGCGACACCGACGTGAAGGCCTTCATGGACACGTCCGAGGGCATCATGAACCTCGGCCTCGGCGAGCTCGAGAACCCCGACCTCACCGTCACCGTCGACTACCTGACGGCCAAGGCGATCATCGTCGACGGCAACCCGCAGGCGGGCATGCAGGCGTTCATGGCCGGCAAGATCAAGGTGCAGGGCGACATGACGAAGATGATGGCGCTGCAGGCCGGCGGTCAGGACCCGGTCGCCGCCAAGGTCGCCGAGCGCATCCAAGAGATCACGGAGTAGTTCCGCGGTGACGTCCGCACGGCGCGGGCGACCGGGCATCCCGGTCGCCGCGCTGGCGGTCGCCGCCGTCCTGCTCGGCGGCTGCTCGTCGTCCGACGACGAGGCGCGCGCGACGACCACCGTCGCCGCCTCCGCCACGACCGCGACCGGCTCGAGCCGTGCCCCCGGCACGATCCCGCCGGCACAGCTCACCGTTCCGGCGCCCACCGACGTGCAGCGCTACGTCGTGACCTCGACCGCGGAGGAGTACACCTCCACCTTCACGCAGCCCGGCACCTACGACGGCGCAAACCTCGGCGGCACCGACTACCCCGGTCCGCCTCGATGGACGGCTGCCTACGGCTCGGCCGGGGACACCGGGTTCATCGTCACCGCGTACGCCGCGCCCTGGACCGGTCACGTGGGCGGCGGCGCCGGCGAGCCGGTCGTGAAGCTGGGCGACGGCCGGGTCGTCGCCTTCCACTACGGCACCTCCACCGCCGAGAGCTACGACGCCGCCATCGCCACCCTGACCGCCGCCGTCACCTCACCCGACGAGTCGACGCTGCCCGACTCGCTCGGCCCGTCGCTCCCCCTGCTCGGCACGCAGACGTACCGGCCCGACGTCTGGGTCACCGAACGCCGCACGGCCGACGGAACCGGCTCCTTCCAGTGGACGATCACCGCGCAGACGTTCTCCCCGAAGGTCGCGTACCAGGTGGCGCTCGGCGAGCTCTCCACGTTCGTCACGTACTCGGACGCCAAGGAGACCGGCATCCACACGATCACGCAGGGCCCGACCTCGCAGCGCGAGTGCATCATCCGTCCCCTCGGTGGCGGGCTCGTGCTGAGCGGCTGCCGGGTCGGCCCGCTCCGCCAGGTCGACACCTCGGCGAACCCCGTCGAGTCGCCCGAGGACGTGGCCCTCCGCCACATCGTCGCCGCAGCCGTCGTCACCCCCGGCTGACGCTCGACCACACTCGCCGGCTGCACACGCCGGCTGCAACGACGGAGCTGGTTGGGGCGGCCGCCTCGTCGCGGCGGCTGGGGAACACCACGTAGGCAGACCGCCCCAACCAGCTCCGTCGTTGGATGCGAACCTTAGGGGCGCGCCTTCCGCAAGTGAGGGATGCTCGCCACGGAGCGCGCGCTCCGCGTCACCCGTTGGTGAGGATCTGGACCGCCGTGCCCTTCGGGTGCATCTCACCGACGGTGGGAGCCACGCCGACGACCGGGGCCGTCGGCGATCCGGTGATGCCGGCGACGCCGAAACCGGCGTTCTGCAGGGTCTTCGTGGCCTGGATGCCGTTCTGGCCGATCACGTTGGGAATCGGGAACAGCTCGGGACCCTTGGAAACCGTCGCCTCGACGACCGTGTCCCGGGCGACCGGTGCGTTGTCCGCGTAGTTGAGGGCCAGCACCGTGCCGATCGGCTGATCGCTGAACTCCTCGGTCACGTTGATGCCCAGCTTCAGCTCGGCCAACTGCCGGGTGACCGAGTCGATCGGCTGACCGACGAGACCGGGCGGCATGGTTCGCGGCTGGGGGCCGGCGGAGACGACGAGGTCGACCTTCGTGCCCTTCGGGACGAGGCCCGTCGCGTCGGGCGCCGTCTCGGCGAGGGCCGAGATGAGGAAGCCGCTCGGCACGACCTCGTCGTACGGGGTGGCCTTCGTGCCGACCTTCAGGCCGGCGCTTTTCAGGGTGTCCAGCACGGTGGCCTCGCTCATGGCCGACGACAGCTCCGGCACCGCCACCAGCGTGTTGCCGAGCGAGACCGTGAGCACCACCTTCGACCCCTCCTGGCGCTCGGTGCCCGCTTTCGGTGTCTGCCCCACGACCTCGTTGCGCTTGGTGCCGTCCTTCCGCACGAAGGTGGTGTCCACCTTGAACCCGAGGTCGACGAGGTCACGTGTCGCCTCGCTCACCGAGAGACCGCTCGCGTCGATGACCGAATGGGTCGGGATGCGGATCGCGAACCACCACACCGACGCGGCGCCGGCGAGGAGCGCGACGATGAGGATGCTCGCGACCATCCACGTCCACCGGCCCTCGACCTCGTCGTCGTCGTCGACCTCGTCGCCGCCACGGGAAACCGGGGGCGCGCTGTCGTCGAGGGGGATGTCGATGCCACCACCACCGGCCGCCGGAGCCACGCTGGGCCGGACCGCCGTGGCGACGTTCCCCGTGTCGGACCCGCCGCCGGCGCCGACACGCAGCACCTGCGTCTGATCGGGAGCGGCGATGAGCGTGACGTCGTCGCCGCGGTCCACCGTGGGGAACTCGTCGGTGGCCGTCGTCGTGGCCGCATCCGCCGTCGGCGCCACTGCCGCCGCCGGCTCGGCGGCGGCGACCAGCGACTCGAGGGCCGAGACCGGGATCGCTCCAGGGAGCTTGATCGGCTTGGGGCGCTCCATGTCCTCGGAGGCCGCGTAGAACGCGATGACCAGCTCGCCGGCGTCGGGCCGCAGCTCCGGATCGAGCCGGCCGGCCCGCTCGAGCACGGGAGCGAGCCGCCCGAGCGACCTCGGCACCTCGAGATCCCGCTCGGTTCGGGCCATGAGCGTGCCCTGGATGGTGTCGCGGGCGAAGGGAACCACCCCGGTGACGGCCTCCACCAGCACCAGAGCCAGGGAGTACACGTCGGACCGCCCGTCGACCGGACGGCCGAGCGCCTGCTCGGGAGCGGAGTACTTGGCCGTGCCGAGGAGGATGCCCTCGGGCTCGGTCCACGTGGCCTCGGCCAGCGCCCGCGCCAGGCCGAAGTCGGCGATGCGGAGCCGACCCTCCTCGCCGAACAGGAGGTTCGCCGGCTTGATGTCCCGGTGCACGAACCCCTGCTGATGGGCGTACTCGAGGCCACGCGCCGCATCGAGGCCCATCACCAGCGCCTGGCTCGGGCTGAACGCCGGCCCGGCGTCGAGGACGGCCCGCAGGCTGCCGCCGCCCACGAACTCCATCACGAGGAACGGGATCGGCGTCGCCGTGCCCTCCCGGTGCTCGCCCGAGTCGTAGACGTGCATGATGTTCGGGTGGTTCAGCGCCGCGACCGACATGGTCTCGGCCCGGAACCGCTTGAGGAACGCCGCATCCTGGGCCAGCGCCTCCCGCAGCACCTTCACCGCGACCCGTCGGCCGAGCTGCAGATCGTCGGCCAGGTACACGTTGGCCGAGGCTCCGCCCCCGAGGGGGGCGATGATGCGGTATCGATCGGCGACGATCGACCCTCGCTCGAACGGACGCGACGACATGACGCGCTCACCTTAGTTGTGAGCACCGATGCCGTTGTTGGAGGCGCCGACTGTGTGACCCCTGTCCGCAGGGAGCAGAATGGCCCCGTGCCGATCCAGATCAAGGCGATCCTCCTGCTCCTCGTCGCCGCCATGGTCGGCATCCTCGTGTACGTGAACAACAACGCGATCACGGGGTCCGACGAGGCGAGCCTGTCCAAGCCGTCCTACGTCGAGCGGCTCATCCCGGCCAGCGGCACCGAGGTGCTCTCGCAGTCCACGGTGGGCATCGACCTCGTCGACGGCTACGACGCCTACCTCGTGATCAACGGCAAGAAGATCACCAACGACGTCACCGAGACCGACCAGGACGGGCTGCGCAAGGCGCCGAGCCTCGGCACCGTGGAGTACGACCCGGCGCCCGGCCGGCGCATCCCCAAGCTCGACTCGCCGCGGCAGTGCGTGGACGCCTTCGTCTGGAAGAAGCTCGACGGCCCGGCGACCGCCAAGCAGGTCAACTGGTGCTTCCGCGTCAGCTGAGCGCACCGCGATGAGCCGCCACGACGGCGGCGACGCGGGCGATATCGACGAGCGCGACCTCGAGGTCGGCACGCCGTCCTCCGCCGCCGCCGGCGTGACCGCTGTCGCGGTCTCGCTCCGCCGCTCGATCGAGCACATGGGCGTCACCCGCACCGCCCGCACCCTCAACGTCATCAACCAGCCCGAGGGGTTCGACTGCCCCGGCTGCGCCTGGCCCGAGGCCGACCCGGCCCACCGCCACCGCATCGAGTTCTGCGAGAACGGCACGAAGGCCGTGGCCGAGGAGGCGACCACCGAGCGCATCGGGCCGGTGTTCTTCGCCCAGCACTCCGTCGACGAGCTCGCCGAGCGCACCGACTACTGGCTCGGGCGCCAGGGCCGCCTCACCCGGCCGATGGTGCGGCGGCCGGGCGCGACCAACTACTCCCCCATCGACTGGGACGACGCGTTCGCCCTCGTCGCCGACGAGCTCCGCTCGCTCGACTCCCCCGACGAGGCCGTGTTCTACACGTCGGGCCGCACCAGCAACGAGGCGGCGTTCGTCTACCAGCTGATGGTGCGGGCGTTCGGGACGAACAACCTCCCCGACTGCTCGAACATGTGCCACGAGGCCACCGGCGTCGCACTCGGCGCGGCCATCGGCGTCGGCAAGGGCTCGGTGCGGCTCGCCGACTTCGCCGAGGCCGACGTCATCCTCGTGGTCGGGCAGAACCCCGGCACGAACCACCCCCGGATGCTGTCGACGCTCGAGGAGGCCAAGCGCGGCGGCGCCACGATCATCGCGATCAACCCGCTGCCCGAGGCAGGGCTCCTCCGCTTCCGCAACCCCCAGCGGGTGCGCGGCATCGCCGGCGCCGGCACCGAGCTCAGCGACCTCCACCTGCCGATCCGGCTCGGCGCCGACCGTGCGCTGTTCCAACGGTGGAGCCGCCAGCTCATCGAGCGCGACGCCATCGCGCCCGGCACCGTCGATCGGGCGTTCGTCGAGGCCCACACCCACGGCTACGACGAGCTCGCCGCCCACCTCGCCACGCTCGACCCCGATGCCCTGCTCGCCGCGACCGGCCTCGAACGCGAGCTCGTGGACGAGGCGTTCGAGCACGTCGCCGGGGCGAAGCGCCTCATCATCTGCTGGGCGATGGGCATCACCCAGCACGTCGGAGCAGTCGAGACCATCCGCGAGATGACCAACCTCGCGCTGCTCGGCGGCCACATCGGCCGGCCCGGCGCCGGGTTGTGCCCCGTGCGTGGCCACTCCAACGTGCAGGGCGACCGCACGATGGGCATCTGGGAGCGTCCGGCGCCCGCCTTCCTCGACCGCCTCGAAGCCGAGTTCGGGCTGCCGATGCCGCGCGACGACGGTCACGACGTCGCCGATGCCATCGGCGCCTTCGTCGACGGCGACGCCAAGGTGCTGTTCTGCCTCGGCGGCAACTTCGTGCGTGCGATCCCCGACACCGAGCGGGCCGAAGCCGCTCTCGCCCGTGCCCGACTCACCGTGCACGTGTCGACCAAGCTCAATCGGTCGCACGTCGCCGGCGGCCGCACCGCGCTCATCCTGCCGACGCTGGGGCGGACCGAGGTCGACCTCCAGGCCACCGGCAACCAGTTCGTGACCGTGGAGGACTCGATGGGGATGGTGCACCGCTCGCAAGGCGTCCTCCAGCCCGCCGACCACCACCTGCGCAGCGAGGTCGCCATCGTGACCGGCATCGCCGAGGCGCTGCTCGGACGCGACTCCGGCATCGACTGGGCCGGCTTCCGCGACGACTACTCCACCATCCGAGACCACATCTCCCGCGTGGTCGTCGGCTTCGACGACTTCAACACCCGCGTCGCGAGCCCCGCCGGGTTCGAGCTGCCGCACCCGCCGCGCGACCGGCGTGAGTTCCCCACCGCCACCGGCGCGGCCAACTTCGCCGTCACCGCCGACGCCTCAGCGGCCGCCGACCTCACGCCGGCGAACGGCCTCCTCCTGCAGACGCTGCGGTCGCACGACCAGTACAACACCACCATCTACGGGCTCGACGACCGCTACCGCGGCATCTCCGGCGGTCGCCTCGTCGTCATGGTGAACCCCACCGACATCGAACGGCTCGGCCTGCGCGACGGCCAGCTCGTCGACCTCGTGAGCCACTTCCCCGACGGCGAACGGCGGGTGCGCGACTTCCGCGTGGTCGCCTACGACACCCCTCCCGGGTGTGCGGCCGCCTACTACCCCGAGACCAACCCGCTCATCGCCCTCGACCACCGCTCGATCGAAGCCGGCACGCCCGCCTCGAAGGCCGTGCCGATCACGCTCGAGCCCGCGACCTCGCCGGCTGCGACCTCGCAGGCCGACGGGAGCGTCAGCCCACCAGCGCGATGAGCTCCGCCAGCGCGGCCTGCGTCGACGCCACCGAGTAGCCGCACCACACCGCCTGCAGGCCCACGGCCCGGGCACCGTCGACGTTGCCCTGGTAGTCGTCGATGAACACCGCCGCGGCCGGGTCGACACCCACCCGCTCGCACGCGAGGCGGTAGATGGCAGGGTCGGGCTTGCGCATGCCGACCGACGACGAGTCGACGACGTCGTCGAACAGCTCGTCGACGGGGATCATCGCCCGCCAGGTGGACCCGAACTCGGCGATGTTGTTGGTGATGACGCCCGTGGTGATGCCCTGGGCGCGGAGATCCCGCACCGCCTGCACCATGAACTCGCGCACCTCGTACCCACCGGCCAGGTCGGCGAGGGCGACGATGGGGTCGAGTCGCTCCATGCCCCGCGACTCCGAGAGGTCGCCGATACCGGATCGCGCCTCGTCGAACGTGATCTCGCCGCGCTCGAGCCGGTGCCACGGGTGGTCGGTGTCGGTGTCGTACGGCCCGAACACGACGTCGATGAGGTCGTCGGGCCCGAGGCCGAGCTTCGCCGCCGCCGTGCCCACGGCGGCGAAGGGCGAGTCGATGAACACGCCCCCGAAGTCGAAGAAGACGGCCCGCACGGGAGACGCTGCGGCGCCGGATGCAGGGGCGTCGGATGCAGAGGACGTCATGTCGGGAGCTCTCCGGTCTCGAGGAGGTGGACGAACTGGGCCTCGTCGAGCAGCGGGATGCCGAGCTCGGTGGCCTTGGTGAGCTTCGAGGCGCCGGGATCGTTGCCGAGCACCACGGCCGTGGTCTTCTTGGACACGCTCCCCGGCGACTTGCCGCCGCGGGCCTTGATGGCGGCCTCGACGCTCTCGCGTGTGAACCCCTCGAGGCCGCCCGTGACCACGATGGCCATGCCGGCGAGCACCTGCGGGAGCGTCGAACGCTCGGGCCCGGTGGTGTTCACCCCGGCCTCGACGAGGCGCCGCACCACGTCGCGGTTCTCCTCCTCGGCGAAGAACGAGACCACCGAGTTCGCGATGGTGGGGCCGATGCCCTCGACCGCCGCGATGTCGTCGACCGACGCCTCCATGATCGCGTCGAGGCTGCCCAGCCCCGCCGCCAACGTCTCCGCCCCCGACGCCCCCAGGTGGTCGATGCTCAGGCCGAACAGCAGATTGCCCAGCGGTCGCGCCTTCGACGCCTCGATGGCCGCCCGCAACTTGTTGACCGACGTCTCCTTGTAGCCGCGCTGGGCCAGGATCACGTCGAAGTCGAGCGAGTAGATGTCGGCCACGTCGTGCAGCAGGCCGAGGTCGATGAAGAGCTGCACCTGCTGCTCGCCCAGACCGTCGATGTCCATCGCCCCTCGCGACGCGAAGTGGCTGATGCGGCCCCACCGCTGTGGCGGGCACGCGGCCGACATGCACTGGTGCTTGGCCTCGCCGGGCAGGCGCACGAGGGGCGACCGGTGCTCGCACGGACAGACCGTGGGGAACACCCACGGGCTCGACCCGGCGGGCCGGTTGGCGAGCACGGGGCCGACCACCTCGGGGATGACGTCGCCGGCCTTGCGCACGATGACGGTGTCGCCGGGCCGGACGTCCTTGATGCGCACCTGGTCCTCGTTGTGCAGCGTGGCCAGGCTCACGGTGGAGCCGGCGACGAGCACCGGTTCGAGCACGGCGAACGGCGTGGCCTTGCCCTTGCCCCCGATCGACACCTTGATGTCGCGCAGGATCGTGGTGCGCTCCTCCGGCGGCAGCTTGTACGCGATCGCCCAACGCGGCGCCTTCGACGTGAACCCGAGGGCGCGCTGCACGTCGAACGAGTCGATCTTCACGACGATGCCGTCGATCTCGTACGCGAGGTCATGGCGGTGCTCGGTCCAGTGGCGGCAGAACTCGTAGACCTCGTCGAGCGACTCGACCGAGCGCGTCTCGGGGTTCACCGGCAGGCCGAGACCGCTCAGCCACTCGAGCGCGGCGGAGTGCGTGTCGAGCTCGGGCCCGCCCACCACCTCGCCCAGCTGGTACGACCAGAACGACAGGCCCCGGCTCGCGGTGATCGACGGGTCCTTCTGGCGCAGCGAGCCCGCCGCCGTGTTTCGGGGGTTGGCGTAGCGACGCCCACCGCTCGCCTCCTGGGCCGCGTTGAGCGCCTCGAACGCCTCGAACGGCAGGTAGACCTCGCCGCGGGCCTCGAGCACCTCGGGCGCCGTCGCTGCCAGCCGATCGGGCACGGCCTCGATGCCGGCGACGTTGGGGGTGACGTCCTCGCCCACCCGGCCGTTGCCACGGGTGGCCGCCTGCACGTACCGGCCCCCCTCGTAGCGGATCGACATCGCGAGCCCGTCGATCTTGAGCTCGCACACGTAGCGCACGCTCGACGGATCGAGACCGAGCGACTCGAGCTTGCGCGCCGTGCGATCGCCCCAGCCCCGTAGCTCGTCGACGTCCATCGCGTTGTCGAGCGACATCATGGGGACGCGGTGCTCGATCTCGGCGAACACCGCCGACGGCGCGCCGCCGACCGTGGCCGAGGCCGGCGAGTCCTCCACGACGAGCTCGGGATGGAGCTCCTCCAGGCGCCGCAGCTCACGGACCAACTCGTCGTAGTCGGCGTCGGGGATGGTGGGCTCGTCGCGCTCGTAGTAGGCGGCGTTGTGCTCGCGCAGCACCTCGACGAGCGTGCTCACCCGGTCGAACGGGTCATCGGGAAGGTCGGTCGGCAGGGCCACGGGAGGAGATTACCGGCGACCCCCGACAGCGACGCCGCCGGGCCGGCCGGCGCCCCACGTCGGAGGGACGCTCACCCCCGCTTGGGCGCGTGCTTCGCGAGACGGCGCACGAAGTCGCCCAGCACGAAGGTCAGGAACCGTCGCATGACGGCACCCACGAACCCCTTGGACTCGTACGTGCCCACCCACATCACGCGCGTGCGGCGGTCGCCCAGGGAGGTCAGCGTGACGTCGGCCCGGTAGTTCTCGATAGGCAGGCCCGACAGCAGCCGGTAGCCGAGGTGCGTGGGCGGATCGAACGCCACCACCTCCTCCCGGCTCATGATCGTCCCGGTGCCGAAGTTGCGGATCGCCCCCACCCCGTCCGGCGTCGGGGAACCCTCGCGTTCGAGCGTCGAGGAGCCCATCACCGCCCAGCTCGAATAGGAGCGGGCGTCGGCGATCATGTCCCAGACGGTGTCGAGGGGCGCCTCGACGATGCGTCCGGCTCGGACCACGTAGTGCGTCATGCGCTCCAGTCTCGCGAAGTAGCTTGCCCGAGGTGACCGACCTTCCCGAGAGGGCCGGCCGTCCCGAGGCGACCGGCATCCCCGAGCCGGCCGAGGGGCTGGTCCCCACCTACGTCCGCCGGTTGGCGTGGGTGCTCGACGACGCGATCCCCCTCGTCGGCAAGCGGCGCGTCGGCGTCGACGGATTCCTCAGCCTCGTGCCGGTGGTGGGCGATGCCGCCGGGTTCGGGCTCGCCGCGGTCGTCGTGCTGGCCGGGGTCCGCGCCGGGTGCAGCCGCATCACGATCGTCCGCATGGTCGTGCACGCCGTCGGCGAGTCGCTCGCCGGCATGATCCCCCTCGCCGGGCCGGCGATCGCGTTCGTGTGGAAGGCCAACAGCCGCAACCTCGCCATCATCGAGCGCAACCTCGCCGACCGCGAGGCGACGCGTCGCGAGAGCTGGAAGGTGCTGCTCGTGGGCGTGGCGATGGTCGTGCTCGGCCTCGCGATCGCGCTGCTCGGGCTCGTCGTCGCGATCTACACGATCTGGCGCTGGATCCGGGGCTGACCGGTCAGGCGCCGATGGAGAGGCGGGCGCCGACGACCTGGTTGAACACCCGCTCGGAGAGCTCACCGGTCAGCTTCATCACGCGCTCGGCCTGGCTGATGCCGAAGCTGCCGAGGCTCGCCGCGGGCGTGATGATCGAACGCTCCCGCAGCAGCAGCGGGTCGAGACCCGCCTGCGCCAGATCGGCCCACAGCGCCGAGAGACGACGCCACAGCCGCTCCACGCCCGACCCGAGCGGCTCGTCCACCGGCACCGCGCCCCAGGCGATGAAGCCGCCGGACTCGAGGAAGCGGGTGAGCTCGGCCGCTGCGGTCTCGAGACGCGCCGTGATGGGTGCGCCGAGGACGCTGATGCCGGTCTGCAGCAACATGCCCCAGTCGGCACGGCCGTTGACCTGCACGCCGATCATGGCGTCGCCGGCGAGCGGCTCCACGACGCCGGACACGAGATCGTCGATCTCGTCGGGCGACAGCGGGAACGTCGGGTGCATCGAGTTGGCCAGGCCCGGCTCCTCGAGGAACAGCAGCACCGGCGCGCCCGGCAGCATCTGCGCGGCGAGATCGAGGAGGCCGTGGGCCCACTCCTCGACGTACTCGCGGGCGAGGCGCGACGCACGGTCGCGGTCGACGCCGTCGGCGAGCAGGCGCAGGTCGATGGTGACGGGGCCGGTGAGCGAGAGCACGACCGGCTCGACGCGACCGCGGAGGTCCTCGAGGAAGGCACGCACGGCGAGGAGCATGTCCATGTCGCCCTCGGCCACGCGGAGGTGGCCGCCGCGACGACGGTCGATGTGCGCGGCATCGGGCGTGAGCGAGATCGACGGCGCCGCGGGCAGCGACGGCAGGAACTCACGGACGAGCTTCGACGCGTCGAACCCGTTCAGCTGCGGCAGCGAACCGATGGCTGTCGCCAGCCCGGCGGGTAGCGCGATGCGGAACGGCAGGACCCCCATCCGTCTTGCTTAGCGATCCGGGCCGCGCGTACGCAAGTCTGTGGGCATGCGCGCACACCCCGCCGTCTGGATCCTCCGCCTCGCGTGGATCACCCTCCCCCTCACCGTCGGCGACGCGTTCGGGCGCGCGCTCGACGGTCGCGTCACCTCCCTCGTCGTCGTCGCCGCGGCGCTCGCCTGGGCCGGCTGGGCGGCGGTGCTCGTCGCCTCGCTGCTCCCCCACCCCGTGACGCTCACCATCGTCCGCGTGCTCGCGCCGGCCGCGCCGGTGGTGGCGCTCGCGCTCACCCTGGTGCGCGGGACGGACGGCTCGTCGGCGGGCACGGGCGCGCTCGGGCTCCTCGGCATCGTGAGCTCGCTGGTCGCCGCCGCCGCCGCCCTGTCGGCGTTCACCGCCGACGATTACGTGAACGCCGCCTCGTACGGCGACGAACGCCGCTTCGCCCTGCGCACGCCCACGTCGTTCCTCATCGGCCCCGTGCCGGTGTTCTGGGTCGCGCTCGTCGGCGGCCTGTCGGTCGGCCCGCTGCTGCTCGGCGCCCACGTGTGGATCGCGGGCGCCGCCGTCACGCTCGTCGGCGCCGTGGCCGCGCCGTTCGCGATCAAGGCGTTCCATGCGCTGTCGCGACGATGGCTCGTGTTCGTGCCGGCCGGCGCCACCGCGATCGACCACCTGACGCTCGTCGACCCCGTGCTGTTCCCGGCGCGACGGATCGTCGCCTTCGGGCCCGCGCTCGAGGGGACGACGGCCACCGACCTCACGTCGAACGCCCCGGGCCTCGTGCTCGAGATCGCGTTCGACACGCCGATCGAGATCGCCGCCCGCACCTCGCGTGACGACGGCGAGCTGCAGCTCGCGCGGGCCGTGCTCCTTAGCGTCGGTCGTCCCGGCGCCGTGATGTCCGAGGCGGCCCGGCGCGGCATCGTCACCGGGTGACGATGCCCCCGCCCACCACCACGTCGCCGTCGTAGATCACGGCGCTCTGGCCCGGAGCGACGCGCCGCTGCGGCTCGTCCCAGGTCACGGTCACACAATCGGGCGAGTCGACCACGACGGTCGCCGGCAGGGCACGACCGTGGGCCGAGCACTGAACGGCGAGCGCGCCGCCGGCGGGAGGCCCGGCCCACACCACGTCCCCCACGGAGAGGCCGTCGCGCAGCAGGTCGTTCGCTGAGCCGACGGTGACGGTCGCCGACGCGCCGTCGACGTCGACCACGTACCGCCGCCCGCCCGGCCCGCCCACGTCGAGGCCGCGGCGCTGGCCGATCGTCACCAGCTCGACGCCCTCGATCTCGCCGAGCTCCTCGCCGGCGACGTCCACGACCCGACCGGTCCGGAGCGGGATGCGGTCGCCGAGGAACGAGCTTCGACCGCCCTGGGCACGGGTGATGAAGCACACGTCCTGGCTGTCGGGCTTCGTGGCGGTGCGCAGGCCGAGCTCGGCGGCGAGCTCCCGCACGCGGTCCTTCGTCATGTCGCCGAGCGGAAACAGGGTGCGGGCGAGCGCATCGCCGACGACCGGGTACAGCACGTAGCTCTGGTCCTTCGCCGCGTCGGCGCCACGGGCGATGCGGAACCCTCCCCCGACCTCGACGCGGCGGGCGTGATGGCCGGTCGCCACGAGGTCGAAGCCGAGCGCGTCGGCGCGGCGGAGCAGCTTGTCGAATTTCAGGTGCCGGTTGCACTCGACGCACGGGTTGGGCGTGAGACCGGCCACGTGATCGGCGACGTAGGGCTCCACGACGAACTGCTCGAAGTCGTCGCCGAAGTTGAACACGTGGTGGTCGATGCCGAGCTGCTGCGCAACCCGGCGGGCGTCGTCGACGTCGGACACCGAGCAGCACCCGGAGTCGCTCTCGCCGCCCCACAGCTTCATCGTGACGCCGACCACGTCGTGGCCCTGTTCACGGAGCAGCGCCGCGGCGACGGAGCTGTCGACGCCTCCCGACATGGCGACGAGCACGCGGGTCACGATGCGTCCCTCACCGCGGGTACCGCCGCAGGCGCGCGACGGCGGCGACCACCGCCGCCGCGGCACGGTCGACGTCGTCGGCCGTGGTGGTGTGGCCGAGCGTGAGGCGCAACGAGCCGGCGGCGAGGTCGTGACCGATGCCCATCGCCTCGAGCACGTGCGACGGATGCTGCGCGCCCGACGCGCACGCCGAGCCCGCCGACGCATACACGTCCGCATCGTCGAGCAGGAACAGGAGCGCCTCGCTGTCGACGCCGGCGAAGCAGAAGTGCGCGAACCCCGCGGCGATGTGCGCATCGCCGTCCGACCGGCTTTCGCGGGCGACACCGGTGCGGACCACGTCCCCGTCGAGGCCGGTCGTCACGAGCTGCACCAATCGGTCGCGCAACGAGGCGAGGCGGACGACCTCCTCGGCTCGCGACGCGTCGGCGTCCACCGCGGCCGCGGCCATCGCGACGATGCCGGCGACGTTGGAGGTGCCGCTCCGCCGCTCACGCTCCTGTCCACCGCCCACCTGACGGGCCGCCACCTCGGCGCCGCGGCGTACCACGCACAGGCCGACGCCCTGCGGGCCGCCGAACTTGTGCGCCGACAGCGAGAGCAGGTCGACATGCGGCGTGACGGAGCGGAGGTCGACCCAGTTCAGCGCCTGCACCGCGTCGGTGTGCACCAGGGCCGACGGCGCCGACCGGCGCACGAGCTCGGCGATCTCGGCGACGGGCTGCACGACGCCGACCTCGTTGTTCACGGTCATCACCGACACCAGCGACACGTCGGCGTCGAGGATCGCGGTCAGGGCGTCGAGGTCGACCACGCCGCGCTCGTCGGTGCCGACGGTCTTGCCGTCGACGAGGTGCGTGGCCTCGAGCACGGCCGGGTGCTCCACCGCCGAGCACAGCACGCGGCCGCCCACCGCGGCGTGGCGCCCGAGCACGGCGAGGTTGTCCGACTCCGTGCCGCCCGACGTGAACACGATGTCGCCGGGATCCGCGCCCAGCACCCCGGCCAGTGCCTCACGGGCGTCGTCGATCGCGGCCCGGGCACGCCGTGCGGCCCGGTGCGCACCGCTGGCGTTCGCCGCGGCCACGCCCTCCACGTCGCGGAGCGCCTCGCGTGCCGCCTCCCGCAACGGCGTCGACGCCGCGTGATCGAGGTACACGGCGGCGTCGCTCACCGGTTCAGGTTACCCAGGCTCCTGTCGGGCCGTAGGCGGGGGTCGGCGCGCCGAGCGGCACGTCGGGCAGCCCGCCGTGCCGGATCTGGTACGCCGAGCACACGCAGATGAGGAAGACCTCCGCCGTCATGCCGGCCGGCGGGTGGGGCGTGCACATGTCGCGCAGCGGTGTGGCCAGCTGCACCGACAGCTCGTACCTCGCCGCGGCGTCGAGCTCGGTCACGCGCAGCAGGAAGTTGCGCACGAGGAGGAACTGCTCGGAGTCGACCCGGCTGACGTCGAGCGTGTGGCAGAAGGCCTCGCAGCCCGGCGGCGGGAAGAACACCGTCGGGATCATGTGCGACACGGCGGCGCGCTCGCTGATGACGAACGTGCCGGCGGCCAGGTCGCCGAGGCGCTGGCTGCGACGGTTCGCGAGCGCGACGAACACCGCGATGCCGAGTGGGAGCTCCACGATCTGCAGCAGACCGCGGAGGATCGCGTGGCGGAACGAGATGGGGCCGCCCTCGGTGGTCACGACGCGGAGTCCCAGCACGGCCTTGCCGGGGGTCCGCCCGTTCCAGAACGTCTCGAACAGCGCCGGAGCCAGCACGATGAGCACGAACGCCGCGATCGAGATCGTGACGATCAGCGCCGTGGGCGACTCGCCGAAGGCGAAGCCACACACCATCAGCACCAGCGACAGCAGCGCGCCCTCGACCAGGACGTCGATGCCCTTGGCCATCGACCGCGTGGCCAGGCCGGCGGCGCGGAACTCGAGCACGACCGCCTCGGGGGTCACCACCCCCATGGTCGGCGTGACGCTCATGGCTGTCCCGCTCGCGTGCCCATCACCCGGGTCACGGTACTCACACGTACACTCCGTCGGTGGACATCGACCGGTTCATCGCCCGGCACCAGGACTCGTGGAACCGCCTCGACGAGCTCGTGGCGCAGGGCCGACGGTCGGTCACGAAGCTCACGCCCGCCGAGCTCGACGAGCTCCTCGCCCTCTATCAGTCGACCAGCGCCGACCTCAGCGTCGTGCGCACCCACTTCGACGACGTCACGCTGTCGAACCGCCTCAGCCGCACCCTCGGGGCCGCCCGCGGGCTCATCTACCGCCGCAAGGGACGCGTCGGCGTCACGGTGCTCCGGTTCTTCACCGAGACGTTCCCGGCCGCCGCATGGACGTGCCGGCGCGCCATGGCGATGGCCGCGTTCCTGATGTTCGCACCGGCCCTGGCCCTCGGGATCTGGCTGTACGCGAGCGGCGAGACCCGCAACGCGGCCATCCCGCCCGAGACGCAGCGACTCGTCGCCGAGCGGCAGTTCGCCGACTACTACAAGTCCGAGGCGGCGAGCGGCTGGGCCGTGCAGCTGTTCACCCACAACATCGAGGTGGGTGTGATGTCGTACGGGGGCGGGGCGCTGGGCGGCGTCGGCGGCGCGGTGCTCCTCGTGCAGAACGGCGCGAACCTCGGCGTGAACGCCGCCGTGATGCACTCGCACGGGCGCGGTGCGCAGTTCTGGGGGCTCATCGCGCCGCACGGCCTGCTCGAGCTCACGGCGGTCGTGGCGGCGTCGGGCGCCGGGCTGCGCATCGCCTGGGCCATGTTCGCTCCCGGCGACCGCACCCGCGGCGAGGCCGTCGCCGAGGAGGGCCTCCGCTCGGTCACCATCGTCATGGGCACGATGGTGATGTTCGTGTTCGCCGGGTTCACCGAGGCGTTCGTGACGCCCTCGGGCCTGCCCACCTGGGCTCGTGTGGCCGTGGGCGTGTTGCTCGAGGCGCTCGCGCTCACGTGGATGTTCGGGGTCGGGCGCAACGCAGCGGCCGCCGGGCTCACCGGTCGCTTCGGCGAGCCGAGCATCGCCGAGCTCGATCGGGCCGCCGAGCTGAGCGGCGCAACCCTCACACCTGCCTGACCCGTGCCGATGGGAGCGCACGGCACGATCTTCGTGCCGGTCAGACCGGGGGGTATGACATGCACACACTCAAGCAGGCACTTGCACTGACGCTCTGGGTCGGTCTCGCCGAGGCGGCACGACTCACCGAGGCGCTGCGCACCGGCGTCAACCTCGCTCGTACCTGAGCAGCTCGTCGAGGAAGCCGGTCTGCGCCGGCACCAACTTGATCCTGGCGGTGGCCACGTCGAACCACTCGGCGCGGTCCACCTCCGGGAACTCCCGCATCACGCCCGAGCGCGGCGGCCACTCCATCTCGAACGTGTTCGACGCGATCTCGTCGACCTCGAACACCGCGTCGTCGGCGAGCGCCACCGCCCAGGCGGTGACGCGCTTGCCGCCGGACTGACGAACCTCACCCAGGGGCACGGGCTCACCGGCGGGCACCGGGCGCCCGAGCTCCTCCGCGAACTCGCGCCGAGCGACCGTCAACGGGTCTTCGCCCTCGACGTACTCGCCCTTCGGGATCGACCAGGCACCCTCGTCGCGCTTGGTCCAGAACGGGCCGCCCGGGTGCACCGCCAGCACCTCGAGCCTCGGCTCGCCCGCCGCGTCGGCCGCTCCGGTGCGGCGGTACAGCAGGAGGCCTGCGCTCGTCTTCGGCACGTCGACGCCTACAGCCGGCCGGTGGACTTCACGCGGATGTACACGTCGGCAAGCTCGGGCGCGAGCCGGCCGGGCACGGCGTCGACCACCGTGACGCCGAGGCCGCGCAGGCGCGCGATGAGCAGGTCGCGCTCGGCCAGCGCCGTGAGCGCCGCGCTCTTGCGGTAGGCCTGCGCCGCGTCGAGCACCGGGCCGGTGGCCCACTCGGTGACCTCGGGGTCGCGCACTGCGCCGATCACCACGAGGTGGCTGCGAAGGATGAGCGGCATGGCCGGTAGGAGCGACCCCGTCATGGCGCCGGGCGCGAGGTCGGTGAGGATCACGAGCAGCGCCCGACGGCGGAACCGTGCGAGCGTCTGGCGGAACGCCTCGGTGTAGTCGCTCTCGGCGAGCACCGGCTCGAGGTCGAACATCGCCTCGGTCACGCGCGACACCTGCTCGCGGTGCCGCGCCGGGGCCACGATCGAACGCACCCGCTGGTCGAAGGTGACGAGGCCGATCCGGTCGCCGAGCCCGCTCGCCACGGCGGTGAGCATGATCGTCGCGTCGATGCCGTGCTCCAGGCGTGGCACCCCGTCGACGTTCGCCGCCATGAGGCGTCCGTTGTCGAGGAGCACCATCACGGTCTGGTTCCGCTCCGGTCGGTACGTGCGCACGATCGGACGACCGGCGCGGGCCGACGCCGCCCAGTCGACACGGCGGAACTCGTCGTCGGAGGTGTACTCGCGGAGCTGTTCGAACTCGGTGCCGCCGCCGAGGCCGCGGGCGGACCGGAGGCCCACCTCGAGGATCCGCGCCTTGCGGATGCGGAGCTCGGCCTCGTCGCGGCTCTTGAACGGTGGGTGCACCCGCAGCGTCGCGTCGATCTCGCGGCGGCGCTGCCGCGCCATCAGCCCGAGTGGGCCGGTGCTCCGCACGACGACCTCGGAGAGGTGGAACCTGCCTCGGCGCGTCGGGTGCAGCGTCGTGCCGAGCGTCGCGGTTCCGTTCGGGTCGAGCGTCGCGCCGGCGCGACGCACCTCGGCGCTGAGCGACGGCGCCAGGTCGTCCGCCAGCGCGAACCGGGCGCGCCGGCTCCCGTTGTTGCGGACCGTCCACGTGAGCTCCCCCTCCCGACCCATCACGATCACGGGAGGAAGGTGCCGCACGATCTCGAGGTCGCGGGGGTTCGCCCCGGCGAACGCGTCGGCGACGCCCACGGCGATCAGCAGCGCGTTCACCGCCAGGAACCCGACCAGCAGGCTGCCGAGATCGACCGGCAGGAACCACAACGACACCGCGACGACGAGCGCCAGCAGGGCGAGGCGACGGGTGGGGATCACGAGGGCAGCGGCGACGCGACGGACGTCAACGGGGCGATGGGACGGTGGCGAGCAGGGAGTCGAGCACGCCGTCGGGCGTCGTGCCCTCGAGCTCCAGCTCGGGGCGCACGAGGAGGCGGTGGCGCAGCACCGGCTTCGCGACCGCCTTCACCTCGTCGGCGCTCACGAACCCGCGGCCCGACAGCCACGCCCACGCCTTGGCGGCGTGCAGGAGCGCTGCGGCGCCACGGGGCGACACGCCGAGCTGCACGGCGGGCGTCTCGCGGGTGGCCCGGCAGAGCGCCACGAGGTACTGGAGGATGACCGGTTCGACGATCACCCGGTCGATCTCGAGACGGGCCTGGTGGAGGTCGGCAACCGTTGCGACCGGCCGCACGCCGGCGGCCACCACGTCGTGGGGGTCGAGGCCCTGGTTGTGCCGGCTCAGCACCTCGGTCTCCTGCTCGGCGGACGGGTACCCGACGAGCAGCTTGAACATGAAGCGGTCGAGCTGCGCCTCGGGCAGCGGATAGGTGCCCTCGTACTCCACCGGGTTCTGCGTGGCGATCACGATGAACGGGTCGGGAAGCGGACGGCTCGTGCCCTCCACCGACACCTGCCGCTCCTCCATCGCCTCGAGGAGCGACGCCTGCGTCTTCGGGGGCGTGCGGTTGATCTCGTCGGCGAGCAGCAGGTTGGTGAAGACGGGGCCCTGCCGGAAGCGGAACGAGCCGTCGGCGACGTCGAGGATCGTCTGGCCCGTGACGTCGGACGGCATCAGGTCGGGCGTGAACTGCACGCGCTTGAAGTCGAGGTCGAGCGCGGTGGCCAGCGTCTTCACGAGCAGCGTCTTCGCCACGCCGGGAACGCCCTCGAGCAGCACGTGCCCGCGCACCAGCAGCGCGGCGACGAGGCCCGAGAGGGTGCCCTCCTGGCCGACGACGACCTTGCCCACCTCGCCGCGCAGGGCGAGGATCGCGTCGCGGGCGGACGACGCCGCACCCTGCGCCATCGCGCCGGGAGGCGGGGTCCCAGGAGGCGTGGCGCCGGGCGGTGGGGCGAACGGCGGTGGGGACGGGTCAGACATGGAGTGCCTCCTGGCGTAGCGAATCGAGTTCCCGGGTGAGCGACACGAGCGACGACTCGGTGTCGACGGGGTCGGAGAGGACCGACCACACGGCCGCAGGATCGCGGCCCGTTCGTTCGGCGACGACCATCGCCAGCGCCGAGCGGTCGGTGGCGACGGGGACGCCCAGGCGTTGCGCGAGCTCGCGACACAGCGATGCGCGCAGCACCTCCGCGGCCCGGGCGTGGGCGCCCTGACGTTCGAGCAGGTCGCCCACCGCTCCGACGAACGCGGAGCCGGCGATGGTCACCGGCACCGGCTCGGGGACCACCCGCCCGTGGCGCCGGCCGCGGAAGAGCGCGTAGAAGGCGAAGGCCGCGCCGAGCTCGAGCAGGCCGAGCTTCACGCCCCAGGGGATGAAGTCGGTGATGCCCTTCGTGCCGTCGACCGGTGTCGCCTCGATGCCGCTCGTGACGACGGCGACCTGCCTCGCCTCACCGCCGGCGGCCCCTCGACCCAGCAGGCGGACGGCGAGCACGGCGTTGTCGGGCACGCTGCTCACGCGCTTCTGGTCGAGCTCGGGTGCTCCCATCAGCACGTTCGTGAACAGGTCGGGGTTGGCGAGCGTGAAGATCTCGCCGGCGCCGATTCGATCGACCACGACCAGGGCACCGGTGCCGTCGCCGTAGCAGCTGTCCCTCCCGCCCACCCGCACGTCCACGTCGAGGAGCGGGGCCTCGACGGCCTTCGCCCCGCCGAGCTGCTCGATCGTGCAGACGTCGGACAAGCGCGGCCCGCCCGCGCCACCGAAACCGATCGACGAGTTGGCGTCGAACGGGGAGCCGACGGGCTTGGTTCCGAACTCCTTCGACGGGGTGCCGAGCACGAGGCGGCCGCCGTTCTCGGCGAACGCCCGCCACCGGGTTGCGGTGGCGGCACCGACGGAGTCGGCCACCGGCACGTAGACGACGGGGAAGCGTCCGGCGGCAGCCGCGTCGAGGTCCGATGCATCGATGCTCGACACCGTCGCGCCCGACTCGCTCAGCAGGAGCTTCAGTCCGCGGTAGCCGTCGTCCTCGGTGGACGCGAGGTCGTAGGGCCGGTGGGCCGACGGCCGGATGAGCGCCACGGCGAGGAACACGACGACGAGCACCACCCAGAGCACCCAGCCGCGCTTGCCCTCGCGCCCGCTCACGACGCCGCCCCGGCGAGTCGGCGGTGATCCGTCACCGTGGTGGCGAGCGTTCGGAACCGCTGATTGTCGGCGGCGTCGGTGGGCTGGTGCGCGTACCAGGGCAGCTCGAACAACAGCGTCGCCTCGTCGAAGGCGTCGCTCACCTCCGGTGCCGCGGCAGCCACGTCGGCGCGGAGCTCGCCGGTGGTGCGGCCGGCCGACGACGACACGACGCCGTCGTCGACGAGGCGCGTGACCAGCTCGCGGTAGCGGCAGCGAATCGCCTCCTTCCACTCCCCCCGCGCCTCGAAGTCGGCGGCGGCGCCGGCCCACTCGGCGGCGTCGCGCTCGTCCTCGATCGAGACCGTCGCCTCCGCCCGCTCCTCGGAGCGTCGCGGACGCCGGCTCCGGACGACGCGGTAGATGATCACGGCGAGGCCGATCAGCAGCAGGACGAGGGCCGTCCACACGACGAGCTGCCCGATTGGGCCGCCCCACGACGTGCCTCCGATGTCGGGCGAGAAGTGCCGCGAGAGCCAGTCCATGAAACGTTCCCACAGGCGCTGGACGGGGTTCTTCGAGCGCTGGAACTCGGGGCGGTTGAAGATGTCCCGCATCCGGTCCCGCACCTCCGGCGGGGTGGGGTCACGCCACAGCAACGGGGAACCTCTCGGCTGCGTCCATCTGGAGGTCGAGCCCCTCGGTGCGCACGCGCAGGTCGATGTACACGAGCACCGTCACCGATACCTGCACCACGAGGAGGAGCACGGTCGACACGACCGACACCACCTGCACCGTGATCGAGGCGCCGGACACCGAGTTCGAGACCGCGTACCCGGCCGCCGCGGCCGCCGTCTGGACGCCCAACGACAACGCGCTCGACACGAGCCCCCACAGCAGGCTCACGCCGATGAGGGGTCCGAGTCGTCGCTTGCCGAGCTTCCACGTGCGCGACACCGAGCTCGCGGCGCCGAGGTCCTCGGCGCCGACGACCGGCGCCAGCACGCTGAGGAGCGGCACCACGAACAGCAGACCGATGCAGCACGCGAGCGCGCCCAGCGCCTTGAGGAGCAGCGCGAGGACGAACGCCCCGAGCACCACGGGCGTGCGCCGGAGGACGAAGCGAAGCGTCTCGTTCGCCGATCGGTCCACGCCGATCAGCCACCCGCACACCAGGTGCGACACGCCGACGCCGAGCAGCATCGAGGCGAGCGCCAGGCCGAGCGCCGCGCCGAGCGCATACCACTGGGCCGCGACGAAGCCCGACCCGATCGGCTGCGTGGTGGAGCCGAACGAGCTCGACGAACCGAACAACGGGTTCTGCGACACCTGCGTGCCCGTCACCACGGCGAGCACCTGCGGGAGCACGTAGAGCGGAAGAACGAGCGTCGCCGCGACGACGGCGATCGTGCGGAAGCGGAACCGCAGCACCTCGAACCCGCCGTCGAGGAGCTGGCCGACGGTGCGGGGCTGTAACCGCACCACGGGGCTCCCGTCGAGGGCCCGGCCCGCCCGACGCGGCTCCTCGAACACCAACGGCGCCGACGGCGCACGCGGCGTGTCCACCACCTGGCTCGGCGACGCCCACGGGTTCGGTTGGGATGCTGACTCGGGGTGAAAGGGTTGCACGACGCTCCAGGACGAGTGCCCATTCTGCCTGCTCGATGCGGGCGAGGGGCTCACCTCCGGTCGTGGGAGACTGCCCGCCATGCCGCCCGACGACTCCCCCGCCCACGATCCGGAGCGCTACGGCCGCAGCTTCGCCGACGTCTACGACGAGTGGTACCAGGAGATGCCCACCGAGCCGCTCGTGTCGTTCCTCGGCCGACGGGTGGCTGCCGGCGCCGAGGTGCTGGAGCTGGGCGTGGGCACGGGACGGGTCGCACTCGCTCTGTCGGCCGCCGGATTCGCCGTGACCGGGCTCGACTCGTCCGCCGACATGCTGGCGCAGCTCGCCACCAAGCCCGGTGCCGACGCCGTCGCCACCATCACGGGCGACGCCGCCGACCCCTCGGTCTACCCACGGGCCGCGTTCGACGCCGTGGTCGCCGTCTACAACCTGATCTTCAACCTGACGTCGCCCGGGGCGCAGGAGCGGTGCCTCGCCGGCGTTGCGAGCACGCTCCGCGCCGGCGGGCTGCTGGTGCTCGAGGCGTTCGTCCCGGCCGGCATCACGGAGCGGCGGCGCGACCTCGTCACCCGCTCGGTCGAGCCCGGCCGCGTCGTGCTCATCGCCACCGACACCGACCCGACCACCCAGGTGGTCACCGGCAACCACATCGAGATCACCGACGCGGGTACGCGCCTGCGGCCGTGGACGATCCGCGTCTCCACCCCGCAGGAGCTCGACGCCATGGCGGCCGCTGCCGGGATGGAGCTCGTCGAGCGGCTGGAGGACTGGACGGGCACGCCGTTCGTCGCCGGCGAGAGCGCGCACCACGTGTCGGTCTACCGAGTCGTCGGCGGCGGTGCCGGCGGGCGAGACTGAGGCATGGCCCGCCTCCGAGTGTCCACCCATCTCGATGCCCCACCCGACGTGGTGTGGGCCGACCTCGCCGACGTCTCCAGCCACGTCGAGTGGATGCGCGACGCGGTCGCGATCCGCTTCACGTCCGAGTCCCACACCGGCGTCGGCACGACGTTCGACTGCGATACGAAGGTCGGCCCGTTCCGCCTGACCGACCGCATGGAGATCACGGCCTGGAAGCCCGAGCTGGCGATGGGCGTGCGCCACGTCGGGCTCGTCACCGGCGAGGGCGTCATCAGCCTGCGCAAGCGACCCAGAGGACGCACCAAGCTCACGTGGAGCGAGCAGCTCACGTTCCCCTGGTGGATGGGTGGCCCGCTCGGGAGCTGGGCCGCGACCCCGGTGCTCTGGCTCGTGTGGCGCGGCTCGATGCGCAACCTGCGCGAGCGTTTCGGGAACTAACCGACGCCCAACGCCTGCGCCGCGGCCAACGAGGCCCCGAGCAGCGCCACACCGAGCACGGCGACCGCCGGGCCGTAGATCCTCAGCTTCGACATCCGATCGCGCGCCTGCGTGGGGTTGATGCCGATGAGCAGCGCAGCGCACGCCACGCCGGTCAAGAGGCCGCCCAGGTGACCCCCGATGGAGATTCCCGGCACCGCGAACGTGATGACGAGGTTCAGGAGGATGGTGCTGCCGATGCCGCTCTGCATCGGGTTCATGCCACGGCTCAGCTGGAGCACTGCGAAGGCACCGAACACGCCGAAGATCGCTCCCGACGCCCCCACCGTCAGGTCACGGGGCCCCGCCAGCAGGATCACACCGAGCGACCCGCCGATCAGTGACACCGCGTAGATCAACGCGAACTTCACCGGCCCGATGATGCGCTCCAGGAACCCGCCGATCATGTACAACGCGAACATGTTGAAGCCGAGGTGCAACACGCTTGCGTGCAGGAAGCCGCTGGTGAAGATGCGCCACCACTCGCCGTAGTGCACCGCCGCCCGGTAGAGCCCGAAGCGGCCCTCGAAGCTCCCGTACTGACCGCCGATCGACGCCGACGAGCTCACGCCGATCGAGTAGATCAACACGTTCACGGCGATCAGCGCATAGGTGAGCCGCGGCGTGGTCGTCTGCTTGAAGGCGTCGACCAGCCGCTGCTGCTTGGCGCCGCTCTTCGCGCACTCGGGGCATTGGAACCCCACCGACGCCGACACCATGCACGAGGGGCAGATCGGGCGGTTGCAGCGCTGGCACGTCACGCCGGCGCGACGGTCGGCATGGCGGTAGCAGTGCTGCTCGACGCCTTGCGGGGGCGACGACGGGTACGAGCTCATCGGGTCAGGCTACCGACCGCCGCTGCGGCGCCCAGCCCGATCCTGTGAGCGTCACCAGCGTGTGCGGACGTCGCCGGTGGCGAGATCCTCGACGTCCTCGACGGGGATGCGCAGCAGCTCGGGATCACGGCTCAGCTCCCTCACCGCGTCACGCACGGAGAGCTCCAGCTCGAACAGCGCGAGCAGGGCGTCGCGGGAGATCCGCTCCACCGGGAGCAGGCGATGAACGGCGTCATTGGACGTGTAGCCCGCGATGAGCGCGTCGACCGACCGCTCCTCCCACGCCTCGGCGAGCACGGCGAGCTCGCGCCGGTGCTCCTGCTCGTAGAAGTCGGGCTCGTCGCTCCCCTGGGTCGCGATCGCATCGGCGGAGCGCTCCGCGATCACATCGGCCAGCGCGCTCGCCGCCGTCACGCCGAACCCGTGGAGCAGCGAGGCGATGTCGCACAACGGCGAGAGCGGCACCTGCTCGAACACCAGTGACGAGTCGGGGTTGCAGCCGAAGCGGGTCATCAGCCAGCCGTTGCGCGTCCGCTCCACCGATCGCAGCTCGAGGTTGCCGTGGATGCGGATGAAGGCGCCGAGGTCGTCGGCGTGGCTCAGGCGCCGGTAGGCGGCCGCCACCCGATCGGCGGCGGCGTCGTCCAGCTGCCGCGGAAGGCGCGCCGCGAGGTTGCGGGACAGCGCGTCGCCGGTGCCGTCGGACACCCCGAGACGGTCGGCGAGATCGGTGTGCATCTCCGACACGGCACGACCGAGATCCACGAGCGACGCCATCATGTCGAGCGGGTTCTCCCGCGGCTGGCAGCGGCGGCGCAGCAGCTCCGACACCGAGGCCCGGGCCAGCTCGGCGCCGTCGGTGCCCCGGCGCACGTTGCGGCGCAGCGTCGCGAGGTCGTAGTGGTTCTTGCGCCACACCGCGGCCGGCGGGCGCACGATGGAGTGCCCGGCCTCGGCGATCAACGACGTGAGCTCGACGTCGGGGTGGGCGCCCGCCTGCACCCGCCGGTAGAGGGTCACCTCACGCTGCTGCGGCAGCTCGACGGTCGTGATCCACGGCGTGTCGACGACGCGGTCGGGGCTCGACGACGTGAGCCCGCCGCTGACGTGCGCCACGAACGCCGCGGCGGTCACGGGCGACGCCAGCGCGTCGTACACCATCACCGCCTCGCCCCCGGTGGGCACCTCTCCCACGATCGCCCGGTCGGGCACCTCGTCGGGCACCTCGGCGGCGAACGCCAGCACCGTCTGGCAGATGACGGGCGCTCCGTCGATCATCACCTCGAGCGGCACCCACATCACCAGCGGCCAGTCGCGTCGGACGGCCTCGGTGCGGATGACGGTGACGTCCTCCACCTCGCGGTCGATGGCGTCGAACCACCGCTGACGCGGCAACCACTCGAACAGGTGGGCGCGCAGCGCGGGGATCAGCACCTCGGTGTCGAACGCCACGGGCCTACCGTTCGACCGTCATCGTGAGCTGGCCCGACTGCACCGGCATCTTCTGCGTGCGGGTCCAGATGCCGCGGAGCTTCGCGTAGCCCAGGCTGTACGGCAGCAGCCGGCCGAAGAACGGGAACACCTCGTCGAAGCCGGAGTCGACGATGCGCAGCGTGCCCGACACCCACACCGAGTTCACCGGGTGGATCAGCTTGAGGTCGTAGCTGCGGGCGTTGTCGTTCTGGTCGACGACCTTGATGTGGATCACTTCCTGATCCGACGGCTTGAGCGGATCGGCGACCGACTGCTCGCCGGCCTGCACCCGGCCGTGGTACACGATCGGACCGGTGATGTCGGCGCTCACCTTCACGGGTCGCAGGAGCGGCCGCTGGGCCCGGAGCACCGAGCCCGCCACGCTGCGGGGCTTGACCGTCCGGCCGTCGACCGAGATGTCCCAGTACCCGCCCCCACAGGTCGTGGTGCCGGCGGTGCTCTTGCAGGCCGCGTGCGTGATCGTCCGGCCGTCGCTGCTCCAGCTGAAGTCGCCGATGTCGAACACGGCGGTGCCGCCCACCGACTTCGCGATGCGCTTCGGGTCGGTGCCGTTCGACTTGATCGTCCACACCTCCTGGCAGCGCGAGCCGGCGGCGAACACGATGAGCTTGGCGTCGGGCGACACGGAGGGCTTGCACACGCGGTCGTGGTCGCTCACGAGGTCGGCGCCGGTGGGCTTGCGCATCGACACCCGCACGAGCTGCTGGACGTCCCCGTTGCCCTTCGACACGGCGAACACGTAACGGCCGTCGGGGCTGAACGTCACGTCGTCGAGGCTGAACTTCGAGCCGAAGATCGTGCCCTTGAACGGCTCGACGATCGCAACCGTGAACTCGCGTCCGGTGTCGGGGTCGGCCGTGCGCTGGTAGATGATCGGGTCGATCGGCGAGAACGCCTGCGCGAGCACGGTTCGGCGCTCGGGGTTGCCGATGGGGCGGATCTGCGGCGGGTGCGTGTCGTCGGCGGTGGTGAGGTCGACGACACGCGACTCGACGCGACCGGGCGACGACTGCGCCAGGTAGATGAGGAGCGAGCCCGTGATGTCCCAGCTGAGGATGTCCTCCTCCGCATCGGGGGGCACCACAGCGTCGGTCGCGAACACGGTCTCGGGAGCGCCGTCGGTGGGCGCCACCACGAGGGCGCCGTCGGTGCGGACGTAGGTGACCGCGTCGGCGCCGGGCTGACGCCACGACAGCGGCGCCAGGCCCCGCCGGTTCGTCGCCGCGTCGTGGCCGATCTTCACCGGCGACGAGCCGTCGGCCTCGGCCACCATCACGTCACCGGTCGGGGTGACGTAGGCGACCTGGCCGCCGGAGTCCGACGCCGTGGAGCCCGGCACGGCGGTCGTCGTGGTCTGCTCGCGCCCCGACGCCGTCGATCGCTCGGCGACTGCGGGGACGGTCGACAGGAGCGCCGCCGCGACGGCGAGCGCGACAAGGCTCGCAACGCTCCGACCCCGCAGCGCGCGACGCGGGCGGCTCGACGGGATCATGGGAGACAGTATGACGGACCTCCCCCGGCGCAGCGGTATCGGCCGGGGCTCAGTCGAGCGATCGGAAGTCGGCGTTGCCCGGCCCGGTCGCCAGGAACGAACGCACCCCGACGCGGGCCTCCGGGGTGCCGAACACGTCGACGAACCGGTCCTGCTCGAGCTCGAGACCGGCCTCGAGGCTGCCCTCGAGGCCACCGTCGATCGCCGCCTTGGCCAGGCGGAGCGCGGCCGGGGGGCCGTCGGCGAGCTGACCGGCGAACGCGAGTGTGCGCTCGTCGAGCAGGTCCGGCTCGACCACCTCGTGGACGAGGCCGACGGCAAGGGCCTGATCGGCGGTCAGCTGGCGACCGGTGAAGACGAGGTCTTTGGCCACGCCGGGGCCCACCAGACGGGCCAGCCGCTGCGTGCCGCCGCCACCGGGGATGATGCCGAGCGTGATCTCGGGCAGGCCGAAGCGAGCCTTCGCCGAGGCGATGCGGAAGTCGCACGCCAGCGCGAGCTCCAGCCCGCCGCCCAACGCGAACCCGGACACCGACGCGATGGTCGGCGCGGGAACGGCGGCGAGCGCGTTGAGCGCACGGAGGAACCCGCCGCCGATCTCGCGCACCCGCTCGGGCGGCGAGAGGGTGAACGACTCCTCGCTGGTGTCCGAGGCGAACTGGGCGATGTCCGCGCCCGCAGCGAAGATGCGCGGGCCGCCGCTGACGACGACGGAGCGCACCGCGCCCGACGCCGCATCGGCGGTCAGCCGGCCGGCGATCGCCTCCAGCTCGGCGAGCACCTCGATCGACAAGGCGTTGACCTTGCCGTGCTGCAGGGTGACGGTGGCCACGCCGTTGTCGGCGTGGCTGAGGGCGACGAGCTCAGGCACGGTCGTCGAATCTAGCGGCCGCCGCGAGCAGCTCGTCCGCTGCGGTCCAGGGGTCGGTGCGACGGGCCAGCACGTCGTCGCGCAGCGACTCGAACCGCTCGCCGCCTCCCAGCCGTTGCGCCCGGGCCGCGAGCTGCACCGCGACGATCGAGCGCAGCTCGGTGGCGACGCGCGCACGCCGGCGGCGGTCCGCCTCGCCCGACGACTCGAGCCACGCGCGATGCTCGGCCACGGCCGCCCACACGTCGGCCACGCCGTCGCCGGACGTGGCCACTGCCGGCACCACCGGCGGGCGCCATCCGTCGTCCACCTTGAGGTTCAACATCTGCTCGAGGTCGGTCTGCGTGTCGGCCGCGCCCGATCGATCCGCCTTGTTCACGACGAACACGTCGGCGATCTCCATGAGGCCAGCCTTGTTGGCCTGCACGGCATCGCCCCAGCCGGGGTTCACGACGACGACGCACGTGTCGGCCGAGCCGACGATCTCCACCTCGACCTGACCCACCCCGACGGTCTCGACGACGACCCACGGGAAGCCCACGGCGTCGAGCACCCGCACCGCCGAGGGCGTGGCGAGCGACAGCCCGCCGAGGTGTCCACGGGTGGCCATGGAGCGGATGTACACGCCGTCGTCGGCGGCCTGGTCGCCCATCCGGATGCGGTCGCCGAGGATGGCGCCGCCGGAGAACGGCGACGACGGGTCGATGGCGAGCACGGCGATGCGGTCGCCGCCACGGCGCGCCACCGTGCAGAGCGCGTTCGTGAGCGTGGACTTGCCGGCCCCCGGAGCGCCGGTGATGCCGACGGTGTAGGAGTGCCCGCCGAGCGGATGCGCGAGCCGGCCCACCTCTCGGGCGCCGTCGCCGCCCCGCTCCACCATGGTGAGCAGCCGCGCCAGGGCCGCTCGGTTGCCGTCGGTGGCGTTCCCGAGGAGCGCGGCGACGTCGGTGGCGGGAACGGTCGGCATCGGGACGACGCTAGGCGGCCCGTTCCCGCCGGGGCGAGACCGGCGCCGGGGCCCCGGCGTCAGAGGGAGACGGTGGTGCCGGTCTCGACGAGGTCCTCGCCCGGCTGGCGCACCTCGGTCACGCCGGGCACCCGGTCCTTCATGATGCGCTCGATGCCGGCCTTGAGGGTGACGGTCGATGCCGGGCAGCTCACGCACGCACCGCTGAGCTCCACCGTGACGACGCCCGCCGCCTCGTCGACGTCGAGCAGCGTGATGTCACCGCCATCCGCCTGGATGGCGGGACGGACGACTTCGATGACCTCAGCGACCTTGTCGCGCACCACGTTCTCCTCGACGGCTGACTGCACCCAGGCTAGAGCGAGGGTCTCCGGGGCGTACAACCCCACCCCACGACGATCTCTTCCCGCCCGCCCTCCCTCCCCCTCTCTCTCCCCCCCCGCCCCCCTCCCACCCCTCCCCTTCAGGCTTTGGGGTTCGTTGTGTGCACCCCTCGCGCACAACGAACCCCGAAAGCGACGGAAGCGAGGGTGTCGGTCGCCCGGACTACCCTCCGGGGCACCTTCCCCTCTCGACGGACGCCGGCGTCTCGGCGTCCTCCACCGCGGGAGGAATGGTGTGATCGACCTCACAGCGATCGACGAGCGGGCGCGGGTGCGCCACGGCATTGCGACGTTCTCGGACCTCGACGAGCTCGGCTGCACGCCGACCGACGTGCTCCGGCTGCGGAAGCGCGGCCACCTGGTCGACGTGCACCGGGGCGTGTACCGCATGGCCGGCAGTCCCACGACCTGGCGCCAGCAGGTCATGGCAGCCGTCGCCGGAAGCAACGGGCGGGCGTTCGCGTCCCACCGGACCGGCGTGGCGCTCCACCCGCTCTACCGGGTGCGCGGCGGGATCATCGAGATCACGTCCTCGGAGGTGCGGCCCGCTCGACGCTCCCACATCACGACGCATCGGACGCTCCATCTGCCGATCGTCGATCGGTGGTTCATCGACTCGATCCCGGTCACCGCACTCGACCGGACGCTCATCGACGCCGGCCGGTACCTCGACGCGCACCGCATCGGCATGCTGGTCGACCACGCCGTGCGCGACGGCCTCACGACGTACGAGTCCTTCGAGGCGCGGGTCCAGTCGCTCGGGAGGCAGGGGCGGAACGGCATCGGCGTCGCCCGAGAGGTGCTCGCCGCCCGCGGGCTCGACGGCACCTGGGCGTTCGAGAAGGCGATGCGCCGAGCGATCCACGAGGGCGGACTGCCGGCGCCGGTCCGGGAGTTCCGCATCGACGTGGGGCGGGAGCGCTACTACGTCGACTTCGCCTACCCCGAGGCCGGGTTCGGCATCGAGTGCGACTCCCGTGAGTGGCAGACGCTGCCGTACCAGGTCGACGCAGACCTCACCCGGCAGAACGACATCGTCGGCTCCGGCTTCCCGCTCCTCCGGTACACACCCACGATGCTGCGGAACGATCCCGAGCGGGTCGTCCGTGAGATCGGCGCGCAGCTCCGCCTGCGCACCCCCTCCTGACCCCGCCCGACCGTGCCCGACCCTCGCCTTCCTCGGGTTTTGGGGTTCGTTGTGGCCCCCCCCCCCCCACACCCACCCCCAAAACCGGAAGAAGACGGGGCGGTGAGACAGGGGAGGGAGGTGCGGGAGCGATGGGGCGGGTCAGCGGCTGGAGACGTCGCCGCCGATGGCGACCAGGCGGTCGACCATGCGCTCGTACCCGCGGTCGAGGTGCTGCGCGTCGTAGATCGTGGTGGCGCCCTCCGCAGCGAACGCGGCGACGACCAGCGCGGCCCCGGCGCGGATGTCGAACGCCCGCACCGGCGCGCCCGACAGGCGCTCGACGCCGCGGATCGCCATGTGGTGCCCCTCGACGCGGATGTTCGCGCCCATGCGGGTGAGCTCCCCGACGTAGCGGAACCGGCCCTGGTAGAGGTTCTCGGTGGCGAAGCTCACGCCGTCGCCGACCGACATGAGCGCGATCAGCATCGGCAGGTAGTCGGTGGCGACGCCCGGGTAGGGCAACGTCGCGACGTCGACCGACTTCGGACGGCCGGACGCCATCGCCCAGATGCCCTCGGCGTCGGGCGAGATCCGCATGCCCATCTCACCGAGCTTCGAGATCAGCAGCTGGAGGTCGCCGGCCCGGGCGCCCCGCAGCAGCACCTCTCCCCCGGCGGCCCCGAGGATGGTGAGGTAGGTGGCGGCCTCGACACGATCGGGAATGACCTCGTGCTCGACCGAGTGCAGCGAGTCGACGCCGTCGACGGTGATGGTGGAGCTGCCGGCCCCGACCACGTGCGCCCCCATCCGGTTGACGAACGCGGCCAGGTCGGCGATCTCCGGCTCGCGTGCCGCGTTGTCGATGACCGTCGTGCCCTTGGCGGTGGTGGCGGCCAGCAGCAGGTTCTCGGTGGCGCCGACGCTCGGGTACTCGAGCACCACGTGCGCGCCGACGAGGCCGGTGGAGCGGGCGACGATGTTGCCGTGCGAGAGCTCGATCTCGGCGCCGAGCTCCTCGAGGCCGCGGAGGTGCATGTCGATGGGGCGATCGCCGAAGTCGTCGCCGCCGGGCATGGCGATGCGGGCCTCGCCGCACCGCGCGAGCAGCGCGCCGAGCAGCGCGGTGGAGGCGCGCATCTGCTCGACCAGGTGGTACGGGGCCTCCGGCACGATGTCGCCGGTCGAGTCGATGACGAGCGTGCCGGGCTCGTCCCAGGTGACCGTGAGCCCGAGGGCGACGAGCGTCTCCGCCATCCACTCGACGTCGCTGATGCGCGGCACGTTGCGCAGCACGAACTGGCCCGGAGCGAGCACCGTCGCCACCATCAGCTTGAGCACCGAGTTCTTGGCGCCCGAGATGGGCACCTCGCCACTCAGCGGTCCACCGGGGCGGACGGTCATCTCCTGCATGGCCGCCAGTATGCTCGTCCGGCCGGTGCCGGGTGACCCATCGGGCTCGCGATCGCCAGGACTGCCGACATGCCCACCCTTCGCACCGTGCTGCACGATCCCGCCGAGATCGAGCGGCGGAGCCAGCCTCGCGACGACCACTTCGTGCAGGAGGAATCGGCCGGCGACGGGCGGTTCGTGGCCGTCGCGGGGCCGTTCGCCCGCTGGGAACGACAAGTGGAGACCGAGGACGGCGTCGTGCGGGAGACGCTGCGGTACGCCATCGACGCACCGCACTGGGGCCCCCTCGTGGACCAGCTGCTCCGGCGCCCGATCCGTCACGGGGTGGCGTCGGAGCGGCGCCCGCTGTGGGCCGCGTCCGACCGCCTGTCGCGTCACGACGCCACGATCATGGGCCTCTGCGCGACGCTCTCGCTGATCTCGGGATTCCTCGGTGCGCTCATCGGCCAGACCATCAAGGCCATCACCGAGGACCTGGGCGGCGGCACCGACACCCAGGCCCGCGCGCTGGCGATCATCCGCATCGGGGCCGTGCTCACCTTCGCGGCCACGGCCCTCGCCGACCGCCGCGGCCGCCGCCCCCTCATGCGCGCCTGCCTGGTCGGCGCCGCGCTCGCCTGCGTGGTCACCGCGCTCGCTCCCAGCATCGAGGTCGTCACCGTGTCGCAGCTGGTGGCCCGCGGCCTGGTCGCGGGCGCGGCGTTCCTCATCCCGATCATCTGCGCCGAGGAGCTGCCGGCGGGCTCGCGTGCCTACGCGATCGGGTTGATGAGCCTGCCCGGCGGCCTGGGCGCGGGCATGGTGCTGTGGTGCCTGCCGATCCTCGACCTCGGCCGGTCCGCGTGGCGAGCGCTGTTCCTGCTGGCGATCGTCGCCCTCGCGGCGACGCTGCGCACGGTGCGCCGTCTGCCCGAGACCCGCCGGTTCGTGCACGACGACCACGTGCCGGCCGAGCACGAACACCAGCACATCCGCGTGCCCCGCCTGGCGCTGCTGGCGGCGGGCATGTTCCTCCTCAACCTGTTCGTCGCCCCCACCCAGCAACTGCAGACGGACTACCTCCGTCACACGCGCGGCATGGACTACACAGCGATCGCCGCGTTCCTGCTGCTGACGAACACGTGGGGTTTCATCGGCATCATCGGCGGCGCCCAGCTGGCCGACCGGGTGAGCCGGCGGGCCGCGGCCACGCTCGGCGTGGCGGGCCTCGCCGTCGGCAACACGCTGATGTTCCGCTTCGGCGGAGCGCCGATGTGGGCCGCCTCGCTGTTCGGGTCGGTGGTGGGTGGCGCGGTCATCCCGTCGCTCGGCGCGCTGCTCCCCGAGCTCTTCCCCACGCTCCGCCGCGGCGCGGCGAACGGCCTGCTCAACGGGGCCGCCGTCCTCGGCAGCATCTCGGGTCTGCTGCTCGTGGGGCACTTCGTGTCGGGCGGGCGCTACGGCCCGACGATCACCGCGCTCGCCGCCGGGCCGCTCCTCGTCGCCGTCCTCGTGTGGTGGCTCCCGGAGACGGCCGGGGTCGAGCTCGAGACGCTCAACCCCGACGACTGAGATCGAGCGGAGGACGCGGTGGCCTATCCTCGCCCCGTGTTCAGGAGGCCTGCCCGCTCCCTCGCGATCGGTGTCGCGGCGCTCGTCGCGCTGCCTCTCGCCGCGTGCAGCTCGGACGACGCCGCCTCGTCGTCGGCGGACACGGCCACCGCCACCATCGCAGCGGCCGCGCCGACGTCGACCACCACGTCGACCGCTCCGGAGCCGGCCACGCGCAGCTGGATCGCCAACGTGCTGCCCACCGTCCGCCAGGTGATCGTGCACGAGTCGCCGAACGGTCCGCACCTGCACCTCGACACGTCGGGCACCGGCGGGTTCGTGCCCGTCGTCATCCCCAATCCCCTGCCGTCGGGCGCGCCCACGACCTTCCACATCGAGCGCCGCACGGTCGCGGCGGCGGACGGCTCCCTCTGGCACGAGGTCGACCTCCCCGTCCGGCCCAACGGCAGCACCGGCTGGATCTCGGCCGACGACGTCACCCTCACGCACACCGACATGTCCGCCGTGATCAGCCTCTCGGCGCACACGTTGACCTTGAGCGACGGCGACGCCGTGCTGGCGACCTACCCCGTCGCCGTCGGCGCAGCGCCCACGCCCACCCCCACCGGGAGGTTCTTCGTGAAGGAGCTCGTGGAGCCCCCGAACAGGAACGGCGCGTACGGGCCGCTCGCCTACGGACTCACCGCACACTCCGACGCGCTGATCGACACGGAGGCGTTCGCCGACGGCGTCATCGGCATGCACGGCACGAACCAGCCGTCGCTCATCGGCACCGACGTGAGCCACGGGTGCGTGCGGTTGCGCAACGCCGACGTGCTCGACCTGCAGAAGCGGCAGGTGCCGCTCGGGATGCCGGTCACGATCACGGCCTGACCCGCATCCCGACCGCCGGCGTCAGCGGCGGCGCCGCCCCAGGTCGCGCATCCACTCGGCGATGACGTCGCACACCTCGTCGTCGGACTTCTTGAAGTCGTGGCCGCCCGGCACGAAGTGGTGCTGCACCGGCCCGGCGATCGCGGCCGTCGCGGCGCGCAGCTCGTCGGGGCTGCCGAACGGGTCCCGCTCGCCCGAGATGAACAGGCACGGCACGGTGATGCGGGGAAGGTGCTCGACGCGCAGCTTCTCCGGCTTGCCCGGTGGATGGAGCGGATACGAGATCGGGATGAGGCCGGCGACCGGCACCCGGTCGAGCCCGTCGCCTCCGGCGGCCAGCATCGTGCACATGCGTCCGCCCATCGAGCGGCCGCCGAGCACGATGCGGCTCGTGTCGGTGCCGAGCCGTTCGCAGAACGCCTCCAGCTGCTCGCGGAGCGACGCGAGTAGCACGGGGGCGCGGTCCGGCGGGCGCTTGCCGGGCTTGTCCCGGTAGGGGAAGTTGATGCGCAGCACGGGCAACGGCGCGAGCCGCTCCTCGATGGCTACGAGCATGGCGTGGTCCTTGTCGGACCCGGCGCCGTGCGTGAGCAGCAGACCCTCGGGGGCCGCGACCTTCGGGCGTCGAGTGGTCATGAGGACAGGATCCGGCGCGCTTCGCGCAGCTCGGCGATGCGGTCCGCCGCGAGCTCCACGGACCCGCCGTGGTCGGGGTGCGCTTCGATGAGCAGCTCACGGAAGGCACGCGACACCTGCGTGTGCAGCTCGTCGCCCTCGAACGAGCCGGCGATGCCGAGGCACCGCAGCGCCCAGCCCCGCGGGTCGGAGCCGGCCGACGCGCCCATCGACCGCCGGTCGGACAGGTAGCGAACGAGCGCGTCGTCGATGGGGCCGATCCAGTCCATGCCCTTCCGCAGCGCGGCGAACGTCGAGGCGCGGTCGTCCGATTCGATGGCCGCTGCTGCGTACGCGGCGCAGAGGACGTGCTGCGTGGGCGTGCCCATCGCAGCCTCGAACGAGAAGCGGAACTGCTCGCCGTCGGCGTCGAGACGATGCCGGCAGCGGGCCAGGCCGACGCGGTCGATCTGGAGGCGGTGCCGAAGTCGTGGCTGGCCGATGTGCCGGCCGGCCTCGAGGTCGTCGACCAGGGCATCGAGCTCCTCGTCGGCCTCCTCGTCGAGCTCCCGTGCGAAGCGCGCCATGATCCCGCCCAGCAGCACACCACCGAAGCCCGGCGCCGGATCGGTCGGGAGCGTCATGCGACCGAGCGCCACGCGCCTCGTCGGCGCGATCGGCCGCGAGTAGTAGGCCTCGAAGATCGCCAGCGCCATCGGTGAAAACTACTGCGGCAGGTGCGGGAAGCCCCAACGGCGGGCCGGCACGACCGCCGGACGCACCGTCGGACGCACCGTCGGACAGGGTAGTCAGACGAGCGGTCAGACGAGCGGACGGAGCTGCTCGTGCAGCTGTCGACAGCCTTCCTTGAGGTCGTCGTCGGACATCTCGTCCTCCTCGTCGTCGCCGTCGAGTGCGCCCCGGAGCGCGACGGCCTTGCCCACGATGTCGCGCCACACGGCGGAGTCGAACCCGAACGGCAGCGCGAGGTGCTCCAGCCGGTCGGCGCTGTCGACGGCAGCCAGCACCGCATCGGGATCGGCCGGCTTCTTCGCGAGCGTGCCGGTCGCCTCCCACAGGTGCGAGAGGATGTCCTGCACGTCGAGACCATCGGCGTCGACGGCGTCGGGGTCGTCGGGATCGGGCATGGCGTCGAGGACCTCCTCGACGCGCTCTTCGTCGTCCTCGTAGACCACCAGGTCGCCCTGCTCGTCCCACTCGAACGGCACCTCGGCGATGTCCAGCGCCTCGGCCAGGGAGGTCTGCATCGCTGCCGACCACGTGCCCACCTCGTACACGACGCGGGTGCGGTCCTTGTCGAGGCCGCGGGTCGCCGTCTGGCTCACCACCTCGATGAGCGCGTCGGTCGCCGCCTCGTCCTCGGCGCGCACCGCCAGCTCGGCGCCCTGCCACACGTGCGCGATGCCCTCGCTCGCGAGCATCGAGTCGAGCAGGTCGATCGACTGCCCCGACCAGTCGGCGAACTCGTAGTCGACGTGCTCGCCGTCGAACAGCGCGCTCTTGCCGGTCGGCCCGTCGTCCTCGGCCTCGTCGCCGGTCTCCTCGGTCTCGTCGTCGGACTCCTCGTCCGGATCGTCGTCGAGCAGGTCGGCCTCCTCGACCACCTCGTCGTCGGGCGTCTCGTCAGCGGGATCGGGCACAAGGTCGTTCACGGTCGACAATCCTTGCAGATGACCTGCGCCGGATTCGGAGTCTCGGCCGGTCAATCGGTAACGTTTCCGGATGACCGACATGCCGACGCCCGACCGCAATCTCGCCATGGAACTCGTCCGCGTCACCGAGGCCGCAGCGCTCGCTGCCGCCCGCTGGGTGGGCGGGGGCGACAAGTTGAAGGCCGACGGCGCCGCCGTCGACGCCATGCGCCACATGCTCACCTCCGTGGCCATGAAGGGCACCGTGATCATCGGCGAGGGCGAGAAGGACGAGGCGCCCATGCTCTTCAACGGTGAGGTCGTCGGCGACCTCACCGGCTTCGAGTGCGACATCGCGGTCGACCCGATCGACGGCACCACGCTCACCGCGCTCGGCCGGGGCAACGCCGTGGCCGTCATCGCCGTCAGCGAGCGGGGCACGATGTACGACCCGGGCCCCTGCGTCTACATGGACAAGATCGCCGTCGGCCCGGACTGCAAGGGCGTGATCAACATCAACGCCTCCGTCGCCGAGAACCTCGAGGCCGTCGCCGCCGCCAAGGGCAGCAAGGTCCGCGACCTCACGGCCGTCATCCTCGACCGCGAGCGCCACAGCGACCTCATCGCCGAGGTCCGCGCCGCCGGCGCCCGCATCCGCCTCATCCCCGACGGCGACGTCGCCGGTGCCATCTCGACGGCGTGGCCCGACTCCGGCGCCGACATCATGTTCGGCATCGGCGGCACCCCCGAGGGCGTCATCGCGGCCGCGGCCCTCAAGTGCATGGGCGGCGAGATCCAGGGCAAGCTCTGGCCCCGCAACGACGGCGAACGGCAGGCGGCGCTCGACGCGGGCTACGACCTCGACCAGGTGCTCACCACCGACGTCCTCGTCGCCGGCGACAACTGCTTCTTCAGCGCCACCGGCATCACCGACGGCGAGCTCATCAAGGGCGTGCACTACAACAAGGCCGGCGCCACCACGCAGTCGCTGGTGATGCGCTCGAAGTCGGGCACCGTCCGCGTCGTCGAGGCGTACCACGCCCCCGACAAGTTCATCTAAGTCCCGTTCCGGCGTTGAATTTCGCCCCTCCGGGGCGTTTCAGCCCGGAGATTGGCGAGAAATCAGTGAGCGGCGGCGGTCGCCGGCTTGGCGCCGGCCACCTGCAGCCGCGTGTCGGCCCGCTTGAGCGCCGCCTTGGCGTCGAGATCCTCGCTGTCGGCCTTGAGGGCCTCCTCGGCGCGGGCCTTCGACGCCTGAGCGCGTGCCACGTCGATCTCGTCGGGCAGCTCGCACACGTCGGAGAGGATCGTCACCTTGTCGTCGGACACCTCGACGAACCCCTGGTGCACGGCGATCGCCAGCTCGGAGCCGTCGTCGAAGAGCACGCGCACGGGGTGCGACTGCAGGATGCCGATGAAGGGCACGTGCCCCGGCAGGAACGCGATGTCACCGGTGACGACGCGGGCGATGACCATCTTGGCCTCGCCGGAGTACGCGATGGATTCCGGCGACACGAGCTCGACCTGCAGGGGCATCAGCCGTTCTTCTCCAGGTCCTTGGCCTTGCGGAAGACGTCGTCGGCGCCACCCACGTTGTAGAAGGCCTGCTCGGGGAGGTGGTCCATGTCGCCACGGAGGAGCATCTCGAAGCTGTCGATCGTCTCCTCGACCGGCGTGAAGATGCCGGGGAGGCCGGTGAAGACCTCGGCCACGAACATCGGCTGCGCCAGGAACTTCTGCACCTTGCGGGCACGGTCGACGGTGATGCGGTCCTCCTGGGACAGCTCGTCGAGACCGAGGATGGCGATGATGTCCTGCAGCTCCTTGTAGCGCTGCAGCACTTCCTGCGTGGCGCGGGCGACACGGTAGTGACGCTCGCCGACGACCTCGGGGGCGAGGATGGTGGACGTCGACGCCAGCGGATCCACGGCGGGGTAGATGCCGAGGGCCGCGATGTCACGGCTCAGCTCGGTCGTGCCGTCGAAGTGGGTGAACGAGGTGAACGGCGCCGGGTCGGTGTAGTCGTCGGCGGGCACGTACACGGCCTGGAGCGACGTGATCGACTGGCCGCCCGTGGAGGTGATGCGCTCCTGGAGGGCGCCCATCTCGTCGGCCAGCGTCGGCTGGTAGCCCACGGCGGAGGGCATGCGGCCGAGGAGGGTCGACACCTCCGAGCCCGCCTGGGTGAAGCGGAAGATGTTGTCGATGAAGAGGAGCACGTCCTGCTTCTGCACGTCACGGAAGTACTCGGCCATCGTGAGCGCCGAGAGCGCCACGCGGAGGCGCACGCCGGGCGGCTCGTCCATCTGGCCGAAGGTGAGGGCCGCCTTGGTGAGCACCGACTGGTCGGAGCCGCCCATGAGGGTCTCGCCCATCTCGAGGAAGAGGTCGGTGCCCTCACGGGTGCGCTCGCCCACACCGGCGAACACCGACACACCGCCGTGGTTCGAGGCCACACGGTTGATCATCTCGGTGATGAGCACGGTCTTGCCCACGCCGGCGCCGCCGAACAGGCCGATCTTGCCGCCCTGCAGGTACGGGGTGAGGAGGTCGAGCACCTTCACGCCGGTCTCGAACATCTGCGCCTTCGGCTCGAGCGAGTCGAAGTCGGGCGCCTGACGGTGGATGTCCCAGCGCTCGGTGAGGTCGAGCGAGTCGGCCGGCACGTCGAGCGGCTGGCCGATCACGTTGAACACGTGGCCGAGGGTGACGTCGCCGACGGGCACGTTGATGCCACGGCCGGTGTTGCGCACCGCGACGCCGCGGCTCAGGCCGTCGGTCGGCTTCATCGAGATGGCACGCACACGGTTGTCACCGATCTGCTGTGCGACCTCGGCGGTCACCGTCGTGTCGACGCCGTCCATCGAGATGGTGAACTCGAGCGCGTGGTTGATCTGCGGGAGCCCATCGGGTGGGAACTCCACGTCGACCACCGGACCGGCGATGGCGACGATGCGACCTTCTTTGAGTGTTTCAGTGGCCGTCATGGCGTCTGTCCTGTTCTTCTCAGGTGGCGTGAGCCGGATTACAGATGGGAGTGCTTGTGCGGCGTGTGGCCGCCGGGCAGCGTGAGCTTCGGGAACGGATCGATCGAGAGGTGATCGAGGAGGAGATCCTCGGCGTCGCCCTTGTCGGCGGAGAGCGCCTCGGCACCGCTGATGATCTCCATGATCTCGGTGGTGATGGCGTCCTGGCGAGCCTGGTTCATCTTGCGCTGGAGCTTGATGATGAGCTCCTGGGCGTTGTCGGTCGCGGCCTTCATGGCGCGCTGGCGGTTGGCGTGCTCGGAGGCCGCGGCGTCGAGCAACGCGGCGAACAGCCGGCTCTCGACGTAACGCGGCAGGAGCGACTCCAGCACCGACGCTGGCGACGGCTCGAACTCGAACTGCGCCGACGGCCCGGTGGACGCGGCCTCGGGCGGCGCCTCGGTCTCGAGGGGCAGGAACCGGCGGACGACCGCCTGCTGGTTGCCCATCGTGATGAAGCGGGTGTACGCCAGCTCGATCACGTCGACGTCGCCGGCGAACAGCTCGGTGACGGTCGCCGCGACGGCGCGGGCGTCCTCGTAGGTGGGCTTGTCGCTCATGCCGCTGAACGAGGCCGCGATCTTGTAGCCGCGGAACCGGAAGTAGCCCTCGGCCTTCTTGCCGACGGTGACGAGGGCGTAGTCCTTGCCCTCCTCCTTCGCGGCGAGGATCTCGCGCTCGGCGGCGCGGATGACCGTGGTGTTGTACCCGCCGGCGAGCCCGCGGTCCGACGTGAGCACGACGACACCGACCTTGCGGACGACCTCGGCCTCACGCAGCAGCGGATGGCTCACCTCGGCGCCGCCCGCTGCAAGGCTGGCGATGACCGACGTGATCTGCTCGCTGTAGGGGCGCGCGTCGTTCGCTGCCAGCTGCGCCTTGACGACGCGGGTGGCGGCGATGAGCTCCATGGCACGAGTGATCTTCTTCGTGTTCTGGATGCTGCCGATACGACGGCGGAGGATTCGCTCCTGTGCCCCGGGCATTGGTTACGCCTCGTCCGCGGCGAGGAGCGTCTCGTCCTCGGGAAGGTGGTTGGCGGCGGTCGCCATCGAGTGGGAGGCGTCGGCGGCCTCGTCGTCGGGCTCGGCCACAGCGCCGGCGGTGCCGACGAACTGGGCGCCGAACGCCTTGACGGCGGCCTCGAGGGTGTCCTCGTCGACCTTGCCGGTCTCCTTGATCGAGGCGAGCAGGTCGCCGTGGCGACCACGGAACCACTCGAGCAGCTCGGCCTCGTAGCGCTGGACGTCGGAGATCTCGACGGAGTCGAGGTGGCCGCGGGTGCCGGCGAACAGCACGACGACCTGCTCCTGCACCGGGACCGGCGAGCCCACGCCCTGCTTGAGGAGCTCGGTGAGGCGGTAGCCACGGTCGAGCTGGGCCTTCGACACGGCGTCGAGGTCGGAACCGAAGGCGGCGAACGCCTCGAGCTCACGGAACTGCTGCAGGTCGCTCTTGAGCGTGCCCACGGCCGTCTTCATGGCCTTGATCTGAGCGGCCGAACCCACGCGGGACACCGAGATGCCGACGTCCACCGCGGGGCGGATACCCGACTTGAACAGGTCGTCCTGGAGGAAGATCTGGCCGTCGGTGATCGAGATCACGTTGGTCGGGATGTAGGCCGACACGTCGCCGGCCTTCGTCTCGATGATCGGGAGGGCGGTGAGCGAACCGGCGCCGAGGGCGTCGGACAGCTTCGCCGCACGCTCGAGGAGGCGGGAGTGCAGGTAGAACACGTCGCCCGGGTAGGCCTCGCGCCCCGGCGGGCGGCGGAGCAGCAGCGACACCTGACGGTAGGCCTCGGCCTGCTTCGACAGGTCGTCGTAGATGACCAGGCCGTGGTCGCCCTGCTCCATCCAGTGCTGGCCCATGGCGCAGCCGGTGTAGGGGGCGAGGTACTTGAACGGCGCCGGGTCGGAGGCGGGCGCCACCACGACGACGGTGTAGGCGAGGGCACCGGCGGCCTCGAGGCGGGCCACGGTCTGCGCGACGGTCGAGGCCTTCTGCCCGATCGCCACGTAGATGCACTTCACGCCCAGACCCTTCTGGTTCATGATGGCGTCGATGGCGACGGTGGTCTTGCCCGTCTTGCGGTCGCCGATGATGAGCTCTCGCTGACCACGGCCGACCGGGATGAGCGAGTCGATCGACTTGATGCCGGTCTGCATGGGCTCGCCCACCGGCTGGCGGCCGATGATGCCGGGCGCCTGCACCTCGACTCGGCGCTGCTCGACGTTCGTGAGCGGGCCCTTGCCGTCGATGGGCTCGCCCATCGTGTTGACGACACGGCCGAGGAGGCCGTCGCCGACCGGGACGGAGAGGATCTGGCCCGTGGCCTTCACCGACTGGCCTTCCTCGATGTCGTCCACCTCACCGAGCACCACGGCGCCGATGGAGTCCTCGTCGAGGTTGAGCGCCAGGCCCAGCGTGCCCGACTCGAACTCGAGGATCTCGTTGACGGTGGCGTCGGGCAGGCCCGACACGCGGGCGATGCCGTCGCCGACCTCGACCACGCGGCCGACCTGGCCGACGGAGACGTCGGGGTTGAACCCGTCGAGGTTCTTCTGGATGGCTGCCGTGATGTCGGCGATGTTGATGGTCAACTCGGCCATGGTGTGTCAGTGCTCCTGGTTGATGAACGCCTAGAAGGCGTCGCGCAGCTGGGTGAGGCGGGTACGAACGGAACCGTCGAAGAGCGTGTCGCCGATCTGGGTGACGATGCCGCCGAGAACGGTCGGGTCGACGATGTTGCGGATGGACACGTCGCGGTTGGTCTGCGCCTTGAGGGCGGCGGCGAGACGTGACTTCTGGTCGTCGGTGAGCGGCACGGCGGACCGCACCTCGGCGACGGCCTCGCCGCGGGCCTCGGCCGAGCGGGCGAGCGTGGCGTCGATGATGGCGTCGAGCTCGCCGATGCGGCCGTTGGCCACGAGCAGCGACACGACCGACGTGGTCGTGGCGGAGGCCTTGCCGCCGAGGAGGTCCTCGACGATCTGCAGCCGCACCGCGATCGGGAGCTTCTCGTCGCTCAGCTTTGTGCGCAGCTCGTCGGAGCCCTGCACGGCACGGGCGAACGCGTACAGCTCGTTCTCGACGGCGAGCGTGTGGCCCTCGGCGTGGGCGATCGCTGCGATGGCCTCGGCGTAGTCGTTGATGTGGGTGTCAGTCATGTGATGTCCTCGGGCTCAGTGCTGCCGGCTCAGTTGCTCGCGCCGACCTGGCTGATGTAGCTCTCGATGAGCGACTGCTGCGTGGAGTCGTCCAGGTTCGACTGCACCACGCGCTCCGCGGCGCCGAGCGCCAGACGGGAGACCTCGGCGGACAGGTCGGCCTGCGCCTGGCGGCGGGCGGCGGCGATCTCGGCGAGGCCCTGCTCGCGCACGGCGTCGGCGTCGGCCTGCGCACGGGCGGCGAGGTCGGTGGTGAGCTTGGCGGCGGTCTCGCGGGCCTCGTCGAGGATGCGGGCGGCCTCCTTGTCGGAGTCGGCGAGGGCGGCCTTCACGTCGGCGACCTTCGACTCGGCGGCGGCACGGGCCGACGCTGCGGTGTCGAGCTCGGCCTTGATGCGCTCCGGACGGGCGGCGGCCATCGCCTTGATGGCGGGGCCGGCCTTCCAGATGATGACGCCGAAGACGAGGACGAAGGCGATGGTGCCCCAGATGACCTCGTTGATGTCATGGGGAAGCCAGAAGCCGTTGCCTTCTTCGGCGGCGAGGAATGCGAGCATCGTGTCTGTCTCCTGCTCAGGCGTCGGCCGCGGAGATGGCGGCGTCGACGACGGACTGGTTGGCGCTGACGTCGAGGTCCTGCTGGACCACCTTGCCGGCGGCGGCGACGGCGATGCCGGCGACCTGGGTGCGGAGCGAGGCGAGCGCTGCGGCGCGGTCCGACTCGAGCTCGGCGAGGGCGGCCTGGCGCTGGGCGGCCACCTCGTCGGTCGCGGCCTTCACGATCTCGGCGCGACGGGTCTCGGCCTGCTGGCGAGCCTCGTCGACGATGCGGGCGCCCTCGGTACGGGCCTCGGCGAGCGTGGCGTCGTAGTCGCGACGCACCTGCTCGGACTCGACGGCGGCGCGCTCGGCGGCCTCGTCGTCGCTCCGCAGCTGCTCCTCGCGCTTGCGCATGGCCTGGCGGATCGGCGGCAACAGCACCGCGTTCATCAAGATGAGCAGCAGGAAGAACGCGATGGCGCCCCACACCACCTCCGGCACGTCCGGGATGACGGGGTTGACGACTTCCTTGGCTTTCTCACCGCCTTCGGCGATGACGCTCAGCAGTGCAAGCATGGTGACTCCTGGAGAGGTTTCTGGAACGAGATGTCCTGAGAGAGCTGCGGGCTCCGTCGCCGGAGGTGAACGGGGGGCCGCAGCCCCCCGTCACGAACCAACAACGGGGTGGCGACGCCGGGGCGCCGCCGGGGTGTTCGTCGGATCAGACGAACTTGAGGAGGATGAACACCACGAAGCCGATGAGCGCGAGCGCCTCGGTGAACGCGATGCCCAGGAACATGGTGGTCTGGACCTGACCGGCCGACTCGGGCTGGCGGGCCATGGCCTGCACGGCCTGACCGACGAGGTAGCCGATGCCGATGCCGGGGCCGATGGCGCCGAGACCGTAGGCCATACCTGCGCCGCCGGCGCCGGCGATGCTCTTGGCCTCGTCGGCGGTGTAGTTCCCCGACTGCTGCGCAACCGGGTGGGCGATGTGGGTGAGCGTGGACATTGTTGTTGGTTTCTCCTGTGAGGTCCGGTGGTCAGGCCACCGAATGGTTTGAAGATCTGTGCGCCGGGCCGTCGGCCCGGTCGGGTCAGTGCGCCGGGTGCAGGGCGCCGCCGATGTACACGGCGGTGAGCAGGGCGAAGATGTACGCCTGCAGGAAGGCGACGAGCAGCTCGAAGCCCGTGAAGGCCACCAGCATGAAGAACGAGAACGGCATGGCCGCCACGAGGAGGCTCTTGGCGAACAGCGTGGCGCTCAGCACCGAGAAGGTGATGAGGAGGATGTGGCCGGCGAGGCTGTTGGCGAAGAGACGGACGGCGAGGGAGAACGGCCGGACGAGGAACGTCGAGATCAGCTCGATCGGGGTCACGAGCACGTACAGCGCCTTCGGCACGCCCGGCGGGAACAGGGCCTCCTTGAAGTAGCCGAGACCGTGGTGCCGGATGCCGACCCCGATGAAGACGAGCCAGGCGAGGAGGGCCAGGACGACCGGGTTGGCCATGCGGGCGTTGGCGCCGAAGTGGGCCGTCGGGATGATGCCGAACAGGTTGCCGAAGAGGATGAAGAGGAACATCGACAGCAGCAGCGGCAGGTACCGCATGCCGTCGGGGCCGATGGCCTGGCCGATGACCTGCTTCTCCATGAACTCGATCGAGCTCTCGGCGAGGTTCTGGGCGCCGCCCGGCACGAGCGACTTCTTGGCCTTGGCGCCGGCGACGAGGAACCACACCGTGGGGATCGCCATGGCGAACAGGGACAGCAGCGCCACCTTGTTGAAGGCGAACGGCGTGTCCTTGAAGAACGCGGCCGGCCACTGGACCATCTCCTCGATACCGGGGAACTTCACCTCAGCGAGCACTTGTCACTCCTCTGTCAGACTCAGAAACAGGTTTGGGCTTGAGGCCCGGGTACGCCAGGGAGCCCGACACGTAGCGGAGCTCCCAGAACAACAGGCCGAGGTGCGTCACGATGAGCGTGATGCCGAGCGGCACCATCTCCATCCAGGACGCGTTGCGGACCAACATGACCGCGGCGAAGATCAGGCCGAGACGAAGCAGGTAGCCGAACAGCGCGGCGCCGGCCATGAGTGCGAACGAGATGCGCCCGGCGGCGGACAGCATCCAGGCGGCGAGCAGGAAGTTCACGACGACGATCGCCAGCGCATAGCCGGAGCTGATGACGCCGTTGACGCCCCAGAAGCCCCCGATGACGGCGGCCAGCGGCACGAGCCACTTGGCGCGCTTCGCCATGTCGACCGCGACCTCCATGGCGGGCGCGGGCCCCTCGATGCCGGTGAGCATCGGGTTCGCGGGGGCGGTCACGACGCACGCTCCACGGTCATGCGATCGAGACGGTCGCGATCGAGACGGCTGCGATCGCGCAGCTGCGCCTCGGCCTCGGCTGCTTCGGCCTCGAGGCGGAGGGTGAGCGCATCGCGCTCCATCGCGGCGGCACGACGGGCGTCGGCCTGCTCCGCGGCGCGGGCGTCACGGGCGAGGCGGGCCTGCTCGGTGACGTCGGCCATCTTGGCCGTGTAGGAGAGGTACAGCTTGGTGACCGCGCCCACCACGCCGAACACGGCGAGACCGATGAGGAACCACGGGCCGGTGCCGAGCTTCGAGTCGATCCACCAGCCACCGAGGCCCAGGACGATCGGCGACACGACGAGCTCGAACGACCCATGCGAGCTGTTCAGCCCCATGTTGAGTTCGCGCTTGTCGGATACAGCCATGAACGTTGCCCCGGTCAGGCGCCCAGATGAGGAAACAGGACGCTTGTGAATCTGTTCCCAAACTAATCGGGCCGATCCCCGCCCGCAAATCCGACCTGCTATGCGCCGGACGTCGGCGAAGGCTAGCGGGGCCCGGCCGCCCGGTCGATGGCGTCGACGATCCGGTCGGCGTTCGCGCGGCTCTCGTGCACGAGGCGGATGAGCCAGAAGCGCAGGTAGCGCGCCATCGAGTAGCGGACGAACAGCGCCGCGCCACCGATGATCATGGCCAGGCCGATGAAGCTGCCCGTGGCCATGAAGGCGCGCTGGTTGTACTCGTTGGCGTCGTTCTGCACCATGATGCCGCCGTAGATGGCGAGCGCCAGACCGGCGACACCCAGCGCGATGCCGAGCGCGAGCAGACGCGTCTCGTTGCGACCGCCCGTCGCCTTCACCTTCATCGCCTCGATCTCGGCCTGGAAGCCGGCGACGCGATCTGGGTTCTCGTTCATGCTCTCCATCAGGAACTGCGCTCCTTCTCGCCGCCCAGGTACGCGGCGGACAACTCGTCTTCGACTTCGTCGGGGGTGCCCACCGTGCGGATCTGCCCGTGGACCATGATCGCGGCCAGATCGGCGATGCCGAGCACGGTACGCGCGAATTGCTCGATCACCAAGATCGACACGCCACCGGCGGCGATCTCGGCGACGATCGTGTACAGCTCCTCGACCACCAGCGGCGCGAGGCCCATCGAGAGCTCGTCGAGCAGCAGGATCGCCGGGTTCGACGCGAGGCCGCGGGCCATGGCCAGCATCTGCTGCTCGCCGCCCGACATCGTGCCGACCAGCTGGCTGCGCCGCTCGCCGAGGCGGGGGAACTGGCGGTAGGTCATCTCCTCGACCTCGTCGAGGGGCCGGCCGGAGTAGGTGGCCATCTGCAGGTTCTCGCGGACCGTGAGGTTCGGGAAGATGCCCCGGCCCTCCGGGATCGTGATGAGGCCGCGACGGGCGAGCTCCTCGGCGGCGACGCCGGTGACGTCGCGCCCGGCGACCAGCACCTTGCCCGCCGTCGGGGTCATCAGCCCGCAGGCCACGTTGAGCGTGGTCGACTTGCCCGCGCCGTTCGGACCGAGCAGCGCCACCACCTTGCCGGCCGGCACGACGAGGTCGACGCCGTGCAGCACCTCGATCGCGTCGTACGCGGCGCGGATGCCCTGCAGCTCGAGGAGCGGCACGTCGCGCACCTCGGCGGTCACTTGTTGCTCCCGAGGTAGGCGTTGAGCACCGACTCGTTCTGCTGGATCTCCTGGGGCGGGCCCTGGGCGATGATGCGCCCGAAGTCGAGCACGTAGATCTGCGAGCACACGTCCATCACCAGCGGCACGTCGTGCTCCACCATCAGGATCGACAGGCCCGCGGCGGCGAGCTGGCGGAGCAGCAGGCCGAACTCGGTGGTCTCGGAGTCGTCGAGACCCGACGCCGGCTCGTCGAGGAGCAGCACCCGCGGCCGGATGGCCAGCGCCCGGCCGAGCTCGACGAGGCGGGCGCGGCCGGTGGACAGCTGGCCGACGCGCACGTCGGCGACGTCGGTGAGACCGAGGCGGTCCATGAGCAGGTCGACCTCGTCGGTCGCAGCGAGATCGGCGCCCTCGGGGGCCAGCAGCTGACGGCCCGCCGGCGTCGAGCGCGACCAGCCCTGACGGATCTCGCACCCGACGAGGATGTTCTCCCGCACCGACATCGAGCTGAACACCTCGAGGCGCTGGAACGTGCGGCCGATGCCGCGGCGCGCCCGCTTGTGGGTGCCGAGCTTCGACACGTCGGCGCCGTCGAGGAGCACGCTGCCCGACGTGGGCGGCAGCACGCCGCAGATCATGTTGAACGTCGTCGTCTTGCCGGCGCCGTTCGGGCCGATGAGGCCGGTGACGGTGGCGGCCTCCACCGACAGGTCGACCTCGGACACGGCGAGGTTGCCGCCGAAGCGGACCGTGAGGCCGCGGGTCTCAAGCAGCGCCATCGTCGCCTGCTCCCGCGTGTGCGAGGTCGAAGTCGGCCTCGGTGAGGCCGAGCATGCGGTCGGCCTCGAAGACGTCGCTGCGCGTCAGCGGTCGGTCGATGCCCACCATGTCGGGGGACGGCTCCTCGGCAGCGTCGGAGGGCACCCCGCCGTGCACGGCGGTGGCCACGCCGGCCAGCACCACGGCGGCGGCGATCATCAGCACGAGCCGGATGCCGGTGGACGAGATGGCGGTGCCCCAGTCGATGGCGCCGACGACGACGAGCCCGACCACGAGCACCACGCCGGCGGGCAGCGCACGGCCGCCGGGGATCGGGCGCAGGAGCACGGGGAGCAGCGGGATGATCGCCAGCAGCATCACCGCCATCGTCGCGATGAACGTCCAGTTGCTGATGGTGTCGCTGCGGGCGAGGAACCATAGCGCGACCGGCCCGAAGATCGCGAGGCCGAGCGACTCCTTCGTCTCGCCCACCGCCCGATACGCGTCGCCGATGTCGCCGATGGCGCCACTCGGGTTTCGACCGAGGCTGATGCCCATGAAGCCCGGCGTGAACTTCATGAGATCGGGCACCGAGATCTGGACGAAGCGGAACACGCCCACCGTGTTGTCGCGGAGCAGCGTCGGGATGAGCGACTGGAACGTGCCGAGCAGGAAGCCGCCGATGACCGCTCCCCCGATGGCGCCGATGCCGCCGACGACGGCGAGCATCGTGACCGACATCGAGCTGAGCAGCTCGAAGTCGGTGGTGGGCATCGACTTGTTGGCGAGGGCGCCCGCGAGGCCGGCGATCGAGGCCGACAGGGCGAACACGCCGATCTTGGTGCGTGTGAGGTCGAGGCCGAGGGTGGCGCACGCCACGGGGCTGTCCTTCATCGCCATGAGGCGCCGACCGTAGGAGCCGCGGCGCAACCACACCACGAACAGCGCCAGCGCCGCGAAGACCACCGCGAGCATGACGGCCTGCTGCTGGTTGTCGGTCGGGGCGAACACCCCGAGGTCGAGCGTGGGCACCTTCACCGTGCCGCCGGCGACGAGCTTCGTCTGCGTGAAGATCATCTTCGACATGAACAGGCTGAAGGCCGCGGTGGCGAGCGCCAGGTAGATGCCGGTGAGGCGCAACGCGGGCAGCGCGACCAGCGCGCCCACGACCCCGCACACCACGAGCGCGACGATGACGGCGCCGGGCGTGTGACCGTGCTCGCCGATGACGCGCATCATCACCGCGCCGAGGCCGACGAAGCTCATCTGCGCGAGCGAGATCTGCCCGGCGAAGCCCGTGAGCGGGACGAGGGAGAGGGCCACGATCGCGAAGAACATCGCGTTGACCACCGGCTGGCGATCGGGATCGGCGCCGATGAGCTCGGTGATGCCGTAGATCGACACGACCAGCGCAACCGCTCCGAAGATCGCGGTGTTCATGGTGGGCACGCGCCACGACTCGCGCACGCGCTGCACGCCACCGGCGCGGAGGCGGGCCTGCGGCTGCGCCACCATCACGACGAACAACATCAGCGCCGGCAACGCGAACTGGAACCCGCTGAGCGAGAACCAGCCGATGGACGTGGAGCCGGTGAGCCAGTTGAGGAACTTGGTCAGGTAGGCGCCGCAGTACGCCTCACCCAGGCCGAGGATGAGCGCGCCGAGGAAGGTGAGCGGCAGGCTCCGCAGCTTGCCCACCACCGCGGCGGCGTAGCAGTTGACCACGAGCAGCGTGAGGGCGAGGGCGTCGAAGTTGAGGAGTGGGGCGACGAGGATGCCGCTCAGCGCGGCGAGCGACGCGCCCATGGCCCAGGCGAGCATCGACACGCGGCTCGGCCGCGCCCCGTTGAGCCGGACGAGATTGCGGTCGTCCACGACGGCCCGCATGGCGATGCCGACACGCGACCCGTACAGCAGCAGGCGCAGGGCGCCGGCCACGACCAGCGCCGCCACGAGGATGATGATGCGCTGGTAGGTGACGTTGGTGCCGCCGATGCTGACGGTGCCCTCCATCAGGCGCGGGAAGCTGCGCGTGATGTTGCCCGGCCAGATCCACTGCGCCAGCCCGTACAGCGCGAGCAGGAGGCTGACCGTGACGACGATCTTCACCACCTCGGTCGCGCCCTCGAGGCCACGCATGATGACCCGTTCGAGCAACGCCCCCAGGAGCGGCGCCGCGACGAACAGCACCAGCGGGATCGCGAGCCACGCGGGCAGGCCCCACCCACCGTCGACGGACGGCGCGTGGAGCTGCCAGTACATGAACGCCGAGATCATCCCGACCGCGCCGTGGGCGAAGTTGAAGATGCCCGAGGTCGTGTAGGTGACCACCAGCCCGCTCGCCGCGATGGCGTACACCGCTGCCGTGGCGATGCCGACGACGGTGAAGTTCAGGAAGGTGTTCACCCGTGACCCGGATCAGCCGAGGAGCGCAGCTCGAAGGAGCGAGCGGAGCGAGCGAACCTGAGGCGAAGCGACCGAGGCCATCAAGACCCGAGAATGGAGGAGTCGGTGTTGCCCTTGCCGAAGTCGCCGGTCAGCGTGGTCTCACCGCCACAGAAGAAGCCCTCGCCGTTGTCGTCCTTGCTCCCCAGCTTCGGGAACAGGCGCTCGAACTTGCCGCTCTTGATCTGGACGAGCATGAGGCACTTGCCGGGGGCGTTGGCGCCCGGGTCGGTCTCGGCCTGGAGGCCGCCGCCGTCCCACTTGTGGATGTCCTTCGCTGCCTTGAGCACGCAGACCCGGGTGATGTCACCCTCGTCCGCGCACGACTTGGCGGCCGTGGCGAACAGCAGACCGGCCGAGAAGGCGTAGGTGGCGAGACCGGCGTGCTGCCAGCCGGGCACGTTGGCGTCGAGCGCCTTCACCATCTGGTCGACGGCCGGCCACTTGGAGGCCTCCTCGAACATGTGGATCGGGATGCGCACCACGTCGCCCTCGACGGCGCTCGCACCCGAGGCCTCGATGAGGCGGGTGTCGTACTGGTTGGCGTCGGCGTTGATGATGCCGTCGTAGCCGAGATCCTTCAGCGCCTGGCTGAACTTCGACATGTTCGGCGGCTCACCGACGAAGCTGACCATCTTGAGGCCCTTGTCGACGACCTGCTGGGCGATGAGCGCCCAGTCCTGGTTGATGATGTCGTAGGAGATCTCGCCGAAGGTGTCGAAGCCCTTGGTCTTCTTGGCGACACCGATGATCTGGTCCTTGTTCTGCACGATCGACGGCAGGTTGCCGAAGACGACGCCGAACTTCTTGATCTGCTCGGGGTAGAGCTTGGCGTAGGCCTCGAAGGCCGCCGTCGGACGCTGGTAGGCCGGGTTCGGTACCGGCTGCACCTGATCGGTGGCCTCGGCGAAGTCGGCCGACACCGCGAAGCCGGGCACGGCCATCATCTTGCACTTGTGGAAGTCCGAGCCGTCCTTCCCGCTGAAGATGAAGTTGTCCTGGGCCCAGCCGCCACCGACGATCGCGAACACGCTGGTGCACGCCTTGGCCATGGCGGCCTCGACCTCGAGCACCTTGCCGTCGAGGTCGACCGCCTCGAGCTGCAGGCCGTTGATGCCACCCTGGTCGTTGCACCACTTGACGAAGGCGTTGGTGCCGTCCCACAGCTCCTTCAGGAGGCCGGGGCGAATGGAGTCGCGGTCGTTGCCCACGCCGATGTAGAGCTTGTCGGTACCGGTGCCGGCGTCGGCCGCCGCGACCTTGGCGCTGCCCTTACCGCACGGCGAGGCGAGCGTGCCGATCTTCGCGGCCGAGTCGGAGCCGGTCGTGTCGGACGACTGGGTGGTCGTCTGCGTGGCCTTGTCGTCCTTGGCCGCCTCCTCCGCACCCTTGGCGCCGCAGGCAGAGGCCAGGAGCCCGGCCGCCATCAGACACGCGATCGCACGAAGTTTCATCCGTCATTCCCCCTGGGTGCAGCAAGTGGCGGCCACTCAAACACATGGCTCGCGAGTTCGCAAGCGTATCCGGTATGGTTTCTGACGACCCGTCAGAAACGCGGTGTTCGTCACTCCGCCCGTTCCGTGAGGCCCACATGCTCGACCATCTGATCCGCAACGCCACCATCGTCGACGGTTCCGGCAGCCCGGCCCGCCGGGGTTCGGTCGGCCTGCGCGACGGTCGCATCGTCGGCATCTACGAGGACGGCGCCGAGCCCGGCGAGGACGCCACGACGGTCATCGACGCCGAGGGCCTGGTGCTCTGCCCCGGCTTCATCGACCCCCACACCCACTACGACGCCCAGCTCATGTGGGACCCGCTCGCGACGCCGTCGAACTTCCACGGCGTCACCACGATCATCGGCGGCAACTGCGGCTTCACCCTCGCTCCCCTCGCCCCCGGCGACGCCGACTACACGCGCCGGATGATGGCGAAGGTGGAGGGCATGCCCCTCGCCGCCCTCGAGAACGGCGTCGACTGGTCGTGGGACAGCTTCGCCGAGTACCTCGACCGCCTGGAGGGCACGCTCGGCGTGAACGCCGGCTTCCTCGTCGGCCACTGCGCGCTGCGCCGCCGCGTGATGGGCGCCGACGCGATCGGCAACGAGGCGACACCCGAGCAGCTCGACCAGATGCTCGGCCTGCTGTCGGAGTCGCTGCGCGCCGGCGGCCTCGGCTTCTCCACCACCCTCGCCCGCACCCACTCCGACGGCGACGGCAAGCCGGTTGCCTCGCGCTGGGCCTCGAAGGACGAGCTCATGGCGTTCGCCCGCACCGTGAGCGAGCACGAGGGCACGACGCTCGAGTACGCGTCCGACGGCTGCCTCGACGGCTTCAACGAGGACGACGTGCAGTTCATGATCGACTTCAGCCACGCCGGCAACCGCCCGCTCAACTGGAACGTGCTCACGATCGACTCGCACGAGCCCGACCGCTCCCGCTCCCAGCTCGAGGCCATGGAGCAGTGCGCCGAGGCCGGCGCCCGCGTCGTCGCGCTCACCATGCCGATCCTCGTCGGCATGAACATGAGCTTCCTCACCTACTGCGCGCTCAACATGATGCCCGACTGGGGGCCGATCCTCGGCCTGCCGCTCGAGGAGCGCATGGCCAAGCTCCGCGATCCCGAGGTGCGCGCGTTCATGGAGCAGCGGGCCGCATCGCCCGACGCCGGCGTGTTCGCACGGCTCGCCGGCTGGGAGCTGTACGTGATCGGTCAGACCTACTCCGAGGCGAACGAGGGCCTGCGCGGCCGCTCCGTCGCGTCGATCGCCGCCGAGCGCGGCACGAGCCCCTTCGACACGCTGCTCGACATCGTGCTCGAGGACGACCTCCGCACGGTGCTGTGGCCCGGCCCGACCGACAACGACGACGAGTCGTGGGCCATGCGCGCCGAGGCGTGGGAGCACCCCGCCGTCATGATCGGCGGCTCCGACGCCGGCGCCCACCTCGACCGCATGGCGGGAGCGCCGTACACCACGCAGTGGCTCGGCGACTGCATCCGCGGCCGCAAGCTCGCCACCCTCGAGCGTGCCGTCCAGCACCTCACCGACGCGCCGGCACAGCTGTTCGGCCTCACCGATCGCGGCCGCATCGAGGAGGGCTTCCATGCCGACCTCGTCCTCTTCGATCCCGAGACCATCGGCGCCGGCGCCATTCAGCTCGTCAACGACCTGCCCGGCGGCACCGGTCGCCTCGTCGCCGACGCCAAGGGCGTCAAGCGCGTGATGGTGGGCGGCGTCGACATCGTCGTCGACGGCGTCGCCACCGACGCACGCCCCGGCCGGATCATCCGGTCAGGGCAGGACACCCGTACTGTCAGCCTCGGCTGAGTACGACCGCTCCCCCTCGTTCTCGTTCGAGCGATCCTCGGCCCAGCGGGGCCGATCGTCGTCGGGCAGCACGACGCGGTCGGCAGCGGCGCCCTCCGGCGCGTCGGCAGGCGCCGACGCGTTCGCCGGCTGCGCCGCCAGCTCCGTGCCACGGCGCCGCACCAGCGGAGCGAGCACCGTGAAGAGCCCGAGTGCTCCGGCCGCGACGGCGATGGGGATCATCAGCGTCGACCGCCCGGTGATGGCCGGATAGAGCGCGAACGCCGACAGCAGCGCCGTCCAGCTCCACAGCACCACGACCGTCTGGCGATGGCTGTGCCCCAGGCGCAGCAGCCGGTGGTGGAGGTGGTCCTTGTCGGCCGTGGCGAACCCCGTCCGCCGCGTCGTGCGACGCAGGATCGCGAAGATCATGTCGCCGAGCGGCACCGCCAGGATGAGCACCGGGATGACCAGCGGGGCGAAGAAGAACCACGACTGACCGGTGAACGACTGATCGCTCTGGCCGCCGACCGCGATCGTGGACGACGCCATCAGGAGACCGAGCAGCAGCGCACCGCTGTCGCCCATGAAGATCTTCGCCGGGTGGAAGTTCCACGGGAGGAACCCCAGGCACACCCCGAGGGTCACGACGGCGATGAGCGGACCGACGTTGCCGCGGAACAGCGCGCCGGACTGGTCGAGCTTGATGCCGTAGAGGAGGAACGCTCCCGCGGCGATCGCCATCACGCCCGCGGCGAGGCCGTCGAGGCCGTCGGTGAGGTTCACCGCGTTGGCCATCACCAGCACCCAGATCACCGAGACGAACGCGGCGAGGTCGGGCGACAACACCGTGAACCCAACCACCGGCAGCGGCACGTTGATGATGGAGATGCCCGCCAACGCGAGGATCGAGCCCGCCAGGACGATGCCCGCCACCTTCGCCGGGGCCGACACCTCGCGGATGTCGTCGATCACGCCGGTCATGAAGATGACGAACGCTGCGCCCACGACGCCGGCGACGTTGGCCGGCGACTCGAACATCGAGTCGAACTGGCCGAGGAACGACGCCGTGATCACGCCGGCGATCATCCCGATGAACATGGCGCCGCCGCCCAGCGTGGGCGTCGGCTGCGCGTGCACCTTGCGGTCGCTCGGGATCGCGATGGCGCCCAGCCGGCCGGCCAGCCGCACCATCAGCGGGACGAGGCCCGCCGTCACCCCGGCCGTGACGGCGAGGACGATCGCGTAGGAACCGATCACGCGGCCACCCTACCGGGGGACGCTCCGGCGGCCATGGCCCCCGGGTGGGAGGGCAAGAGTCAGGCCCCGTACGGGGTGAACTTGGCGCAGAGGGCGGCGACCTCGTCGCGCACCGCCGCCACCTCGGCGGCGTCGTCGCGGCGACGGAGCACACGGGCGATCAGCTCGCCGATCTGCGCCATCTCCGGCTCGGCCATGCCCTGCGTGGTGACCGACGGGGTGCCGATGCGGAGGCCGGACGTGACGAACGGCGAGCGCGGGTCGTCGGGCACCGTGTTCTTGTTGAGCGTGATGCCGGCCTCGTCGAGCACGATCTGCGCGTCCTTGCCGGTGAGCTCCTCGTCGAACGGGCGGAGGTCGACGAGCATGAGGTGGTTGTCGGTGCCGCCCGACACCAGGCGGAAGCCCTCGGCGCCCAGCGCCGCGGCGAGCGCCTGGGCGTTGGCGACGATCTGGTGCGCGTACTCGATGAACGACGGGTGCGCTGCCTCCTTGAAGGCGACGGCCTTGCCGGCGATGACGTGCTCGAGGGGCCCACCCTGCAGGCCGGGGAAGATGGCCTTGTTGATGGCCGCGCCGTACTCCTCGCGGGCGAGGATGCAGCCGCCGCGCGGGCCGCGCAGCGTCTTGTGGGTGGTGAAGGTGACGATGTCGGCGTACGGCACCGGGTTCGGGTGCGCCCCGCCGGCGATGAGGCCGGCGATGTGCGCGGCGTCGAACATGAACAGCGCGCCGGACTCGTCGGCGATCGAGCGCAGCACGACCGGGTCGATCTGCCGCGGGTAGGCGGTGGCGCCGGCCACGATCAGCTTCGGCCGGTGCTCCAGCGCGAGGTCGCGGATCTGGTCGTAGTCGATGCGCTCGTCGGACGGCGTCACCTGGTATGGGACGAAGTTGTAGAAGCGGCCCGAGATGTTGACCGGGCTGCCGTGGGTGAGGTGACCGCCGTGGTCGAGGCTCATGCCCAGCACGGTGTCGCCCGCCTCCAGCAGCGCGAGGTACACGCCGAGGTTCGCGTTGGCGCCCGAGTGCGGCTGCACGTTCGCGAACTCCGCGCCGAACAGGGCCTTCACCCGGTCGATGGCCAACGTCTCGATGTCGTCCACCACCTGGTTGCCGCCGTAGTACCGCTTGGCGGGATAGCCCTCGGAGTACTTGTTGGTGAGGACGGAGCCGGTGGCCTCCATCACCGCCGGCGAGGTGAAGTTCTCCGACGCGATGAGCTGGAGCCCGGTGTTCTGGCGTTCGACCTCACGGTCGATCAGGTCGAAGAGTTCGGAGTCGCGTTCGGTGGGCCAGCCCATGGTGGAGCCTCTCGGTAGGTCGGTGCGGAAGTGGTCGGTGTCGTCGGACGGTCAGGACGGCGGCAACAGGGCGTCGATCTTGGCGACCCTGGCCGTGTGGCGTCCGCCCTCGAAGGAGGCGGAGATGAAGGCGTCGAGCGCGTCGAGCGCGACCTGCGGGCCGGTGAGGCGTTCGCCGATGCACACGACGTTGGCGTCGTTGTGCTCGCGGGCCAGGCGGCCCGACGTGGCGTCGTGCACGGTCGCGGCGCGGACGCCCGGGATCTTGTTGGCGGCGATCGCGATGCCGATGCCGCTGCCGCACACGCACACGCCGAGGTCGGCGGTGCCCTCGGCGACGGCGCGACCCACGGCCGCGCCGTAGTCGGGGTAGTCGACACGGTCGGCGCTGTGGGTGCCGAGGTCGTCGACGTCGTGACCCTGGGAGCGGAGATGGTCGGCGAGCGAGTTCTTGAGCTCGAATCCGGCGTGATCGGAGCCGACGGCGAAGCGGGTCATGCGGCGGATTGTAGTTGCGTCCGGGCCGGTCCCTAATCTCGCCGCATGTCCACCCCGCTGCCGCCCTCCCTCGACCCGAACACGCCGGTCATCGTCGGCGTCGGCCAGCACCTGAACCGCGACGAGTCGTCGCTGCTCGACCCGCTCGCGCTCGCCGTGATCGCGGCTCGCGCCGCCGCCGAGGACTGCGCCTCCTCCTCCGCCGACTCGGTGCTGGCCGGGCTGGACGCCGTCGGGGTCGTGCCCATCGTGTCGTGGCGCTACGGCGACCCCGGCCCGCAGATCGCCGCGGCGCTCGGCGCCACCCCGTCGCTCACCCTGTATCCCTCGATGGGCGGCAACACGCCGCAGATGCTCATGAACCGCGTGTGCGAGCGCATCGCCGCCGGGCAGCTCTCCTCCGCGCTCGTGTGCGGCGCCGAGGCCTACCGCACCCGGATGCGGGCACGGAAGTCGGACGCCCCGCTCCCCTGGGAGCGCCAGGACCTCGAGCTCCAGCCGGGATGGACCGACGGCAGCGCGTTCGACATGGCGCACCAGGCCGAGCTCGCCCTCGGCGTGATGATGCCCACGCAGACGTATCCGATGTTCGAGAACGCGCTGCGCCACGAGGCCGGCCGGTCGGCCGACGAGCACTCGGCGTACATCGCCGGCATCTGGTCGCGGTACAGCGAGGTGGCGGCCGCCAACCCGAACGCCTGGGACCGCACCTTCTACTCCCCCGACGAGATCGCGACCGTCACCGCCTCGAACCGCATCGTCGGCTTCCCGTACACGAAGCACATGGTGTCGAACCCCGACGTCGACATGGCGTCCGCCGTGATCGTGTGCTCGGTGGCCCGTGCCACCGAGCTCGGCGTACCCCGCGACCGGTGGGTGTTCCCCCACAGCGGCGCCGACGGCAAGGACCGCTATCTCTCCACCCGGGCATCGTTCACCGGGTCGCCCGCCATCCGCCACGCCGGGCGCGCGGCGCTCGACCTGGCCGGCGTCGCCATCGACGACGTCGCGCACCTGGACGTGTACTCGTGCTTCCCGTCCGCCGTGGAGATCGGGTGCGCCGAGCTCGGCATCTCGACCGACCGGCAACTGACGGTCTACGGCGGCCTCTGCTTCGCGGGCGGCCCCTGGAACAACCCGGTCGGCCACGCCATCGCAGCGATGGTCGACGTGCTCCGTTCCGACCCGGGGAGCCGCGGTCTCGTGACGGCCAACGGCGGCAACGTCCAGAAGCACAGCTTCGGCGTGTACTCCACCGAGCCGCCGGCCTCCGGCTTCCGGACGGCCAACCCCCAGGCCGAGATCGACGCGGTGCCGCCGGTGGACGTCGCCGAGGGCTACGAGGGCCCGGCCACGATCGAGGCGTGGACCGTCATGCACGACCGCGACGGATCACGCGGCCGCGCCCACGCGACCGTGCGCACGCCCGAGGGCGCCCGCGCCTGGGCCGCCACGAACGACGCCGACGTCGCCGAGGCGCTCGAGGCCGCCGACCCCACCGGCTGGGCGGTCACGATCGGCCCCGACGCCGACCTCCGCCTCGGGTAGCTTGCGGGCATGCTCGATCACAACCCGCTCCTCGATCCCATCGACGGCTCCGACCACCAGATGTTCGGCGGTTGCCAGATCGACGTGGTGCCCGCCGGCAACGCGCACATCAAGCGCATCATCTACCCCGTCGGCCACCGGTGGACGACGGCCATCAAGCCGATCGTGGGCACGGACCTCTGCCAGCACAACCACGTCGGGTTCCTCGCCAGCGGCGAGCTCACGTTCGAGTTCCCCGACGGCTGCGTGCAGGCCTACGTCGCTCCGGTCGCCGTGGCGGTCGAGCCGGGCCACGACGCGTACGTCGTCGGCGACGAGCCGGCCGTGCTCATCCAGGTCGACTTCGGCAGCGACACCAACTCGGTGCTCGGCCTGCCCGACGCCCACTCGCACTGAACCAGCGCCCGGTGGGTCAGGTCTCGCGCTTCATCCGGTCGTGGAGGAGCGTCATGACCCGCTCGGACGCCTTCGGCATCTCGTCGAGCAGCTGACGGAACTGCTTCGCGTTGAAGCGCAGCAACTTGGTCTGCGTGTCGGCGATCACCGTCGCGTTGCGTGGCCGGTGGTCCACCAGCGCCATCTCGCCGATCATCGTGCCCGCGTTCACGGTGGTCACGAACGCGCCGCCCATGTAGATCGACACCGAGCCCTCGACGATCACGAAGCACTCGGTGCCGGCGTCTCCCTGGTCGATGATCACGGTGCCGGCCGGCGACTCGACTTCCGACGACAGGGCAGCGACGCGGTTGAGGTGCTCGTGGTCGAACCCCTCGAAGAAGTCCACGTTGGCCAACCACTCAGCGCTCTCTGCGTCTCGTTTCCAGAACGGCACCAGTCATCCCCCTCAGAACGTGGACGGACCCCGTCTCGGCCGACCGGTCACCGATCCTAGGCCCGCTCAACCTTCCCGGAGCGATGCCGATATGAGAAGGACGCCCTCCGGTAGAGGATCCACGATGCAGCTCTTGGCGAAGAAGGCCAAATGCCCCCTGTGCGGGGCGAAGAACCCGCCCGACGCGGCACGTTGCGGCATCTGCACGCGCCCGCTCGCCAACGATCCGCTGCCGAGCCAGGCCGTCTACCAGGAAGCACTGTGGTCGACGAAGATCGCCACGAAGCAGGCCCGCAAGAAGGCCAGCCCCTCCACGTTCCTCTCGCTGATCATCGTGCTCGGCGTGCTGCTCAACTACTTCGTCCTCGGCTTCGGGCCGGAGTGGCTGCACGAGCCCAAGGCCACTCCGAAGGCCGCCGACTGGCAGGTCTTCTCGGGGAATCCCGACTTCAAGGCCGACCTCCCGGGTCACCCGATGGAGACCCTGCGGAAGATCCCCGGCTCGGGGCTCAACGCCGCGACCGTGTGGGTCGACGCGAACTGGGACCTCCTCCGTGACGACGAGACGCAGTCGGTGGCCGCGCTCGACGTCGCCCGCCGTCGCGTGCACGCCCAGCTCACCGCGGCGGCCGGGCCGGCGCCGGCCGACGTCGCCGCGTCGATCCCCGCCATCGTGGGCGCCCTCGCTCCCGGCTCGGCGCTCGCCGACGGCGGCGTGACAGCCGTCGACCAGCCCGCCTACGGCGAGCAGTTCGACCTCGTCACGACCTATGTCGGCTGGCCCGACGAGTCCGGCTCCGGCACCGTGCGCGCTCACGTGGTGGTGTTCGACGGGAAGCTGTTCGTGGCCGCCACGTTCGTCCACGACGGAGACGACGAAGCGCTGCATCGGCGGTTGGTGTCGACGTTCGTGCCGACCGGCTCCCCCGCCTGACGATCCTCGACGCCGCTCAGCGAAGGACGGCCGACACGAACCGGTCGCGACCGGTGAGATCCGCGTGCGTCGCGGTCTCGGCGAAGCCGGCGGCCGCCGCGAGCGTCTCCACCTCGACCGCCTGACGCGGGTCGAGCTCGACCACCAGCGCGCCACCCGGACGCAGCCATCGAGGCGCGCCCGCGACGATCGCGCGGAGATCGTCGAGACCGTCGTCACCCGAGCGCAGGGCCGCGGCCGGCTCCCACTCCTCCACGTCCGCGGGGAGCGGATCGCCCGACATGACGTAGGGCGGGTTCGACACGACGACGTCGACCACGCCCACGAGCTCCTCGACGAGCGCGTCGAACCACGAGCCCTCGGCGAGACGCACCCGCGTGCCGGCCCGGCCGAGCCCGGCCAGGTTCGCCCGGGCCACCGACAACGCGTCGGCCGACCGGTCGGTGGCCCACACCGTGGTGTTGGTGCGCTCCGCCGCGATCGAGAGACCGACGGCGCCGGACCCGGTGCCCAGGTCGACCACCACCACCGGCTCGCGCCCGCGGTCGGCGGCGAGCCGGTCGACGTGGGCGAGAGCGAGGTCGACCAGCGACTCGGTCTCGGGGCGAGGGATCAGCACACGACGATCGACCGCGAGGTCGAGCGTGCGGAACGCCCACCGGCCCAGCACGTACTGCAGCGGCTCGCCCTCCGCCCGACGCGCCACCATCCGGTCGAACGCCGCGACGGCGCCGACGGTGACGGGCTCGTTGCGCGCCAGCACGAGCTCGGCGCCGCTGTGGCCGGAGAGCTCCTCGACGATTCGGCGGGCGTCGGCGGAGCCCACCCGGGCCGTGGCCTCGTCCAGCAGGTCCTGCCAGGTCACTCGCCGAGGTCCTCCAGCTGACGCGTCCGCTCGTCGGTGACCAGCGCGTCGCTCACCTCGTCGAGCTCGCCCGCCAGCACCTTGTCGAGGTTGTACGCCGTGAACCCGATGCGATGGTCCGACACCCGGTTCTCCTTGAAGTTGTAGGTGCGGATCTTCTCGCTCCGGCCGCCGCCACCCACCTGGCTCCGGCGGGCGCTCGACAGCTCGGCGGCCTGACGGTCCTGCTCGGCCTTGAGGATGCGGCTGCGGAGCACGACGAGGGCCTTCGCCTTGTTCTGCAGCTGGCTCTTCTCGTCCTGCATCGCGACGACGATGCCGGTGGGCTTGTGGGTCACCCGCACGGCCGAGTCGGTGGTGTTCACGGACTGCCCGCCCGGGCCCGACGAGCGGTACACGTCGACGATGAGGTCGTTGGGATCGATCGTGACGTCGACCTCCTCCGCCTCCGGGAGCACCGTGACGGTGGCCGACGAGGTGTGCACCCGCCCCTGCGACTCGGTGACCGGCACGCGCTGCACGCGATGGGGGCCGGCCTCGTGCTTCATCCGCGACCAGATGCCGTCGCCCTTCAGCAGGAAGGTGACGTCGCTCAGCCCGCCGAGGTCGGACGCGGAGGAGTTCATCACCTCGAGGCCCCAGCCCTGGCGGGCGGCGTAGGCCCGGTACATCTCGAAGAGGTCGCGGGCGAAGAGGTTCGCCTCCTCGCCGCCCTCGGCGCCGCGGATCTCCATGATGACGTTGCGGTCGTCGTTGGGGTCGCGGGGCAGGAGGAGCAGGCGGATCTCGTCGGTGAGCTCGGCGATGCGACGCTCGGCGCCGTCGACCTCGGCGCGCATCGTCTCGCGGTCGTCGCCCGTGAGCTCGGCGAACATCTCGCGCGCCGTCTCGAGGTCGTCGGTGACCTGCCGCAGCTCGGTCGCCCGCTCGACGAGCGGTTCCAGCTCCTTGCGCCGCTTCGAGAGGCGGACGAAGCGCGCCTGGTCGGAGAACACGTCGGGATCGGCCAGCATCGCGTCGACGTCGCGGAGCTCGCGTTCGAAGGAGGTCAGTCGATCCAGCACCGCGCCAGCCTACGGGTCAGTACGGGAGGGCGAGACCGACGAACCGCGCCGGCATCCGGAGGGCCGCGCCCACGGCACGGGTCGCGTCGACGAGGATGCGCTCGGGGCCGCAGATCAGCAGCTCGGCGGCGGGATCGACGCTCGCGCGGGTGTCGGCGGCGAGGGGCACGACGTCGAGGTCCACGCCGGCGGTGCACACCACCACGACCGCACCACCGTCCGCGCCGACGCCGGCCAGCGCCGCAGGCTGCGATTCGCGGAGACTCTCGGGCTCGATGGTCGTGTCGACGGCCCGGAGCTGCGACGCGCCGACCAGCGACGGGTCGTCGAGGAGCATGCGGCGCAACCAGCGCTCGGGCACGAGGTCGCGCAGCGGGTGGGTGGTGCCGCCGGGTCGGCGGTACTCGCGCACCATCGCCGCCGCCTTCGCGAGGGCGTCGACGGTGGGGATGTTCGAGAACATCATCGACGAGATCTCACGGTCGAAACGGCCGACGCCCACTTCGAGCGTGGGCGAGCCGTCGACCTCGACGACGCGGGCCACCTCGAGGCCGAGCACCTCGCCCTTCGTCACGCCGTGCTCCAGCACCACGTCGACGCCGGCCTCGCGCAGCAGCGGCACGAACTCGTCGCCGGGCACCCCGACGGGCGCCGGCGGCAACGGGGCCGGCTCGACCGGGACCGAGGTCGTGCCCGCGATGCGGCGCACCTCGATGTCGACGTCGAACCACGAGGCCTCGCGGGCGAGGTGGGACGCGACGGACTCGTCGCACTCGACGATCAGCGTCAGCGAGTCGGCGCCGCGGCGCAACGCCCATGTGAGGGCTCCGCCCAGCGACCGACGAGTGGCCGCCTCGACGAGCACGGCGGCGCGACCGTCGGAGCGACGTAGCGCCGCGCCGGTCCCCATCGCCGCCGCGTCGAGCTCGTGGACGTCGTCGCCCTGCGGACCGAGCAGCGCTCGGAGCTTCGCGACGCGCAACTGCCCGAGGCGTTCCTCGGGCAGTGCGGTCATCTGGGCACCGTCCCGCGTCGCGGGAGGGTGGGCGTCACTCTGCGGCGTCGCTCGCCTCGTCGGCGGCGGGAGCCTCGTCGGCAACGGGCGCAGCGGCCGCCTCGGGGGCCTTGCGCTTGCGCTCGCCGTAGCGCTTCTGGAAGCGCTCCACGCGGCCGGCCGTGTCGATGATCTTCATCGTGCCGGTGAAGAACGGGTGCGTGAACGCCGAGATCTCGACCTTGGCCAACGGGTACTCGTTGCCGTCCTCCCACAACGTGGTCTCGTTGGACGCGATCGTCGAGCGGGTGAGGATGCGATCGCCCGACGACGTGTCCTGGAACACGACATAGCGGTAGTTGGGATGGATGTCAGCCTTCATAGGGGCTCCAGACTAGAGAACGGGCGGTCGGCATCGCCAACCATGTGCGGATCGGACGGGCGCGACGGGCTCAGCTGCCGCCGTCGGCGGGGAGTCCGGCGAGGTACTGCTCCTGCTCCCGGCGGGAGGCGCCCACCGGCAGGGGCGGGTAGATCTCCGCCGCGGCGGCGCTGCCGTCGAGGCGGAGCTCCATGTTGGCGGTGCCTTCGAACTCCTCGAGGATCACCTCGTCGAGCGCCGAGCCCGTGTCGACCGCCGCCGTGGCGACGATGGTGAGCGAGCCGCCCTCCTCGGTGTTGCGGGCGGCGCCGAAGAAGCGCTTCGTGGGAGCGAGCGCCGACACGTCGAGGCCGCCGGCGAGCACCCGGCCACCGGCGGGGGCGGCCAGGTTGTAGGCGCGGGCGAGGCGGGTGAGGCCGTCGAGGAGGATGACGACGTCGTTGCCGTACTCGACGAGCCGCTTCGCGTGCTCGATCGTGCGCTCGGCCACGGCGGTGTGCTCCTCGACCGGGCGGTCGAAGGTGGAGGCGACGACGTCGGCGCCGTCGAGCGCACGCCGCACCTCGGTGACCGTCTCCGGACGCTCGTCCAGGAGGAGGACGATGAGGTGCACGTCGGGGTGCCGCTCGGCGATCGCGACGGCGATCGTGGTGAGCAGCGAGGTGGCGCCGGAGCCGGGGGGCGCGGCGACGATGCCGCGCTGACCCTTGCCCACGGGGGCGATCCGGTCGACGATGCGCGCCGTGAGGTCGGCCGCGTCGCCGCTGTCGAGCGTGAGCTGCGTGTCGGGCAGGATCGGCGTGAGGTCGTCGAAGCGGGCGCGTGACCGGGCCTGCTCGGGATCGAGGCCGTTGACGGTCTCGACGCGGGTCAGCGCCGGGTTCTTCTCCTTGTGTCCGGCGGGTCGCGCGAGGCCGGTGAGGTGGTCGCCCTTGCGCAGGCCGAGCTGACGGCACTGCTTCACCGAGACGTACACGTCGTCGCGGCTCGGCAGGAAGCCGGCGACCCGGAGGAAGCCGTAGCCGTCGTCGCGCAGGTCGAGCAGGCCCGACACCTCGACGGGCTCGGCCTCGAACTCCTGACCGGCGCCGCCGGCCTCACCGTCGGCACGATCGCGCCCACGGCGGCGACGGCGACGGTTGCGACCGCCGCCCTCGGCGTTGCCGTCCGCGTCGCCGTCGGCGTGGTCGCCGTGGTGATCGTCGTCGTGGGAGTCGTCGTCCGATCCGCCCTGCGGCGCTCGGTCGCCGTGATCGCGGTGGTCGTCGCCGGTGGCCGGCGCAGCCGGAGACGGCTCGTCGGTGTCGTGCGCCGCATCGTCGGAGGCAGCGTCGTCGCGGGCATCGCCGTCGCGGGCATCGTCGCCGGCGGCGGGCGCGCTGCCCTCGGCGACGACCGGTGCGCCGTCGTCGGCGGACGACGCACCCGAGCCACCGGCGGGGGCGCCGTCGTCGGAGGGCTGGGCCACCACGTCGAGGATGAGCGTCACGATGTCGGCCTTCTTGGCACGCGAGGGCACCTTGAGGCCGAGGGCGCCGGCGACGGCGGCCAGCTCGGCACGGTCCTTGCGTTCGAGCGTCGAACGCTCCATGTTCTGGGAATCACCGGCCATGGGTGAGTACCTCTTTCGAGCGGGTCCAGGTGCGACGCCTGGAGGTCGGGGCCGTTGCGCTACGCCACCGACGGCACGCGCCGGACGCATCACAACGAAGGAAGATGTCGGGAACGCACGGAGGATCTGATGATCCGGATCGAACGCGATGTCGCGTCAGTCCGCTGCGTCGCCGCACCGTATCACGGGGCCGAGCGCGATCACCGCACCCGTCGCACCGGTCACACCTGCAGCAGGATTCCCATCAGCTCGTGCCCGGCGACGATCGGCTCGTTCGCGACACCCGCCTCGGTGTACGTGCCGCCGGGGCCGTCGACCGTGGAGTCGAACAGGAGATACGGCACGGGATCCATCGTGTGGGTGCGGAGGCGCAGCGGCGTGGGGTGGTCCGGCATCATCAGCATGCGCCACGGCCCCATGGCGTCGAGCGCGGGCACCAGGTCGGCGAGGATGCGCGAGTCCCAGTTCTCGAGCGCCGTCACCTTCTCGGCGGCGTTGCCGGCGTGACCGGCCTCGTCGGTGGCCTCGACGTGGATCACGTACACGTCGGCGCCGGCGGCGAGCCCGGCGATGGCCGCGTCACGCTTGCCCTCGTAGTTGGTGTCGTACCACCCGTTCGCTCCGGGCACGGTGGGCAGCTCCATGTCGGTCAGCACGCCCAGGCCACGCACCAGGTCGACGGCGGTCACGATGCCCCCGCGGAGGCCGAACCGCTCGACGAACGGGGTCATCTGCGGCTGGAAGCCCTGGCCCCACAGCCAGATCTGGTTGGCCGAGGTGTCGAAGCGACGCACGATCTCGCGGCTCTCGTCCATCACCTCCTGCAGGAGGGCGGCGGCCGGACCCGTCGGCCACACCGCCGGCTGGTCGGTGAGGTCGTGGGGCGGGACGCAGTCCGCCTCGAGCCAGTCGGCCGGCGCCACCATGATGTGGCGGTACTGCACACCGGCGTGGAACTCGAGGCCACGATCGCGGTCGGTGCCTGCGGCGCCCCGGCCGAGCTCCGCGTCGAGCGCGGCGATGATCTCGGCGGCGAGCTCGTTGGAGGGATGACCCCCGGCGAAGTCGACCATGGTGCCGTCGGCGCCCACCGTGACGAGGTTCGTCCGGTACGCGAGCCGGTCGGCGGGCAGCTTGAGCCCGAGGGCTGCCGCCTCGATGGGGGCGCGACCGGTGTGGAAGCGGGCCGGGTCGTAGCCGAGGATCGACATGTTGCCGACATCGCTGCCCGGCGGGAACCCCTCGGGGATGACGGCGGCACGACCCACGGTGGAGCGGGCGGCCAGGCCCGCCAGCACCGGCATGTGCGCGACCTCGAGCGGCGTGCGGCCTCCGAGGTCGTCGCACGGCTCGTCGGAGCACCCGTCGGGAACGCACACCACGTAGTTCATGGGGGCGCACGCTACCCGCGGGCCGATGGCGGGTCGGTCAGGTGGTGAGGTGGGAGCGGACGTACGCCTTGAGCGCGTCGGCGTCGTCGGCCAGACGGTCGTACCGCTCAGGCCGGTCGTAGAGGTCGGCGAGGTGCTCCGGGAGCGGCGGGCGCACGCCGGTGGCGCGCTCACACGCGTCCGGGAACTTCGCCGGATGCGCGGTGCCGAGGCAGATCATCGGCACGTCGTTGCCGCGTCGCAGCCGCTCGGCGACGCCCACGCCGACGGCGCTGTGCGGGTCGAGCAGGAGCGACGAGGCGTGGAACCGCTCCCCCATCAGCGCCAGGCACTCGTCGTCGGTGAACCGGCCGGCGCTGAACCGCTCGCTCAGCCAGGCCAGCTGCTCGGGCGGCACGGTGACCGAGCCGTCCGACCGGAAGCGCAGCATCATCTCGGCGATCGCCGACCCGTCGCGGCCCGACATCTCGAACAGCAGGCGCTCGAGGTTCGACGACACCTGGATGTCCATCGACGGGCTGAGCGTGGGCTCGACGCCGCGGATGTCCATGGTGCCGGTGGTGAAGAAGCGGGTGAGGATGTCGTTGCGGTTGGACGCGACGACGAGCTGGTCGACGGCGAGGCCCATCCGCATGGCGGCGAACCCGGCGAAGATGTTGCCGAAGTTCCCGGTGGGGACGCAGAAGCTGACCGGCGCGTCGACGGCGCGGCCGAGGCGGCGGTTCACCGAGCGGGCGCTGGTGACGTAGTAGACGACCTGCGCCATCACCCGCGCCCAGTTGATGGAGTTCACGGCCGAGAGCTGCACCTCGCGCCGGAACGCGTCGTCGGCGAAGAGGGCCTTCACGAGGTCCTGGCAGTCGTCGAACGTGCCGTCGACGGCGATGTTGTGCACGTTGTCGGAGAGCACCGTGGTCATCTGGCGTCGTTGCACCTCGGAGGTGCGGCCGTCGGGATGCAGGATGAAGATGTCGATGTGGTCGCGGTCGCGGCAGGCGTCGATGGCGGCGGAGCCGGTGTCGCCCGAGGTGGCGCCGACGATGGTGACGCGCTCGTGACGGCGTTCGAGCTCGTGGTCGAAGAGGCGGCCGACCAGCTGCAGCGCGATGTCCTTGAACGCGAGCGTCGGGCCCCAGTAGATCTCCGCGAGCCAGAGGTTGTCGCCCAGGTCGGTGACCGGCACGACGTCGGGCTCGGTGCCCGCGGGCGGGTGGAACGTGCCGTAGGCGTCGGCGACCATCGCGTCGAAGTCGAGCCGCTCGATCGAACCGTCGACGAACGGCCACATCACCTCGGCGGCGACCTCGGCGTACGACGCGTCGTCGGCGAGCGACGGCAGGGGCGGCCACGACTCGGGCACGTACAGCCCGCCGTCGGTGGCCAGGCCCTCCAGCAGGACGTCGCCGAACTCGAGCGCGGCGGCGACGCCGCGGGTGCTGACGTACTTCATCAGCCCTCCCGGTCGATGACGCGGAGGACGGAGTTCACGCTGTGGACCGCGCCAAGCGCGGACAGCTCCCGCAGCGTGGCCCGGACCGCCGACTCCGAGGCCTCGTGCGTGATGAACACGAGGCGTGCCTGGTCGTCGAGGCCCTCCTGCTCCATCGAGCGGATCGACACCTCGTGGCGTCCGAACACCCCGGCCACACCGGCGAGCACGCCCGGTTCGTCGGCCACCTCGAGGTTCACGTAGAACGCCGAGCGCAGCTCGTCGATCGGGCGGATGCGGCTGCGGCCGATCGACCCGATCGAGGCATGGGTGCCCTTGGCGAGGTTCTGCGCGGCGTCGATGACGTCGCCGAGCACGGCGCTGGCCGTCGGGAGACCGCCGGCGCCCCGGCCGTAGAACATCAGCTCGCCCACCGAGTTGCCTTCGACGAACACGGCGTTGAAGCTGCCGGAGACCGCCGCCAGCGGGTGGCCCACCGGCACCATCGTCGGGTGCACGCGCACCGCGACGGAGTCGTCCTCGAAGCGCTCGCACACGGCGAGCAGCTTGATGCGGTAGCCCATCTGGGCCGCGTACGCGATGTCGGCGGCGCCGATGTTCGAGATGCCCTCGTGGAACACGTCGCCTGCCACCACGCGGGCGCCGAAGGCGATGGTGGCGATGATCGCGGCCTTCGCCCCAGCGTCGTAGCCCTCGACGTCGGCCGTGGGATCGCGCTCGGCGAAGCCCAGGCTCTGCGCCTCGGCCAGCGCGTCGGCGTAGCCGGTGCCGCGCTCGGCCATCTGCGTGAGGATGAAGTTCGTCGTGCCGTTCACGATGCCCATCACCCGCGTGATGCGCTCGCCCACGAGCGACTCGCGGAGCGGGCGGATGAGCGGGATGCCGCCGGCGACGGCCGCCTCGAACAGCAGGTCGACCCCGGCGCCGTCGGCCACGACGGCGAGCTCGCCGCCGACGTTGGCGAGCAGCTCCTTGTTGGCGGTGACGACCGGCTTGCCGGCCTTGAGCGCTGCCGTGATGTACTCCCGGGCGGGCTCGATGCCGCCGAGGACCTCGACCACGAGGTCGACGTCGGGATCGTTGGCGACCGATGCCCCGTCGGTCGTGAGCACGCCGTCGGGCAGCGAGAGGCCGCGGTCCTTCGAGAGCGAGCGCACGGCGACGCGGGTGACCTCCAGCGAAACACCGGTGCGGGCGGCGATCTCGGCCGCGTCACGCTCGATGAGCGCGACCAGGGCGGCGCCCACGTTGCCGCAGCCGAGGAGGCCGACGCGCACGCGTCGGGGCGGCTGGGCGAAGGGGTCCGTCGTGGCGTTCACACCGGTCACGCTATCGGCCGTCCACCGGGGTCGGCGTCCAAGTTCCGGCTGATGGTCAGCCGACGATGGCGGCGAACTCGTCCGCCGGGCACGGCCGGGCGAAGTGGTAGCCCTGCACGTAGCGGAAGCCGAGGTCGCCCACGATGGTCGCCTCGCCGCCGGTCTCGATGCCCTCGACGATGCACTCGACGTCGAGCTCGGTGGCCATCGTCGACACCGCGGCGAGGAGCTGCCGGGCGCGACGGTCGGTCTCGAGGCCGCGCACCATCGACTGGTCGACCTTGATGACGTCGACGGGCAGGTGCCGGAGGCGGCCCAGCGACGAGTAGCCGCTGCCGAAGTCGTCGAGCGCGACGCGCAGGCCGTGCACCCGGAGCTCGGTGAGCACCGCGAGCATCTCTCCGAAGCGTGTCGACATCGCCTCCTCGGTGACCTCGACCACCACGTCCTCGGGCGGGAGGCCCGTTGCGATGAGGAGGTGGTAGAGGCGGTCGACGGCGACGCGGCTGAGCAGCTGGTCGGGGCTCAGGTTCACGAAGAGCTGCGGCGGGTGATCGCCGAGCTGGTCGCGGATGTCGGCCCACGTCTCGGTGGAGTTCACGAGCGCCTGGTCGGTGAGGGTGGCCAGCATCCCGCTGTTGATCGCGAGGCCGAGGAACTCACCCGCCGACAGCACGCCGTAGTGCGGGTGGCGCCAGCGCATGAGCGCCTCGCCGGCGACGACGCGGCGGTCCGTGATGTCGAAGATCGGCTGGAAGTAGCTGATCAGCTCCTCCTCGCGGAGGTCGGCGACGTTGATGCGGCGGCCCTCGGGCTCGGCGCCGCTCGGGGTGCCGAGGCCGGCGGCGAGCACGACGCGCCTCGGGCTGTCGGTGAGGTCGACCTCGGTCTCGGTCGCCGTCGGGTTCGTGCGGCCGGCGGCACGGGCCTCGGCCAGTGCGTCCTCGGCCGCGGCCAGCACCGCGTCGGGGTGCTTCGAGGACTCGGCGGTGGCGACGCCGACGAAGAGGGCGATGCCCACGCGTGCGTCGCCGAGACGGAAGGGGCGGGCCACCTCGGCGCCGAGGCGGTAGGAGACGGCTTCGGCCAGGTACGCGCCGTCCACGTCCGGCAGCATGATGACGAACTCCTCGTCGCCCGTCTGGGCCACGACGTCGCCCGGGCGCAGGCCGGCCTTGAGGCGCGACGCCACGGCGACGGTGAGCTCGTGTCGGGCCTCGGCGCCGTACCGCGCCTCCACCTCGGCCAGGCCGTCGAGGCCCACGGCGAGCGCGGCGGGGTGGTACCGGTGGCGATCCGACATCGTCATCGCCTGGCCGAGGAGCTCGAGGAACAGGCGACGGCCGGGCAGGCCGGTGAGCGGGTGGCGGTCGACGAGGTCCCAGCTGTCGTCGCCCCGATCGAGGGACGCGACGTCCACGCTCGTGACGAGGGAGAACTCGGCCGACGGACCGATCGCGGCGACGCGCACCTCGACGAAGCGGGGGTCGTTCGCCCGGGTCGCGAGCGAGCGGATGTGCAGTCGCTCGACGGCCTCGGAGAGCTGGCCGGAGATGGCGGCGCGGATGGACTCGGCGGGCGTCGGACGGCGGTCCAGCAGCGACACGAGGGGTTCGTTCTCGTCGAATCCCGCGCCCGGGAACAAGGGCGCGAGGTCGACCGCGACGTCGGCCCACGCCTGGTTGGCCGTCACCACCACGGCGCGCCGATCGAGCACTGCCGCAGCACACGGCATTGCTGCCACCAGGTCCGCAAGACCCAAGGCGTTCGACGCCACGCTGTTCCCTCCGCTGTTGATCGCTCGCCGTCCCGGCCGTCGCCGGCGGGCGTTACTCCGGTCGCCGAGCCTACGCAGCGGTCGTCGCCGGCGGCGTGATGGTGCGGCGGCCCCCCACCACCCCTGTTCTGGCGTTGAATTTCGCCCCCAGAGGGCGTGTGAGCCCGGCGGATCGGGCCGATGGCCCGTTTCGGAGCGCTAGCGCACGTCGTGTCGGAGGAGGTCGTCGTAGGTCTCCCGCTGCACGACGACACGGGCCGAACCGTCGCGGACGAACACGACGGCGGGCCGGAGCACCTTGTTGTAGTTGGAGCCCATCGAGTGCCCGTAGGCGCCGGTGACCGGGGTGCACAGGACGTCGCCGACCGCCAGGTCGGCCGGCACCCGGCCCTCGCGCACGAGCACGTCGCCCGACTCGCAGTGCTTGCCGACGACCCGCACCTCGCGGGGGCGGTCGGCGCTCAGGGCGCGGGGCAGGAACGTCTCGTAGCCCGAGCCGTAGAGCACGGGCCGGGGGTTGTCGCTCATGCCGCCGTCCACCGCCACGTACGTGCGGATGCCGGGCAGATCCTTGATCGTGCCGACGGTGTACAGCGTCACGCCGGCCTGGGCGACGATCGACCGACCGGGCTCGGCCGTGATCGTGGCGTCGATGCCGGCGCCGTCGCACACCCGCCGCACCGCACCGGCCCACTGCGAGATCGTCGATCCCTCCTCGCCCTCGACGTAGGCGACGCCGAGGCCGCCGCCCACGCAGAACTCCCCCACGGCGAGCTCGCGGGCGAGCGGCGCGACGATCTCGATGGCGTGGGCGAAGTTGTCGACCGAGAACACCTGCGAGCCGATGTGGACGTGCAGGCCGGCGAGCTCGAGCGTCGAAGTGGCCTGCACGCGAGCCGCTGCGGCCGCCGCCGCTCCCGAGTGCCAGCCGAAGCCGAACTTCGAGTCCTCCTGGCCGGTCTGCACCTCCTCGAACGTGTGCACCTCGATGCCGGGGGTGACGCGGATCATCACCCGCACCGGCGCGTGACCGGCGCAGGGGCCCCCGTCACCGAGCAGCGCGTCGAGGCGGTCCAGCTCGTCGAAGCTGTCGACGACGATCTTGCCGACGCCGACCTCGATCGCTCGGGCCAGCTCGTCGGACGACTTGTTGTTGCCGTGGAACACGCACCGCTCCGCCGGCACGCCGGCCGCCAGGACGACGTGCAGCTCGCCGCCGGAGGCGACGTCGATGCGCATGCCCTCCTCCGCCGCCAGCTTCGCCATCGCGATGCAGAGGAAGGCCTTCGAGGCGTACGCCACCCCGTCGCCGAACGCCGCGACCGACTCGCGGCAGCGGGCGCGGAGGTGGTCCTCGTCGTACACGAAGAGCGGCGTGCCGAACTCGGCCGCCAGATCGGTGAGGCGGAGGCCGCCGATCGTGGCCTGGCCATCGGCGTCGACCGCCGCGTTGTCGGGCAGGAGGTGGAGCGGGAGCGCCGACACGTCAGTCGTCGCTGTCGGAGTCGTCACTGCCAGACAGGGACGGCATCGACTCCGGCGCCGACGCACCGAGCACCGACAGGCCGACGCGCAGCCCGACGAGGGCCGCCTCCCCGAGCCACAACCGCGCCGCCCGCGTGCCCGCGTCGACGTCGTCGCGAAGGATCGGGCAGTCGTGGTAGAAGCCGTGGATCTCCGACGCCAGCTCGCGCAGCCACGTCGTGACCTTGTGCGGTGCACGCTCCCGGGCCGCGAGCTCGATGACCGACGGCAGCGAGTTGAGCAGCCGCAGCACGTCCAGCTCGCGAGCGTGGACGAGCGGAGCGAGATCGACCTCGGCCAGCGGCGGGGTGGCGATGCCCCGCTCGGCGGCGCGTGCTGCGATCGAGCACAGCCGGGCGTGCGCCATCTGCACGTAGAACACGGGGTTGTCCATCGACTGCGACGCAATCACCGCAAGGTCGACGGTCTGGGGCGAGTCGATCGACTGCAGGAGGTACACGAGGCGGGTGGCATCGGCGCCGACCTCCTCGATGACGTCGCGAAGCTCGATGATGTCGCCGGTCCGCTTGGAGATCTTCACCTCCTCGCCGGCCTTCAGCAGCTTCACGAGCTGGGTGATCTGCACGTCGAGCTGCTCGGGCCGGTGCCCGAGCGCCTGGATGGCGGCGCTCATGCGGGCGACGTAGCCGTGGTGGTCGGCACCCCAGACGTTGACGAGCAGGTCGAAGCCGCGGGCGAACTTGTCGCGGTGGTAGGCGATGTCGGGCAGGAGGTAGGTGAACTCGCCGTCGCTCTTGATGAGCACGCGGTCCTTGTCGTCGCCGAAGTCGGTGGAGCGGAGCCACACGGCACCGTCGCGATCCTCCACCACACCCCGCTCGCGGAGGTCGGCGAGCGTCTGCTCGATCGCGCCCGACGAGAGCAGCGACATCTCGCTGAACCACACGTCGAACACGACGCCGAGCTCGCCGAGCACCTCGCGCTGGTCCCGCAGGGCGCACTCGTACCCGACCGCCGTCGCGGCCTCGACGTCGCCGGCCGCGACCACGTCGGCGGGGAGCTCCTTCGCCCATTCGGCGATGTACTCCCCCTCGTAGCCGCCCTCGGGCACCGGTTCGCCGGTGGCACGCGCCAGCATCGACGCGCCCATCTTCTGCATCTGGGTGCCGCGATCGTTGATGTAGAACTCGCGGCTCACGTCGTAGCCGGCGCGGGTGAGCAACCGGGCGAGCGCGTCGCCGTAGGTCGCCCCGCGGGCGTGACCGGCGTGGAGCGGACCCGTGGGATTCGCCGACACGAACTCCACCATCACCTTGGTGCCGGTGCCGACGTCGAGCTGCGCGTAGCCGTCGGTGCCCGCCGCCACCACGGAGCGGAGCACCTCGTGCAGCCAGGTGGGCCGGAGGTGGAAGTTGACGAACCCGGGCCCGGCGAGCTCGACCCGCTCGACGTGGGCGGGAAGGGCGGCGTTCAGGCCGTCGACCAGCTGCTGCGCGAGCTCGCGGGGGTTGCGGCCGGCCTTCTTCGCATTGGCCATGGCGACGTTGGACGACCAGTCACCGTGCTCGCGTCGCTGCGGCTGCTCGAGGTGGATGTCGCCGTCGACGGGGATGCCGGCGGCGGCGAGCTGGGCCCTCAGGGCATCGGCGAGCTGGGTGCGGATCACCGGGGCATCGTACCGACCGCCGCCGCGACGGCCGAACCGGTAAACACCACCGACATCGCCCGGCTATCCTCCTGGTCCCCGCCCTCGTAGCTCAGGGGATAGAGCATCGCCCTCCGGAGGCGTGTGCGCGCGTTCGAATCGCGCCGAGGGCACGACGGGTGAGTCGGGACTGGCCGACGTGTCGCCGTGACTCTGGAGCGCTGGCGTGCACTCAACCTTCACCCTGGCGCTCCAGAGTGTCGGCGACGGGAAGGGGCGGGTCGGTCCGAGGCTCCGCCGCCTCACCGACGCTTGTTCATCCACCTTGCCGGCTCGTCGGCGCGCGCCACGACGGCAGCGATGCGCTCGTACAGCTCGATCGACCTGAGGTTTGCCGACCGGAACTGCTCGTCGCTGCCCCACAGCGGATCATCGACGAACCGAATCTCCGACAGGGTGATCCGCCGCTCGACCTCCCCATCCGGATCGAGCTCCTCGAGTAGTGGTGACATGACCCGTCCGTAGTCGTCGAGGTTCACGAATCGCAATCGGCATCGATCTGCCGTGAGATCCAGGGTCGATCGCCAGCGGGACACGAGGATGTGTCCATCGGCAATGACGATTCCACGTGATCGAATCCGGGCGACGTGAACGGCGATCCCGACCAGCAACGCCGACGGCAGGGCGAGAGCCGGGCCCCGGAGGACGGCGAACCCGAATGTCGCGAAGACGGCGGACAACACGACTCCCCACCACTCCGTCCACTGGCTCGCGTCTCGACGACGCCCCACGTGATCCAAGACCGGCTCTCCCTCGGCTTCCGCTCGAAGCGCTCGACTCGCGCGTCTTGCTCACGGGCGCCGTTCGTCGCCCACACGCAATCTAGGACCCGGCAGCCATCGCACTTCGTGCGGCAGCGTCCCCAGACCACGGTTTGGCTATGAGATTTGAGATGGAGGTGCGTCCTCGACGACGTCGATGTGTGGCGAGAGCCTCGCTTCGGTGCTCGGCGAGATCCCGCCTCTGGCCATTGTCCAGCAGATCCAGTCGCCTGAACGCTCGTCGTCATGAATGTGGAGCAGCCCGTATGAGCCGGGAGCTAGTTCGGCGATCGAACGGTAGAGCGGGACGATGTGGTCGGCGACGTGATTGTGGAAGCCGGACAGCCACACATGCCAGCTGCCGTTCTCGTTGCGGAGATCGGCGGTCTCGTTGCTGACCTTCGCTCTCTCGGACAGCAGCTGTCGAAGGGCGGAACATGTTGTCTCGCAGTTCGGGCCGTCCCACTCGTAGCTCGCGGTGTCTCGGATCGTCGCCCATCCGTGCCACTCGATCATCGGGCAAGGCTAGAGCGCGGTTGACCATCGGATGTGAGGTTCCGAGGGCGACACAGTCGCCCAGGCGACGGTGTCGGAATTCCATCAGAGGTGATGGCCGTCACCCGCCGTGGTATCGACCCCGACGCCACGTTCCGACCATGGATGCGCCCCGTCAGCGCGACGTGGTGGGAGCGCCTGGATCGGCTTTGGGCTGGCGACATCGGTGCAGTGCGGGACTCGCCCCCCGGTGCGGCCGAATCGGGCACGTGACGCTTGGCCCAGGCGACGGTGCTCACGCCGGGGTGGGTGATCGTTCCCGACACCTGATCCTCGGGGCCTGACTGTCA
>JAXLRH010000010.1:0-180254 GCA_046331245.1 Acidimicrobiales bacterium | reverse complement strand
CTGGGCGTGCCCCTCTTCCAGGAGCAGCTCATGCAGATGGCGATCGACGTGGCCGGCTTCACGCCGTCGGAGGCCGACCAGCTCCGGCAGGCGATGGGGTCGAAGCGATCGGTCGAGCGGATGGAACGGCTGAAGCGACGCCTGTACGAGGGCATGGCCGAGCGTGGCGTCACCGACGACGTGGCCGACCAGATCTTCCACAAGCTGGTGGCGTTCGCCAGCTACGGCTTCCCCGAGAGCCACTCGGTGAGCTTCGCCTACATCGTGTACTCGTCGTGCTGGTTGAAGTACCACTACCCGGCGGCGTTCTGCGCGGGGCTGCTGCGGAGCCAGCCGATGGGGTTCTACTCGCCGCACTCGTTGGTGCAGGACGCCCGCCGTCACGGGGTGACGGTGCTGCCGCCCGACGTCAACGCGTCGGCGTGGCAGTCGGGGTTGGAGCCGTGCGAGGGGTCGACGGGCGGCGTGGCCGTGCGCCTCGGCCTCAACTACGTGCGCCACGTCGGCGACGAGCTCGCCCAGGAGCTGGACGGCGGCCGGCCCTACGTGTCGATCGAGGACGTCGCCCGTCGCGGCAGCGCCGCGGCCGGTGGCGTGCGGCGCAACGTGCTGGAGGCGCTCGCCACGGCCGGTGCGTTCGGAACGCTCGGGCAGCACGGAACGCTCGGGCAGCAGGGCTCGCGCCGGCACGGCCGCCGGGAGGACCTGTGGACCGCCGGCGCCGCGGCGGCGAGCGGGCCCGACCGGCTGGCGGGCATGACCGTCGGCCTCGACGCGCCGCAGCTGCCGCTCATGTCGTTGCAGGAGGAGGCGGTGGCCGATCTGTGGTCGACCGGCGTGGCCGCGGACGGACACCCCACCCGGTTCATGCGCGCCGAGCTCGAGTCGGCGGGCGTGCTCACCGCCGCCGACCTGCGGGTGGCGGAGGCGGGACGCAACGTGACGGTCGCCGGTGTGGTGACGCACCGGCAGCGCCCGGCGACGGCCCAGGGCACGATGTTCATCAACCTGGAGGACGAGACCGGTCTCATCAACGTCGTGTGCTCGCTGGGGTGCTGGACGAGGTACCGGGTGGTGGCGCGCCGGGCGCCGGCGCTGCTGGTGAAGGGCCGGCTGGAACGCGCCGAGGGCGTGGTCAACGTCATCGCCCACAGCATTCGCACGCTCCCGGTCGCTGCCACGTCCGGCTCCCGTGACTTTCGGTAGCGTGGCCCCGACCGCCACCTCCCATCCTCACCACACCCAGGAGACAGCCCATGCCCATCCACGGTTCGATGTTCCAGGAGTACCAGGAGACGACGGGTCAGGACCCGTTCACCCTGCAGAACAAGAAGCTGCTCAAGATCAACATGCAGTACGGCCCGGTGAACGCGAGGACGGGGTCGATGGTGGCCTACCAGGGCGACGTGCGCTTCGAGAACACCGGCGCCGGCGGCATGAACAAGCTCATCAAGTCGAAGCTCACCGGTGAGGGCGTGAACGTCATGCAGTGCACCGGCACGGGCGAGCTGTTCGTCGCCGACATGGCCTCGGAGATCCAGGTCTTCTACCTCGAGAACGACACGGTGTCGTGCAACGGCGCCAGCGTGCTGGCCTTCTCGGGCTCGATCGAGTGGGACATCCAGCGCATCGGCGGTGGCATGGCGGGCGCGATGGCGGGCGGCCTCTACAACGTGACGCTGCGTGGCACCGGCTACGTGGCGCTCACCACGAAGGGCGAGCCGGTGTGCCTCGACGTGTCGGGCCCGCCGACGTTCGCCGATCCGAACGCCGTGGTGTTCTGGACGTCGGGCGTGCAGATGACGATCAAGACCGACACCGGCGGGCTGAAGTCGCTCGTGCGCGGCGGCACCGGCGAGACGTTCCAGATGGGCTTCAGTGGGCAGGGCTACGTGATGATCCAGCCGGCGGAGAACGTCGCGACGGGCGGCGGCCAGGCGGCGAGCGGCGGGTCGGGCGGCGGGCTGCTCGGCGGCCTGATGGGGTCCTGACCGGCTCCTGGCCGGCTCCTGGCCGGCTCCTCATCGGCTCCTGATCGCCGTCCTGCGGGCCCTCATCTGCTGAACTGGTGGGTCCCCCGACCCGGCGTGGCGCCGCCGAGTCGTCAAGTCACCTGCCGGAAAGGTCGATACAGGTCGAGTGCCAGTCGTGCGTTCTTCCCCCCGGCTCGGCCGGTTCGTCGCTGCGGTGGCCGTGATGTCGGTCGTCGCCGTGCCGGCCTGGGCGGTCGACGCAGTGGGCGCGTCGGGCGCGTCCGGGGCATCGCACGCACAGCCCCCGGGCGCGGGGTCCGGCCCCACCACGCCCGACATCGACGTGCTGCGCGCCAGCGCCGACCAGGTGCGAGCGGCGCTCGCTGCGACGGCGGCTCAGCGCACGGCTGCCGAGTCCGACCTCGCCGCCGCCCGCGCCGCGGCGGTGACGGCCGCCGATGCGGTGGCCGCGGCCGAGGCGGCGGAGCAGGCGGCCCAACGCCGGGCCGACGTGATCGACGGCCAGGTGCGCGAGGCGGCGGTCGCCGCGTACGTGGGCAACGGCGCCGCGGTGCCGCTCGGCATCCTGGTGTCGTCGAACGCCCAGGACGCGTCGTGGGAGTCCACCGTGCTGAAGTACCGCGCCGAGCAGCAGGCCGAGCTGCTGGCGCGTCAGCGCCGGGCCCAGCAGGCGCTGCACGCCGAGCGCGCCGCCCGGGCCGAGGCCGCTGCCGCGGCCAGCGATGCGGAGCGCCGCACGGCGAGCCGCGTGGCCGCGCTGGTGGACCTCGAGAACTCGCAGGCGAAGCTCGTGTCGCAGGTCGACGATCGTCTCGACGCCGCGCTGTCCGAGGCGGCGGCGCTGGCCGCCATCGACGTCGCCGCGGCCGACAAGCTCACCTCCGACGAGCAGAACCTCCGCAACGCGGTGGCGCAGAGCGTGCCCGAGGCCGATCCGGCGGTCACCGGCGGGCTCCCGGCCACGCGGTCCACGGTGCCGCCGCCCACCACGACGCCGAGCCCCACCACGACGCGCAAGCCGTCGCCCGGTGTCACCGCTCCACCGCCCACGACCACGCCGAGCCCGAGCCCCGGCACGACGATCCCGGTGCCCATCCCCGTCGACACGGTCAACGTCGGCGGCTTCATCGTCGCCCGCTCGATCGCCGCCCCGTTCGGTTCGCTGCTGCAGGCAGCTGCCGCAGCGGGGATCGCGCTCGGGGGCAGCGCCTACCGCGACGTGAACACGCAGGTGGAGCTGCGCCGGCAGCACTGCGGCACGACCGACTACGACATCTGGCAGCGGCCGGCCTCGCAGTGCTCCCCGCCGACGGCCATCCCCGGCCGCTCGATGCACGAGAAGGGCCTGGCCATCGACTTCACGTGCGACCGGGTCCTCATCGGCGACCACGCCAACCGCTGTTTCGTGTGGCTGGCGGCCAACGCCTCGTCGTTCGGGTTCTACAACCTGCCGTCGGAGCCCTGGCACTGGTCGACGAACGGCAACTGACGGCTACTTCACCTCGCGCCGCACGCAGCGGGCGATGCCGATCGCAGCCGGCAGGACCACCCAGAGGGCGACGGCCGTGAGCGTCTGGCCGAGGTGGTCGAACGGGTGCGTGGAGTACAGCCGGTCGTAGGCCCGGAACACGTCGAACCACGGGGCGTTGCGGCCGAGGAGCTCGGGTGAGACCTGTGCCCAGATCGTGGGCGCCATGAGCGTGATGACGAGCGCGCTCGCGGTGTGGGCCGTGAGGGCGCCGAACGCCGACGCCATCACCACCTGGAGCACGGTGAGGATGACCGAGGCGCGGATGTCGGTGAGGGCGTGCGCGTAGGTGGCGTGGCCATGGATCGCGCCGCCCAGAGCCGTGGCGCCGTACGCCATCGCGATGCCGACGGCGAGCGTCGCCAGCGACACGACGATCGCGCCCACGAGCTTCGCGGCGATCACCGGCAGACGCCGTGGCGCCAGCGTGAACGTCGTGAGGGCCGTTCGCTGCGTCCACTCCGACGTCATGGCGAGGAGCCCGACGATCGGGGCGAAGAAGCCGGCGATCGTCGCGACGGCCGCGCCGTAGTTCTCGAACGAGACCGGGATCTCGCCGTGGGTCAGCTTCCACACGAGGACGAACACGAACAGGGCGAGCACGCCCCCGAGGAGCACGCGGCTCGATCGGGTGTCGGTGGACTTGCGGATCTCGACGCCGAGCAGGCGTCCGAAGGTGATGGGGGTGACGTCGGCGATCATGCTGCTGCTCCGGTGGTGAGGTGGATGAAGAGGTCCTCCAGGCCCGCGCCGGCGCCATGGCGCGACACGAGCGTGTCGAGCCGGTCGTCGGCGACGACCTTCCCGCGGCTCATGATCACGAGGCGGTCGGCCATCGCCTGCACCTCGGCGAGGAGGTGGCTGGACAGCAGCACGGTGCCGCCGTCGTCGGCGACGCCCCGCAGCAGGTGGCGCATCCAGCGGATGCCCTCGGGATCCATGCCGTTGGCCGGTTCGTCGAGCACGAGCACCGCCGGGTCGCCGAGCAGCGCGGTGCCGATGCCGAGCCGCTGGCGCATGCCGAGGGAGTAGTCGGCGACCCGGCGACCACCGGCGCCGTCGAGCCCGATGCGCTCGAGCATCGCGTCGGCGTCCGTCCGGGGCAGGCCGAGCATGAGCGCCGCGAGCCGCAGCGTCTCGATGCCGGTCCGTCCGGCGTGCTGGGCCGACGCGTCGAGCATCACACCGACGACCCGTCCCGGGTTCGGGAGGTCGCGGTAGGAGACGCCAGCGATCGTGGCGCGGCCCGCCGTGGGCGGCGTGAGGCCGGTGAGCATGCGCAGCGTGGTGGACTTCCCGGCGCCGTTCGGGCCGAGGAAGCCGGTGACGGTTCCCGGCCCGCAGGTGAAGGAGACGTCGTCGACGGCCGTGTGGCGGCGGTAGCGCTTCGTGAGGTGTTCGACGTTGATCATGCCGTCATCGTGCGGCTGTGGCCGCCGTCGAGGCATCGGCCGGCGGTCTGCGGCGGACACGACGATGGTCGGGGCCCGGCGACCGCATCACCGACGATCGTCGGGGGTCGGCGGCGGGTGCCCGGCCGTAGTGTGAACCCATGTCCATCCGGGAGGAGATCGCCGACACCTGGAAGCTGGTGGGGCCGCGCACGCGCGACGCGATCTTCATCCTCCTGGCGTTCTGCGCCGGTCTCGCCGAGACGCTCACCCGGGCGCGCGCCGACAAGTCCTACGGGTGGGTGCTGGCGTTCTCGCTGGTCGGCGTCGTCGTGCTGTGGTGGCGGCGCAGCCGCCCCGTCGGCGTCACGCTCGCCGGGCTCGCGGTGCTCGCCGTGACGAGCCTGCCGGTCACGGCGATGGTCGGGTTGTTCACCCTCGCCGTGCGGCGCCGCGACCGCGCGCTGATCGCCGTGTCGCTCGCCTCGGTGGTCGTGTTCGGCTACGACAACACGGTCAACGGCGACCCCGGGCGGCACGGAGGTTGGGCCGGCGGGGTGATCAGCGGCATCCTCGTCGTCGGCTTCGTCGTCGCAGCCGGCGCCTACGTGGGCGCCCGCCGCGACCTGGTTGCCTCCCTGCGCGACCGCGCCGAGCGCGCCGAGCAGGAGCGGGAGATCCGCGCCGAGCAGGCGCGGCTCGGCGAACGCACGCGGATCGCCCGCGAGATGCACGACGTGCTGGCCCACAAGGTGACCCTCATCGCACTGCACGCCGGTGCGTTGGAGGTGGGAGCGGCCGACGATCCGGCCCAGGTGCGCCGCACGGCCGAGCTCATCCGCACCACCTCCCGCGAGGCCATGGAGGACCCGCAGGTGCTCGGCGTGCTGCGCTCCGACGCCGCCACGGCCCCGCCCGATCTGCGTCCGCCGCCCACCACCGCCGACATCGTGCGACTGGTCGACGAGTCCCGCGCCGCCGGCGCGGCCACCGAGCTCGTCCTCGCGGTGGAGGAGCCGCCGTCGCCGGTGGCGCGCGCCGTGTGCCGCGTCGTGCAGGAGGGCCTCACCAACGCGCACAAGCACGCGCCCGGCGCGGCGTCGCGCGTGTCGGTGACGGGGAGCGCCGAGCGTGGCGTCACCGTCGAGGTCTCGAACCGTCGGTCGCTCGCCGTCGGCGCGCTGCTGCCGGGCTCGGGCATCGGTCTCGACGGGCTGCGCGAGCGCGTCGGCCTGCTGGGCGGGACCCTGGGCGCCGGGCCCGACGAGGGCGGCGGCTGGCGGCTCGTCGCCTGGTTGCCGTGGCCGCCGGACGGACAGGAGGCGCCGTGACCCGCGTGATGATCGTGGACGACGAGGCGCTGGTGCGCGCCGGCCTGCGGATGATCCTCGAATCGGCGCCCGACCTCGACGTGGTGGGCGAGGCCGAGGACGGCGCCGACGTGGTCGAGGCGGTGAAGCGGTGCCGGCCCGACGTCGTGCTGATGGACATCCGAATGCCCCGCCTCGACGGCCTCAGCGCGACCACCGCGGTGCGGGCGCTCCCGTCGCCGCCGTCGGTCGTCGTGCTCACCACGTTCGATCTCGACGACCACGTGTTCCGCGCCCTCGAGGCGGGGGCGGCCGGGTTCCTGCTCAAGGACACGCCGCCCGTCGACCTGGTGCACGCGGTGCGCGTCGTCGCTGCGGGCGACTCGATGCTGTCGCCGTCGGTCACCCGCCGTCTCATCGAGCACGTCGCCGCGGCGGCGCCCGGTCAGCGCCGGCAGGACGCGCTGACCCGCCTGCAGGTGCTGTCACCCCGTGAGCAGGACGTGATCGCGGAGGTGGGACGCGGCTGTTCGAACGCCGAGATCGGCACCGTGCTGTTCATGAGCGAGGCCACGGTGAAGGCCCACGTGTCGAGTGTGCTGCTCAAGCTGGGCCTGTCGAACCGCGTGCAGGTCGCGATCCTCGCCCACGATGCCGGCCTGACCTGAGCGCTACCCGAGGTCGATCGTGCGGATCGGCACGGCCGGCACCCCGCCGACCACGGTGCCGGAGGCGACGTCCTTCGTGACCACCGCGTTGGCGCCGACGATCACGTTGTCGCCGATGGTGACGCCCTTCACGACCGTCACCTTGTCGCCGAGCCACACGTTGCTCCCGATGCGCACCGGCGCCGTGGTGAACTCGGCGTTCTCGATGACGAGGCGGCCGTCGTCGACGTGGGTGCGGTGGTCATGGTCGAGCACCGAGACGCCGGAGGCGATGACCACGTTGTCGCCGATCTCCACGAGCTCGTGCGCCACGATCCGCGAGCCGCTGTTCATGAACACGTTGGTGCCCAGCACGAGGCGGCCGGTGGCCGCCACCGTGACGTCGTCGCCGGTGACGAACTTGTGGCCCAGCCGCATCGAGCCGCCGGGGCGGACCCGCAGCGCCGAGCGCCGCCCGAGGAGGCCGCGCCCGCCGGTGTCGAGGCGGCGACCGAGCACGAGCGCGTAGGCGCGGAACCGCACCCAGCGGTACAGGTTGTAGGCGAGAACCGAGTCGAGGCGACGCATGGCGGTCCCATCGTGCCAGAACTCCGTGCGAAATCCGGTGGATGGCGCCCGGCGCGCCCACTAGACACCGTGCGTGGGCGACGGGATCACGATCGAGGGTGAGCTCGCCGCGCTCGACGCCGCGCGCGAGGCCACGCGGGTGAAGCTCGACAAGCTCGCCGGGCTCGGCAACGAGGCGGCCGACGAGTTCACCGAGGGCTTCGTCGACGCCGTGGTCGGCCACACGATCGACAAGCTCCGCCAGGAGCTGGTCGTGTTCGGTCGCATCGACGACGAGCTGCCGTGGCGGGTCGGCCTGTACGGCATCGACTCGGGCGGTGAGCAGCTCGTGGTCGACTGGCGGGCGCCGTTCGCCGAGGCCTTCTACCAGGCGACGCTCGACGACCCACGCGGGCTCCGGCGCCGCGTGAGCTACGTGGGGTCGATCACCGATCTCCTCGTCGAGGACTTCGTCGACGGAGGCGTGTCGGGCTCCTCCCCACTCATGGCCGAGCTCTCCCGCAGCCGCGGCACCGAGATGCGCGCCGCCGTCGCGACGCTGCAGGCCGAACAGGATCGGCTCGTACGTCTCGATCCGGCCGCCAAGCTCGTGCTGCGGGGCGGGCCGGGCACGGGCAAGACGGTCGTGGCGCTGCATCGTGCCGCCTGGCTCGTCTACAACGACCGCCGGATCACGAGCGACCAGTTCCTGGTGATCGGGCCGAGCGACCGGTTCCTCCGGTTCGTGTCGGCCGTGCTCCCGACGCTGGGCGAGGCGCGGATCACGCAGACGACCTTCGGCCGGCACCTCGGCGCCGTCACGTCGGCCGGTTCCGACCCACGCTGGCTCGACGTGCTCGACCGATTCGAGGCCGGCCTGCCCCGGCCGGCGACCGTGCGGTCGTCGGGCCGCTGGATCCCCGAGGACGAGGTGGCCGAGCTGTGCGCCCGGGTCTCGGCGCTCTCGGTGCCGTGGCGCGAGCGCCGGAAGATCTTCCTCGGGCGGGTCGCGTCGCGGCTCGAGATCACCTCGAAGGAGGCCACTCGCGTCGCCGGCGACGTCATCCCGACGATGGGAGCGACCGCCGCGTGGCGCAAGCTGCGAAGCCGTACGACGTTGACCGAGCTCGGCGTCGATCCCGACCTGATCGACGAGTGGGTGGCGCTCGGGCGGGTGGGCGACGTCGTGGACGGGGCGCTCTTCGACGAGGTGAAGGCCCGCTTCGAGGGCGTGACCACCCGGTACGCGCACGTGGTCGTCGACGAGGCGCAGGACCTCACCCTGTTCCAGCTGCGCGCCGTGATGCGCCGGTCGGAGGGGCTCACGCTGGTGGGCGACGACGCGCAGCGCTCCGTGGCCGAGGGGCTGGGCCTCCGGCGCATCGCCGAGCTCCTGGCCTCACCGCTCGAGCAGATGGACGTCGCCTACCGCATGTCCGCGGAGATCGCCGACTGGCTCAACGCCCACGCGGAGCGTCACGGCATCGACGCCGTTCGCCTCGTCGGCATTCGCCCCACCGGGGTCGCGGTCCGAGAGCTCCCGGGCGCCGACGCCGGAACGGTGCGTGCGGAGCTGGCCGGGCGATGGGAGAACGTCGCGCTCATCGAGGCCTCCGACGTGTGGAGCCACAAGGGGGTCGAGTACGACGGCGTGGTGGTCGACACCGCGGGCCTCCCGGCCTCCGAGGTGTACCTGGCCGCGTCGCGTGCCGCGCACGAGCTCGTCGTGATCTGAGCACGCCGCGAACGTCGCAGATACGGTCGGGTGATGTCGTTCGACGTTCCCGACCACGTCCGCCCGATCCGCGACGCCGTCGCCGCGTTCATGTCCGAACGGGTCGAGCCCGCCGAGGCGGTGCTGCACCGGCGCGACGACGAGTCGCGTGACCTGCTCCGGGCACTCCAGGCCGAGGCGAAGGCCGAGGGGTTGTGGGCACTCGGCCATCCCGCCGAGCTCGGCGGGGGTGGCCTGCCGTTCATGGACTACGTGTACGTGAACGAGGTGCAGGGTCGCAGCGAGTTCGGGCAGCTCGCGCTCGGCACGTTCACGCTGCAGGACTCGCTGATGCTGCACGCCCACTCGGCGGGTACGGTGCGCGACCGCTACCTCGCGCCGCTGGTCGCCGCCGAGATCTCCCCGAGCTTCGCCATGACCGAACCGGCCGTCGCGAGCTCCGATCCCATGCAGCTGCAGACGACGGCGGTGCTCGACGGCGACGAGTGGGTGATCAACGGGCGCAAGTGGTTCACCACCGGAGCGGCCCAGGCGGCGTACACCACCGTGATGTGCCGCACCGAGGTCGACGTGTCGCCGTACCTCGCGTTCTCCATGATCGTGGTGCCCACCGACACGCCGGGCTACCGCATCGTGCGCGAGACGCCGGTGCTCGGGATCGCCCACGGCCACTACGAGGTCGAGCTGACCGATGTGCGCGTGCCCGCCGACCACCTGCTCGGCGCTCGGGGCCACGGCTTCGTCATCGCGCAGGAGCGGCTCGGTCCCGGCCGCATCTTCCACTGCATGCGCTGGCTCGGCCAGGCGCAGCGGGCGTTCGAACTGATGTGCCGCCGGCTCAACGAGCGCACGGCGTTCGGCGAGCCGCTGGCGGCGAAGCAGCTCATGCAGTCGCACGTGTTCGAGAGCTACGCCGAGATCCAGTCGGCACGGCTGCTCACCCTGCAGGCGGCGAAGCGGATCGACGAGGGCGACCAGGCCCGCGTCGAGATCGGCGTCATCAAGGTGGTGGGGGCCCGGATGCTCCACAACGTGATCGACCGGGCGGTGCAGGCCTACGGCGCCGCCGGCCTCACCGACGACACCCCGCTGTCGTTCATGTACCGCTCGGCGCGGTTCGCCCGGATCTACGACGGGCCCGACGAGGTGCACGTCCACACCGTCGCCCGGAGGATCCTGAAGGACGCCCGCGACGGGGCCGGCCGGCGTCCGGATCAGGCGACGTCGAGCACGTAGGCGCCGGTCACCTCGACCGCGAGGCGCCAGCCGCCGGCCACCCGGGTGGCCTCGACCGGGCCGAGCCCGGTTCCGGTGACCGTTGGCGGCGACCCAGAGGGCGACCCAGGCGGCGACGGGTACCAGAGGTCGGCGACCGACGGCGTCGGCGTGACGCCGGTGACGTGCAGCCCGCCGGCGCACGGCGCGACGACCGACGTGAGGCGACCGGGGACGGCGCGTGGGTAGGCGCGGGTGGAGCACACGAGGTCCGAGCGCGACGAACCGCACCTCGTCATCTGGGCGAATATCCACGACTCGTCGGGCGGGTAGGCGCCGCTGACGTCGTGCGGATCGCCGCACTCCTGCTCCCACTGCCACCAGGTGCCGCCGGCGCCACCGTTGCCGAGCGTCGCGTCGTCGAGCGGCGCGTAGCGCGCCATCTTCGCCGCGTCGTCGTTGCCGAAGAACCCGTACTCGCCGGTCCACGTCGCCGTGCCGTAGCCGGCGCGCTCCACGGCGAGGACGCCGAACAGGAGGTCCATCAGGCCCGGGATCTGCGGCCCGATCGACTCCGCGTAGTTGTGGGGCGAGAGCACGATGTTCGGGTCGTCGCTCACGTCGAACGGTACGAACGCGCCGTGCACCGTGTTCTCGAAGAAGACGATGTGTCCCCGTGCGCCGGCCGCCCGCTCCGCCGAGCGGATGTGCTCGATCGCCTCGCGGTAGAACGCGGCGAGGCCGGCGATCGTGCCGTCGTTGTCGCTGCCCGAGCCCGGCTCGTTGAGCAGGTCGAAGCCGGCGATCGTCGGGTCGTTCGCATAGTGGGTCGCCAGCCGGCCCCACAGCGCGGAGAGTTCGGTGCGGACGCCGTCGCGGTTCGCGTAGAAGTTGTCCCACGCCGCGATGACGGCAGGGCTCTCCTCACGCGACGCCGGGGTGCACGTGGGCCGACCGTCGGTGAACGTGGCCCACGCCGGTGCCCCGTCCCAACCGATCTGGTGGTGGGTGCCCGCCGGGCACGTCTCGGTGGCGGGCGTGAACACGAACTTCGACCAGGCGTCCTGGTGCATGTCGAGCACGACGTGCATGCCGTGGCGGCGGGCGGCGTCGACCGCCGCGTCCACCCGTGCGAGGTAGGCGGCGTCGAGCGTGCCGCGCTGCGGCTGCCACGCCGACCAGGTCGTGACGAGGCGCACGACGTCGGCGCCCTGCGCGGCAAGGTCGGCCCAGTCGTCCTCGGTGAGGGGAGAGGTGGTGGGCAGCCGGGGGTCGGAGCTGAAGTAGTCGCCGAGCTCGTTGAGGTTGGCGCCCCGCAGCACCACCTGGCGCCCGAACTCGTCGTAGATGCCGGCGTCGGGCCCTCGTACCGCCGTGAGCCAGGCCGGATCCGCCCCGGGGCCGCCGGGGGTGCCGTCGACGGCCGGGGGAGTGGCTCCCGGAACGCACGACGCCGTCGCCACCAGCGCGACGACAGCGCATGCCGCCGCCAGCGTCGCCCTCAGCCCGGTCCCCATGCGCCGACGGTACCGTGCGTGCCCGCCGGTCTGCGAGGCCGTGTCAGCCCAGGCCGAGTCAGCCCAGGCGCGGCCAGGGGTCGGCGGACCTCCCGGATCCCGCCGTTCCACGCGACATCGGATACGCTCACCAGACCGAATATGGATGAGCGCCCCCGAAGTCTGAGGGCCATGTTGGCGGAGGCGAAGGACACCTCCGAACTCATGGTCGACCTGGCGTATGCCGCCGTGTACTTCAACGACCCGGGAATGTGCGAGGAAGTCGCCGCTCTCGAGAGTCGCCTCAACGATCTGGTGCAAGACATGCGGGCCGTGTGCATCCTCGCCGTCCGCCGGCCCTCCGAGGCCGAGTCGATGGCGTCGGTGCTCCAGGTCATCGGCGCGATCGAGGGCATCGGCAACGCGGCCATCGACATCACGCGGATCGTGACCCACCGCCTCGGCATCCCCAACGAGCTCATCGGCGACCTTTCGAACGCCGAGGAGGTCTCGCATCGCGTGTGGATCCGCGAGGGCAGCCACATGGCGAACCGGCCGGTCTCGTCGCTCGAGCTGCCGGTGGCCACGGGTATGCGCATCATGGCCATCCGACGCGGACGCTCGTGGATCACCGAGATCGACGGCGACGTGCTGTTGCTGCCGGGCGACGTCCTGTTCCTCCGGGGCTCGCCCCCCGGCATCACCCGCCTGCACGAGCTCGCCGCCGCTCCGCCGTGGAACCCGCCGGAGGTCGCGTCGGCCGACGCGCTCACCGACCTCGACCGTGCGGTCGACGTCCTGGTCGAGATGAAGAACATCTCCGAGGCCGCGGTCGGTCTCGCCTACTCGGCGCTGGCGCTCCGCGATCGCGGCCTCGCCGCCGAAGTGGGCCACCTGGCCGATCGTCTCGACGAGATGAAGGACCACCTGCAGCTGTGGGTGCTGCGGGCCAGCGCGCACAACGTCGATCCGTCGCCGCTCCGTGGGCTCCTGCAGCTCTCCCACGTCGCCGAGGAGCTCGGCGACCAGGCGAGCCAGATGGTGTGGCTCATCAGCGACGACTGGGAGTTCCACCCGGTGCTGGCCATGGCGCTCGGCGAGAGCGACGTGGTCGTCATGCGCGTGCCCGTCGCCGAGGGTTCGTCGGTGGTGGGGCAGAGTCTCGCCGAGATGCAGCTCGACATCGAGCCCGGGTTCCACATCCTCGCGCTCCTGCGCCGGGGCCAGTACCTCTACCGTCCCCGGCCGTTCGTGACGTTCGAAGTGGGCGACGAGGTGATCGCGTCGGGTCCTCCGGAGGGAAGACAACGGCTCGCGGAGTTGTTCGGATGGAGGCTGATCGACGACGACGACGACGACGCCACCAACGGCCCCGAACTCGCGCCGCTCCGAGCCTCCTGAAGGAACCGCCATGACGTCCCAGAACACGGCCGCGCTCCGACTCCTGTCGGTGCACGCTCACCCCGACGACGAGGCCTCGAAGGGTGCAGCCGTCGTCGCTCGCTACGTGCGGGAGGACGCCGCCCAGGCGACCCTCGTGTGCTGCACCGGCGGTGAGCTCGGCTCCATCCTCAACCCGGCGATGGACCGCCCTGAGGTCGTGGCGGACCTGCCCGGCGTGCGTCGCGCCGAGCTCGAGCGGTCGGTCGAGATCATCGGGTACCAGCATCTCGACCTGCTGGGGTACCGCGACTCGGGCATGCCCGACATGCCGGAGAACGCCGACCCGTCGAACTTCGCGAACGCCCCGCTGGACGAGGCGGTGGGCCGGCTCGTCGAGGTGATCCGTCGCGATCGACCCCAGGTGATCCTCACCTACGGGGACGAGCAGGGTGGCTACCCGCATCCCGACCACCTGCGCACCCACGAGATCTCCGTGCATGCGTTCGACCGGGCGGCGGACGCCTCGTGGCGCCCCGACCTGGGCGACCCGTGGCAGCCGTCGAAGATGTACTACAGCATCTGGGCCCGGGCCCGGATCGACGCCACCCACGCCAAGATGCTGGAGCTCGGCATCGAGTCGCCGTACACCGAGGAGTGGTTCGAGCGCTTCACGCAGGACCACCGGATCACGACCAAGGTGGACGTGGGCCGCTACCTCCACGTCCGAGACGAGGCGTTGCTGGCCCACGCCACCCAGGTCGATCCGAACGAGAAGTTCTGGTTCGGTCTCCGTCCGGAGGTGGCGGCGGAGGTCTATCCCTGGGACGACTACATCCTCGCCAGGTCGACGGTGGATGTTGAGCTGCCCGAGGACGACCTGTTCGCCGGGATCAGGTGATCAGCAGGTTCTGACAGGCGAGGGTGCGAGCCATCGTGTCGCCCTCGGCGACGACCAGGCACACCCGCGACGGACCCGTGAAGCCCGGCGACGCCGTCTTCGAGTAGGCGAAGGTGCCGGCATCGGTCAGCTGGAACGCCGTGACCGCGAAGTCGTCGTTGAACGACTGGTAGGAGATGGAGTACGCAGCGCGGGGATCGGTGGGATCGGTCGAGTCGGACGCCACACCACTGGCGACCACGGAGCCGGCGCCGGCGGCGGAGGCCGTGAGGGTGCCGGTGGCACGGACCGGGTTGGACGTGGTGGCGGAGCGCTCCACGCCGACACCGCCGCGACGGCAGCCCAGCTGCTTGTCGACGCCACCGCCGGCGTTGTAGGCGTTGACGCAGACCGTGGCCAAGGGGTTGAGCGGGGTGATGTACTCGAGCACGAAGCCGTGGGCGTTGCCGTAGTCGGTGTAGATGGAACCGACGTCGCTGCGGTCCAGGTCGGCGGTGGTGCGGAGCACGACGACGCCGTCCACCTCGAGGCCGACGTTGATGGAGGCGGCGGTGTCGGGGTCGATCGTCCAACCACGCACGATGAGCTCGAGCGGGGTGACGCCGACGAACTCGATGTTGCCGATGGGGCTGCCGTCGGTGACCGCCACCGTCTTGCAGCCGAGCTCGGTGTTGGTCTTGCCGTCACCGATGTTGATCGCGTAGGTGCACACCTTGTGGGCGCCGGCGCCCACGTTGAGCGTGGCGTTGTAGCCGTGGGCGGCGCCGGCGCCCGGCACGGCGGCGGCGACGTCGGGACGATCGCCCGAGGCGTTGAGCGCGCCGGCGATCGCGCCGTCGACGAAGATGTGGACGTCGATGGACGTCGTGGGGGCGCTCTCGTCGTAGGCCCACCCGGCGACCGTGATGGTGCCGTTGCCCGTGGTCACGGACTCCAGGTTGCCCACCGGATCACCGGGGAAACGGCAGGCCGTCAGCAGACCGGCAGTGAGCGCGATCGTGAGGCCGAGCATGGTCATTCGTCGTGTCATGGGCCGTTGTTACCCGATCCCGGGCACTTGTGACAGGGAAATCTCGGATTCCGGTACGGTGTCGCCGTGGCCACACTTGCCGAGCAGCTCGGGTACTCGAGCGACGACCGCCTGCTCATCGTCAACTGCGACGACCTCGGCATGAGCCACGCCGCGAACGAGGGGTGCTTCCGAGCCCTCCGGTCGGGGATCGCCACCAGCGCCACGCTGATGGTGCCCTGCCCGTGGGCACGCGCCGCGGCGGCAGACCTCGACGGTGAGGACGTCGGCGTGCACCTCACGCTGAACTCCGAGTACGACCGCTACCGCTGGGGTCCCATCACCCACGCGCCGTCGCTGCTCGACGGCGACGGCGGCTTCCCCCGCACCGTGGAGGACGCCTGGGATCACGCCGACCTCGACGAGGTCCGTCGCGAGTGCCGCGCTCAGATCGAGCGGGCGATGCTCTGGGGCGTCGACGTCACGCACCTCGACAGCCACATGGGCACGCTGCAGCTGCGCCCGGAGTTCTTCGACATCTACCTCGACATGGCGCTCGAGTTCCGGCTGCCGCTGCGCATGGCCGGGGCATCGGTGGAGCACACCGCCGGCTTCCCGTTCCGGCACCTCGCCGCCGAGGAGGGCGTGGTGTTCCCCGACTGGTTCGTCTACGTCGGCGGGGTCGGGTCGCGTGAGGCGATCGAGCGGGTCGTGGCGAACCTCCGCCCCGGTGTGACCGAGCTGTACGTGCACCCGGCCATCGACACGCCCGAGCTGCGGGCGATCGACGACGGCTGGGCCAGTCGGGTGGACGATCTCGAGCTGATGGCAGCGGACGGCCCGGTGGCTCGCACGCTGGTGGAGCACGACGTCGTCAGCGTCGGCTGGAGCGGGCTCCGCGACCTCATGCGCTCCTAGCTGTCGGGGCACGCCGCCCAGAGGCCGATGCCCGCGGTGCGGGCGGCCCGCTCGGCGGCGCGGAAGCGGTCGGCGTAGGTGACGTTGGGCGGGATGGTGAGCGCGTGCGCGTACCCGTCGGTGACCATCTGCAGGTTGAGGAACATGCCGTCCGACGCCCGGTAGACGTACGCCAGCGTGCGGCCGTACCTGTCGAGCTGCTCTGCGTCGCGTTCGAGGCGGATGGGCGTGCCCGCCGGCGCCAGGCTCGACAGGTGCTTGCTCGCCTCCTTGCCGAAGCACTCGACGGGGCGACGCGGGTCGACGCTCTCGGGCGTGTTGAAGCCGATCATGCGGACACGGGTGTCGTGCCCGCCGATGTCGGCGATGATCGTGTCGCCGTCGACGACGCGCGTGACCGTGGAGTTGGCCGTGACGGCGCCGGCCGCCCGCGTCGTCGCGGCGGTCGACGTCGGCTTCGTCGTGGTGCAGCCGGCCAGCAGGACGCCGGCGAGCAGGACGCCGGCGAACGCCTCAGACGCGCTGGATGATCGTGCCCGTGCCCAGCCCGCCACCGCAGCACATGGTGATGAGGGCATTGGTGCCGTCCGTTCGTTCGAGCTCGTTGAGCGCCTTGGTGATGAGGAAGGCGCCGGTGGCCCCCAAGGGATGGCCGAGCGCGATGGCTCCGCCGTTCGGATTCGTGGTCTCGGGGTTGCCCCCGAGCTCCTTCAGCCAGGCGAGCGCGACCGACGCGAACGCCTCGTTGATCTCGGTGAGATCGATGTCGTCGATGGTGAGACCGGTGCGACCCAGCATGTGACGGGTGACGTCGATCGGGCCGGTGAGCATCATCACGGGGTCGACGCCCACCATCGCCGTGTCGAGCACTCGCGCTCGGGGGCTGAGCCCGAGCTGTTGCGCCTTCTCGGCGCTCATCATGAGAACGGCGGCTGCGCCGTCGGAGATCTGGCTGGCGGTACCGGCGGTGTGCACGCCGTTCTCGCGGGCCACCGGCTTGAGGGACGCGAGCTTCTCGAGGGTGGTCTCGCGCAGTCCTTCGTCGCGTGACACCAGGTGCGTGGTGCCGGTGGGGGCACCCTCCTCGTCGAGGTCCGGAGCCTCGATGTCGACGACCTGGGCGTCGAATCGACCCTCGGCCCACGCCGTGGCCGCACGCTCCTGCGACTGCAACCCGAACCGGTCGCAGTCGTCGCGGGTGATGCCCCAGGCGTCGGCGATGCGCTCGGCGCCCTCGAACTGCGACGCGAACTCGTACCGACCGAAGTACGACTTGGGGATGGGCACGCCGAGCCCGAGCTTCTTCGAGGAGTTGGACCCGATGGGGATGCGGCTCATCGACTCGACCCCGCAGGCGACGGCGACGTCGACCACGCCCGCGGCGATGAGTGCCGTGGCCAGGTTGGTGGCCTGCTGGGACGAGCCGCACTGGGTGTCGACGGTGGTGGCGGCCACCTCCTGGGGGAGGCCGGCGGTGAGCCACGCCGTGCGGGCGACGTCGAACGACTGCTCGCCGACCTGGCTGACGCAGCCGCCGACGACCTGGCCGACCTCGGCCGGATCGACCCCGGAGCGCATCATGAGCTCGCTCAGCACAGTGGAGAGCAGGTCGGCCGGGTGCACCGACGAGAGACCCCCGCCCCGGCGACCGATGGGCGTGCGAACGGCTTCGATGATGACGACGTCTGACATGGGACTGATGGTAGGGGGTCAGGCGGCGGCGGGGTGCTGCCGTGCATCGTCACCGGCGGCGCCGGTGCCCTCGCCGCTGTCGCGGCGGGGGATCTGGCGCAGCACGGCGCGTGCCTCGGCGAGACCACGACGGCCGATCTGGCGGGTCGTCTCGGGGATCTTCCACTCGGGTTCGGTGTCGATGAGGAGGAGCTGAACGGTCATGGGTCCAGTATGCGGACGACCACTGACACTGAGATCGGGGCCGGCCCGTCCGGGCCTGACAACGCGGGCGAGTCAGTCCCCGGGGTCCACCAGGCACACGCAGAACTCGTTGCCCTCGGGGTCGCGGAGCACCTCGTAGTCGTCGTCGGGGATGCCCGACGCACGCACCCACTCGGCGCCGAGGCCGACGAGCCGCTCGACGGTGGCGGTCTTGGCGGCCGCGTCGTCGATGTAGAGGTCGAGGTGCATCTGGTCCCGCGCCGTGATCGGCGTGCGGGCCCGCTGGAGCGAGAGCCGGGCCCGCTTGCCGCGCAGGATGCGGAACATGTCGTCGGGCGACGTGGACTCCGGCGTGAGGTCGAGGGCGGCACACCAGAAGGCCGACATCGCCTCGATGTCGGCGCAGTTGATGACGGTGCTTCCGAGTCGCAGCGTGTCGGTCATCGGCCCAGTCTCGCGGAACGGGGGAGGCCGTCGCGTATCCTGCCCCGATGGACGCCACCGACTTCCTCGGGCTGCAGCCGACGCACAACCCCCACCGCTTCGTGCTCCCGATCGTGCCCGGACTCGCCACCGCGGGCCGGTTCCTGTTCGGGGGGTGCGGGCTGGGCGCCGCCATCTGCGCGCTCGAGCAGGCGACCGGGCGGCCGGTCGTCTGGGCCACGGGCCAGTACCTGTCGTACGCGATGGTGGGGGAGACGATGGACGTCGACGTCACGATCGCGACCTCCGGTCACTTCACGACGCAGGCCCGGGTGGTCGCCCACGTGGCCGACCGCGAGATCCTCACCGTCAACGCGGCGCTCGGCGCACGTCCGCTGGAGTTCAGCGGGCAGTGGGAGCAGATGCCGGAGGTGCCCCGCCCCGACGAGTGCGAGCGGCGGGCCTCGCGGTGGGAGGTGCGCGACACGATCATGGAGCGGATGGACGTCCGCCTGGCGAAGGGTCGTCAGTGGGAGGAGCTCGACGCCTCGGCCACGCCGTCGGCGGACGGCACGTCAGCGCTCTGGATCCGCATGGCGGATCTCGCCCCGTCGGCCGCGATGCTGGCGGTGCTCGGCGACTACGTGCCCTTCGGCATCGCGCAGGCGCTCGGCCGCTGGACCCGCGCGAACAGCCTCGACAACACCCTCCGCATCGTGCAGATCGTGCCGACCGAGTGGGTGCTGCTCGACATCCGGATCCACGGCGTCCGCGACGGGTTCGGCCACGGCCTCGTGCACCTGTGGGCCGAGGACGGCACGCTGCTCGCGACGGCGAGCCAGTCGGCCATCGTGCGCGAGCTCGAGAGCTCCGCAGGCGGCTGAGCGGTGGTCGAGCTCGGCGAGGACCTGCGCCTCGGTCGCGGCGTCGTGGTGCCGGCCGCCGAGCTCCAGTGGCGGTTCTCCGCGTCGGGCGGCCCCGGCGGACAGCACGCGAACACCTCGAACACGCGCGCCGAGGTGGTGTTCGACATCGCCGCGTCGCCGTCGCTGAGCGACACGATCCGCGAGCGCCTGATGTCGAAGCTCGGCCCGGAGGTGAGCGCCGTGAGCTCCGAGCAGCGCTCGCAGTACCAGAACCGGCGTGCCGCGCTGCAGCGACTGGAGGCGTCACTTCGCTCGGCGATGGTGGTGCCGCGCCGCCGGGTCGCCACGCGCCCGACTGCCGGTTCGGAGCGGCGGCGCCTCGAGGCGAAGCGCCGTCAGTCCGAGCGCAAGACCGACCGCCGGCGCCCCGCCGAGGGCGACGACTGAGCGCGTAGGGTTCCGGCCATGCAGCGCTACGGCATGACCATCCCGTTCGACAACGTCCCCCTTCCCGACCAGCGGGAGTGGGTCGTGGAGCTCGCCGACCTGGGGTACACCGACGTGTGGTCGTCGGAGGCGAACGGCGCCGACGCATTCACGCCGCTCGCGCTCGCCTCGGTGTGGGCGCCATCGCTGCGGCTGGGCACGGCCATCGTGCCGGCGTACACGCGCGGCCCGGCGACGCTCGCCCAGCAGGTCGGCACGTTGGCGGCGGCGGCCCCGGGCCGGTTCGTGTTCGGCATCGGGACGTCGTCCGACGTGATCGTCGAGCGTTGGAACGGCCTGAAGTTCGACGAGCCCTACGCCCGCACGCGCGACACGGTGCGGTTCCTCCGCGACGCCCTCACCGGCGCGAAGACCGACGTCGACGCCACCGGCTTCTCGAGCCACGGCTTCCGCCTCGGCGTGCCCGTGCCCGATGGCGGCGTCCCGATCCTGGTCGCGGCGTTGCGCGAGGGCATGCTGCGGATGGCCGGTCGTGACGCCGACGGCGCGATCGTGAACTGGCTCTCGGCCGACGACGTCTCCCGCGTCGCTCCGATCGTGCACGGCGCGGCGGCGGCCGACGCGGCGCCCAAGGAGATCGTCGCCCGCATCTTCGTGGCACCCACCGCCGATCGCGACCTCGTGCACCGCTTCGGCCGCGTGGCCATCGCGGCCTACCTGAACGTGCCGGTGTACGCGGCCTTCCACGAGTGGATGGGCAGGGGCGAGATCCTCGAGCCCATGTGGACGGCGTGGAAGGCGGGCGACCGCGCCGCCGCTCTGGAGGCGATCCCCGACGAAGTCGTCGACGACCTCATCGTGTGGGGCGAGCCGGAGGCCTGCCGCGAGCACATCGCCCGGTATGTGGCGAACGGCGTCACCACGCCGGCGCTGGCCATCCTGCCGTTCGGGCTCGACCAGCGTCAGGCGATCCGGGACCTGGCGCCCCGCTGAGGTCCGGCGTCGGGCGATCCGGCGTCAGTCGGCGAACCAGTTGCCGTGGAAGCCGAACGGCACCCGGTGGGGCAGCTCGACCTCGGCCACCGGGCCGGCCATGACGTCGCGCGCGTCGAGGACGGCGAGGTGTGACGTGCCCGCCGCGCGATCTGTGACGATGTTGAGGAGCCACCCGTCGTTCTCGGCCGAGCCCTCGGGGTCGGGTGCGAACGACGACTCGCCGCAGATGGTGGTCGGCCCGAACCGGTAGGTCTCGCTCGTGCCGGCGTCGAGGTCCCAGGCCGTGACGCCGGTGGACATCAGGCCCTCGTCGGAGTCCATGGCGGCGAGGTAGCCGTAGCGGTGACGGCGGCCGGCCACCGCGTCGTCGTTCACGCGGGGGAAGTCGGCCGGGCGGTCGTCGAGGGGCTCGTCGCGCACCGATCCGTCGACGGTGATGTGCCAGCGGTGGAGGCGTGGGCTGACGTCGCCGTCCGGAGCGGGCTGGTCGCCGAAGGAGATGGGCAGCGCGTCGGCCCGGCACCCGTCGATGACGATGCCTCCGTCGGCGTCGTCCCACCCGTTGAGGAAGTGGAAGACGTAGCAGGGGTCGACGTCGGTCCATCGGATCGCGGCGCCGTCACCGCCCCGGGGCAGCACGCCGATGCGGCCACCGTGCTCGGGCTCCCACCGCACCCCGGCGCCGCCGGCCAGCATCGCGTTCACGTCGAACACCGCCGGCAGGTCGAAGAACACGACCGACGACTCGGTGAGCACGAAGTCGTGCATCATCACGGCGCGGGGGAGCTCGATCTCGGTGGAGTGCACCAACGCTCCCGACGCGTCGGCCACGTGGTAGCGGACGTAGGGCGGGAACGGCGAGTACCCGAAGAAGTGCATCTCGCCCGTGACCGGGTCGTACTTCGGGTGCGCCGTCATCCCTCCGGCCAGCGCCCCGCCGAAGTCGTACTCGCCGACGGTCTCGAGCGCGGCGGTGACCTCCGTGGGCGGGCTCGCCTCCATGAGGGCGAGATAGCGACCGGCGTGGCGCACGATGTGCGTGTTGGCCGTGTTCTTCATGAACCCCGAGGCGGCGGCCACCTCCGGCGGCGGCATGACGAACTCGCTCAGGCCGCCGTACAGCGCGTGGCCTGCGGCCCGCTCGGCGAGCAGGGCGCGCGACTCGATCCAGCGGTTGCGGTACCGGGCACGACCACCCTCGAGCTCGACGCCGTGGAGCATGCCGTCACCGTCGAACAGGTGGTAGCGGCCGACGGGCGCGAACTGCGGGTTCGGGCCGTTCCGGACGTACCGGCCGACGAGTCGCGCCGGCAGCTCCCCGGTGACCCGGAGATCCGCCTGGTCGAGCTCGTCGTGGACGGGGGTGAACGCGTCGCTGAGGTAGTCGGTGGTCATCGCGGCAGGGTAGCTCCGAGCGCGGCCCGGAAGTGGTCCGACAGGCCGTCGACGGTGACATGGGCGTTGAGACCCGACGGGTTTGGCATGAGGTAGACCGGCCGTCCGGCGAAGGGCTCCGGTTGCACGCCGGCGATCGCCCGCCGGTCGACGGCCAGCCGCCAGCCGGTGAGGCCGACGATGCAGACCACGCCGGGCTGCAGCCACTCGACCAGGAGGCGCAGCCGCTCGAGGCCGGTGCGGTACTCCGACGGGTCGAGCTCGTCGGCGCGGGCGGTCGCCCGCTTCACGAGGTCGGTCATGCCGACGTGATGGTGGGTGAGCGCGTGCAGCGGGTCGCGGGCGACCGACACGAGGCCCGCTGCGGTCGCCGCCGGCCAGAAGCGGTTGCCGGGACGGGCGAAGCCCGACCCGACGTCGGCGGAGTACACGCTGGGGTTGAGGCCCACGAGCAGGACGTTCATCCCCTCGTCGACGGTGTCGGCGAGGGTTCGCGCCCGCCGCCAGACACCAGCGCCGTCCTGCACGCCGTGCTCCGGGACGAACCCGGCGCCGTGGAGCACGGCATCGAGGAGGGCCGGGGGCCAGCCGCCGGCGGCTCCGACCGTCACCGGCGCGTCGACCGCGAGCGAGCGGTGCACCGCCCACAGCTCCATCGGCACCTCGGGCCGCGGTCCGCCGGTGAGGACAGGACCGAGGTCGGTGGGGAGGCGACTCGAGAGATCGACGGGGAGCTCGCTCAGCGCAGCCGCCGTTGCAGCTTGCGCATGCCGCCGATCCAGCGATCCGGCGTCGTGGCCTTGTTCACCAGGTACTCCGCGACCTCGGGGTGCGGGAGGATGAGGAACTGCTCGCTGCGGAGGCCGGCGACCACCACGTCGGCGAGGGTGGCAGGTTCGATGATGCCCATCATCTCCACGACGGCAGCGGCCTCGTCGCCGGCGTCGAGCCCGTTCATCAGCATCGGGGTGCGGACGCCCTGAGGGCAGAGGCACGACACGGTGAGGCCGTCGTCGGCATGGGTGATCGCGAGCCACTCCGCCAGGCCCACCGCCGCGTGCTTGGTGGCGCTGTAGGGAGCGTCGCCGAGGTTGGTGAGCAGGCCGGCCGCCGACGCGGTGACGAGCAGGTAGCCCTCGCCCCGGGCCCGGACCGTGGGCAGCAGCGCCTGCGCCGCGTGCACCGTGCCCATCACGTTGACGTCCCACGCGCGCTGCCACACCTCGGGTGCGGCATCCACCCCGGCGCCGGTGGCGATGCCGGCGTTCGAGCAGTAGAGGTCGATCGGCCCGTGCTCGTCCTCGACCGAGCGCACGAGCTCGGCGACGGCGGCGCGGTCGGTGACGTCCACGACGCGATCGGCACCGGCGAGGTCGGCGCCCACGACGACGCGCGGCGACTCCTGGCGGAACCGCTCCACGAGCGCGGCGCCGATGCCCGACCCCGCGCCGGTGACGACGACCACCTTGTCCGTCAGCTCCATCCGTGTCCTCCTGTCAGTCGTCGACCTGGCCCGCCGCGGCGCGCAGCGTGGCGGCGACGACGGCGGCGCGATCCTCCCCCCAGGGGAGGGGCATGATCACGGGGTGGTCCACGCCGGCGGCGCGGTAGGCCTCGACCGCGTCGTGCACGTGTGCGGCATCGCCCACGATGTCGATGGCCCCGATCATCTCGTCGGAGACGGCGGCGAGTGCGCCGGCACGGTCGCCGGCGGCGTGGGCGGCGCGGACGACCTCCACCTCGGCGCCGAAGCCGGCGCGGGCGAAGGCCCGGGCGTAGGAGTCGACCACGATGTAGCCGAAGAGGTCCTTCTGCGCCGGCACCCGAGCGGAGTCGAGGTCGGTGACGCCCACATGCACGTACGCGTACACCGTGCAGCTGCCCGCCGGGCGGCCGGCCGCAGCCTCGGCGGCACGAACCTGCTCGACGCACCAGGGCACGGCCGATGCCGGGAGGTAGTTGAGGAGCACGCCGTCGGCGAGCTCGCCGGCGAGCGCGAGCATGCGGGCGTTCAGCGCCCCGAGCACCAGGCGGGGGCGCCGCTCCCCGAGCCGGAGCCCGAGGCGGAACTTGTTGCACCGGTAGAACTCGCCCTCGAACGTGACGGGCTCGCCGCTCAGGCAGGCACGGGCCAGGGTGAGGTACTCCCGTGTCTGGGCGAGCGGGCGCGAGCGGTACTCGGCGCCGTGCCAACGACCCACCACGACGGGCGACGAGATGCCGATGCCGAGCAGCACGTCGACGTCGGGTTGGAGCGCCTGCAGGTTCGCAGCGCCCATCACGGCCAGCATCGGCGTGCGCAGCTGCAGCGCGAGCACCCCGGTGCCGAGCGACAGGCCCGGCTGGCGGGCGCTCAGCGCGCCGAGCAGCGAGAACGCCTCGGCGCCCGTCGTCTCGGCGGTCCACAGCGAGGCGTACCCGAGTTCGGCGGCCAGATCGGCCGTCGACCGCCACTGGTCCGGCGACAGGGTGAGCAGGCTGGCCAACGTGACGCCGATCGGGGGGCGATGCATCTGCTCACCCTAACCAGGGCAGACTCTCTCCGAGTCGGTGGTGTTTCCGCTCCGTGAACTCCCTCGACAGGGGCCGAATTGCCCCTCGACAGCCGAGACTTCGAGCGTATGCTGACCCAAACCCCTCAAGGCCCCGCGGAGGAACGATGACCGAGACACGTGACACCGAGACCATCACCGAGGCCGTCGCCCTCATTGATCGGGGGCTGGGCGACATCGCCGAGCGCTCGCTCGTGTCCTCGGCGGAGATCGCCGACCTGCTGCTCGACGTGCGCACCCTGCTCACGCGGGTCGACGTCCTGTCCATCCAGAACTAGGACCGGCCGGCACTAGGAGCGGTTCGGGGCGGCCACCAGCCGCTTGTAGGCGCTCTTGAGGCAGCTCACCAGACGATCCGGCTCGGCGATCGCTGCCGTGTCGATCACGACGCCCATGTTGAGGTTGCCGCGAAACGACATCGTCGTGATGTTGAACGCTGCGCCGGCCAACGGGCCCATCGGATAGTTGGACTCCATCAGCGCGCCGGCGATGAACGTGTCCATCGGCGCGGCACGCAGGTTGGACGTGACGAAGTCGATGGTGCCGGCGAAGCGGTAGCCGGTGCGCGTCACCATCGAGGTGGGCAGCAGGTTGATGAACCCCGCCAGCGCGTTGGCCGCGCCGACGGCCGGCTCGGCCTTCGTGCGATCGAGGATGCGGTGGATGTCGGCGAGCACCTCGAACGGCGGCCGTTCGTCGGTCGGCACGATCGACTGGCTCGGCGAGAACAGGTTGCCGCCGATGGCCCGGTCGGCGCGCCGGCTGATCGGCATGGCCATTCGCAGCCCGTGGGCGGGAGCGCCCATCTGCCGGTGGTAGTCGGCGGCGGCGATCGTCGCTCCGGCGACGAAGACGTCGTTGACCGACACCTCGTGGCGCTTCGCGGCGGCGATGGCCGAGGCCAACGGCACGTCGAGGGTGGCGAACGAACGCGACAGCGATCGCTCCGTCCACAGCGGGCTCATCGGAGCGTCGCCCACCTGCGCCTGGCGCAGCGTGGAGCGGGCCATCTCGAACGCCGCGTTGCCGTTCTCGACGATGGTGGCCGGGTGCACCACGGCGTCGATCGTCGCGTCGACGGTGCGGCGCGCCACGCCGAACTGGCGGCGCGCCACGTGGGTGACCGCGTCGGTCACCGAGCCGAGCACGGAGCCGTCGGCGTGCTCGACGGGGTCGGCGGCCACCGGCTCGCGCTGGGGGGCGTCACGGGTGAAGTCGATGAACTCCAGCGACAGGCGCAGGCCGCCCTGGCCGTCGGTGATGGTGTGGTGCAGCCGCTGCACCATTGCGGCCTTGCCGCCCCGCAGACCCTCGATCACCACGAACTCCCAGAGCGGGCGGGTGCGGTCGAACGGGTCCATGAAGAGCGACGTGGCGAGCCGGTAGAGCTCGGCGCGTGAGCCGCGCCCGCCCAGCGAGATGTGCTTCAGGTGGTGGTCGAGGTCGAAGTTCGGGTCGATCTCCCACTTCGGCGGGGCGAGCCGGCCGAACACCGGCGCGACGCGCTGGCGCAGGCGGGGGAACACGATCGAGGCTCGCTCCATCGTCTCGCGCAGGCGCTCCATGTCGGGGGCGCGGTCGAGGATCGACATGTTGGCGATGTTGCTGGAGAGGCGGGGGTCCTTCTCGAGGTTCCACATGAGCGCCTCGAAGTCGGACATGTGCTCGTCGGGCCCCATCCGCTCAGGCTATCGGCGCCTCACCCGTGGGAGCACCGACAGGGCAGCCTTGCCCAGGAGCCAGCCCACGATGCTGCCGCCGAGCACGTCGGAGGGATGGTGGATCTGGACGTGCACCCGGCTCCACCCGATGAGCCCGCCGAGCACGAACCACGGCGCCCGCACCCGGCTCTCCGACGCGAGCAGCGTGGCGGCGAAGATGCCGGCGGAGGCGTGGCCGCTCGGGAAGCTGGAGGTCTTCGGCTGGCGGAGCTTGTGCGGCCGCGCCGCCTCGGGCGCCGGGCGCACCCGGCGGAACAGCATCTTGATGGGGCCGTTGACGATCGCCGCCTCGATGCCGAGCGCCGCGGAGAGCTCGGCGGCGTCGACCAGCGTGCCTGCGCCCATGGCCGCCCGTGCGAGGCCGACGGCGTGCCAGATGATGCCGTGGTCGCCGACGGCCGACAGCCCGTAGAACAGCCGGTCGGCCACGGCGTTGCCCCGCAACCGATCGGCCCAGGCGTCGACGGCGCTGTCGAACGCCTCCACCTTCGGTCCTTCGATCCAGCCGGCGAGCGGGCCGACCCTGCGTTCGGTCATGTGCCCGCCAGCTGACCGACGAGACGCGCGGCCTCTGGATCGCCGCCGAACGCCGGGCAGTACTCCTTGAACGAGCACCAGTTGCAGAGCATCGACTGCTTCGGCCGGAAGTCGTCGTGCTCGCACGCCCGCTCGACGGCCGACCAGATGGCCTGCACCCGCTTCTCGAGCCCGTTGATGGACTGCTCGGTGGGCGTGGCGATGATGATCTGCGGCGAGGCGCCCAGGTACATGAGCTGCACCTTGGCCGGGCGGCGTCCGAAGACCTGCTGGCAGAGGAAGGCGTAGAAGTGCACGCCGCCGAGGCGGGACATCTCCTGGTTCTCGCTCGGGACGCGGCCCGTCTTGTAGTCGGTGACGACGAGCTCGCCGTTCTCGTCGAGATCGAGGCGGTCGATGATGCCGCGCAGCAACAGGTCGCCCACGTTCGCCGACAGCATGAGCTCGACGCCGACGGGATCGAACCGCGTCGGATCCTCGAGCTCGAAGTAGCGGCTCAGCATCGTGGCCGCGTCGGCCAGGAACTCGCCGGTCGCCACGTCGTCGAGCTCGAGCCCGACGAACTCGGGATTGGTCATGAACTCGGCCGTCGCCGCCGCGAGGCAGTCGTCGGCGAACGCCCGTGTGCGCTCGTGGGGGCGGGCGACGAACAGCAGCTCGAGGGCGCGGTGCACCAGGCTGCCCTTGACCGCCGGTGCCGACGGCGGCTCGGGCAGCTTGTCGATGGCCGAGAAGCGGAAGGCGAGCGCGCAGTCCTTGAACGTCGACACCTTCGACGGTGAGAGCGACGTGGGCAGCGGAAGGCTCATGGGGTGATCGTAGAGCGGGTGTCTGACAGCGAGCCGCGGATCGAGGCCGCCATGCGCTCGGGGGCCTCCATCGGTCCGAAGTGGCCGAGGTCGGGGTGCTCCTCGAGCCGGCCGGCACCGAGGCGGGCGGCGATGTCGGCGGCGAAGGTCGCGGGCCCGGGAATCGAGGCGTCCCCGCGGACCACCGTCGTGGGCGTCCGCACGGCGCCGAGGCCGCCCCAGGCGGCGTGCTGTGGCCCCATGCGGTAGAGCTGGGCCTCGTTGGCCGGCGCGCAGGAGAGGTGCACGCCGTCGGCGTCGTCGGTGAGCCCGCGCTCGAGGTAGCCGGCCAGGGCCCGCCGGTCGAAGGCGTTCATGGGCGGCTTGGACGCGTAGTTCTCGAACGCCTCCTCGCGCGACCCGAAGGCGGCTCGGCGGCGCAACGCGCCCTCGGCGAGGAAGTTGGGCCCGGCGCCCTCGGGGGGTGGCCCGGGGAAGACGATCGGCTCGAACAGCCAGAGGTTCGAGAACGTGCCGGGGCGACGTTGCTCGGCGAGCAGCAGCGAGGCGCCGCCCATGGAGTGGCCGGCGCCGATCCACCGCTCGCCCTCGCCGATGGCGTCGATCACGGCGAGCACGTCGTCGGCGGTGCCGTTCCAGTCGAAGCGACCGTCGGCGGGGCTACCGGACCGCCCGTGGCCCCGCACGTCGAGCGCCCACCCGTCGAGCGGGCTCGAAGCAGGGAACGACGAGGCGGCGGCGAGCGTCTCGGCGACGGGTCGCCACACCGTGGAGCAGAACCCCGTCGCATGCACGTAGAGGATGCGAGGGCCGCTGCCCGGCCCGGCGAGGTGGAGGTAGGCGACGTCCACGCCGTCTGACGACGCCACGGACGACGGCACTGTCGACGGTGCGGTCGCCGGAACGGCGGAATCGGGTGCGGGCACCCGGCCACACTACGGGAGCGTCGGGTGCCCCAATCGACGCACCGCCGACATGGTGTCGTCGTCCCAGGTCGCGGCGCCCGTCTCGAGGGTCGGGGCGAGCTGCTCGGGTGTGACGACCAGGCAGGGGAGCTCGGTGTCGTCGACGGCCTCGGCGCTCACGCACACGCCTTCGACCACGGGCACCCACACCAGCTCGGCGGCGAGGCGCAGCCGCACCTCGTCCGCCCGCTCCGCGGCGCGGAGCGTCGCGGCGTCGAGGTCACCCGCGTCCTCGGTCAGCACCATGAGGCCGCTGGGCGCGACCGCGAGCCAGGCATCGTCGAGCACGAAGACCGTGATCGAGCGATCCAGGCCGCGGAGCGCGTCGTCGAGCGACGTCGGGGTGGTCCAGGGTTTGAACATGCAGGTCCTCGGGGGTCGCTCTCCTCATCGGTCAACGTGAGTTGGTGATGAGCGCGGAGCTCGGGCTCGCGATCGCACGCACCTGGCTCTCGGAGGTGATGAGACCGTCGAGCAGGGTCGCCCCGTCGCTCGTCGGGTTCACGATGCCGAGGGCGGCCCAGCGCAGCCGGGCCTTCGGGTTGGCCACGCCCTCGACCGCCGTCGACGAGTCCCAGCACGTCGTGTCGGAGATGATCCAGCCGTAGTCCCGGTAGGCGACGGCGAAGATCCGTGCCGTGTTGCGCTTGGCGCCGGTGTAGCCGCGGCTGTCGAGCCAGGACTCGATCTGGGCGTCCGTGATATTCAGGGCGAACCGCATGCCCTCGGGAACGGTCTTCGCCCGGTCGGCCGACGTGTTCTGCTGTGCGACGGCGCCGCAGTCGGTCGCCGGTCCGTTCCACCACTCGAGGCGGGTGGCCGGGGCGACGGCGAAGCCGCAGTCGACGCCCGCGGCGGCGGTGCCCATCTGGCCGGCGCTGCACGCCGGGCCGAACATCGTGCCGTAGGTCTCCATATTGAGGGCGTGGTTGATCGAGCCGTGCTCGATCTCGTCGAGCGTCGGCAGCAGCGCCATGCCGAGCACGGCGCCCATGCCGCGACCGGCGTCCTGCGAGAAGCCCGTGGACCGCGTGGCGTCCGAGAGCGACCCGTCGGGGTTCTTGCCGATCATCGCCTGGGCGACGCAGAGGTCCACGCCGGCCTGCCAGCCCGACAGGAGGTTGTCGAGCGTGAAGCAACCGGTCCAGTTGATCTTCTGCACGCCCCAGAGGCTCCACTCCCGGCCGGTGGTGGGATCGACGATCATCATCTCGAGATCGTTGCCGGGCGCCGGCTCCCAGCTCGGGTTCCACGGGATGCGGTTGTCCGAACCGAGGTTCGTCCCGTAGCCCCAGCCGGTGGTGAACACCCGGATCGTCGTGGTCGCGTCGGCGGCGGAGTACACGGGGGTCGAGTACGCGTCGAACGACACGCTGATGCGCCCGCGCTTGGTCGGGTCGGTCCGGCCGAGGTAGTTGGCGTAGCGGAACCAGTTGGTGGCCCACTTGTCGGAGTCGGGGCGTGTCGCGAAGCACGCCGCCGGCCGGTTGAACGTGCTCGCGGCGGAGAAGCGCGGCGGGTTCGTCACGGCGCGCAGCGACGTGAGCGAGCACAGGTCCGCCGGCGGTGCCGTGGTCGTCGTCGTGGTGGTGGTCGACGTGGTGGTCGGGGGAGCCGTGGTGGTGGGCGCCACCGTGGTCGGCGCCACCGTCGTGGACGGAACCTTCGTGGTGGTGGTGGTCGGGGGATGCCAGCGACCGTCGGCGGTCACCCCACCGTTCTTCTGCGCATCGCCGTTGGCCGAGCCGGCATCCGACGGCGAGGCCGAAGCACATCCCGTGAGCGTCGTCGCGACGCACGTCAACGCGATGAATCGCGTGAGGCGTGATGGCGCCATGTGTCACCCATCCTGTGGTCGGACGGGTTCCCCAGCGGCACCCGTCGCTTCAGGTGTCGGGCGAACGCGAAGTCACCTTGAGAAAGGATTCACGCAGATGATTCGACAACCTCCTGTCGGCCGGGCCCGGCCGATGTTGAGGAGCTGCGGGATCTTTTTCTCAGCGGTGCGCGTTGATGCAGTTGGCGAGCGCCTGCTCGCCGGCGCTGTTGAGATGGAAGTTCGTCGCCGACAGCGCGTACGCCGGGTTGAGCCAGCCGTTCACGGCGAGCGCCGACTCGCAGTCGATGACGTGACCGGGGTGGTCGTTGACCAACGCGGCGTTGAGGGCGAGGCGGTCGGCGTTCTTCGGGGCGATGTACGACCCCTGCGTGAACGGGATCAGCAGGACGTAGGTGACCGAGACCGTGTGCGCCGCAGCGAAGGAGTCGAGCACGGCGATGCCGTTGCGGATGTCGCTCAGCGACTTGCCGGCGCCGATGTCGTTGATGCCGGCCATGACGATGTACCGGCTCACCGAGTTCGTCCCGGCGATGTCGCTCGCACGCTGCGGGATCGTGCGGCCCGTGAAGGTGCCCGGCACCGTGAAGCCGGAGCCCTCCATGTTGGTGGCGCCGTTGCCGACGTCGCTGCCGAGGCGGTCGGTCCAGGGGAGCCCGCGTGCGGGGTCGGTGCTCTCGGCGCCCTGCGAGTCGCCGAGCGCCCAGATGGACACGCCCGTGTTGTGCGGGGTCGGCGGAAGGGTGGTGGGCTGGGGGTCGCACGCGGCGCCGGCCAGCACGAGGGCCAGGGCTGCGGCGGCGGCCGTCGACCGGCCCGCGCTCGTTCGTCTGGTTCCTCGCCCGAAGATCATGTCGCTCCCCGCATCTCGCCTCGTCGCAGTGTACGCCAACTACCGACCTGGGTGACCGTCCCCTACGCTGAGCCGTTCTGCCGGATGGGGGAATCGAGGAGTCCGTGTCGCAAGTGATGAATCGCGGGTGGGTGTCGAAAGCGCCCCGCTTGCGTCACGTCGCGCCGTTCGACGGCATGCGCGGGTTCGGGGTCATCGGCGTGATGCTGGGGCACGCGCTTCCGCACGACTCGCTGTCGTTCTCGGCCATCGTGGACTGGTTCTTCGTGCTGTCGGGGTTCCTCATCACGACGCTGCTGCTGCAGGAGCACCGCGACACCGGCGGCGTGAACGTGCGCAACTTCTACGCCCGCCGCATGTTCCGCCTGCTGCCCGGGCTGTACGCGATGCTCGCCGGGTCGGCCGTCATCGGGATCGTCATCAAGGCCACCGGTCACCTGCAGGGCGAGCAGACGCTCGGCAACCTGGCGAAGGAGATGGTGGCCGCCGCCCTCTACGTCCACAACATCGTGTTCCCCACGAACAACGGTCCCTGGATCGACCACCTGTGGACGCTGTCGATCGAGGAGCAGTTCTACCTCGTCATCGGCGTGCTGGCCTTCCTGTTCATCGCCCGAGGGCGCATCAAGCTCGTGACGTGGACGCTCGTCGTGCTCGTCGCGGTCATCCAGCTCTCGCGGCTGTTCCTGGTGGCCGGTCCGTTCCCGCAACTCGCCGGTGCCGTGTGGCTGCAGCGCCCGGACTCGCTGATGGTGGGCATGCTCGGCGCCATCTTCTCGGCTCACCTCGCCGACCCCGTGTCCGCCGTGGCCAAGCGGCGCCTCAGCATCGCCGGATGGGCGGGCGCGGTGGGTCTGTTCGTGGCCACCTGGGCGTCGACGAAGGGCCACCTGAATCTGTTGCACCTCGACCATCCGTACACGCCGGCCAACGCCGTCGCTCTGTTGAACGGCGGCGCCCGTCCGTCGGGCTTCTACTGGATCCAGTGGGGCAACACCGTCGCGTCGTGGTCGGCCGTGGCCATCACCATCTGCGCGTCGCGCTACCCGGAGTGGTGGCCGAACAGGTTCCTGTCGCTCCGGTTCTTCGTCTGGACCGGCGGCTTGCTCTCGTACTCCCTGTACCTCTGGCACGTGCCCATCCAGGAGCTCATGCGGGCGTTCCTGCCCAAGGACCTGCCGTGGCCGATCTGGATCGTGCTCGCCGTCGCGGCGCCGTTCGCCGTGGCCTACCCGAGCTACCTGTACATCGAGAAGCGGGCGCTGAGGTTCAAGGACCGCTTCGCGGTCACGCCCAACAAGCCGACATGACCGCCGCCGCCGGAGGTCCCCGCACCCGGTTCGTCTCGAAGGCGCCCAAGCTCGGCTTCGTCGGCTCGTTCGACGGCATCCGCGGGCTCGGCGTCTGCATGGTGCTCGTCGGTCACGCGCTGTTCCAGTACCTCGAGTCGTGGGTGACGATCGTCGACACGTTCTTCGTCATGAGCGGCTTCCTCATCGTGACGCTGCTGCTGCAGGAGTCGCGCTCCACGGGCACGATCAGCATCCGGAAGTTCTACCAACGGCGGGCCATCCGCCTGCTGCCGTCGGTGTTCCTGTTCGTGTCGGTCTGGCTGGTCATCGGCGCGGTGGCGTCGCTCATCGGCGTGAAGGGCCTGGGCCTCGGAGAGGTCGCGAAGGACGCACTGGCCGCGGTCACGTACACGTACCACGTGTTCTTCCCGAACGGCCTCTACATGATCCACCCCGGCCAGCAGGACAAGCGCACCATGTGGCACCTGTGGACCCTGTCGGTGGAGGAGCACTTCTACCTGATCATCCCGGGTCTGGTCTGGTTCTGCCTCAAGCGGAACTGGGTGAAGCTGCTCGGGTTCGCGATGGGCGGGGGAGCGCTGGCGATCGGCATCGCGAGGCTGCTCGCCTACACCGGCCCCGCCATGAGCTCGGGCACGCCGGCCGGCATCCGGCTGGCATTCCTCCAGCGGCCCGACGCGCTCATGTGGGGGGTCACGCTCGCCATCCTCAACGCGCACATCGACGAGCGGACCGCCGAGCGGATCCGCAAGCCGATGATGGTCGTCGGGTACGTGGGGTTCGCCGTGTGGCTGGCGATGCTCAACCTGTCGAGCGGGTTCGTCGACAAGCTCGGCCTGCCCTACTTCAAGTACCTGCCCGACCGCCCCGCCGACGCGACCCACGCCGCCATGTCGGGTCACTGGTACTGGTTCCGCTTCGGGCACACGCTCGGCGCGCTCGCCTTCGCCGCGATGTTCTTCGCGCTCTACCGGTACCCGGGGTGGTGGCTCGAGCGGTTCTTCTCGCTCAAGCCCTTCCGCTGGATGGGCCGGATGTCGTACACGCTCTACGTGTGGCACGCGCTGCCGTACCTCATCATCCTCGTGGCGACCGGGGGCGACGACGCGTCGCCGGCGGTCAAGGTGCTGCGCACCCCGATCCTGATCGCCGCGGCGTTCGCCGTGTCGATCCCCGTCTTCTACAAGGTCGAGATGCGCGTGATGGGCATGAAGATGAAGTTCGCCTCAGAGAAGGAGACCCTCGACCTCCGGACGGGGAAGATGGTCGACGTGGGTGAGGCGCTCGGCGACGGGAAGGACGCGACGTGAGCGCCGTCGCCGACACGTCCGCCGACCGCTCGTTCGTCTCGGTCGCGCCCCGCCTCGGCTTCGTCGGCGGGTTCGACGGCCTCCGCGGCATCGGCGTGGTCATCGTGCTGTTCGGCCACATCTTCCCGGACGGCACCGACTCCTTCAATCCGATCGTCGACGTGTTCTTCGTGATCAGCGCGTTCCTCATCGTGTCGCTGCTGATGCAGGAGCGCCGTCAGAACGGTCGCATCGACCTCCGTCGCTTCTACACCCGGCGGGCCCTGCGGCTGCTGCCGAACTCGTACGCCTGCATGGCCGCCTGGATGCTGATCTACGGCCTCGTCAAGGTGTCCGGCCTCACGGGTCAGCGCGACGCCATGGAGCAGGTCAACGCCATCCCGGGCAACGTCCTGGCCGCGGCCACGTACATGTACCACCTCGTGTACCCGATCGGTGGCACGTCGGGCCCGCTCGTGCAGTTCTGGTCGCTCTCGCTCGAGGAGCAGTTCTACTTCTTCATCGGGTTCGCCGTCGTGGGCGTGCTCGCGTTCCGTCGCCGGGTCTGGGTGGCCGTGGCGGCGATGGCGGCGCTCATCGTCTGGATCAGCTGGTCGCGCTGGCGGGTCGACCTAGGCCCGTGGCCCGGCCAGGAGTACTCGCTCCACGGCTGGAACCGGGGGCTCAAGCTGCTCTGGATGGCCCGGCCCGACGCCCTGCTGGTGGGTGTGCTGCTCGCCATCGGCAACGCCCGCCTGCCCGACCCGCTGACGCCGCGCGCCCGCCGCGTCATCGTCGCCACCGGCACCGCCGGCGCGGTGCTGTGCTGCCTGGTGCTGGTGTCCTCACTCGAGATCCTGCACAAGCGCGGGTTCCCGCTGTGGGTGCCGGGCATCCCGCGTGAGGCCGGCCAGGTGATCAACCGCGACGGCCGCATGTGGTGCTCGCTCGGCAAGGGCCTGGCGCATCATCCGTGCACCGACCAGCTGTGGGTGTTCCGCTGGGGCTTCACCGCGATGGCGATCGGCATCGCACCGCTCACCCTGTGCCTGGCCCGGTGCAAGGACGCGGCGGTGAGCCGCTTCCTGTCGCTCCGGTGGTTCCGCAAGGTGGGGGAGATGTCGTACTCGCTGTACGTGTGGCACCTGCTGGCGTTCGTGCTCGTCGCCATCGTGACGGACGGGATGGGCACCGGCCCGGTGGTCGTCGCCAAGCTCGCCGCCGCGTTCGGCATCTCCTGGCTCGCGCACCGCTACATCGACCGTGCGGTGCTCGGCATGAAGCTGAGGTTCTCGAGCGAGAAGATGGTGCTCGACCGGCGTACCGGGCGCGAGGTCGATTCGAGCAGCTTCACCGACCGCGACAAGGGTTGATCGCCGTTCCCCATTCGGGGAATTCGCGGGTCAGGGCTCGGGGGAGATCACGAACAGCTTGCGCATGTTCGAGGGGAGCACGCGCAGGTTGAACGGATGCACGGCGATGCAGGTGCCGTGCACCCCGACGTGCTCGTGCGCGAGCACCACCGATACGGGCTCGTTGAACCCGTGCCGGTCACGGACGACCCCGACGACGCCGCGGTGCGGCCCGAACCTCACGGTGACCAGATCACCGTTCCGAGCCAGCCGCCAGTCGCCCATCTGGTGCACGGTAAACCCCGTACACCTGGCCGAACAACTTAATGTGGGCGCCTGCCTGAATGGCCCATCAGGCAGGCCGCCGGTGCCGAAATGGAGCGGTTACTCGCCGGAGAGGAGGCCGAGCAGCTTGCCGAGCTCGTCCTGCGGGCCCTCGGGCACGATGTAGCCCTCTTCGCGGCGGATGAGGTCGAAGTTGTCGCGCACGTCCTCGACCGTGTGGCCGTTCTTGTAGTAGCCGGGCGTGAGGCCGATGAAGAACCGCGACACCGAGCCGCCGGCGACGGAGTAGATCTCGCCGGTGACGGGGCAGTCCTCGTGGGCGAGGTACGCGACCGTGGGGGTGATCTCCTCGGCGGCGAGCTTCTCGCCGAAGCCACCGAGCAGCTCCTCGGTCATGCGGGTCTTCGCCACCGGGGCGATCGCGTTGACCTTGATGTTGTACTTGCGGCCCTCGTTGGCGAGCACGCGGGTGAAGCCCACGAGGCCCATCTTGGCGGCGCCGTAGTTGGACTGGCCGAAGTTGCCGAGGATGCCGGAGTTGGAGCTCGTGTTGATGACGCGGCCGTAGCTCTTCTCGCGCATGATCAGCCACGCCGGCTGGGTGACGTAGAAGGCGCCGAGCAGGTGCACGTCGATGACGGCCGTGAGGAGCTCCGGCGTCATGTTGTGGAAGGTCTTGTCGCGCAGGATGCCGGCGTTGTTGATGACGATGTCGACGGTGCCGAACGCGTCGACGGCGGTCTGCACCACGGCCTTGCCGCCCTCGGGGGTGGACACGCTGTCGGTGCTGGCGACGGCCTCGCCGCCGAGCGCCTCGATCTCCTCGACCACGTGCTGGGCCGGGCCCTTGTCGCCGCCCACGCCGTCGACCGAGCCGCCGAGGTCGTTCACGACGATGCGGGCGCCGCGCTTGGCCAGCTCGAGCGCGTGGGACCGGCCGAGACCGCCGCCGGCTCCGGTGATGATCGCGACCTTGCCGTCGTAGCCCAAGTCAGCCATGTGTCGTGCTCCTGTTCGAGAATTCGGTTCCGAGTCGTGTCCGGCAGGCGTCTGCCGGAACGGTGCGACACCCTAATCGCGAACGAGCGGGCCCTTGCAGGCCCGCTCGTCCGGATGTCATCGATGTGCCCGCAGGACGGGCGCCCGCCGGATTCAGGTGGCCCGAACCGCCCGGAGCTCGAGGAGGATGAGGCCGAGGACGAACATCGAGATGCCCGCTCCCACCATCGGCATGCTGCTGCTCGAACCGGTCACGGCCAGCTGCTTCACCGGCGTGGTCGTCACCTTCACCGTGGTGGTCGGCAGGACCTTCGTCGGGATCGTGGTCGTGGTCACGGCGGCGGTCGTCGTGGTCTGGGCCACCGTCGTGGTGGTCTTGGCGACCGTGGTGGTCGTCTGCGGCACCGTGGTGGTGGTCTTGGCGACCGTGGTGGTCGTCTCCGGCACCGTGGTGGTGGTCGACGGGGGGCACGTGGTCGTGGTGGTCTCGAGACCGCCGCTGTCGTGCACCGTGGTCGTCACGCCGTCGCTCTGGTGCTGGCCCATCGCCTCGACCACCGGACCTTCGTCGGCGCTCGACAGGGGGCTGAAGCCGAACGAACCGGCGAGGGTGATCGAGAAGCCCAGGGCCATGATGGCGGTGGGCACAACTCGACGTCGAGTGGGGAGGGCTCTCATGTCTGGTCCTTTCGCAAACCGGCGCCACGCACTGGTGACGAAGGTCAATGTGAAGGACCGGCCGACCCGACTTAATAGGCCATTCGGACTATTTTCCCGAGGAGACTTGCCAAGCCGTCGAGCACTCGATCTAGGCGTTCGCGACCGGGATCGGGCTCGGCTCGATGCCCAGCTGGTCGAGCGCCCAGGTGAGGTGGCGCTTGTAGTCGACCTTGCCGTTGGGCGCGCGACCGATGGTGTCGACCTCGAGGACGCGCTTGGGTGCCTTGTAGTGGGCGAGGTGCGCCTTCACGTGCTCGCGCAGCGCCTGCTCGTCGATCGTCGAGCCCGGCGCGGCCTCGACGACGGCGGTGATGGACTGCCCGAACTTGTCGTCTGGGACGCCGACGACCACGGCGTCGTTCACCGTGTCGTGCAGCTTCAGCGCCTCCTCGACCTCCTCGGGGAAGACCTTCTCGCCGCCGGTGTTGATGCACACCGAGCCGCGCCCCAGGAGGCTGATCGTGCCGTCGGCCTCGACGGTGGCCCAGTCGCCGGGCATCGAGTAGCGCTTGCCGTCGATCTGGAGGAAGGTGGCCGCCGACTTCTCGGGGTCCTTGTAGTAGCCGATCGGCGTGTGCCCCTGCACGGCGACCCGACCCTTCTCGCCCGAGCCCGGCTCGACGTCGCGGCCGTCCTCGGTGAGCACGCGGGCGTTCTCGCCGAGCAGGAACTTCGCCGTGCCGGCCTCGCCGCCGGCGGAGGACACCGACTGGCCGAGCCCGATCGCCTCCGACGAGCTGAACACGTCGATGAGGAACATGTTCGGGTTGTGGGCGAGCATCGCGTGCTTCACGGGCTCGGACCACATGACCCCCGAGCTCGTCACGAGGAACAGCGAGGAGAGGTCCCAGCGACCGGGGTTGGCGTCGAGCACCTTCACGATGGGCTTCGCGAACGCGTCGCCGACGATGGTCATCGCGCCGACGCCCTCGCGCTCGACGGTGTCGAGGATCTCCTCGACGTTCAGGCGACGGTCGACGAGGGAGACCACCGAACCGGCCTGCACCAGGAAGATGTTCGTGGTGAACCAGCCGGTGCCGTGCATCATCGGGCAGGCGGGCAGGCCCGGCGCGCCCGGCTGCGGCAGGGCCTCGAGCACCGCCTCGTAGCCGACCTCCTCGGCGTCGCCCGCGAGGATGGGCAGGCCGGTGGTGCAGGTCGCCTTGATGAGGTCGTCCTGGCGCCACATCACGCCCTTCGGCATGCCGGTGGTGCCGCCGGTGTAGATCATGAGGATGTCGTCGCCCGAGCGACCCTCGGGGGCCGAGACCCGGTCGGTCTCGGTCGCGGCCGCGACCTCGTAGGGCGTGGCCCAGTCGGGGCAGGGGCCGTTGCCGTCGTCGACCCACAGCCAGGTGCGCACGCCGGGCACGCGGTCGCGGATGCGCTCGATGGTGGGCACGAACTCGCCGTGGAACACGACGGCGACGGCATCGGCGTTGTCCCACAGGTACACGAGCTCGTCGTCGATGTAGCGGTAGTTGGTGTTCACCGGGACGAGCGACGCCTTGTAACAGGCGTAGGACGTCTCCATGTACTCCGGCGAGTTGTAGAGGTACAGCGCGACCTTGTCCTGGTGGCCGGCGCCGGCGTCGAGCAGGAAGCGGGCGACGCCGTCGGCGCGGCGGTCGAACTGCGCCCACGTGTACCGCACGTCACCGTGGATCTGCGCGGTGGCGTCGGGGAACTTGTCGGCGATGCGTTCCCAGATCTCGGCGAAATTCCAACCACTCATCGTTGAGTACCCCCTTGGTGCGAGGGGGAGTGTAGGCGCGTGGGCCGACCCGGTACTCTGCGCCGGTGCCCGATGGGAACCGGCCCGAGCTGAACCGCCCCGAGATCGTCGCCGAGGTGACGGCGGCGTTCGAGGCGTACGAGTCGGACCTCGTCGCGAACGACGTCGAGGCGTTGGTGGAGTGGTTCTGGCGTGACCCGCGCGCCGTCCGGCTCGGCATCGACGAGGAGCTGTACGGGTTCGACGAGATCGCGGCCTACCGCCGGTCCCAGGCGCAGGCCACGCCACCGCGCTCGTTGCGGAACACCGTCGTCACCACCTTCGGCGACCACGTCGCGACCGTCGACACCGAGTTCGTCCCCGACGGGTCCGACGCCGCCCTCGGCCGCCAGAGCCAGACGTGGTTGCGCACCGAGGTCGGCTGGCGGGTGGCCAGCGCCCACGTGAGCTGGCACGCCGGCCGCCGCCCCTGAGCCCGCGCCCCTGACAGGCGCGTCCCGCGCTCGTCGTTCACGTTCGCGTCACGAACCGGACGTAGCCGGGAAACACGCCATCCGTACGTTTGCCGCATGTATACAGGCATGCATCCAGCACCGAGCCAGCGCGAGCGGGTCTACGGCCAGATCAAGGCCCGCCTCCTCGCCGGCGACTTCGCCTTCGACGCCCGGCTCGGCGAGGTGCCGCTGGCGAAGGAGCTCGAGGCGTCCCGTACGCCGGTGCGCGAGGCCCTGCTCCGCCTCTGGTCCGAGGGCCTGGTGGAGCGCCATCCCGACGGCGGGTTCCGTCCGGTGCTGCCCGACGCCACGATCATCCACGACCTCTACGACGTGCGCGTCGCCCTGGAGCAGTACGCACTGACGCGGCCACTCCGCGACGGCATCCCGCACGACCGCGACCAGCTCGAGCAGATCCACGCCGAGTGGAGCGCGCTGGCCGGCGACGACCACGTGGCCGATCCCGAGTTCGTGCTGCTCGACGAGAGCTTCCACCTCGGGCTCGCCGAGGCCAGCGGCAACCCCGCGCTGGTCGAGATGCTCCAGGGCGTGAACGAGCGCATCCGGATCGTCCGCATCCAGGACTTCCTCACCGTCGAGCGCATCGTCGTCACGATCGACGAGCACCTGGGCATCGTCTCGGCGTTGCTCGACGGAACCCTCGACGTCGCCGTCGACCGCTTCTCGGTGCACCTGGCCGAGTCGCTCGCCGTCGTCGACGAACGGTCCACACAGGCATGTCTCCGCATGATGCGGGCAGGGAGGTCCCCACGATGACCGGGTTCCACACCGGGGAGGCGGCCGTGCCGCGTCTCGCGGTGCGCAACATGACGAAGCGCTTCGGCGACCTCGTGGCCAACGACGCCGTCGACCTCACTGTCGCTCCGGGCGAGGTGCACGCGGTGCTCGGCGAGAACGGCGCCGGCAAGTCCACCCTCATGAAGCTGATCTACGGCACCTACCAGCCCGACGAGGGCCAGATCTCGGTGGACGGGACGCCCGTCGAGGTCACGTCACCGGCCGTGGCCCGGGCCGCCGGCATCGGCATGGTCTTCCAGGACCTCCGTCTCGTCCCCGCCTTCACCGTGACGGAGAACATCGCGCTCGCGCTCGACCTCCGCGGACTCCGCCTCGATCGCACGGGCCTCGCCGCGAAGATCCGTGCGGCGTCGGAGACGTTCGGCCTGGCCGTCGACCCCGACGCGCTGGTGCGCCACCTGTCGATCGGCGAGCGCCAGCGGGTCGAGATCCTGAAGGTGCTGATGGCCGGCGCCCGGCTCGTGATCCTCGACGAGCCCACGTCGGTGCTCGCCCCCCAGGAGGTCGACCGCCTGTTCGAGGGCCTCATGGAGCTCCGGTCGCAGGGCCTCTCGGTGGTCATCATCACGCACAAGCTCCGGGAGGCACGGGCGATCGCCGATCGCGTGAGCGTGCTCCGCGGCGGCCGCATCGTGCTCGGCGCCGCTGACCCCACCACGATGACCGACGCCGAACTGGTCGAGGCGATGGTCGGACGCACGGTGCCGGCGTTGTCCGCCGACCGTGAGCGTCCCGACGTCGCCGGCGAGCCGGCCCTGTCGCTCACCGACGTCGTCGTGTCGTCCGCCGACGGCGCCGTCCGACTGAAGGGCCTGACGCTGGAGGTGCGGCGGGGCGAGATCCTCGGCGTGGCCGGTGTCGCCGGCAGCGGCCAGCGCGAGCTGTACGAGGTGGCGCTCGGTCTCTGCGAGGTCGACTCCGGCACCGTGACGGTGTGCGGGCGGCCGATCGCCGGTGGTCAGTCGCGGGCCGCGCTCGCCGCCGGCGCCGTCGGCATCCCCGAGGACCCCGTGGTGGAGTCGGTCGTGCCGGGCCTCGACGTCGCGGCCCACATGGCCATGGAGGACCTCCCCGCCTACCGCAAGCGGCTCGGCATCGACTGGGGCAAGGTCCGGTCGTTCGCGACGTCGCTCAACGACCGCACCGGCCTGCGAATGGTCGACAGCCGTCGCACGCTGGCCGATCTGTCGGGTGGCAACATCCAGCGGGTCATCCTCACCCGGGCGTTCGGCACGAGCGGGGAACTGCTCGTGGCGGCGTACCCGAGTCGCGGTCTCGACATCGCCACGACCCGACGCACCCAGGAGCTGCTGGTGGAGCGGCGGGGCGCCGGCGCCGGCGTCGTGTTCATCTCGGAGGATCTCGACGAACTGCTCGACCTGTCGGATCGGATCGCCGTCTTCTGCGACGGCCGTCTGACCGGCATCGTCGAGCCCGCGTCGACCGACCGCTACGAGATCGGCCGTCTCATGCTTGGTGGCGCGGAGGCCGATCTCGTGGCGGTTGGCGTCGGAGGTGCGGCATGAGCGCAGCACTCAAGGCGACGGGCCGGTGGTCGGTCGCCATCGTCGGCGCACTCGTGATCTTCGGTGCGTTCATGACGGCGAAGGGCGTGAACCCGTTCTCCGCCTACGACGAGATGTTCCGGTCGACGTTCAGCAGCGGGAACTCCCTCGGCGAGATCCTCATCAAGGCGTCGCCGATCCTCCTGGCGGCGCTCGCCGTGACCGTGCCCGCCCGGGCCGGTCTGGTGAACGTCGGGGGCGAGGGGCAGCTCGTCATCGGCGGCGTGGCCGCCGCCGGGGTGTCGCTGGCGCTCGGCGACGGGGGAGCGAGCTTCGGCGGGATGCTCCTCATGATGTTGGCGGCCGCAGCCGCCGGCGCCCTGCTCGCGGCGGTCGCCGGGGCGCTCCGGCTGTGGGTCGGCATCAACGAGGCGGTCACCACGCTGCTCCTCAACTACCTCGCCGTCGACATCATGCTCTACCTGATCTTCGACTCCTGGAAGGACCCGAACGGCTCGGGTCAGCCCGCTACGCGGGCGCTCCCGGTCGCCGAACGCCTGCCGCTCATCGGTACGTCGAGGGTGCACACCGGGCTGTTCGTGGCGCTGGGCGCGATGGTGCTCGTGTACCTGGCGCTCGGGCGGACCACCTGGGGCTTCCGCCTCGGCGTCGTCGGCGGCAACCCCGAGGCGGCTCGCCGCTCGGGCTACCGGGTCGGACTCCTGCTCGTCGGGGCCATCGCCGTCGGCGGCGCCCTCGCCGGTCTCGGCGGGTTCGTGCAGCTCGCCGGTGTCGAGTTCAAGCTCCGCCAGGGCTTCCTCGTCGGGTACGGCTACATCGGCTTCCTCGCCAGCTGGCTGGCCCGGCACCATCCGCTGCAGGTCGGGCTCGGCGCCGTGGCGCTCGCGGCCATCGCCGTGGGCGGCGACTCGTTGCAGATCGACTCGGGGCTCCCCGCCGCCGGCGTCAACATCCTGATGGCCCTCGTCCTGCTCGCGGTGTTCGGCTGGACCCGTACGAAGGCGGTGCGGGCATGAGCCTCGTCCTCGAAGTATCCACCGGCGCCGTCCGCGGCGGTACCTCCATCCTGTTCGCCGCCCTCGGCGAGACCGTGTCCGAACGGGCCGGCGTCATCAACCTCGGCACCGAGGGCTCGATGCTGTGTGGGGCGCTCACCGGCTTCGCCGTCGCCGCCGAGACCGGCAACACGTGGATCGGCGTCGGCGCCGCCGCCGTCGCCGGCGGCCTCCTCGCCGCGATGCACGGCTACCTCGTGCTCGGTCGCGGGGCGAACCAGCTGGCGAACGGACTCGTCATCCTGTTCCTCGGCCTCGGTCTGACGTCGCTGTTCGGCGTGTCCTACGTGCAGGCGCAGGTGACGATCCTCCGTCCGTGGGCGGTGCCCGGTCTGTCGTCGATCCCGTGGCTCGGCGAGATCTTCTTCCGGCAGGACCCGCTCACATACCTGTCGTACCTCGCGGTGCCGCTGTGCTGGTGGGTGCTGTTCCGGAGCCGATGGGGCCTGCTCGTCCGGGGCGCCGGCGAGCGAGTGGAGGTGCTCACCACCTACGGGCACCCGGCGATCACCGTGCAGTTCCTCGCGGTCGTCGCCGGCGGCATGCTCGCCGGCCTCGGTGGCGCCCAGCTCTCGGTCGCCTACACCGGCGCCTGGTTCGAGAACATGACGCAGGGCCGTGGCTTCATCGCCGTCGCCGTCGTGATCTTCGCCTCCCGCCAACCGTTCCGGGTCGCCGCCGGCGCCTACCTGTTCGGCGCGGCGCTCGCCCTGTCGCCGGCCCTGCAGGCACGGGGGTACGCCATCAACCAGTTCGCCCTCGACGCGATCCCGTACGCCGTGACGATCCTCGTCCTGATCGTGTTCGGCCGGCGCCAGGCCGCCGAGGCTCCCGACGGCCTCAAGAAGGTCTTCGAGATCAGCGCCGGCTGAACGCTGCACTCCGGCTGAGTCGTCGGCCCACCCAGTCCGCCCACCACCAACCCAACCCCAGCACTCCCAGGAGGACCCCCATGCCATCCCTACGCCGAACCTCGATCGCGCTCGCCGCGGCGATGTTCCTGATGCTCGGCGCGTGTTCGAGCAACGAGACCAAGACGGCCTCATCGTCCGGTGGTGACGGCGCTGCGTCGTCCGCCCCGGGCAAGGGCAGCACGAAGGTGGGCTTCATCTTCGTCGGGCCGAAGGACGACTACGGCTACAACCAGGCGGCCTATCAAGGGTCCCAGGCCGTGAAGAAGGCCTTCCCCGACATGGAGGTGCTCACCGCCGAGAACGTGCCCGAGGACGACTCGGCCGTCCGCATCATGCAGGGCATGATCGACAAGGGCGCCAAGATCATCTTCGCGACGAGCTACGGGCACCTCGACCCGGCGGTGAAGATCGCCGAGTCGAACCCCGACGTCGTCGTCGTGCAGCAGGGCAACTTCATCAAGGGCACGATCGGACCGAACATCGGCACCTACTTCGGCACGGTGTACGAGCCCGTGTACCTCGCCGGCATCGCCGCCGGGAAGGCCACGACGTCGAACAAGCTCGGCTACGTCTACGCGTTCCCGATCCCGCAGACGATCAACAACATCAACGCCTTCGAGCTCGGCGCCCAGTCGGTGAACCCCGACGCCGAGACCTACGTCGTGAACACCTCGAACTGGTGTGATCCCGCCAAGCAGGCCGAGGCGACGAAGAGCCTCCTCGAGCAGGGCGTCGACGTGATCACCCAGCACCAGGACTGCACGGCCACGGTCATCAAGACCGCCGAGGCCGCCGGCGCCAAGACGGTCGGCTACCACGCCGACGCCTCGAGCCTCGCCCCCAAGGGCTGGGTGACCGGCTCGGAGTGGGACTGGTCGGCGCTGTACACCGACATCGTCAAGACGGCCGTCGCCGGCAAGTTCACCGGCAGCAAGTACAACGCCAACTACCGGGTCGGGTACAAGACCGGCGACAACCCGTTCGTCCAGTCGAAGTTCGGTCCGAGCGTGACCGACGAGACCAAGGCGGCGGTCGCCGACGCCAAGAAGCGGATCTCGACCGACGGCTCGCCGTTCGCCGGACCGGTCGTCGGCCAGGACGGGTCGACCCTCGTCGAGGCCGGCGTCGTGCCGGACTACGCCACGATCGAGGCCATCGCGGTCTTCGTGAAGGGCGTGGTCGGCGAGATCCCCAAGAGCTGACCCCGAGCACCTCGGGAGGGCACGGGCCGGACGCCGCACGCGGGGTCCGGCCCGGCCCGCTCGACTCCACCCCACGACTCCACCCCACGACTCCACCGCACGACTCCACTGCACGAGACGGAGCATCCATGCACACCCAGCCCTACGCCTGGCCGTGGGACCGAACGGGCGACGAGCCCCTCGCCGCCGACCGCCTGGCCGTCGTCGTGTGCGGCGGGCCGCCGCCCGGGGCGGCGCGGGGCGACGCCGCCGGCATCGACGACGCACTCGCCGACATCGCCGCCACCGTCGCCGCGCTCCGCGAGCTCGGCGCCACCGTGGTGTGGGTGCGTTGCGGTTCGCCGACCGCTCCGTCCCGCCGCCCGCCCGGGCTGCTCCCCACCGTCGGCAGCGACGACTGGGAGCTGCTCGACGGTCCCGAACCGGGCGACGTCGTGATCGACACGCCCGGCCTCGACGCCTTCCTCGTCGAGTGGACCGACCTCGAGCTCCGCGGTCGCGGTGTCGATCGCCTGCTGCTCTGCGGGCTCGGCACCGAGGGCCCGGTCTCGAGCACGAATCGCAGCGCCAACGACCGTGGCTACGAGTGCCTGATCGCCCTCGACGCGGTCGTGCACCACACCGCGGTCACCGGCGCCGCGTCGCTCTCGAGCGTGTGCATGTCCGGCGGCATCTTCGGCGCCGTCGGCACCGCCGCCGAGCTCCTCGCCGAGCTGTCACCGAATCCGACCAACCCCTGAATGGAGCGAACATGACCCAGACCGTCGCCGCCGAACCGTACGCGTGGCCCTACGACGGCGTGATCGATGCCCGGCACACCGCGCTCGTCCTGATCGACTGGCAGGTCGACTTCTGCGGCCCCGGCGGCTACGTCGACGCGATGGGCTACGACCTGGCGCTCACCCGCGCCGGGCTCGGGCCCACCGCCACCGTTCTCGCCGCGGCCCGCGCCGCCGGTTGGACGATCGTCCACACCCGCGAGGGCCACCGCCCCGACCTCTCGGACTGCCCGCCCAACAAGCTGTGGCGGTCGAAGGGCATCGGTGCCGGCATCGGCGACTCCGGGCCCTGCGGACGCATCCTCGTGCGCGGCGAGGTGGGGTGGGAGATCGTGCCGGAGGTCGCGCCGATCGACGGCGAGATCGTCATCGACAAGCCCGGCAAGGGCGCGTTCTACGCGACCGACCTCGACCTCGTGCTCCGCACCGCCGGCGTGACGCACATCGTGCTCACCGGCATCACCACCGACGTGTGCGTGCACACCACGATGCGCGAGGCCAACGACCGCGGCTACGAGTGCCTGCTGCTGTCCGACTGCACCGGCGCCACCGACGTCGGCAACTACGAGGCCGCACTCAAGATGGTCACGATGCAGGGTGGCGTGTTCGGCGCCGTCGCCTCGTCGGAGCAGCTGCTGGCCGCGCTCGAGGCCTCGTGACCGCAGCCGGGGCGGTCGCCGCCGTCACCGCGGCGTACGAGCGGATCGCGGCCGACGGGCGGAACGGCATCTTCCTCGAGCTGGTGCCGTCCGACGTCGCCGTGGCGGCCGCCGCCGTGGTCGACGAGCGCGTCGCTGCCGGTGAGGTCCTGCCCCTCGCCGGTCGGACGTTGGCCGTGAAGGGCAACATCGACGTCGCCGGGCACCGCACGACGGCGGGATGCCCGACCTTCGGCGCCGTCGCCGATCGGAGCGCTGCCGCCGTGGTCGCGTTGGAGCGTGCCGGCGCGGTCGTCGTCGGCATCACCAACCTGGATCAGTTCGCCACCGGGCTGGTGGGCACGCGGTCGCCGCACGGCGTGTGCCCCAACGCCCACTGGCCGGGCCTCGTCTCGGGAGGCTCGAGCTCGGGCTCGGCGGTCGCCGTGGCCGCCGGGCTCGTCGATCTGGCGCTCGGCACCGACACCGCCGGCTCGGGCCGGGTGCCGGCGGCCGCCAACGGGATCGTCGGGCTCAAGCCGACCCGCGGACGCTGCTCGGTCGCCGGCATCGTGCCCGCGTGCCGGTCGCTCGACTGCGTGTCGTTCTTCGGGGCGCAGGTTGCCGACGCCGCGGTCGCGTCGCGTCTCGTCGCCGCTGCCCCCGACGAGCCGATCGACCCGTGGCGGCGCGCCGACGCCGGAGCGCCGCATCGCGCCGGTCCCGTCCGCGTCGGGCTCCCGGCGGTGGAGGCGCTCTGGTTCGACGGCGACGACGCCGGCGCCGATCGCTTCCGCTCGTCGGTGGCAGCGCTCACGTCGGCCCTCGACCGTGACGTCGAGTTCGTGGAGATCGACCTCGAGCCGTTCATCGAGACGGCGGCCATGCTGTACGGCGGAGCGTTCGTTGCCGAGCGGTTCGCCGCCGTGGGGGAGTTCGTCGCCGCGGCAGCGCCGGGTGAGGTCGACCCGATCGTGCACGGCGTCATCGCCGCCGCCGAGCACGTGGCGGGGTGGGAGGTGTTCCGTGACCTGGACGAGCTGCAGCGCCTGCGGCGGGCGACGGGTCCCACCTGGGCCGTGGCCGACGTGCTCGTCGTGCCGTCGGTGCCTCGCGTGCCGACCGTCGACGAGGTGCACGCCGACCCGCTCGGCGTGAACGCGATGCTCGGCACCTACACCAACTTCGTCAACCTGCTCGACCTCGCGGCGGTCACGCTGCCGGCCGGGCAGGGGTCGCCGGAGTTGCCGCCGCCCAGCATCACGCTCATCGGTCCGGCGTGGAGCGACGAACGCCTCGTGTCCCTCGCCGCACGCGTCGAGGAGAGCGCTCCGGCGGTCAACCGGCCGTGACGAGGGCCGGCGCCGACGGACCGGAGATGCGGTTCCCTCGGTCGACGGCGTGGACCTCGTACCGGTGTGCGCCGGCGCCCGCCGTGGTGTCGACGTACCGGGTCGTACCGGCGGGCACGAACCACTGCGTGAACCAGTCGCGCACGACGTAGTAGCCGGCGACGCCGACCCCGCCGGGATCCGGCAGGTCGGTCGAGGCCGACCAGGTGACCGTGACCGACGCTCCGTTCCGTGTGGCGGTGGTGCCGGCGGGCACGGTGGGAGCGAGGTTGTCGACGACCGCGTTCGGGTCGACGAACGTCACGATCGCCGGCGCGGAGACGGCGGAGATGCGACCGCCCTTGTCGACCGCGTGGATCTCGTATCGGTGCGTGCCCACGAGTGGAGCGGTGTCGGTGTAGGTAGGCGTGCCGGCCAGCCGGAACGAGCCTGCATCCTTGATGCGCGCACGGCCAGTGGCCGGAGACGCCGACGCCGCCGGGGTTGGAGCAGGTCGAACAAGGAATACGCCGAAGTTCTCGCTGTTGCCGAGCCGTTCTGGGTCGCAGCGGCGCCGGTGGGCACGGTAGGCGCGGTGTCGACGACCGTTGGGATCGGTGACGATGGCCTGGCGCGGCGATCGACCCGGGCCGGGAATACGTCGCCGGGGTCCATGGCCACCTCGTGGCGGTGCTGGCGGGCGTGGCCGTGGTGTCCGAGTACGTCAACGAGCCCACGAGCACCCTGCTGCGTCGCGATGCCGGGCATACCGGTAGCCGGCGATGCCCACGCCGCCGGGATCGGGGAGGTCGGTCGAGGCCGACCAGTTGACGTTCACCGCCGGGCGCGGCCTGGGTCGCGCGCTGACGCCGGCGAGGCGGTCGGCGAGCGTGTCGACGACGGGCGGGGTGATCGGGTCACCGCTCCACCTGCACCTCGGCGAGCTCGGCGAGGTCGACGCTGACGCCGTGGCGCAGCATGACGTAGCGCCGGTCGTGCCGGCCGGCGGCGCGATGGTGGTCCTGGGCGCTGCGGCACGGCGCTCCGGTAGGTCGACCAGACCCCGGCGCGCCGCCTGCTGCGTCGGCGTGGGCCACGGTGTCGAACGGCTTCGACGACACGAACACCCAGTAGTCGCCGGATTGCCGCGCAGCAGTCGGTGCGACCCCGCACGTCGATGCTGGAGATGGTGGTCGAGCCCTGGAGATCGACCTACCACGCCGACGGAGCGCTCCGGGGCGTCCGCGGCTGCCGGTGATGGCCGATCCGTTCGTCGAGCCGTCGACGGCCCGCCAGGACTGGTTGGTCGCAATGGACGGCTTGCGCTGGCGATCGTGGGCGCCGAGCGCAGGTTGGTCGACGGGGGTGCGGTGCCGGCGGTCCGGACGGTGACCGAGGTCGACTTCTTCACCCGGTTGCCGTCAGGGTCGGTCACCTTCAGCACGTACGAGGTGCGCACCGGCCATCAGGCGGTGTCGGTCAGGAAGCCGTTGGCGGTGTTCTGCCAGAACGTCGACGACATCACCTGGCGGGTGAGCGGCGTCTCGGCGCCGTGCAGAAGATCTCGTAGGTCAGGTTCTCGTTGTCGGTCCCACGCAGCGGTCCACCACCCGCACGCTGCCGGCCGCCGGCGACGCGGTGGCCGTCGGCGGCTCGACGGCGTCGTGCAGGCCGCTCGTGCTCGAGATCGAGGGGATGGCGAATCGGGTGAGGCCCTGCTGCGGCACGAAGCCGGCGGTGGGGAACTCGCCGCCCACGGAGAGGTAGGTGCCGGCCGTGTTCGTAGCGGACGACCACGCCGCCTGCGAGAAGCCGGAGACGGCGACCGTGCCGGCGAACGCGTCGATTGCGACGGTCATAGGTAGCTCGCCGATGTTGGGATACCAGTTGAGCATGGTGGCGGCGGCGAAGCCCTGGTCCATCCGTAGCTGTCCGGTCAGTTCATGCCGGTGGGGAACGTGGTCTCGGCCACGGTGGTGCCACTACTCGCCCTGTGGGAAAGTCCGGGAACCCGTTGACCGCCGAGCAGTCGTGGTTGTAGCCGGTGCTGTAGAGCACGCCGTTGACCGGCAGGGTGGCGTAGGTGTCGCCGTGGCAGTCGTTGTACACGATCGGGCCGTCCGCCGGGTCGAGGGCGAAGCGTCCTTCGAAGTTGGCGGTGCCCCACCACGCCTGGCCGGCGCCGTAGATCGGCGTGCCGTCCGTGGTGAGGCCGCCGATCGAGTTCTCCCCGCTGTTGCGGATGGTGCGGTTGGCGAGCCAGGTCGTCGCGGCGCCCGTGGTGGGATCGAGCGCGCCCATGCCCAGCTGTGTGCTGCCGTTGAGCGTGGTGAACTGGCCGGCGACGACGAGCTTCGTTGCCGCCGGTGCCATCACCATCGAGGTGACGATGCCGCCGGTGGCGGTGGGTGCCCACGGCAGCAGCGCGCCCGCAGTGTTGAACGCAGCGAGGTTGGTCCGTGGGACGTCGGGGCCGGCGCCGCTGCCGGCGGAGACGAACGATCCGCCCACGTAGACGGTGGTCGCCGTCGGCACGATGGACATGACCGTGGCGCCGACCTTCCCGTCGAACGTCGGGTCGAGCGCTCCGTCCGACGTGCGGAACGCTGCGACGTGTCGACGGGCGACCCCGTCGATCGCCGTGAAGTCGCCGCCGACGTAGACGCGCTGGCCGTCGGGGGAGACGGCGAGGGAGCGGCCGGTCCCGTTCATCGAGTGGTTGAACGACATGATCCGCTCGCCGGTCGTGATGTCGAAGGCGAGGATGTTCCCGGCGGGGCTCAACTGGGTGTTCGGCGCCGCGCCGGCGGGCCGGGACTGGGTGAACGCGCCCGTGGCATAGACGACGTTGCCGACGGTGACCTGCGCCCACACGATGCCGTTGACCTGCACCGTCGGCAGCGGCTTGGCACCGAACGTGGCCGGCATGCCGGTGTCGGGGGCCGGGGAGGTGTCGGCCACGGCTTTCGGGGCGTCGATGCTGCTGGTCGCGACGACGGTCGCGAGCGTGCCGGCGACGAGGGCGGCGGCGAGCGCGGCGATGCGTCGCCGACCGTGGAGGAGTGAAGGTGTCACGTACGACGACGGTACGTACGCCGCGGGCGAACACAACACAGCAGATCGCCCCTACCCCGTCTGGGCAGGATGGCCTGTTGCCACTCGTGACGGCCCGGTGTCGCTCGTTAGGGTGATGCCGTGACGCACGACCCACTGGCGGAGCGCCTCCGCGGCTTCGGCACCACGATCTTCGCCGAGATGTCGGCGCTGGCTGCGGCCACCGGCTCGATCAACCTCGGTCAGGGCTTCCCCGACACCGAGCCGCCGGCGCCCGTCGCCGACGCCGCGGTCGCTGCGATCCGCGATGGCCACAACCAGTACCCGCCCGGGGCCGGGATCCCCGAGCTTCGTGCCGCGATCGCCGACCACCAGCGTCACTGGTACGGCATCGAGCTCGATCCCGATCGCGAGGTGCTCGTCACCACGGGCGCCACGGAGGCGATCGCCGCCGCCATGATCTCGCTGATCGATCCGGGCGACGAGGTCGTGATGTTCGAGCCGTACTACGACTCGTACGCGGCGGCCGTGTCGATGGCCGGCGGCGTGCGGCGGGTGGTGCCGCTGGTCGCTCCCGACTGGACCTTCGACCCCGACGCCTTCCGGGCCGCGGTCACGCCGCGCACGAAGGTCCTCCTCGTGAACACGCCGCACAACCCGACGGGCCGGATCCTCACGGCCGAGGAGACGCAGGTGATCTGCGACCTCGCGATCGAGCGGGACCTCCTGGTGGTGACCGACGAGGTGTACGAGCACCTGGCCTACGACGCACCGCACGTTCCCATCGCGTCGCTGCCCGGCATGGCCGAGCGGACGCTCACGATCTCGTCGGGCGGCAAGACGTTCCAGTGCACGGGATGGAAGGTGGGATGGATCACCGGGCCGCCCGTGCTGGTCGATGCCGTCCGTACGTCCAAGCAGTTCCTCACCTACGTGAGCGGTGGGCCGCTGCAGTACGGGATCGCCGCCGGCCTGCGACTCGGCGACGACTACTTCGACGGGCTGCGCAACGACCTCCGGGCGCGTCGCGATCGTCTGGCGGCCGGGCTCGAGGCCGTCGGCCTGCACCCGCTGACCGCTGCCGGTGGCTACTTCCTGAGCGCCGACGTGTCCGCGATCGGCGCGACCGACGCCCGGGAGTTCTGCCTCGAACTGCCCGAGCGGGCCGGGCTGGTGGCCATCCCCGCGAGCGTGTTCTACGACGACCGGGCGCGAGGGCGCACGTTCGTGAGGTGGGCCTTCTGCAAGCGCGACGAGGTGCTCGGGGAGGCCGTCGCCCGCCTGCAGCGCTTAGCGTGAGGCGATGGATCTCGAACTCCCCGCAGAGGACGACCCGCGCCGCCTCGAGGTGCGCGCGTGGCTCGACGCCAACCCCGCGCCGTCGGGCCGCGCGCTGGCCGAGGCCGGTCTCGTCGCCCCGCACTGGCCACGCCCCTGGGGCCTCGACGCGAACCCCATCCACCAGCTGATCATCGACGACGAACTGCGCCGGGCGAAGGTGCGTCGGCCGGACAACATGATCGGCATCGGCTGGGCCGGCCCGACGCTGGTGCACGCCGGCACCGACGAGCAGAAGGAGCGCTACCTCTTCCCGCTGCTCGCCGGCGAGGAGATCTGGTGCCAGCTGTTCAGCGAGCCGGAGGCGGGGAGCGACCTCGCGAGCCTCGGCACCCGCGCCGTGCGCGACGGCGACGAGTGGGTGGTCAACGGGTCCAAGATCTGGAACTCCGGCGCGCAGAACAGCCAGTTCGGCATCCTGATCGCCCGCACCGACCCCGACGCGCCCAAGCACCAGGGCATCTCGTACTTCATCTGCCCCATGGACGCCCCCGGCGTCGAGGTGCGCCCCGTCCGCGAGATGACCGGCGTCGCGCTGTTCAACGAGGTGTTCTTCACCGACGTCCGGCTGCCGGCCGACGCGTTGGTCGGTGAGGCGAACCGCGGGTGGGGCCTCGCCAAGGTCACGCTGGGCAACGAGCGCGTGTCGCTGTCGGGCGGGGGAGCGCTGTGGGGCATGGGGCCCGACGCCTACGCACTGCTCGACATCGTGCGCGAGCGCGGCGGCTGCGCCGATCCGGTGATGCGCCAGGAGCTCGCGTCGCTCTACGTCGAAGCCGAGATCCTCCGTCTCATCCGCCTGCGCACGGTGAGCGCGGCCATCAAGGGCGAGGCGCCCGGCCCGGAGGCGTCGATCCGCAAGCTGCTCGCCGACGAGCACGGACAGAAGATCATGGGCATCGCGAAGGACCTCGCCGGCACGGGTGCGCTGCTCACCACCGACGGACCGATGGGCGCGCCCGTCGACCTGTGGCACTTCGGGTACCTGTTCGCACGCGCCCTCACCATCGGCGGCGGCACCACGCAGGTGCAGCGGAACATCCTGGCGGAGCGCGTGCTGGGGCTGCCCCACGACCTCGATCCGAACGAGGGCCGGTCGTGGGCGGAGAGCCGGCGCGGATGAAGGCCCTGATCACCGGCGGGGCCGGGCTGCTCGGTTCGCAGCTCGCCCGCACCACGCCGCCGGGATGGAGCAGCGAGGTCGCGGTGCACACGGCGCCGGGGCCGGCCGGGGTGAAGGCCCACCGCATCGATCTCGCGCAGCCGCTCGCCGCCTTCGAGCTGTTCGAGCGCCGCCGGCCCGACGTGGTGATCCACACCGCGTACTCCAAGACCGACCACGCGGCCACGGTCGACTCCACCACCGAGGTCGCCACCGCCTGCGCCGCGCTCGACATCGCGTTGATCCACGTCTCCACCGACGCGCTGTTCGACGGTGACCACGCCCCGTACGCGGAGACCGACGAGCCCTCGCCGATCCATCCCTACGGACGCGCCAAGGCGCTCGCCGAGGTGGCCGTGCGCGAGAGCTGCCCGGACGCGGTCGTCGTGCGCACCTCGCTGATCGTCGCCACCGACGGAAGCGACAGCACGTCGCGATGGGCGATCGAGTCGATCCGCGCGGGGGAGCGCGTCACGTTCTTCGACGACGAGTTCCGCATGCCGATCCTCGTCGACGACCTTGCCGCGCAGATCTGGGAGATCGCCGCGCTGCCACGCGCCGAACGGGCCGGGGTGTGGCATCTCGTGGGCCCGGAGCGTTTGAGTCGCGTCGACGTGGGTCGGGTGCTCTGTCGGTGGTTCGGCCTCGACGAGTCGCTCATCGACGTGGCCAGCGCGGCGACGATGGGCGAGCCGCGGCCACGTGACGTGTCGCTGTCGTCGGACCGTGTGTCGTCGCTTACGTGCCGGGCACGGCCGCTCGGTAGTGTTGGCGCCCATGGCTAAACGTTCCGGCAACGAGCTCCTCCTGCACGATCGCGTGGTGAGCACGGTCGATCTCCCCGGCATCCCCGCCGGCACCCCCGGCAAGGTGATCCTGAAGAACGGCTTCGACTGGGTGCGCTACCGCGTCCTGTTCGAGACCGACGCGCCGAACGGCTCCGACGTGGGCTCGCTGCAGCGGGACACGCTCCAGCGCATCGACAAGCACGGCAATCCGATTCCCGAGGCCGAGGGGGCCAACTCGTGAAGATCTCCATGCAGATGCCCTACTCGGGCGGCTTCGAGCAGTCGGTCGAGCAGACCGTGGCGCTCGAGAAGGCCGGCCTCGACATCGTCTACGTCGCCGAGGCGTACAGCTTCGACGCCGTGTCGGCGATGGGCTTCCTGGCGGCCCGCACCGAGACCGTGCAGATCGCGGCGGGCATCCTGCCCATCTACACCCGCACGCCCACGCTCATCGGCATGACCGCGGCCGGTCTCGACTTCGTGTCGAACGGCCGTTGCATCATGGGCCTCGGCGCCTCGGGCCCGCAGGTCATCGAGGGGTTCCACGGCCTCCCGTACGACGCTCCGCTCGGCCGCACGCGGGAGATCATCGAGATCTGCCGCAAGTTGTGGGCCCGTGAGGAGAAGCTCACCTACGAGGGCAAGTACTACACGCTGCCGCTCCCGCCCGAGCAGGGCACCGGGCTCGGCAAGCCGCTCAAGATCATCAACCATCCGCTGCGCGCCGACATCCCGATCCACATCGCGTCGCTCGGCCCGAAGAACATCGCGCTCACCGCCGAGCTCGCCAACGGCTGGCTCCCGATCTTCTACTACCCGGAGAAGGCCGAGCTGGCGTTCGGCGACGCCCTCGCGGCGGGGTACGCGAAGCGTGACGCGGCGCTCGGCCCGATGGACATCGTCGCGGGCGGCCTGCTCGCCGTGGGCGACGACGTGAAGTCGGTCCTCGACTTCGCCCGGCCGATGATGGCGCTGTACGTCGGCGGCATGGGCGCGAAGGGCCAGAACTTCTACAACGCCCTCATCTCCCGCTACGGCTACGAGGCCGAGGCCGAGAAGATCCAGGACCTCTACCTCGCGGGCCGCAAGGACGAGGCCGCGGCGGCCATCCCGCTCGAGCTGCTCGAGGCGACCAACCTCGTCGGCCCCGAGGGCTACGTGCGCGAGCGCATCGAGGCCTACCGCGAGTCGGGTGTCACCGTGCTCAACGTGGCGCCGATCGACGCCGACCAGCCGGCGCTCATCGAGAAGGTCAAGGGCTGGCTCTGACCCGCCCCACCTACCTGACCCGCCCACCGACCTGACCTGCCCCGCCCCCGTTTTGTGCCCCGGATCGACCGGCTACCCGGTCGATCCGGGGCACAAAACAGGGTGAGGGCGGGAGCCAGGGTGAGGGCGGAGGTCGGGGTGAGCGGACGTCAGCGGAGGGAGGCCACGCGGTCGAGCGCGGCCTCGGCCTCGCGGACGAAGCGGGCGACCAGCTCGCCGGCCGGCTCGAGGGAGTCGATCGCGCCCACGCCCTGACCGGCGGGGAAGAACTCCTTCTTCGGGTCGACGCGATCGTCGTCGAGGCCGAGCCCGAGGTGGTTGGCGCCGGCGTTCATCGACGTGACGAACTGCTGGGGGAACGGCTGGAGCTCGTCGGGGTGCTCGTCGAAGTACTGCGTGTACTCGTTGCGGATGACGCGGCAGGTCTTGCCCGTGAACGCACGGCTGATGGTGGTGTCGTCCTCGTGAGCCGCGAGGAGCGTCTCCTTGTAGCCGCGCACGCCGTACGCCTCGGGCGTGGCGATGAAGCGGGTGCCGACCCAGATGCCGTCGGCGCCGAGCGACAGGGCGGCGGCGAGGCCACGACCGTCGACGATGCCGCCGGCCGCGACGACCGGGACGCGGTCGCCGACCGCATCGACCACCTGGGGCACGAGGGCCATGGTCGCGATGAGCCCGGTGTGACCGCCCGCCTCGGTGCCCTGCGCGACGACGATGTCGCACCCGGCCTCGACCGCGGCGACGGCGTGACGCACCTTGCCGCAGATGTTGACCACGATGATGTTGTTGTCGTGGCACATCGAGACGACCTCGCGTGGCACGCCCAGACCGGCGGCGAACACGGTGGCGCCTCCGGCGATGATGAGCTCGACCTGCGCGGCCATGTCGCCGGGCATCGCCGTGAGCAGGTCGACGCCGAACGGCTTGTCGGTGAGCGCACGCGTGGCGGCGATCTCCTGCTCCATCCGGTCGTTGGACATGGTGGAGGCGCCGAGGCAGCCGAACCCGCCGCCGTTGGACACGGCCGCGGCGAGCTCGCTGTACGAGACGCCCCCCATGCCGGCGAGCATCACCGGGTGTTCGATCTGCAGGATGTCGGTCAGTCGTGTGCGCATCCGGCGCACTGTAGACGCCCTACCATTGAACGTTCCTGTGTGCGCGGGTCGGCCGTGCGCCGGGGGAGGACGTCGTGGTCGAGGTAACCGAGGGGGACACCGGCAACACCGGCGACATCGGCCGGAAGGCGGCCGGTGGTTTCGTGTGGGCGCTCGTCGGGTTCGTCGTGATGCAGATCGGGTCGTTCGCGACCTACTGGTTCGCGACGCGCATCCTCGGCGCCAGCGACATCGGCGTGGTCGGCACGGCGCTCACGCTCGTCTTCTGGATCGACGTGCTGCTCGGGCTCGGCATGGGCGCCTCGCTCATCTTCGAGCAGGAGCAGGGGCAGTCCGAGCGCGTCGCCGTCGCGTTCACCGTCAACCTTGCCGTCGCCGGCGTGCTGGCGGTGGCGATCTTCTTCGGCGCCGGCGCCATCGACCGCTTCGTCGGCGCCCACGACCCGGCGATCTTCCGGGTCGTCGCGCTGCTGGTGCTGGTGAAGGGCCTCGGCCAGGTTCCGGACTCGATCCTGCGTCGCGACCTCGACTTCCGCCGGCGTGTGCGGGCCGACTTCACGAGGTCGATCCTGCGCTTCGGTGTGTCGGTGGCGCTCCTCGAGAGCGGTCGGGGGCCGATCTCGATGGTGATCGGCGTCGTCGCCGCCGAGATGTGCGCGACGGCCGTCGTGTGGGTGCTCGTGCGGTTCAAGCCGGTCATCCACTTCGACCGGGCCATCGCGGGTCAGATGCTGCGCTTCGGCGGCGCCATGTTCGGCGCGCAGTTGGTCGGGATGCTCTGGCTGCAGGGCGACTACCTGGTGATCACCCGTCACTTCGGCGGCAAGTCCCGGGCCTTCGGCCAGTACTACACGGCGTTCCGCCTGCCCGAGCTGGTCCTCGGGAGCGTCTACAACATCTTCTCCAACGTGGCGTTCCCGGCGTACTCGGCCGCGCGGGCGACGGGCGACGAGGCGCTGCGCAACGCCTCGCTCAAGTCGCTGCGCATCCTGTGCCTGTTCGGCTTCTCGGCCGGCGTCGGCATGTCGCTGATCTCCCGCGACTTCATCACGGTGGTGTATCCGGGCTTCGAGGGCGCCATCCCCGTCATGCAGCTGCTCTGCCTCGCCGGTGGGTTCGTGGCGGTCGGCTACGCGTCGGGCGACCTGTTCGCAGCGATCGGCAAGCCCCGCCTCGGCCTCTACTTCCAGCTGGTGTTCGTGCCGGTGCTCGTGGGCGGCTTCATCCTGTTCGTGAGCCACGGCATCACGGCGATCGCCATGGTGCACCTGGCGGTGATCGTGCCGTACTCGATCTTCCGCATCGAGGTGGCGAACCGTCTGCTCGGCACGACCTGGCGGCAGTCGCTCGCCGCGCTGCGGCCGGCCACGGTGATGGTGCTGGGCATCGTGGCCTTCGCGCTGCCGGTGCGCCTGCTCACGACCGCCGGGTTCGCGTCGCTCCTCGCCGTGTTCGTGGCGGGGGCGCTGGGAGCGGTGGCCGGCCTCGCCATCGGCGACCGCGTGATGCTCGCCGAGGTGGGCGAGGGCATCGGCAAGGTGCGAGCCCGCATCGGTCGCTGACCGCCTACTCTGCTCGCCATGGCATCGCTCGAGGGTCTCCAACGGAAGCTGAAGGAATGGAAGCCGAGCATCCATTCGGCGTTCGTCGTGTACGTGACGCCGCGGCCGTCCCCCGTGCCGCCGGAGAACATCGACCACGACTTCACCATCGTCGAGGTGAACACGCCCGACGACCCGATCCTCCCCAAGATCTGCGCGACCAAGCACCAGCTGGCGATCGCGAAGAAGGCCACCGCCGAGGGACGCTGGAACATCATCGTGGCGCTCGGTCCCGACGGCGAGCCGGCCGGCCGCATCTGGGAGACGTTCGGCAGCGAGCGCGATCTTGCGAACGGGGTGCCGCGCATGCGCCTCGCGGCCGACGAGTTCCTCATGTTCGACCTGTTCGTCGAGCGGAAGTACCGCCGCAGCGGCATTGCCCACACGATGGCCGACTTCTTCTTCCGCAAGTACGACCCGGACGACCCCTCCACCCCGAAGATGCACTGCGGGTACGGCTTCGTCGACTACGAGAACGTGCCGTCGATCCTGTGGCACCACTCCATCGGCTTCCAGATCGCGCAGACGATGAACTATCTGGTCATCGGCCCGTACATCAAGTGGAAGATGCCCTTCTCGGAGATGCCGCGGTTCGGTCCGATGTCGCGCAAGGGTCGCCACACGGATCCGTCGAAGGCCACGTTCGGGCCGCCGCTGTTCCCGTAGCCGTTCGCGTCGCCGCCACCGCCGTCAGCGGTAGGCGCCGGGCCCGCTGAGCGCGCCGCGTCGCCACAGCGACGGGCGGTACACGATGCCGCGGGGCGAGTCCTCGAACAGCCATCGCACGAAGTTGCGACGGGTCCAGTCGTTGGTACCCGCGATGGCGAGCGCGATCGACGCTCCCTTGCGGTGCTGGATGGCCCGCACGAGCAGCGAGCTCATGCGGTGGTCGGGGCCGAGCTCGGCCAGCAGCTCGGCGCCGTACGCGGCACCGGCGGCTCCGGGGTCGCCCCACGACGCGTTGACGTGGTGGGCCACCATCATGCCGGTCTGCAACGCCTGGCCGATGTCCTCGCCGGTCATCACGTCGCACACGCCGACGGCGTCGCCGACGAACAGCACGGGGCCGACGGACGCCGACAGCTCCCCGGTGCGGCAGGGGATGGGCCAGGCCCGGTGCGGTTCGAGCGGGGTCACGTCGGGGCCGAGCAGGTCGCGCACGTGGGGACGGGCGAGGATGTCGGGCCACAGCGCCTTCATGTCGCGCGTCGAGTGCTTGCCGCCGCGCTGGATGCCGAACCCGATGTTGGCGTGCCCGCCGGGCAGCGGGAACGACCAGAAGTAGCCGGGAAGGAAGTCGGGCTCGAAGAAGACCACGAGGTCGGTGGCGGCACGGCCGCTGACGCCCCCGACGTACTGCCGGAACGCGTGCCAGTCGCCGCGGTACCCCTCGATGGTCTCGCCCAGGAGCTTGCGGGTGGGCGACCACATGCCGTCCGCCGCGATGGCGAACCGCGCCCGGATCTCGCCGCCGGCGGGTCCCCCGACGGTGACCACGACGCCGTCGGCGCCGTGCTCGATCGCCTCGAGCGGCGCGCCCTCGAGCACGGTGGCGCCCTCCTTGCGGGCCCGGTCGACGAGCGCGGCGTCGAGGTCGCGGCGGGTGGCGACGGCGGCGAACAACCCGGGGCCGGCGGGGAGCGACGTGTGCAGTTCGCGACCGTACGGCGGGCGGATCCAGACGTCGTGCACGGGCTGCCACGACGCGACGTGATCCGGTTCGACGCCGAGGTGGTCGAGCCGGCGGAGCGCTCCGGTGGTGAGGCCGTCGCCGCAGATCTTGTCTCGGGGGAACGTGGCCTTGTCGACGACGGTCACCGACCGTCCGGCGCGCCGGAGCTCGATGGCCGCCGCGGTGCCGGCCGGACCGGCTCCGATGATGACGACGTCGACGCGTTCCACCCCGCCAACCTATGCCGAGCGGGGGTGGGGCCGGGAACTCAGGCCACGCCGAGGATCTCGTCGAAGCCGGCCTTGAGCGAGCGCACCAGCACGTCGGGATCGGGAACGGCGGCCGGGTCGGACGCGATGCCGATGTTGAGATCGTTCTGGTAGCTGAGCAGGGTGATGTTGAGCGCGGCGCCGGCGAGGGGGCCGAAGGGGAACTGCGCCTCCATCTTCGCCCCGCCGAGGTAGACGGGGAACGGTGCGCCGGGCACGTTGGACGTCGTGAAGTCGACGGCCTTCACCATCGACCCGAACAGGGCGGTGACGGCCGTCGTGGGCAGCCGGTTGAGGAGGTTGGACAGCGGCTCGACGAGGTCGTTCGCTGGCTCGCCGCGGGCACCGTCGACCATGGCGTGCACCTGGCGCATCGTCTCGATCGGGTCCTCGGCGTCGATCGGCAGCTCGAGGCGGGCGGGCACGAACGCGTTGCCGGCGACGTTCTCCATCTCGGCGGTGCGCACGTTGATCGGGATGGCCATGCGCAGCTCGTCGCAGTCGATCCCGTGGGCGAGGTGGTACTTGTACAGGCCGCGCGCCACGCCGCCGACGAAGGCGTCGTTGAGCTTGCCGCCGGCCTTGCGGGCCGCGGCCTTCGCCTCGTCGAGGGGGATGGTCAGCGTGTCGAACCGCGACGACAGCGACCGGCCCACCATGAGCGGACTCATCGGGTGGCTCGCCGGGCGGAGCACACGGCCCACCGACGAGGCCATCTCGGACCCTGCCGTGATCGTGCCGAAGGGGTCGCTGAGCGCACCGGCGGCGCTCCCGATGACGCCACCGGCGAGGCGGCGGGCCATGCCGAGCTGACGGCGCGTCTGGTGGTCGAAGGCATCGGCGAAGCGCTCGGGCTGCGTCATCACGTGCACCTCGGGCTCCGGCGGCATCTCCCGCTCGGGCGCGTCGGGCGTGAGGTCGAGCAGCTCGAGCTGCAGGCGCATGCCGCCGACGCCGTCGGTGATGGCGTGGTGCACCTTCATGATGAGCGCGGACTTCTTGCCGGGCAGGCCCTCGACGACGACGGCGCGCCACAGGGGACGGGCGCGGTCGAAGCCCGACATCGCCACCGGCTCGGCGATGGACATGAGGTCGCGCATCGTGGCCCGGCCGGGGGCCTTGACCCACCAGAGGTGGAAGTGGAGGTCGAAGTGCGGGTCGGTCTCCCAGCGCGGCGGGGCGATCGACAGCGGGTTCGAGCGCACGCGTTGGCGCAGTCGCGGAATCACACGACTCAGTCGCTCGAACCGGTGGACGAGGATGTCGCGGTCGATCGCCCGGTCGAACAGGAACACGGCGGTGATCGTCGAGCGGAGCGCAGGGTCCTTCTCGATGTTCCACATGAGCGCGTCCGCGTCGCTCATCCGGTCTTCGTACAGCATGTCGTCGGTCATGTGATGCGGAACCCCCTCGGCGTCGCGCCCGATCGTAGGTCAGGGATGCTTCGGCGGGTTGCAGTTGTAGTTGGCCTTGTAGGTCTGCTTGTCGGTGGCGCCGCTGACGAACACGCGGGTGCGGGTGATCGACACGTCGCCGCAGCCCGAGGTCTTGTTCGCCCCGGTCTGGGTGCCGGCGGCGAACCTCGTCGACCACAGCTGCACGGTGATCGACGTGTTCGTGTAGGTGGGGAAGATGACCACGCCGTAGGGCGTGTTGTTCTTCAGCTTCAGGTCGACCGACGGGTAGGCGAGCGTCGCCTCACGGCCGAACGGGTAGCGGCTGATGTAGATGGAGTGCGCCTTGTGCTCGGGGATGTCGAGGCCGGCGAAGAATGCGGCGTTGAAGGTCGTCGTCGCCCACTGGCTCACGCCGCCGCCGAAGTCCTCGGAGAACTTGCCCTCCTCGATGACCGGTGCGCTCACGAACCCCTTCTCCTTGGTGCGCTTGCCCACGAAGTCGTTGGCGGAGAACGTCTCGCCGGGTGCGATGATCACGCCGCGGGTGAGGTCGGACATGCGGTGGATGTTGGTGACGCGGGGAGCGCAGCACGGGTGCTTGGTCGTGAACTCGCCCACGACCTCCTTGACCCCGAGGGTGTTGGCCCACGCCACCCCGTCGGCGGCCGTCACCGTGCGGGTGCCCAGCGTGACCTCGGACTTGCCCGCCAGCAGCGCCGCGGCGATGTCGGCAGGGGCCTTGGCGTCGCAGCACACGACGGCGTCGGTGCCGGGCACCGGGGTGGGCGCGCCGTTGACGATGTCGAAGCGCACGCCCGTGGGGTTCGTCGGGATCTTCAGTCGCTCGGCCAGCACGCCGGCGACGTAGGCGTCGTCGAGGCCGAGCGACGGCGTCGAGCCGTCGACGTCCAGGCGGAAGCCGGCGCGGAGGTCCTCGCCCTTGATGTCGATCTTCTGGTCGGCGAACTTGAGCGTGATCGGATGGGAGGTCACCTCCTTTGCCTTCGCGACCACCGCGGCGACGTCGGCGTCGGCGATGGTCGGCTTGGTCTCGCGCTGCTCGGCGCGGATCACGATCGTGGCGCCCATCGACGTGATCGCCGCCGGCGCCCCGTCGATGATCGCGTCGATGTCGAGCGCCTTGCCGGCGGCGCCGGGTGTCATCGTGATGTCGTCCTTGCCGACCTTCATCGTCGGCTCGACGGGTTTGGTGTGACGGTCGCCCTCGGCTGCGGTGATGGCGTCGGTCGCCGTGGCCCGGTCGACGCGGACGGACACGGGCGCGCTCCGCTGGCTGGCGAAGGACTTGGCCCACCGGAGCGGGGCCAGGGGACCGGGATCGTTGCGGCCCACGGCCATCGCTGCGGCCGTCGTCGCGTCCGCGTCGATGCTGATGCCCAACTTGCCGGCGGTGGAGGAGATCTTGAACGTGGGCGTGACGATCTCCACCGGCGTCGTCGAGAAGGTGTCGGCGAGATGTCGGACGCTCGCCGCGAGGGTCCTCGACGACTCGCCGCCGACGTCGCGTCCGGCGAGCGACACGTTCGGCGCGACGCTCACGCCCTGGTCGCCGGGGCCGAACGCGGCCCACGCGCCGTAGAGCAGCCCGAACAGGAGCAGGGGCGCGGCGAGAACGGCGATCAGGACTACTTTCCAGCGTGACACTCCTCATAGGATGGCCGCTCCGCGGGGGTGAACTGGGGCATCCCCCCGGCATTTCGCGAACATCCGGCACACGAAAGGCCGAACCATGCCGATCAATCCCGATGCCGTCGGATCGACGTCGGCCCCCACCGCGTCGTCGTGGCAGTCGAAGGACGCGCTGCTCTACGCCCTCGGTGTCGGCTGCGGCGTCGACGACCTGATGTTCACGACCGAGAACTCGATGAACGTCACCCAGCGCGCCCTGCCGACGATGGTGGTCACGCTCGCCGACGTGAGCGGCGTGTTCGGCACCATCGGCTCGTTCAATCCGGCGATGCTCGTGCACGGCGAGCAGCGCATCGTGCTGCACCGGGAGCTCCCGGTCGCGGGCGCAGTGTCGACCGTTGCCGAGATCACGGGCATCTACGACAAGGTGAAGGGCGCGGTGATCGAGATCACGGCCCGGTCGACCGACGCCACCTCCGGCGAGCCGATGTTCGACACCGTGATGTCGGCGTTCATCCGCGGTGAGGGCGGCTGGGGCGGCGACCGCGGCCCGTCCGGTCCCCAGAACGTGGCGCCCGAGCGCGACCCCGACACCGTGATCGAGCTGGCCACGAGCCGCGATCAGGCGCTGCTCTACCGACTCTCCGGCGACCGCAACCCGCTGCACTCCGATCCGTCGTTCGCCGCCATGGCCGGGTTCGACCGTCCCATCCTGCACGGGCTCTGCACCTACGGGTTCACCGGTCGTGCCCTCCTCCGGGCGCTCTGCGACGGCGATCCCGCCACGTTCCGCAGCATGGAGGGCCGCTTCAGCTCGCCCGTGTTCCCCGGCGAGACGCTGAGCGTCAGCATCTGGCGCACCGGCGACGGCGAGGCCGTGTTCCGCACCGACGGCGGCGACGGACGCACCGTCATCGACTCCGGGCGCGCCACGTTCGGCTGAGCCGGCCGGATCCGTGGTCGACTACGTCCCCTTCGACGATCGGCCGTTCCGTCTCCGCATGGGCCTGCGCCCGCTCGACCTCGCGCAGTGGCTCGAGCCCGACGAGCACCGTGACGCCGAGCTCGAGCTGAAGGCCCGGCTGGTTCGGGAGCGCCACGACGACGTGGTGTCGGTCGTCGACCGCCCCGAGGTGCACGCCGCTGCAACGGAGCTCCTCGCGCTGCTCGCCGCAGCGCAGGGCGAGGTCGCCGGGCCGGAGTCGCTCCACCCGATCGCCCGGTGCGGGATGTCGACCCAGGAGGACTGGTGCCTGCTCGTGCCCGTCGACGGCGAGCTCGTGCTGGCGGCTGCGTGCGTGTGCTTCCCGACGCGCTGGGTGCTCGCCACCAAGATCGGTCTGCCGATGGGCGGCGTCCACGAGCACGTCGCGTTCTACGCGGACCACCTCGGGCGCACGGTCGACGGCTTCTTCGACCGGCTCACCGTCGAGCGCCCCGTGTGGCGCCTCAACTGGAACCTGATGGACGACGACGCGCTGTTCCAACCGGTGCGCCTCGGTCCTCCCGGCGGCGGCGTGACCGCCGAGAACGCCGGCGACAGGTTGTGGCTGCGCGTCGAGCGGCAGACGCTGCGGCGACTTCCCGGCACCGGCGCGATCGCGTTCGGCATCCGCGTGCACCAGCGACCGCTCGCGGCGGTCGCCCACGAGCCGGGCGTGCTCGACACCCTGCGCTCGGCGGTTGCAGCGCTCCCGCCGGAGACCGCGGAGTACAAGGGCCTGCGTGGGATCACCGACGCCATCGAGGCGTGGATCGACCGTCAGAACAGCCGCAGCACGTTCGACTCGATCCCGCGCAGCTCGTCGTAGTCGACCTCCACGCAGTCGATGTCGCGGCTCGCGGCCAGCACCTTCGCCTGCGGCTTGATGGACTGCGCCACGAAGATGCCGCGCACGCCCCGGAGCGTCGGATCGCGGTCGAGGCGCTCGAGGTAGCGGGAGAGCTGCTCGACGCCGTCGATCTCCCCGCGTCGCTTCACCTCGATGGCGATCGCCCGGCCCTCGCCGTCACGGCACAGGAGGTCGACGGGCCCGATGTCGGTCGGGTACTCGCGACGCACCAGGACGAGCCCGTCGGCGATGACGTCGGTGTTCGCCGCCAGGAGCTCCTGGAGGTGCGCCTCGACGCCGTCCTTCTGCAGCCCGGGGTCGACCCCGAGCTCGTGGGCGCTGTCGTGCACGACCTCCTCGAGCGTGATCGTGAGGGTCTCGCCCTTGGGGTTGGTGACCGTCCAGACGCCGTCGCCCTCGACCAACCGGTTCGGGGCGTTCATCCAGTTGAGCGGCTTGTACGCACCGCCGTCGGCGTGGATGGCCACGCACCCGTCGGCCTTCACCATGAGGAGCCGGGTGGCGAGGGGGAGGTGGGCGCTGAGCCGACCCTGGTAGTCGACCGAGCAGCGGGCAATCACGAGACGCACGGCCCGATCCTACGGGAGCCTGCCGGCACGACCGTCACGCAGTCGACGGGGCCGTCACCACTTGGGTGGGATGGGACCGAAGCGCGGGATCCGGTCGTCGCCGGCGCGCTCGGCCGAACCGTCCCGCATCAGCTCGTCGATGGCGGCGTTCGACACGTCCGAAACCGGCGCGCTGAGCAATCCGCAAATGCAGTCGATGAGGTCGTTCGTGTAGAGCACCCGTCGGTCCGCTGCGCCGTCCTCGCCGGTCGGCGCATATGTCTGCAGCAGCAGCGCATGGAACATCGTGCCGTTCATCAATTGCGCTCGGCGCATTCGCAACAAGGTCGGCGCCCGGGGAATGTGTCGATAGAGGGTGGGTGCGATCGCGGCAAAGGCGGGTGGCAGTTCGTTGAAGAGCCACGAGTTGAGCGGGTGCTGTGGATTGGCCGAGAGCTGCGCCATGATCCGGATGTAGTGCACGCCCCCGTTCTCGCGGTCGTCGACCCGCTCCGCGAGCGGTCGCACCATGACGCTCACCGCGTCGTGCAGCGTGAGCTCGGCGTCCCCGTAGCCGGCCAGCAGCTTGGACCGCTCCGCGTCGAGCTGGGTGCGGTGCTTCTCGAGCAGGGCCTTCAGCAGCCCGTCACGGCTCCCGAAGTGGTAGTGCAGCGCCGACTTGTTCCGCTGCCCGGCGGCCCGGTTGATCTCGCTGAGCGAGACGCCCTCGATGCCCCGGTCCGAGAAGAGCTGTTCCGCCGTCGAGATCAGCACCGCCTGCGTTCTCAGGCTGTCGGAACGCTGAGGGGACATGTGGGCCTCGTCGGCTCGCCGGACAATGTTCTCCCAATACTAGGCGCGTGCGTTCTTCAGCTGCTTGAGAACCTTCGCACGGTCCGTTGCGTCCAATTCGACCTTGCGGAGGCGGACGAACGACGGGGTGACCTCGACGCATTCATCGGGGGCGATGAACTCCAGCGCCTGCTCAAGCGACATCAGGCGCGGGGGCACGAGCGGGATCGTGTGGTCGGACGAGGAGGTACGCATATTGGTGAGTTTCTTCTCACGGCAGATGTTGACGTCCATGTCCTCACTGCGCGAATTCTCGCCCACGATCATTCCCTCGTAGACCTCGGTGCCGGGCGGCACGAAGAGCGTGCTTCGCTCCTGCAGGGCGGTGATCGCATATGCGGTGGTCGAGCCCCGCCGATCGGAGACGATCGAGCCGCGCTCTCGAGCCTTCAGCTCGCCGGCCCAGGGCTCGTAGCGCTCGAACACGTGGTGCATGATGCCGGTGCCGCGGGTCTCGGTGAGGAACTCCGTGCGGAAGCCGATGAGGCCTCGCGCCGGGACGAGGTAGTCCATGCGGACCCAGCCGGTGCCGTGGTTCGTCATGTTCTCGAGCCGGCCCTTGCGGGGCGCCACGAGCGACGTGACGGCGCCGAGGTGCTCCTCGGGCACGTCGATCGTGAGCCGTTCGACCGGCTCGCACAGCTCGCCGTCGATCTCCTTGGTGACCACCTGCGGCTTGCCGACCGTGAGCTCGAAGCCGTCGCGCCGCATCATCTCGATGAGGATCGCGAGCTGGAGCTCGCCTCGGGCCTGCACCTCCCACGCGTCGGGGCGTTCGGTGTTCAGCACCCGGATGCTCACGTTGCCGACGAGCTCCTGGTCGAGCCGGGCCTTCACCTGGCGGGCGGTGAGCTTGGTGCCGTCCTTGCCGTTGAGCGGCGCGGTGTTGATGCCGATCGTCATCGACAGCGAGGGCTCGTCGACGGTGATGACGGGCAGGGCGACCGGGTTCTCGGGATCGGCCAACGTCTCGCCGATGGTGACCGAGTCGAGGCCGGACACCTCGATGATCTCGCCGGCGCGGGCCTCCTCGACCTCCTGCCGCTCGTGGCTCTCGGTCATGTAGATGACGCCGACCTTGGCCCGCTCGATCGTGCCGTCGGCCTTGCACCAGGCGATCTGCTGGTTGCGGCGGATCGTGCCGTTCACGACGCGGCAACGGGCGAGGCGACCCACGTACGGGTCGGCGGCGAGGTTGGTGACGAGCGCCTGCAGCGGGAGCTCGGCGTTCGCCTGCGGTGCCGGGACCTCGTTCACGAGCGCCTGGAACAGGGGCTGCAGGTCGGTGCCCTCCTCGGCGAGGTCGAGGGTGGCGGTGCCGGCGCGGGCCGAGCAGTACACGATCGGGAACTCGATCTGGTGGTCGTGGGCGTCGAGGTCCAGGAAGAGCTCGTAGACCTCGTCGACGACGTCGGAGATGCGGGCATCGGCCCGGTCGATCTTGTTGATGACCAGGATCACCGGCAGATCGAGCCCGAGCGCCTTGCGGAGGACGAAGCGGGTCTGGGGGAGCGGGCCCTCGGACGCGTCGACGAGCAGCACCACGCCGTCGACCATCGCCAGCGCGCGCTCGACCTCGCCGCCGAAGTCGGCGTGGCCGGGGGTGTCGACGATGTTGATCTTGATCTCGGGGCCGTCGGGGCTCGGCCAGCGCACGGCCGTGTTCTTGGCCGAGATCGTGATGCCCTTCTCGCGCTCGAGGTCCATCGAGTCCATGATGCGGTCGACGACCTCGGCGCCCTCCCGGAAGGCGCCCGACTGGCGGAGCATGGCGTCGACGAGCGTCGTCTTGCCGTGGTCGACGTGGGCGATGATCGCGACGTTGCGGATCAGCGGATTGGTGACGCGGTCGGCGAGTGCGGGCGCGCTCATAGTAACTCCAGGAAGCAGGGGGACGTACCAGTCTGCCCCAAAAGTGCTTGCAATCGCGAACCGGGCGGCCGATCCGCCCGAACGGTCAGCCCAGACGGGGCGGCGGCGGACCGACGTAGGTGGCGTCGCCGAACGCGAGCAGCGGCGTGAGCAGGCCGTGCAGGAACGACTTTCCGAACAGCTTGCCGAGGTCGCTCCAGTAGAAGAACGCCATGACGATCGAGATGCAGGGGACGATCGACAGGATCGTGTAGAGCACCGCCTGCTCGGGGCGGGTGCGCTGGAAGATCCGGTACACGTTGAGGATCGGGACGATGCCCATCCAGCCCGGATCGCCCATCTTCACCCAGACCTTCCAGTTGGAGTACAGGAACAGCGCGATCACTGCGAGGTACACGAGCATCATGAGGAGGAAGACCCCACCGCTCATGGAGCCGCTGGTGCTCACCTCGTAGGTCTGACGGAGTGTGGCGATCATGGGACGCTCCTCTCGGGACGGCTGGGTCGCCTCCCCCGAAACGGAGCGTATCGCCGTGATCGCCGGAAACGGCGGAACGATCAGGAGTGGCCGGCGAGCCGTTTGCGGATGAGTTCGCGTCGCTCCTGGAGCTCGGCGTAGGTCACCGTGTCGATCTCCGGGTCGACGATGCCGAAGCTGGCCTTGATCGCCTCGCGATCGGCGGCGAGGGTCGAGGGATCGACGCCGAGCTCGGCCGCGATCTGAGGGCCGTAGTTGGTGGCGAGGTGCATGGACAGCTCGGCGAACTCGCTCAGCAGGTCGAGGTCCGGAGCGAGCCGGGCGATGGCGCCGTCGAGGAACACGAGGTTCTTCACGTACAGCATCAGGATCTTCGGCAGGCGGGCGCCGTAGCCGAGCAGGGCCTTCGTGATGCGCTGGATCTCGCCGACGAGCTGGTCCTGGGTGAGCGAGGTGGGGTCGACCGGGGCCTGGTCGAGGCCGAGGTCGACCATGACCTCGTGGATGTCCACGTCGGCGGGCAGGGCGCCGAGGTCGCGGAACGCCGCGATCTGGCCGGGGATGTCGCCCGCGGCGCCGAGGAGCATGAGGCGGAGGAAGGCGTTGCGCTGCAGCGGTGTCATGCGCGCCGTGATGCCGTGGTCGAGGAGGCCGATGTTGCCGTTCGGCAGCACCATGAGGTTTCCGCCGTGCAGGTCCCCGTGGAAGATGCCGTGGATCATGCAGCCCTCGGTGAAGCCGCGCATCCCGACCCGGATCACCTCGTGGGTGTCGATGCCCGCCGCCCGCATGCCCTCGACATCGTCGAACGCGTAGCCGTCGAACCGCTCCATCACGAGCACCCGGCGCGTGACGAGGGTGGGGTGCGGCCGAGGGATCACGTAGCCGCGCTGGTTGATCGACGCGAAGACCGTGGCCAGGTCGATCATGTTCTCGGCCTCGAGCCGGAAGTCGAGCTCCTCGCAGATCGTCTCGGCGAACAGCTCGACGAGCGCCGGGGGGTTGGCGAGCGCGGCGATCGGGATGCGCCCGACGAGCAGGGGAGCGATGGCCGCCATCACCTGCAGGTCCTGGTGGACCTGGCTGCGGATGGTGGGGCGCTGCACCTTCACGACGACCGGCGTGCCGTCGAGCAGCGTGGCGCCGTGCACCTGGGCGATCGAGGCGGCGGCGATGGGAGCGCGGTCGAACGTGGCGAACACCTCGGCGAGCGGGCGGCCGAGCTCGGACTCGACGACCCCGCGCACGGTGTCGAAGTCCTCCGCCGGCACCTTGTCGCGGCACTTCTTCATCTCCTCGACCAGCTCCTCGGGGAAGATGCCCTCCCCGGAGCTCACGATCTGGCAGAGCTTGATGTAGGTGGGGCCGAGGCGCTCGGCGGCGACGCGGAGTCGACGGGAGATGCCGGCACGCGAGACCGAGCCGCCACGGCGCCGGTCGCCGACGGCCCATGCGGCGAGCGCCCCGCCGAGGTGGTAGGTGACGACCGCGGTGCGGCCGATCGGTGGCACCCGGCGCACCCGGGTGAGGTCGGGGACCTGGCGTCGCGTGGCGAGGCGAAGCACCCGGATCCCCTGCATCCACGGGAGGTGCGACCGGTCGACGTTCCACGGGCCGTCGTCGGTGAACGAGCCCCAGTCGCGGTCGACGGGGGCGGACGTGGCGTCAGGCATGTGGTGATTCTGCTGCGCGGACGGCGTCGGCGGCCATCTCCGGGCGGCAGATCAGCAGGTCGGGGAGGTAGGGGTCGCTGCGGTTGTACCGGAGCGGCGAGCCGTCGAGGCGCGTGCACCACAGGCCGGCGGCCATCGCGACGGCGACGGGCGCGCACGAGTCCCACTCGTACTGCCCACCCGAGTGGGCGTAGACGTCGGCCTCGCCGCGCACGACGGCCATCGCCTTCGCCCCGGCCGACCCCATCTCCACGAGCGTCCCGCCGAGCGCGTCGCGGATGCGGAGCGCCTCGGCCGGCGGGCGGGTGCGGCTGACGATGATGCGCGGCGCCCCGTCGTGCGGCGGCGGCGGGGACGGAGCGTACGGGCCCGTGCCCAAGGTGACCCCGAGCGCCGGAAGCGCGACGGCGCCGGCGACGGGCACGCCGTCGACGGCCAGCGCGACGTGGACCGCCCAGTCGGTGCGAGGCGGCTCGGAGAACTCGCGGGTGCCGTCCAGGGGATCGACGATCCAGGCACGTCGAGCGTCGAGGCGGCGGGCGACGGCGCTGGGCCGCTCGCGCTCCTCCTCGCTGAGCACCGGATCGTCGGGGCGACGCAGCGCGAGCTGGTCCATCAACCACCGGTTGGCGCGTTCGTCGCCGGCGCTCTTGAGCTCGGCGGCGCCGGCCCCGGCGGCGGCGAGCTCGCCGCGGACCGCGAGCAGCAGTGCCCCTGCCTCGTGCGCGAGGTCGCGTGCGAGGGTGTGGTCGTCCGCTGCGGCGGGAACGTCCTGCATGGGCGGTGAGTCTTGCAGGATCCGATACCGTCGTCGGTCGTGCACGTGCTCTTCGCCACCGCCGAACTCGAACCGCTGGTGTCCACCGGCGGGCTCGGTGCGGCGGCAGCGGGCCTCGTCGGGGCGCTGCGACGCGACGGCATCACCGTCACGCCGGTGGTGCCCGGCTACGAGGCGTTCCCGCTCGCCGCCGAGCGCACCGTCGCCCTCGACGTGCCGTCGTGGGTGGGTTCGGCGTCGGCGCGCGTGGGCACGATCGAGCACCTGGGCCAGGTGGTCGTCATCGACGCCCCGTCCCTCGCCCGGCCCCATCCGTACGTCGACCCCGAGTCGGGGAGCGGCTGGCGCGACAACGACCACCGCTTCTTCGCGTGGTCGGCGGCCGTCGCCGCGCTCGCCCGCGTGCTGCGACCCGACGTCGTCCACGTGCACGACTGGCACGCTGCGACGACGCTGGCCCACCTCCCCGAGGGCACGCCGACCGTGCTCACGATCCACAACCTGGCCCACCAGGGCTGGTGCGACCCCGGCTGGATCGACGTGCTCGGGGCCCGCGGCGAGCGGTACCGGTGGAAGAACTCGGTGAACGCGCTCGCCGGCGGCATCTCGCTCGCCGATCGCGTCGTCACCGTCAGCCCCCGCTACGCCGACGAGATCACGACCGAGGAGCACGGCATGGGCCTCGACGCGCTCCTGCGCTCGCGTGGCGGCGACCTCGTCGGCATCCTCAACGGCATCGACACCGTCGACTGGGACCCGGCCGCCGACGCGCACCTCGTCGCCCGGTACGACGCGTCGACCGTCGAGCTCAAGGCGGCCAACCAGCAGGCGCTCTGCGCCGAGCTGGGGCTCGAGGAGACCGGCGGACCGCTCGTCGTGAGCGTCAGCCGCTTCGACTACCAGAAGGGCATCGACCTCCTCGGCGAGGTCGCCGGCATCGTGGCGGGCGTCCCCGCACGGGTCGCACTCCTCGGGTCGGGCGACCGGGAGACGGAGGCGGCGATGGCACGGATCGCCGCCGCGCACGCCGGCCGCGTCGCGTTCCGTCAGGGCTACGACGCCGCGCTGGCCCACCGCATGTTCGCTGCGGGCGACCTGACCGTGGTGCCGAGCCGGTTCGAGCCGTGCGGCCTCACCCAGATGCAGGCCCTCCGCTACGGGACGATCCCGATCGTGACCGACGTCGGCGGTCTGCACGACACCGTGGTCGACGCGGACGAGTCGTCGCGACAGGGCACGGGCATCGTGATGCGCTCGGTCAGCGGCGCCGGGATCGTCGACGGCGTGCACCGCGGCGTCCGACTGGTGTCGAACCGGGCCCGGGTGGCCCGCGTGCGGGCCCGGGGCATGGCCGCCGACTGGTCGTGGGACACCCCGGCGACCCACTACCGGGCGCTGTATGAAGGTCTCGTTTCGCGTGACGAATCAGCGCCCGAGCGTCCCGGGGCGGAGGGGTCGCGCCGGTAGGCTGGCCTCGATGGCCCAACCAAAAGTCCTCGTCATGATCCTCGCCGGCGGCGAGGGCAAGCGGCTCCTTCCCCTCACCAACGATCGGGCCAAGCCGGCAGTGCCGTTCGGGGGCAGCTACCGCCTCATCGACTTCGTGCTGTCGAACTTCGCCAACGCGCAGTACACGCGGATCGTCGTGCTCACCCAGTACAAGAGCCACAGCCTCGACCTCCACATCAGCCGTACGTGGAGGTTCTCGACGCTGCTCGGAAGCTACGTCAGCTCCGTCCCCGCGCAGATGCGGCTCGGCCCGCACTGGTTCAGCGGCTCGGCAGACGCGATCTACCAGAACCTCAACCTGATCAACGACGAGCGCCCCGACATCGTGTGCGTGTTCGGCGCCGACCACATCTACCGCATGGATCCGCGCCAGATGGTCGACTACCACCAGGCCCACGGCGGCGGCGTCACCGTGGCGGCCATCCCGGTGCCGCGGGCGGAGGCCTCGGCCTTCGGCATCATCGACGCCGACGCCGACGGCATGATCACGCGGTTCCTCGAGAAGCCGTCCGATCCGCCGGCAATGGCCGGCAACCCCGACATGAGCCTGGTCTCGATGGGCAACTACGTGTTCGACACCGACGTGCTCGTCGAGGCGGTCACCCCCGGCAGCCTCACCGGCCTGCCGCACGACATCGGCGGCGACCTCATGCCGCGCCTCGCCGAGCGTGCCAGTGCGCGGGTGTACGACTTCAGCACCAACGAGGTGCCGGGCCAGGGCGAGCGCGAGCGCGGCTACTGGCGCGACGTCGGCACGGTCGACGTACGGCGCGAACGCCGGACTCGTCGCGTCGGTGCCGGTCTTCAGCCTCTACAACGAGGACTGGCCGGTGTTCGCCTCGCCGCCGCGCCCGCCGGCAAGCTGTCCGCGGTCCCAGCGGGCGAGGTGCCCGAGGTGACGGACACCCTGGTGTGCTCGTCCACCATCCTCTCGGGCTCCGAGAGCGCCGGCTCCATCATCGGCCCCGGCTCGTTCGTGAGCGAGGCGTCGCTCGACGGCGTGATCCTCCTTCCCAGGTGCCGGGTCGGCGAGGGTGCCGTGCTGCGCCGCTGCGTGATCGACAAGAACGTCTCCGTCCCGCCCGGCACCCACATCGGTGTCGATCACGAGGAGGATCTGGCCCGGGGCCTCATCGTGTCCGCCGGCGGCGTGACGGTCGTCGAAAAAGGGTTCCAGTTCGACGTCGCGACATGAGTCGCACCGAGCTCGGCGCCGCGCTCGAGGCACGCGCCGCCGCCTGCGGTGTGGCGACCGGATACGTCGACGGCACCGGCGTGCTGCGCCGCCCGCCGGCGAGCACGATCGAGGCGATCCTGGACCTGCTGCCGCCCGTCACCCCGACGGCGGACGCAGCTTCGCCGGCGAGCGCTGACGCCCCGACGTCGAGGTGCGCCACCGGCCCCCAGCCGCCACACACCTGGGGCGTGTTCGCGCCGCTGGCCGGGCTGCGGTCGGGCCGTGAGATCGGCCTCGGCGACCTGACGACGCTGCGCACGTTCGCCGAGGCCGCCGTGGCCCTCGGTGCCGGCGTGGTCGGCACCCTCCCGCTCCTCGCGACGAGACCCGACGAGTCGAGCCCCTACTCGCCGCTGACGCGCCGCTACTGGGACGAGCGCTGGCTCGACGTCGCCTGGCTCGCAGAGTGCCTGGGGGAGCCGTACCCGGCGCCCAAACCGACGCCGCGCCAGGAGCGCACCCATCCCGAACCGGCGTGGCAGCTGCGTCGCTCCCAGGCGCGGGCACTGCTCGCGTCGTCGGCCGCCCGCTCGACAGTGGCTCCCACGGCGTGGGTGCGCGACCGGCCCGGGGTCGAGCGGTGGGCCCGGTGGAAGGCGGTCGCCGAGCGCGCCGGGTGGGACCCTCGCGCCTGGTCGCCCGAGCTCGACCGGGCGGTGCGGTCCGGCGACGACGCGACGCTCGCCGCGCACGGCGTCGAGCGCGCCGACGTGGAGTTCGAGATCGCGCTCCAGTGGGCCGTGTCCACGCAGTTGGCCGAGCTCGGCGACGACCTCCGCGACGAGGGCGTGGCCCTCTACCTCGACCTGCCGGTGGGCACCAGCGCGTCGGGGTTCGACGTGTGGGAGGCGCCCGAGGACTTCGCCGTCGGGATGTCCATCGGCGCCCCGCCGGATCGGTTCTTCCCCGGCGGCCAGTCGTGGGGCCTGGTGCCGCCGCTCCCCGGTCGCGGCGATCTCGCCCGCTGCCTCCAGGCGCACATGTCGGTGTGCGGCCTGTTGCGCATCGACCACGTCATGGGCCTCCACCGCCTGTTCTGGATCCCCGACGGCGCCGAGGCGTCCGACGGCACCTACGTCACCTACGACGCGCGCCACAACTGGTCGGTCGTCGCGGAGATGAGCGTCGCGCACGACTGCGGCGTGGTGGGCGAGGACCTCGGCACGGTGCCGGACGAGGTGCGGGTCGCGATGGCCGAGGTCGGCGCGCGGGGTCTGTTCATCGCGCAGGACGAGACGAGGGCGCCGTTCCGTCTCTCGCGTCCGGTGCCGGAGTCGACGATCGCGTCGCTGAACACGCACGACCTTCCGCCGTTCGCCGCGTGGCACGAGGCCTGGGGCGTCGACGCGACCGCCCCGGTCGTGCGCGACCACCTGCTGGCGGAGCTCGCGGCGAGCGAGGCCGACATCGTGCTGGTGTCGGAGCAGGACCTGTCGCTCGATCCGCGTCGCCTCAACGTCCCCGGCGAGGTCGGGGGCGACATCTGGCGGCTGGTGTCGCGCCTCGGTGCCGACGAGCTGGCGACCGGTGCGACGGCGACCGCCACCGACGCTCGCCGTGTGCTCGCCGACGTCGACCGGTGGCGCCGCACCCGCAGCCGCTGGCCCGAGGGCGTCGCTCCGCTGCTCGACGAGGGCGACGTGCGGTCGCTGCGACGGCGCACGCCAAGCTCGCCGACCAGTTCGGCGTCCACCCGCGCACCGCTGCCGGCATGGTGGGCGCGTCCGCTGCGGTGTGGGCGCCGCACGCGCAGCAGGTCGCGATCGCCGGCGACTTCGACGGCTGGACGGGCGCCCTGCTCGAGCGCCGCCACGGTGGCGACGTGTGGGAGGGGTTCGTCCCCGCAGCGATGCTGGGCGACCGCTACAAGGTGCACGTGCGCACCCCCGACGGGGAGTGGGTGCACAAGGCCGACCCCTTCGCCCGTGCCTCGGAGCTCCCACCCGACAACGCCTCGATCATCACCGCCGACGATCCGGCGGAGTTCGGCTGGCGCGACGGCGAGTGGATGGCGTCGCGATCCGCGCTGCAGGCGCCCGGCGCGCCCATGTCGATCTACGAGCTGCATCTCGGCTCGTGGCGCCACCATGCCGACGGCCGGGTCCCGACCTACGCCGAGGTGACGCCCTGGCTCGTCGACTACGTGCGCGACATGGGGTTCACCCACGTCGAGCTGATGCCGATCCTCGAGCATCCGTTCGGCGGGTCGTGGGGCTACCACGTCACGGGCTACTTCGCCCCGACCACGCGGTACGGCACGCCGGCGGAGTTCGCCGCGATGGTCGACGCCCTCCACCGCGCCGGCATCGGCGTGGTGCTCGACTGGGTTCCGGCGCACTTCCCCGACGACGCCCACGGCCTCGCCGACTTCGACGGCCGCCCCCTGTACGAGTACGGCGACCCGCGTGAGGGTCGCCATCCCGAATGGGGCAGCCGGGTGTTCGACTGGGGCCGCCCCGAGGTGCGGGCGTTCCTCGTGTCGTCGGCGCGATGGTGGATCGAGCGGTACCACGTCGACGCGCTCCGGGTCGACGCCGTCGCGTCGATGCTCTACCGCGACTACGGGCGGTCGGCGGGGGAGTGGATCCCCAACCGGGACGGCGGACGCGAGAACCTCGAGGCCGTGGACTTCGTCCGGCAGCTCACCACCGAGATCCACTCGTCGACGCCGGGCGCCCTCATCATCGCCGAGGAGTCGACGGCGTGGCCCGGCGTCACCGCGCCGACCGGCGGGGGCGGGCTCGGCTTCGATCTCAAGTGGGACCTCGGGTGGATGCACGACGTCCTGGAGTACCTGGGGCGCGATCCGGTGCATCGGTCGTGGCACCAGGACGACCTGACGTTCCGGGCCATGTACTCCACGTCGGAGCGCTTCGTGCTGCCGCTGTCGCACGACGAGGTGGTGCACGGCAAGGGCTCCCTCGTCGGGAAGATGGCGGGTGACGACTGGCAGCGTCGTGCGAACCTCCGACTGCTGTTCGGCCACCAGTACACCGTGCCCGGCGTGCCGCTCGTGTTCATGGGCGGTGAGCTGGCGATGAACGAGGAGTGGAACCACGACTCGGTCCTGCCCTGGTACCTGCTCGACCACGAGCCGCATCGCGGCGTGCAGCGATGGCTCGCCCGGCTCAACGCGCTCCTGCGTGCTCACCCCGCGCTCGCCGCAACGAGTTCGGACCCGTCCACCTTCGAGTGGCTCGACTGTGACGACCGCGCCAACAGCGTGGTGTCGTGGGTGCGCCGTGGCGGCGGCGAGCAGCTCGTCGTGACCGCGAACTTCACGCCCACCGCGCACGAGGGCTATCGCATCCCACTCCCCGACACCGGCCGCTGGCAGCTGATCGCGAACAGCGATGCGCCGGAGTGGGGCGGCTCCGGCTATCCCACCCCGGAGTGGTTCGAGGCCGAGCCCCACGCGGCGCGGCACTGGTCGCAGTCGACGCTCGTCACCCTGCCGCCCTTGGCGCTGACCGTCATGGCCCGAGCATGAGTCCACACGTTCCCTTCCCACACGTTCCCTTCCCACACGTCCTTTCCCCAGACAGCACGAGGAGCCCCGTCCAGTGACCGCCTATGTGTGCGTGCACGGCCACGCCTACCAGCCGCCCCGCGAATCGCCGGAGACCGGCGAGGTCCCCGTCCAGCCGTCGGCGGCGCCCTTCCACGACTGGAACGAGCGCATCACCTCCGAGTGCTACGGCCCCCTCGGCGCGGCGAAGATGCTCGACGACCACGGCCACGTCGTGTCGACCAGCAACCTCTGGGCCGAGATGAGCTTCGACCTCGGGCCCACGCTCGGAGTGTGGCTCGACCGTCACGCCCCCGAGGTCGCCCAGGCGGTGTCGGCCGGCGCCCACGCCGGCGCCGGGGCGATGGCGCATCCGTGGGTGCACGCGATCCTGCCGCTCACCCCGGCGGGTGACCGTGCGACGATCGTGCGTTGGGGCGTGGACGAGTACCGGTCGCGGTTCGGCCATTCCCCCAAGGGCATGTGGCTCCCCGAGACGGCGGTCGACAGCGCCAGCCTCGAGGCCCTGCTCGACGTGGGCATCACGTGGACGATGCTCGCTCCCCACCAGGTGCGCGTGGACGGCGCCGAGCCGGGCCACGTGCCGCTCCTCGTGGCGCTCCCGTCGGGCCGCACCATCGGAGTCGTGCCGTACGACGGCGAGCTGTCACACGGCGTCGCGTTCGGCGGTCTCCTCGACGACGGCCTGAAGTTCGCGCAGACCGTCGTCGATCGCGCTCGCGCCGCGGCGGAGGACGAGCGCGATCCGCTGGTCGTGCTGTCGACCGACATCGAGTCGTTCGGGCACCACCACCGCTTCGGCGAGATGGCGCTGGCGAAGGCCGCTCACGAATGGCGCGTCGCTCACGACATCGAGCTCATCACGCCCGACCGGTACCTCGAGCGTCACCCGGCGACCCGCCGGGGAACCCTGGTGGAGCGCACGTCGTGGAGCTGCGCCCACGGCGTCGAGCGGTGGCGATCCGACTGCGGGTGCCGGTTCGAGGAGGTCGAGGGGCGCGACCAGCGCTGGCGCCGCCCGCTCCGAGACGTGCTGGACGCCGTCGCCGACGTGTGCGGCCGCCTGCTCAACGATCGTGCCGGAGCGGAGTTCGACGACCCGTGGGCCGCCCGGTACGACTACGGCGTCGTGCTCGGCGCCCGCCCCGAGCACCGTGAGACGGTGCGTTCGCACTTCCTCGGCAAGCACCTCGTGCCCGGCGCGTCCGAGGAGCGGGCGTGGGCGTGGATGGAGGCCGAGCGCCTGCGTCTCGAGGCGTGGTCGAGCTGCGCGTGGTTCTTCGATTCGCCGGATCGCATCGAGACGGTGCAGGTGCTCGACGAGGCGCGCGCCGCGCTGGCGCGGTACGCGGAGCTCACCGGGACCGACACCGTCGCGTGGTTCGACGCCCAGCTGAAGGCGTCGGCGCTGGTCGGTTGACCGTGGTCAGTTGACGGTGCGCACCAGCCCGAGCTCGGCCCATCGGCTGAGACTGGGGTGGTTCGGCACCACACGCACGGCGAAGCCCATCGACCCCGGGTGATCGCAGGTCACGCTGCACCCGAACAGGGCACGGCTGCCGTCGTTGGGATCGTCGCCCAGGTGCTTCATCTCGATGAACGGCGCGTCGGCGATCTCGCCCTCGTGGTCCACCTCGCCCACGGTCACGGCCACCGTGACGTCGGTCGGGCCGAGCCCGTTGAGCTGCACCGACACCTCGATCGGGATGGTCTCGTCGACGTGCGAGTCGATCGGCGGCTCGACCTCGGCGATGTCGACGCCGGGCCAGCAGCTCCGCACGTGCTGCTTCCAGCCGGCGAGGTCGCGCGCTCCGGCGGAGCCGTCCGCGGTGAGCTGCGCCGACCGTCGTGCCGCCGGCACGTAGTGGTTGAGCGTGTAGTCGCGCACCATGCGGCCGGCGTGGAACTGGGGAGCGAGCGCCTCGATGCACGAGGCCATGCGTGAGGTCCAGCCCGTCGGGATGCCGTTGGCGTCGCGGTCGTAGAAGAGGGGGATGACCTCGTTCTCGATGAGCTCGTACAGCCAGCCGGACTCGATGCGGTCGCGCTCGGTGGCGTCGGCACCCGAGTGGTCGGTGGTGGGGATCGCCCACCCGACGTCGGGCGTGAACGCCTCGTCCCACCAGCCGTCTCGCACCGAGAGGTTGAGCACGCCGTTGAGGGCGGCCTTCATGCCGCTCGTGCCGCAGGCCTCCATCGGGCGGAGCGGCGTGTTGAGCCACACGTCGACGCCGCGCGTGAGCATGCGGCCGGCGTCGAGGTCGTAGTCCTCCATGAAGACGACGCGGCGGCGCATCTCGGGGTCGGTGGCCATGTGGGCGACCGACCGGAGGAACTCCTTGCCGGGCTCGTCGGCGGGGTGTGCCTTGCCGGCGAACACGAGCTGCAGCGGACGGTCGCTCGACAGCAGCAGGCGGCGCAGGCGCTCGCAATCGGTGAGGAGCAGGGTGGCCCGCTTGTAGGTCGCGAAGCGTCGTGCGAACCCGATGGTGAGCACGTCGGGGTCGAGCATGGTGTCGATCCAGCCGAGGTCGTTCTCCGCACCCGACGGGTCGCCGCCGTTGACGGTGGCGTGGCGGGCGCGGGCGCGAAGGAACTCGACGAGGCTCGCCCGCCCGGCGGAGCGCGCCGCCCAGAGCGACGCGTCGCTGGCTGCGTGCACGGCACGGAAGCGCTCGCGGTCGGCGAGCTCCCAGTCGTCGCCGACGTTGTCGACGAGGATCTGCGCGATGTCGTCGGCCATGAAGGTGGGGGCGTGGACGCCGTTGGTGACGGCGCCGATCGGTACGTCGTCGACCTCGACGCCCGGCCACAGCGGCGAGAACATGCGCCGGCTCACGTCGCCGTGGAGGATCGACACGCCGTTGGCGTCGCCGCAGAGGCGAAGGCTCATGTGCGCGAGGTTGAAGACCTCCGGATCGCCGCCGGGCTCGTCGCCGAGGGCGAGCAGCGTCGACATCGGCACGCCGGTGGCCTCGCACCACCACCCGAAGTAGCGGGTGACCATCTCGTGGGGGAAGCGGTCGATGCCGGCCGGCACCGGCGTGTGGGTGGTGAACAGCATGGAGGGGCGGACCGATTCGACGGCCTCCTCGAAGTTCATCGACTGCTCGGTCATCGCCACGCGGATGCGCTCCAGCGTGAGGAACCCGGCGTGGCCCTCGTTGAGGTGGAACACGTCGGGCTGGAAGCCGAGGGCGCGCAGTGCGCGATGGCCGCCGACGCCGAGCAGGAGCTCCTGGCGGATGCGCTCCTCGGAGCCGCCGCCGTACAGGCGATCGTTGACGAGCTGGTCCGGGCCGGCCTCGCCGGGCACGTGGGTGTCGAGCAGGTACAGCTCGTTGGGGCCGACGAGGGCGCGCCAGATCGTGGCCTCGACGTTGTCGGAGCCGATCTGCAGCGAGACCCGCAGGTCGTCGACGCGCGACAGCGCGAGCTCGGTCGGGTGCTGCCACGGGAAGCGCTCGTGCTGGCGTCCCTCGCGGTCGATCATCTGGCGGAAGTAGCCGGACCGGTAGAAGAGGCCGATGCCGATGACCGGCACGCGCAGGTCGGCCGCGGCCTTCAGGTGGTCGCCGGCGAGCACGCCGAGGCCGCCGGAGTACTGCGGGACGGACGCGGCGAGGCCGAACTCGGGGGAGAAGTAGGCAACGGTCGGGAGCGGGGTGTCGGCGCCGACGGCCTCGGCCCAGCCCGGCGCGGCGGTCTCGGCCTGCAGCGTCGCGACGAGTTCGTCGGCGCGACGGACGAACGCGGCGTCCTGGGCCAGCTCCGCCAGCCGCCTGCCGCTGCAGCGGTTGAGCACGCCCAGCGGATCCAGGCCACGGACGCGCACGCCGACGGGATCGACCTGCTCGAACAGCGAACGGACCCGGTGGTCGAACAGCCAGCCGAGGTTCTGGGAGAGGGTGGCGAGCGCCTGCAGCTGGGCGGGCACGCGGGGGACGACGGTGAAGGTGTGGTTCGCTTTGATGCCGGTCACTGTACCGGCGGGTCCTCGGCGATCGGCTCGACCCCCACGACGATTCCGCGAACAGTTCGCGCGACGACGGCGGTCGTGAGGACGGTGACGTGGGGGTCCCCGACGAAATGTGACCGAACTGGTCGGGTATCTATAGCGTGTGTCGCCTATGGCCTACGGTCTCTCCCATCTCGACGCCCTCGAGGCCGAGTCGATCCACATCTTCCGTGAGGTCGCGGCCGAGTTCGAGCGCCCGGTGCTGCTCTTCAGCGGCGGCAAGGACTCCATCGTCATGCTGCGCCTGGCCGAGAAGGCGTTCTGGCCGTGCAAACTGCCGTTCCCCGTCATGCACGTCGACACCGGCCACAACTTCACCGAGGTCATCGAGTTCCGCGACCGTCGCGTCGTCGAGCTCGGCGCCCGCCTCGTCGTCGCCTCGGTGCAGGCCGACATCGACGCCGGCCGCGCCGTCGACCAGACCGGCGCCCGCGCCTCCCGCAACCAGATCCAGACCGTCTCCCTGCTCCGTGAGATCGAGGAGAACCGGTTCGATGCCGCGTTCGGCGGCGCCCGACGCGACGAGGAGAAGGCCCGGGCGAAGGAGCGCGTGTACAGCTTCCGCGACGACTTCGGTCAGTGGGACCCGAAGAACCAGCGCCCCGAGGTGTGGAGCCTCTACAACGGCCGCCACCGGCCCGGCGAGCACATCCGGGTGTTCCCGCTGAGCAACTGGACCGAGCTGGACATCTGGCAGTACATCGGTCGCGAGGACATCGCGATCCCGTCGATCTACTTCGCCCACGACCGCGAGGTGTACCTCCGCGATGGCATGTGGCTGGCCACGAACCCGTGGTCGACGCTGCTCCCGGGGGAGGAGCCCGAGGTGCGCCGGGTCCGCTACCGCACGGTGGGCGACGCCACCTACACCGGCGCCGTCGACTCCACCGCGTCGACGGTCGCGGAGATCATCGAGGAGATCGCCTCCACCCGCCTCACCGAGCGCGGCGCGACCCGCGCCGACGACCGTGCGTCGGAGGCGGCGATGGAGGACCGAAAGCGCGAGGGCTACTTCTGATGGACGGACACTGCTGATGGATACGGGCACCGCGAGCTGCGAGGACTACGAAGGGCAGAGCGACCGCGTCCAGCCGCTCGGCGACATGGAGATGCTCCGCCTGGCCACGGCCGGCAGCGTCGACGACGGCAAGTCGACCCTCATCGGTCGGCTGCTCTACGACAGCAAGTCGATCTTCACGGACCAGCTCGAGGCCGTGGAGGCGTCGAGCATCCAGATGGGCGCCGAGTACACCAATCTGGCGCTGCTCACCGACGGTCTGCGCGCCGAGCGCGAGCAGGGCATCACGATCGACGTGGCGTACCGCTACTTCGCCACCCCCCGGCGGAAGTTCATCATCGCCGACACCCCGGGCCACATCCAGTACACGCGCAACATGGTCACCGGTGCGTCCACCGCCGACCTCGCCATCGTGCTGATCGACGCTCGCAAGGGCGTGCTGGAGCAGTCGCGGCGCCACGCGTTCATCGCGTCGCTGCTGCGCATCCCGCACCTCGTGCTCGCCGTCAACAAGATGGACCTCGTCGACTACTCCCAGGACCGGTTCGAGGAGATCAAGGCCGAGTTCCGCGACTTCGCCGCCAAGCTCGACATCGGCGACCTGACGTTCATCCCGGTGTCGGCGCTGCACGGCGACAACATCGTGCACCGCAGCGACCGCATGCCGTGGTACGAGGGCACCTCGCTGCTGCACCACCTCGAAGAGGTGCACATCGCGTCGGACCGCAACCTGATCGACGCCCGCTTCCCCGTGCAGTACGTGCTGCGTCCCCACGACGACGAGTTCCACGACTACCGCGGCTACGCCGGCAACGTGGTCGGCGGCGTGTTCAAGCCGGGTGACGACGTGGTGGTGCTGCCGTCGGGCTTCGCCTCGCGGATCGCCCGCATCGACACGATGGACGGGCCCCGCTCCGAGGCGTTCGCGCCGATGGCGGTGACGATGCTGCTCGAGGACGAGATCGACATCAGCCGTGGCGACATGATCTGCCGTCCGAACAACCAGCCCCAGGTCGGCCAGGACATCGAGGCGATGATCTGCTGGATGACCGAGCAGTCCTCGCTCACCGTCGGCGCCAAGCTCGCGATCAAGCACACGACCCGCAACGCACGCGCCCTCGTGAAGCAGCTGCAGTACCGGCTCGACATCAACAGCCTCCATCGCGAGGAGGGCGCCGGTTCCCTCGGGCTCAACGAGATCGGACGCGTCACCCTCCGCACCACGCAGCCGCTGTTCTTCGACGAGTACCGGCGCAACCGGGTCACGGGTTCGTTCATCCTCATCGACGAGGCGACGAACAACACGGTTGCCGCCGGGATGATCCTCGGGGCGGCATGACCGAGCCGACCGACATCACCTGGCACGCGTCGATGGCGCGAGAGGAGCGCTGGGCGCTGCTCGGCGCGAGGGGAGCGGTGGTGTGGCTCACGGGGCTGTCCGGCTCCGGCAAGTCGTCGGTGGCCGTCGAGGTCGAGCGGCTCCTGCTCGGCGTGGGCCAGCCGGCCGTGATGCTCGACGGCGACAACCTGCGCCACGGCCTCAACGCCGACCTCGGCTTCGGCGAGGGCGACCGCACCGAGAACATCCGGCGCGTGGGTGAGGTGTCGCTGCTGTTCGCCGACGCCGGCGTGGTCGCGCTCGTGCCGCTCATCTCGCCCTATCGGGCGAGCCGCAACTCGGTGCGCCACGTCGTCGAGCGGGCCGGCATCGCGTTCCTCGAGGTGTTCGTCGACACGCCCATCGAGGAGTGCGAGCGGCGCGACCCCAAGGGGTTGTACGCGAAGGCACGCGCCGGGCAGATCACCGGGTTCACCGGGATCGACGATCCCTACGAGGCGCCGGTCCGACCGGACCTCCGCCTGACGCCCGCCGACGGCTCGGCCGTCGAGCAGGCCGAACGTGTCGTGGAGCTGCTAGGCCGACTTCGCGGGTGATTCCTCGGCGAGCTTGCGGGCTCGCTCCGCCGCCGCGGCGTTCGCCGCCTGGCGCCGGTAGTCGGTGCCGACCTCGGCCTCGCCGTGCGGCGATCCGGCCACGCCGTAGCAGTCGAGATGGAAGTGCTCGACACGGTTCCACGCGCCCTTGACGTACACGTTGCAGATGACCTGCTTGTTGCGCACCTTGGCCTGGAACTTCACGCGCTCACCGCAGTGGGCGCAGTCGACGCTGCTGCCGGCCTCCACGTCGCGGACGACGGCACGACTCTTGCGGGTGGCAACACTCGTCGATCCGGCCTTGCGCGAGGTCTTCTTGGTGGTGGTGGCGGAGGAGGTCGAGGTCTTGGTTGCCATGCCCAAGGTGATCGGAGCGATCGCCCGGTGACCTGAGAACAATCCCGCAAACGAGCGGGCCCGCCGGCCCACGACCACGTCCGCCCACTCTGGAGCGCTCAGGTGCAGTCGCGCTGCACCGCAGCGCTCCAGAGTGGTGTCGGCGGTGACGCTGCGAGCGCGCTAGCGGGACAGCGGCTTGTACTTCAGGCGATGGGGAGTCGTGGCGTCGGCCCCGAACTCCTTGCGCCGGAAGGCCTCGTAGTCGCTGAAGTTCCCCTCGAACCAGCGCACCACCGAATCGCCCTCGAACGCGATCATGTGCGTCGCGAGGCGGTCCATGAACCAGCGATCGTGGCTGATGACGACGGCGCATCCGGGGTAGGCCTCCAACGCCTCCTCGAGGGCGCGGAGCGTGTCGACGTCGAGGTCGTTGGTGGGTTCGTCGAGGAGCAGCACGTTGCCCCCGGCGCGGAGGACGCGGGCCAGGTGCACGCGGTTGCGCTCGCCACCGGAGAGCACGCCGACGGTCTTCTGCTGGTCGGGGCCCTTGAAGTTGAACGACGCGCAGTACGACCGGCCGTGCACCTCGCGGTTGCCGAGGCGGATGACGTCGTGGCCGCCGGTGATCGCCTCGTACACGGTCCAGTCGTCCTGGAGGACGTCGCGCGACTGGTCGACGTAGGCGAGGTCGACGGTCTCGCCGACGCGGAGCGTGCCGCTGTCGGGCTGCTCCTGACCGGTGATCATCTTGAACAGCGTCGTCTTGCCCGCGCCGTTCGCGCCGATCACGCCGACGATGCCGGCCTTGGGCAGCTTGAACGTGAGGTCGTCGATGAGCAGCCGGTCGCCGAAGCCCTTCGTGATGTGGTCGGCCTCGATCACGACGTCGCCGAGCCGCTTGCCGGCGGGGATCAGGATCTCGAGCTTGTTGTCGTCGACGCGGTTGGCCTCGGCCTCGGCCTGCAGCTCTTCGTAGGCCGCGAGTCGGGCCTTGCCCTTCGCCTGGCGCGCCTTCGGGGAGCTGCGCACCCACTCGAGCTCCTTCTCGAGCATGCGCTTGCGGGCCTCGTCCTTCTTGCCCTCGATCGCCATGCGCTTCTGCTTCTGCTCGAGCCAACCCGAGTAGTTGCCCTCGTACGGATAGGTGCGGCCGCGCTCGACCTCGAGGATCCACTGCGCCACGTTGTCGAGGAAGTAGCGATCGTGGGTGATCGCGATGACGGTGCCCGCGTAGTCGCCGAGGAAGCGCTCGAGCCAGGCGACCGACTCGGCGTCGAGGTGGTTGGTCGGCTCGTCGAGCAGGAGGAGGTCGGGGCGGCTCAGGAGGAGACGGCACAGCGCGACGCGACGCTTCTCGCCGCCGGAGAGGTTCGAGACGTCGGCGTCGGACGGCGGGCATCGCAGCGCGTCCATCGCGATCTCGACGTTGCGTTCGAGGTTCCAGGCGTCCGCAGCGGTGATCTTGTCCTCGAGCTCCGCCTGGAGCGCGCCGACCTTCTCGTAGTCGGCGTCGGGCTCGCCCCACATCGCCATGACCTCGTTGTAGCGGGTGAGGAGATCGCGCACCGGGCCGACGCCGTCCATCACGTTGCCGAGGACGTCCTTCGAGTCGTCGAGGTGCGGCTCCTGCTCCAGCAGCCCGACGGTGAACCCGGGCGTGAGGCGCGCCTCGCCGGTGTACTCGGTGTCGACCCCCGCCATGATCTTGAGGATCGACGACTTGCCCGCACCGTTGCCGCCGATGACGCCGATCTTCGCCCCGGGGAAGAACGACAGCGTGACGTCCTTCAGGATGTCGCGGTCGGGCGGGTAGAACCGGCTCACCTTGTGCATGGTGTAGATGTACTGGGCACTCATGGCGAGCGACTGTATCGGACGCCTCCGACCGCCCCGGTCGCCCCCGGGCGCGAAACGGCCCGGCGACGAACGCCGGGCCGACTCGATGTCATGGGAACCGGCGGGTCGCCGGTCGCCATCTCACTTCTTCTTGGCGGGAGCCTTCTTCGCCGGTGCCTTCTTGGCGGGGGCCTTCTTGGCCGGAGCCTTCTTCGCCGGTGCCTTCTTGGCGGGGGCCTTCTTGGCCGGAGCCTTCTTCGCCGGAGCCTTCTTGGCGGGGGCCTTCTTGGCCGGAGCCTTCTTCGCCGGAGCCTTCTTGGCCGGAGCCTTCTTGGCCGGTGCTTTCTTTGCGGGCGCTTTCTTTGCGGGCGCCTTTTTGGCTGGTGCCTTTGTTGCCAACGTTGCCTCCTCGGCGGGCTGGGCGGTTGATTGCTTGTCTAGCATTTGCGTCGAAGCCGACTGCGGATTCTTCGAACGAGTCGAAGGCCGACGCCGACCTCGCGTGCCGGTCGTCGTCGACGGTTCGACGACGACGGGCTCCGATGCATCGGAGCCCCCGGCGGATTCGAGCAGCGCGAGATCGATACCTCGATGCGAGGTGTCGAACGACTGCACGACGAAGGAGCGTCGCTCACCTGCCGACAGCACCTCGCGGGCACTGCGGGGCGGGGGATTCCCCATCGCTTTGAGCGGCACGTAGCAGCGGGCCTGGCCCACCATCACATACGCACCGTGAGAACTGAACTCGACGACCTCGCCCTCGACGACGCCGCCGATCGGGTACTCGGTGACGAACTGCAGGAAGGGCAACGACTCGTTGATCGGGGGACGCGCCGCGGTCTTCAGCCGCGGTCGACCCGGCGGCGGGATGGTCGGCACCGGCATCGGCGCGAGCTCGACGCCGGAGACGGTCGGACCCGACGAACCGTCGCCGCCACGACGACGCGAGCGAGCGGGAGCCTTCGCGGGCGCCTTCGTCGGCGCGCTCTTCTTCTGCTTCGACTCGCGCACCGCTCGACGGCTCACCGGGCCGCGCACCGGGGTGCGGTTCACGAAGACCCAGCCGATGGGCGGCACCGGCTTCCCGCCGACGAGACGCCCTTCGTCGAAGAGCCAGTCGAACGTGCCGTGGAACTCCTGGAACGAGTCGTTCGAGAAGACGTTGGCGCCGGCCTTGTCGGCGATCTGCAGGATGAACGCGTCGCCGCGACCGATGGCGCCGGCGGGAGGCGTGACGAGGTCGCCGTCGAGGATCGCCTCCTCGAAGCGCGCGACCTCGGACGGATCGATGCGATGGCCGAACGTCGCGTCGACGACGACGATGACGTGATCGTGCGGTCGTTCCGCGGTGAAGGCACGCACTGCCTCATCCAGCTGTTGGAGGTTCGGGACGGTTCGGCCTTCAGTGGCGATGTTCGATCCGTCCACGACGAGTGTTGTCTCTGTCATGGCAGGTACTAAGTGAAGCAGGTAGGGAGGCGGTGACTGCGGATGATCGCCGTAGTGTGCAGGCGATGGATGTCGACGCAGTGTTCTTCGATTTCGGTGGAGTGATTCTCTCGTCGCCGTTCGACGCGTTCGCAGTCTACGAGACGCGCGTCGGGCTTCCACCAGACGCGGTGCGCACCGTCAACGCGACGAACCCCGACACCAACGCGTGGTCGCGATTCGAACGCAACGAGCTCGACGTCGACGAGTTCGTCGCGGTGTTCGAGCGCGAGGCGCGCGAGCTCGGTTACGACATCGACGCGCGCGAGGTGCTCGCGTGTCTCGACGGCGAGCTGCGACCGCAGATGGTCGACGCGGTGCGTCGGTGCGGCGAGCGGTTCACCACCGCGCTGCTCACCAACAACGTCGTGTCGATGTCGGTGACCGACGAGCTCGCGCACGTGCTCGACCTGTTCGACGTGATCATCGAGTCGTCGGTCGTCGGCGTTCGTAAGCCCGAGCTCGCGTTCTACGAGCTCGCGTGCGAGCGCGCCGGTGTCGATCCGCGACGCGTCGTCTTCCTCGACGATCTCGGCGTGAACCTCAAGCCGGCGCGCGAGCTGGGCATGGCGACGATCAAGGTGGGGGATCCGGCGGTCGCGATCGCCGAGCTCGAAGAGCTGGTCGGCGTGCCATTGCGCTGACCTCCGGCGCGGGTACATCCGCCCATCGCAGGCGTTCCCTCCCGTCGCGAAGATCGGGCCGACACAACGCCAACCGCGGCACGGGCCGCGGGGAGGAGCAGGTGATGGCAGGAGGTCGGGAAGCCACCGGAGGCGACGCACTGCGAGGGAGCCGGGTGACGCGGCTCGGGGTGCGGGCGCTCGTCGCCACGCTGATGATGCTGGGCGGTGGCCTCGTCGTGTCGGTCGCTCCGGCGAGTGCCAACGGCCAGGGTGTCTGGCTCTGCGGACAGGACAGCCCGTGGGTCGGCAACTCCGCCTCGACCGACGCCGACGCCAGCGGGGGTGGCGCCACCGTGTGGAACGGTCAGCACAAGGTCACCAGCTGCGGCTTCATCTACGACTGCGGCCCGCACCAGACGTGATCCGTCGGCCGAGCCTCGTACTCGTCGCGCTGCTGATGACCGTCGTTGCCGCATGCGGCGATGGCGGGGCATCTTCGACGACGCAGAATCCCCACAGCTGGGTTGCCGTCGCGGAGCGCTCGATGAGCACCGCGCAGCGACGTGCGGTTCGTGACGGGCACGTCACCGACGACGAGTACGAGGCCGGCTATCGCAGGTTCACGGCATGCATGAGTCGCGCTGGCTACCCGATCGCCGAGCAGCCGCGAGCCGGGCACATCCGCCACTACCTGATCGCCGAACGCGCCGTCGATCTCGGCATCGACGAGACGTGCCTCGATCGACATTTCTGGAAGATCGAGGAGCTCTATCAGCTCCAGCACTCCGACGAGTCGGAGACGCACCTCATCCTCGTTGCCTGCGCTCGTGGCCTCGGGATCTCGACGACAACGGTGAGCGACCAGGAGCTCAAGCAACTCATCGAGGCGACGGGCGTCGAGTTCCAGGACTGCGTCGACGAGTACACCGCCACCACCTCGACGCCGGCACCACCGATCATGCCGTCCGTGCCCGGATGATCCGGGGCGTCGGCCGGGACGGATCGGTGCGCTTCGTCGCAGTGCTCGCACTCGTGTGGCTGGCGCCCGTCGTCGCGCTCCTGGTCACGCGCTCGACGGCGGCCGATCTCGAGCGTTCGTCGCTCGAGACCCCGGCGATGCGGTGGACCCATGCCGGGCGTCGGACGTCCACCTTCGAGCGACCGGTCGCGATCGAGGTCGTCCGCCCGGCGCCCACGTCACTCCTGTCGCCGGTGTCCGGACGCGTCACGATCGTGCGCGTCCGCCCGGGCGCCACGCTCGCCGCCGGCACGCCGCTGATGGACGTCGACGGCGTGCGCCTCCTCGCGCTCGTCGGCAGCGACTCGCCGTTGTACCGCCCGCTGGACGTCGGAGCGCAGGGCGCCGACGTCGCCGTCCTCCACCGGTTCCTGGCGGCGGCCGGGTTCGGCGAGCACGCCGGCGACCTCTCGACGTACGACCTCGAGACGGCGTCGTCGGTCGCCGCGCTGCAGGCGGTGGTCGGCGTGCCGGCAGACGGCACGTTCCGCCCCGGCTACCTCGTGTTCGTACCGCCCGGCTCGGTCACGATCACCTCGCTCGCCGTCACTCCCGACCAGACGGTGACCGACGGCGCCACGCTCGGCGTGGTGACGGCCGCCGCGTCGTCGGTGGCGATACGCGACAACGACTCCGCCAACCTCGCGCTCGCCGGTCGCGGTCCGGTCGTCGTCGCGATCGGCGATCATCGCGTCCCGATCGCGGATCCCGCTTCGCTCACGCCGCCCGAGGTGCTCGCGTTGGGCGACGCCACGGCGCCGGCAGAGCCGACGACGACGTCGACGCTCACCGACGGGTCGGTGCGCGGTGCGTATGCGGCGTCCGCCGGTCTCGCGACCGCGACCACGTTCGCCACGCTCCCGGCCAGCGCCGTGGTCGTCGGCGCGTCCGGCGGCGCGTGCGTCATCCCGCGCACCGGAGTGCCGCGACGGGTCACGCCGATCGTGTCGCCCGAGGTCGGTGTGGTGTACCTCGTCGGGGCGGTACGGGGTGACGTGCTCGTCGACGCGACGTCGATGCCGGCCTGGGCGCGTCGATGCAGGTGACGGCCGAAGCCGTCGTGAAGTCGTTCGACGGCCGCCCGGTGATCGACGTCGGTGACGTGCGGCTCGGTCCTCGTGAGTGCGTGGCGCTGGTCGGTCCCTCGGGCTCCGGGAAGTCGACGCTCCTGGGTCTGCTCGCAGGCGAGCTGCGGCCGGACGGCGGACGGGTGCGCTGGATCGACGACGACGGTGTCGACGGTCCGCCGCGCCCGTCCGACATCGCGTGGGTGGCGCAGGGCGGCAACTCGCTGCTCGCGCGGTCGGCGATCGACAACGCTGCGCTCGGCGCGCTCTCCCGCGGCTGCGACGTGACGTCGGCGCGTCGCTCCGCCGCCGAGTGGCTCGACCGACTGGGGCTCGGGCATCTCGCCGAGCAGCGAGTGGTGGCCCTGTCGGGAGGTGAGCGTCAGCGCGTCGCGTTCGCACGCGCGCTGGCGGCCGGCGCCGGCGCCGTGTTCGCCGACGAGCCCACGGCCAACCTCGACCCCTCCAGCGCCGCGACCGTCATCGACACACTCCGTGACGTGGGCGCCGCCCACCTCGTCGTGCTCGCCACGCACGACCCGAACCTCGCCGCCGTCGCGGATCGGGTGCTCACCCCGTCCGACTGGGGCGCCGGAACATGACCGGCGAGCGATCCCGTGCGGGACGTTGGCGCGCCTCGGCGTTGGTGCGCGAGGCGGTGCGGAACGTGGGCGCTCGCCGTGGTCCGCTCGCCCCGCTGGCACTCGTCGCCGTGTTCGCCGGCTCCGTGCTGGGGGCGTTCGCCGTGGAGCGGCGCAGCGATCTCGACGATGCGTTGGCGCGTCAGCGGGCGCGGGGCGCGCAGCTGATCGTGCTCGCCACGCCGAGCGCCGTCGAGAGGCGGCACGCACGCGTCACCCGCCGGTCGTGCGAGGCGTTGGGGGCATCCGAGCGGCGAGCTGCACTCTTCGCGACGCCCTCCACCGATCGCTTCGCCGCGTTCGGCGGGCGCACCCAGGTCCTCGCCGTGTCGCCCACCTGGCTGCGACAGCTCGACCGATCGGCGCTGGTCGGTCGCAGCGTGTCCAAGGCGGTCGGCGTCCGACGCATCGTGGGCGAACGTTCGGGCCGAATGCGGGCCGCTCCGCTCTCGGCGCAGCCCGACGGCGTCGACCTCAACACCTCGCTCGTCGTGCCCCTCGATCGGGCGGTCGCGTGGGGCCCGATGTGTGTGGTCGAGGTGCGATCGATGCGACGGCCGTCGGAGGCAGCGTCGCGACTGCTCGCGGCGATCGACACCGACGGGTCGAGCATCGCGGCGTCGACGACGACGGCGCCCGGCGACCCCGTTGCCGACTACCTGCGCCGGGTGGAGCGCTTCTTCCCCCTGGTCGTCGGTGCCGTGCTCGCCGCACTCGTGTCGATCACCGCGGTCCGACGCGGCCCGGAGCTGGCCGCGTACCGGCTCAGCGGCACGCCGACCACCGCGCTGCTGGTCCTCCTTCAGCTCGAGACGCTGCTGCTCGCCGGCTGCATGTGGGCAGCGGCGGCCGCAGCGATCGCAGTGGGTCGGCCGTCCACCGCAGACGTCGCGCCGCTCGCGTGTGCCGTCGCCACCGCTCCGCTCTGCACGTTGGCGTTGGTCCCGCTCGGCGTCGCCCGGCTGGCGCGTCGAGACGGCGTCACCCTCGCGAAGGGTTGAGGGCTACTTGCGGATCGAGTCGACGATCGGCGTCAGGAACGCGCCGTTGTCCCAGTTGTCGGGCGGCGTCGTGCCGGCGCCGGGTGCGAGCCCGCCACTCGGGTAGAGGTTGAAGAGCGTCGGATCGGCGACGGGCGGGCCCGGGTTCTTCACGTACGTTCCGTTGCGCACCACGACGAGATCCAGACTGGGGATCACGTAGATGAACTGACCGTCGTGGCCGTCGGCGTAGAACATGTCGGACGGCACGCCCTGCGCGTCGTCCAGCCACCACTGCAGCCCGTAGGTGTCGTGAGCCGCTCGCGAGCCGGCCACGGAGTCGGCGACCCAGGACGTGGGCACGACCTGCTTGCCGCCCCAGGCCCCCTGGTGCAGGTAGAGGAGGCCGAAGCGGGCGAAGTTGCGGCTCGACGTGTCGACGCAGCAGTACGTGAGGGTGTGGCCGGCGGCGTCGTTCCACATGTCGACCTTGGTGACGCCGATCTGCGACCACAACTTGGCCGACGCGTAGTCGCGGGCGGACATGCCGGTGGCCTGCTGCAGCACGCCCGAGAGCAGCATCGAGCCGCCGCTCGTGTAGTTGAAGACCGTGCCCGGCGGAACGGCCCGTGGACGCGACGCCGCGTACGCGAGCTCGTCGCTCTCGCGGGTCACCATGTCGATCACGTCGGACGTCCCCAGGTCCTCCGGCGCGTAGCTCTCGTCCCACTTCAGGCCCGAGCTCATCTCCAACACGTCGCGCAACGTGACGTCGCCCAGGCCTCGCTGGGCCCAGTCGGGGTAGTACGTCGTCATCTTCACGTCGATCGACGGGATCTTCCCCTCGCCGATCGCGATGCCCACCAGGGCGCTGGCGACGCTCTTGGCCATCGACCAGCTGGCGGCCCATGAGTCCTTGTTCGCGCCCGGGGCGTACCACTCGTCCACGATGACGCCGTGGCGGACGATCACCACGCCCTGCGTGTTCTTGCCGTCGGCGAACGCGTAGGAGCGGGCCTTCTCCAGGGCGGTGGGGTCCATGCCCTGCGAGGCCGGTGTGTCCACCGTCCAGTCGTCACCGGGCACGCGCGTGCCGTCCGCGACCGTCGTGGTCGCTCGAGGCGCAGTCGTCGTCGCCGACCGGGACGCCGTCGCGTCCGGGTCGGTGCACCCCGCGAGCGCGGTGGCGACGGCGAGCGCCGCGACGAGCCTGCGTGCGTTCACGGCCGGCGGCTCAGTGGAAGTCGTGCCACTCACGCTCCTGGAGTGGCGCAAAGGCCCGGTGCAGGATCTCCGCCTGCTCCTGCGCATGGATCGCCGCCTTGCCCGTCGCCGGCGACCCGGAGTCGGAGCGGCTCACGCGCCGGATCTCGTAGCGGTCGCCGTGCGCCTCGAACAGGCGGCCCTTGATGCCGTTCCACGCGCCCATGTTCTCCGGCTCCTCCTGGAGCCAGACGATCTCGCGGCAGTTGGGGAACCGCGCCAGCTCGTTCGCCACGGCGTCGTACGGCCAGGGGAACAGCTGCTCCACCCGAGCCACGGCCATCGGGACGCCCAGCTCGTCGCGCTTGACGATCGCCTCGGGGCCGACCTTGCCCGACGCCAGCACGAGCCGGGTGACGGCGTTCGGATCGATGCCGGAGGTGTCGGGCAGCAGCTCCTGGAACGAGCCGCTCGTGAACTCGTCGATCGGCGAGCGGTACGACTTGGCGCGCAGGCCGGACTTGGGCGTGAACACGATGAGGGGCTTGCGGATCGAGCGGTGCATCTGGCGCCGCAGGAGGTGGAAGTACTGCGAGGCGGTGGTCGCGTTGCAGATCTGGATGTTGTCCTCGGCCGCCAGGTTCATGAAGCGCTCGATGCGCGCCGAGCTGTGCTCGGGGCCCTGGCCCTCGTAGCCGTGGGGGAGCAGCATGACGAGACCCGACGTCTGGTGCCACTTGTCCTCGGCCGAGACGATGAACTGGTCGATGATGATCTGCGCCCCGTTCATGAAGTCGCCGAACTGCGCCTCCCAGATGACGAGGGCGTCGGGGCTGGTGACCGAGTAGCCGTACTCGAAGCCGAGCACCGCGTACTCGCTGAGCAGCGAGTCGTAGATCCACAGATCGGTGCCCGGCGAGGTGAGCTGCGCCAGTGGCTGGAACTCGTCGCCGTTGGAGTAGTCGACCAGCGTCGAGTGCCGATGGCTGAACGTGCCGCGCCGCGAGTCCTGACCCGAGAGACGGATCGAGGTGCCCTCCAGCAGCGTCGTGCCGAACGCGAAGGCCTCGGCCAGCGCCCAGTCGACCTCGCCGTCCTGGTACATCTTCGTGCGCGTGTCGAACTGCTTCACCAGCTTGGGGTGCACGGTGAAGCCGTCGGGCACGGTGCTGAGCGCGGCGTACACCTCGTCGAGCCGTTCCTTCGGCACGCCGGTCGGCACCTTCGGCAGCACGCCGGTGGCGGGCGGGTGCGGCTTGGCGATGACCTCCTCGGCGGGGGCCGACGAGCGCGTCTCCTCGAGCGCGGCCTGGAGGCGGCCGTTGAAGTCCTCGAGGAACTGCTCGGCCTCGTCGATGCTGATGTCGCCGCGACGCACGAGCGCCTCGGTGTAGAGCTTGCGGACACTGCGGCGCGCGTCGATCTGGCGGTACATGATCGGCTGCGTGTAGCTCGGGTCGTCGCCCTCGTTGTGACCGTGGCGGCGGTAGCACACCATGTCGATCACGACGTCCTTGTTGAAGCGCTGGCGGTAGGCGAGCGCGAGCCTCGCGACGCGCACGCAGGCCTCGGGGTCGTCGCCGTTCACGTGGAGGATCGGTGCCTGAACGGTCTTGGCGACGTCGGTGCAGTACTCCGAGCTACGGGCCGCGGACGGCGCCGTGGTGAAGCCGAGCTGGTTGTTGATGATGAGGTGGATCGTGCCGCCGACGCGGTAGCCCTTGATGAGCGACAGGTTGAGCGTCTCGGCCACGACGCCCTGGCCGGCGAAGGCCGCGTCGCCGTGGATGAGGATCGGCAGCACCGGGAAGCGCTGGGTGGCGCCCTCGGGGATGCGGTCCATCTTCGCCCGCACCATGCCCTCGACGACCGGGTTCACGGCCTCGAGATGGCTGGGGTTCGCGGCGAGCTCGACGGGGATCGTGTTGCCGCTGCGCGCCGTGAAGGTGCCCGTCTGGCCGAGGTGGTACTTGACGTCGCCCGAGCCCTGGATGGAGTCGGGGTCGACGTGGCCCTCGAACTCCTTGAACAGCTGGCCGTAGCTCTTGCCGACGATGTTGACGAGGACGTTGAGGCGGCCACGGTGCGCCATGCCCAGCACGGCGCCGGCCATCTGCTGGTCGGCGGACCGGTCGAGGATCGCGTCGAGCACGGCGATGGTGCTCTCGGCGCCCTCGAGGCCGAAGCGCTTCTGGCCCATCCACTTGGTCGCGAGGAACTTCTCGATGGCCTCGGCTGCGTTCATGCGGTCGAGGATGTGTCGCTGCTCGGTGGGATCGAGCTTCGTGGAGGCGCCCTCCACCTGCTCCTGGATCCAGCGCTTCTCCTCGATCGAGGAGAGGTGCGTGTACTCGATGCCGACCGTGCGGCAGTACGCGTCGCGCAGCACGCCGAGGATGTCGCCGAGCCGCATGCGCTCCTTGCCGCCCACCGGCGCGTAGACGCCGGCCTCGAAGCCGGTGAGGAACTCGCGGTCGTTGTCCCAGATCGTGAGGCCGTAGAAGGCGGGGTCGAGCTCGGGGTGCATCTGCGGCGGCTCGGCCGCGAGCGGGTCGAGATCCGCGATGAGGTGGCCGCGCACCCGGTACATGTTGATGAGGTTCGACACCCGCATCTGCTTGCCCACCGCCGACTCCTCGCGGTCGACGGGGTTGACGTCGGTGTGCCACTGCACCGGCGTGTAGGGCACGCCGATCGAGGTGAACATGTCCTCGTAGAAGTTGTCGGCGCCCAACAGCATGTCGTGCACCTTCTTGAGGAACAGCCCCGACTCCGCACCCTGGATGATGCGGTGGTCGTAGGTGGAGCTGATCGTCATCGTCTTGCTGATGCCGAGGTCTGCGATCGTCCGCGGGTCGGCGGCGGCGAAGCCGGTGGGGTACGCGAGCGAGCCCACACCCACGATGACGCCCTGACCCGGCATGAGGCGTGGCACCGACCGCTCGGTGCCGATCGTGCCGGGGTTGGTGAGCGTGATCGACACGCCGGCGAAGTCGTCGGGGGTGAGCTTGTTGTTGTTGGCCTTGCGGACGATCTCGTCGTAGGTGGCGATGAACGTCTTGAAGTCCATCTGGTCCGCGCCCTTGATGGCCGGGACGATGAGGCTGCGCGAGCCGTCCTTCTTCTCGATGTCGATGGCGAGACCGAGGTTGATGGGCCGATCGCGGAGGATGCGCGGCTCGCCGTCGGGGCCCTCGACGTACGCGTTGTTCATCTGCGGGAGGTGATCGGCGATGGCGCGCACGATGGCGTAGCCGATGATGTGGGTGAAGCTGACCTTGCCGCCCCGGGTGCGGCCGAGGTAGCCGTTGATCATCGAGCGGTTGACCTCGAGCAGGCGCGCCGGCACCTCGCGGAAGCTCGTCGCCGTGGGAACGGCCAGCGACTTCTCCATGTTCTCGACGATGCGGGCGCCGACGCCGCGGATGGCGTCACCGGTGGGTGCGACGGGCGGCGCCGAGGGGGTCGCGCCGGCGGCGGGCGCGGGAGGCGGGGGAGGGGTGACGGCGGTCGCGCCGTTGCCGTTGGTCGGCGCCGCGCCGTTGCCCGTGCCGTTGGTGGCGCCGGGGTTCGCGATGACCACCGAGTCCGTGCCGTTGGGGGCCAGCGCGGTGACGATCGGGCCGGGCGGCCGGTAGTCGGCGAAGAACTCCTGCCACGTGACGCTCACCGAATGGGGGTTCGCGAGGTACTGCTCGTACATCTCGTCGACCAGCCAGGTGTTCGGTCCGAGGGTGGTACCGCTGGAAATCTGCTCGTCTGCCATCACGGCCGAGCCTACTTGTAGTGTCGGGCGATGCTGATCGCCACGTGGAACGTGAACTCGCTCAAGGCCCGGATGCCCCGGGTCGAGGAGTGGCTCGAGAGCGTGCAGCCCGACGTGCTGTGCATGCAGGAGACCAAGCTCAGCGATGCGCAGTTCCCCGCGATGGCGTTCGCCGGCCTCGGCTACGAGACGGCGCACCACGGGTTCGGTCAGTGGAACGGCGTCGCGGTGCTGTCGAAGGTGGGCATCGACGACGTCGTGTGCGGCTTCGACGACGACCGCGAGCCCGACCCCGACTCCCGCGTCATCTGGGCCACCTGCGGCGGCGTGCGCGTCGCGTCGGTGTACGTCCCGAACGGCCGCGAGCTCGATCACGACCACTACCGCTACAAGCTCGACTGGCTCGGCCGCCTGCGCGCCCATCTCGACCGCCACCACACGCCCGAGGAGCTGCTCGTGGTGCTGGGCGACTGGAACATCGCTCCCACCGACCTCGACGTCTGGGACCCGAAGGCGTTCGTCGGCACCCACGTGTCGCCGCCCGAGCGCGAGGCGCTCGAGCACGTGAAGGCGTGGGGCCTCGTCGACACCTTCCGCAACCGCTATCCCGACGACGGCGAGCTGTTCAGCTACTGGGACTACCGGTCGGGCGACTTCCACAAGCGGCGGGGCATGCGCATCGACTACCTGCTGTCGAGCACCGCCCTCGCGGCGCTGAACCGCAGCGACCTCGTCGACCGCAACGCACGCAAGGGCACCAAGCCTTCCGACCACGCACCGGTGCTGGGCTGGTTCGACGTCGAGAGCGCGACCACCGGAGGTTCCCGATGACCGACGACTCCGAGATCCGCAGTCCCCGCATCGACCGCCTGCGCGATCTACCGCCGACCGAACGCCGCGTCGCGATGCGGCGTCTCGCAAGCGCCGGCCGCGAGGTCATCGAGCTCATGAGCTCGAGCGCCGCGTCCTCCGAGGAGCTCACCGAGGCGGCCGAGCAGCTCGAGTCGGTCGTCGAGATCCTGCGGGGTCACACCTCCGGCTCGGCCTACGAGGGTGTCGCCGAGATGGCCAACGCCGGCGACCAGCTCTCGGACATGCGGCGGATGGCCGAGGAGGGCAACCCCGAGGCCTGGGCGCAGTTCGACAACAGCCCGTTCATCGGCCTGGCCAACCCGATGTCGCCCCCGATGGTGCTCGGCTACGAGGGCGACGCCGTGGTGGCCCACGTCACCTTCGGCTCGGCCTTCGAGGGGCCGCCGGCGTGCGTGCACGGCGGCTACATCGCTGCCGCGTTCGACGAGGTGCTCGGCGCTGCGCAGTCGCTCTCGGGCGATCAGGGCATGACGGCTCGCCTCATCACCAACTACCGGTCGCCCACACCGCTGCACGAACCGCTGCGAATCGAAGCGCGCCTCGATCGACGAGAGGGCCGCAAGATCTTCGTCACGGGCCGCATGACGGTCGGGGATCGGCTCACCGCCGAGGCCGAGGGTCTCTTCATCGCGCTCGACCGCGAGATGTACGTGAAGCTGCTCGCGGCACGGGCGGACATGAACGCACGAAGCGGGCCCGACGCCAAAAAAGATTAATGCCTCAAGTAGTTTCGGGGGAGTCCGACAGGGATGGTGCGAGCCGCTCAGGTGCGGCGATCGCAGAGCCCGGGAGGCCTCCATGTCCGTACGTCTGTCCCAGCGTCCCCGCGCCGCCTCGCTGTTGACGTCGAGCCCGACGCTCGTCGCCATGCTCGACAGCGTCGAGGCGAACATCTTCGCGGCGGACCTCGACTTCAACCTCATCTACATGAACCGTCGCGCCGCACGGACGGCCATGACGATCGGCGGCGAGATCGAGTCGGCGTTCGGCGTTCGTGTCGCGGAGCTGCTTGGCGCATCGATCCACCGGTTCCACCGCGACCCCGATCGCGTGGAGCGCATCCTGCGCGATCCGTCGAACTTCCCGCACATGGCCCGCTTCTCGTTCGGCGCCGTCACCCTCGCCACGCGGATCAACGCGATCTGCGGCAGCGACGACACCGTGCTCGGGTACATCGTGTCGTGGGACGACGTGACCGAGCAGGAGCGCATCGCGCAGCTCGCCCGTGACGTCGCCGCCGAGCTCGAGGACGCGTCCGCCGAGCTCGCCCACGTGGCCGACGGCCTGGCCATGGCGTCCACCCGCTCCTCGGAGGCCACCGAGACCGTCGCGTCCGCCAGCGAGGAGATGACGGCGACCGTCACCGAGATCGCCAAGACGTCCTCCATCGCGGCCGACGGCGCCCGCAGCGCGCTCGGCGCGCTCGACGAGAGCGACGGCCGGCTCGAAGGGCTGTCGGCGTCCACCTCGAACATCGCGTCGGCTGTCGAGATCATCAGCTCGATCGCCGATCAGACGAACATGCTGGCCCTGAACGCGACCATCGAAGCCGCACGCGCCGGCGACGCCGGGCGAGGGTTCGCCGTGGTCGCGGCAGAGGTGAAGGAGCTGTCACGCGAGACGGCTACGGCCACCCAGCGCATCTCCGACATGATCGAGTCGCTCACCACCGACTCCGCCGAGGCCTCCACGTCGATGCGCAGCGTCGGCGACGTGGTCCGCGACATCGCCGATCAGCAGATCACGGTGGCCGCCGCAGTCGAGGAGCAGACGGCCACGGCCGCCGAGATCGCCCGCACGATGACGCAGCTCGCCGCCGACTCGGCGACGACCTCGCACGCGGTCGAGAACGTGCGGGCCGCCGCCCAGCGGATCGCCGAGAAGGCGCAGAGCCTCAACGACCTCGTGTAGCCGGGAAGGGCGTCAGCCCTCGTTGACGATGCGGAGCAGGTCGGGCCCGAACCGCTGGGCCTTCACCGTGCCGATGCCGCTGACCGCCAGGAGCTCCTGGTGGGTGGCGGGCCGTTGGCGTGCGACCTCGCTCAGCGTCGCATCGTTGAAGATGACGAACGCCGGCACGTCGGCGGCGCGGGCCTGCTCGATGCGCCAGCGCTTCAGCCGGTCGAACAGCTCGGAGTCGTCGGCCGACAACTCGGTCGACGCTCCGGCGCGACTCGCCCGGGCCGGACGGGTGCCGCCGTCGGTCGAGCGCAGCTTGGCGCGCTCGGCGGCGACGGCCGCCACCGACGCCCGAAGGTCGATGGGTTGGTTGGACTCGCGCAGCAGCTCGATGGCGATGCCGACGGTCTCGAGCAGGGGCGAGCGCTTCCGGCTCTGCGACCTGGTGCCGAACGAGCGCTTCTCCGCCCACGTGAGCGTGAGCTGGCGCTCGGCGCGGGTGAGCGCGACGTAGAGCAGACGGGTCTCCTCGGCGGCGGACTCGGGGGTGTTCGCGTAGTGGATGGGCACCAGCCCCTCCTCGAGCCCGGCCACGTAGACGACCGGCCATTCGAGACCCTTCGCCGCGTGGAACGTGGAGAGGTCGACGGCGTCGCCGAGGCCGGCGCCCTCGTCGTTGCGGAGGGCCGAGTTGAGCCAGGCGAGGAAGTTGGCCGACGTGCCGTCGGGCTCGAGGTCGAGGAACTCACGACCCATGCGGACGAACTCGCCCACGTTCGCGGCACGCTCGGGCGTGAGGTCGGACGCGTCGGAGCCGAGCATCGTGTCGAGGTCGGCGAGGTGCATGCCCAAGGACCCGCCACCACGCCGGAGCTGGGTGAGCAGATCGCGGATCTCGGGCTGGTCGAGCAGGCGGCCACCGCCGCGGCTGCGGAACGGGATGCCGGCGGCGGCGAAGGCCTCCTCGAACGCCGTGAGCTGCGCGTTCGTGCGCACGAGCACGGCCTGGTCGGACCAGCGGGCGCCGGGCCGGTGGGCGTCGCGAGCGAGGCGGGCGATGCCGCGTGCCTCGGCCGTCTCGGACTCGTACGAGCGGATCTGCGGCACGGCGCCGTTGGGGCGGTTGGGCACCAGGTCGAACCGTCGCGACGGGGTGAGCGTGAGCACGGTGTTGGCGAGGCCGAGGATCTGCGGCGTGGACCGGTAGTTCTCGGTGAGCTCGATCGTGTGCGACCCGGGCACGAGGCGATCGAAGTCGTCGAGGAATCGGGAGTCGGCGCCGTTCCACGCGTAGATGGCCTGGTTGGGGTCGCCGACGACGCACAGGTCGACGTCGGGGCCGACCCACGCCTGCAGCAGACGGAACTGCAGCGGGTTGACGTCCTGGAACTCGTCGACGAACAGATGGCGGAACCGCCACCGCCGGGCGGCGGCGAACTCGGCGTCGGCCTCGATGTCGCGCGTCGCCAACCGGAGGAGGTCGTCGAAGTCGACCATGCGCCGCTTCAGCTTCTCCTCCTCGTAGCGCGCGTAGATCTCGGCGACGGCGGTCGCGTCGATCGGGATGCGCCGGCCGGCGGACGCAGCCTGTGCCGCGTAGTCGCCGGCCGAGATCATGCGGGCCTTGGCCCACTCGATCTCGGACACGATGTCGAGCGGGAGCGTGGAGGACCGGCCCCGGACGATGCGGGCGACGAAGCCGACCTTGCGGTCGAGCAGCTCGGGAGGAGTGACACCCCGCTCCTCCCAGCGCTGGCGCAGCTGCGTGTAGGCGACCGCGTGGAACGTGCCCGCGTTGATGCCACCGCGCAGCCCGACGCGCTCGATGCGCTGGCGGAGCTCGGCCGCCGCCTTGCGGGTGAAGGTGACGGCCAGCACGCGCCGGGGGTCGACCTCGCCGTCGACCACTCGCCGGGCGATGCGCCGCGTGAGCACGCGGGTCTTGCCCGACCCCGCGCCGGCGAGGATGCGCAGCGCCATGGCATCCGACAGCACCGCCTCGGCCTGCGCCGGGTTGAGCCCCGACACCAGACGCGACCGCACCTCCGCTGCGTCGGTGCCGCCGTCGCCTGCGGTGGTGCCGGAATCGAACAGGGCCTCCATCCACCCGCACCCTACCGGCGACCGCTGACACCCGAATCCGAACGTTCGCGCACCCCGCTCGGTAGCCTTTGCGACGTGGCCTTCCCCAAGAAACACCTCTACAACGACGAAGCGATCGTGATCGACCGGTACCCCCACTGGTGGTACCTCGCTCCTCGCGCGTTCGCGTTGATCCTCGCCAGCGCGCTGGGCATCTTCGTGCTCACGTACGACTTCGGCAACGACTCCAATCTCGAGAAGCCGCTGAAGTACGTCGCCGGCGTCGTCGTGGCGATCGCCCTCGTCGCGTTCGTGATCCGCCTCATCGGGTGGCGGTCCACGAACTTCGTCGTCACGACCGAGCGCTGCATCTACCGGTCGGGCGTGCTGCGCAAGACCGGCATCGAGATCCCGCTCGATCGCATCAGCACCGTGTTCTTCTCGCAGAACCTGTTCGAGCGCATCCTGAAGGCCGGCGACCTCGGCATCGAGTCCGCGGGCGAGGGCTCGCGCCAGAACTTCTCCGACATCATGAACCCCGTCGAGGTGCAGAACACCATCTACAAGCAGATGGAGGAGAACGAGAACCGCAAGTACGACCGCATCGGCACCGAGGCCCGGCAGGCCGCTGCAGGCGTGGCCGGCGCCCAGCCGCAGCCGACGCAGGTCATCACCGTCGCCGAGCAGCTCGAGAAGCTGGCCGACCTCCACCAGCGCGGCGTCATCACCGCCGAGCAGTTCGAGGCGCAGAAGGCGCAGCTGCTGTCCTGATCGCCTACGTTCCCCGCCATGACTGTCGTGGGAACCGATCATCACGAGGCCGAGATTCGACGCACGACGCACGGCGTCGCGCATGTCCGGGGCGCGACCCTGCCCGACGTGATCTTCGGCCAGGGGTACGCGTGCGCAGCGGACCACCTGCCGACCATCGCCGACCAGATTCTCAAGACGCGCAGCGAACGGGCGCGCTTCTTCGGCCGCGGGGCCGGCGACTGCCACCTCAACTCCGACCTCGGGTATCTCGCGCTGGACGTCGGCGGATGGGCCCGGCGCATGGCGTCCACCCAGTCGCCGGAGATGGTCGCGATCGTGGAGGCGTACGCCGCCGGCATCAACCGGTGGCTCGACGACCACGGCACGTCGGGCCTGCCCGAGTGGTGTCGCGACGCGCCGTGGGTGCGGCGGGTGAGCGCGCTCGACCTGTTCGGTCTCTACGCCGACGCCGCGCTGATGGCATCGGGGCGCAACCTCGCGCAGTTCCTCGGGTCGGCCCGCGCTCCGGGCGACACCGACGACACCGTGAGCCCCGACGGGCCCCTGCTTCCCGATGACCTGCCCGGCAGCAACGGGTGGGCGCTCGGCTCGGCGGCGACGGCCACGGGGCGGGGCATGGTGGTCGCGAACCCGCACTTCCCGTGGTACGGCGACGGCCGGTTCTGGGAGTGCCACCTCACCGTGCCGGGCGAGCTCGACGTGTACGGGGCGTCGCTGGTCGGTGCGCCGGCGGTGCACATCGGCTTCAACCGCGACGTCGCGTGGACGCACACGTTCAGCGCCGGCCACCGGTTCGTGCTGTACCGCCTCGAGCTCACGCCGGGTGATCCGACGTCGTACCGCTTCGGTGACGAGACGCGCTCGATGACGAGCCGCGAGGTCACCGTCGACGTCCTGGGCGACGACGGTTCGCTCACGCCGCTGTCGCGCACCCTGTGGCGCTCGCACCACGGGCCGATGGTCGACATCCCACTGCTGGGGTGGTCGGAGGGCATGGGCTTCGCGATGCGCGACGTCAACGACGGCAACGACCGGTTCCTCAGCCAGTACCTCGCGATGGATCGGGCGACCAGCGTCGACGAGCTCCGTGCCGCGGTGCACGAGCACCAGGGCCTGCCGTGGGTCAACGTCATCTCCGCCGATCGGCACGGGAAGGTCTGGTACTCCGACCCGTCGCCCACGCCCCATCTCGACGCCGACGTCGCGAGTGCGTACGACGACGCCGTCGAGAGCGACCCGCTCACCGCCCTGTTCTTCAGCCAGCGTGTCGCGCTGCTCGACGGCTCGGATCCGTCGACGGAGTGGATCGAGGACCCTGCGGCACTGCAGCCGGGCGCGGTGCCCCCGTCGGGCCTGCCGGAGCTGTTCACCGACACGGTCGCGTTCAACTCGAACGACCCGTACTGGGTGCCCCATCCCGAGCTCCGCATCGGCCGTGGGCCCGTGCTCGCCGGTCTCTACGGTCGTGCGTTGAGCCCGCGCACCCGCATGAACGCTGCGGTGCTGGCCGGCATGGCGCCGTCGGGCCCGACGGGTCCCGACGGTCGGTGGACGCTCGACGACCTGGAGCGTGCGCTTCTGGACAACCGCTCGCTCCTCGCGGAGATGGTGCTGGACGACGTGATCGAGCGGTGTCGTGCCGCCGGCGTCGTCGAGTCCGGCGGGGCGTCCTACGACCTCGCCGCCGTGGCGGACCTGCTCGCCGGTTGGGATCGCGCGTTCGACGTCGACTCCCGCGGCGCGATCGTGTGGCGCGAGTTCCTCGGCGGGTTCTCGAAGGACGAGCTCCGGCACGCCGGCGCGCTGTGGGCCGAGCCCTTCGACGTCGATCGACCCACCGTCACCCCGCACGGGCTGGCGCCGGCCCCCGCCTCGGGCGCCGATCCCGTCGTCACGAAGATGGTCGCCGGCCTCAAGGCCCTCGAAGCGGCGGGCCTGGCGATCGACACGCCGCTGGGGGAGGCGCAATACGTCGACCGCAGCGGTCGGCGCATCCCGCTCCACGGCGCGAACGAGGTGGAGGGCATCATCAACGTGGTCGCACCGCTCGGGGCGTTCCAGCGGAGCGACCTCGAACCGGCAGTGCCGACCGGCGAGCCGGTGGCGGGGCGCGCCGAGTCCACCGGCCTGCGGGTCGGCGGCTACCCCGTGACGTACGGCGCGTCGATCGTGATGGTGGTCGGCTTCGACGACGACGGCCCGGTGGGCCGTGGTCTGCTCACGTATGGGCAGTCCGGCGACGACCGCTCGCCGCACCACGTCGACCAGATGGAGGAGTTCTCGGCGAAGCGTCTGCGCCCGTTGCGCTTCCACGACGAGGACATCGCCGCCGACCCCGACCTCACGACGATCACCGTCAGCGACTGAGCCCCTGCCGCGGCGATCTCAGGCGAGGTGCGCGCCGCGCGAGGGGCGCACCACCCAGCCGCGCCGGCCGGGAGGCGTCGGGTCGACGTCGGGTCGACACATGGCGACGACGCAGCCGCCGAAGCCGGCGCCCGTGAGCCGCGCCCCGTAGACGCCGTCGACGGTGAGGAGGTGCGCGACGAGGTCGTCGAGCACGTCGGTGGAGACCTCGAAGTCGTCGCGGAGGCTCCGGTGGCTGTCGACCATCGCCTCGCCGGCTTCGACCAGATCGCCCGCACCGAGCGCGCTCGCGAACGCGAGGACGCGGGCGTTCTCGGTGATGACGTGGCGCGCCCGCCGGCGCAGGGTGTCGTCGTCGATGCGGTCGACGTCCTCGGCCGACGCGTCGCGCAGCGGACCGATGATCGCCGCCGCCGCCTCGCACTGGCGGCGGCGGCGCTCGTAGGCCGAGTCCGCGAGCCGGCGCTCCTGACCGGAGTGGATGACGACGATGCGGACGTCGTCGGGCAGGCGGACGGGTGTGATCTCCGACGTCGCGCAGTCGACCAGCAGCGCGTGACCGTCGAGTCCGCACGCGGACGCGAGCTGGTCCATGATCCCGCAGGGCACGCCGGTGGCCGCCTCCTCGGCGGCTCGCGCCAGGCGAGCGACCTCGAGCGGGGTTCGCGACTCGCCGGCGCCGAGCGCGAGCGCGACGGCGACCTCCAACGCCGCCGACGACGAGAGGCCGGCGCCGAGGGGGAGGGTCGAGCTCACCACCCCGTCCAGCCCGGTGGTCGTGCCCAACGCCGCGGCGACCCCGGCGACGTATCGGCCCCACGGCGGGTCCACCGACGCGGCATCGGCGATCGGCAACGCGAGATCGAGCGGATCGGCCTCGCTCTCGGAGCGGAGCACGATGCGCCCGTCGAGCCGCCGCCCCTCGACCGCCGTGCCGAGATGGATGGCCATGGGGAACACGAGGCCGCCGGTGTAGTCGGTGTGCTCGCCGATGAGGTTCACGCGGCCCGGTGCCCACGCTCGGATGTCCATGGCGGCGACGCTACCGACTCCGCGGGGAAGGATCTCCCGAACCGGGCTGTTGGCAACGGCATGGACATCGACTCGGCGCTCCGCCACTTCCGCGACCACCGCAACGCCGTGCTCGTCACGCTGCGTCGCGACGGCCGCCCCCAGCTCTCCAACGTCATCCAAGCCGTCGGCGACGACGGCCTGATTCGCATCTCGATCACCGGCGACCGCGCGAAGGCGGCGAACCTGCGCCGGGATCCCCGCGCCTCGCTCCACGTCGAGCAGGCCGACCACTGGGCGTACGCCGTCATCGACGGCACGGTGGAGCTGAGCGACGAGGTGGACGACCCGAACGGCCCGACCGCCGACGCCATGGTCGAGCTCTACCGCTCCCTCGCCGGCGAGCACGAGGACTGGGCCGACTACCGCGCCGCCCTCGTGCGCGACCGGCGCCTCATGGTGACGGTGCATCCGACGCACGCCTACGGCATGTGGGACTGATCCCGGCGCTGTCGGATCACCCCGGTACGATGCCGGGCCATGCCCATCGCCGCCGTCAACGGGATCGAGATCTACTACGACGAGTTCGGTGATCCGGGCGATCCCGCCCTGCTGTTGATGGCGGGCCTCGGGAGCCAGCTCCTCAACTATCCCGACGAGCTGTGCCTGGCGTTCGCCGACCGCTACATGCGCGTCGTGCGGTTCGACAACCGCGACGCCGGGCTGAGCACCCACCTGCCCGAGGGCACGGTGTACTCGCTGTCGGACATGGCCGCCGACGTGGTCGGGCTGATGGATCACCTCGGCATCGAGCGGGCGCACCTCTGGGGCTCGTCGCTCGGCGGCATGGTCGCTCAGACGGTCGCGATCGAGCACCCGGAGCGGCTGGCCAGCCTCATCTCCGTGCAGTCGACCACCGGCGAGCCCGACGTCGGCCAGCCCGATCCCGACGCGCTGGGCCAGCTGATGGCCTCGATCGAACCCGCGGCGAACCGCGAGGAGGCGATCGAGAAGTCGATCCGACTGTTCGAGGTGCTCGTCAACAATCCTGCCGTGAGCGACGCCGAGGCACACCGCATCAAGGCGGAGGCCATGTACGACCGCGCCTACGACCCGGCGGGCGGCAGCCGTCAGGCGATGGCGGTCGTCACCGCACCGTCGCGCGTCGAGGGGTTGTCGCACCTGCCGATGCCCGTGCTCGTCATCCACGGCAACCGCGATCCGGTCATCGGCATCTCGGGTGGCCGTCGAACCGCGGAGCTGGTGCCCAACGGCACGTTCCTCGAGGTCGACGGCATGGGCCATGATCTGACGCCGGTGTTCTGGAGCCAGTACGTCGACGCCGTGGTGGCGCATGTCGCCGCCATCGAAACCGGAGCCGGCTGACCAGCCGGGGGAGAGGAACGAGCAATGGGACCGCTGTCAGGGGTGAAGGTCGTCGAGGTCGCGGGCATCGGCCCGGGGCCGTTCGCGGCGATGATGCTGGCCGACATGGGCGCCGACGTGATCCGCGTCGACCGTTCGGCGCAGGTGCGCGGGGGAGACCCGGCGCTGCCGCCGGGCGACTCGCTGAACCGCGGCCGGCGGTCGATCGGCCTCGATCTCAAGACGCCGGAGGGCGTGGAGACCCTGCTCCGTCTCACCGAGGGCGCCGACGCGCTCATCGAGGGCTTCCGCCCGGGCGTGGCCGAGCGGCTCGGCTTCGGGCCCGACGTCTGCCTGGCGCGCAATCCACGATTGGTGTTCGGCCGTATGACGGGCTGGGGGCAGGAAGGCCCGTACGCGCTCACGGCGGGACACGACATCAACTACATCGCGCTGGCGGGCGTGCTCGACACGTTCACCCGTGACGGCGGCCAGCCGACGCCACCCATCAACCTCGTCGGTGACTTCGGCGGCGGGGGCATGTTCCTGGCGTTCGGTGTGGTGTGCGGTGTGCTCTCGGCCAAGGCGACCGGGGTCGGTCAGGTGGTCGACGCTGCGATGGTCGACGGCTCGGCCACGTTGATGTCGATGATCTGGGCGTTCAAGGGCATGGGCATCTGGGATTCCGACCACCCCGGCACGAACCTGCTCGACACCGGCACCCACTTCTACGACACCTACCGCTGCGCCGACGGCAAGTGGGTGTCGATCGGCTCGATCGAGCCGCAGTTCTACGCCGAGCTCCTCAAGTACACCGGGCTCGAGGGCGAGGACCTGCCGTCGCAGATGGACAAGTCGCAATGGCCTGCGCTGAAGGAGCGCCTCGCGGCGATCTTCGCCACGAAGACCCGCGACGAGTGGAGCGCCATCATGGAGGGCACCGACGTGTGCTTCGCCCCGGTCCTGTCCATGGACGAGGCGACGAAGCATCCGCACAACGTCGAGCGCGGCACGTTCATCGAGCTCAACGGCATCACACAGCCGGCGCCGGCGCCACGCTTCTCGGCCACTCCGGGCGAGGTGCAGCGGCCGCCGGCACACGCCGGTCAGCACACCGACGAGATCCTGTCCGACTGGCTCGGCCTCGACGACGGCGAGATCGCGTCGCTGCGGGAGTCGGGTACGGTCGCCTGATGGCCACCATCGTCTGCTTCCACGCCCATCCCGACGACGAGTCGATCGCCACCGGCGGCACGATGGCCAAGGCGTCGGCTGCGGGGCACCGTGTCGTGCTCGTGATCGCGACCCGCGGCGAGCTCGGTGAGGTGCCCGAGGGCTTCCTCGATCCGGGCGAGCCGCTCGGGCTGCGCCGCATCACCGAGACGTTCGCCTCGGCGAAGGAGCTCGGGGTCGACCGCGTCGAGTTCCTCGGCTACGTCGACTCCGGCATGATCGACACGCCGGGCAACGACTTCCCGTACAGCTTCTGGCAGGCCGACGTGGAGGCGGCGGCGTCGCGGTTGGCATCCATCCTGCGCGACGAGGCAGCGGACGTGCTCACGATCTACGACGACAACGGCGGCTACGGCCACCCCGACCACATCCAGGTGCACCGTGTCGGCTCGCGGGCGGCCGAGATGGCGGGCGTCGATCGCGTGTTCGAGTCGACGATGAACCGCGACGCGATCATCCGCTCGATGAAGGAGCACGCCGAGACGCTCACCGACGAGCAGCGGGCCGAGATGCCCGACCTCGAGGGCGCCGACGCCAACAACTTCGGCAAGTCGGAGGACGTCATCACCCACGCGATCGACGTCACGGCGTTCACCGATCAGAAGCGCGCCTCGATGCGTTGTCACCGGAGCCAGATCCCCGACGACGCGTTCTTCCTCTCGATGGAGGACGAGGTGTTCCAGCAGGCGTTCGGCACCGAGTGGTTCATCGCGCACCGGGGCCCGGCACGGGCCGAGGGCGCTCCGATGATCGACGATCTGTTCGCCGAATAGACCGGCGGCCTAGCCCAACATCGCCGGGTCGAACCCGGTCAGATCGCCGTTGCCGCGGAACACGACGCTGTTCTCGACGGTGCGGACGAGGATCGCGTCGCCGGTGAACACGTCGAAGGTGAGTCGCCCGTCGTCGTTCGCTCCCGTGACGACCTCGATGGTCAGCGGGTGCACGGCCCGTGCCACGGGCTCGGTCTCGATCGTGTGCAGCACGATCTCCCAGTCGACCTGACCGTCCCGCTCGACGACCTGGAGGGTGCCGTGCCGGAGGGGGAGCGGCCGCGGGCCGAGCGCGATGTTCGCGATGGTGAGCTGGACGTGACGCATCGGCCAGCACGGTACTGTGCGCCGGTGACCTTGCGAGACGTCCATGCCGACTGGGCCTGGGTCGTGATCCTCTCCAACGCCGCCGCCGGCCTGTGGGCGATCGGCGCGCACTGGCTCGCTCCGCTCCGGGCGCGTGCGCTCTGGTGGTTCGTCGTCGCCGCCGAAGGGTCGATCTTCGTGCAGGTCGGCCTCGGCGTGTGGCTGATGGCGGTCCAGCACGTCACGCCGCCGCAGTTCCACACCTTCTACGGCTTCGTGACGCTCGTGTTCGTGGCGATCTTCTTCGCCTATCGCAACCAGCTGCGCGCGAACCTGTACCTGCTGTACGGGCTCGGCAGTCTGTTCCTGATGGGCATGGGCATCCGCGCGATGATCCTCGCCTGAGCGGCGCCGTGTCCGAGGAGGTCCCCGTCACTCCGTCTCCTGGGACGATCCGCGAGATCTCGCGAGGGCTCCGATTCACGATCGGCGCGCTGCGAGTGATCGGGCTCGTCGTGCTGGTCGTCATCGCCCTCGCTGCCACCAACCTCGGTGTGTCATGGCTCACCGCCGAATCGGTGATCCCCGCCTCGTGCCGCGAGCCGACGTCGATGGACTACTCGGACGTCGGCCCGACGGACTGGGGCAACTACGCCGTGGAGATCACGTCCCGCTCGTCGATCACCTCGAGCACGTCTGCGAGGGCGCTCGTCGGGGTGGCGGCGCCACACGGGGGAGTGGGGTACGGGGTCGGCGTCACGCTCGACACGACCGACATCGAGCGGGTCCGTTGCCGCTGGTCGCACGAGGGCGTGACCATCGTCGAGCCGGGTCACGGGAGCAGGCCGGGGCCCGAGGTGTTCGTTCCTGCCGGCCTCTTCCTCGGGGGTCGGTAGGGTGACGCGACGCGAGGTCCGGAGGTGACGTCATGACGGAGATGGAGGTCGGACCGGCATCGGAGCTGACGCCGGGTGTGGTGACGGGTGCCGGCAACTACGCCGTCGGCAACGCCGCCGGCACGAGGTTCGCGGTGACGCGGCACTGTCGTCATCTGCGTGCGGATCTGGCCGGCGGTTCGATCACCGCCGACGGCTGTCTCGAGTGCCCGTGGCACCACGCCACCTACGACGTCGAGTCGGGGCAGATGGTGGAGGGCCCGCAGGGCGTGTTCGCGAGGATCCCCGGTCTGGGGCTGGGCTTCCGCCTGCTCACGAAGGTGCTGCCGCTCGGCCGCGGCGACGTGACCGTGCGCACGGGCACCGTCTACGTCGAGTGACCAGCGGTCGGCTGACCGGACGTCAGCCGACCGAGATCAACCGATCAGCCGATCAGCCGCTTCTCGAGGTTGGCGAGCTCGTCGCGCATTTCCTGGGGGAGACGCTCGCCGATGAACTCGAAGTGGCCTTCGACGAGGGCCACCTCACCGCGCCACGCCTCGTCGTCGACCTCGAGGATCTTGGCCATGCGGCTGTCGTCGAGGTCGAGGCCGGTGCGGTCGATCGAGTCGAGCGTCGGCACGTTGCCGATGGCGGTCTCCGTCGCAGCGGCGGTGCCGTCGAGGCGCTCGACGACCCACTTGAGCACGCGGGAGTTGTCGCCGTAGCCCGGCCACATGAACTTGCCGTTCTCGTCCTTGCGGAACCAGTTGACCCAGAAGAGCTTCGGCAGCTTGTCGGCATCGGCGGTCTCGCCGATCTCGAGCCAGTGCTTGATGTAGTCGCCGACGTTGTAGCCCATGAAGGGCAGCATCGCGAACGGGTCGAAGCGCACGTCGCCGATGGCGCCGGCTGCGGCGGCCGTCTTCTCCGAGCTCATGATCGAGCCGAGGAACACGCCGTGCTGCCAGTCGAAGGCCTCGGTGACGAGCGGCACGTTGGTGGCGCGGCGGCCACCGAAGAGGATGGCCGAGATCGGCACGCCGCGGGGGTCCTCCCACTCGGGCGCGATGACCGGGCACTGCGAGGCCGGCGCGGTGAACCGGGCGTTCGGGTGGGCGGCGGGGGTGCCGGACTCGGGCGTCCAGTCGTTGCCCTTCCAGTCGACGAGGTGCGCCGGCGGCTCGGGCGTCATGTCCTCCCACCACACGTCACCGTCGTCGGTCTTGGCGACGTTGGTGAAGATCGTGTTGGCGTCGATGGACGCCATCGCGTTGCGGTTGGTGGCGTCGTTGGTGCCGGGCGCCACGCCGAAGAAGCCCGCCTCGGGGTTGATGGCGTAGAGGCGGCCGTCGTCGCCGAACTTCATCCAGGCGATGTCGTCGCCCACGGTCTCGACGGTCCAGCCCGGGAGGGACGGGATGAGCATCGCCATGTTGGTCTTGCCACAGGCGGAGGGGAACGCGGCGGCGACGTAGCGCTTCTCGCCGTTCGGCGGGGTGAGGCCGAGGATGAGCATGTGCTCGGCCATCCAGCCCTCGTCGCGGGCCATGGTGGAGGCGATGCGCAGGGCGAAGCACTTCTTGCCGAGCAGGGCGTTGCCGCCGTAGCCGGAACCGAACGACCAGATCTCGCGGGTCTCGGGGAAGTGGCTGATGTACTTGGTCTCGTTGCACGGCCACGCCACGTCGGGGCGGGTGGTGCCGTCGGCGAGGACGAGCGGGTAGCCGACGGAGTGGACGGCGGGCACGAACTCGCCGGAGTCGCCGAGCACGTCGAGGGCGCCCTGGCCCATGCGGGTCATGATGCGCATGTTGACGGTGGCGTAGGGGGAGTCGGTGAGCTGGACGCCGATGTGGGCGATGGGGGAACCGAGGGGGCCCATCGAGAAGGGCACGACGTACATCGTGCGGCCCTTCATCACGCCGCGGTAGTGCTCGAGCATCTCGGCGCGGAGCTCGGAGGGATCACGCCAGTGGTTGGTGGGGCCGGCGTCGATCTCGCGCTCGGAGGCGATGAACGTGCGGTCCTCGACACGGGCCACGTCGTCGGGGGAGGACAGGGCGAGGTAGCTGTTGGGCCGCTTGGCCTCGCTCAGCTTCTCGAACACACCGGCGTCGACGAGCTCCTGACACAGACGCTCGTACTCCTCGGCCGAACCGTCGCACCAGTACACGTCGTCGGGCTCGAAGATGGAGCGCCACTGCTCCACCCAGTCGAGCAGCTCCTGATTGGTGGTCGTGCCTGGCATTGTTCCTCCGGTTCCCATACCTGGATTCGTATTGCTTAAAGAAGTCGTCCCGATGACGCAACCGTCAATCGGTGAGGTGACCGACGTGCGTCGGTCGTCTCGAAGCTTCGACTGGAGCCGTCCGTGGCGCCAGGGACCTTGTGCCCTTGTGCGGGACTCGCCTCAGTGCGGATCGACCACGGGGTCGGAGCTCTGGAGGGCCTCGTGGAAGCCGGGGGTGCCCATGTCGACCTCGGAGCCGAGCCGCAGCTCGTTGGCGAGCCCGTCGGTGACGACGAACGTCACGCGCTGGCCTTGGCGCAGCATACGGAACACCGAGCCCTGGAGGGCATCGGGGTGGAGGTCGTACTCGGCCATGTCGGCGTCGCAGAGGATGACACCGTCACCGGTGCCGGGATCGAAGGCCTTGATGACGCCCTGCATGATGCTGCGGACCTACGGGAGGACGCGGGCGACGGGCTTCTGGACCTTGCCGGACTTCAGGCAGCCGGTGCACACGTTGATCCGCTTCGGTGCGCCGTTGACGACGGCCCGCACCCGCTGGATGTTCGGGTTCCAGCGACGCTTGTTGCGGCGGTGGGAGTGGCTGAGGCTCATGCCGAAGCCGGGCTTCTTATCGCAGATCTCGCAGACGGAGGACATGTTCGTACCTGAATCGTTCGTGTAGGACCGATGCAACCGCCGCGGACCGGGCGCGCTGCAAAACGCTTGAGGATGTTAGCAGGGCCTCACGGTCAGCCCCAAGATGGGGTGGACGCTAGGTTTCGGCCATGCATCCCGCTCGACCGGTTCCCCTGCGGCAGCTGCGGGCCGACGACCTCGTGGAGGTGCTGGCGGCGGCGGCGACGTCGATGGCGGCGCACGCTCCGGGCCTCGATCGTCTCGACTCGCTCGACGGTGAGCCGGGCGACACCGGCGGCAACCTGGTCGCCACCATGGCGTCGGTGGCCGAGGCGCTCGTGCCGGGCTCCACCCTCACCGAGCTGGCCGACGACCTGCAGCGCCACGACCTCGGCGTCGGTCGCTCCGGTGGCCTGCTCGCGGCGTTCCTGTCGGGGTTCGCCGAGCTGTGTCGCAACGCCGATGCGCTCGACCCGATGCGGCTCGCGATGGCGTTCGAGGCCGGCGCCGACGCGGTCCTCGAGCACTGCGTCGACCCCCGCCCCGGCGCGCTCCCGTTCGTCGCGTCCGAGGTGGCCGAGGTGGCGCTGCGGTGCGCGGACGAGGCCATGCCGCTCGCCGAGATGATGATCGAGGTGGCCGATCGCGGGCTCGACGCACTCGAGCGGACGCCGCTCGAGTGGCCCGAGCTCGCGGACGCCGGCGTCGTCGACGCCGGTGGCGCCGGGCTCCTGGTGGTGATCGACGCGTTCGTCGCCGTCATCCACGGCGACGATCCCGAGCTGCCCGAGTGGGAGTTCCCCGAGGACGCGGACGACGACGGCGAGGCGTTCGCCGACGAGCGGTTCCGATACACGGTGTCGCTCCGGTTGGCTCCGGCCGACGACCGCACGGCGTCGGTGCTGGCGCGTGCGTGGACGAGCCTCGGCGACGGGGTCGGGATCGAGCAGGGTGAGGGTGCCGTGGAGGCCACGGTCAACACCGACGACATCGGCGCGGTCATCGAGGCGGCGCTCGGCGTCGGCCGTCCCTCGGGCATCGTCGTGCGCGACCGGCGTGGCTGATCCGATCACGCTCACCGACCTGGCGGCGATGGGCGTCGACCGGCTCACGGGCGTCGGGCCGAAGAAGCTCGACGGCCTCGCCAAGCTCGGCATCGAGTCGCTGCTCGACCTGCTGATGCACTACCCGCGCCGATACCTCGATCGCACCAACCAGGCGCGCGTCGCCGACCTCCGTCCCGGCGACGAGGCGATGGTGCTGGCCACCGTGCGCTCGATCTCCTCGCGTCGGGTGAAGGGCGGTCGCGCCATGGTGACGGCCGACATCGCCGACGACTCCGGCCGGGTGAAGATCTCCTTCTTCAACCAGGGGTGGCGCGAGCGGCAGCTGCCGGTCGGCACCGAGGCCGTCTTCTACGGAAAGGTCGAGGACTTCCGCGGTGTGAAGCAGATGACCAACCCGGTCGTCGACCTCATCGGCACCCGCACCGGCAAGATCATCCCCGTCTACCCCCAGAGCGAGAAATCCGGCCTCAGCACCTGGGACCTCGGCGACATGGCCGCGCAGGCCCTGCGGCGCTGCCTGCCGCGTGGCATCGCCGAGCCGCTGCCGGAGGACGTGCGCGAGCGGTTCGGCTTCGTCGACCGCCAGACCGCGCTCGTCGGCATCCACACGCCGGACTCGATGGGGCAGGCGGCGGCGGCGCGCAAGCGGCTGGTGTTCGACGAGCTGCTGCGCATCCAGCTGGCGCTGGTGCTGCGGAAGCGGGCGCTGGAGCTCACGTCGGTCGGCATCGTGCACGACGCCGGCTCCGAGCTGCTCACGCGCTACCTCTCCCGGTTGCCGTTCCCGCTCACCGGAGCGCAGGAGCGGGTCATCGGCGAGATCCGCGCCGACCTCGCCCGTCCGCTTCCGATGCACCGCCTGCTGCAGGGCGACGTCGGCGCCGGCAAGACGGTCGTCGCCATCGCCACGATGCTCGCCGCAGTGCAGGGTGGCCACCAGGCCGCGCTGATGGCGCCCACCGAGGTGCTCGCGGACCAGCACGCGATCGGTCTGCGCCGCGATCTCGCCGGGCTCATGGTGCCGGCCGGCGACGACTCGCTCTTCGACGAGCGCGAGCTGCGCATCGCCCTGCTCACGAACCGCGTCACCGGCGCCGAGCGCCGTCAGATCCTCGCCGATCTCGCGTCGGGAGCGATCGACGTGGTGGTGGGCACGCACGCACTCATCCAGGACGCGGTCGTGTTCTCGTCGCTGGGCGTGGTGGTGATCGATGAGCAGCACCGCTTCGGCGTCGAGCAGCGCGCCGCGCTGCGCAGCGCGAACGCCGACGGCACCGCTCCGGACGTGCTCGTGATGACCGCCACGCCGATCCCGCGCACGGCGGCGATGACGGTGTACGGCGATCTCGACGTGTCGATCCTCGACGAGCTACCGCCGGGTCGCACCCCGATCGAGACGACGTGGGCGACCACCGAGACCGATCTCGACGCGGCGTGGGAGCTCGTACGTGGCGAGATCGCAGCCGGCCGTCAGGCGTACGTCGTGTGCCCGCTCATCGACGAGTCGGAGAAGATGGAGGTGGCGTCGGCCACCGAGACGTTCGAGCAGCTGTCGGGCGGCGAGCTCTACGGGTTGCGCCTCGCCCTCCTGCACGGGCGCCTGTCGTCGGCGGAGAAGGAGGCGACCATGTCGGCCTTCCGTGCCGGCGATCTCGACGTGCTGGTGGCGACGACCGTCATCGAGGTGGGCGTCGACGTCCCCAACGCGACGGTGATGGTCATCCTCGACGCCGACCGCTTCGGCATCGCGCAGCTCCACCAGCTGCGCGGTCGCGTCGGCCGCGGCGGCCATCGCTCGCACTGCGTCCTGGTGGCCGCCGAGCCCACGCCCGACGGCGAGGCGCGACTGGAGGCGATGGTGCGCACCACCGACGGCTTCGATCTCGCCGAGGTCGATCTCGACCTCCGGGGCGAGGGCACGATCATGGGGGAGCGGCAGAAGGGGCGCAACGACCTCCGGCTCGCCTCGCTGCGGCGTGACCGCGAGTGGGTGGTGCGGGCCCGCGAGGTGGCGTTCGAGCTCGTCGACGGTCCGGGCTCGGACCCGTCCGCCGGCGTCGGACACCTCCTCGACCACCTGCCCCTGTTGCGCGACGAGCTCGGACTGTTCCTCGGCGACGAGGAGGAGGAGTTCCTCCTGAAGGGGTGACGGCCGTAGGGTCGGTGCATGCGTGTGGTGGCCGGGACGGCTCGAGGGCGGCGGATCGACGCCCCGCCCGGTACCGGCACCCGACCGACGTCGGATCGCGTGCGCGAGTCCATCTTCAACTCGCTCGGCTCGCTCGGGCTGCTCGACGGCGCGACCGTCGTCGACCTGTTCGCCGGCAGTGGCGCCATGGGCATCGAGGCGCTCTCGCGTGGTGCCGCGTCGGCGGTGTTCGTGGAGTCGGACCGGCGCGCTGCGCAGACGATCACCGCCAACCTCGAGCGGTGCGGCCTGACGGATCGCGGGCGGGTGGTTCCGTCGACGGTCGAGCGCTACCTCGACCGCGGTGCCCCCGTGGATCTCGCGCTCGTCGACCCGCCGTACGCGTTCGACGGCTGGGCCGACCTGCTCGGCGTGCTCGAGGCGCGCCACGTCGTCGTCGAGTCCGATCGCGTGGTGCCGATCCCCGATCGCTTCCATGTCGTGAGGGAGCGCGCGTACGGAAGTACGGTGGTGCAGATCGCAACGCGGACCGACCAGACGTCCGCGTAGGGCCCCAGGAGCAAATGCAGTGACCGTCGTTCTCTATCCGGGGTCGTTCGACCCGGTCCACAACGGACACGTCGAGATCGTCGAGACGGCGGCGCGACTGTTCGACCGTGTGGTCGTGGCCGCGATGCGCAACCCGCAGAAGGGCGAGCCGCTGTTCTCGTTGGAGGACCGCCAGTCCCTCATCGAGGAGTCGTTCCAGCACCTCGACAACGTCGAGGTCACGCTGTTCAGCTCCCTCGTCGTCGACCTGGCCCGCAACGTGGGGGCCCACTTCATCGTGAAGGGCCTGCGCGCCGTGTCCGACTTCGAGTCCGAGCTGCAGATGGCGCAGATGAACCGCTCGATCTCGGGCGTCGACACGCTGTTCATCCCCACCACCTCCTCCCACTCGTTCCTCGCCTCGAAGCTCATCCGCGACATCGCACGCTTCGGAGGCGACGTGACCTCTATGGTTCCCCCCTGCGTGGCGGCGCGTCTGAAGGAGCAGTACCCGACATGAGTCGGCAGAACGACGATGGAGGCGACGACGTGTCGACCGAAACCCTTCCCGCTTACCGTTCCGAGGACCAGCTCCGTCAGCTCGTCGAGATCGTCGAGGTGGCGCGATCGGTACCGATGTCGTCCACGGTGATGGTGCACCGCGAGGAGGTGCTCGACATCCTCGACGACGTGCTGGCGCACCTTCCCGACGAGCTGCGTGCCGCGCGGTGGCTGCTGAAGGAGCGCGAGGAGTTCCGCGCCAAGGCGCACCGCGAGGCCGAGGAGATCATCGCCGACGCGAAGTCGCACGTGGCCCGCATGGTGCAGCGCACCGAGGTCGTGAAGGCCGCCAACCAGCACGCGCAGCAGATCCTCGACGACGCCGAGACCGAGTCGCGCCGCATGATGCGCGAGGCGGAGGACTACTGCGACCAGAAGCTCGCCAGCTTCGAGGTCGTGCTCGACCGCCTGTCCAAGACCGTCGCCGGCGGTCGCCGGAAGCTGGCCGGCACCATCGCCGAGACCGAGCTCGGTGGGCGTCCCGCCGGCGTGTACGAGGACGAGGCGGATTCCGACGCCGCAGCGTTCTTCGACCAAGAGCTCGACTGAGGCGATGGTCACGGGGAACCCGCTGCTGATCAACGTCGTCGAGCTCCGGCGAGCGGTCGGGAATCAGCGCGAGGTCCACGAGGTCGTCGCGATCGACGACGCCGCGCTGGCCAGCGTGCGCGTGGAGTTGGGGTCGTCGCTCGCCGTCGACCTGTTGCTCGAGACGTTGTCGGGCGGCATCAACGCGACCGGGACCATCGCCGGGCGCTGGGACGGTGAGTGCCGTCGCTGCCTGGATCGCGTCAGCGGGCCCCTCGAGGTGGACGTCGCGGAGGTGTTCGAGGACCACCCGACGGAGGGGGAGACGTACCCGATCTCCGGCGACCACATCGACCTGGAGCCGATGGTGCGCGAGCTCGCCATCCTCGGGCTCCCGATCAACCCGCTGTGCTCGGAGGCCTGCGCCGGACCGATCCCCGACGTGCTCCCCGTGGTGGTCGAGGACGAGTCCGAGGCGGAAGCGGCACTCGATCCGCGGTGGGCGGCGCTCGACGCGTTGCGTTCCGATCTGACCTGAGAGCCGATCGCGGCTATCATCTCCGACTCGTGCGCCACGATGTCGTCGGCGCGCCACCATTCGGAATCTCCCCACGACTGAGCAGGAACGACGATGGCCGTCCCGAAGAAGAAAATGTCGAAGTCGAAGACCCGCATGCGTCGGGCCTCGGCCTGGAAGCTGTCGGCGCCGTCGCGCAGCCTGTGCCCGCGCTGCGGCACGTCGAAGCTTCCCCACGTGGTGTGCGGTAACTGCGGCTGGTACCACGGCCGTCAGGCCATCGAGGTCGACTAGCCACCCGACGGCCTCGGTCGCTCCGGCCCGGCCACGTTCCTCGAAAGGGAGGTAGTGCGTTGCCCGCTGAGACCCACACGCAACACGCACCGCTCGACCGATCCCGCATCCTCGAGATCGTCCAGGAACGACTGGCGGAGATCCTCGAGATCGAGCCCTCGTCGATCCGTGAGACCGACTCCCTCGTCGACGACCTGCACGCCGACTCGCTCGCGCAGTACCAGTTGGTGGAGGCCCTCGTCGACGAGTTCGGCGAGCGCACCGTCGGCCCCGGCATCGAGGCCGAGGACCTCGAGGATCTCGAGCTCGTGAGCGACGCGGTCGACTATGTCGTCGCCCGACTCGCTTGAGGCGGGCCGAGCCGCGCTCCTGGGTGACCTCTCGCGTCGAATCGGCCACGACTTCTCGCACCTTTCACTGCTCGACGCCGCGCTTCGGCACCGATCGTGGTGCGGCGAGCACGGGGGTGTCCCGTCGAACGAGCGGCTGGAGTTTCTTGGCGACGCCGTGCTCCAACTGGCCATCACGGAGCGTCTGTACGCCGCCGATCCGCCACTTCCCGAAGGCGTGCTCGCGCAGCGCCGGGCAGCGTTGGTCAACACCCGAACGCTGGCTGCTGCGGCACGCCGCGTGCAGCTGGGCGACTGCGTCCGCCTCGGCCGTGGCGAGGCCGCGACCGGTGGCAACGACAAGGACTCCATCCTCGCCGACAGCACCGAGGCCGTCATTGGCGCGGTGCACCTCGACGCCGGGTTCGACGCAGCCCGCGACGTCATCTTCGACCTCCTCAGCGACGACCTCGACCGGGTCGAGGCCGGGCGTGACATGGGCGATCCCAAGTCGCGCCTGCAGGAGCGTGTCGCCCACGAGCTCGTCGCCGTGCCTCGCTACGACGTCACGGGGGCCGGTCCCGACCACGCTCGGGAGTTCGTCGCCACCGTGTCGCTCGACGACGTCGACGGTGACGACGGCCTGCGGGAGTGGGGCCGGGGCGAAGGGCGAACGAAGAAGGAAGCCGAACAGGCCGCGGCTGCGGTTGCACTGCAGCGACTGGTCGAGGAAGGGAAACTGACAGATGAGCATGGCTGAGCTGCCAGAGCTGGAGATCCTCCGTCGCGATCTCGACAAGGACGTCGTGGGCAAGAAGATCAAGACCGTGGAGGCGCCCAGTGCCGCCACGATCAAGCGCGCCGGCACCAAGAAGTCGCTCCTCGCCAGGCTCGAGGGCGCCAAGATCGACAGCGCCACCCGGAAGGGCACCTGGCTCATCCTCGGTCTCGACACCGGCGAGATGCTGATGATCGGGCTGGGCGACCGTGCGCAGCTGCAGCGCACCCAGAACAAGGACGCGGTGGCCAAGGGCACCGCCGTCACGATCACGTTCACCCAGCACGGTCAGCTGCGCCTCGTCGATCCCGCGAAGTCGTCCGAGCTGTTCGTCGTCACTGCGGAGGAGGTGCCGGAGATCGTCGGCGATCTCGGCCTGGACCTGGTGGACGAGCCGGTCTCGTGGACGAAGTTCGGAGAGATGGTGCTCCGCCGCAGCGGCAAGCTCAAGGCGATCCTCATGGATCCGACCATGCTCGTCGGCATCGGCCCGATGTACAGCGACGAGATCCTGTTCGAGGCCGGGCTCCGCTACGACCGGGCGCCCGACAAGCTGTCCACCCAGGAGATCCGCCGCCTGTACCGGGCCGCCGTCGAGATCGTGCACGACGCGGTCAAGCACGGCGGCGCCACCGTCGGCGACGACGGCTTTCTCACCCTGTCGGGCCAGCCCGGTGGCTACGGCCCCATGATCAACGTGTACGGCCGCGACGGCGAGATGAGCCCCCGCGCCCGCGGCCCGATCGTGAAGGCCAAGTTCGGCAGCGGCTACACGTACTACTGCGAGCAGACGCAGGTCTGACGCCCCGACGGATGGGTCGTGGCTCCGGGAATTCCCCTAGAGTCACGCCGTGTTCCTGAAGACGCTGCAGATCAAGGGGTTCAAGTCGTTCGCCGACGTCGCGACGCTTCAGCTCGAGCCCGGTGTCACCGTGGTCGTGGGCCCCAACGGCTCCGGCAAGTCGAACGTCGTCGACGCGATCGGATGGGTGCTCGGCGCCCAGGCGCCGTCCGCGGTGCGCTCGCAGAAGATGGACGACGTGATCTTCGCCGGCAGCGCCAAGCGGCCGGCGCTCGGTCGCGCCGAGGTGGGCCTCACCATCGACAACTCGTCGGGCATCCTGCCCATCGAGTTCAACGAGGTCACGATCACCCGCACGCTCTTCCGGAGCGGTGACAGCGAGTACGCGATCAACGGCGTGCCGTGCCGCCTGCTCGACATCCAGGAGCTGCTGAGCGACTCCGGCGTCGGCCGCCAGCAGCACGTGATCATCAGCCAGGGCCAGATCGACGCGGTGCTGAACGCGAAGCCCGAGGATCGCCGCCTCATCATCGAGGAAGCGGCCGGCGTGCTGAAGTACCGCCGGCGCAAGGAGAAGTCGGAGCGACGACTCGCTGCGACGGAGGCCAACCTCCTCCGCATCCAGGATCTCCTTCGCGAGGTCCGCCGCCAGCTCCGTCCGCTCGAGCGCCAGGCCGACGCGGCCCGTCGTCACGACGCCGTCATCACCGAGCTGAGCGCGTTGCGCCTCCACCTCGTCGGTCGGGAGCTCGCCCGCCTCCGCACGCAGCTGGCGGAGTCGACCACCCGTCAGAACGAGCTCCGCAACACCGATCGCGAGATCCGGCGCATCCTCGCCGGCCTCGACGCCGAGGTGCTGGCCACCGAGGCGCAGCTGTCGGCGATGGGGGGCGACGACTTCGGCGACGCGCTCGTCCGGTACGAGAGTCTCCGGGAGCGGGCACGCGGTCTGCAGTCGCTCCTCACCGAGCGGCGTCGTGGCATCGACCGCGACCGCAACGCGTTCGTCGACCAGGCGGTCATCGCATCGCTCGAGGCCGAGCACGCGCAGCTCAGCGCCGAGCTGGTCGAGGTCGAGAACGAGGGCCGTGGCGCCGAGGTCGACAACGCGTCGCTCGAGACGGCCACGGCGGAGCTCGCCGAGGCCCGCGCGAAGTTCGAGGCCGATTGGGGCGACGGCGTCGGCGCCGCCACCACCGAGGCCGCCGAGATCCGCGGCGAGCTCGCGGCCCTCCGTGCCACGATGGAGCGCACCGAGAGCGACAGCCGTCGACTCGGCGTGCAGCAGGAAAGCCTGCGATCGAAGGTGTCACGCCTCGACGAGGAGTCGGTGCGGCTCACGGGTGAGCGCACCCAGGCTGCCGCCGCCGTCGAGTCGCTCGGCGCCGCAGCGTCCGCCGCCGATGCGGCGCGTTCGGCGGCCGAGTCGTCGGTGCTGCAGCTGGAGGAGCAGTCGGCGGCCGCAGCGGCCGAGCATCACAGCTGGGCCGCACGTGCCGAGGCGTTGGGGCTGGCGCTCGACGACGCCCGCCAGCGCGCCGGTGCCGAGCACCTGGCCGAGCTCGACGGCGTCGTCGGCACGCTCCTCGACGTGGTCGAGGTGGAGGCCGGCTGGGAGGCTGCCTTCGAGGCCGCTGCCGGCGAGGCGCTCGCGGCGATCGTCGTGTCGGACGCGGCCGTGGCACGCCGGGCGCTCGACGCGCTCAGCGGCGGCCAGATGGCGGGCGCGGTGCTGGCCGTGAGTCAGGCCGTGTCCGCGGCGCGGGTCGCCGTGCCGGCCGGCGTCGGTGAGCCGGTGCGTTCGCACGTGAAGGCCACCCGGCCCGATGTCGAGCCGCTGCTCGACGCGCTCCTGTCGGGTGCCGTCGCCGTCGAGGGCGACTGGAGCGGTGCGGTCGATGCCGCGATCGCCAACCCGGCCGCCACCATCGTCACGCGCCAGGGGGATCGCTTCGGCGTGACCGGCTGGCGCATCGGTCAGTCGAGCGCCGGCGCCACCGGCGCTGCGCTCGCCGAGGCCGAGGCCCGTCTCGGCACGGCTCGCACCGAGGCCGAGGCCGCCGCGCAGCTGCTCGCCGCCGCCAAGGAGACCCTCGCCGCAGCACGGCGTGACGCCGCCGACGCCGAGAAGGCGAGCGAGCAGAACGCCGCCCGGTTGCGCACGCTCGAGGACGCACTGCGCCGAGTCGATCGCGACCGCGCGGAGGCCGGCGCCGAGCTCGCCACCGTCGAGCAGCACCTCGGCGAGCTGGCGCAGCGCGTCGAGCGCGAGGTGGCCCGCCGCACCGACCTCGAGACGCGGCTTCCCCCGCTGGAGGCCGCCGAGGCCGAGCTGTCGGAGCGTGCCCGGGTGATGGCAGAGGCCCGCCGTCGGCTCGACAGCATGGCGTCGGAGGTAGGCGCCCTGCGCACCGACGTCGAGGTGCGGGTCGCCGGCGTCGAGGAGCGCCGCCGGTTCCTCACCGATCGCATCGCCCAGGTCGACGAGCGACTCAACCGCAACCACGCCGAGCGCGTCGCCGCCGAGCAGCGCCGGCTGGAGCTCGACGCTCGCGCCGAGGTCACCGACGCGCTCATCGCGTTCGTCGCCGACCGCCTCATCTCGGTGGAGTCGGTGCTCGACGTCCTCCGCGACGCCCGCCGTCGTCAGTCCGAGAAGTCACGGGCGGTCAGCGCTCACCTCGAGGGCCTGCGCCGTCGCCGGGCTGCGTCCGAGAAGGAGCTCGAGGAGAACCGCGAGCGCATGCAGCGCGCGGAGATCTCCGACGCCGAGACCCGCCTCCGCCTCGAGACCGCCACCGAGTCGCTGCGCTCCGAGCTCGACTCGGAGCCCGAGGCGGCCATCGCCGCCGAGTGCCCCGAGCTGCCCGACGGGGTGAGCCCGCAGGCCCGACTCCGCGAGCTCGAGCGGGAGGTGCGCCTCATGGGTCCCATCAACCCGCTCGCGCTGCAGGAGTTCGAGGCGCTGCAGGAGCGTCACCAGTTCCTCGAGGCCCAGCTGGAGGACATCCGCGCCACGCGCAAGGAGCTGTCGAAGGTCATCCGAGCGGTGGACGAGGAGATCGTCAACGTGTTCGCCTCGGCCTACGCCGACGTGTCGCAGAACTTCTCGGCGCTGTTCGACATGCTGTTCCCCGGCGGTCAGGGCGGGCTCTCGCTCACCGACTCGGCGAACCTGCTCGACACCGGCATCGAGATCGAGGCCCGGCCCTCGGGCAAGAACGTGCGCAAGCTGTCGCTGCTGTCCGGCGGTGAGCGGTCGCTCGTTGCGCTCGCGTACCTGTTCGCGGTGTTCCGCAGCCGTCCCTCGCCCTTCTATGTCATGGACGAGGTCGAGGCCGCGCTGGACGACGTCAACCTCCACCGCTTCCTCGCGCTCGTCGCCGAGTTCCGCTCGACGGCGCAGCTCCTCATCGTCAGCCACCAGAAGCGGACGATGGAGGCGGCCGACGTGCTCTACGGCGTCACCATGGAGCCCGGCGGTTCGTCGCGGGTGCTCAGCGAGAAGGTCGCTGCGAGCTCCTAGCGCTTCTTCGCCGTCGTGGTCGTCCTCGACGGCTTCTTCGTCGTGGTGGTGGTGTCGGCGTCGACGGACAGGAGGCAGCGGGCGATGACGCGGGACATCTTCTCGTCGGTCTTCGCCGAGATGTTGTCGTTGGGCCCGTCGGCCTTCACGAGGTCGGCCATGATCGCCTTGTCGGACTTGATGTTGTCGTAGGTGCACTCGGCGACGCTCTTGTCGACGCCGCCCTTGGTGACCTCGCGTACGAACTGGTCGCGGGGGAACACGTCGTCGCCGCTGCACCCGGTGGCCGTGCACACGGTGACGACGAGCACGACGAGCGCGGAGACGACTGCTGGCGGGCGCATTCGGGAGAGACTACCGGGCGGGGTCCGCGCTGCGGCTACGGCAGGCGCTGGAACCAGGCGAGCGACAGCGCGCCGACGGCCATCAGTCCGACGAGGCCGCCGAGGAGCACCTTCCAGGTGATCTCACGGGTCTCGGTGTCGTAACCGATGGCGCTGCCGAGCTTGTCGTACACGTTGGTGAGATCCGAGGTGGAGGCCGCCTCGAACGACGTGCCGCCCGTGCTCTTCGCGAGGTTGGCCAGCGCCGCCTGGTCGACGGGGACGTACACCTTCTGGGTGACGCCGCTGCCGTCGTCGACCTCGACGTAGCCGTCGGGGGTGCCGTAGGCGATCGTGAACACGGGGACGCCGGCCTTGGTGGCGGGCTGGATGGCGTCCTCGGTGGGGGTGCCGACCGTGGTCTTGCCGTCGGACAGGAGCACGATGACCGCCGGTGCCCGCTTGCCGCTCTCGTCGCGGGGAACCGCCCGGATGGCGTCGAGCGACGTCTTCACGGCATCACCGATGGCGGTGCCCTCGTCGAGCTTCAGCCCCTTGATGGCGCGCGTGACGGCGGTGCGGTCGGTCGACGGGGGAACCAGCAGGCTCGTCGAGCCGCTGAAGGACACCAGCCCCACCTGCAGCTTCTTCGGGATCGACCGGACGAACTTCGACGCGGCGACCTTGGCGGAGTCGATGCGGGTGGGGGAGACGTCGGTGGCCTGCATCGAGAGCGAGGTGTCGATGGCCAGCATGATGGTGGCCCGCTCCTTGGGCACGCGCTCCTGCGCCTGCGGTTGCGCCACGGCCACGACCAGCGCGGCGAGAGCGAGCAGGTAGCCGCCGGCCACCACGTGCCGCCTCCATCCGGGCCGCTTGGGGGCGACCTTGTCGAGGAGGTCGAGGTTGGAGAACCGCACCGCGTAGGTGGATCGCCGGAACTGCAGCGCGACGTAGGCCGCCGCCATGGCGGCGATGACCACGAGCAGCCACAGCCGGTCGGGCGAGATGAAGGTCCAGTTCATCGGACTCCTCCGACGTTCGCATGACGTCGCTTGGTGGAGGACACGTGACGGGCGAGGTCGAGCAGCCAGTCACGATCGGTTCGGAGTTGCAGGTGGTGGGCGCCGGCGCCGACGATCGCGCTCGCGATGGCGGCCCGCTGTTCGGCGGCCGCAGTGGCGTAGCGCTCGCGGAGTCCACGGTTGTTGGTGTCGATCTCGCGGGTCCGGCCGGTCTCGGTGTCGATGAGGGTGAGGACGCCCACCTTCGGGAGATCGAGCTCCCGGGGGTCGATCACCTCGACGGCCAGCACCTCGTGACGGATCGCCAAGGCCGCGAGCGCGTGGCGCCACTCGGCCGGGTCGTCGAGCCAGTCGGAGATGACGACGACGAGTGACCGGCGGGTGGCGACGGACGCGGCGCGGCGCACGACCTGGGTGAGCGACATCTCGGGGGCGGTGTCGGCGCGATCGGCGATCTGGATGCGGTGGAGGAGCGCCATGAGGTGCTTGCGGCCCTGGCGCGCCGGGATGGTCGCGACGCCGTCGGAGCCGGCGACGATCGCGCCGATGCGGTTGCCGCCACGCGAGGTGAGGAACCCCACGCCCGCGGCTGCGGCGAGCACGAGGTCGCGCTTCTCCCAGGTGACGGTGCCGAAGTCGAGGCTGGCCGAGCGGTCGGCGACGATCCACGTCTCGAGCTCGCGGTCGGCGATCGACTCGCGCACGTGTGGGTCGTTCATGCGGGCGGTGACGTTCCAGTCGATGCGGCGCACGTCGTCGCCGGGTTGGTACTCACGCGCCTCGCCGGGCTCGGAGCCGTGGCCCGGCACGAGACCGCGATGGTCGCCGTGGAGGATGCCGTCGAGGCGTCGGGTGACGTCGAGCTCGAGTCGGCGCAGCACGTCCGCCGACCGGCTGTCGCCCACGGGCGAGCCCGCCGCGGCGTCGGCCGCGACGGTTGCCGCCCTGCGGGCGCCGGTCGGACGGAGGGCCACGGTCAGCCCCAGGCCCGTGCGTCGGTGGCCGACTGGTAGTAGGCGTCGGTGGGGCCGGCGATGTGCGTGGGCTGGATGACCGGAGCGGGCACCGTGGAGAGCACCCGCATCATGATCGCCTCGGCGTCGACGTCGGCGGCGAGCGCCTCGTAGGTGAGGACGAGACGGTGGCGCATGATCTCGGGGGCGACGTCGAAGATGTCCTGCGGCACGACGTAGTTGCGGCCACGGAGGAGCGCCATCGCCCGCCCGGCGCGGACCAGGCCGAGCGACGCCCGGGGGCTGGCCCCGAACTCCAGGTACTGGCCGAGATCGGCGAGGCCGTAGTTCTGCGGCGTGCGCGTGGCGAGCACGAGGTTCACCGCGTACTCGACGACGCTGCGGTCGCAGTAGCAGGCGTCGGCGGCGCGTTGCAGCTGCACGACCTCGGCGAGGGTGAGCACCTCGAGCGGCTGGGGCGGGGAGACGCCCATGCGGTTCACGATCTCGAGCTCCTCGAGCGGGCTCGGGTAGCCCATGAGGATCTTCATCAGGAACCGGTCGCGCTGGGCCTCGGGCAGCGGGTACACACCCTCGTTCTCGATCGGGTTCTGCGTGGCGAGCACGAGGAACGGGTCGGGCGCGGGATGCGTGATGCCGCCGACGGTCACGTGGCGTTCGGCCATCACCTCGAGCAACGCCGACTGCACCTTGGCGGGGGCGCGGTTGATCTCGTCGGCCAGCACGAAGTTGGCGAAGATCGGCCCGAGCTCCACGTCGAAGCGCTCGCTCGACGTGCGGTAGATGCGGGTGCCCACGATGTCGGCGGGCAGCAGGTCGGGGGTGAACTGGATGCGGCTGAACGTGCCGCCCACCGACCGTGCCATCGTCTCGACCGACAGCGTCTTGGCGAGGCCGGGCACGCTCTCGAGCAGGCAGTGGCCGTTGGCGAGCAGGCACACGATCATGCGCTCGAGCGCGCGGTCCTGGCCGACGATCACCTTCTTCATCTCGAAGAGCAGTCGTTCGAGCAGCACCGCGGGGGCGGTCGGCTCGGGGACGAGTTCGAGGGCTTGGGAATCGGTCATTCGTGTCCTCCGGCGGGGCCCGGTCGTTGTCCTCGGGCGACGTTACGGTACGGCCCGCGAGCCGTGTTGCGGTGGAAGGGCGCTGAGTCGTGTCTCAGCGGGGGAGACCGTCGGTGCATCATCCGGTGTCCTCGAACAGCATCGCCTGGCGAGCGGCGAGCTCAGCTGGTGTTCCCGGGTGCTGGGGATGACCGGGCGGCACCATCGGGCGCCGGCCGCTGCCCTCGACCAGCGCCCATCCGTGCAACGTCTTGTTGTCGTGGTCGTGCGTGCAGAGTGGATCGGTCTCGTCGAGCCGGGTGTGCCGGGTGAACCGCCAGTCGATGCGGTGGTCGTATTGCACGACCGTCCGGTTGCAGCCCTCGCGACTGCAGTGCGGCGTGGTTCCACAACATGGCGATCTTCTGCGCAACCGTCGGACCGCGCCCCAGATGGGTCACGTTCGCGACCGCCACGCCGTTCGTGACGACGGCCTTCAGGATGCACTCGCCCATCAGGAGTCGGGCCTCCGTCACCGGGATCGGACCCAGCCCGTCGATCTCGCAGACCTCGTCGCCGCCGACCGCTCCGCGTACGAGCGCCGCAAGGTCGACCCGGATCACCATCAGCCGCTTGATCGACTCCGTGGTCCGCGTCGCCGCCGGGCTCACGCCGTCACCTCCGCCGGCCGCGGATCGACCGGCGAACGATCCGCCGCGTGCCGCCAGACGACTCAGCTCGACGAGACCGTCGAACGCGTACGCCTCCCGCGGCTCACGTTCCGCCTCGGGTGCGGGGTGGCGGTAGCGCTCGTCGACGAGACGCTCGATCGTCTGCTGCACCTCGGCGCCCAGGTCGACGGGGCCTCTCGCGAACAGGTGCCACACCCCACCCTTGACCCAGCTGCGCACGGACCGCTCCCGATGGATGCGACGCCGCTTGGCCTCGGGGTCGCGTTCGGCCTGTGCCTTGCGCCGCTCCGCTTCCTCGCGGAGGCCCTTCAGCGATTCGCGTCGCGCTCGGTCGAGCAGGTCGCGCTCCGCAGCGGGGTTGGCCGTCGCCGCGTCCGACACCGCGTCGGCCTGCTCCGCGGAGAGGTTGCCGGCGCGGAGCTCGCCGGCCGTGAGCGGCAGCTCGCCGAGCCGGCCGGACGTGCCCAGATCGGCCCGGGATCGCCCGACCGTGACCCCGGCCTCCAACGCCATCCACTCGGCCGCCGACGCAGCGCCTTCCTCCGCCCAACGGCGCGACTCGTTCACCCTCGCCGACATCAGGACCGCTCCGGCATCGGCCAGGCGCCGGAGCTCGACGAACGCGGCCCACACGTCCGGCGCGTCTGGGAGCGGGACGGCGTCTGGCATCAGCTCGCCGACGATGCCGGCGAGCGGCGCCGCGAGTTCTCGGAGTTGCGTCGAGATCGAACTGGTGTTCGTCATAACGTCATGATGTCAGCGACCCCTGACAGTCACCCTGCCCGGGCGTTTTCGGGGCGACCTGGGCAGCCTCCTAGGCTGGCGGCCATGTCGAGTGCTGTCCTCATCCCGATCATCGTCGCCGTCGTCCTGCTGGTCGTCGGCGTGGGCGCGCTCGTCGTGTCTCGCCGCAACGCTCCGTCGCTCCCCACGTCGCCCACCCCGCTCGATCGCACGACCCCCGTCGACGCGTTGCCGAGCCGTGATGCGGTCGCCACCGCCGAGCCGTCGCTCGCGGAGCCGGGAACCGCAGCGCCCGCGGAGCCCGACGTCGTCGAGCCTGTCGTCGAGCGGGCCACGTTCCGCAACCGCCTCGCCCGGGCGCGCGGCGCGTTCAGCGGCGCGCTCGGGTCGATCCGCAGCCGCAGCGCCATCGACGACGAGACGTGGGACGACCTCGAGGAGGCGCTGCTCCGCGCCGACGTCGGCCTGGGCCCCACCACCGAGCTCCTCGACGCGGTGAAGGCCGCCGTCAAGGAGCAGGGGATCACCACCCCGGATGCCCTGATCGACGCCACCAAGGCCGAGATGACGTCACGGCTGCTGGCCCCGATCGACCTGCGCGAGACGGCCGACAAGCCCAGCATCTGGCTGTTCGTCGGGGTCAACGGCGTGGGCAAGACCACCACCATCGGCAAGATCGGCAAGCGCCTCACCGACGACGGCCACAAGGTCGTGATGGCCGCCGGCGACACGTTCCGTGCCGCGGCCGCCGAGCAGCTCGCCACCTGGGCGGACCGCTGTGGCGCCGAGCTGGTGCGCGGGGCCGAGGGCAGCGACCCGTCGGCGGTGATCTTCGACGGCGTCGCCCACGCCGCGGCGGCCGGGGCCGACGTCGTGCTGGCCGACACCGCTGGGCGCCTCCACACCAAGTCGAACCTGATGGAAGAGTTGCGGAAGGTGCGTCGCGTCGCCGACAAGGGCGCGGGCGAGGTCACCGAGGTGCTTCTGGTGCTCGACGCCACCACCGGCCAGAACGGGCTCGTCCAGGCGCGTCAGTTCACCGAGGCGACCGAGCTCACCGGCGTGGTGCTCACCAAGCTGGACGGCTCGGCCAAGGGCGGCATCGTGTTCGCGATCCAGAGTGAACTCGGGATCCCGGTGAAGCTCGTCGGGCTGGGGGAGCAGGCGGACGACCTCATCCCGTTCGACGCGGAGCAGTTCGTCGAGGCGCTGTTCAGCGAGAACTAGCGGCCGGCCCGGCCCACTAGCCTGCACCACCGATGTTCGAAGCACTGTCAGATCGATTCGAAGGCATTTTCAAGCGGCTGCGCAACAGCGGGCATCTCACGGCGGACCAGGTCGACGAGGTCCTGCGCGAGATCCGCGTCGCGCTGCTCGAGGCCGACGTCAACGTGCGGGTCGTCCGCAACCTGCAGAACCGCATCCGTGAGCGGGCGGTCGGCCTCGAGGCCAGCCAGGCGCTGACGTCGGCGCAGCAGGTCATCAAGATCGTCAACGAGGAGCTCACCAACACCCTCGGTGGCGACACGATGCGCATCACGTTCGCGTCGAAGCCGCCGACCGTCGTCCTCATGGCCGGCCTGCAGGGCTCGGGCAAGACCACCAACTCGGCGAAGCTCGCGCGTTGGTTCAAGGCCCAGGGCCGCCAGCCGCTGCTGGTCGGCGCCGACCTCCAGCGCCCCGCGGCCGTCGAGCAGCTGCGGGTGCTCGCCGCTGGCATCGACGTGCCGGTGTACTCCGAGCCGTCCGATCCGGTCGCCGTCGCTCGCGGGGCGATCGACGAGGCGCGTCGCCTCGGTCGTGACGTCGTCATCGTCGACACCGCCGGTCGCCTCGCCATCGACGAGGAGATGATGGCGCAGGTGCGGCAGATCTCCGAGGCCGTCGACCCCGACTACACGTTCCTCGTCATCGACGCGATGTTGGGCCAGGACGCCGTCGCCGTGGCCGAGGGCTTCCACGCCAGCCTCGAGCTCGACGGCGTCATCCTCACGAAGCTCGACGGCGACGCCCGCGGTGGCGCCGCCCTCTCGGTCAAGGAGGTCGTCGGCCGCCCCATCGCCTTCGCGTCGACCGGCGAGAAGATCGAGGACTTCGACCAGTTCCACCCCGACCGCCTCGCCGGCCGGATCCTCGGCATGGGCGACATGCTGTCGCTCATCGAGAAGGCCGAGGAGGCCTTCGACGCCGAGCAGTCCGAGGTGGCCGCACGTCGCCTCATGGAGGGCACGTTCACGTTCGACGACTTCCTCGAGCAGATGAACGCGATCCGCAAGATGGGCCCGCTGTCGAACATCATCGGCATGCTCCCTGGCATCCCCAAGGAGGTCCGCGACGTCCAGATCGGCGACAAGGAGGTCGGCCGCGTCGAGGCGATCATCCGGTCGATGACCATCGCGGAGCGCACCAATCCCGACGTGATCGACACGTCGCGCCGTCAGCGAATCGCCAAGGGCTCGGGCACCAACCCCGCCGAGGTCGCGCAGCTCATCTCCCAGTTCAAGGAGATGCGGAAGATGATGCAGCAGATGGGCGGCGGCGCCATGAAGCGGGTCAAGAAGAAGACGAAGAAGGGGCAGAAGAAGTCCGGCAACCCCGGTGGACGCACCACGGCGAAGGGCACGCTGCCCACGCCGAAGAAGGAGTTCCGCCTTCCCGGCCTCGACCCGCTCGCCGATCAGCTCGAGAAGGCCGGCATCGACATCCCCGGCCTCGGGTTCGACCCCCAGCGGTTCGACGAGTAGTGTGATCCGTCGCTGCGCCACCGATGTGGCGCGCCCAACCTACCGAAGAGAGAAGATTTCACTGTGGCCGTCAGACTCCGCCTGATGCGTATGGGCAAGAAGAAGCAGCCCACCTACCGAATCGTCGCCGCCGATGCCCGCTCGCCCCGCGATGGCCGCTTCATCGAGATCGTCGGCACCTACGACCCGCGCCGCGAGCCGTCCGCCATCAAGGTCGACAACGAGAAGGCCGTCGCCTGGTTGCAGAACGGTGCCCAGCCGAGCGAGCGCGTCGCCAAGCTGCTGAAGATCTCCGGCGCCATGGACGAGTTCGAGGCTGCGAAGTCGGCCAAGAAGCCTGCGAAGGCCGCCAAGTGAGCGATGCCACGACCGCACGCGCCGAGGCCGTGCTCACCCACGTGGTCACCGCGATCGTCGACAACCCCGACGACGTGAAGGTCAGCACCGACGCCGACCGCGAGCCGGTGCGCATCAACATCGAGGTCGGCGACGGCGACATGGGTCGGGTCATCGGCCGCCGTGGTCGCGTGGCCAACGCCATCCGCGCCGTGGGCCGGGCCGCTGCGGCCGCCGACGGTGTCGACGTCGACGTCGAATTTGTCGAGTAATCCCGGAGCCCACCACCTCCTCGAGGTCGGTCGCATCGGCAAGGCCCACGGGCTGAAGGGCGAGGTGCTGGTGCGCCTCGTCTCCGATCGCACGGAGCGTGTCGCGCCCGGAGCGATCCTCTCCACGCCGAAGGGCGAGCTCACCGTCGTGGCCTCGCGTCCTCATCAGGACCGCTGGATCGTGCAGTTCGCCGGCATCACCGGTCGCACCGAGGCCGAGGCCTGGCACGGCACCGTCCTGTCGGGCGAACCGATCGACGATCCTGCGGCGCTCTTCGTCCACGATCTCGTGGGCTGTCGCGTCGTGGACGCCGGTGGGGTCGATCGCGGGACGATCACGGCGGTGCAGGCGAATCCGGCGAGCGATCTGCTGGTGCTCGACGGCGGCGCGCTGGTGCCGCTCACCTTCGTGGTGGGGGCTATCGAGACGGGCGACGACGGGGCCGGCGTCGTGCACGTCGACGTGCCCGACGGCCTGTTCGAGCTCTACGAGTAGTCGGCACGAGACGTGCGCATCGACGTCTTCACCATCTTCCCGGACATGGTCCGCGACTTCGGGGCCCACTCGCTGCTGGGCAAGGCGCAGGAACGCGAGCTGCTCGATCTCCGCGCGCACGACCTGCGGGCCCACACCGACGATCCGCACCGCACCGTCGACGACTCGCCGTTCGGGGGAGGGGCCGGCATGGTGCTCATGGCCGAGCCGGTGTTCGCCGCCGTCGAGGCGGCCGATCCGCCCCGACCGCTGTTGTTGCTGTCGCCGGCCGGCCGGCGGTTCGACCAGGCCATGGCCGAGGAACTCGCCGCCACCGACGGGTTCTCGCTGCTCTGCGGGCGGTACGAGGGGGTGGACGACCGGGTGCGGCAGCACCTCTGCGACGGCGAGGTGTCGCTCGGCGACTTCGTGCTGAACGGCGGGGAGGTGGCGGCCTTCGCGATCGTCGAGGCCGTGGCGCGACTCGTGCCGGGCGTGATGGGCAACGCGATGTCGGGCGTCGACGAGTCGTTCAGCTCCGGCCTGCTCGAGTACCCGCAGTTCACCCGCCCGGCAGACTTCCGGGGCTGGGAGGTGCCCGAGGTGCTGCGATCGGGCGACCACGGCAAGGTGGCCCGGTGGCGACGGGCCCACGCCCTCGCCCGGACGTTGCGCGATCGCCCCGACATGATCGCGGCCCGGGGCGGCCTGTCCGACGAGGATCGTCGCCTGCTCGCCGAGCACGGCTTCGACGACGCCACCGGTATTGGTGCGACCGAATAAGTCCGACTATCGTGTGGCCCTCGCGTCCGTCCGGATGCCCGCCGCGTCCCACGGGATGCCCGCACTCGAAGAACCGCCAGGAGCACACGCGCCATGAAGCCGACCGACGTTGTCGACCAGACGAACCTGCGGGACGACGTGCCCGATTTCGCCCCCGGCGACACGCTCAAGGTGCACGTGCGCGTGGTCGAGGGCACCCGTGAGCGTGTCCAGGTGTTCCAGGGCGCCGTGATCCGCCGGCAGGGCGGGGGCGTGCAGGAGACGTTCACCGTTCGCAAGCTGTCCTTCGGCGTCGGCGTCGAGCGCACCTTCCCCGTGCACTCGCCCACCATCTCGAAGATCGAGCTCGTGAGCCGCGGCGACGTGCGCCGGGCGAAGCTGTACTACCTGCGCGATCGCGTCGGCAAGGCAGCGAAGATCAAGGAGAAGCGCTAGTCGCTCTGCCGTTCGGCGCCTCGTCGCGCCGACGGTCTCCGGCGCTGCCCTCGGCAGCGTCGTCCTTCCCCTCCCAGACCATCGTGACGGCGTCTTCGGCGCGGTCGGGAGGATCCATCATGACCATGCATCGACGCGCCCTCGGGCAGGACGGCGAGGCGGTCGCCGCCGCCTGGTACGAGCGCCACGGGTACCGGATCGTCGAGCGGAACTGGCGCTGTCGCGACGGTGAGCTCGACCTCGTCGCGACCCGCCGAGGTCACCTCGTCGTCTGCGAGGTGAAGACGCGGAGCTCAGCCCGCTACGGCGGTGGCGCCGAGGCGGTCGACTGGCGCAAACAGCGCACGATCCGTCGCGTCACCGCGGTCTACCTCTCGGGGCGGGTGGGGGCGGCGCCGGTGGGCATCCGCTTCGACGTCGCCGTCGTCACGCCGGCGCGGCCGGGCTACTCGATCGAGGTGATCGAGCACGCCTTCTAGATGCGAGCGGCCGCCCTCAGCCGAGGAGGGCCCACACCAGGGCGCCCACGCAGATGGCCAGCGCCGCTGCGACCAGCAGGTAGTCGCTCGCGCGTCGGCGTTGTGCGCGGTGCGGATTGAAGCCCATGGCGCCAAGTATCGTGCGGCGATGGACACGGATGCGACTCGTCCGACGCTGAGTGCCGAGGAGGTCCGCATCCTCGGGTGCCTCATCGAGAAGTCGCGGACCACCCCCGACGACTACCCGCTCACCGCCAACGCGCTCATGCGGGCGGCCAACCAGTCGACGTCGCGCGACCCGGTGGTCGACTACGACCAGCGCACCGTCGACGCGACGGCCGTCGGGCTGAAGGCGTCGGGGTTCGTGCGGTTCGTGCACACCCCGTCGGGTCGTGCCACGACCAGATACCGCCACGTGGTCGACGAGCGCCTCGGTCTCGACGACGCCCAGTGCGCGGTGCTCGGCCTGCTCATGCTGCGCGGCGCGCAGACCGTGGCGGAGCTCAAGACGCGCTCCGAACGCTGGCATCCGTTCGCCGGGCCCGAGGCGATCGTCTCGACGTTGGAGTCGCTCGCGGCGCGTCCCGATCCACTCGTGCTCCTCCTCGAGCGCCAGCCCGGTCAGAAGGAGGTTCGCTGGACGCACCTGCTGCAGGGCGAGCCGATCCTCCCGGCGGCCTCGACCGGCGCCGGCTCGCCCGGCTCGTCGTCCGGTGGCACTGCGGAACGAATCCGTGAGCTCGAGCAGCGCGTGGCCGACCTCGAGGCGCGTCTGTCCGAGGTCCGGTCCGAGCTCGGTCTCGACTGAGGAGCGTCGTGGGCATCGTGGGCCTCGTCGTGCAGGACGCCGACCCGGCGCTGCCCGGTTCCCCGGTCCCGCCGGTCGTGTGGATCGTCGCAGCGGTCGTGTTCGCACTGCTGGGCGCGGGGCTGGCGCATTCGCGGCGCGGCTCGGAGGTGCTGGGCGCGCTGCTGGGTCTGTGCTGCGGCCCGTTCGGTCTGCTGTTCGTGTTCCGGCTGCCGGTCAAGGGGAGCCTGCGTGACATCGACCGTCGCGCCGAGCTGCTGATGACCGGCCCCGAGCTCGAGAGCGCACCGATCAGCCCCGAGGTCGCGGAGAAGCTCGGCCTGCCACCGCAGGTCGCGTGGAGCGAGGAGCGCCCGGACGGCACTGTCGGTGGCGGGGGCTAGTCTCGCTCGTACCTCCTCCCGGAGGGATCGCCGCTGACGTCACGTCGTCGGGCGCGGCCACACCACGTTCCTCGTTCTGGGCACCGCCCCGGGAGCCGACATGTTGGCCATCGTTCGTTCAGCGACCCTGCTCGGGGTGCGCGGCACCGAAGTGCGCGTGGAGGTCCACGTGTCCCCGGGGCTCCCGGGCTTCACCATCGTGGGCCTTCCCGACACGTCGTGTCGTGAGGCGCGCGACCGTGTCCGCGCCGCGCTGCTCAGCACCGGGCTCAAGTGGCCCGAGACGCGGACCACCGTCAACCTCGCGCCGTCGGGCATCCGCAAGGTCGGCTGTGGTCTCGATCTCGCGATCGCCGTGGGCGTGCTCGTGGCCACCGAGCAGCTCCCACCCTCGGTGTGCGACTCGGCCTACCTCGGCGAGCTGGGTCTCGACGGCACGGTGCGACGGCTGGTCGGGGCGGTGCCGCTCGCCGCCGCGATCGAGCCCGGCGAGCTCGTGGTCGCGGAGGAGAACGGGGAGGAGGCGGAGCTCGTCGGGCGTCACGTCGTCCGCCCCGTGTCGACGCTGCGGGAGCTGGTGTCGTGTCTCGCCGGTGACGAGCCCTGGTCGCAGGTCCGTCGTCGCGCACCGGCGCCGGCCACCGTGCGCTCCGACCTGAGCGAGGTCCGTGGCAACCGCACGGCGCGATTCGCGCTCGAGGTCGCCGCGGCCGGCGGTCATCACCTCCTGTTCGTCGGGCCACCCGGAGCGGGCAAGACGATGTTGGCCGAGCGGCTCGGGGGCATCCTCGAACCGCTGGACGACGCTGCGGCGATCGAGGTCACCACCATCCACAGCGCGGCCGGCGAGACGCTGCCGCCCGGCGGGCTCATGCGCGAACCGCCGTTCCGGGCGCCGCACCACACCGTCTCGCACGTCGCGCTGGTGGGGGGCGGGTCGCACACCCTCCGCCCGGGAGAGATCAGCCTTGCCCACGGTGGCGTCCTCTTCCTGGACGAGATGGGCGAGTTCGGCGCCGTGTCGCTCGACGCGCTCCGCCAGCCGCTCGAGGCCGGCCTGGTGCGTATCAGCAGAGCGCACGCCTCGGCCACCATCCCGGCCTCGTTCCAGCTGATCGCCTCCATGAACCCGTGTCCGTGCGGCTTCGCCGGGGGTGGGCCGATGGCGTGCCGGTGCTCGGCGGCAGCGCTCGGTCGCTACGCCCGGCGGGTGTCCGGCCCGCTGCTCGACCGCTTCGACCTGCGGCTGCGAGTGGAGGCCACCGAGAGTCGCGTGCTCCTCGACCGCGACCCCGGCGAGCCGTCGGCCGCGGTCGCCGCCCGGGTGGCCCGGGCCCGGGCGCGTGCCCGGGCGCGGGGAGTGCCGTGCAACCGGTTCCTGCCGGCGGGGCGGCTCGACGAGGTGGCGCCGCTGTCCCTCGAGGCCGAGCAGCTGCTCGGCGGCCTGCTCGCCGCGGGTCGTCTCAGCGGACGCGGCCTGCGGCGCGTGCGCAACGTCGCGCTCACCCTCGACGACCTCCGGGAGGGGTCCGGTCTGCTCGACGCCGACGTCGTCGCCCAGGCGGTGGCGTTGCGTGCCGACCTCCGGTTCGGCGAGGCGCTGGGGGTCGCATCGTGACGGCAGCGGAGCAGGGCGCCTGGTTGGTCTTGCTGTCGGTGCCGGGGCTCGGCGCGCGACGGCTGTGGGAGGTGTGGGCGTGCGGCGACGTCGTGGGGGAGTGGGAGCGCCTGCGGCGCGGGGTTGCGCCGCGCAGCTTCGGGTCGACGCCCGAGCAGCGGTCGACCTGGCAGGAGGTGGCGCGATCGCTCGACCCGGTGGGGCTCGTCGCGTCGCACGAGGCGGCCGGCGTGTCGCTGACGGTGCACGGCGACGGCGCGCATCCGGCATCGGTCGAACGCGACCCGCATCTGCCACCTGCGCTCCTCTGGCAGGGCGCCGGCGGGCCGAGCCTTGCGTCGCGGCGGCCGCTCGTCGGCATCATCGGCACCCGGCGCGCCACCCGCTACGGGTTGGAGCTGGCGACCGAGTTCGGCGCCGCGCTCACGGCGGCAGGAGGGTGCGTCGTGTCGGGCCTGGCGGCGGGCGTCGACGCGGCAGCGCACCGCGGTGCGTTGGCGGAGCTCGGCTCGGCCGCGTCGTCGACACCGACCGGCGCGCCGCTCGCGGTGGTCGGCAGCGGCCACGACGTGCCGTACCCGCGCAGCAACCGACGGCTCTGGGCCGAGGTCGCGGCGAGCGGCGCCATCGTGTCGGAGTACCCGCTGGGCACCCCGCCGGCGGCGTGGCGATTTCCGGCCCGCAACCGCATCCTCGCCGCGCTGTGCGACGCCGTGGTCGTGGTCGAGAGCCACGAGCGCGGCGGCTCGCTCATCACCGCCGGGCTCGCGGGGGCGCGGGGAGTGCCGGTACTGGCGGTGCCGGGCGGGCTTCGCAGCGCGGCGTCGGTCGGGTGCAACCGGCTCATCGCCGACGGCTGCCAACCCTGCCTCGGCGTGGACGACGTGCTCACGGCCGTCGGGCTCTCGTCGGTGCGTGATGTCGCCGCGATGCTGCCGTTCGACAGCGCCCCATCCCCGGCGCCGCCGCTCGACGAGCGCGACGGTGCCGTGCTCGACGCCCTGGGGTGGGAGCGGCGGTCCCTCGACGACCTCGTCGAGGCCTGTCCGTCGCTCACGTTCGGCGCCGTCGCGCTGGTCCTGGCGAGGTTGCAGCAGCACGGCGTGGTGGTCGAGGCCGACGGTTGGTTCGAGCGATGCGCCACGTTCGGGGGTCGCTCGGTATGACGTGGACGTTCGCGCTCTCAGCGTTCTACTTCGCGCTCACAGCGTTGAGCGTGTATCGTGGGCTCCATGACGTGGCGACTGGAGGACTTCGAACGCTCGACGTTCGGGCTCAGCGACTCCACCCGCGCCGTGTACCACCGAGATCTCGTCGCCTTCGTCGAGTGGGCCGGGGCCGTGGGCATCACGGGTCCGTCGAGCGTCACGCGACAGGTCCTCCGCCGCTATCTCGTGGCGCTGAGTGGCGTCGATCGCACGCCCGTCGCGGCCGGCGCAGGCCGTCTGGCCGTGGCGCCCCTGGCGCCGCGCACGATCCGCCGCAAGGCGTCGGCGTTGCGGCGGTACTTCGCCTGGCTCGCAGCCGAGGGCGAGGTCGCGGTCGATCCGACCGCCGGGCTCAGCACGCCGCGTGGCGATCATCGGCTGCCGCGGGTCCTCAACGCCGACCAGCTGGTGCAGATGCTGGAGGAGAACGCCGACCTCGACGACGACGGGCCACGTCGCCTCCGCGACGACGCCGTGCTCGAGCTGCTCTACGGCTCGGGGCTCCGCGTGTCGGAGCTGTGCGGGCTCGACATCGGCGACGTCGACCTCGCCCGCCGCTCGGCACGGGTGTGGGGCAAGGGATCGAAGCAGCGCCTCGTCCCGATCAGCGATCCGGCCGTCGACGCGCTGCACCGGTGGAACGTGCAGGGTCGCGGCGAGTTCGGGGCATCCGACGCCGATGCGCTGTTCCTCAACGGCCGCGGGCACCGCCTCACGCCGCGTGACGTCCGGCGGATCGTCGACCGGCGGTCGCCGGTGCCGACGCACCCGCACGCGCTTCGTCACACGTTCGCGACTCATCTCTTGGACGGTGGTGCCGATCTGAGAGTCGTACAGGAACTTCTCGGCCACGCGGATCTCGCAACGACGCAGATCTACACCCACGTGTCCAAGGAGCGATTGCGACGGGTCTATGACGGAACTCATCCGAGGGCGTGACAATGCTGGGGAAGTCAGACATGACAATTGAGAGCGACGTCAACGTCCTCTGGGCTCGTTACCAGGAGGACGGCGATCCCGCCGTTCGTGACTCGCTCATCCTGAACTACTCGCCGTTGGTGAAGTACGTGGCGAGCCGCGTGTCGGTGGGCCTCCCACAGAACGTCGAGCACGCCGACCTCGTGAGCTACGGCATGTTCGGTCTCATCGACGCCATCGACAAGTTCGAGCCGGACCGTGGCTTCAAGTTCGAGACCTACGCGATCAGCCGCATCAAGGGCGCCATCCTCGACGAGCTCCGCAGCATCGACTGGGTGCCGCGCTCGGTGCGGTCCAAGGTCCGCTCCGTGGAGAAGGCGTTCTCGAAGCTGGAGGCCCGCGAAGGTCGGGCTCCGACCGACGAGGAGGTCGCCGCCGAGCTCGGGTGGACCGAACCGCAGTTCCAGGCCGTCCTCAGCCAGATCGCCGTGGTCGGCATGGCGGCGCTCGACGAGATCCTCCTCGTGGGCGGGGATCGCGGCGAGGCGCTCACGCTGGGCGACACGATCGCCGACTCCAACCACGGGCCGACCGGTGCCTTCGAGGTGACCGAGGTGCGCCAGATGCTCTCGCAGGCCATCAACGGCATGCCCGAGCGCGAGAAGGTCGTCCTCACGCTGTACTACTACGAGAGCCTCACGCTCTCCGAGATCGGCCGGGTGCTCGGCGTCACCGAGTCACGCGTCTGCCAGATCCACACGAAGGCCATGATCCAGCTGCGCTCGCGCCTGGCCGGCCTCGACCGCGATCCCGACTGAGGTCGCCCTTCCCCTGACACACGCTGCGGCGTCTCCTCGCCGCGCCGTCGACAGGGGACCCCGTGATCCGCATCTCGCTACTCGTCCTGCTCCTCCTGCGCGCTCTCGCGCCGGTGCCCGTACCCGCGGCGCCGCCGGGAGCCGACGTGAGGTACCGCCCACCGCTCGACCGGCAGGTGTCGTCGCCGTTCGAGGAGACGGGCCCGTACGGGCCGGGCAACCGCGGGCTCGACTACCGCGTCCTGCCCGGCGACGTCGTGGGCGCGATCGGCGACGGGGTGGTCGTGTTCGCCGGTCCGGTCGCCGGCCACGTGTGGGTGACGATCGCCCACCGCGACGGGCTCCGCAGCTCGTACGGTCCGCTGGCGACGGTGTCGGTGCGGGCCGGCGCGGCGATCCGCGCCGGCGACCCGGTGGGCACAACCGGCGGGACGTTCCACCTCGGGGTGCGTCGTGGGGCCGTCTACATCGACCCGGCGGCCCTGTTCTCGGGCCGTCGTCACGCCCGCCTCGTGCCCGTCCGACGACGGAGTGGCCGGGCATGAGCGGTTCGCGACTACACTTTCGCCCTGCGTGGCCAGATCGGTCGCGCCTGCCGAACGCCCTCATGGCCCACGGCGTGTGATTCCTCAACCTGGGCGCGTCCCCGGTCGCTCCGTTCACTCGGAGCGCGGCGCCCCGGCTCAGCAACCGAAGGGAAGTTCATTCAACATGGCCGCAGTCGTCACCATGAAGCAGCTCATCGACGCGGGGGTCCACTTCGGACACCAGACCCGCCGTTGGAACCCGAAGATGCAACGGTTCATCCACGGTGAGCAGAACGGCATCTACATCATCGACCTCCGGGTGACGATGGAGCGCATCGAGAAGGCGTACACCTTCACCCGTGACCTGGTCGCCGACGGCGGCACCATCCTCTTCATCGGCACGAAGCGCCAGGCGCAGGACAGCGTCGAGGGCTACGCCACCAAGTGCGGCATGCCGTACGTGAACCAGCGCTGGCTCGGCGGCATGCTCACCAACTTCGAGACGATCTCGAAGCGCATCCAGAAGATGAAGGAATACCAGCGCATGCGCGACTCGGGTGAGTTCGAGTCGATGCCGAAGAAGGAGGCTCTCCTCCTCGGCCGTGAGCTCGTGAAGCTCGAGCGCAACCTCGGTGGCATGCGCCACCTCGAGAAGGCGCCGAACGCCGTGTTCATCCTCGACACGAAGAAGGAGGACATCGCGGTGACCGAGGCGAACAAGCTCGGCATCCCGATCGTCGCCGTCGTCGACACGAACTGCGATCCCGACGTCATCCAGTACGTCATCCCCGGCAACGACGACGCGATCCGCGCCGGCGACCTCATGGCCCGCATCATCTGCGACGCCGTCGAGGAGGGTCGCCAGATCCGTGCCCGCCGCACCGGCGCCCCCGTGGTGATGCCCCGCACCGCCGAAGAGGACGCCGCCAAGGCGCAGGAGCAGGCCGAGGCCCGCCGCCAGGCCGCCGCCCAGGCTGCCGAGCGCGACGCCCGTCTCGCCGCCGCCAAGGCTGCGGCCGCCGACGAGGAGGCCGCGTCGGCCGAGGCCGCCGCTGCTGCCGACGAAGCGCCCGCCGCCGAGGCACCCGCTGCCGAGCCCGACGCCGAGTCCGCCGCCGCGGAGTGAGTCGGCGCCCTGCGCCACCTTCGACAAACCGTTCCCTGCCGCGCTCTGCCGCGGACCCGAATACGTAGGAGTTTCCCATGGCCGACATCACCGCTCAGGACGTGAAAGCCCTCCGTGACGCCACCGGCGCCGGAATGATGGACGCCAAGAAGGCGCTCGTCGAGGCCGAGGGTGACGCCACCCGCGCCGCCCGCATCCTCCGCGAGAAGGGGCTGACCAAGGTCGCCACCCTCGAGGACCGCGAGAACAACCAGGGTGCGGTGGCGATCGCCGTCGACGGCACGACGGCGGCGCTCGTCGAGCTGAAGAGCGAGACCGACTTCTCCGCGAAGTCCGAGGACTTCGTCGCCCTCGTGCGCAAGCTGGCCGACGCCGTCCTCGCCGACGGCGTCGAGGCCATCGCCGCGCACCAGGAGGAGATCGACACGCTGAAGATCACCAAGAAGGAGAACATCACGGTCGGCAAGGTCGAGCGCTTCGAGGCCGCCGACGGCAACGTGCTGGACACCTACCTCCACGAGCAGGACGGCCGTGGCACGGTCGGCGTGCTCCTCGAGCTGGCCGGCTCGAATGCCGAGCTCGCCCACGAGATCTCCCTGCACATCGCCTTCGCGAAGCCGTCGGGCCTCAGCCGTGACGAGATCGATCCCGCGCTGGTCGCCACCGCCCGTGAGGGTTTCGAGGAGCTCACCCGCAAGGAGGGCAAGCCCGAGCAGGCGATCCCGAAGATCGTGGAGGGCCGGGTGAACTCCTGGTTCGCCGAGCGCATCCTTCCCGAGCAGGGCATGTTCGGCGACAAGGAGACGGTGCAGGATCGTCTCGGTGACGGTTCGATCGTCCGCTTCGCCCTCGCCGTCATCGGTTCCTGAGCGACGTCATGAGCGCCGACTCCGCGGGTGCCGCACGGAAGCAGGCCCGCTGGCCCCGAGTGCTGTTGAAGCTGTCCGGCGAGGCCTTCGCCGGTGAACAGGGGTTCGGCATCGACGGCGAGATCGTCGCCCAGCTCGCGCAGTCGATCATCGACGTGAAGCGCGAGATGGACGTCGACATCGCCGTCGTCGTGGGCGGCGGCAACATCTGGCGCGGGATGACCGGCGCCGGCGCCGGCATGGACCGCGCCCAGGCCGACTACATGGGCATGCTCGCCACGATCCTGAACGCGCTGGCGTTGCAGGAGACGCTGGAGCGCCTCGGGCAGCCGACCCGTGTGCAGTCGGCGATCCACATGTCGCAGGTGGCCGAGCCGTACATCCGCCGTCGCGCGATCCGTCACCTCGAGAAGGGTCGCGTCGTCATCTTCGCCGGCGGCACGGGCAACCCGTTCTTCACGACGGACACCACGTCGGCGCTCCGCGCCGTCGAGATCGACGCCGGCGCCATCCTGATGGGGAAGAACGGCACCGACGGCGTCTACACCGACGACCCGCGCACCAATCCCGACGCCACGAAGCTGGACGAGGTGAGCTACATCGACGTGCTCAACCGCGGCCTCAAGGTGATGGACTCCACGGCGATCACGCTGTGCATGGACAACGAGCTCCCGATCGTCGTGTTCGACCTGATGGGCGACCGGCTGATCAGCCGCATCCTGTCCGGTGAGACCATCGGCACGTTGGTCTCCTGATCAGCCCCGAGGCCATGAGGACTGTGACAGGCTGTCGGCCATGAGTGAAGAGTTGACGTCGGCCGTCCACGAGGACGCGTCCGAACGGATGGGCAAGGCCGTCGCCCACGCGAAGTCGGAGTTCGCTGGTGTGCGCAGCGGACGGGCCAACTCCGGCCTCGTCGAGCGTCTGCCAGTGGAGTACTACGGGTCGACGGTGCCGCTGCAGCAGCTCGCGTCGTTCTCCGTGCCCGAGGCCCGCATGCTGGTGATCAGCCCGTTCGACAAGGGGTCGATCGGCGCGATCGAGCGCTCGATCCGCGAGGCCAACCTGGGGCTCAATCCGTCGAACGACGGCGCGCAGATCCGCCTGGGCTTCCCGTCGCTCACCGAGGAGCGCCGCAAGGAGTTCGTGAAGATGGTGAAGGCGAAGGCCGAGGACGGCCGCACCGCCGTCCGCGCCGCCCGCCGCGACGCCCGCAAGGACCTCGAGGGGTTCCAGAAGGACGGCGACATCACCGAGGACGAGCTCCGCCGCTCCGAGGAGGAGCTCGACAAGCTGACGAAGCGCCACGAGGCCGAGATCGATGCGGCCCTCGAATCCAAGACCGTCGAACTGATGGAGGGCTGATGGCCGACGAACCGCTCGACCCCGAACGCCGACCCGAGGCCGGACCCCGCACCGAAGGCGTCCGCATCATCGGGGCGACCGAGGCCGGCGAGGCGGTGTCGCGCAGCGAGGAGATCCGCTGGGCGGAGGCCACCGAGGCGGTCGACGCCGTGGAGGTCGGCTCGACCGAGCCGCTCGAGACCACGGCCACCGAGCGTCCGTCGCTGGAGTTCCCGCCGGCCGACGCCCCGTCGGTGGAGCCGTCCGCCGCGATCGACGAGGTCGTGTCCGAGCTGCCGCCGGTGGAGCCCGAGCAGTCCTTCGAGATGCCGCACTACTCCGACCCGCCCACGGGTCAGGTGCCGAAGGTCGTCATCGGCGAGGAGACCGAGGCCAGCTGGTCCGGCCTGGCCGATCAGCCGCGCTGGCGTGACACCGAGCACCACTTCGACGAGCAGGGCGGGTTCGACGATCTCGTCGACGACGCGCCGCGGCTCGGAGCGCTCGGCCACACGGGCGAGCACCGTGACTTCTTCGACGATCTCGACCTCACCGAGGACAAGGTGCCCACGCTCAGTGGAGCCCCGTCGCGTGAGAACCCCGTCGTTGGCTCGGCGACACCGGCCGACGACACCGCTGCCGCGTCCGGCGAGCGTCGCCCGCCGGCGCCGCGTCGTCGCCGCCCGGCGACGGACCGTCCCGGTGGTGACCGTCCGGTTCGTGCCGGCGCGCTCGGCGCCGACAACGGCAGCGGCAACCGCAACCTGCCGATGGCGCTGGCCGTCGGCGTCGGCCTCCTCGCCATCGGCGGCCTCTGCTTCTTCCTCGGTTCGGTCGCGACGATGGTGCTCATCACCGTCGTGCTCACGCTGTGCGCGGTCGAGCTGTTCTCGTCGCTCACGGACAGCGGCTACCGACCGGCCGGCCTGCTCGGCATCGTCGCGGTGGCCGGTCTCTGCATCGCCCCGCTGTACTTCTCGACGTTCGCGTACCCGATCATCTTCGGGCTGACGACGCTGACGGGTCTCGCCTGGTTCCTGTTCGTGCAGCCCGGCGAGGGCGCGGTGATGAACCTCGGGGTCACGCTGCTGGGCGTGGCGTACGTCGGCGGCCTCGGCTCGTTCGCCACGCTGCTCCTCGGCGTCGCCCGCCCCTACGAGGGCACGCTCAGCAACCAGGGCATCGGCGTGCTGCTCGCCGCCGTGCTGGTCACGGTGAGCTACGACGTCGGCGCGTACTTCATCGGCCGCAGCTTCGGACACACGCCGCTCAGCACGGTGAGCCCCAACAAGACGCAGGAGGGCCTCGTCGGCGGTGTCATCGTCGCGATCGTCGTGCCCTTCCTCATCCTGTGGCTGTCGAAGCTCGACCCGGTCGGCGTCGACTTCAAGACCACCATCGGCTTCTGCCTGATCTGCGCCCTGATGGCCCCCATCGGCGATCTGTGCGAGTCCGCCATCAAGCGCGATCTCGGAGTGAAGGACATGGGCACGCTGCTCCCGGGCCACGGGGGAGTGCTCGACCGGTTCGACGCCATGCTCTTCGTGCTGCCGACGGCCTACTTCATGGCCCACCTGCTCTCGCTGGGCAAGCCCGCCTTCTTCTAGGCCACGCTCGCTCCGACGGCCATCGCCGGCGCAGACTGAACCCGCGCTCAGGCGGAGCGACCGGGGCCGACCCCTGCCCGGCAGTACGCTGAGCCCATGTCGCAGCCGACCACCGTCTCGATCATGGGATCGACCGGCTCCATCGGTACGCAGACCATCGACGTGCTCGCACAGGCGCCCGACCGCTACGTGGTCGACTCGCTCGGCGCCAACGGCGGCAACCTCGAGCTGCTGGCGGAGCAGGCCCGTACCGTGCGTCCCCGTGTGGTGGCCCTCGCCGATCCCAGCCGCGCGGCGGAGCTGAAGGAGCTCCTGCCTCCCGGCACCGATCTCGAGGTCGGTCCCGACGCGTTGGCGGCGGTGTGCGGTGACGCCGACGTGGTCGTGAACGGGGTCGTGGGGTTCGCCGGCCTCGGGGTCACCGTGTCCACGCTCACCGCCGGCCGACGCCTGGCGCTCGCCAACAAGGAGTCGCTGATCGCCGCGGGTCCGGTGGTGCAGCCCTTGCGATCGGTGCCCGGCGCGGAGCTGATCCCCGTCGACTCCGAGCACTGCGCGGTGCATCAGTGTCTCCGCTCCGGCGCCGACGGCAGAGCCGGCCGACGGCTCGCGTCGGTGGTGCTCACCGCGTCGGGCGGACCGTTCCGCGGGCGCAGCCGCGAGGACCTCGAGGCGGTCACCGTCGACGAGGCGCTGAACCACCCGACCTGGTCGATGGGCCCGAAGATCACCGTCGACTCGTCGACGCTTGTGAACAAGGGCCTCGAGGTCATCGAGGCACACGAGCTGTTCGGTGTGGGCTACGACGACATCGGCGTCGTCGTCCACCCGACCTCGATCGTGCACTCGATGGCCACGTTCACCGACGGCGCAACCATCGCCCAGCTGTCGCTGCCCGACATGCGGCTGCCGATCGGCTACGCGCTCGCGTGGCCGGACCGGTTCGACACGGCCTACGGCGCCATCGACTTCTCCCGGCCGCTCGACCTGCGCTTCGAGCCGCCCGATCTGGAGGCCTTCCCCTGCCTCGGCCTGGCGTACGAGGCCGGTCGTGCGGGGCAGACCGCGCCCGCGTGGTTCTCCGCCGCCAACGAGGTGGCCGTGGAGGCATTTCTCGACGGCCGGATACGCTGGGTCGACATCGCCGCGGTGAACGCCGAGGCGCTCGACCGGTGGAGCGGGCAGTTGGCAGACAGCATCGACGCCGTGCTCGACGCGGACCGTGCCGCCCGTGCCGTCGCCGCGACGCTGGTGACGTCACGTGAGGCTGCGGCATGAGCACGCTCCTCGAACCCGATGCCACCGACGGTGTCGACCACGGCCTCGATCTCGATCCCGACGGCTACGGCCGCAGCGGCGAACCCGGCGACCGCGCCGAGCCCGGCAAGCCGTACGTGAAGCCCGCCCGGCTGCTGATCATGGTGGCGCTGTTCGGCGCCCTGGCCGCGTTCCGGGGCCTGCCGGTGCTCGTGGTCATCTTCGGCATCCTGGTCATGATCTTCTTCCACGAGCTCGGCCACTTCGTGATGGCCCGGCGGTCGGGCATGAAGGTCACCGAGTTCATGATCGGGTTCGGCCCCCGCATCTTCTCGTTCCGGCGCGGCGACGTGGAGTACGGCGTCAAGGCGATCCCCGCCGGTGCCTACGTGAAGATCATCGGCATGGCCAACGTCGAGGAGGTCCCGCCGCAGGACGAGGCCCAGACCTACCGCCAGAAGGGCTATTGGGCGCGCATGGGCGTCGCCGTCGCCGGCTCGACGATGCACTTCATCATGGCGCTCGTGCTGATCACGCTCTCGTTCGTCATCGTGGGTCGCGAGGACCCGACGAAGTGGGCCGTCGACACGATCGCCCCCGACAGCGCCGCGGCAAACGCCGGTATCCGCTCCGGCGACAAGGTCGTCTCCATGGACGGCGTGTCGGCCGCCACCTGGGACCGGATGGCCAAGGAGGCGCAGAAGCGTCCCGGCAAGACCATCCCCGTCGGCGTGGAGCGCAACGGCAAGGTGGTCGAGCTCACGGCGACGATCACCCCCCGGTTCTTCGTCTTCGGCACGACGGGCGAGGAGTTCCAGCTGTACGGAAACGGCGACGGCGGCTTCTCCGTCTCGGTGCCGACGAAGTCCAAGCTGGTCGCCCAGGGCCTGCGCGACGGCGACGTGGTGACGGCCGTCGACGGCACCGGTTTCACCTCGCTCGCCGAGCTTCGGAAGCTGCTCGGCGCCGACCGCATCGCCAAGTCCGGCGAGATGGATCTCACGGTGCGCCACGACGGCGACTCGACGACGACGACGGCTCACGTCGACCTCGGCACGGGCGTCGGTCTCGGCACGACGCAGGGCTTCTTCGGGGTCGGTCAGGAGCTCGTGCCCGAGAAGCTCGGCGTGATCGAGGCGGTGCCCGAGGCCTTCGGCTGGTTCGGCACGCTCACCAAGCAGACCGTGCTCGGCATCGGCCACTTCTTCTCGCCGTCGAGCCTCGGCGACTTCGCCAAGCGGACGTTCTCGACGACGCCGGGCGAGGCGCACGAGAGCAGCACCCCACAGTCGAACGCGACGACGGCGACGCAGAACGTCGAGAAGAACAGCAACCGCATCGTGTCGATCGTGGGAGCGGTGGTGCTGGGCGACGAGCTCACCGCCAGCGGTTGGGGCCGCTTGCTCGCCTTCTTCGCGGCGCTCAACGTGGCCATCGGGCTCTTCAACCTGATCCCGCTACCGCCCTTCGACGGCGGCCACGTGGCCATCGGCACCTACGAGAAGATCCGTGAGCTGCTCCGACGTGACGGCAAGCGGTACTTCGCCGACTACAACAAGGTGATGCCCGTTGCCATGGCCGTCGTCTCCTTCATGCTGATCGTGGGCCTGATGGCCATCTACCTCGATCTCGCCGACCCGATCCGTCTGTAGCCGTGGACGCCGGATCACTCACGTTCCCCCGCCGGACGACCCGCCAGGTGATGGTGGGCGACGTCGCCGTGGGCGGCGGCGCGCCCGTGTCGGTGCAGTCGATGACCACGACGAAGACGGCCGACGTCGACGGGACCCTGCAGCAGATCTACTCGCTCGCCGCTGCGGGCTGCGACATCGTGCGGTGCACCTGCAACGAGACCGAGGCCGCCGAGGGCCTGGCGCGCATCGTGCCCCGCAGTCCGGTGCCGATCGTCGCCGACATCCACCACCAGTACAAGATGGCGCTCGCCGCGCTCGAGGCCGGGGTCGCCTGCCTGCGCCTCAATCCCGGCAACATCCGCAAGCCGGAGCACATCAAGCTGGTCGCCTCCGAGTGTCGTGACCGCGGTGTGCCGATCCGCATCGGCGTCAACGGCGGCTCCCTCGATCCCGAGCTGTACGAGCGCTACGGCGGCAAGGTCACGCCCGAGGCGATGGTCGAGTCGGCGATGCGCGAGCTCGCGTACTTCGAGGAGGTCGGCTTCGACAACGTGAAGATCTCGGTGAAGGCGTCGAACGTCCCGCTGATGATCGAGGCGTACCGGCAGCTCGCCGACGCCACCGATGCCCCCCTCCACCTCGGGGTCACCGAGGCCGGCCCGGGCTCCGCCGGCCTGCTCAAGGCGACGGCGGGCATCGCCACGCTCCTGGCCGAGGGCATCGGCGACACGATTCGGTACTCGCTCACCGCCGATCCCGTCGAGGAGGCCCGGGCCGGGCGACAGCTGCTGGAGGCGCTGGGCCTGCGCGAGCGCAAGAACGTCGACCTCATCGCGTGCCCCAGCTGCGGCCGGGCCGAGATCGACGTGATCGCCGTCGCCGAGCGGGCGCAAGCGGCCTTCGGCGACCGGGAGATCCCGTTGCAGGTCGCCGTGATGGGCTGCGTGGTGAACGGACCGGGCGAGGCCCGCGACGCCGATCTGGGCATCGCCGCCGGCAACAAGCGCGGCCACCTGTTCGTGCGTGGCACCAACGTGGCGGTGGTTCCCGAGGACGAGATGGTCGACACGCTCATCGAGTGGGCCGAGTTCATCATGGAGAACGGCATCGAACGCGCGCTCGAGCGCGGCGACCTCACCACGGCGAAGGCGGCGGCCGAGGCCGACCGGGACGCACTCCTCCACGAGCAGGGTTCCGACGCGAACGCCTCGGAGCAGCGCGTCGAGCTCATCCGCAAGCTCTGATGCGGGCGCTCCTCGCCGGCGGCTGCATGCTCGCGTTCGTGGCGCTCGTCGCCTGCTCGGGCGGGGAGAAGGTGCCGACGATCGCTCGATCGGGCGCCGACAGGGGAGCGACGACCACGGTCGTGCCGAACGCGTCGGACGACGACTCCGTGACGACGCTCGTGCCGTCGGGCCCGGTCGTGACGACCACCACCGTCGCCGGCACCCCGGTGTCGGACCAGGAGATCTATGCGCAGGCGGGGCTCACCCCGACGCAGGCGGCATGCGTCGAGGCGTCGGGCGTGAACGGCGACTTCACCACCACGCCGGGGCCCAGCGCGTTGGACGCCACCGTGCTGGAGTCCGACGCGGGCCGCGTCGCGGTGCCGGCGTCGGTGAGGACGGGCACCGAGCTGGAGCTCACGATGCTGGAAGCGCTCGCCTCGACATGCGCACCGGCCGACGTGCTGGGGCGACTGGCGGCCATCGACGGGGCGGCCGAGGACGCTGCGGCGATCGGCGACGACCTGCCCGTCCGCCTGTTCCAACGGAAGGCCGTCGGCGCCACCGCGGCGGAGCTGGCGTGCATCGACGCCGGCTTCCGGGCGTCGCCGGCGCGGCTCTCGTCGCTCGTGGCGGCCCCGCAGCTCGTGGAGGCCGGATGCGCCTCGGCGGCACGGCGGACGGAGTGGCGGCGTCGGTCGATCGACGCCGGCCTCGGCACGGCGAAGGCCACGGCGGCGGAGCGGGCCTGCCTGTCGACGAACGACGCCGACCTGGCCTCGCTGGGTGTCGTGGTGGACGCGGTGGCGGCGGGCGACGTGTCCCAGGCCGGCCCGCAGGACAAGTACTCGCCGACGTGCGTGTCGGGTCGCCGGCTGTTCGAGCTCGCGGTCGACATCGTGGCGACGTCGGCCGACTTCGGGGCGGAGACCCTGGCCGGAACCTGATCCCGCGACGGCGTGGCGGCTGTTCTATACTCGTCGCCGTAGCGTTTCGTGTACCTGTGGTACCTCCGAAGGCGTGGGCTCTGCCCACGCCTTTCGCATGAGTGCCACCGGTGGGCGCGACGTGTCACGGCCTCCGTGAAAAGTTCCCCTCCCGAGCCCTCCCGAAAGGTGGTGAGACCATGGCCACGATCGACACGCTCACCGACCTGGTCGCCCCCATCGTCGCCGGGCTCGACGCGGACATCTACGACATCGAGTACGGGTCCGGCGTCTTCCGCCTCACGCTCGACCGCCCCGGCGGCATCGACCTCGACACCATCGCCGAGGCCACCCGTCAGATCTCCCGTCAGATCGACCTCGACGACCCCATCCCCTCGAAGTTCACCCTCGAGGTCACCAGCCCCGGTCTCGAGCGCACCCTTCGCACCCCGGCGCACTGGGCGACCGCCATCGGCGATGTCGTGAGCGTGAAGATGAAGCCCGGCTTCGACGGCGATCGCCGCGTTCAGGGCGTGCTGTCTGCCGTCGACGACGCGACGGCCACCCTCGACGTCGACGGCACCGAGGTGCGGTGCCCCCTCGACGAGGTCGACCGTGCGAAGACGGTCTTCCACTGGGGCCCCCAACCCAAGCCCGGCGGGCCCCGAGCCGGCCAGCCCAAGAAGAAGCCAGCCCCGTCGGCCGTCGCCGACGCCGTCAACGAGAGCGAGAACTCATGAACCCAGAGATGATGGATGCCCTGCACGCGCTGGCGGGCGAGCGGGGAATCTCGGTCGACACGCTCTTCTCCGTGCTCGCCGACGCCATGGAGTCGGCCTACAAGAAGATGCCGGGCGCCCGTGACTACGCATGGGTCGTCATCAACCCCGACACGGGTGAGTTCCGGGTGATGAGCCAGGAGCTCGACGAGGACCTCGAGCCGATCGGCGAGGAGTTCGACGTGACGCCGAGCGACTTCGGTCGCATCGCCGCGCAGGCCGCGAAGCAGGTGATGGGCCAGCGCATCCGCGAGGCCGAGCGCGAGCTCAAGTACGAGGAGTACTCGGGTCGCGAGGGCGACATCGTCACCGGCATCATCCAGCAGAGCGACGCCCGCTACACGCTGCTCGACCTGGGCAAGGCCGAGGCGCTCATGCCGCAGTCCGAGCAGGTGCCGTACGACCGTCCCCAGCCCGGCCAGCGGGTCAAGGCGTACATCGTCGAGGTGCGTCGCACCGCCAAGGGTCCCCAGATCGTGGTGTCCCGCACCCATCCGGGCCTCATCAAGCGCCTGTTCGAGCTCGAGGTTCCCGAGATCGCCGACGGCATCGTCGAGATCAAGGCCTGCGCCCGTGAACCAGGGCAGCGCACCAAGATCGCCGTGTACTCCAACGACCCCAACGTGGATCCGGTCGGCGCGTGCGTCGGCGCCCGTGGCGGCCGTGTGCGCATGGTGGTCAACGAGCTCAACGGCGAGAAGATCGACATCGTCCCCTTCACCGAGGACCTGCCGGAGTTCGTGATGAAGGCGCTCGCCCCGGCGAAGGTCACCGAGGTCCGCATCGACGAGGCCACCGGCACCGCCGAGGTCATCGTGCCCGACTACCAGCTCTCGCTGGCGATCGGCAAGGAGGGCCAGAACGCCCGCCTCGCCCACCGCCTCGTGGGCCTGCGCGTCGACATCAAGAGCGAGACGCAGCTCTCCGAGGAGGAGTCGGGCGAGGCCTGGGCCGAGGGGGAGTGGATCACCAACGAGGCCGGCGAGCAGATGTGGCAGCCGGCCGACGGTGGCCCGGCGATCACGGCCGAGCAGTGGTCGAGCGGTGAGGCGCCGGCGGCCGACGACGCCGCCACCGACGATGCCCCGGCGGCCGAGGCGACCGATGCCGAGACGCCTGCCGATGACGCCGATGCCGATGCCGATGCTCCGGCCGACACCGCTGACGCTGACGCTGACGCTGACGCTGACGCTGAGCCTGAGGCTGAGGGTGAGACCGACGCCGAGGCGGCAACCGACGAAGGAGGAGTCGCATAGCGCCGGTCCGGACCTGCGTCGGCTGTCGTGGCAAGCGTCCCCCCGGTGAGATGATCCGGGTGTCGATGCACGACGGACGGCTCTCCGTCGACCCTCGGGCCGGCGGCCGTGGCGCCTGGTTGTGTCCTGAGATCGGGTGCTGTGATCAGGCCCGCAAGCGCAACGCCCTCTCCCGGGCGCTGCGCACCGAAATCCCCCACGCCGCCCTCGACGGGCTGCGAGAAGAGGTCGCAACGGGAACTGTGTTTCCGCTCGACCCCCCGTTCGTGAAAAGATGAGATCACGCATCGGCCGACCGCACCGGCGGACGACCGTGCACCCACCGGCCCCGGCGTTCAGCCGGAACCGGACGAGAACAGAACAGAGACCAGAACTTGGCAGCAAAACTCCGCGTGTACGAGCTCGCAAGAGAGCTTGGTATGACCAACAAGGAGACCCTCGACCTGTGTGAGGCGCTCGGCATCGGCGTCAAGAGCCACTCGTCGAGCATCATCGACGCGCAGGCCGATCGTGTGCGTCGCAAGGCCGAGCGCGAGGGGCTGACGCGCCCCGAGCAGCCCGAGGAGCCGAAGCCCGTCAAGAAGGTCGCCGCGAAGAAGGCCCCCGCCAAGAAGGCCGCGGCCGCCGCCGACGACAGCACGCCCGCCGACGACGCGCCGGCGGAGGCGCCGGCACCCGCCGCCGAGGCCCCTGCTGCGGCGCCCGCCGCCGAGGCAGCGCCGCCCGCACCCGCCGAGTCGCCCGAGGCGGCGCCGGCCGCCGCTCCGGCGCCCGCACCCGAGCCCGTCGCCGAGGCCCGCGCCCGCCGATGGGCGGGCGTGTCATCTCCAACAAGCCGGCCGAGCCGCCGCGCCCCGTGCGCCCCGGCGACGAGCCGCTCGCTGCGCCGGCGGCCCCTGCCGCACGCGCCACCCCCGGTGTCGGCCCGGGCATCGATCGCCCCGCAGACGTCGCCCGTCCGCCCATGGGCGCGACGGCGCCCCCCGGTCCGCCGGTGTCCCGGACGGGTCGTGCCATCCCGCCGCCCCCCGGTCCGCCGGTCTCGCGCTCGGGCAAGCCCATTCCGCCGCCCCCCGGCTCGGGTGGTCGCGGTCCCATGATGCCTCCCGGCCGTGGTGCGGGCGCGCCGCGTTCGGCCGGCCCCGGTGCCGCCCCCGGCGGCTACCGCAGCGGTCCTCGTCCGTCCGGCCCCGGTGGTGGGCCCGGCGCGGGCGCAGGCCGTCCGTTCGGCGGTGGTCCCGGCGGGCCCGGTGGTCCCGGCGGCGGCCCCGGCGGTCGTCCCGGCGGCGGTGGCCGTCCCGGTGGCAACCAGCAGCGCCCGCCCCGTCGCAAGGGGCGTCGTCGTCGCAACCGCGAAGAGCTCCAGCCGATGGGCATGCCCAGCTACACGCCGCAGGACGCGGCGGTGCCCGAGGGCGTCGTCGTCATCGAGCGCAACTCCACGCCGCAGTCGCTGGGCGCGAAGCTCAACCGCACGGCGGCCGACGTCGTCCGCTTCCTGCTTACCAACGGTGAGATGGTCACGGCCACGCAGTCGCTGAGCGACGAGATGATCGAGCTCTTCGCCGACGAGGTCGGCGCCGAGATCTCGCTCGTCGATCCCGGCCAGGAGCAGGAGGTCGAGCTCCAGAAGGTCCTCGACATCCCCTACGACGAGGACGAGGACGACAGCGACTTCCCGCATCGGGCCCCGGTCATCACCGTCATGGGGCACGTCGATCACGGCAAGACCAAGCTCCTCGACCGCATCCGCAACACCAACGTGGTCGCGGGCGAGGCCGGCGGCATCACCCAGCACATCGGCGCCTATCAGGTCGTGAAGGACGGCAAGCCCATCACCTTCCTCGACACGCCGGGCCACGAGGCGTTCACCGCCATGCGTGCCCGTGGCGCCGACGCCACCGACATCGTCATCCTCGTGGTGGCGGCCGACGACGGCGTGATGCCCCAGACGGTCGAGGCGATCCAGCACGCGAAGGCCGCCGACGTGCCCATCGTCGTGGCGATCAACAAGATCGACCGCGAGGGCGCCGACGTCCAGCGTGTGCTCAGCCAGCTGTCCGAGCACGGCCTCGTCGCCGAGTCGTGGGGTGGCGACACCGTCGTCTGCGAGGTCTCGGCGCTGCAGGAGATCGGCATCGACGAGCTGCTCGACAACGTGCTGCTCGTGGCCGAGGTCGAGGACCTCCGTGCGAAGCCCGACGGCCGCGCCACCGGTGTGGTGCTCGAGTCGCACCTCGACATCGGTCGTGGCCCCGTGGCCACGGTGCTGGTGCAGCGAGGGCTGCTCAAGGTCGGCGACCCGCTGGTCGCCGGTCCCGCCTGGGGTCGCATCCGTGCGCTCATCAACGACCACGGCGAGCAGGTCAAGGAAGCCGGCCCGTCGACGCCGGTCCGGGTGCTCGGTCTGAGCGACGTCGCCGACTCCGGCGACGACTTCGTGGTCGCCCCCGACGAGCGCAAGGCGAAGTCGGTCGCCGAGACCCGTGAGCACTGGCAGCGCGACGCCCGCCGCGGGCGCGACTCCAGCGTCATGTCCGGCGGCGCACGCCTCGAGGACATCTTCGACCAGATCCAGCGCGGCGAGGCCGCCACGCTCAACGTCATCGTCAAGGCCGACACCAGCGGTTCGCTGGAGGCGCTCATCGAGTCGCTCAAGAAGTTGGAGCGCCCCGAGGTCAAGATCGGTTTCGTGCTGCGGGGCGTCGGTGGCATCACCGAGTCCGACATCCAGCTCGCCGAGACGTCCGACGCCACGGTGTTCGGCTTCAACGTCCGCCCGGACCGCCGGGTGCGGGAGTTCGCCGAGTCCGAGGGTGTGGAGATCCGCACCTACGAGGTGATCTACAAGCTCCTCGAGGACGTCGAGTCCGCCATGGTCGGCATGCTGGCGCCCGAGTTCGAGGAAGTGGTCACCGGCGACGCCGAGGTCCGCGAGATCTTCAAGGTGCCGAAGATCGGCGCCATCGCCGGTTGCTACGTGCTCAACGGCAAGATCAGCCGCAACTCGAAGGTGCGCTTCATCCGCGAGGGCACCGTCATCTGGAAGGGCGAGGTCACCTCGCTGCGCCGGTTCAAGGAGGACGTCCGCGAGGTCGCCGCCGGGTTCGAGTGCGGCATCGGCCTCAGCGACAACCAGGACCTTCGTCCGGGCGACGTCATCGAGACGTACGACCTCCAGGAAATCCCCCGGACCTGATCGGAGCCCGCTCATGGCCCGTCCACGCCAGCGGGCCCAGGCCCGCCATCAGTACAACCGCACCGACCGGATCTCCGAGACGATCCGCGAGATCGTCGCGACCGAGCTCGAGCGGCTCGGCGACGAGCGCGTCGACCTCGTCACCGTCACCGGCGTCACCGTCGACAACGACCTCAACACCGCCAAGGTCTTCTACTCGGCGCTGACGGTGGAGGCGGACGGCCGCCTCGACGGCGTGGCAGACGCGTTGGAGGAGATCCGTTGGCCCATCCAGCGGGTCGTCAACGGCGCGATCCGGGCGCGCAAGACCCCGCAGATCGAGTTCCTCCCCGATGACGTGTTGGCCGCAGCGTTGCGGATCGACGACATCATCAACGACCGGGTGCACCCGGCGGGCGCCGGCGTCGACGCCGACGAACCCACCTGACGTCCCGATCGTCGTGACGGGAGCACAGGACTGATGGGACGGAGCCGCCGCGACAGCGGTGACGGGCACCTCCACGGCGTCGCCGTCGTCGACAAGGACGCCGGGTGGACGAGCCACGACGTCGTGGCGAAGGCCCGCGGCATCCTCGGGACGCGCAAGATCGGCCATTCCGGCACGCTCGACCCCGATGCGACCGGCGTGCTGGTGCTCGGCGTGGGCCGGGCCACGAAGCTGCTCCGCTTCCTGCAACTGCTCCCGAAGACGTACGAGTGCGAGATCGTGTTCGGCACCGAGACCAACACGCTCGATGCCGCCGGCGAGGTCACCGCGACCTACGAGATGACCCTCGATCCCGCGTCGGTGGCAGCGGCGACGGTGCCGCTCACCGGGGATATCGAGCAGATCCCTCCGATGGTGTCGGCCGTGAAGATCGACGGCAAGCGCCTGCACGAGCTGGCGCGAAAGGGCATCGAGGTCGACCGTCCCGCACGACCGGTCAACGTCTACCGCTACGACGTCACGCCGACCGACGACCCGCTCGTGTACCGGGCGCTGGTCGACTGCTCGTCCGGCACCTATGTGCGGGTGCTCGCCGCCGATCTCGGGCGGGCCCTGGGCGGGGGAGCGCACCTGCGGAACCTCCGGCGCACGTCGGTGGGGGCGTTCACCCTCGCCGACGCCCACACCCTCGAGGACGTCACCGTCATCCCGATGGCCGAGGCCGTGCGGGGGTTTCCGGTGGTCCGCGTCGACGAGGTCACGGAGGCGGCGATCCGGGTCGGTGCGGTGCTCGACAGCGCCGCGCTCGGCGTCGCGGGTACCGGCCCCTGGCCGGTGCTGTCGGAGGCCGGCGAGCTGCTGGCGATGTACGAGCCGTTCGGTGAGGGCCGGGTCAAACCGGTGGTCGTGCTGGTCGGGTAGGTTCCACCGCGATGCGCATCGCCAGAGATCTCGCCTCGCTCGACCACCCCGGCGCGGGCAGCGTCGTGAGCATCGGCTTCTACGACGGCGTCCACCTCGGTCACCGGGCCCTGATCGACGCCATGATCGACCGCGCCTCGACCGACGGCCTCATCACCACGGTGGTCACCTTCGACCGCCACCCGGCGCAGGTGTTGCGGCCGGAGAGCGCGCCGCTGCTGCTGTGCGACCTCGACCAGAAGCTCGAGCTGCTGGCCGACGCCGGGGTCGACCAGGCCTTCGTCGTGCACTTCGACGAGGAGCGAGCCCACGAGTCGGCGGAGGACTTCGTGCGCACCCTGCTCGTGGATGCGCTCGGGGCCAAGCTCGTGGTCGTGGGCGAGGACTTCCACTTCGGTCACCGCCGGGCGGGCGACGTTGCGCTGCTCACGGAGATGGGCGCGGAGCTCGGGTTCGAGGTGATCGGGCACCACCTGGTCGGCACCGACGGAGCCGACGCCCGTCCGGAGCTGCAGGTGTCGTCGACGGCGATCCGCCGGGCGCTGGTGGAGGGGCGGCTCGACGACGCCAACGAGATGCTCGGCCGGAGCCACGAGATGCGCGGCCCGGTGGTCGACGGCGACAAGCGCGGCCGCACCATCGGGTTCCCCACGGCCAACGTCGCGATCCGTTCCGAGATCCTGCTGCCGGCCGACGGCATCTACGCCGGGCACCTCGTGCGGCGGTCCGGCGAGCTGCTGCCGGCGGCGATCTACCTGGGCACGAGGCCCACGTTCTACGACGACCAGCCGGCCTCGCTCCTCGAGGTGCACTGCCTCGATTGGGACGGCGATCTGTATGGTGAACCCGTGCGGGTGCGTTTCGACCATCGGCTGCGGGGTGACCGCAAGTTCGACACGATCGAGGGCCTGACCGCGCAGCTCGCCATCGACTGCCAGCAGGCGAAGGAGCTCACCGTGGGGCGGTCGCGATGAGCCACCTCGTCGAGCCGATCCAGGGCCCGATCCCCGAGGGCGTGCCGGGCGACGGCACCCCGGTGGCCGCGCCGCGCCTCGCCCGTCATCGCATCAAGCTCTCCGACGGCCACACGGTCGGCATCGCCGTCGCCGGCGCCGGCATCCCGCTGGTGGTGGTGCACGGCTTCTCGGTCGAGGGCTTCCTCTATGCGCAGACGCTCTCGCGCCTCGTAGGCATGGGCTTCAAGGTCATCGCCATCGACACCGCCGGCCACGGCGGCACACGCGGCCTTCCGGCCGACGGTCAGGACCTGCGCGCCTACAGCGACCTGCTCGGCCGGATCATCGACGACCTCGGCATCGAGCGCTGCATCCTGGCGGGTCACTCGATGGGTGGGCGGCTGGTGACGCAGCTGGCGGCCGATCGTCCCGATCGAACGATCGCCGTCATGCTCATCGACGCGATCGTCGGCGACACCTGGGATCGCATGGTGTACGCCTTCCGCCTCGCGCCGCCGCTCCTCGGTGTCGTCGGCGCAGCCCTCACCGTCGATGCCGTGACCATCCTCCCCGTGTGGCGCGACCCGAGGCAGGCGCTCAAGTTCCTGCGACTGGCTGTTCCGACGATCGTCGGCGACATCGTTCACCCGTGGCGGCTCATCGGACCGGTCGTGTCGATCCTCCGGTCGCGCTCCAGCCGGTACGCGCTCAACGCGCTCGGCAACGAGGGCGTGCCGGTCTACGTGATGCACGGGGATCGCGATCTCGCCGTGCCGTTCCGCACGTCGCGTGAGGCGGCCGAGCGCGCCCACGGCACCCTCATCACCGTTCGCGGTGGCGGCCATTCGTGGCTGCTGCGCGATCCCGAGACGCTGCCGGGCATCGTCGCCCAGCTGCTGCCGGGCTCGTTGGGCGACGCGTGCCGTGCCGCTCTCCGGGCCGGGGGAGTGACGTCCTCCAATCCGACCACCGCCGAGGTGGAGCGGGCGTTGTATGCCCCGAACGCCCGGGTGTTCGCGCTCACGCCGATGAGCAACGTCACGACGGTGGCAGGCCGCCATCGCCGTCCGAAGTTCCGGTGGACCGTCCAGTCCTGATGCTGCACGCCGATCGCTGAACTCCTCGACGGACGCAGCGCCGTCGAGCAGACTCCTCCACATGCAATCGGGACAAGGCATCGCGTACTACGTCGGCTTCTACACGGTCCCGGTCGCGCTGCTCATCGTCGGCCTCGTCGCGTTCATCCGGTGGTCCAAGCGAACGGCCTCGCCGCCGGCGGGACCACCGCCGAACTGGTATCCGGACCCTTGGGGATCCGGCCTCTATCGATGGTGGGATGGAGTCCAGTGGCGGCAGCTTCAGGATCAGGCGGGCTACGACGATCAGCGGCCGCCCGGTCCAACCTGACCCACGACCCGATTCCGCGTCGGGTGGCGCAGGCTGCTAGGGTCCGCAGGTCAATTTCGCGTCCTGTCGCGCATCGTGCGGGCAGGAGGCCGGGTCCGATACCCACCTCAGGAGCAACCATGTCACGTCCCCCCGCAAACCTCCCGGCCAAGGCCGACACGATCGCGAAGCACGCCCGCAAAGAGGGCGACACCGGTTCTCCCGAGGTGCAGATCGCTCTCCTCACGGATCGCATCAACCACCTGACGGCCCACCTCAAGGACCACAAGAAGGACCACCACTCCCGTCGTGGCCTCCTCATGCTGGTCGGCCGCCGTCGTCGATTCCTCGACTACCTCAAGGAGATCGACATCGAGCGCTACCGCGCCATCGTCGCCGAGCTCGGTCTGCGCCGGTAATCGATCGCCTCGGCGTGAGCCGCCGTCAACGGATCCTGATCGCCTCCCACGAGGCCAGCCGCAGCGGCGTCCCGCGCGTCACGGTCCATCTCACCAAGGCCCTTCGGTCCGCCGGCTTCGAGACGGTCGTCTCCCAGCGGTGGGGCGGTCCTCTGTTCGACGAGATGGTGGCGGCGGCCGATCGCTCGTTCCTCGAACCCCTGGCGAAGGTGCGCGTCGCACTGTTGCGTTCGCCGCGCACGCGGCCGATCGCCCAGCGAATCGGCGACCTGGCGGTGGCGCGGGTCGTGAAGCGGGAGCGCCCGGACCTGGTCGTCTGCAACTCGGTCATGACGACTCGCTACGCAAGGGCGGCGCGGTCGTTGGGGATTCCGGTGATGGTGTACAGCCACGAGGCCCCCGACGTCGTTGCGCACGTGCTGGCCAACCTCGGCGCGTCCAGCTGGCCGGCCGATCCCTCCTTCACCCTCGTCGGATGTTCCGTCGACACGGCCGCGGAGTTCGCCGGCGTGCTGCAGACCGAACCGGAGCGCGTGGACGTCCTGACCTCCCCGGTGGACATTGCAGCCATCACGGCCGAGGCCGCAACCTCGCCGGCACCGGCGGTCGACGGCCCGTACGTGCTGGGGTGCGGTCGGGGCAACGACCACAAGGGCATCGACGTGTTCAACGCGGCTGCCGAGATGGCCCGGGAAGCCGGACGCCCCGAGACCTGGGTGTGGGTCGGCAACGTGCCCTCGGACCGACGAACGCCGGCCGTCACGTACGTCGGCGAGCAGCCGTCGGTGACGCCGTGGACCGCTGCAGCGTCGGTCATGGCGCTCCCGAGTCGCGCCGACCGTTTCCCGTTGGTGGTGCTCGAGGCGATGGCGCTCGGCCGGCCGGTGGTCGCCAGCGACCTCACGGGGCCGCGCGAGCAGCTCGGCGACACAGGGGTGTTCGTGCCCGCCGGCGACGCGCCGGCGCTCCTCGACGCCGTGTCCGCCCTCGTCGACGATCCCGCCACGGCGGAGCGGTTGGGCGCCGCAGCGGCCGAGCGCGCGGCATCGATGTGGGATGCCCCGGTGTTCGCCGCCCGAGCGACGGCCCTCGTCGAACGGGCGCTCGGACTCCAGTGACGGCGGTACCCACGATCGCGGTCGTGGTGGGGTAGGCTGACCGCCCAGAGATGTGACTTCGCGATCAGTGCCTAGTCGCCGCTGCCCGGACCCGCCGTCACGACCGGCGTCGATCCGGACACCGACAACTGGGAACTGGTCATTCACATCTCCTCAGATGCGGACCATGCCCACTCGGGGCGTCCGCCAGACAGAGAGTGAGTGCACACATGGCTGACGCCATTCGTGTCGAGTCGTCCGTTGGCGGCGACGAGACCAAGACCATGTCGTTCGAGACCGGGAAGCTGGCCTCCCTCGCGGGCGGCGCCGTCCTCGCCGGCCTCGGCGACACCCAGATCCTCGTGACCGCCACCGCCGCCAAGGGCGTGCGTGACGGCATCGACTTCTTCCCGCTGACCGTCGACATCGAAGAGCGTTCCTACGCCGCGGGCAAGATCCCCGGCTCGTTCTTCCGTCGCGAGGGCAAGAGCTCGGACCAGGCCATCCTCACCTGCCGGCTCATCGACCGCCCGCTCCGCCCGTCGTTCCCCGAGGGCTTCCGCAACGAGGTCCACATCGTGGGCACCGTCGTCGCCGCCGACATGGAGAACCCGCACGACGTGCTGGCCATCAACGCCGCCAGCGCCGCGCTGATGATCTCCGACGTGCCGTTCGACGGCCCCATCGGCGCTGTGCGCATCGCGTACGACGTCGGCGGTGAGTGGGTCGCCCACCCGACCTACCAGGAGGGCGAGTCCTCCGTGTTCGAGATGGTCGTGGCCGGCCGCGAGCTCGCCGACGGCGACGTCGCGGTGATGATGGTCGAGGCCGGGGGCACCGAAGGAAGCTGGGAGTTCTACAGCGAGGGTGCGCCCAAGGTCGACGAGTCGGCGCTCGCCGCCGGTCTCCAGGCCGCCAAGCAGTGGATCAAGGAGGCGATCGCCCTCCAGAACCGCCTCATCGAGGCCGCCGGCGGCAAGAAGGCCGTCATGGATTTCCCCGTGCAGATCGACTACACCGCCGACCAGTACTCGGCCGTGTCGGACTTCGCCGGCGCCCGCATCTCGGAGATCATGACGATCGCCGACAAGCACGACCGCACCGAGGCCGAGAGCGCCCTCAAGGACGAGCTCGTCGGCGCCCTCGTCGACCAGTTCGCCGGTGACGACGCCGGGCTCGCGATCAAGCAGCTCAAGGCGGCGTTCAAGTCGCTCACCAAGGCGACCGTTCGCAGCCGCATCGTCAACGACGGCGCCCGCATCGACGGCCGCGGCACCCGCGACCTCCGCCCCCTGTCGGCCGAGGTCGGCGTGCTCCCCACCGCGCACGGCTCGGGCCTCTTCCAGCGTGGCGAGACCCAGGTGCTCAACGTCGCCACCCTGGCGATGGGCAAGATGGACCAGATGATCGACGGCATCACGCCGCTGACGTCGAAGCGCTACATGCACCACTACAACTTCCCGCCGTTCTCGACGGGTGAGACCGGGTTCATGCGTGGCCCGAAGCGCCGGGAGATCGGCCACGGCCTCCTCGCCGAGCGTGCCCTGCTTCCGGTCGTCCCGCCGATGGCGGAGTTTCCCTACGTCATCCGCACGGTGTCCGACGTCCTCGCCTCCAACGGCTCGACGTCGATGGCCTCGGTCTGCGGCTCGACCCTCTCGATGATGGACGCCGGTGTGCCCCTGCGGGCCCCCGTCGCCGGCATCGCCATGGGCCTCGTCTTCGCCGAGGGCAAGTACACGACGCTCACCGACATCCTCGGAGCCGAGGATGCCTACGGCGACATGGACTTCAAGGTCGCCGGTACGTCGGAGTTCGTGACGGCGCTGCAGCTCGACACGAAGATCGACGGCATCCCCGCCGACGTGCTCGCCGCTGCGCTCGAGCAGGCCAAGGAAGCACGTCTCGCGATCCTCGAAGTCATGGCCGGCGCGATCGCCGAGCCCCGCCCCGAGGTGTCGCCGAACGCCCCGAAGATCGTGAGCTTCGAGATCCCCGCCGACAAGATCGGCGAAATCATCGGCCCGAAGGGCAAGGTCATCAACGCCATCCAGGCGGAGACCGGCGCGAACATCTCCGTCGACGACGACGGCATGGTCGGCGTGGTGTCGATCGCCGCCGTCGACCCGGCGTGCGTCACCGAGGCCGAGCGCCAGATCCGGCTCATCCTCAACCCGCCCACGGCGGGCGTCGGCGAGGTCTACCAGGGCAAGGTGGTCAACATCACCAAGTTCGGCGCCTTCGTCAACATCCTCCCGGGTCGTGACGGCCTCGTGCACATCTCGAAGCTCGGCGGCGGCAAGCGCATCGACTCGGTCGAGTCGGTGCTCAGCCTCGGCGACGAGATCGAGGTGGTGGTCGAGGACATCGATCCGAACGGCAAGATCAGCCTTCGGCCGACGTCGAGTGAGGCGGTAGACAGCGGGTCCGACCCAAAAGCTGATGCCGCCTCGGCGGCCGACAGCGATGCCGCTCCGGCCGCGGGCGACCGCCCTGCCGGTGGTCGTCCCCGTGGCAACGCCTCGGCTGCGATCGTCGACGAGGCGGAGGCTCCGCAGGTCGCCGGCGACAGCGTGCTCGTGTCCTTCGAGGACTTCCACGACGACAAGACCCGTGAGGCCCACGGCGACCTCGGCCCGGTGGCCAAGGGCGTCGGGTCCAACGGTGGTGGTGGACGCGACCGCAACCGCGCCCGCCGTCCCCGTCGTCGCTGAGCACCCGCTCTGTTGGACGACGCCCTCCTGAACGAGTCAGCAGCGCTCGACGCGGAGGTCCGGTACTCGGACCTCCCGTCGGGCGTTCGGCTCGGAACCGACCCGATGGCGCACACGCGCTCGGTGTCGATCGCGTGCTTCGTCGGCGTGGGCAGCCGTGACGAGTCCGCTGAACTCGCCGGAGCCTCGCATTTCCTCGAGCACCTGCTCTTCAAGGGCACGATCCGGCGCTCGTCGCGCGAGATCAACCGCGCCATCGACGCCGTCGGTGGCGACTTCAACGCGTACACGGTGCGCGAGTCCACCGTCTTCTACGTGCGGGTGCCGGTGTCGCACGCCGACTTCGCCACCGACCTCCTGTGCGAGGTGATTGCCACGCCCCGGTTCGACCCGGCCGACGTGGAGATCGAGCGGGGCGTGATCCTCGGTGAGCTCGACGGGGCGCTCGACAGCCCCGACGACGTCGTGTTCATGAACCTCGCGGAGGCCCTGTTCCCGGGCCATCCCCTCGGGCGCGAGACGCTCGGCGACGTCGAGTCGCTCGGTCGCATGACGACCCCGCAGATCGCCGCGTTCCACGATCGCTGGTACCGCCCGGCCAACCTGGTGTTCGCCGCTGCCGGCGCCGTCGACCACGACGGCATCGCGGCGATCATCGAGCGGCACTGGGCCGACGCGCCCCGTGGCGACCGGCCGGTCCGCGTCGCGCCGATGGCTCCGACGACGTCGGAGGTGTCCGACACCCGCGACATCGAGCAGGTGCACCTCGCGCTCGGCTGGCGCGGCGTCACCAGCACCGACCCCGACCGGGTGCCGCTGAGCGTGCTCAATCACGCCCTCGGCGACGGCCCGTCGAGTCGTCTGCACGAGGAGGTCCGCGAGCATCGCGGGCTCGCGTACGCCGTGTCGTCGTCGGCGTCGGGCAACATCGACGCCGGCAGTCAGACCGTGTACTGCGCGACCGCCCCGGAGCACCTGGCCGAAGTGAGCCGGGTGATCGACGAGACGGTCGCGGCGATCGTGTCGGACGGCATCGACGACGACGAGCTGGCGGTGGCGAAGGGCTACCTCACAGGTTCGATGATGATGGCGTTCGAGGACTCGTCGTCGCGCATGAGCCGGCTCGGCTCGGCGATCTCGAACCACGGGCGGACGATCCCGATCAGCGAGTCGCTCGCGGCGGTCGACGCCGTCACCCACGACGACGTCCGGCGCGTCGCCCGCAACGTGTTCGGCGGCGAGCGCGTCACCTCCGTGGTCGGTCCTGCCGACGAGTAGCTTCGCCGCCATGTCGGAAGCTCTCGTCCTCGTCGACCATCCTGCGGACCACGTGGCCCGCATCACGCTCAACCGGCCCGAGCGGCTGAACGCGATGTCGATCGACCTCGTCATCGAGCTGTGGGACGCCCTCGAGGCGGTCGCAGCGGAGAACGACTCGTGGGTCGTGATCCTCTCGGGCGCCGGTGACGCCTTCTGCTCGGGGCTCGACCTCAAGGACTACGGGATCATCCCGAACATCGACGGCCTGCAGGTGGGCCGCATAGCGCAGCGGTCGATGCGGTACTACTCCCGGCTCGTGCCGAAGATGCGCAACATCCCGCAGCCGATCGTGGCGTCGATCGGCGGTGTCGCGTTCGGTGGCGGCATGTGCCTGTCGCTCGGTGCCGACATCCGCGTGGCGTCGGACCACGCCGTGTTCAACGCGACGGGCATCGTCAACGGTCTCGCCTCCACGGAGATGGGCATCAGCTTCCTGCTGCCGCGACTGATCGGGGCGGCGCACTCGAACGATCTGCTCCTCACCGGTCGCCGCATCGACGCGGAGGAGGCGCTGCGCATGGGTCTGGTGTCGCGGGTCGTGCCGGCGGCGGACGTAGAGTCGCTCGCCGTCGAGATCGCCGTCGGCATGACGGCGTTCAGCCCCTACGGGCTGGCGATGACGAAGGAGACGCTCTGGGCGAACCTCGAGGTCGCCAGCCTCACGGCGGCCATCGAGCTCGAGGATCGCAACCAGCTCATGATGGGGTTCACGAACAACCTGCCCGAGGCCATCCGGGCGTTCGCGCAGGGCCGCGAGCCGAAGTACACCGACGAGCCCCGTCACGACATCTGGGCGCCGCCGGAATCCTGACGGGCGCGGTTCGCGGCGGCGGTTTCCTGCCTGCGGCCCCAACGCGGGGTTCTACACTCCGCCCGTGGACAAGATTCGTGTGGGCGTGTTCGGTGCCGGCGGGCGCATGGGGTCGACGGTGTGCCGGGCGGTGCACGACGATCCGGCCCTCGAGCTGGTGGCCGCGGTCGATCCGTACCACTCGGGGCTCGAGGTCTCGAGCGTCGCCGGGGTGCCGGGCTGCGACGTGCAGGTTGCGGGCAACCCCGACGTGTTCGTCGACGCCGGCGTCGACGTCGCGATCGACTTCACCGAGGCAACGGCGAGCCGCCAGAACCTGATCTTCCTCGCCCGTCACGGCATCCACGCCGTGGTCGGCACCACGGGCTTCTCCGACGCCGACATCGAGATGTTCGAGCGCGACTTCACCACGTCGAACTGCATCATCGCCCCGAACTTCGCCATCGGCGCGCTGCTGATGATGAAGTTCGCCGCGCTGGCCGCCCCCTACTTCGAGACCGCCGAGATCATCGAGTTCCACCACGACGGCAAGATCGACGCCCCGTCGGGCACCGCCACGCTCACCGCGCAGCGCATGGCCGAGGCGTCCGGCGACTGGGCGCCCGACCCGACCACGGTCACGGTGTACGAGGGGGCGCGTGGTGGACACGGCGCCGACGGCATCCCGATCCACTCCGTTCGCATGCGCGGCATGGTCGCGCACCAGGAGGTCGTGCTCGGCACGACCGGCCAGACGCTCGTGATCCGGCACGACTCGATCGACCGCACCTCGTTCATGCCCGGGGTGCTCATGGCGACGAAGGCGATCGCCGACCGCCCCGGCGTCACCGTCGGGCTCGACGTCCTGCTGTCGCTCTGACCCCGTCGAGCCCATGCTGATCACGTTGGCCGTGCTGGCGGCCGGGTTCGGGTCGGGGGTGCTCGCGTCGGTGCTCGGCGTCGGCGGCGCCGTGATCACGACGCCGATGATCCGGGTGCTCGGCGCCACGCCGATCGCCGCCGTCGGCTCCACCGTGCCGGCCATCCTGCCGGGTGCATTGTCGGGAAGCCTCCGCTACCACCGGGAGGGCTACATCCTGTGGCCGGTCGCCCGCACCTGCGGCCTGAGCGGGATGGCGTTCGCCGTGGTCGGTGGCATCGTCGCGGACGTCGTCGACGCGCGCTGGCTGATGATCCTCACCGCGATCCTCGTGATGTGGTGCGGCGCGTCGCTCTGGCGCGACGGCGTGCGGACGAACGCCATCGAGCGGGCCGCCGAGCGCTCGACCGCCGGGGGAGCGGAGGACGAGGTCGCGGCGGATCCCGGCCCCATCCACCCCCGTGGCGGGCTCGTCGGGATGGTCGCGCTCGGCGTGGGCGCCGGATTCCTGGCGGGCCTCCTGGGCATCGGCGGCGGCCTGTTGCTCACGCCGGGCCTGACCCTCGGCCTGCGCCTTCCCGTGAAGCACGCGATCGCCACGTCGCTCGCCGCGGTCGCGATGATGTCGACGACGGCGGTCGTCACCCACATCGTGCTCGGTCACGTGAACTGGCGGTTCGCGATCCCGCTCGCCCTCGGCATCGTGCCCGGCGCCCGCGTCGGGGCGCATCTCACCGTCGGAGCGTCGGAGCGCCGCATGCGGCTGGTCGCCGGCATCCTGCTCGTGGCGGTCTCGTTGGTCTACCTCGGCGGCGAGATCGCCGCCCTCTGACCGCCGGCGGGCAGCTCAGTCGACGTCGTCGTCGAGGCGGGCCAGGCGGCGGATCTGGCCGTTCGGCCGCAGCTGGCTCGCCATGCCGATGAGCACGAACACGACGCTGACGCCGGTGATCGCCCACTGGTAGCGGCCGATGAAGTCGGAGAGGTCGCTGATCTCCGACGTGAACACCGACCCGAGCCACCGGCAGAGCACCAGCCGGGCGAGCGTGCCGCTCACGTTCAGCGCCACGAACGTCGGCACGGGGATGCGCGCCGCGCCGCAGAGGAGCGATACCCAGTTGTTGGGGATGAGGAACGCGAGCGGGTACAGGATCTTCCGGTGCGCGGGATCCTCGAGGCCCTCGCCGTTCGCCCCCACCAGGCGCTTGGCCGACGGGTAGGTCTCCGCCGCCCACTTGAGGGCACGGGAGCCGAAGTAGTGGCCCAGGAGGAAGAAGAACGGATCGGGGAGCAGGTGCCGACCGAGGCCGACCCCGAAGTAGCTCCAGAAGTCGAGCCGGTTCGTGGTGAGGAGGAGGAACCGGTTGATCGGGCTGAGCGCGATGAGGCCCAGCGGGTGGGTGCGCTGCCAGGTGGGCCACACGGTGCCGGCGACCCAGCCGCAGACGAGCACGGTGACGATCGGGACCATCGCCGTCGGCATCACCCAACGGGGAGGATGGGGCCGCGAGGGCAGTTCGACGGACTGGTCCTCGGCGGTCACGGCGCAGAGGTTACGGCAAGTAGCGTCGCCGTCGATGTACAGCTTCCTGTGGCGGCCCAAGTGGATCCTGTCCCACGTGCTGATCGTCGCCCTCATCGTGGCGATGATCCTGCTGATGTTCTGGCAGCTCCGGCGCCTCGACGAGAAGAAGACGCTGAACGCGCTCATCGCCGCACGCGCCGACGTCACGCCCGGCCAACTGGTCGACGTGCTGAGTGCGGCTCACGTCACCAAGCCCTCGCAGAGCTCACGGGTCGAGTTCCGGGCGACCGTCGTGAGCGGCACCTACCTCACCGACCAGGAGTTCACCGTTCCCTCGAAGACGCTCGACGGCGCGCCCGGCCGCCTCGTCGTCACACCGCTGCAGTGGTCGCCGACCGAGCCGCCGCTCCTCGTGCTGCGGGGCTTCGTGCCCCAGGCGGTGGACGACACGGCGCCGCCGATCGACGGAGTCGAACCACCGACCGGCACGGTGGAGGCGAGGGGGTGGCTCCGCGAGACGCAGACGCCCGAGGGGCTCCAGTCCAAGCGCGCCGATCTGGGCCACGACAGCTTCGCCCGTCTCGACATCGATCGCATCGAGGCGGCACGCCACACGCGGTTCATGCCGGCGTACCTGCAGCTGGGGGCGCAGGCGCCGCCCACGGCGAGCGAACAGCTGTCGCCGTACCCGCTCCCGGAGCGCTCCGAGGGCCCGCACTTCTCCTACGCCGTGCAGTGGGCCGTGTTCTCGGTGATCGCCGCGGTGGGGTACCCGCTCGTGCTGCGGCGGGTCGCCCACGGCGGGTCGCGTTCCCGCCACGACGACGTTCCCTACGACGACCTGCCCCACGACGACGTGCCGGAGCCGGTGTGACCGACTCGCCCCGCGACCGGATCATGGACGCCGTGCTGGTGTGCGTGGACCGCGGCGGACTGCGGTCGTTCGCCCTGGAGGACGTCGCCGCCGAGGCGGGGTTCTCGCGGGCGACCATCTACCGGCACTTCCCCGGCGGACGGACGCAGCTCATCAACGACACCGTCACCCGCGAGGTGGGGGCGTTCTGGGGGGAGCTCGCCGACTTCGTCCGTCCCTACGGCGCCATCGAGGACCGCCTCGTCATCGGCCTGATGGAGGCGCGCCGGCGTATCGACGGCAACGACCTCCTCCAACGTCTGGTGGCCTCGGAGCCCGACGACTTCCTGCCGACGCTGGCGGAGTCCGACCAACTCGTGCACCTGGTGCTGGTCGGGTACCTGCGCGACCTGATCCTGCGCGAGGAGCTGGTGGAGGGTCTCGACGTGGACGTCGCAGCGGAGTACCTGGCCCGGATGCTGCTGAGTCACATCGGCACGGCGGGGCGATGGGATCTCACGGATCGGGCGCAGGTCGAGCGGTTGGTGCGGACGCAGTTCCTCGCAGGGGTGATCCGGCCGAAGGTGTGACTTCGGGCACACCGCGCAACAATGAGACGATTTGGGTCGTATTGTCTCATTCATGTCGACGGGGGCGATGACAGCGATCGCGAACACCGATGAGGTGCTCGTCGACGCCGCGCTCGAGTGCTTCGGTCGTTGGGGCATCGCGAAGACCACGGCGGAGGACATCGCACGCGAGGCCGGCGTCAGCCGCGCCACCGTCTACCGGTCGTTCCCCGGTGGCAAGGCCGCCATCCTCCAGGCCGTCGGCGCCCGCGAGATCGGCCGCCTGACCGACGAGGTCATCGCCGCCACCCGTGACTCCGCCGATCTCGAGTCGGTGCTGGTCGACGGCATCGTCTCGACCTGCCGCTCACTCCGGTCCCACCGGGCCCTCAACTTCCTGCTCGCCCACGAGCCGGAGGCCGTGCTCCCGTTCCTCGCGTTCGACCGCCTCGGCCCCGCGCTCGCCGTCGCCGGCGCCGTGTGCGGCCCCGTCGTCGCCCGGTTCGTCGCCCAGGAGACGGCCGAGGAGCTCGTCGAGTGGGCGACCCGCATGATCCTGTCGCTCACGTTCGCGCCCGGTCTGGTCGATCCCACCGATCGGGGCTCCGTGCAGCGCATGGTGCACGACCTCCTCCTCCCCGGCTTCGCCGCCGAGGCCCGTCCCACCGACAGTTCACCCACCATCCAGTCCAGCACCCATCCCGTCCCAGCAAAGGAACATCCATGAGCACCTACGAAGAGATCATCGGCCGCGACGAGATCGACGACCTCGAAGCCATCCTGTCGGTGGTGAACACCGACCGCGACGAGGTCATCCGCGCGGTGCAGGACCACTCCGACGCGATCTTCACCTGGGACTACCGCAAGGGCGCGCGCCCGCCGCTCGAGAAGCTCTACGAGAAGGCCAAGACCTCGCAGTGGAACGGCGAGACCGACCTCCCCTGGGACACCGTCGTCGACGTCGAAGAGGTGATGATCAACAACTTCATCCAGAACAACGGCGAAGGCAACGGGTTCGCCGACTTCGACGTCACGGGCACGCCGTTCGAGAAGTGGGACGACAAGCAGTGGATGGACTTCGGCATCGAGTCGAACCGATGGACCATGAGCCAGTTCATGCACGGTGAGCAGGGTGCGCTCATCTGCACGGCGAAGATCGTCGAGACCGTTCCGTGGATCGACGCCAAGTACTACGCGGCGACGCAGGTGATGGACGAGGCCCGCCACGTGGAGGTGTTCGCCAAGTACCTCGACACCAAGCTCGGCGGCATCTACCCGCTCAACACCCACCTGGGCCTGCTCCTCGAGGACATCGTCAACGACTCGCGCTGGGACATGACGTACCTCGGCATGCAGATCATGGTGGAGGGCCTCGCGCTCGCGGCCTTCGGCTTCATGCACATGATGACCACCGAGCCGCTCCTCAAGCAGCTGCTCCGCTACGTCATGAGCGACGAGGCCCGTCACGTGGCCTTCGGCGTGCTGTCGCTCAAGGAGTACTACGAGGGGCTCAGCGACGCCGAGATGTTCGAGCGTCAGCAGTTCGCCTTCGAGGCCGCCGTGCGCATGCGCGACCGGTTCCTCCAGCAGGAGGTGTTCGACCGGATGGGCGTGCCGGTGAAGGACGCCATCCAGGCCGTCATGCACACGCCGACCCGTCAGATGTTCCAGATGATGCTGTTCAGCAAGATCGTGCCGAACTGCAAGAAGCTCGGCCTGCTCGACCGCAACGACCAGTGGCTCCGCCGCCGGTTCGAGGAACTCGGCGTCATCCAGTTCGAGGACTGGACCGACACGACCGACGAGATGGAGGCCTTCGCCCTCACCAGCGAGGAGCTGAAGACCGCCTAGGTCGCCCCGACCACGGCCACTGGGCCGTTCGGCTCAAGGTTTTCGAGGCGTCGCGCCGATAGAGCGGGCGTGATCGAGGCACCCGAAGCACCGACGGCAACACCAGCAACGCCGACAGCACCAGCATCACCGACGAACGGCTCGCCCACGCGGCGGGCCGTTCTCGGTGCCACGGGCCTCGCGGTGGTCACGGCGGCGTGCGTGCCGGCGCCCAAACCGGTGCCGCCGCCCGTCACCGTGCCGCCGACGGTGCCGTCGACCGTCCCCCCGACGACGGTTCCCCCGGCGCCGACCACCACGCTGCCACCGCCGGCCAACGGGCTCACCACCTCCGTCGCGATCGACAAGCTCACGTTCGGGCCCCGGCCCGGGCTGGCGGCGGCGATCGATGCCCGCGGCCTCTCCGACTGGATCGAGGACCAGCTCGATCCCGTCGGTCGCGGCGTGCCGCACGCCGAGGCGCGGCTCGCGGGATACAGCACGCTCACGAACACGCACCGGGCGAACTACGACGTCGCCAACAGCGACGGCGGTTCCGAGCGCCTGCGCGACGAGCTCGACCACGCGACGCTCCTGCGGGCGGTGTACTCCGAGCGCCAGCTGTACGAGCTGATGTGCGACTTCTGGTCGAACCACTTCAACACGTGGCGTCAGAAGACGTGGATGGGGTTCCTCAAGAGCCGGTCGCACGAGACGGTGATCCGCCCCCATGCGCTCGGCCGGTTCTCCGACATGCTGCTGGCCAGCGCCACGGACACGGCGATGCTCGACTACCTCGACAACGTGCCGAGCGACGCGTCGCAGCCCGGCGGCGTCAACGAGAACTACGCCCGCGAGCTGCTCGAACTGCACACGCTGGGCATCATCCGCGGTCAGCAGGTCTACGGCGAGGCCGACGTGCGCGGCGTCGCTCGCGTGATGAGCGGCTGGTCGATCAACTGGGACGACACCCCCGACCGGTACACCTTCCAGTTCCATCCGTGGCAGCACAGCCTGGAGGCGGTGAGCATCCTCGGTGGCGCCTTCACCCGGCCGGCTCGCACCTACGGACAGGGGTACGCCGACGGCGTGCGTCTGCTCGACGTGCTCGCGCACCACCCGTCGACCGCCCGGTACATCGCGTGGAAGCTGTGCCGCCGGTTCGTCGCCGACGACCCGCCCGACTCGCTGGTCACGTCGACCGCCGCGGTGTTCTCCGCGAACGGCACGGCGATCGTGCCCACGCTGCGCCACCTGTTCGGCAGCGCCGAGTTCGCGGCGTCGTCGCGATCGAAGGTGCGGCGCCCGTTCGAGCACGTCGTCGCCTGCCTGCGCACCCTCGGCGCGGACGTGCCGAACGTCGCCTCCGGCCAGGCGACCGACGCCGTTCGGTACACCCTCGAGAACCTCGGCCAGCCGCCGTTCGAGCGGGAGACACCCGACGGGTATCCCGACCTGAACGCCGCATGGATGTCGTCGGAAGGTCTGCTCCAACGCTGGGCGGTCGCCGGGCGGATCGCCCGCAACCGTCTCACCGATTCGACCCAGCCGAACGCCATCGCCGTCGACCTCACGAAGCTGATGCCGAGCCCGCTTCCGGGGACGGTGGCCGACCTGCTCGTCGCGTTGGCGGCACGTCTCGGCAACTTCACGCTCGACGGGACGGACGTCGCCGACCTGTGCACCGCCTGCGCCTTCACCCCGACCGCGGCGGCCACCACCCTCAGCGGCGATCCCACCCGGTCGGCCCTCGCCGTCGGCCTGCTGCTCAGCCATCCGACCTTCCAGAAGCGGTGAGTCCCATGAACGTCGTCACACGAAGGAACTTCCTCGCCGGCTCCGGCGCGGTCATCGCAGCGGGGGCGGTGGGGCCGCGCCTGGCGTTCGCGTCGCCCGAGGCCCCCGGCACGGGCGACGTCATCGTGCTCGTGTTCCTGCGGGGAGGGGCCGACGGTCTGAGTCTCGTCGCCCCGCACCAGATGCCCACCTACCGCGCCCTGCGGCCGACGGTGCGGGTGAAGTCGCCGTCGGAGGTGGCGAACCCGGCGAACGCCGGGTTGCCGCTCGTCAGCGGGGGAGCGGTCGGCGCGTTCCCGCTCTCGGGCGTGTTCGCGATGCATCCAGGATTGGCGGCGCTGCACGCCGGTCCCTGGACCGACGGCCATCTGGCGGTCGTCCACGCGGTGGGCATGCCGGCCTCGGAGAGCGCGACGCGGAGTCACTTCGACGCGATGCGCAACTGGGAGGTCGGCACGGCCGCCGTGAACCTGTCGACCGGGTTCATGAACCGGTTCCTGCTCGCCGCGGGCGCCACCGACCGGCTCGCCGGCGTCGGCAGGGGCTCGTCGCTGCAGCGCAGCCTCGGCGGCCCGGTGGCCGCGTACTCGATGGGCGGCATCTCGTCGTTCGGCGTCGGCGGGTTCTCCAGCAACACCAAGGCCACCGCGGCGCTCACCCGCTGGTACGACGTGGGCACCGGCGACATCGTGTCGCAGACCGGCGCCACCACCCTCGGCGCCGTGGGCACCGTGCGGGCGGTCAACTGGAAGGATCCCGCCTACGCCGTGCAGAACGGCGCGGTGTACCCCGGCGGCTCGTTCGGCGACTCCCTCCGCGAGGTGGCCCAGCTCATCCGCGCCGGACTCGGCCTGCGGGTGGCGTGCATCGACCTCGACGGCTGGGACACCCACGGCGAGATGGGGCTTCCCGAGGACCCCACCGGCTACTTCCGTGGCCGCTGTGAGGAGCTGGCGACGGGCCTCGCCGCCTTCTCCCGCGACCTCGGCACCCAGATGTCGGAGGTGACGGTGGCGACGATCTCGGAGTTCGGTCGCAGCATCGAGGAGAACGGCACCGGCGGTGTCGACCACGGTCGCGGCTCGGCGATGCTCGTGATGGGCGGCGGCATCCGCGGCGGGGTGCACGGGCCGTTCGTGCCCACGATCGTCGACGGGCCCGAGGACGACCTCACCGTGCTCACCGACTACCGCACGGTGATGGCCGAGGTGCTGAGCGTCCGCGGGGGAGCGACCGACACGTCGACCCTGTTCCCGACCTGGGCGCCGACCGCCCCGCTGGGCCTGTGCGCACCGTAACCTCGGCGGCGTGGATGACGTCCCCGAGGATCGCCTTCGCCCCGTGCTGCACGGTCTCCGCCTCCTCGGCTTCGCGACCGTCGAGGTGCTGGCCGACCACGTCGATGACGACACCGTCGAGGTGCACGGGGTGCTCCGCCACGCCGAGGCATCGGGGTGGACGGTGTTCCGGGACGGCCGCATGACCGGGTGGTCCCTCACGACGAACGGTCGCTCGTACGGCGAGCAACTGCTCGCCGCCGAGCTCGACGCGGCGATGCGGCGCGGCGCGGTCCGCGCCCACTACGACGAGTTCCTCGTCCTCAATCCGCAGTTCCTCGAGCTCTGCACCGACTGGCAGGTCCGTCGCTCCGGCGACGATCTGGTGACCAACGACCACGCCGACCCGTCGTACGACGAGGAGGTGCTGGCCCGGCTCGCCGACATCGACGACGCCGCGCAGGGGCTGCTCGAGCGCCTGGCAGCGGAGCTCGACCGCTTCGACCCGTACCGGCAGCGGTTCGCGACCGCCAGGTCGCGTCTGGAGGCCGGCGAGCTCGACTGGTTCACCCGCCCCACCATCGACTCGTACCACACGGTGTGGTTCCAGCTGCACGAGGACCTCCTCGCAACCCTGGGGCTCGACCGAACCCTGGAGCACTAACGTCTGGCGCATGACAGTCGACTCCCCGCGCTTCGGACGGGTCATCACCGCCATGGTCACCCCGTTCGACGACGCGGGCGCCCTCGACCTCGACGCCGCCGCGAACCTGGCCGCGTGGCTGGTCGACAACGGCAGCGACGGCCTCGTGCTCGCCGGCACCACCGGCGAGAGCCCGGTGCTCACCGACTCCGAGGAGGTCGCCCTCACCAAGGCGGTCCGTGCCGCAGTCTCCGTCCCGGTGCTGCTCGGCACAGGCTCCAACGACACCTCCTACGCCGTGTCGGCCACTCGTCGCGCCCAGCAGCTCGGCGTCGACGGCGTGCTCGTCGTCGGCCCGTACTACAACCGGCCCAGTCAGGCGGGCCTCGACCACTACTACCGCTCCGTCGCCGCTGCGACCGACCTGCCGGTCGTCATCTACGACATCCCGGTGCGCACCGGCCGCAAGATCAACACCGCCACGATGCTCCGGCTCATCCACGAGGTGCCCAACCTCGTGGCACTCAAGGACGCCGCCGGCAGCCCCACCGAGACGGCCCGCCTGCTCCGCGACGCGCCCGACGGGTTCGAGGTGTACTCCGGCGACGACGCGTACACGCTGCCGCTGCTCGCGGTCGGCGCGGTGGGCGTCATCAGCGTTGCCAGCCACTGGGCCGGCCGCCAGATGGGTGAGCTCATCAGCGCCTACCTCAAGGGCGACGTCGCCGAGGCGGTGCGCATCAACCAGGGCCTCATCGACAGCTACGAGTTCGAGAGCAGCGAGGACGCGCCCAACCCCGTCCCGAGCAAGGCGATGCTCCGCGTGCTCGGCCTCAAGGTCGGCCAATGTCGTCCCCCGATGGGCGTCGCGCCAGACTGGCTCGAATCACGGGCCCGCGAAGTGCTCGCCGGCCTCACGTGATCAACCCCGCTTCGAGAGGACACCTCCCATTCCATGACTGCACCTGACGTCCGGATCACGTTCCTCGGGGGCCTCGGAGAGATCGGACGCAACTGCGCCGCCATCGAGATCGATGGCCGCATCATGCTGCTCGACTGCGGGTTGATGTTCCCCGACAACGACATGTTGGGCATCGACGTCGTGCTGCCCGACTTCACGTGGCTGCGCGAACGCGCCGACGACATCGAAGGGTGCATCCTCACCCACGGTCACGAGGACCACGTGGGCGCGCTGTCCTACGCACTCAGCGAGTTCTCGTTCCCGATCATCAGCTCCGAGTTCACGCTCGGGCTGGCGAAGGGCCGCATCGAGGAGAACGGCGTCCTCAAGAACACGAAGCTGATCACCGTCGCCGACAACGAGCGGCGCCGGTTCGGCCCGTTCGACTGCGAGTTCCTGCCCATCACCCACTCCGTGCCGCACGGCTTCGCGACGGCGTTCCACACGCCGCAGGGCACGATCCTCCACTCCGGCGACTTCAAGATCGACCTCACGCCGGTGGACGGGCGACTCTCCGACCTCAGCCGCATCGGCGGCCTCAGCTCCGGCGACGGCATCCGGTTGCTGCTCAGCGACTCGACGAACGCCGAGGAGCACGGGCACTCGCGCTCGGAGAAGGCCGTCGGCGGCGTGCTCTACGACCTGATGCACGAGCACGTCGGCCGCCGCATCATCACGGCCTGCTTCGCGAGCCACATCCACCGCGTGCAGCAGCTCGCCGACGCGGCGCAGGCGTTCGGGCGGGTCATCATCCCGCTCGGCCGCTCGATGCGGAAGAACATCGCGATGGCCCGACAGATGGGCGTGCTCGACATCCCCGACTCGGCGCTGGCCGACATCGAGGACCTCGGCGACTACGAGCCCGGCCAGGTGTGCGTCGTGTCCACCGGGTCCCAGGGCGAGCCGATGTCGGCGCTGGCGCTGCTCGGCGGCAACGAGAACCGCTGGTTGAAGATCACGCCGGAGGACACGGTGATCCTCTCGTCGCACCCGATCCCGGGCAACGAGAGCGCCGTGTCCAAGGTCATCGACAACCTGGTGCGCCTCGGCGCCCAGGTGGTGCACTCCGGCATCGCCGACGTGCACGCGACCGGTCACGCGAAGCAGGAGGAGCTCAAGCTGCTCCTGTCGGTGGCGAAGCCGGAGTGGTTCGTGCCGGTGCACGGCGAGTACCGCCACCTCGTGTCGCACGCTCGTCTCGCCGGCATCATGGGCGTGCCCACCTCGCGGACGCTCATCGCCGAGGACGGCGACCAGCTGCTGCTCACCGACGCCGGGCTCAGCGTGGTCGGGCGTGTGCCCGCCGAGTACATCTACGTACACGGCGTGGGCGACGTCGATGGCGGCACCCTCCGGGACCGGCAGATCCTCGGCAACGAGGGCGTCGTCGCGGCGATCGTCTGCATCGACTTCGCCGCGCAGCGCCTGGTGGGTGGCCCGGAGATCGCCACGCGCGGTTGGGTGGCGCCAGAGGAGTCGGGCGACCTGTTCGCCGGCATCGCCGAGCGCGTCAGCGCGGCGGTCGCCTCCACGTTGGCCGACGGCAATGCGACGCGGTCGAAGGTGGAGAAGGCGGTACGGCGGGCCGCGGGGTCGTTCGTCGGCGAGAAGACGAGGCGACGTCCGATGATCGTGCCGGTGGTCGTCGACGCCTGACGTCGGGGGTACCCGACACTGACGGTGGTCGTGGGTAGCCTGTCCGTAGCCATGGCGACGAAGCAGCAACCCAAGAAGTCGACCGCCTCGCGGTCGACCGCCAACCGAGCCAAGCCCGCTCCACGGGCCCCGCAGAAGGCCCGCCCTGCTGCGCCGCCGCCTCCCACGATGACCGATCGCGTGCTCGACTCACTGGCCGTCGTGTTCGACGGGCACGGGCACGACGTGTGGGGCGTCGGCCTCGTCGCCGTCGCCGTCGTCAGCGCCTTCGGCATCTACGGCCACGCCGCCGGCCCGGTCGGCACGGGTGCCGCCGCGCTGTTCGGCGCCATCTTCGGCCTCACGCGGTACCTCGTGCCGCCGGCCCTCGTCGCGATCGCCGTCGTCCTTATCCGCGGCCCCCGTGTCGAGCGTCCGGTCGCCGACGACATCCTCGCCGACGAGGGGTCCGTCGCCACCCGCAACACCCGTCGCATCGCCGGCGCGGTGGTCGTCCTGCTCGCCGTCACCGGCCTGCTCCACCTCATCGTCGCCCCGCCCACCATCGCCAGCGGCGGTCTCGACGCGTACTCCGACGCCGGCGGCTACCTCGGCGGCGCCACCGGCGGCGGTCTCGGGGGGCTCATCGGCACGTGGGGCGCGGGCTCGGTGCTCGTGTTGCTGCTGGCGCTCGGCGCCACGCTGCTCGCCGGCCTGCCGTTCCGGGAGCTCGCGCCCATGATCCGCCGGGCGCTCACGCCGGCGGTCAACGGCGGCGGTCGCTCGCTGTCCAACCTGTTCCGTGTCGGCGACGCCGAGGACGACCCCGATTCGGTGCCGTTGTTCGACTACAACGCCGACCCCTCGGATCCGCTGGCCCGCCGCTCGCGGTCGCCGCGCAAGAAGCCCAGCGCGCCCGCCGAGCCCACGATCGTGCTGCCCGAGGTCACCGTCCCCACGAGCGTGGAGCAGCTGGAGATCCAGCTCGACCCGCAGCGGCCCGGTTCGCCGTGGAAGCTCCCGTCGCTGTCGCTCCTCTCGCGCTCGAAGGCGCAGACGCACGACACCGAGGCCATCACCGCCCGCGGCCGTCAGCTGGAGGGCGCGCTCGCCGAGCACGGCGTCACCACGCGCCTCTCGGGCATGGTCGTCGGGCCCACCGTCACCCGCTACGAGCTCGAGCTCGGCGTGGGCGTGAAGGTGAACCAGGTCGTGAACCTGTCCAAGGACATCGCCTACGCCATGGCGAGCCCCGACGTCCGCATCATCGCCCCCATTCCGGGCAAGCAGGCCATCGGCGTGGAGGTGCCCAACCAGAAGCGCCAGGTGATCGCGCTCGGCGACATCCTCTGCTCGACCGAGGCGCAGAAGTCGAAGGCGCCGTTGAGCGTCGCCGTCGGTCGCGACATCGAGGGCAAGACCGTGATGGTCGACCTCGCGAAGATGCCGCACATCCTCATCGCCGGCCAGACCGGCGCCGGCAAGTCGAGCTGCAT
>JAXLRH010000009.1:0-183355 GCA_046331245.1 Acidimicrobiales bacterium | reverse complement strand
TCGATGGCTCACCGATGGCGCTGATGTCGCCGCCGAGGATCGGTGAGAAGCCGGTGCCCGTACTCACCGACGCCGACGTCAAAGCCCTCCTCGCCGCCTGCGACGGCCGCGGCTTCGACAACCGCCGCGACGCCGCCATCATCCGCCTGTTCGCCGACAGCGGCATCCGCATCGCCGAGATGACTGGCATCCGCGTCGACGACCTCGACCTCGGCGAAGGCGTCGTCGCCGTCACCGGCAAGGGTGATCGCGGACGGTACGCCCCGTTCGGCTCGAAGACCTCTGTCGCCCTCGACCGGTACCTTCGGGAACGGCGACGCCACCGCCGGGCCGCCGATCCGATGCTGTGGCTTGGCCTGCGAGGACCGCTCTCCACCTCGGGGATCGACCAGATGCTCGAACGGCGAGCCACACAGGCCGGTCTCACCGGCGTCAACGCGCACCGGTTCCGGCACACGTTCGCTCACGCCTACCTCGCTGGCGGTGGCAAAGAAGGTGACCTCCTAGCCATCGCGGGCTGGCGTTCGCCGCAGATGCTGGCGAGGTACGGCGCCTCGGCCCGAACCGAGCGCGCCCTCGCCGCCCACAGGAAGCTCGCCCTCGGCGATCGGTACTGACGGCAGCGGCGGCGCCGATTCTCGGGCGCTCCTGGCCGGGGTTGGCCCTTGAAGGGGGTGTAGGCGCCAGACCCAACTTGGTGTAGGAAGGCTCGATCGAGACGGCGTCGACCCGTGCGAGAAGGGGTCCAAGCAGGGGGGCGCGGGGTACCCTCGAACGCTGTGCAAAGCTCGGAATCGTGGTCGTCCTTGCCTTCAACCCCGACACCCCGCTCGGCGGCTGTGCCGATGAGGATGAATTTTGGTCGACGATCTCAGAGCGGTGCGAGGCGGTCGGGGCGGCAGCCGAGCAGCTTGCAAAGGATGCCCCCCGCGTAGTGAAGAACACGCCGCGCTTCCTCCTCGCCCGTCGTCTCGAACGCCGGTCGCCGCAGTTTCTCGAAATGGCCCGCGCCACGGTCGAGGAGGTCACGGCGGCGCTCCTTGCGGCGATCCGCATCATGCTGGCCGCTCCGCCGGTCCGCCAAGTCGTTCCGGTGGCGATCGTCCCGCCGCCCAGGCCCAACATTCGCGGTATCCCGATACGGGCCAACGCACCGCCCGCGCAGCAGCCCACACGCTGCTGCCGAACGACCTAGTTCCGAAGGGACACCGGGCCGGCCTACCTCGGTAGCAACACACCTGCGCCGTTCGAGCGGCGCGGCCGGCGCGTTCGAACGCGCCAGGGGCTGGCCCGTGGTGTTGCCGATGAACGACGAACCCGCGACCCCTCCCCGGCGCCGCAAGTACACCTGCCGCATCTGCGGTCCGCTCACGTCTACCAGCGCCGCGATGTGTCGTCATCGCGGTGATCTTGGACGTGCCGCCGCCCACAAAAGTTGGGCACAGACACCTGACCGTGCCGCTAGGACGGCAGCGGCTCGCCGCGCTGCTGACGAACGGTTCGAGAAGATGGTGGACCCCGACGGGGTCTACCCGCGAACTGTGCGGGCGGCGAGGGCCGCGAGCAAGCGCAAGGAGTTCTACAACGCGCTGAGCCTTCGGTCGGCCGAGGCCCGTCGCAATCGCGGACGTGATCGTCGGTGCGATGACGACGACTGATCTCGACCACGTGGCGTTCGCTCGCCGTCGACCGCCGAACCCGTCGAGAGGCCGCGCCCGATGTGCCAACCGGACGGACGGGGCGTACCCGTCCGACGACGACCGGTTTCGCCTCGCCGTGGCCATCGCACGGCCTGGTGAGCGAGCCCAGGTGCTCGTGCCCGATGGGCACGGCGGCAAACGTTCGGACGGCCACGTCAACCTTCTGGAAGCGGTCGAATCCGGCCGCTCGTTCTTGGTGACTGTCGCGGCGAATCGACTCGCGCTCGATGCCGACACCCCCCAACAGGTGGACGCGTTGGCGGTGTTCGCCGGAGAGTTGCGCGCCGTCGGCACCGAGCCAGTTGTGACCGAGTCCGGTCGCGGGCGTCACCTATTCGCTGCGGTCAGGGCAGGAGAGCGGCCGATGTGGATGTGGCGTGCACGGCAAATGGGCATCGACGCCCGCGAGACGATCCGCCCACCTCTCGCTCCCCACCCGAACGGCCTCGCGGTCACGCTCGTGGGCTGCACCGTCGACGACGCACTGGCGGCGCTCGGCGGCCCGGCAACCGCCGGGTGGCCGCTCAGCGAGCGGTTGCAGGCGTTACTTAGCGGCAATGGAATCGAACGCGGTTCCCGAAGCGAGGCGATCCAGACGCTGGCCGTCGGCATGTACGGCGCCAACTGGACCGTCGACGAGTTCCGCACGGCCATCATGCGCTCGCCGACCTGGCGACGGGTCGTTGCCGAGAAGGGCGGCCGCGACTGGGTGGAGCGCTCCTGGATGGCGGCGCGGCGGTTCGTTGAGGAGCGCCGCGACGATGAACGACGCGAACTCTTCGCGTGCATCCGGCTCGCCGAACAGCACCTGTGGACCGGTCGGCCGGGGCCGACCGACCAGGCGGTCCTGCGTGCGCACCTGGATGCCGCGTACCAGCGGGGGAGCGTCCGGCACGTCCTGTCCATCGAAGACGCCGCCATCGCCGCTGGGGTCAGCGACCGCACGGCCGTCAACTCCCGGCATCGACTCGAAGGAGGAGGCTGGTTGACCATCAACAAGGTTGGGGGCGGCGAGAAGGCTACGGAGTGGGCGGTCACGACGCCGCCCGACGTGCAAAGTTGCGTAGCCGACATCACAGCCCCCCACAGGGGGGTGGATGGGTGTGCAAGTTCGCACGACTGGTTCGAAGACATGGGTCACGACGCCTACCGATGGGGCGCGATGGGCAAACGCGGGCTGCACGTCCTCGCCACCTTGTCTCAGAGCGACGAACCGCTCACTGCTGCTGAGATTGCACGACGCTTGAAGTCGGGAACTCACGCCTCAACCGTGAGTCGGATCCTGACTACGGCGTTGGCCGCGGGACTGATCGAAGGGGCGCCACGGGACGGATGGCGGCTCGTGGACGTGCCCATCGAAGGTTTGGAACGGGTTGCTGCCGTGAGGGGCACCACTGGCCGGCGCATGGCTGCGATCACTGCTCGGGAGACCCAGCGTGCGCACCGTCGACGCGAACGTGGAGCGTACTGCGCGAAGGAAACGACCGAATGGGTTGAGCAGGTCGCCCCGTTCCTCCCGGTTGTCGGACGACCTACGAAGATGATTGATCCGGCGACTGGCGAGGTGCTTGATCGGCGTGAGCAGTTCAATCGTCATGCCGAGCCGCACCCGACGGCCGCTCTGGCCGACACGTCCCTGCCCTCCGGCTACTTCGAAGGCGACTTGGACGACGAACTGGACATGGCGAGGTTCGCGTGACGATCCCGGAGCACGCATTCAAGGTCGTGACGGCCCGGCCGCGCTGCATTGCATGTGGCCTGCTCGCTGGCCCCGGCCAGATCGTCGTCGCGTACCCCGATGGCTTCGTGCACCTCGGCTGCGCGGCCCCTGTCGCCGCCCAGCAGCCATCGCTCAGCGTGCTCGACGGGGGGGGGCGACGCGTCGTCCACGCCACGTGGCTCCACACGGTCGAACCTCCGACTCGTTCCTGGATCGGCGTCCCCAAGTGCGCCACTTGTCAAAAACGCCTCGCCGTCGATGCCATCCAAGGGGGTCGCGGCGACCCGTGGAATCCGTGCGCACAATGAGTGAGATGGTCAACACACAGCTCGTGCTCCCCTCGGTGAGCAACATGTCGGAGCAGGACCAGTTCGACGCCAGATGGCCCGGCATCACGGTCACGGGCCACGACGGAGTGGTCGCCCGGGACTTGGCCCGCCTCGCCGCCAGGCTCGGGACGGCACCGGTCAATCAGGCGCTCGCGGCGCTCAACGCGAACCGGGCACGATTCCGATACGCGTCCGAGTTCATCCACACGGTCGCTGACCTTGCGGCCGACCTCACCGACGGGATCGGCGACACCGTCAACGAGTCAGTCGAACCCGACCCGACTCCGCGGCCGAACGACACCGCGACGGTTTTCCGCCACCGGCGGGAGGCCCGAGCCAAGATCCGACAGTGCCGAACCGCCAGCATGAAGCAATCTTCGGCGCCGCCTCCGTCGATTCCCATGAGCCACTCGGCGCCGCCCGCTCCCCGGTCCAGCCGAGCAGGCTCAGCGACGCCGATCGCGCACGGGTTGCACACTGAGCGGCGGGGCGGTCGTGGACGCTGCCGATCCGTTCGGCCTGGCGTCTGACGGCTCGTCGGTGCAATGGGAGGCGGGGCAGATGACACGCCCCGCACGTACCTTCGTCCCCGTGGCCGTCACCACATCTACGCCTGTCGAGCAACTTCGAGCCGTGCAGCGGCCCTGCTCGGTGGGGTGGCTGACGCCTGCCGGCGCCCTGGATGTTCTCCGGCCGACATCACGCTGCTCGTCGCCAAAGCCCTAGCAATACACGGCGCTATCGCCGCGTGCGAGGCCAACGGGGAAGGCACCCGGCCGTACTTGCAGCGGGTGGAGTCGGCCACTCGTTTCCTCACAGCACGGCCCGCACACGAGTCAGTTCCTTCATGACTCCGCTGAGAAGATCGCTCAACGGAATGTTGGCCGACTCCTCGGCGTCGACGGTCCCAGCCTCTGCCCAGTAACTCAACAGTTGGCCGGTTCGCAGCCCCTCGGGGGCGTGGACGACGTGTACGAGCGGGCGGTCCACCGCTGGGAATTGAAGGTCATCAACGCAATGGATGAGTTGGCCGAACGCTGAGAACATCGCGGCCGTGTGAAGGCGCGAATGCGGGTCCGTCCCCATGCTGTGCTGGCCCCAGAACGCGATCGGGCCATGCACTGCGGCGTAGCTCACGGCCTCGGAGCCATCGTCAAGGTGTCGGATGCTGATCCCGACGAAGTCGCCGTCGACCGCCGCGGTCACTCGGTCGAAGTAGCGCCACTGGTCGTCGAACAAGTTGGGCAGATCATCGAGATTGTGCGTCGACCACGCGGCGGTTTCCATCCAGGCTCCACCGTCGGTCGATCGCAGTTCGGCTCGCACGGTGGTCGGTACAGGTGGGCAGGTGACGGCTCGTTCAGCGAACACCGTGACGAGGTCTTCGTAGCCGGTACCGAACTCGCAAGCCCAGGTCTGGGCCGTCCAAGGGTCCTCGGTTCCCTCTGTCGCTGCGTCGCGCAGAAGTCGATCGAGGTCGGTGATGTGATCGGCGAGAGCACCGACCTCGGCGGGCGAGAGTACCAACGGGTTGCCCATCGCGGCCGCAGTCCTGATCTCGACTTGATCGAATCGTGCGTCGGACCAGAGGTCGGCTCGAAGTACCGGCGAGTCCAGGAGCGGCAGGTGCAGGTCGATGTACGGTCGCCGCTTTCGCCCTTCCGTCGGGTCGGCCCAGCCGTCGTCGGCTCCCGCGTCGAGTGCGGGCAATCCGGTCACGACGCCCGCCGCGTAGATGCCCGGCGGTGGCTCGTCACGATCGGAACCGGTGAGCCACAGGAAACAAGGGTGGCCCGGTCGCATGAGGTCGACGCGGTACGACTGGACGAGTCGCCACGAGGTGATCGGCTCCCCGTCCTCCATCGCCGTCACGATGTCCCACACGTCGCGGTTCGCCTTGATCATCCACCCGCCAATCGGCGCGCCTGACCGAAGCCGAGCGATTGTTGTTCGATCCATTGGTCCCTTCCATGCGATCTGCTCGCCTCGTGCTGAGTCGCCTCAGCTTCGCGCTCACGATGCCGGCGCTGCCGTCGAGGCTCGGCACGAGTTGATCGTGAGGCGAGGTGGGCGGCGCTCCGTGCCGGTCACGTAGCGTGTGCCACTGTGTCGACAACCGCGATCAACAACAACGCCGCGTTCATCTGGTCGGTCGCGGACCTTCTCCGGGGCGACTACAAGCAGTCCGAGTACGGCAAAGTGATCCTGCCATTGACGGTGTTGCGGCGACTCGATTGCGTGTTGGAGCCGACGAAGGCGAAGGTGTTGGAGCAGGCCGCGAAGCTCCCGGCGTCGTTGGAGAACCGCGAGCCGATCCTGTGCGCCGCATCGGGTGAGGCGTTCTACAACACCTCGAAGCTCGACTTCGGGCGACTGCTCGACGACCCCGACAACCTGGCCGACAACCTGCGCGGCTACATCGCCGCGTTCTCGACCGTCGCCGCGGACATCGTCGCGAAGTTCGAGTTCGACACCCAGATCACCCGCCTCGACAAGGCGAACCTGTTGTACATGGTGGTGTCGAAGTTCGCCGACATCGACCTTCACCCTTACGCCGTCTCCAACATCGAGATGGGTTACCTCTACGAGGAACTCATCCGCAGGTTCTCGGAACTCTCGAACGAGACGGCCGGCGAGCATTTCACCCCGCGTGAGGTGATCCGGCTGATGGTGAACCTGTTGTTCATCGACGATGACCCGCTGCTCACCAAGCCCGGCATCGTGAAGACGATCTTCGATCCGGCGTGCGGCACTGGGGGCATGTTGTCGGTTGCTGAGGACCACCTCCGTCAGTTGAACCCCGACGCTCGACTCGCCGTCTACGGCCAGGAGTTGAACGCCGAGACGTACGCGATCTGCCGGTCCGACATGATGCTGAAAGGCCAGGACGCCTCGAACATCGCGTTCGGCAACAGCTTCTCCGAGGACGGCCACCCCGGCGCCCACTTCGACTACCTGCTCGCCAACCCACCGTTCGGCGTCGAGTGGAAGAAGGTCGCCGACCCGATCCGCGACGAGCACGACAAGCTCGGGTTCGCCGGACGGTTCGGCGCCGGGCTGCCCCGCATCAACGACGGCAGCTTCCTGTTCCTCCAACACATGATCGCCAAGATGAAACCCGTCGACCAGGGCGGCTCCCGCCTCGCGATCGTGTTCAACGGCTCACCGCTGTTCACCGGCGCGGCCGGGTCCGGCGAGTCGGAGATACGCCGGTGGATCATCGAGAACGACTGGCTCGAAGCCGTGGTCGCCCTCCCCGACCAGTTGTTCTACAACACCGGCATCTCCACCTACTTCTGGGTCGTCACCAACCGCAAGACACCCGAACGGCGGGGCAAGGTCCAGTTGGTCGACGCCCGCGACCTGTTCACCAAGATGCGCAAGAGCCTCGGTGAGAAACGCAAGCAGATCGCCGACGACCAGATCGCCGAGATCACACGCCTCTACGGCGAGTTCACCGAGAGCGACCGGGTCAAGGTGTTCCCCAACGAGGCGTTCGGGTTCATGCGGATCACCGTCGAACGTCCCCTCCGCATCCGGTGGGAGATCACCGCAGACACCCTCGACGCCCTGCACGCCACCAAGACCTGGGACCGCCTCCCAGACGCCACCAGGACCGACGTGGCGGCCGCACTCGACGACCTCGCTCGCCAGGGCCCGGTCGACCCCAAGAAGATCACCGCCGCCCTCAAACCCGCCGGACTGAAACCCGCCGATAGCCGCGCCGTCTTCGACGCCCTCGCCGTCCGCGATCCCGACGCCGCCGTCGTCCCCGACAAGAAGGGCAACCCCGAACCCGACCCCGACCTCCGCAACAACGAGAACGTCCCCCTCCCAGCGATCGCCGTTACCTACGAAGCCGACCCCACCGCACGGCTCGCCACCATCGAATACCGCACCGCCGTCAACGACTACCTCACCACCGAAGTCCACCCGTACGTCCCCGACGCCTGGACCGACCACGACAAGACCAAGCTCGGCTACGAAATCCCCCTGACTCGCCACTTCTACCGGTACACCCCACCCCGCCCACTCGCCGAAATCGACGCCGAGATCAAACAACTCGAAGCCGAAATCCAGGCCCTCCTCGCCGAGGTCACCGAGTGACCTACTTGGTAGTCGATGAACTGCGGAGTCGATCGAGTCGCGGCTGGGAATGGGTGGAGTTCCGGCGGGTGACGCGACCCAGGAGGTCAGCGAACGCCGGTTCAAGAGCGGTGCTGCTGGCGCTGTCGACCGAACACGGGGTCGTCCCGCGGGCGGCCGATGGGGGGCGTCAGCTTCCCTCTGCGGAGACCGTCGAAGGCTACTGGTTGGTTGAACCCAATGACTTCGTCTTCAACCCGATGTGGGCGGTCGGCGGGGGCGTCGCTGTAAGTTCGATCGCCGGGGCGGTCAGCACGGCCTACCGCGTCTACTCCCTGTCCGAACGGGTCCACCCGCGGTTCCTTCACTACTACATGCGAAGTGCTCCCATTGTGGAGCAGTACTCGTTGGTGGTGCGCGGGCTGACGACGTTCGACCGCTCGGTGACACGCGACGATCTCGAATCACTGCCGGTTCCGATTCCGCCGCTCTCCGAGCAGCGGGCGATCGCCAACTTCCTCGACACCGAGACCGCCCGCATCGACGCCCTCATCAGCAAGAAACGCCGCCTCGTCGGACTCCTGGACGAACGCCGCATTGGGTTGCTGACCGACGAGGTCTCTGGTGGGGCTACCGCGGCCCAGACCGCTGGGATCGACGACTGGTTCCCGAGTCTTCCCGCAGGGTGGCGACTCTCAACGGTGGGGGCCGTGACCAACGCGATCATGGATGGCCCCCACGTCTCGCCCGAATACGTTGATCCTGACGCGGGAGGCGTGCCGTTCATCTCCGTCCGCAACATCTTCGTCGACCGATGGGACCTCAGCACTGCCAAGTACATCAACCGGATGGACTTCTCGTCGTTCTGCCGCAGAGTCAAGCCCGAGGTCGGCGATGTCTTGCTAACCAAGGGCGGGAACACGGGCATAGCCCGAGAGGTCGACTTCGACTTCGACTTCCACGTTTGGGTCCACGTCGCCATCCTGAAACCGCGCCGCGATGTGATGCTCCCAGCCTTTCTGACGGCCGTGTTGAACAGCCGACCGGGGTACGAGCAGTCCCAACTCGGTACTCGGGGAGCTACAAATCAAGACCTTGCTCTTGGGCGGATTGCGAAGATCAGGGTCCCGCTTCCGCCGCTCGATCAGCAGCAACAGATCGTGTCGGCAATCTCAACCGGCGCCGGTCCGCTGGCAGTCGCGGCGCAACGGCTTAATGAGCAGATCGACTTGCTAGTCGAGCATCGGCAGGCGTTGATCACGGCGACGGTGACGGGTCAGTTGCCGGTGGGGGTGGCGGCGTGAGTAAGCCCTTGGAGGCGGACCTGGAAGGTTTCGTGTGCGACCATCTCGTCGCGCACGGCGGGTACACCGAGTGGAAGCACGGCACGGCTCAGACGCTGCCGCGGGACTTCGACACGGTCGCCGGGATCGACACGGCCGAGTTGATGGCGTTCATCGGCGCGACCCAGGCGGACCCGTGGGACAAGCTGGTGAAGGTCCACGGCGGCGACCCGAACCACGCTCAGGCCAAGTTCGTCGACCGCCTGGCAAAGGAACTCGATGGCCGGGGCACCGTCGACGTGCTGCGCCGTGGGATCGTCGATCAGGGGATCACGATCCAGTTGGCGTACTTCCGTCCCGCGCACGGGCACAACCCGTTGCTGGCGGAGCGGTACGCGGCAAACCGTCTGACGGTGACCCGCCAGTTGCCGTACGAGGCCGGGTCGAACAAGACGTTGGACATGGTGTTGTTCGCGAACGGTCTGCCGGTGGCGACGGTCGAGTTGAAGAACCCGCTCACCGGCCAGACCGTCGACGACGCCAAGCATCAGTACCGCCACGACCGGGACCCAAAGAACCGCACCTTGGGCCGCCGGGCAGTCGTGCACTTCGCGGTCGACACCGAGACTGCGGCGATGACGACCCGGCTCGAAGGACCTGACACCCGGTTTCTGCCGTTCAACCTTGGCGACGACCGGGGGGCAGGGAACCCAGCGAACCCGAACGGACACCGCACCGCCTACCTATGGGAGCGGGTGTGGCAGCGCGACGTGTGGCTCGACATTCTCGGCCGGTTCGTCCACGTCGAGCAGACCGGCAAGGGGTCGCGGTCAGCGGGCCTGACGATCTTCCCGCGGTTCCACCAGTGGGACGCCGTGCTCCGCTTGGAAGCGGCGGCGCGGGAGGAGGGGGCCGGTCAGAAGTACCTGGTGCAGCACTCCGCGGGATCGGGGAAGTCGAACTCGATCGCGTGGTTGGCGCACCGCCTGTCGTCGTTACACAACTCGGCGGACGAGAAGGTGTTCGACAAGGTGATCGTGGTCACCGACCGGGTCATCTTGAACAAGCAGTTGCAGGACACGATCTACCAGTTCGACCACGTCCACGGTGTCGTGCAGAAGATCGACGAGAACTCCCAACAACTCGCCGACGCCCTCGCCGGGGAGCAAGCGCGGGTGATCATCACCACGTTGCAGAAGTTCCCGTTCGTGCTGGACAAGGTCGGGGAGCTTCCAGCCCGCCGGTACGCGGTGATCATCGACGAGGCCCACTCGTCGCAGACCGGCGAGGCCGCCAAGGAGATGAAGAAGGTCCTCGGCGCCCCGTTCGAGGCCAAGGGCACTGGCGACGACGATGAGCCGCCCGACGCCGTGGAGGAGGCCCTCGCAGCGCAGGTGAAGGCACGGGGCGTGCAGCCGAATCTATCGCTGTTCGCGTTCACCGCCACCCCCAAAGGGCGAACCCTGGAACTGTTCGGCCGAAAGAATCCGACGTCCGGCAAACACGAGGCGTTCCACCTGTACTCGATGCGCCAGGCCATCGAGGAAGGGTTCATCCTCGACGTGCTGTCGAACTACGTCACCTACAAGACGTACTGGGAGATCGAGAAGAAGATCGCGGACGACCCCGAGTTCGACTCGGCGAAGGCCCGCGCCGCGATCGCCCGGTTCGTCGCCCTCCACGAGGTCAACCTGGCGCAGAAGGCGGAGGTGATCGTCGAGCACTTCCGTACTCATGTGCGCCACAAGATCGGGGGCCGAGCGAAGGCGATGGTCGTGGCGTCCTCACGCCTCCATGCGGTCCGCTACAAGCTCGCCCTGGACAAGTACGTCAACGACAAGGGCTACGGCGACGTGGGCATCTTGGTGGCGTTCTCCGGCACGATCGACGATGAGGGTGCCGAGTACACCGAGTCGAAGATGAACGGGTTCCCCGACACTCAGACCGCTGTCGAGTTCGATGGCGACGAGTGGCAGTTCCTGGTTGTGGCGGAGAAGTACCAGACCGGGTTCGACCAGCCGCTCCTGTACGCCATGTACGTCGACAAGGTCCTCACCGGCCTCGGTGCCGTGCAGACCCTGTCGCGACTCAACCGCACGCACCCGTTGAAGGACGGCACGTTCGTGTTGGACTTCCGCAACGAGGCCGAAGCGGTCCGCGACGCGTTCGAGCCGTGGTTCGGCTCTACGGTCGCACCTCCCACCGACCCCAACCTGCTGTACGACACCCGACACGCCCTCGACGAGTTCGGCATCCTTTGGCCCGACGAGGTCGAGAAATGTGTCGCCGCCCTGCTGCTGCCCGGCGAGCACAACAACACCGAGAGGGTTCACGCCGCGCTCGCCCCCGCGATCGACCGGTTCCGCCAGAACCTCGACGACGACGAGCAAGCCAGGTTCCGAGACGCCCTCGACCGGTTCATCCGGGTCTACGCGTTTCTGTCGCAGATCGTCACGTTCGGCGACACCAAGCTGGAACGCGACTACCTGTTCGGCAAGGCGCTCGCCATGTTCATCCGACCCCCATCCGCCGGTGGCCTCGACCTGGGCGACGCCGTCGAACTGTCGCACCTGCGGGTCGAGAAGACGTTCGAGGGGTCCGTCGCGCTCGACGTGACCGGCGGTGAGGTCACCACCATCACGTCGGGGACCGGACCGGGCAAGGACCCGATCGAGGAGCCGCTGTCGGTGATCATCGACCGGCTGAACGAGAAGTTCGGCACGAACTGGGCACCGGAGGACCGGCTGTTCTTCGACACCGTCGCAGCGAAGCTTGCCGGGCGCGCCGATGTGCAACAGGCCGCGGCGGCGAACACGCCGGAGAACTTCGGCATCTTCTTGGGCGAGGAGTTCATGAAGGCCGTCGTCGAGCAGATGGGCGTTGCCGAGGACATGACGTTGAAGTACGTCGACAACGCCGATCTCCAAACGATGGTGCTTGCCGCGTACCAGCCGCTCATCCAGTCGAAGGCCAAGGTCGCCCACCAAGAGCACTGCCCGATTGGCGAACTCCTCGGCCCGCCCCCGAAGGAGTCGCAGTGGATCGAGTACAAGGCGACGCTCCGCACCCACGACACCGACGGTGAGATCGACAAGCTCCTCGAAGTGCCCGTGTTGAAGACGATCGCGGCGTTCCTCAACTCCTACGACGGCGGCACCCTCCTCATCGGCGTCACCGACACCGGTGAAGTCCACGGCCTCGACGCCGACTACGCATCCCTTCATAAGGACGGCAAGGACGACGCCGATCTGTTCCAACTCCACCTGGGCCAGATCGTCCGCAAGTCGATGGGCGAGGCCGCCGCCACCAACATGACCGTGCAGGTCCATCACGTCGACGGCCACGACATCTGCCGCGTCCACGTCCGGGCGTCCGGCTACCCCGTCGACGCCGCCGTCACACGGGTCAACAAGGGCCAGCACGAGACCAAGACGGCGTTCTACGTCCGCACCGGCAACGGAACCCACGAGTTCACTGACCCGGACGAGAAGGCCAAGTACACGGCGACCCGGTGGGGCTGAGCGCCTCAGCCGAGGTCCTCACCTCGATGGGGTTGTCGTGGGTTTCGTCCGGCCGACGCGCGGCTCGGGATCATCAGTGGCGTTCGCCGTGAGTCCGACGGCGATCGCCGCAGCGGCGAAGGCTGCCCACAAAGGCGTCTCTGCCGCCGTGAAGTAGTGGCGGCGCTCGTCGAAAAATGTCGTAAGCATCCCTTGCTCTACGAAGTTCGCCAATTCCTTCGGAACCCCGCTTGGGGCCTCGCCGAACGCCCGCATGGCGTCCTGGGCCTCTAGCTGGAAGAAGTGCTCGCCCTCACGCTCAATGATCCAGTGCGCTAGCGCGACGCGGAGGGAGCGGCCGAACAAGGCCTTCGCTGGGGCTTTCCATGCCGCTTCCATTGAGCTAGTTTCTAGATTCTAGGAACTAGATGCAAGAGGTAGCTGATGGGTCACCAGCCTGCTGAGCGGACAGTCACGATCGACTACCGGAACTACCGGGGTGAGTTGTCACGACGCACCATCGTTCCCAGCCGAATCTGGTTCGGGTCGACGGCGTGGCATCCCGAACCGCAATGGCTACTCGACGCGTACGACGTCGACAAAGGCGTGCAACGCGACTTCGCGATGACGGACATATCGGAGTTCATGGGTCACAATGGGGTCTGTGTACCTAGTCGACCACGAGATCAAGTCACGCCTCGATGATTTAGCCATTGGGATCGACGACACCGTCGATGCATTTGACTCCGATGTGCAGGTTGGACCCTGCTCCATCGACCTGCGCTTGTCCGGCGTCTGGTGGCAGCAAGCCGGACTCTCGAAGCGGCCGCTCCACCTAGACCGTACCCACCTCATGGAGTTGGACACACGGCGCGGGTGGCACAAGACACACCTAGAACGAGGCGACTCCCTTCGCGTCCGATCCGGTCAGACGATCCTCTGCCGCACCGCTGAAAGATTCACGATGCCACGCGATCTCGTTGGGGTGCTCGAAGGTCGCAGCAGCTACGCGAGGCTCGGTCTCGGCGTTGAGCTAGCCGGACACATCAACCCCGGTTGGTCAGGCCACATGCCGATCACGCTCTCGAACCACAGCCCGATCGACATCTACCTCCCCGTCGGTACGCCACTGTGCCAACTGATGTTGTCGGCGCTGGGTTCAGCCCCGGCGATCGACTACTCCGAGCGGGCCGGGGCAAAATACGCGAACGACGATGGAGGTCCCTCCTACTGGTGGCGCGACGCCCTGATCCGCCGCCTGGTGGGACGAGACCTCGGAGTACGGGCACTGGACGAACTCGCGGATCTACTCCCACTGCACAACGCGGACCTGCTGTTCCGCCTCGACGAGTATCTCGCAAGCCGAACGCAGAGCGATCTCGGCAACCCGAGCCAGCTTCTTGACGACTTCGCCATCTCGGAGGGACGACGCCGTGCGAGGCATCAGCGTCGGGGCTTCGCGGCGGCATGGGCGTGGAGTGTGATCGTTCCCTCCGCCTTCGGGTTGGCAGCGTCCTTCGGGAATGTGGTCGGGTGGGTCCTGATGGCGATCCCCGCGGCAGCGTCGATTGCTGCCTGCGCAATGCACGTTGGTGTGGCCTCCCCCGACGCGCTGTTCCTCACTCCGGGTGAACTCGCCGACCGGAGATCGTCGCGGCAGACGGAGCGAGAACGGCTCTCCATCGACGCTCAGCGGGAGTCGGCCTAGCCGCTGGCCCGCCCGAGGCGTCGGCCGGTCGGTAGCGCATAATCGGCGTTATGGACTGTGTTGAGAGGTGTGCGGACAACTAGAATTTCCATGTAGAGACCTCATCAGAATCCAACTAGGTCACCTCGACGTCGACGCCGATCACGAGGTTGGCCGGAGCGTGGTTGGCGTCGTTCGGGTCCGAGAACACACGCCAGGCGTACCGGCGTGACCTCGTCGACTTCCTCGGGTTTTGCGATGAGCACCGGGTCGAGCCGCTCGACGTGACCCGGCCGGTGGTCGACGCCTACGCCCGGACCCTCGATGGCGACGGCAAGGCTCCGTCCACGGTGGCGCGGCGGCTGTCGGCGCTCGCCAGCTTCTACCGGTACCTCGTCGACGAGGACGTGCTCGTGGTGTCGCCGATCGACCGAGTCCGCCGACCCCGCGTCTCCGACGAGTCGCCGAGGCTTGGCCTCGATCGCCGCGAGGCCGCCAACCTGCTCGCCGTCGCCGCTGAGGCCGGACCGCGTGACGATGCCCTGATCGCCTTGCTCATGCTCAATGGTCTCCGCGTGAGTGAGGCCATCAGCCTCGACATCAGTGACCTCGACAACGAGCGCGGCCACCAAGTCGTCCACGTCACCGGGAAAGGTGGCAAGCGACGTACTGCGCCGCTCGCCCCGCGCACCGTTGCTGCGGTCTTTGCGGCGATCGACGGCCGCACGGCCGGGCCAGTGCTTGTCGATGGCGACGGGGAACGCATGAACCGTCACCAGGCCCAGCGCGCCGTCAGGCGGCTCGCCCGGCGCGCCGGGATCACCAAGACGATCTCGCCGCACTCACTTCGCCACACGATGGTCACCCAAGCCCTCGATGCGGGGGTGCCGATCCACGTCGTGCAGGATGCCGCCGGGCATGCATCGCCGGACACCACGCGCAGGTACGACCGCGCCCGGCATGCCCTCGATGGGCACGCGACTTACCTGTTGGCCCAGTACATCGCGACCGCGTGAGACAGCGGTCGAGGGCCGTCGCCGCTCGCCCGCTCTAGGCGCTCTCGCCGTTGCTGTGCATCCCGAACAGTGGCGCGTTGTTCTTGGGCGGCTCGGGGGCCGGGTGCGGTCCGGCGGGGTCCTCACCGGAGTGGCCATCCGTGCTGACGATCTGCGCGGTCCAGGCGGTGCCGTCCCAGTAGCGGCGCGGGTAGCGACCGGATGGATCGGCGGCCCATGCTGCGAACGGCACGGTGGGCTTCTGGCACTGCCAGCAGATGACCGCGGCGGGCTGGATGACTTCGGCGCACCACCGGCATGGCCGTTGCTGGTTGGCCTCGACAGGTGCGCCTTGGGCGGCCCACCACGCCCGACTCTCTTCGTCGTGGTGTCGGCGAGCGGCGTCCGCGGCCCGGCGCCGCTGCTCCTCGGCGAGGGCTTGCTGTCGCTGGGCGTCGGCCGCGTCGGTCTGGTGCTGGCGAAGCTCGTCGCTCGGGCCGAGACGCTGGGCCAGAGCGATGCCGACTGGGCCGAGGATGAGTCCGAGTCGCTGCCCGGCGGCCTCGCGATCCTGTGGGCGGGCAACGAGGCCGCCCACGTAGCCACACCCGAGAAGCAGCACGGGGGCGACGAGGATGGCGGCCGCCGTGGCCGGGGGCAAGGCGGCGAGGAGGGAGATGGCGTACAGCGCCTGGACGGCGACGGCGACGCGGAACATCGTGGTCGGCCAGGTCGATGCGGGGTCCCGCGTTCGGCGCGTTCGGGCGTCGACGCCGAAGGCGACCGCCAACGGGAAGAGCAGAACAACTCCGTAGACAACCCCCGCGACCGCGACAATCAGTACGAGGCCCACGGCGGCGAGCAAACACGCGAGCACGAGCGCACCGACAGGGATGGCGACCACTGCCATCAGGCCGAGGCCCGCCAGGCTGTCCGCGACGCCGTTGTCTGGCGCTGACCGGCCCCCACGCCCACGTCTGCGGCCGAAGCCCGTGGACACGCTGACCGGCCCCGCACGAAACGATGCACCCCGGTTCCCGATCGAACCGCCGAGCGGTCCGATGCCGCCTCGAACCCGGAACCCCATCACGTCACAATATCCTCTTTTGGGATATCCGGATCGGGCGCGTGGACTTCCGGGATGCGTAAGGCGATCGGTTCCTCGGAGCACCGTCGCTTGTGCGCGCTGCTCCGCAAGCACCGCGTCGACGCCCGGCTGAACCAGGCCGAACTCGCCGAGCGTCTCGACGTGCCGCAGTCGTTCATCTCGAAGTACGAGAGCGGACAGCGCCGTCTGGACCTCGTCGAGCTACACCAAATCTGCGACGCTGTCGGGGTCCGGCTCGTGGACGTCGTCGCAGCGGTAAGCGGACCGCGCTGAGCGGAAGACGGCGGCTACTTAGTCGCCAGTTCGTAGTCCGAGCAGGCACCGTTGAAACGCCTGCTGCGAGACGATGCGCGTGTCCACTGCCGACGGGTCGAAGCCGATCTCGCGCAGGATCACCGAGCAGACGATCCACCGGGCCGCCTCGGCGGCCCAGTGACCCTCGATCGCCCGGTCGGTGCTCTTGCCGTGTGCCGGTCCGCCTCGAAGACCTGCCAGGTCGCCGCCGAGACCGGCTTGTGCATCGAGGACGTGCTCCCCGACGGCCCCGGCTCGTGCCGCCACGTCGTCGAACTTCTGGCGGAACGTTCGGTCGTTCCGGCCGCGCAGTGCTTTGCGTGCGAAGTCCAGGTCCTCAGCGTCGAGGGCTGCGGTGTCGAGCACACCGAGAATCCGGGCGATCTGCGCCTCACGCTCTGGGGTGGCTTGTTCTTTCGTCTCGATTTCGAGCGCCGGGGCGATGGTGTCGATCAGCCCACCGGCGGTGATGATGCGATCCTCGACGTAGTGCATCGGTTGTCGGTCGCGGGCGAGGATGGCCGTGAGCGTGTGTGCGAAGCGAGCGCGTGCCTCGTGCCAGCCCGACAGCAACGCGGCCGGGTCGCCGTTCCACATCGGGAGAGTGAACATCGCCTCGTGCTGCTTCGGCGGGTTCGTGACGGCGAGGCCGTCGTGCCATCGCATCCTGAGCGGGTTCGGGCGGTCGGGCTGGTCGGCCGGGTAGATGTGCAGGTCAGTGATCTTGGAGTACGCGCCGACGGCGAACGACACGAGATCAGTGAGCGGCCGTACGTGGTCCTCGACGACGGACCGCCACGGCTGAGGCTCGTCGAGATGAACCCGCCACTCGACGTGGCGCTCGAACGTGGCGTGGAGGTTGTCGAGCATCCACGTCACCGAGGCGACCAGGTGGACCGTGGCGCCGTTCGTTGCTGACTCGATGAGCACCGTTTCCCCGGTCGGAACGAGGGTCGAGTCACCGTGACGTTCGGCGCCCAGCACTGGGTTGCCCGCCCACATCGCGAGGGGGTCGGTGGCGAGGGTGAAGCCGACGACCAGGCCGTCCTCGGCGAGGTGGTGGCCGGTCAGGACCGCTTGTGGGCGAAGGGTGTCGGCCGCACCGATGAACGCCGGGAGTGCCGACGGGATGAACGTGCTGTCGAGCAACGACCACTCATCACCGTCGCCGTCGGTGCCCCAGATCACCGGGATGACCTCGAAGTTGTTCAGCAGGTTCGGGTCACCATCGGGCGGGTCCGGTCGGAGACCGCTCGACACTTCAAGCTCCCAGTCGTCGCCGAGTCGTAGCGTGCCGTTGACCGTCGCCGTCGCCGACGGCTCAAACCACTCTCCTGACACCTGCGCTTCGATGGACATGCCCAACCGTACGCGGCCCGGCATCTTTGTTGGTCCGACCCGTGTTACGGGTTGAGCGCTGCCGGTTCCCCCCCCGTGCCGTCACCTGTGTTACGGGTGCGACGTCATCGAACGACCGCGCGATCGCGACGAGATCATCTATGTCATGCACGCCCAGGGATCATCTGTTCACCGACACCGTGCACACCGAACGACCTCGCACCCGTCCTGCGATCAGGACGCGGCGATCAGCACGCCTTGTCGCTGGTCGTCCTGGTCGAGATGGTCGGCGCGAGGCGGCTGCCGTCAGCCAGGATGCCCTGGGCGGCGAACACCAGTTTCAGGTTCGGCGGAAGCCCGGTCAGAGGCTTGGGCAACGTTTGCTTGTTCGGCCACAGCTTGGGGTCCACGACGATGCCTTGGGTGAGGCTCACCACCTCGTACGCGACCGGGACGTGCGTTGGGTCGGTGGAGACCGGCCAGTTGAACACCGCCTCCCATCCGGCGCCCGCAGTGGTGCAGATCAGACCGACGCGGGCCTCACCGCTCGGTATGGGGATGGTCGGTCCGTCGAGCCTCGGTAGCGCGACGGTCGTCGTCGTGGGGCCGGTCGCGAGTCGTTCCAGGGCGTCGCGGGAACGACCGAGGAGCCACCCGGCGAGCGCAAGGAGGACGACGATTGTCGCGACGAGTCCGAGCGCCCACGCCAACGACGGACGATCACCAGAGGGCGCTGCCATCGGCATCGGCGTGATCGGGGTCTGCGGGGACGTGTCGGGCTTGCGGGCGGGTGTCGGTGTACGGAGGGTGCGGGCGAGCCGGGCGACGCTGTCGACATCAGCCAGCGGGGCTGGGCCGGGGAGCGATACCAGGGTGAGGAGGTCGTCGACGTTGACGAGTCGGACGCCAGCGATCACCTCGGCGCCAGGAGGGACGGCCTGGCCGACGAACGACAGGACCGGCATCACCGGAACGTGGAGGACGGTGGCGGCGCTTCGGGCGTACGAGGAGACCGAGTCGATGTCCTTCGACTTCGGGAACTTGCCGGACCAGATGGTGTCGCCGTCGAAGCGCAGCGGGTACTTGTACTTCTTCGAGTCGATGAGCCACGCGCCCGTGGGGCCGACGACGAGGTGATCGATGTTCGCCGTCGACGCGGGGACGTGGAGATCGTGCAGGACGTGGAAGCCGGGCGGGAGCGCTTCGAGGCGGGCTGCGGTGGCCTCCTCGCCGTCGGCGCCGGTGTCCCAGCGCTCGGCGTCACGCTCGATCTCGCGTGCCTTGTCGCGTGCCGACTTGCCCGCGATGCCGACGACTTCGGGTCCCGCCGTGGCGCGCTGCTCAGCGGTGGGCGGCGGGAGCATCGACAGCGGGGCATCCTCGGGCGGGTACCAACGCCCGTCCGACGCCAGCCACCAGCCCGGCCCACGCTGGAAATCACTCACCGCTCCCGCCCCTACAGATCGCCCGGCGCCGACGATACCGAAACCGCGGTCGAGAGTGCCGGGCCACGCGCCCGTCAGTAGCGTCGAGACCGTGAGCAACTCACCACACGGGCCATCGGCAACCCGCAACGACCGGCTCGCCGACGCCGACCGCATGTGGTCGACGTGGGCCGTTGGCGCGACGACTGACATCGTCCCGGACAGGTTCATCGGCGAGGCGATGCCCGACGGCACGCTCGCCGACCGGTACTGGTGGTACTGGCCCGATGGCACGCTGCGTGACGCGTCGCCCGACTCCAACCTGCCCCAGCGGTGCATTCTCCGCGCTTCCGGGGTCGGCGATTGAAGCGGCTCTAGTCCTGCCTGACAGCCAACCCGTCGTCGGCGCTCGGCCGGCGCAGCCTTTGAATGCTTGGAGCCGTGCGAACGAAGTCTTCCAGCGCCCAGGTGGCAACAAGGTTGAACGACACCTGCCGTTCGTCGGCGACGTGCTGGACCCGCTCTGCGAGTTTCGGATCCAGTCGGATCACCTTCGCTAACCGCTCCCCTGGGTACACCTTGGGTCTTGCCATGACCTCATTGTAGTTACATTTGCGTAGTTTGTGCAATAGCCGCGCGTTACCGCGCGATTAGTGATATCATCGCGCGTTACTGCGAGCTGCCGTGGTAGTAAATCCACTGTGAGCCGTCGCCCTATCGGATGCCCGACACTTCAATGCGGGGTCTTGATGACCGGGTGGGCGATGTGTGTGTCACTCGAAAGTCGCTGTACGCTCCGCCCCGCCGAACGTACGTTGGGTCTCGACCCGGCGATCGACACACCCGGTAGCCATGAGTGAGGAGACGTCAGTGGCCCTCGAACAACAGTTGAGCGCTTGGGGAGTTCCCTCCGCCGCATCACTGGTCTTCGTCGCGGGTGACCCCGATCCGGTCTCACTGTTGGCCGAGTATGACCCGCCAGAAGCGCGTCGGCAGCAGTTCCGGGACGACCTGGAACGCCTCGCCAACGCTGAGCGCGAGGAAATCATCAGCTCCTCCGAGATTCTTCTCTAGTCGACCGATGCTCGGTTGAAACCGCGGACATGGCGGAGCAACCGCGGCCCGACGCTCCACGGAGCGACTACGTCAACTGGACTCCGACGGACGATGCGGAGGGATTCGTCCTGTCCATCGCCACCCCCGACGAGATGGCCGTGCTCCGGGCGTACTACCTCGGTGATCGACCGAAGTCGACCCCGAGGACCGGCGCGCCCGCCTTCGACCGAGTCTGCGATGTTGCCGCCGCCAACTCGGCCCGCTCGGTGTTCGTCGAGTGGAGATACATCGACATCGACTTCCGGAGCGAGCACTCGTTCTTCTACAGCACGACCTTTCAGCGGTACCCGTCGGTCTGTCACCGCCTTCACTTCTTCGCCGGCGATCTGAATCCGGATCTGAGCAACCTCGCGGAGATCGCCGAGTCTTATCTCGGCTACGCGGTAATCCGCCCATTGCAGACCAGCCGCGTCGGTCGCTCCGTGTTGAAGCCGCCGCCGCAGTTCGCCGACGCGGTCCTGCTCACGGCGTCGGACGAGGTCCACCTGCGCGGCGTGCGGCTCGCCGTGGAGGGCATGCCCTTCACGAGTCAGGATGGTCAGTATCTCCGGTGTTCGCACGCGTGCGTATGGATGGCCTCGTACTTCTCCCATCTGAGCCGGCGAACACCGCGTCATCTACCTCGCGACGTTCGTGAGGCGGCGATGGGCGGTGAGGTGGTCGGCCGCCAGACCCCGCATGAGGGTCTCAGCGTCGCCCAGTTGCTGGGATCCCTTCACAACCTCGGCTTCTCCGCCGTCCGCATCCCGCTGCCCAAGGACAAGGCCACCTCTGAGTCATCTCAGTTGGAGTCGCTCCCTGCCAGCATCTGCCGGTACCTGAACTCGAACATCCCCGCGATCATCTACAACCAGAACCACACCTGGCTCTGCGTTGGCTACTACTTCGAGGGCAGCCCGTCCCACGACACGGTGCGATTCATCGTTCACGACGACGTGCAGGGGCCGTACCTGGACTCGGGCGAGCATCTGACCGATCGCCTCAACCCCTGGCATGTGATCGCGGACGAGAACACAAGGTGGCGAGCAGCGGTAGCTCCGATGCCGGGAAAGCTCTACATCGCGGGTGCCCGCGCCGAGCGGTTGGGCTGGGAGCGGCTGGACTACGTCGCCAACAAACTCAGGGATGCCGGCCAGGGCAACGTGTTCACTGAGCGAAGCCTCAAATACAGGACCTACGCGATCTCTTCGAACGACTGGAAGAGCGGTGTTCGTGGTCGACTGCCAGGGCCGATCGCGGACCTCTACGAGTCGATGCACCTGCCGCGGTACATCTGGGTGATCGAGGCGATCGACAGGGCACTCAGCAGCGGCGACTGCGTCGTCGGCGAAGCGATCGTCGACGGTACTGCACACCAACTGGCCGAGTCGGACTCCTCCGCGCTCCTCGCGCGGAACATCGGAGGGAATGTGAAGGCAACCTCCCTTGATTGGCAGACCACGCGACGAGTGCTCGTTGAATCTATGGAACCGTACGAGACGGGTTCGCCGACCCCGATCTGGCCCACGAGGAGCACCGAATGAAGGTCCAGCAATGCGAAGTTGAGGGCGTCCAGGTCCTGTTCGAGGTTGTCGAAGCGGCTGTCGCAGTCGCGCCAGGAGCATCGGAGGTGCTAGCGGGCGACGGCGCACTCGAACAGGCAGCCGAGAAAGTCGTCGCCGACTTCGGCGGTGTGACGACGCAAATCTCCGCCGTGGTTGGCAGTGTCGCCAGCGCGCTCTCGGGACTGGAAGTCGAGAAGGTGGAGGTGGAGTTGGGTCTCACGCTCGGCGCCGAAGTCGGATGGTTCGTCGGCAAGGCCACGGGCGAGGCGTCGATTGTCGTCCGATGCACGGTTAAGTCGCAGTAGCGACACAGGTTGTCTCCGCGGCAGGCTGCCAGTCTGCGCGCCCAGTTCGAGCGAGTCGTGCCCGGCCCTCCCAGTCGATAACTCTTCGCACAGCGCTCGTCCGTGACCAGCGAGAACCCTGCGTTGTCGGGCTTCCGTACAGCGCTCAGTGCCGGATACCTCGTAATGAATAGGTCAGGAGTTCGATTCTCCTCTCGGGCTCAGGTCGGGATCGCGACCGACGTAGCTGGGTTGGGCGCGAGATCGCGACCGAGCCTCGGGCGTGGGTCGCTCGCGGCCATCCCGCTGGGATCTCCCCGTGCTGGCGGACACGCCGGGGACAACGCCCGTGCTTGTCACAGCCAGTCGCCACCAGCGAGGGTGGAGCGTGATGGGGACCGTGACGTGGTCTCCCGACGAGCGACGACCGGCGGTCGACGTGGCGCGGATCGTCGCTCTCGCCGTGGTGGTGCTCGGTCACCTGACGCTCGCGGTCATCGACGTCGGTCCCCAGGGAAGTCTGCGCGGTGCGAACCTCCTGTCGTTGCGGCCGGGGTGGGCGTGGATCGCGGTGTGCTCGCCCATGCCGCTGTTCTTCGCGGCCGCCGGCTGGGCCAACGCGACCACCGATCTGCGATCGTCGGCGCCCCGTCTCCGCACGCTGGTCGGGCTGGGAGCGGCCGTGGTCTGCGCCTGGGTGGCGCTGCTTGCGGTGACCTCGATCGTCACCGGGTCGGGCGGGGTCGTGTCGCTCGGTGCCCGCATCGCCACCCAACCGCTCTGGTTCCTGGCTGCGTATTTCCCGCTTGCGGCGGTGGGGCCACTCATGACGATCGCCGGGCGCCACCCCGTGGTGTCCGTCGGCGCGTGCCTCGGTCTGCTGGCGGCACTCGATGCGGCGCGGTTCGTCTGGCAGGCGCCCGACTGGATCGGTTGGCCCGGTTTCGCCGCGGCATGGGCGATCCCCTGGATTCTCGGTGTGTGGTGGCGGCGTCGGTGCGAAGCAGGCGGGTTCGCCGAGCTCCCGGTCGGTGTCGCTCTTGCGGCGGTCGGGGCGGTCGCGTGCGTCGTGCTGGTCAGGGCTGGCGGCTACAGCCCGGCGCTGATCGACGCGGTGTCCGGCGCCCGATCCAACACGACCCCGCCGACGCTCTACACGGGGTTCGCCGGTGTGACCCAGGTGGGGCTGCTGTTGACGGTGGCGCCCGTGCTCGACGCAGTCGGCCGTCGAGGCGCTCGATGGCTCGGGCGGGCGGGCGAGGCAGCCGTCGGCATCTACGTCCTTCACCTGTCAGCGCTCGCCCTCTGCGCTGGTGTCGTCGGGTTGGGCGTCCCGGTGCCGACCCGGCTCACCGGCTGGTGGTGGGCGAGCCGGCCGTTGTGGTTCGCTGCCGTGATGCTGATCACCGCGGCGCTGGTCCGGCTCGCCTCGGGGATGCGCCGCCGGTCACGGGCCGGCGGGGCTCCCGGCGAAACGAATCCGGCCCCGTCGACCGGTGTGCTGTGGGCCGGGGTCGCGCTCGTCACGGTGGGAGCTGCGGTCGTCGGACTGAAAGGACCCCGTACCGTCCTGACTGCGGCGATCTGCGCGGTCACGTTCGTGCTCGGATGGTGGTGCCTGCGCGGCACCCTACGCCCACCCCGCCGTGACGGAGAACCGGCCCCCTCGTGAGGGCCGTCGTTCACTCGAGCGCCCCCTTGAACGGGCCGAATCTCAGAACAAACGCTCGACCACGTACCGCAGCGGAGCGACGACCTGGCCGTCGATGGTCGTGATCGTCGGGACGATGCACGAGAGGGCGATCGTGCCTGCCGCAAGACGATCCATCAGGTCGAGGCCTGCGTCGTCCCGGCGTTCGCTGCGGCCCAGCCAGGCCACGACGGCGAGGAATGCCGGACAGGCGATCGCCGCGAAGACCCGCGTTCCGTCGAGGGTCGTCAGCGTGAGCACGGCGGGAACGACCAGCAGTCCCCCGAGTGCCGGCCAAAGCGCCCGGCGATCGCCGTGCACTCGCCACAGCGCCACGAGGACGACGGTCCAGGCGAGCCCGTACCACGCGAAGACGCCGGTGGTACCGGCACCGAGGTTGCTCACCAACGAATCGTGCAGGTTCTCGAAGAAGGCCCCTGATCGGTGCGGCACGGTGACTCGGTAGCGAACCCACCAGAACAGGCCGATGGCCACATGCGCGGCGACTGCGCTCGCGATGGCAACCCCGGACCTGACGACTGCGGCCCGTGCCGGCGACGGGCGATCGAGCGCGACGAGCACGAGGCCCATTCCGACGAGCCCGGGAAGCCCTTGCTCCACGTTCGTGGCGCCGATGAGCGCGCCGCCGATCGCGATCAACGCCCACCTGTCCGCCAAGGCGGCCAACGCCCCACCGGCGTACATCCAGACGTCGTAGTGGCCGAGCCACTGGAGCGACACGGGCGGCATCGCGCTCACGGCGACCCAGACGCTCGCTGCTCGCCACTTCGCACCGGTGTCCAGGCGCTTCGACAGGAGCCACCCGACGAGCGCGAAGGTGGCGAGCACCAACCCCAGATGGAGGAGCAGCCACCGATGCCCGGTTGTCGCGTGCACGAGGTGGGCGATGCCCGGGCTGAGCACGGCCCAGGACCAGTAGCCGCCGTTGGGCCGCGGAAACGATCTCGCGAGATCGATGAAGTCCTCGCCCCGCTTCAGGCCGACGCCTGAACGGACGACCGTGACCACGGTGACGAGGGCGACGAACTTCCACGTCGCAAGCCGGTCGAGCAACCACGACGCGAACCGAAGATCGACGGGCATGGCCCGCTTCCCCTCGGGGCTCGTCGATGTCGGCATGGTGCAGCATCGTCGCGCATCGCGAGGGGGATGACGAGGGCCGCACCCGGCGTCTGCTCGATGCTCCTCTCGAGGTCAGGGGTAAAGTCGGTGGTTCAGCCGACAGGCTGTGGTTCGTTCGGCTCGGAAGGTTGAGGATGCGCGTCGCACTGGTGCAGTGCCCGCCCTGGGGGTCGCTACCGCCGCTCGGATCGGCGTCCTTGAAGGCGTACATCGAGCAGCACGGCCATGAGGCCCCCTGCTTCGACCTCAACATCGACTACTGCCGCGAACGACTGCAGGAGGCGCTGAACGACGTGGGCGGTTCCGTGTACGCCCGGCCGGACCCCTGGGTGTCGGGTTCGTTCGACGAATGGGACTTCGAGTTCGACGGCGAGGTCCGGTTCAACTCGTCGCTGCAGGACCGCCCGCTGCCCATCGAGCGGTGGGCGGACGCGGTGCTCGACTGCGATCCTCGTGTCGTCGGGTTCAGCGTGCAGTCGACGAATCTGGGCGTGACGCTCCAGTTGGCCCAGCACATCGGCCGGCGGGCGCCGTCGGTCAAGTTGGTGTTCGGTGGCCCGAACGTGGCCGAGGCGCAGCAGGGAGCGATGGCGCTGCTCACCGGCATTCCCGATGTCGTCGTCGAGGGCGAGGGCGAGGCGACGCTGCTCGAGCTGCTGGATGCGTTCGAGTCCGGGCGCGATCTGGCCGAGGTCGCCGGCATCGGCCGGCTCGTCGACGGTCGGCCCACGTGGACCGAGCGGCGTCCTCTGCTCCCCGACGTCGACGCGTTGCCGTTCCCGGACTTCAGTGACTTCGACTGGTCCTTGTATCCGAATCCCTACGAGATCCCGATCATGACCTCCCGTGGCTGCGTGCTGAACTGCGCCTTCTGCTACGAGACCGTCTACTGGCAGCGCTTCCGCACCCAGAGTCCGCAGCGCATCGTCGCCGAGATCCGACACCAGCTCGCCAACCACCCGTTTCGCGAGGATGCGGAGGAGAAGGGCGTCCGGTTCGGGATGTCGTTCGCCGACTCGCTCGTCAACGGCCATCTCGCCGGCCTGAGGCGGATGGCGCAGCAGCTCATCGAGAGCGACCTGGACATCTACTGGAACGGGCAGGCCACGCTCAACACCAAGATGGACGACGACTACGTCCGCGACCTTGCCGCGTCGGGTTGCACGGGCCTGTCGTTCGGTCTGGAGAGTGGTTCCCAACACGTCCTCGAGTCGATGGGCAAGAGATTCGACATCGAGGACGCCGGCGCGTTCTTCGATCGGGTCCATCGCGCCGGCATCGAAGTGGTCGTGAACATCATGGTCGGCTTTCCGACCGAGACCCGTGCGGACTTCGTCGAGACGCTCCGACTACTGCGACGGGTTCGCAAGAGCCTTCACATGGTCAACAACGTGGGCGCCACAGCGGTCGTGGGTGGCTCGAGGATCCATCAGTCTCCGGACGACTACGGCGTGACACCGGTCGACATCCGCGGTTGGAACGACGGGGACAGCTTCCAGTGGGAGTCCGAGGCGGCAGGGACCGAGCAGGAGCGACAGCGTCGCGTCAGGTTGCTGCACATGTGGATGACCGTCATGCGCATCCGCCATCAGCGCATCGGTCCGTCGTCGGGATCGGCGCGTGGACGGATGGCGACCGCCGTGCGGAGCGCGGTGACGTTCGCATCGCGCCTCACAGGTCGGACCCCGGGAAGCGGCGCGCCGGAGACGGACCATGCGCGACGCCCGCCGGTCATGCGCGCATCGACGGTGCGGGCTCGAATCAGGCGCTTGGAGCGGTCGCGCGGCGAGGAGCCGCTCGTGGTGAACATCGCCGCCGACCGGATCGACGCGCCGTCGCCGCCGCCCGAGTGGGCCGCCTCGTTGATGGTGGACACCTGGACCGGGCTTCACACCAGCGAGCTCAGGGCCCTGCTCTCGACGCGACTCGGCGACGGGCTCGGCATCTCCGACCGGGTAGGCGCCGGCGGAGTGCAGGACGTCGTCCTCAAGTCGCTGCGGCCATCGGGCGAGCTCCGCGGCCTCCGCGTGTACGTGTTCCCGTCCGCCGAGCCGGGCGGCCCGCAGGTCGCTGCCATCTTTCCGTTGGAGCCGACGCCCGGTGCGACAGATCAGCTCGGATCCGACGGCGCCGCCGTCGGCGCGAGGTAGATCGTCTCCATCTCCGAACGCCCGTGCACGACGGCGCGCACCACGTCTCGGCCGGCGTCGTCGACGAGCACCGCCAACGTTGCGCCCCGCAGGTCCTCGCTGAGGACGGACGTGAGCGTCCTGTCCAGCACCCCGGCCAGGAGCACCGGAAGGTCGACGACGGACGCACCGACCCACGCCATGGGATGCCACCCTGCCGCCCAGTCGGGGATCGACACCTCGACGATCTCGCCCTGTCGCGCCGTCAACACCAGCGGCTCGGCACCCGCCCAGGTCCGGAGCTCGTCGAGCAGCGAGGGATCGGGTCCCGGATCGCTCACGGGAACGGACGGGTCGCGTGACGCGCGCAGCGCCAGCGTGACGGCGACCGCCGGGGGCCCTGCCGCTGTTCGGCAATACCTCACCCAGTCGAGGGCTCGCTCCCACGCCTGGGCGAGGTGGTCATTGGCCGGTTCGAGCTGATCACCCTGCGCCTCCATGGCCGCAAGCACCGAGTCGAGCTCGGCGCCGAGACCGAACAGCGTGTGATCACTCGGCTGAACGACGTAGGCGATGTCGATCCACGCGCGCCGCCGCCCCGCCTCGGTGATCAGCGGGGCCAGCTCCTGCCAGTTCGATCGCATGAGGCAGTAGGAGAAGGTGATGCCAGCGTCCGTGGAGCTCGTGACCTCCTGGAACCGATCGACGTTGTGCCAGAACTGCTCGGGATCGATCCCCGCGCGCAGTCGGGCCAGGAGCGTCGGGTCCATGGCGTCGACGGACAGGATGGGTGAGACGCGGAGGTCCCACATGATCCGCTCCACTCGATCCGACCACACGGTGCCGTTGGTCGTGACCTTGACCTCCGCGGTGGACCCGATGTCGAGCAGCATGTCCATCACGCGGCCGGCCTCGCGTGCCAGGAACGGTTCGCCGCCCTTGAAGGCGACGCGTTGCGCGTGCGGGAGGAACTCCGCCAACTCCTCGAAGAAGCGATCGTCGTACGCAGCGGGGAGCGGTGAGCGATGCTCACGCTGGCTGCGGATCGCCGACGAGAGATCGCCGTTGCACATCACGCACTGCAGGTTGCACGTGTTCGACAGCGCGAACTCGAGGTCGCGGGGCCACGCGCCGTCGTGCCCCGCCCACCGATCGAAGTGCACGGCGAGACTCGCACCGCGGTCGCTGCTCGACGCGGTGACCGCGCACTCGGCACATCCGAGCGAGAGGTCGCCCACGGCCACGGCGGCGCGGATCTGCTCGGCTCGGGGGCCGCGCCAGAGGTCGCCGAGACTCGTCCGATTCGGACCGGTGACCCACCCGATCGGGACGCCGCCAGCGCAGCACGGCCGGACGGACCCGTCGGGCGCGAAGTAGAGCGCTGACGACGGGGCCTGGCACCACGTCGAGCTCGCGTCCCGGGACGCCGGCGACGTATCGGGCTCGGCCGTCGACCCCTTGCGTCTCAGAAGGCTGTGGACACGCATCCTGCTCCTTGGCACGCGCCGACCCCAGGGCAACCGCGTCACGGCCGATCCTACCGAGCGGCGCCCGGGTGGTCGTCGAGGATCGTGCGACCGCCTCGTGCCGTCGCGATCGTCGACTCAGCGGCGCTTGCCGGACCTCGCGACGATGGGTCGCCCCGCGTAGTCGCGGGGATGGAGCTCGAACACCGCGGTGCCGACGCCCGACGTGAGCATGGTGGTCATGGCCGCCGCGGTCAGCGGCTTCGAGATCAGGTAGCCCTGTCCGAAGTTGCAGTGGAGTCGCTCGAGGATCTCGAACTGGTCGTAGCTCTCGATGCCCTCGGCGATCGCCGACGCGCCAAGCGCCTCCGCGAGGTCGACCACGGTGCGCACCAGGAGCTCCGACGTGTCGTCGCCCGTGAGCTCGTCCACGAACGACTTGTCGATCTTGATCATGTCGACGGGGAACGTGCGGAGGTAGCTGAGCGACGAGTAGCCGGTGCCGAAGTCGTCGATCGCGATGCTCACGCCGAGGTCCTTCAGCGACCGCAGCGTGCGGGCGCTGCGCTCGTGGTCCTCCATGAGCATGCTCTCCGTGAGCTCGATCGTGAGGTGCTCCGGCGCGAGACCGGTGTCGGCCAGCGCGGCGCCGATGTCGTCGATCAGGTTCGGGTCGTGCATCTGGCGCACCGACAGGTTCACGCCGATCGCGAGGTCGGCGGTCTCGGGCCGCAGCTGCTGCCACACACGCGTCTGGCGGCACGCCTCCTGCAGCACCCATCGGCCGATCGGCACGATCAGCCCACTCTCCTCGGCGAGCGAGATGAACCGGTCCGGGGGCACGAGGCCTCGCTCGGGGTGGTGCCACCGGAGCAACGCCTCCACCGACTCCAGCCGTTGGTTCGCGACGTCGACGATCGGCTGGTAGTGCACTTCGAACTGCCCGTCGTCGAGCGCCCGCTGGAGGTCGGCCTTCAGCTTCAGGCGGTCGAGCACGGCCTCGTGCATCGACCGGTCGAAGAACTCGAACCGGCCCTTGCCCTTCGACTTCGCGAGGTACATGGCCACGTCGGCGTTGCGCAGCAGCGAGTCCACCTCGTCGTCCTGCTTCGTGCCCACCGTGATGCCGACGGAGCCGGCCACCTGCACCTCGTGGTCGCGCAGGTGCATCGGCTGGTTGATGGCGTCGAGCAGTCGCTGCGCCATCTCGGCGATGAAGTTCTCGGTGCCCGGGTCGACGAGCAGCACGGCGAACTCGTCACCGCCGAAGCGGGCAACGGTGTCGCTCGTCCGGATGCATGCCGTGAGGCGGGTCGCCACGTTGCGCAGGAGCTCGTCGCCGGCCTGGTGACCGAGGCTGTCGTTGATCGTCTTGAAGTCGTCGAGATCGACGAACATCACCGCGACATCGCTGGTGGAGCGCTGGCGGAGGGCCCGGTCGGTGCGATCGGAGAACAGGGTGCGGTTGGCGAGGCCGGTGAGGGGGTCGTGCAGCAGCTGCTGAGCGCTCCGGTCGATCACATCCATCAGCCACGACACCCGGAAGAGCACGAGCACGAAGAGCACGGCGGTGGCGAGGTCGACGACGGGGTCGCTGAGTCGATGACCGAGGAGCAGGCGGAACGAGGGCACCGCCGCGGTGCAGATCACGACGACGATCGTCCGCGCCGTGCTGAGTCGTCCGTTGCCGCGCTCGGTGGTGGCCGTCGCCGCAGAGCCCTCGGGGGCGACCCGGTACACGGCGGCTGTCACCGCGGTCAGCACGAGGAACGACACGGCGAGCGCCCAGACGAGCGCGTGTCGCATCGTCGGCGCGAGCCACGCGCCGAGCTCACCCCAGTCGGACTTCTCGAGCACGAGTCCGATGACCCCCGTCGTGCAGCCGGCGGAGAGGAGCACCGGTGCGAGCAGTCCGCTCGCCTCGCCCATGAACGGCCGCACCAGCAGGCCGAGCACGATCGCACCGAACGCCATCGTGAGGACGATCTCGGTCGCCCGAGTGCCGCTGATCGACGCGCCTGCCATGTCGAACGACCACGCCAGGGCGAAGGACGACACCGCGATGATGGTGGAATCGATCCACACCTCACGGGGCGCGCGTCCGGTCGCTCGCCGCCCCAGGATCCCCGCCGTGACGCCGAGCGCCGCCATGGCGAGGGGCGCGGCCCGCCCGGCGAACGTCGCCGGGACGAGGTCGATCTGCGCCGAGATCGCGAGGCCGAACAGCACCTGCGACACCGCGAGGCTGATCCACGCGGACCGCGCCGGAGTGCGGCGGATCAGCGGGACGACGACCGTGACGCACGCTGCGAGCGCGGCGACGGCGACGGCGATCGTTCCGCGTGTGGTGGGTTCGAGGTTTCGCCCGATCATGAGGAGCAGGACACCGCCGCCCGTGAGGGCAGCCGTGATCGTGAGCCTCCGCAACATTCTTTTCTCATCGACGCGCCGGGCGCCGATGTTGAGAAACTCGCTGCGCGGCCCGGACCGCCGCCCGTCAGGGCTTGGGATGAGCGAGCAGGAAGCCGATGACCTGCTCGGGGAACGAGTCCACCCACGGCGGGATGTGCACGCCGTCGGGTTGCGTCCACAGCTCCGCGTGGCCCCCGGGTCGGCAGCCCGTCGAATACGACGTGACGGTCGCCGGAGGCCGATCGGGCTGCAGCGTTCGGTCGGGCGGGGCGGGTGAGTCCGGCGTCGTCGAGCAGCCGTCGAGCTTCGCCCAGGTTCGCACGGCCTCCGGCGCACTCGGGTAGCGCGTCGAGCTGAGGTCGGTGCGGCCGCCGTCGTAGCCGATCGTGTCGTCCCCCGTCCCGTGGATCGCGAGGACGCTCACCGGCGCCGACGGTGAGCACGCCGACGGATCGGCGTCGATCGCACCCTCGATCGACACGATGGCCGCCACGACGTCGGCATGGTCGCACGCCATCCGGTAGGCCATGAAGCCGCCGTTGCTGTGACCCATGACGAAGATTCGCTTCGGGTCGACGTTGTAGTCGGCGCGCGCCCGGGCGATGATCGCGCTGATGTACGCGGAGTCGTCGACCGTCGAGCGGGGAGGAGCGCAGCACGCGGGCGTCGCGTTCCAGTAGCGCTTGCCGCGCTCGTTCAGCGTGCCGTCCGGGTAGACCTCGAGCATGCCGTGCGCGTTCATCACCGGTGTCAGCTTCAGATAGGCGTTCTGCACCTCACCGGTGACGCCGTAGCCGTGGAGCAGCACGAGCAGCGGGGCCGGCGTGGCCGGATCGTAGGTGGGTGGCACCTTCACGGTGACGGGCCGCGCCGCCAGCATCGCGTCCATCGCTGCGCCGACGGTCGTCGTGGACGCTCGGGTCGCTCCGGCGCGTGACGATGGATCATCGGACGCGCACCCTGCGGCGACGAGACCCCACAGGAGGAGTGTCCCGACCGCCGTCCGGTACGTCCGTCGGTGGGTCGATCGCCGGCCGTCGCGCGTGCTGTCGGTCATCGGCGGACCCTACCCCGCGCTCTGCAGGTCGCAACTTTCGGTCGCATGCACCGCAGCGGGCGGAATAACGTCGTGCCCGGCGGACAGAGAGGCGGCGGGGAATGCAATCACGACTTCGTTCAGGGAAGGTCCGCGTCGCGGCCGGCATCGCACTCATGACCATGGGAGCGGTGTTCGTGCACGGCACCGCCGGCGTCTCGGCACAGCAGTCCGGGCCAGAGGACATGTCGTCGACGACGACGAGCACGACGTCGACCACGATCGCCCCGACGTCCACCACCTCCTCGACGACGTCGACGGCGCCCACGTCCACCAGCACGACGAGCACCACCACTCCGTCCAGCTCCACGACCTCCACGTCGACGGCGCCCACCTCCACGACCACGCCCTCGACGAGCACCACCAGCACGACGAGCACCACGAGCACGACGACGCCGTCCACCTCCACGACCTCGACCACGGCGGCCACCACCACGACGACTCGACCGGTCGCCACGACGACCACGCTGAGGGCGACGACCACGACCACGCTGTCGTCCACCGCCGTCGCCGGTGCCTCGGCGACCCGCTCCGCCTCGTCCTCGTCGTCCACCGACACCACCGGCGGCTCCCTCGCCGTCACCGGCGGCAGCAAGACCTTCCCGCTCGCGCTGTTCGGGCTCGGACTGCTGCTCGTCGGATCGTCGGCGGTCACCTCGGAGACCGGCAAGCGCTGGTACGCCACCGCCGACCCCACCGTTCGCTACACGATCGAGCGAGTGGTCCGGCGACGCCGCCGGTAGCTCGTCATGCGGCGCGTGACGTACGAGCTGTGCGCCGTCGACGACTGACGGTCGCTACGTCAGCAGGGTGAGGTGCTCGTCGGGCGCCGGCTGCTCGGGGGCCGCCTCGCCGCGCTCGTGGCGTCGCAACAGCCTGAGGATGTGGGGCCCGAGCAGATCGATGGGCGTGTTGACGAATCGCTCGCCGCCGAACCGGTCGATCGTGTCGCGCTGGCGCCGGAGGATCTGGTTGTCCTGGTGCAGCACCAGCCGAGCCAGCGGCACCACCGCGGCCTTGGCGAGCGGCGTCGGGATCGGCAGCCGGAACGCAGCCGCCGCGTGGAGCACGCACGACCGGTCGTCGGTCGGGGTGTAGAACGCGTTGAGCACGATGTGATGGTCGGCGAGTCGGTACTCGACCTGCGCCAGCGCCGGGACGACGAACCGGTCGGTGTGCTCGACGACGCCGTTGTCGGCCGAGAGCAGCTTCGCGAGGAGCCCCGGCGGAACCGGCTCGCCCTCGAACTGCGCCTCCACGGAATCGACGCCGTGGCGGATCGTCACGGCGATCGGCAGGCGTTCCCGACGACCGCGAAACAGGCCCTTGTGCAGGAACGAGGTGTGGGGGACGTCGAGGGCGTTCTCGACCGCAGCGAGCATCGGCCCCGGCACGTCGAGCCGCAGATGAATCGTGCGGTACCCGGGATCGCCCACATGGGAGAGGCGCGGTGGCAGCGGCGTCGCCGGCTCGCCCGCCGGGGCCACCCACACCATGCCATCCTGTTCGACGACGGGGAAGGCGCCGACCCGACGGACGGTGCGATCGGCGCTCGCCTCCTCCAGCCCGGGGACGTCCAGGCACGTCCCTGCGCTGTCGAACCGCCACCCGTGGTATCGGCACTCGAGCTCGCCGTCCACGCACCGCCCGACCGACAACGGCACGTTGCGGTGCGGACACCGATCGACGAGGGCTGCCGGCGACCCGTCGGGCCCGCGGAACAACACGAGCGGCACGTCGAGCACCGTTCGGGCGATGGGCGAACGCCGCAGCTCGCTCGCGAGGCACGCGACGTACCAGTGCGACGTGAGGCGGACACGCGTGAACCGGCCGCTCGGCTCGATCGTCACGGGCACCTCACGGCTCATGGGCGAGACGATAGTGGCGACGGTCGGCGTCCACCTCGGGAACTCGCGCCCGACCGTAGGCTTCTGCGGTGCACCATCGTCGTCGGGTCCGCATCGCGGCCCTCGTCGTGTCGACCGCGGCGCTCGCGGCCGCCTGCCTGCCGACTCCGCCACCACCTGGCGCGCCGTCCGGCGTGTGCCGTGCCGACCCGTTCACGCCGGACGTGGTCGCGACGCTCGGCGCGTTCGGGGCCGAGCGTCACCATCTCACCGCCTCCGCGTACGACGACCGCACCGGCTGCTGGTACCGGCTCTTCCCCGGTCGGCGCGTCTCGACCGCGTCCGTCGTCAAGGTCGAGATCATGGCGGGGACCCTGCTCCGTGCCCAGAACGCCGGGCGCGAGCCCACCGGATGGGAGCTCGGCCGTATCGCCCCGATGATCCATCGTTCCGACAACGCCAGCGCGAGCGCGCTCTGGTCGTCGCTGGGTGGGGAGCCCGGCATGGAACGCATCGGTGCCGCGCTCGGTCTCGACACGACGGACGAGGTCGGCCCCGTGTGGGGCCTGAGCACCACGACGGCGGACGATCAGGCGCGGTTCCTCTCGTCGATCGCACAGGGACCGAGCCCGCTCTCGCCCCACTCACGCGACCTGGCGTGGCGGTTCCTCACCGACATCGACCCGGCCCAGCGATGGGGCGTGCGGGCCGGGGTGCCCGACACCTGGACCGTCGGGCACAAGAACGGGTTCGCCGGCTCCGCCTGCTGCGGATGGCGCGTGAACTCCGTCGGATACGCCGCCGACCCCGCCGGGGGCGGCTACTCGCTGGCCGTTCTCTCCGACGGCTGGCCCACCCTGGCCGCCGGCATCCCGATGGTGGAGGCCGTCGCCCGCACCGTGGCGGCGTCGCTCACGGCTCCGGCGGGCTGAGGCGGACGTCAGACGGGCACGACGTCGCACACCTGCAGCGTCGAGCCCTGATCGGACTTCGTCACCTCGATGCCGTACCCGATGCGCTCCCGCAGCGCTCCGACATGGCTGATCACCCCCACCATGCGGCCACCGGCGCGGAGGCCGTCGAGCTCGTCCATCGCCAGCTGCAGCGCGTCGGCGTCGAGCGAGCCGAAGCCCTCGTCGACGAAGAGCGCCCCCAGCTGCACGCCACCGCTGTGCGCCGACACCGCATCGGCGACCCCGAGCGCCAGGGCCAACGACGCCTGGAACGTCTCACCGCCCGACAACGTCGTGACGTCGCGGCTGTCGCCCGTGTGAGCGTCGAGCACGCGAAGCCCGAGGCCCGACTTACCCCCGTGCTTCGCCGGATCGCGATCGACGAGCAAGGTGTAGCGGCCCGACGACATGCCGCCGAGCCGCTCGTTGGCGTACTCGCAGATCTCCTCGAGATACGTGGCCAGCACCCACCGCTGCACCGAGATCTTGGGCGGAAGCTTGCCGGCACACCGCTGCGCCACGACCTCGGTGTGGCGGGCGGTGAGCTCCAATTCCGCCGCCTCCGCAGCGCGCGACCGATGCTCGTCGGCCAGCTGCCGCAGCTCCGCGACCGCCGTGGCCAACCTCGTCGCCGTCTGCACCGCCTCGGTGTGACGGCGACGGCAGGTCGACACCTCGTCGGCCGCGGCGACGGTGTCGGGGCGTTCGTCGGGAAGGTCGGCGAGATCGGGCGAGCCGAGCAGCGCGTCGACCGACAGCAGTCGTTCGTCGAACGACGCGATGCGTTCGACGAGCGTCTCGAGCTCCTCCGGGTCGACGAGCGCGGCGCGAGCCGAAGCCTCGTCCTCGAACGGCGAGGCTGCGAGATCGGTCGCGAGTCGACCGGCCGCTTGGGCGTGCGCCGCGTCCAGGCCGGCCGCCGCATCGGCAGCGGTGCGGAGGAGGTCGATCGTGTGGGCGAGCCCCGCGAGGGCGTTCGTCGCCGTGACCAGCTCCACCTCGGCACCGTCGCCCACCACGGCGGTGATCTTCGACTGCGCCGCCTCCGCCTGGGCCCGCCCCGAGTCGGCCGCGGCGTGATGGGCGGCGGCCTCCGTCAGCGCCGCCTGTTGCCGCTCGGCGGCGGCCGCCATCTCGACGCGGATCTCGGTCACGGTGCCGGAGAGCGTCGGCACCGTCGCCGCCAGGGCGCGAGCAGCGGTTGCCGCCTCCGTTGCGGACGCTGCCGTAGCCTCGACGAGGTCCCGCGGGTCGGTGCCGGCGATGGCCCGCAAGCGCACCACCTCCGCGTTGGCGGCATCGTGACGGGTCGTCGCGTCGTCCAGCGCCGACTTGGCCCGCTCGACCACGACCTCGGCGGCGTCGACCTCGGCGCGGTCGACAGCGTCGTCGGCGCCACCCGCCGGAGCCGGATGATCGACGGAGCCGCACACCGGGCACGGCTCGGCGTCGGCGAGGTCGGCCGCGAGCGAGGCGGCGATGCCGGCGAGGTAGCGCTCGCGCAGATCGGACCAGCGTGCTCGTGCGGCGAGCGACGCCTCCTGTGCCTCGTGGCGCGCGGCTGCGACCGACTCGAGCGTGACGAGGGCAGCGTCGAGGCCGATCGCGGCGGTCGCCCGCTCGACGGCCGCGGCCGCGGCCTGTTCGAGGTCGGCGACACGCTGCTCGGCGATCCTCGCAGCGTCGAGTCGTGCGACGGCGTCGTCCAGCTGCACCGTCAGCCGGGCGTGCTCCGCCGCGGCGAGCGACGCGTCGTCGTCGAACCGCGCCGCGAGGCGACGCTCGTCGGTGCACACCGCCCACGCACGATCGGCCTCCCGCGCGATGTCCACCAGGCCGTCGACCACCGCACGGTGTGCCGTCAGCGCGTCACCGGCGATCTTCAACGCCTCGGGTGACGGCACCCCCGGGACGAACAACGCGTCGATCTCGAAGGGCAGGGTCGGTGCCGTCGCCACGGCAGCGCGCAGGTCTCGCTGGTGGGCGGCGACCGACGACTGCTGTGCCACGAGCGCAGCGCGGGTCGCGTCGACGGCGTCGAGGCTCGGCCGGAGCGCGCCGGCGTGCTGTGCGGCGGCGACGCGGTCGCGAGCCGAGTCCAGCGCCGGAGCGTCGAGCAGGAGCTGCTGGCGAGCCGCGCGGCCGGTGGCGCGACGGTCCCAGCGCGCCGCGACGCCCTCCGCTGCGCTGAGGCGGACCAGCGCCGCGTCCAGGAGTTGCTCGGCCTCGACCAGGGTCGCCTGGGCCACGACGTGCAGGTCCGAGGTATCCGCGGCCAGTCGATCGACGTGCTGCTGAGGGTCGATCACCGAGGGCGCCGCGACCACCGGCGCCCGCTCGAAGGGATCGGTGTCGAACAGGGCGCCGGGAGCACCCGAGGTGGCGAGTGACTCCGAGCGCTGCGCCACCACGAGATCGATGCGCTCCCGGTCGACGTGTGACTCGACGTCGGCCCAGAGGTGGTCGGCACGCGCCCGCAGGTCGTCGAGCCGGCGGAAGCTCTCGGTGACGCGGGCTTCGGCGTCGGCGGCACGGGTCTCGAGCCAGGCCGTCATGTCTGCGTACATGCCGGTGTCGAACAGCGTGCGGAGCAGTTCCTCACGCTTGTCGGAGTCGGCCTGGAGCACGCGTTCGAAGCGTCCCTGCGGCAGCAGGATCACCTGTTGGAACTGCGACACGTTGAGCCCGATGAGGTGCTCGATCTCGGCGCGGACCTCCGCCACCTTGGTCGCGACCGACACCCACCGGCCCTCGTCGAGGCGGTCGAGGTTGGCGGTGCCGCCGCGGGAGGTGACGCCGCCGCGACGGCTGGGCCGGTCGTGCGCCGGGGTCCGGGTGATGCGATACCGCCCGCCCGAGACGGTGAACTCGAGCTCGACGAACGGGCTGGTGCCCAGCTTCACGTATTGGGAGACGAGCCGGTCGCGGCCCTTGTCGCCGGGATGCTCGCCGTACAGCGCGAACGAGATCGCGTCGAGCAGCGTCGACTTGCCGGCCCCGGTCGGACCGTGGATGAGGAAGAGCCCCTGGTGGCCGAGCTCGTCGAAGTCGACGATCTCGTGGCCGGGGTAGGTGCCGAACGCGGCGAGCTCCAGACGGTGCGGTCTCATGACTGCGCCTTGCTCATGAACCGGTGCCGAGCTGGGCCGTCAGCGCTTCGGCGATGAGGGCGGACTCCGCGTCGGTGGGGCGGGCCCCGTGCTGGTCGGTCCAGAACGACGACACCAACTCGAGCGGCGTGGCCTCCCGGCGGTGGTGCGTCCGTACGGGCTCGGTGAGGTCGAGTCGTTCGTCGGGCTCGTGGCGCAGCTCGACCGCGCGGGGGAACCTGCGCCGCAGCCGCACCATCGCCTGGTGCGGGAGGTGGTCGTCCGTGAGCACGGCACGGACGAGGGCGCCCTCCGCCTCGGCGAGCGTCGGGTCGCGGAGCAGGTCGTCGAGACGACCGCGCAACGACCGGAGCCGCATGCCGACGTCGATGGGCAGCTGCTCGATGGTGAGGCTGCCGTCGTGGTCCATCACCACCAGTCGCGCCGACTTGTGGTGCCGCTCCTCGGAGAACGAGTACGGCAACGGCGAACCGCTGTACGCCACGCGACCCTCGGCGAACGCCTGCGGGCCGTGGAGATGGCCGAGCGCCACGTAGTCGAGGCCGTCGAACGCGTCGAGGGCCACGTAGTCGACATCGCCGATGCTGAGGTCGCGCTCGGAGTCCGACGGATGCCCACCGGTGACGAACGCGTGCGCCACCACGACCGAGCGCACACCCGGGCGGGCGCGGAGGTCGGAACGGATCAGCCCGAGCGCCCGGCGGGTGATCGCGTCGGCGCTGGGTCGCGATCGGGCCGGCGTCCCGCCGGCCACGGGGGAATCGGCGTCGCCGAGCAGCGTGTCGGCGGCGGGCGGGTCGAGGTAGGGCACCGGGTACACGGCGACCGTCGGGCCGCCGACTGCGGGGGTGACGATCACCGGCTCCGCGACGCGGCGGACGTCGCCGCGGATCGTGACCCCGGCGGCGGCGAGGAGCCGGTCGTGCACGCTCACCCGGCGGTGGGAGTCGTGGTTGCCGCTGATCGCGATGACCGCGGCGCCGGTGTCGCGCAGTCGTGCCACGGCATCCTCGAACAGGGAGATCGCGTCGAGCGGGGGGATCGCACGGTCGAACAGATCGCCGGCGATGACCACGGCGTCGACCTCGCTCGCGCAAGCCATCTCGACCAGCGAGTCGATCATCGCCGCTTGCTCCCTCGCGAGCGATCCGCCGTGGAACGTTCGGCCGAGATGCCAGTCCGAGGTGTGCAGCAGCCGCATCGCGCCCAACCCTACGGGGCCCCGACGACGGGCCCGGTGACGCGCCGCACCCGCTCGATCGCCGACGGAAGGTCGCGCACCGACCGCTCGATCGCGCCGCCGCGACGGCAGAACACGAAGCGACAGTCGACGACCGCGAGCCCGGTGACGGCTTCGAGCACCGCTGCGTACGACGCGCCCTGCAGCTCGTAGCGATCGAGCGCGGCGTCGATCTGATGTTCCGTGGCGGCGGAGTCGGTCTTGTAGTCGACGATGACGAGGCCGTCGGGCCGTTCGATGAGCAGGTCGATGTACCCCTCGATGACGCGTTGGCCCACGGGAGCGGCGACGTACAGCTCCTTGTGATGCACCGCGCTGGCGGCCTCGCGCACGGCGGACGAACCGAGCGCGGACTGCACGAAGGCGAGCACGGTCTCCTCGAGGTCGGGAATCGACTCGAGCCGGCACTGACGGACCACCTGTGCCTCCACGTCGTGCGGGTCGGCGAAGTCGACCACCTCGAGCGTGGCGTGCACCGCCCGACCGATGGCCGAGCCGCGCCGGCCCCGACGGCGGAGGAGGGGCGGGCGACCGTCGGCTGCGTCCTCGGTGGTCTCGTCGAGATCATCGACATCGTCGATGTCGTCGTCCTCCGGGACCTCGTCCGCGACGTCGTCGGGCTCGTGAGGCGCCGACGCTGCGCGGGCCACGGCCGTCGCCGAGGTCACGCGTGGCTCCCGCTGGGGCGCCAGGATCGCCTCGCGTTCGGCGACCCACTGCTCACGGTCGTCGACCGGCGCCGCGACGGGTGCGGCATCCGGCAGCGAGGGCACCGGCGCGTCCGGCGGCGGCGGCTCGAATGGCCGGCACAAGTCGGGACGATCCTCGAACGCCTCCCAGATGCGCCCGGCGTACGTCGTGTTCGCCTTCGCTCCCGTCTGGTGATGACACGACACGACCAGATGGTCGCGGGCACGGGTCGCGGCCACGTAGAGGAGGCGGAGCTTCTCCTCCTCGTCCATGGCCGCCTCGAGATCGGCGCGGGGCTCGTGGTCGGCGGTGGCGACGCTCGCGCTCATGCGGAGCTGCGGCACCTCGCCGTCGGTCCACAGGACGCTCACGCCGGCTCGTCGCCCGGCGGGCTTCGTGGTCATGCCCGACAGGATGGTGATGGGGAACTCCAGCCCCTTCGCGCCGTGGATCGTGAGGATCTGCAGTGCGTCATCGTCGGTCTCGGCGAGCATCGGCTCGTGCACGCGTGCGCCGTCGGCGCCCTGCATGCCGGTCCACTCGATGAACGCCCGCAGGTCGCCGCCCCCGGATTCCTCGAACGCCCGCGCCTGGTCGACGAGGAACCGCAGGCGACGCCAGACCTCGCGCGGCCGGGGGTCGCCGAACGCCAGGAGCGCGGCACGGCGCTCCCGCAGCACGCGCTCGAGCAGCGCGGAGGGGCTGAGCCACCAGCGGTCGTCCCACAACCCCCGCAGGTGCGACAGGGCCAGCGCCACGGGGTGGTCGACCGGCACCGACTCGGGGACCTCGCTGCGAAGGTTCCACCGACCACCGGCGGCCCGGTAGGTGGCGAGGTCGACGTCGGAACACGCGTACAGCGGCGAGCGGAGCGCGGCGACGAGGCTCAGCTCGTCGGTGGGATCGTCCACGGCGCGGAGCACGGCGATGGCATCGCGCACCTCCTGGGTGTCGTACACGAGGGTGCCGGTGGCGAGGCGGTACGGAACGTCGTCGGCGTCGAGCGCGGCGCGGAGGTAGGGCAGCGAGGTGCGGGTGGGCACGAGGATCGTGACGTCGTCGAGACGGGCGGGGCGCCAACGCCCACCGTCGAGGGACTCGTCGAACACGGGCCACGCGTCGGGGTGCTCCCGGATGTCCTGCACGAGGCGGGCGACGTCGGCGGCCTCGGCGTCGCGGAGCTGGCCCGCGCGCACCTTGGGATCGGGGTGCGGTCCGCCGAGCAGGACGGGGCGATGGTCGCGTCCGACGTCGGGTCGACGGAACGGCAGCAGCGGCTCGTAGGCGGCCTGCGTGGTGGACGCATCGTCGGGCATCACCGTCTCGAACAGCGCGTTGACCCAGTCGAGGATCGGCTCGACCGTGCGGAAGTTGGTGACGAGCTTCACCTGGCGGCCGTCGCCACCGAACCGCTCCGCCGCCGCCAGGAACAGGCCGATGTCGGCGCGGCGGAACCGGTAGATCGACTGCTTCGGGTCACCCACGAAGAAGAGGCGACCGGGCTCGACCTCGAGCTCGGCCCACGAGGCCGGCTCGTGGCTCTCGCTGTGGTCGTCGCCGTCGCCGGACGCTCCGGCGGCGATGAGGGTCGCCAGGTCGATCTGCAGCGGGTCGGTGTCCTGGAACTCGTCGAGCAGCACGTGCGTGAAGCGGTCGTGGAGCTCGCGGCGGACGGACGCGCTCGACCGCAGCATGTTCCGCGCCAGCACCAGCAGGTCGTGGAACTCGAGGCCGCCGTCGTCGCGTCGCGCCTCGGCCGCGGCGGCGACGTGCCGGGCGGTGAGCGCAAGGAGGTGGAGGAGGACGGCGTTGGTGATCGGCCCGGTAATGGCGTCGGCGGCCTCGCCGACGTCACCGACCAGCGCCTTGCACGCCTTCGCATCGCCGCCCCACGCGGCGTTCTTGCCGCCGTTGCCGGCGGTCCAGGACGAACCCCCGAGCGCGGCGAGCTTTCGGTGGGGATCGTCGATCGCGACGACGGCCGTCATCTCCGGCAACAGCATCTCGGTGAGGCGGACGTAGAACTTGTCGTCGGGATCGGTGCACGTCGGCGGCAGCTCGGCGAGCCGGGCGACGGCCTCGTCGAACGGCCCGAAGTCGAGCGGGAGCAGGGGCGGGGGCGGTGTGTCGAGGATGATCTCGAGGCGGTCCCAGTTCTGCGTGAGAACGTCGGCGACGTCCTTGAACGTCGCCTGCCCGCCGTAGCGCGACTCGAGCGCGACGCCGACGAGCCGTGCCCGCGTGAGCAGCTCGTCGTTGGCCGGGTCGTCGTACAACGCGTCGACGAAGCGGGCCCAGCGATCCTCGTGCGCGAGTTGCGACGAGACCTCGTCGAGCACGCGGACCCGCGGCGGCAGGCGCGCGGCGATGGCGAACTCGCCCACGAGGCGACTGGCGAAGCCGTGCAGGGTCGAGATGGCCGCGAGGTCGGCGTCGGCGAGCGCCTGGGTGCAGCGCGCCGCCACCAGCGGGTCGTCGGCGCCGGCGATCTCGGTCTCCAGCCGCACCCGGATGCGGCTCTGCAGCTCGGCCGCTGCCGCTTCGGTGAACGTGATGGCGGCGATGGAGGTGAGCGGTACGCCGCGCTGCACGATGAGGTTGACGATGCGGTCGACGAGCTGGCGCGTCTTGCCGCTGCCGGCCCCGGCCTCGACGAAGAGCGTGTCGTCGAGCGCGTCGCGGGCGATGCGGTCGCGTGCCGACTGGTCGACGATCTCTGCGGTGCCGGTCATGACGCCGTCCATTCGAGCGGGAGGCGGACGGCGACCTCGGGCGCGTCGGCCTTCGCGGCCGCCTGCTCACCGCGATCGCGGACGCACACGGCGTCGAACTCGCAGTAGGTGCAGTTCTCGTGGGTGTTGCGGAAGATGCTCCACTCGCCCGGCACCGCCGGGAACGCGCCCGCCTCGATGCCGTCGACGATGGCCGTGACGACGTCCACCAGGCGTCGGTCGCGCTCGTCGGTCCACGGGTAGCCGTGACGCTGCCGCAGCTTCGGATCGGGGTTGACGATCCAGTAGTGGGAGTCGACGTCGGTGACGCCGAGGTGCTGGCTCACGGCCTTGGCGTACAGACCCAGCTGCAGGAGCGTTCCGCCCCGCACGGGGTCGTCGTCGCCGAGGCCCTTGTACTGCGTGCCCTTGCCGGTCTTGTAGTCGGACACGACGACGCGGCGATCATCGACGCGATCGATCCGGTCGGCGACGCCTCGGAACCTCAACGTGCGACCGTCGGGGAGCTCCACGAGCGCCGGCGGCGCGGTGCCGTCGCCGAAGGGGTACTCGACGAACTCGGGACGCGACCGCGTGAGCGCGCGGTGGGCGTCGTCGTCGAGGAGGAAGTCGTCGAGCGAATCGAGGAGGTCGGCGTTGGTGAGGCGCCAGTGGAGGGCCCGGCCGGTCCGACCACCGAACTCGTACTCGGCGAACACCTCGGTGGCGATGGCACGGATGCGCTCGTGATCGGCGGCCGACCACGGCTGGTCGGGATCGGGCGCGCCGCGCTCGATCGCCTCCGCCATGAACCGTTCGAGGACCTCGTGCACCCCGCGGCCCCGGTCGAGCGGATCGAGGTCGAGGATGCGCTCGGGCTCGTCGCGGTCGGAGAGGCCGAGCACGTGGCCGAGGTAGTACTTGAAGCCGCACTCGGCCCAGTGCTGGAGCCGCGTGGGCGACCACGCGTGCTCGGTCGACGGACCGGCCACAGGTGCCCCGGCGAGGTTGCCGTCCCACTCGGTGAACGCCGGCGATCGGCGTGCGAGCTGCGCGTCGAGGCCCCGGCGAACGGGGAGCGTGGCCGGATGGGCGACCGGGTCGCCGCCACGGGCGGTCCACCGGGCGACGTCGGCGAGATCGCGCTCGTCGACCGAGGCGAACACCGGCGCGCCCACGATGCCGCCGGCGTGGGACGCGATCACCTCGACGCCGTGCAGCCCCTGCTGGGCCAGCGAGGCGAAGGCGGTGCTGTGCACCGTGCGATCGGCGAGCGCCGTGGCGCTGTCGAGCAGCCAGCGCGAGGGCAGCGAACGTCGGTTGCCACGCAGGTCGCTCCTGGGAAAGGTGAGCACCCGAGCAGACGCCGGAGCGGCAGCCAGTGCGGCCAGGAACTGCCGGTGCTGACCGTGCAGGCGATCGGCGCGTACCTCCAGTTCGCCGTCGGCGGCCCGCCGGGCCTGCTCGGCGAGCATCGCGTCGTCGCGGCGGCCCGCCGGGCACAGGCCCTCCGCGCAGCCGAGGATGAAGACGGCGTCGAGATCGTGGCCGACCGCGGAGGCGAGTGGCGCGTACAGGACGCCGTCGCCGAAGCGTCCGTTGCGCCCCATGCCGACGTCGAGCTCGGCGGTGAGGGCCTGGCGGAACACGGCCGTCGTCGGCGCCGGCTCGAGCTCGTCGAGCGTGGCGAGCCGGGTGAGCGCGAGGTGCACCTGGTCGAACGCCGCCTGTTCGCCGTCGGGCCACAGCGCGTGACGCGACGCGGGCCCCAGCAGGCGATCGAGGAGCGTTGCGGCAGCGGCACAGGTGGCCGCCCATCCGGACGCGGCGTCGACCGCGCCGAGGTGCTGGGCGAGGTCGTCGACGAACGAGCGCAGCCGGCGGGAGTCGTCGACGAGCCGACGCGTCGCGGTGACCTGCGCCTCCGACGGCGGCACGGGCATCTCCGCCAGGCGCCGCTCGCGACCGCGCTCGAAGGCCTCGAGCTTGCCCTGCCAGTCGCGGAGCCCGGCGATGACGCCTGCCTGACGTGACACCGTCTCCCACGCGGCCGGCGTGGCCGCCCCGTCGCCGTGGCGGAGGGGCGCTCCGGCGACGAGCGCCTTGACGTGGTCGCGACGCCCGCGGCCCGACGGGAGCTCCAACGCGCCGAGCAGCGTGCGCCCCGCCACGCTGTCGCCGAGGCGGCGGCGCGACGGGCCGTTGGCCGGAATGCCGGCGGCGGCGAGCTGCTGTTCGAGCATGCCGACGTAGGGCTGCGGGACGGGGTGGAAGACGCCGATGCGATCGAGGGGCGTGCCCTGCTCGGCCAGCTCGGCGATGCGTCGCACGACGGTGCGGACCTCCTCGTCGGCGTCGGTGACCGACACGATGTGGGCCGCCGTGGCCGGCGTCACCGGGGCCGGTGACGGCACGTCGACGCCGGCGCGTCGGCACGTGTCGAGGACTGCCTCGTCTGCCGATTCGACACCGGTGACGCCGATCAGCACGGTGGCCGGGGCGTTGGCGAACACCGCACCGAGCAGCTCCGCCATCGGCGTGGTGACCGGCGTCGGCAGGTACCAGACGATGTGGCCCAGCGGCGCCAGCCGGGCCCGCAGCTCGGGATGATCGGTGGCGGCACGGGCGAGGTCGGCCTCGCCGTGGAATCCGGCCAGCACGTCGGCGATGGCGTCGTGGTAGCGGACGGCGAGGGCGCCGTTGGCGCCGCCGTCGGTGCGCACCCGCTCGCGCGCGGCCGGACTGATGTTGCTGAGCTCGCCGTACAGCGAGGCCAGCGCCGACTGCGTCGCGACGTGGTCGCGGACGGCGTGGTACGGGCCGGGATCGCGTGCGAGCACCCGGCGCACCGCGGCACCGAGCGCCGGGTTGGTGAGCGGTCGGCGGTCGAGGAGGCGGTCGGCGGCCAACTGCTCGGCGAGCCGGAAGGGCGTGACGAACCCGACGTTCGCGATGCCGACGGTGCCCTGCGGGCCGTGCGCACCGAGGATGCCGGAGCCGAGGAGGCGGCGGGCTGCGAGGCCGGCGAAGTTGGAGCCCACCACGACGGTGACCGGCGCCAGCGGACGATCGCCCTTCGCGGCGCGCACGACGTCGACGAGCGCGTCGGCCGCCGGGCGGCCGTAGGCGACGACGTGCGCTTCCTCGATCACGGGCCTCACGCTAGGGGACGCCTCTGACAGTGGAGCCCGGTGCGGGCGCTAGTCGGCGAGGGGAATCGTGGCGAAGCGGACCTCGGGCGCGCCCTCCAGCACCCCGGCGTACGCGTCGGCGAGCGCTGCGGCCGAACGGGCCAGCGCCGGCGCCAGGGCCGTTGCGTCGGCGAACCGGGCACCGGCCTCCGCCTGCCGTCGGCCGGGCGTCCGCGCGAGGAGCGCGGCGGTGACGACGGAGGCGGCGAGTCGCCCGTGGGGCGAGCGCTCGGCGCGCGTGAGGCAGGGCACGAGATGGGCGAGGGCGGGGGTCGTCGCACGCCACTGGCGGAGTGACCGCCCGTTGCGCGCCAGCCACCCGGTGAGCGATGCGCCGTCGAGCGTGAGCCCGGAGCGCCATCCGTCGGTCGAGAGCGGGGTGGTCGGGCCGGGCACGGGCGGAGCAGCGGTGGCGCCGTCGGCCGTCGCCAGGACGAACGGACGGACGAGCCGTGCGAGACCGTCGGCCGGCGCCTCGCCGGGCAGCGGCGCCCACCCGGTGCCCACCACGAGGCGCAGGTCGACCACGCCGTTGCGGCCCACGGTGATCGTCGCGGTGTCGACGGGGCCGTCGCCGAGGAGGTGGTCGAGGCCGTACGCCCCGAGCTCGTGGCGTACCCACAGATCGGCGAGCGTGGCGTGCTGGTTGGTCGTGGAGGTCTCGACGGTGAGGTCGACCGTCGCCGGCTCGGGAACGGTGCCGGAGAACACCAGCCAGCGGTCCCCGGGGAGCATGCGCGCGCCCGGCGCGGTGTCGACCGTGACGTCGACGGTGGCGCGGCCGCAGGTGATCCCGATGCGATCGAGGGAGGTGAGGTCGACGTCGATTTGTTCGTGGCCGGCCCAGCGGCCCAGCAGCAGACTCCGTTCCACGGCGCCGTCGACGCGTGTCCCGGTGGGAGCGACCACCGTCGCGCGTCGGCCGCCGAGTGGCAGCGCGTGGTGGTGGTACCGGCCCTGCTCGTCGAACACGAGCACGGTGCGATCGGGCGCCGCGGACCGCACCCCGAGGTCGAGGGGTGTGCGGCGACCCGTGCCCACGGTGATCGACCAGCGACCGCTCCGCACGGGCGGGAGCGGGGCGATGCGCCGATGGTCGGGGGACCCGTAGGCGAGCAGCTCGCCGTTGAGGTGCCAACGTGACGCGTCCCGGGGGAGCTCGACCTGGGGGCCGTCGTCGTGCGCGTCGCCGAGGCGGATCCGCGGGCGGAGTGGCTCGCCCCACTCGTGCGCCGGCGCTGCCGTGCGGTCGAGCCAGGAGCGCACCCGTTCGCACACCTCGGCGGTCAGTGGCGGGAGAGCGGCGGCGACGTGTGGTTCGGCGGCGCCGTCGTCGAGGTGGTGCAGGCGCACCAGGTCGAGCACGGCGTCGAGCATCGCCTCGCCGTGGTCGGTGCACGCGAGCAGGCCGAATCGATCCGCGCCGAGCGACGGCGACAGCGCCGACTTCGCGAGCAGCCAGTCCTGGGCGATCTCGCGACCGCTTGCCGCGCCGGCCCAGAACGAGCGCTGCACCTGCTCGAGCAGCTCGTCGAGGGGTCGTGCGCCGAGCCCGACGTGCAGCTGCATCCGTCGCGCGTACCGGGAGCGATGGTCGAACTCGTCGCGCCGCTCGATCTCGCGGAACACGGGCTTGCCGAGGCGCACGAGCGCCTCGGAGAACGCCAGGCCGACGGGGTTCGAGCGTCGTAGCGCGGTGACGGTGACGCGCTCGTCGAACTCGTCGGGGTCGGGGTGGAGCGCCGTCTGCCGGACGAGGTAGGTGGCGAGCGTGGCCGGGAAGATGCGGCCGAGGCGGTCGAGTGGGACGGCGCGGACGAGCGCGGCGAGGGCGATCTCGAGCTCGGCGGCGTCGTCGTCGACGTCGAGGTCGCCCACGAGACCGACGCCTGCGAGGCGGGTCGCGAGGTCGTGTTCGAGCTCGATGGGCGAACGGGGGATCGGTCGCGACGGCGGGCGGTCGCGGACGAGGTGCCGCGGCCAGTACGGGTCGGGGACGGCGCCGTGCGACGTGGTGCCGAGGCGCGAGCGCGGGACGTGCACGATGGGCCCGCCGAGGTTGAGGCGGAGGTGTTCGTCGAGGGCCTCGGCCCGTCGGGCCACGGGCTGCGGCCAGTACGGGTCGAGCGGCGCGTGGTGCGTGACGGTCGGATCGGCGAGCGCCACCGTCCACGAGCCACCGAGGCGTGACCGGAGGAAGCGGTCGAGCGCGACGATGCGTCGCACCGTCGCCGGCTGCCAGTACGTGTCGGGCCGGGCCGTGCCCGGCGCTGCGGGATCGGGGAGTGGCAGCGACCAGGCGTGGTCGAGCGCGCCGTGCAGGAAGCGGCCCAGCTCCTCGACGCCCTCGGCGGGGAACTCGTCGTCGGGCGTCGTGCCCGGCGACCGCCGCCGCCGGACGGCCAGCACCGACCGGCGGAGATCCGGGTCGTGCAGCGCCGTGTGGAGGAAGCCGGCGAGTCGCTGCGCGCGATCCTCGACGACGGCGGTGAGCTCGACCGGCTGGGCGTCGTCCGGCGGGGCGGGCAGTTCCGAGAGGTCGATCACGTCGTCGTCGGCGGTGAGCGAGATCTCGGTCAGCGCGAGCCACAACCCGATCTCGGGGAGGTCGGTGAACGACCGGCCCTCCGACGCGAGCGCGTGGCGCAGCGTGTCGCGCCCGACGGCGCCGTCGGTCGTGCCGCTCGACAGCGAGGCGAGCACGCGGATGACGGCGTCCGTGTGGCCCTCCGCGCCGAGCTCGTCGGACCGGTGGAGGGGCGTGTCCAGATCGCTCATCGCGTCACGACGAGCACGCGCGGCGTCATCGCTGCGGAGGCTCGGGAGTGGGGAGGCGGATCGGGAAGATGGTCCATCGGAGTGGTGGTCGAGATGTACGGCAACCGGGTGGAGGAGACTCCGCCCGGGCAGGATGCCGACCACGCCGATCTCGACGCTTCGATGTTCCGAAGAACGTCTCGATGTGCTCGGGACGAGCGGTCGGCACCGGCCGAACCACCCGCGATCACCACCTCCCCAGGCTTCGGGCGAGACGCTAACAGCCTTGGGGGAGGGGCCGGGCAAATCGGGGCCGTAGGCTGATCCGGTGCTCGGTCCCGCCTCGTCCCTCGTCGCGTCGGGGGCAGCGGAACTGACCCGTCATGCCGACGATCAGCGGTTCGGCGTGCCGGGCTGGCTGTGGGTGGCGTTCGTCGCAGGAGTCGCTGGGCTGCTGCTCCTCGATCTCCTCGTGTTCAACCGGACGGCTCACGAGATCTCGGTACGCGAGGCGGCGATCAGCTCCGCGGTGTGGATCTCGCTCGGGCTCGGATTCGCGCTGGTGCTGTGGGCGGTCCTCGATCCCGGCGGTCCGGCAGCGGCCCGCTACCTCACGGGGTACGTGGTCGAGAAGTCGCTGTCGGTCGACAACGTGTTCGTGTGGGCCGTGGTGTTCCGCTACTTCGCGGTACCCGGGAAGTACCAGCACCGGGTGCTGTTCTGGGGCATCTTCGGTGCGCTGGTCATGCGCGCGGTGTTCATCTTCGCCGGGGCCGCGCTGCTCGACGCGCTCGAGTGGACGATGTTCGTGTTCGGCGGCGTCCTGCTGTGGACCGCGGTGAAGGTGTTCCGCGACGACGAGGAGGGCATCGACCCCGAGAGCAACCCGGTGGTGCGCTGGGTCGGGCGGGTGGTCCCGGTGAGCAGCCGGTACGACGGCCAGAAGCTGTTCGGCCGGTTCGACGGCCGTCTGATGGCGACGCCGTTGTTCGTGGTGCTGGTCGCGGTCGAGATCACCGACCTGCTGTTCGCCGTCGACTCCGTGCCGGCGATCCTGTCGGTGAGCCGTGACCGCTTCATCCTGTTCTCCTCGAACGCGATGGCGATCCTCGGCCTTCGGGCCCTGTACTTCCTGCTCGAGGCCGTGCGCCACCGGCTCGTGTACCTGCCGAAGGGGCTGGGGGTCATCCTCTTCTACGTCGGTCTCAAGATGATCGTGTCGTGGTGGTTCGAGATCGACGCGTTCGTGTCGCTCGGCATCGTCGCCGGCCTGCTGACGATCACCGTGACCGCCTCGCTGGTGGCGACGCGCGGCTCGGTCAGCGAGCCCGGAGGAGACGACCGGGAAGCGTCCCGGTATGTTCCCCGTGATCGAGGAAGTGACGACCGTTGACGATCGTGTGATCGATGCCGGTGGCCCGCTGCACGAACCGCGCCGCGCCGCCGGGGAAGTCGTGGGCGATCTCGGGCAGCGGGAGCGCCATTCCGTCGAGATCGACGACGTTCAGGTCGGCGAAGGCGCCGGCGGCGACCACGCCGCGGTCGACCAGACCGATGAGCGAGGCGGTGTCGGACGTGAGACGACGCACCCCCTCCTCGATGCTGAACAGGCCGCGATCGCGAACCCAGTGCGACAGGAAGAAGGTGGGCTGGCTGGCGTCCATGATCTGAGTCGCGTGCGCGCCGGCGTCGGCGAGGCCCATCACCGTGACCGGTGAGAGCAGCAGCTCCTCGATCGCGTCGAAGTCGCCGTTGAGCACCGGCCAATTGGCCACGGCGGCGCCGTCGGTGCGGTCGAGCACGTCGAGGTACCACTCGACGGGACCCATGCCGTGGGCCGCGGCCTGCGCGGCGATGCTGTCGCCGGCGTCGTAGCGGTACACGGCGCCGGCGTCGGGCTGCATGAGGAACATGCGGCCGAACGACTCGTTCGGGGTCGCGTCGCCCTCGGCGACGAGTCGCCGCCGCACCTCGGGATCGCGGATCGCCGCGAGGCGCCCGGCGAGGTCGAGTTCGGCGAGGGGCTGGAACGACGGCAGACCGTCGATCAGCGTGTTGGCCGCGAGGCTGAACAGGATGCCGATGGAGCGCGGCGTCGTCTGCGGGCGGAGCTGTGCGCCCGAGGCGTTCGCCGCCGACGACAGGTCGACCACGCGGCGGTAGTGGTCACCGAGCGACTGCATCTGCGCGAGGTTGAACGTGAACGGCCGGCCGGTGCGCCGGCTGAGCTCGGCGATCCACGCCATCTCCTCGTCGACCCGGCTCGTGTGCCCGTCGGTCTCGTTGTAGCGGGGCGCGCAGTCGAGCACGCCGCGGCCCAGGCGGCGCAGCGGCTCGGCGATCGCGAAGAACTCCTCCGGCGGCGACCAGGTGCCGGGCACCCAGCGGCCGTCCGGCACGCGGTGGGTGAGGCTGCGCGAGATCGAGTAGCCGACGGCGCCGGCGAGCAGCGCCTCCTCGACGAGCGCCGCCATCTGGTCGAGCTGCTCGGGGGTCGCGCGAAAGTCCTCGTCGCACGCGGCGTCGCCGCACACGTAGGTGCGGAGCGCGACGTCGCCCACGTAGCCGGCGCTGTTGATGCCCTTGGGCAGCGCGTCGACGGCGTCGAGGTAGTCGCCGTAGGTCTCCCAGTTCCAGTCGAGCCCGGCGATGATCGCCGAGGCCGGGATGTCCTCGACCGACTCCATCATGTTGGCGAGCACCTCGCCGCCGCCGGGCCGCAGCGGCGCGAACGTCATGCCGCAGTTGCCCATCACGACCGTGGTGACGCCGTGCCAACACGACGAGCTCATGAGCGGGTCCCAGCCGATCTGCGCGTCGAGGTGCGAGTGCAGGTCGACGAACCCCGGCATGACGTAGCGGCCTTCCGCGTCGATCACCGTGCCGGCGCCGGAGGCGTCGACCGCGCCGACGGCGACGATGCGATCGCCGTCCACCGCGACGTCGGCGCGAACGGGGGGCGAGCCGGTTCCGTCCACCACGGTTCCGCCGGTGATCACCAGATCGTGCGCCATGTCCTACCCCCGCGTCGCGTTGCGAGTCGGTTCTAGCAGGCCGGTCGCGGTCGATTCTCCGATCGAATTCTCAAGAGGGATGGTGGGCCGGCCGACCTTGAGAACATGGGAGACGCGACCGGGACCTCCGAGCACGAGTGCCGTCACTGCTCCGGTCTGTGTGCCGGTCGTGCGGCGAAGTGCCCCTACTGCAAGAAGTGGCTGCGCCGTGAACCGGCCGAGCTCACGAACGGCGACCGCTCGAACGGCGCCTGGCTGCGCGAGGCGCAGGCCGGCAGCAGCTCCTGATCGACCCGCGGCTCACCAGCGGGTGAGACGTACCGGCTGATCCTCGACGACCCAGTCGGCGCGTTTGCGGCCCTGGGTGGTGCCGTACACGGCGCGACCGTCGACGATGTCGACGAGCGGTTCGAGCACCGACGGGCACGCGGCCCCGGGCTCGGGTGCCACCCGCACGTCGCCGGGGAAGGCCCGGAGGATCGACGACACGACGTCGCGTTGGCGGAGCGGGAGCTCGCAGCGCCGGCCGTCGGTGACGGTCGCGAGGCGTGCGCCGAGCGCTTCGACGTCGCGCGCCTCGGCGCTGCCGGCCACCAGTCGCGCCAGGTACGCAGTGACCTCGCCGCCGCCGAACTTGCACGCAGGGCACAGGCCGCACGACTCCACGTACAGGAACGCCGCGACCTGATGCGCGACGGCGAGCATGTCGGTCGGCTCGCCGTAGACCGTGAAGGCGGCCCGGCCGAGGTTGGCCCCGACCGCGCTGAGCCCCTCCCAGCACATCGGCGCCGCCAGCCGCGAGCGCGTGAGCACCGGTGAGCTCACCCCGCTGAGCACCGCCTTCGGAGGCGACGTGGGCAGGAAACCGTGGCCGCCCTCCTCGATGACGTCGAAGAGTCGCCGGCCGAGCTCGGCCTCCACGACCCCGTGACGGACGACGTCGCCGGTGATCGTGCACAGGATGTTGCCGGGCGACACCGGCGTGCCCATCGTGCGGAACCAGGCCGCGCCGTTGGTCACGATCGCGGCGACGTTGACCAGCGTCTCGAGCGACTCGACGGCGGTGGGGTTCGGCAGCGGCGGGCGGCGGTCGAGTGAGGCGGCGTCGCGGTGCTCGACCGCGAAGAGGCCGTCGACGTCCGGCGCGAGGCGGACGGGCAGCGGTGGCCGGCCCTCGACGCACTCGAGCATCGAGCGCTCGTCGCCCAGCAGGTACTCCTCGCCGGAGCGGACGCACTTGATGCTCACCCGGTCGAGCCAGCCCGCCATCTCGGCGTCGGCGAGCGCAGCGGTGATGATGGCGTACTCCTGCTCGTGGCTGTGGCGCAGCACGACGAACGCCTCGGCGGCGCCCAGCGCCCGCGCCGCGACGGCGATGCCCTCGATGATGCTGAGCGGGTTGGCGCGCACGAGCGCGCGGTCGGTGAAGCTGCCGGGCTCGGCGTCGGTGCCGTTGGCGACGAGGTAGCGCGTTCCCACGTCGTCGCCGCCGGCGGCGATGGCGGCCCACTTCGAGCCGACGCCCACGGCGGCGTGGTCGCGACTGCGAAGGCCGCTCGCCTCGATGAGCTCGATCAGCTCGCGTGGCGTGCGTCGGGCCGCCGCCTCGATGGCCCCGCCGAGTCCTGCGGCCCGGTACTCGTCGATCCGGCGGCACGGCTCGTCGGGCAGCAGGTAGGAGGCAGGCATCGGGCGTCACCCTAGTGATCGCCTGTTGCCGGTTCCGCCGAGCGCCTACCCTGGCAGCCATGGCCGACCCCGCAGCGTTCGCGAACGACGCCATGCCGTTCATGGACCAGCTGTACACGGCGGCCCTGCGCATGACCCGCAACCCGTCCGACGCCGAGGACCTCGTGCAGGAGACCTATCTCCGGGCGTACCGCGGCTACGAGCGGTTCGAGGCCGGCACCAACCTCCGGGCGTGGCTGTACCGCATCCTCACCAACACCTTCATCAACTCCTACCGCGCGAAGCAGCGCCGCCCCCAGGAGTCCGACCTGTCCGACGTCGAGGACCTCTACCTCTACCGCCGGCTCGGTGGTGTGGAGACCGCGCAGCTCGGCCAGAGCGCCGAGGACCAGCTGATGGACCTGCTCAGCGAGAGCGAGGTGAAGGAGGCCATCGAGGCGCTGCCCGACAAGTTCCGCCTCCCGGTGCTGCTCGCCGACATCGAGGGTTTTTCGTACAAGGAGATCGCAGAGATCGTCGACGTGCCGATCGGAACGGTGATGAGTCGGCTCCACCGTGGAAGAAAAGCGCTCCAGCGGTCGTTGTGGGAGTTCGCCGCGGCACGACGATTGCTCCCCGATCTCGACGACGTGACGACCGGTTCCCCGTTGGACGACCGGACCGAAGTTCCCGAAACCTCGCACACAGGTAGCTGACGATCATGTCCGAAAATTGCGATGTCGCCCTTGCCGAGCTGTACGAGTACCTCGACGGGGAGCTCGACGAGACGGCTCGTGTCCGGATCGAGCACCACCTGCGGGAGTGCTCCCCGTGCCTGGAGGCCTTCGACTTCGAGGCCGAGATCCGGCGTTTGGTCGCCGATCGGTGCCGGGAGCAGTGTCCCGAGGAGCTGCGTCGCCGCATCCAGGCGGCGATCGAGCACGGCGAGGCACCGGCCTGAGGCTGGCCGTCGTGGCACGTGATTGCACCGTCGGCGATCTGTGGTCCTAAGCTGACCGTGATGCTTGCGCTCGCCTCTCTCCTCGCCGCCGACACCGTGGCCGGCTCCCACATCTGGCACTTCTGGATCGCCGCATTGCTCGCGATCGTCACCGTGCTCGCGGTGGTCGCCACCCTCGCCTCGTACTTCTTCAAGGTCACCCGCTCCCGGTACCCGCGGAAGTAGCGGTCGCCCGTGGCCAACGCTGTCGACTGGGCCACGGCCGAGCGAGTCGCACGGCGCATCGCGGCTCGCGGCAGCTCGCACCGACCGGCCGGCTATGGGTCGATCCACAGTGATTTCGAGGAGCTGACCGCCCAGGCGCAGACCCTCGTCGAGTCGCACACCGGCTGGACGTCGGAGGCCGGCCTCGCCCGCGCCCGCGTCGTCGATCGCGACGACTGGATCCGCGCCAACATCGCGTCGTTCCAGCGCATGCTGCGCCCCCTCACCGATCGCATGGAGGAGAAGCTGCTGCCGGGCCCGGCCAACTTCTTCGCCTCCCGCATCGCCGGCGCCGAGATGGGCGCGGTGCTCGGCTGGATGTCCACCCGCGTGCTCGGCCAGTACGACCTGCTGGTGCTCGAGGACGAGGACCCCGACGATCAGGACATCGTGTACTACGTCGGTCCGAACATCGCGGCGCTCGAGCAGCGGTTCGAGTTCCCCGAGCGCGAGTTCCGCCTGTGGGTCGCGCTGCACGAGGTCACGCACCGCACGCAGTTCACCGGCAAGCCGTGGTTGCGGCACTACTTCCTCGAGCAGGTGTCGAGCCTGATGACGCTGGCCGATCCCGATCCCGCCCGCTTCTTCGCCGCCATCGGCCGGCTCGCGGAGGCGGTGCGCACCCGCACGAACCCGCTCGACGACGGCGGCATCGTCACGCTGTTCGCCACCGCCGAGCAGCGCCGGACCATGGATCGCGTCGGTGGCCTGATGAGCCTGCTCGAGGGCCACGGCGACGTCACGATGGACCGCGCCGGCGGCGACCGCATCCCCTCGGCCGGCCGGTTCGGCGAGGTGCTCCGCACGCGCCGGTCGAACGCCTCGGCGCCGGCCAAGCTGCTGCAGAAGCTCATCGGCATCGACGCGAAACTGGCCCAGTACGAGCAGGGCGAGCGGTTCATCGAGGCCGTGGAGGCTGTCGGCGGCGACAAGCTCCTCGAGCGTGCGTTCTCCGGGCCCGACGCCCTGCCGACGCTCGCCGAGATCCGTCAGCCCGACGCGTGGCTGGCCCGCATCGGCGCCGGCCGCCTGGCCGCCGCCGGCCGGTGAGCGCGACCCACCCGCTCGTCACCGCGCTCCTTCCCCGCTGCACCTTCCCGCCGCCCGGTTCCGAGGTGGAGTGCGCCGTGTCCGGTGGCGCCGACTCGACGGCCCTCCTGGTGCTGGCCGCTGCAGCGGGACTGGTGGTCACGGCAGTGCACGTCGACCACGGCCTGCGCGCCGGCTCGGAGCGCGAGGCGGAGCTCGTGGCCCGGGTCGCCGCCGAGGTGGGCGCGTCGTTCGCGGCTCGGAGCGTCGTCGTCCCCGACGGGCCCAACCTCGAGGCCCGGGCCCGCGAGGCCCGATACGCGGTGCTCGCCCCGGACGCGCTCACCGGCCACACCCTCGACGACCAGGCCGAGACGGTGCTGCTGTTCCTCCTGCGCGGCACCGGCCCCGAGGGGCTGGCGGGGATGGACCCGGCCCGCCGGCCGCTGCTCGGACTCCGTCGCGCCGACACGGTCGCGCTGTGCGACGCGCTCGGGCTCGGCGTGTTCGACGATCCCACGAACGACGATCCCCGCTTCACCCGCAACCGCGTCCGTCGCGAGCTGCTGCCGTTGATGGACGACATCGCCGGCCGCGACGTCGCACCGCTCCTGGCGCGCACGGCCCGGTTGCAGGGCGACCTGCTGGCAGCCGTCGCCGAGGCGGCGACCGCGGTGGACCCCACCGACGCGCTCGCTGTGTCGTCGCTGCCGACCGCCGTCGCGTCCGAGGCGCTGCGCCGGTGGTGGCGGGCGGGCACGGGTGGTCACTACGCGCCGGACGCCGCTGCGGTGGCACGGATGCTGGACGTCGCGGCCGGGCGATCGGTGGCCGCCGACGTGGTCGACGGGTGGCGGATCGCCCGCACCGACCAGCGTCTGCGCCTCGAACCGCCGCCGGCCGATGGCCGCGATCAGCAGGGCTAGGGTGCGTCCCGATGAGCTTTGCTGACGACGATCCCGACATCGGCGAGATCCTGCTCACGGCGGATCAGATCCAGACACGAATCGGCGAGCTGGGGGCCCAGCTCACCGAGGAGTACCGCGGCCGCACCCCGCTCCTGGTGTGCGTGCTCAAGGGCTCGTACGTGTTCGTCGCCGACCTCGCCCGTGCGATCGACCTGCCGGTCGAGCTCGACTTCATCGCGGTCTCGTCCTATGGCAGCTCCACCCGCACGTCTGGGGTGGTGCGCCTCGTGAAGGACCTCGACTCCGACATCGCCGGCCGCGACGTCATCCTCATCGAGGACATCGTCGACAGCGGCCTCACGCTCCGCTACCTGCGCCGCAACCTCGAGGCCCGCAACCCGGCGAGCCTCGCGGTGTGCACGCTCATCGCGCGGAAGTCGGCGGACATCGAGTCACTCGACGTCGGCTACGTCGGGTTCACCATCGCCGACGAGGACTGGCTCGTCGGATACGGCCTCGACGTCGGTCAGCGCTTCCGCAACCTGGCGCACCTGGCGAAGTACATCAAGCCGGAGTAGCGGCCGGCTGCGGCGTTCAGCTGCGGCGCAGGACCCGGCGGGCGCGAACGCCGAGGAGCAGGAGACCGCTGCCGAGCAGCACCAGGGCGGCACCGCTCATGTGGTCCGACGACGCGCCCGTCGTCGCGAGCTGGGCGCCGGGGGCTGCCGTGGTCGTGGTGGAGTCGCGCACGAGCGTCTCGTCCTTCACCTTCACCGGGACCGTGCTGGCGGGGATGCTCGAGACCGGTGACGTCGTGGGGGGCGCCGTGGTGGGCGGAGCCGTCGTCGGGGGAGCGGTGGTGGGGGGCGCAGTGGTGGGCGGAGAGGTCGTGCTCGTCGTGGCGACGATGCTCGTCGGACCGACGTCGCCACCGCAGACCGTCGCCGCGACGGGTACCACGCTGTCCGCCGAGCCGTCGGCGATCGCGTCGGGTCGGTGGTGCGCCCGCACCGCCGTCGCGGTGGAGGTGAGCGTGACGCTGCCGAGGGAGCCCGCCCAGTCGGCGACGGCGACGCGGTCGGGGAGGTCGCCGGTGTGACCCGACGTGGCGATGACGGCGCCGGATGCGTCGAGGAACTGGAGGTCCCAGATCTCCGACGTCTGCGTCACCGTGACGCGCGCCGGGTACTCGTCGTGCGAGGTGCCCGTCACGTCGTAGGTGCCGGGAGGCAGGTTCACCGGTACCGCGGCGGAGTACTCGACCTTGGCGTTGTAGCCGTCGAAGTCGATGAGGCGGACGGGTGGGAACGTCACGGGGGTGCAGGCCGCGCCGCCGGGCGCGACGGCGCCCGCCGGCGTGGCGACGCCGGTCCATGCGGCCGCGACCGATGCGGTCGTGAGAGCGAGCAACGCTGCGGTCGACCGGGCAGAACGGTGATGTGGCATTCGATACCCCCTCGTTCGGCGACAACGCTACTCCCGCGCGTGCGCGAACCACAGGCATGTAACTCGAGGATCCCCCGAAACGGCGGGTCCGGAGAGACGGCGCGGCGGCCCGGGTACAGTCCCGAGATGGCCGAACCCGTGCGTCTCGACTCCCTTCCCGCGCCGGCGATCTCCTTCGCCAGCGACAACGCCGCCGGCGTGCACCCCCTCGTGATGGACGCGCTCGTCGCCGCGAACGAGGGCAGCGCGCTGGCCTACGGCTCCGACGCCTGGACGGCCCGCACCGAGGCCCGGTTCCGCGATCTGTTCGGCGCCGACGTCGCCGTCGCGCTCTGCTGGGGTGGCACGGGAGCCAACGTCGTCGCGCTCCAGTCGCTGCTGCGGCCGTGGCAGTCGGTGATCTGCTCGGACTCTGCGCACATCGCGGTCGACGAGTGCGGCGCGCCCGAGCGCTTCACCGGAGCGAAGCTCGTCGATCTCCCGACCGAGGCCGCGAAGCTCTCGCCCGAGCAGATCCGTGAGCAGCTGCACGTCCTGGGCGACGAGCACCACGCCCAACCCGCCGTCGTGTCGATCACCCAGTCCAGCGAGTCCGGCACCCTGTACTCCGTCGACGAGATCGCGGCGATCGTCGACGTCGCCCACGCGGCCGGCATGCGGGTGCACATGGACGGCGCCCGCATCGCCAACGCCACGGCCGCGCTCGGCGGGGACGTCGACGCGCTGCGCTCCATGACCCGCGACGCCGGCGTCGACGTCATCAGCTTCGGCGGCACGAAGGCCGGGATGATGTACGGCGAGGCGGTCGTGTTCCTCGATCCGGCGCTCGGCCGGGACGTGAAGTTCGTGCGCAAGCAGGCCGGACAGCTGCCCTCGAAGATGCGCTACGTCGCCGCGCAGTTCGAGGCATTGCTCCACGACGACCTGTGGATCCGGCTCGCGGCCCACGCCAACGGAATGGCGCAGACGCTGTACGGCGCGGTCTCCGGCATCGACGGGGTGACGGTCGGCCGCTCGCCCGAGGTGAACTCGGTGTTCGCCCGGCTCGACCGGACGGCCATCGACGCGTTGCAGGCCTGGTCGTTCTTCTGGGACTGGGACGTCGCCGTCGACGAGGTGCGATGGATGACGTCGTGGGCGACCTCTGACGACGACGTGTCGGCGTTCGCCGCAGGGGTCGCTGCGGCCGCAGCGGGAGTCGGCTGACGCGTCGGTAGCCTGAACGGGCCGTGACTTCCTCCTCCCGTTCCAAGTTCACCAAGGTCGCCGGGTCCGTTCCGGCGCTCGTGCTCGCCGGGTTCCTCGCGGCCGGAGGCGTGCTCTGGGCCAGCCGTTCCGGCGACGATCCCAGGACGCTGCGCCTGTCGCAGCTGCGCGCCGACGTCCTCGACGGCCGCGTGCGGTCGGCGAAGATCGGCCAGGAGTCCGACGAGGTCACGGGCACGCTCGTCGACGGCACGAAGTACCGCACGGTGATCCCGCACGAGTACAGCGACGAGCTCACCGCACTGCTGCTCGACAACCGGGTGGCTACCACCGCGGACGCCGAGTCGACGTCCGCCCTCGAGACGTTCCTCTCCGACTACCTGCCCACCCTCCTCGTCGTCGGGGTGTTCGCGTGGTTCGTGCTGCAGATGCAGAACGGCGGACGCTCGGCGAGCTTCGGTCGGTCGCGGGCGAAGCGCACCAAGGACGCGCCCGACGTCCGGTTCTCCGACGTCGCCGGGGCCGACGAGGCCGTCGACGAGCTGCGCGAGATCAAGGAGTTCCTCGAGGACCCGCACCGGTTCGCGGCGCTCGGCGCGAAGGTGCCGCGTGGCGTGCTGCTGGTCGGCCCTCCCGGCACCGGCAAGACGCTGCTGGCGAAGGCCGTCGCCGGGGAGGCGGGCGTGCCCTTCTTCACGATCGCCGGCTCCGACTTCGTCGAGATGTTCGTGGGCGTGGGAGCCGCTCGGGTGCGCGATCTGTTCAAGCAGGCGAAGGCGTCCGCGCCGGCGATCATCTTCGTCGACGAGATCGACGCCGTCGGCCGGCACCGCGGCACCGGCGTGGGCGGCGGCCACGACGAGCGGGAGCAGACGCTCAACCAGCTGCTCGTCGAGATGGACGGGTTCGCCACGGAGGCGGGCGTCATCCTGATGGCGGCCACCAACCGACCCGACATCCTCGATCCCGCGCTGCTCCGGCCGGGTCGGTTCGACCGTCAGATCGTGGTGGACGCGCCCGACATGAGCGGGCGCAAGGCGATCCTCGACGTGCACTCGCGGAACAAGCCGATGGGTGCCGACGTCGACCTGTTCGTGCTCGCCCGCCGCACGCCCGGCTTCACCGGCGCCGACCTCGCCAACGTCGTGAACGAGGCCGCGCTGCTGTGCGGGCGCCGCCACGGCGACACCATCGGCATGCGCGACGTGAACGAGGCGGTGGACCGCGTGATGGCCGGGCCCGAGCGCAAGAGCCGCCTGATGAGCGACCGCGAGAAGTCGCTCACGGCGTATCACGAGGGTGGACACGCGCTCGTGGGCCACGTGCTGCCCGACAGCGACCCGATCCACAAGGTGTCGATCGTCGCCCGCGGGCGTGCGCTCGGCTGGACGCTCGCGCTGCCGCTCGAGGACCGTCAGAGCCACTCGCGCAACGAGCTGCGTGGCCGGCTCGCGATGCTCCTGGGCGGCCGTACCGCCGAGGAGCTCGTGTTCGGTGAGATCACGACGGGCGCGTTCGACGACATCGAGCGGGCCACGCGCCTGGCCCGTTCGATGGTCACGGAGTTCGGCATGAGCGACGTCATCGGCCCGCAGCGGGTCGGGGGGAGCGACGACGAGGCGTACGTCGGGCGCGACGGTGCCGTGCGAGCGGCGATGTCCGACGAGGTCGCCGCCCGTGTCGACGCCGAGGTGAAGGCCCTGCTCGACGAGGCCCACGCGACGGCTCGTTCGATTCTCGAGGAACATCGGACCACCCTCGACGTGTTGGCAGGTCGATTGATCGAACGCGAAACTCTCGACGAGGACGACCTCGCCGAGGTCTTCGCCGGAATGGCAGGTTCCCCCCGATGAGCGAGTCCGATCTGAACCGCATCGACCCCGCCGATGCCGCCACGGTGGCGTCGCCGGTCGATCTTCCCCGGATCGAGGCGGCGGTCCGCGAGATCCTCGCCGCGGTCGGCGAGGACCCCGACCGCGACGGCCTCCGCGACACACCGGCGCGGGTCGCCCGCATGTACGCCGAGACGTGCGCGGGCCTCTCCGAGGATCCGGCGCGCCACCTCAAGGTGACCTTCGACGCCGACCACGACGAGATGATCCTCGTTCGCGACGTGCCCTTCTACTCGATGTGCGAGCACCACCTCGTGCCGTTCTTCGGGCACGCGCACGTGGCGTACATCCCGTCGGAGAACGGTCGCATCACCGGTCTCTCCAAGCTCGCTCGACTGGTCGACGGCTTCGCCAAGCGGCCGCAGGTGCAGGAGCGCCTCACGACGCAGGTCGCCAACGCGATGGAGCTCGCGCTCGAGCCGCGCGGCATCGTCGTCGTGATCGAGGCGGAGCACCTCTGCATGGGAATGCGCGGGGTCCGCAAGCCCGGCTCCACCACCGTCACGAGCGCGGTGCGCGGCATCTTCCGCACCGACGCCGCTGCCCGCGCCGAGGCGATGCGCTTCGTGCAGGGCTGATGCCCCCGAGGCGCCCCGCCTCAACGGCCCCGTTTTGTGCCCCGGATGTACCGGGTTACCGGTGGTTCCAGGGCACAAAACCGGCGTTGGGCTCGGCGCTGAGGTGGGCGACGTGAGCTGGATCCGCGTCGGCCGGCCGTCGGCATCGCAGCTGGAGCGTGCGCTCGCCGCCGTCGCCGGCAAGCAGCCGACGTACGACCACTACGGTTCGACGCTCGACCCCGCAGCGTGGCCCGGCCGTGTGCAGCACCATCGCTCGGTCGAGCTCGGACACGGCGACGCCGTGTTCGTGGCGGCCTGCGACTCGCTCCGTGCCTGGGCGTGCCACCGTGGGATTCGTGCTCGCGTGTTCCCCGACGGCGCGCCGCTGGCAGTCGGCACCGACGTGCTCGTGATGCTGCCGGTCGGGCCGTTCTCGATCACGGTGCCGAACCGCATCGTCGCCGTGGTCGACGAGCCCGGCCGGTTCGGCTTCGCCTACGGCACGCTGCCGGGCCATCAGGAGCGCGGCGAGGAGGCGTTCGTCGTGGACGTCGACGCCGCCGGAACGGTCACGGCGACGATCCGCGTGGACGCCGTCACGGCGACGTTCGCCGCCGGAGCGATCGCTCCCGTCGTCCGCCGCGTCCAGCACGTCGCCCTCGAGCGCTACCTCGCGGCCTGGAGATCGGACGCTCTCGCCCGCCCCTCGTAACCCCTGCGCCCGCCCCCGCCCCGTTCTGTGCCCCGGATGTTCCGGGCTACCGGTAGTTCGGGGGGACAAAGCGGAGGTTGGGGTGTGGATGGGCGATCCGGTCCCGGCGGTGGCAGGCTGCCGCGATGACGGAACCCACGGTGGAGCGCATCGAAGTGCAGCGGACGATCGGGGCGGAGCCGGCTGCGGTGTTCGCCGTGCTCTGCGATCCCGACGGCCATGTGGCGATCGACAGCTCCGGCATGCTGCAGTCGGCGACGGGGGAGCCGGTCACCGCCGTGGGCGACGAGTTCGCCGTGCACATGGACCGGGAGGCGCTCAACGACTTCCCGATGGGCGAGTACGACGTCACCGTGCAGATCGTCACGTTCGAGCAGGACCGCGAGATCGCGTGGAAGGTGCTCGGCCGCATCCGGCCCCAGATCGGCCACGTCTACGGCTACCGGCTCGAGCCCACGGACGACGGCACGCTGGTCACCTCCTACTACGACTGGTCGGACATCCACCCCGACTGGCGGGAGTCGGGCATCTTCCCCGTCCTGTCGGAGGGGGCGCTGCGCGCCACGCTGGGCATCCTCGCCCGCACCGTCCGGGCACGATCCACGCGCTGAGCGATCGGGCGCGCGGGAACTCGCCCGGACGTCAATTTGACACCGTCATCTAACCTTGGCGGCGGTGATCCCCCAGATCATGGGCATCTTGAACGTCACGCCCGACTCGTTCAGTGATGGCGGCCGCTACGTCGACGTCGATGCCGCGGTGGCCCGGGCGCGGCACATGATCGACGAGGGTGCCGACATCGTCGACGTCGGCGGCGAGTCGACCCGCCCCGGGGCGGAGCCGGTGACCCTCGACGAGGAGCTGCGTCGCGTCGTGCCCGTCATCGAGGCCGTCGTGCCGTTGGGGGCGCGCGTCTCGGTGGACACCCGCCACGACGAGGTGGCGCGTGCGGCCGTCGCCGCGGGCGCCGACCTCATCAACGACGTGAGCGCCACACTCTGGCCGGTCGCGGCCGACACCGGCGCCGGTTGGCTGGCCATGCACATGCAGGGCACGCCCGGCACGATGCAGGCCGAGCCCCACTACGACGACGTCTGCGCCGAGGTGCGCGAGTTCCTCATCGATCGCGCCACCGCGGCCCGCAACGGGGGCGTCGACGAGGTGTGGATCGACCCCGGCTTCGGCTTCGGCAAGACCGTCGCGCACAACCTGGCGCTCGTCGCCGGCATCGACGGTCTCGTCGCGACCGGGTTCCCGGTCGCGCTGGGCGTGAGCCGCAAGCACGCGCTCGGTGTGCTCACCGCGGCGTCGGACGGAACCGGCGACGGAGCCGCCGCGCCGGTCGAAGATCGAGTCGAAATGAGCGTCGCGCTCGCCACGTGGGCGATGATGGCGGGCGTACAGATGATCCGCGCGCACGACGTGCGCGTCCATGCCGAGGCAGCGCGCGTGGTCGCGGCCCGGCGAGCACCGATACCCGCCGCGTCAGCGGGCAGATAAGAGGACAGGACGATGGCAGCAAAGGGCAAGTGGGCTCAGGGCATCAAGCCGCGGCATTTCAGCTGGGTGATGCAGGACAAGCTCGCCATCTGCGAGCGGCCCGGCGGGTACGGCACGAACCACCGTCGCGTGCGCCGCCAGGAGGAGATCATCTGGATCCGCGAGCAGGGCTTCTCGCCGGTCATCAGCCTCATCCCCGCGAACCACAACCTGCACAACTACGACGAGCTGTCGGTCACCTGGCGGCATCGCCCGTTCCCGGCGACCGAGGACTACCCGCGCTACCTCGGCGAGGTGTACCCCGAGCTGCAGGCGCTGCTCGAGTCCGGCGCCAAGGTGCTGTACCACCACGAGGAGCTCAACGACCGCATCGTGGGCCTGATGGCCGGCTACCTCGTCTGGGCGGGCCTCGTGCCGGAGCAGCCCCGTGCGATCTTCCTCCTCGAGCACATCACGTCGCGTCAGCTCGGCCCCGTGGGCCGCGACATCGTCGCCGTCGCCGCCCGTCTCCGGACCGGCGAGCCGGCGGACGAGTAGCGATGGCCAGCGGCTCGGCGGGAGCGGCCGCCCGGCCCGATCTCATCGAACTCCGGGGCCTGCGCGCGCTGGGCTTCTGCGGTGCGCTGCCGGAGGAGCAGGAGCGTCGCCAGCCGTTCGAGGTCGACCTCGACGTGGAGACCGATCTCTCGGCGGCGGGCGCCTCCGACGAGCTCGGTGACACGGTCGACTACGGGGCGCTGTGCGCCCAGGTGGAGTCGGTCGTGGTCGACGAGCGGTTCGTGCTGATGGAACGGATGGCCGCGCGCGTGGCCGAGGTCGTGCTGGCCGACGCCCGCATCGCCGCGGTCACGGTGACGGTGCGGAAGCTCCGTCCGCCGGTGCCCCAGCAGCTCGGCACGTCCGGCGTCAGCATCCGGCGGAGCCGCGCTTGATGCGGACGTTCGTGAGCGTCGGCTCGAACCTGGGCGATCGCCGCACCTACCTCCGCGACGCCGTCGACTCGCTCCCCGACGTGGTGGCGGTGTCGAGCGTGTACGAGACCGACCCCGTGGGCGGGCCGGCCAACCAGGGGGCCTTCCTCAACATCGTGGTGCAGCTCGAGACCGAGCTGACCCCGAACGCGCTGCTCGGCGTGTGTCACCGCATCGAGTCGGCGGCACATCGGGTGCGTGACGAGCGGTGGGGGCCGCGGACGCTCGATCTCGACATCATCTGGATGGACGGCGTCACCATGGACGACCCGCGACTCACGATCCCGCACCCGCGCTGGAAGGAGCGGAAGTTCGTGCTGGCGCCGCTGCGCGAGCTGGCTCCCGACCTGGTGACGGCGCAGGACGTCGAGCTCGCCGACGGGCGCGTGTGGACGGTCGAGGGCCTGGCGTGAGGGTCCGGATCGTCGGCGCCGGCCGCGCCGGCGGGTCCTTCGCGACGGCCCTGCGCGGCGCGGGCTGGGAGGTCGACGGGCCGATCGGCCGCGACGCAGCGGCCATCGCCGCCGCAGCGTCCGGCGTCGACCTCGTGCTGATCTGCGTGGCCGATCCGGCGATCGAGGGCGTGGCCGCGGCAATCGAGCCGAATACGGCCTGTGTGGTCGCGCACTGCGCCGGCTCCCTCGGGCTCGACGTGCTGGGCGCGCACGAGCGGCGCGCCGCGGTGCACCCATTGGTGTCGTTGCCCACGCCCGAGCTGGGCGCCGCGCGCCTGTCGGAAGCATGGTTCGCGGTGGCAGGTGACCCGGTGGCCGGGGAGCTCGTCGCGGCGCTGGGCGGCCGTTCGTTCGTGATCGACGACGAGCATCGCGCGGCGTATCACGCCGCAGCCTGCATCGCGGCGAACCACCTCGTCGCGCTGCTCGGTCAGGTGGAGCGGGTGGGCAACGTCGCCGGAGCGCCGTTCGAGGCGTACCTCGCGTTGGCGCGTGGCGCGCTCGACAACGTCGCGACGCTCGGGCCTGCGGCTGCACTCACCGGTCCGGCGGCGCGCGGCGACGAGGCCACCATCGCCCGTCACCTCGCGGCCATCGATCCGTCCGAACGCTCGGCCTACGAGGCGCTCGCCGACCAGGCGCGCCGGCTCGCGGCGAGTGGGGTGTGACGTGGAGGTCGTGACCACCATCGCCGAGCTGCGAGCGGCGCTCGACGCCGCCCGTGCCGGAGGCGCCGTCGTCGGCCTGGTGCCGACGATGGGGTACCTGCACGACGGCCACGAGTCGCTGATGGACCGCGCTCGGAGCGAGTGCGACGTGGTCGTGGCCACGATCTTCGTCAACCCGCTGCAGTTCGGCGCCGGCGAGGACCTCGACGCGTACCCCCGCGATCTCGCAGGCGACACCGCGCGGGCCGAGCGTGCCGGGGTCGACTGGCTGTTCACGCCCACCGTGGCGGAGATGTACCCCGAGCCGGTGCTCACGACGGTGTCGGTGGCCGGCGTGTCGGCGGGCATGGAGGGCGCGTCGCGCCCCACGCACTTCGACGGTGTCGCCACCGTCGTCGCGAAGCTCTTCAACATCGCCGGCGCGTGCCGCGCCTACTTCGGCGAGAAGGACTTCCAGCAGCTGGCGGTCGTCCGTCGCATGGCGGCCGACCTCTCGATGCCGGTCGAGGTGATCGGCTGCCCGACGCAGCGCGAGAGCGACGGCCTCGCACGATCGAGCCGCAACGTCTACCTCACCGAGGAGGAGCGGGCGGCGGCGCCGGTGCTCCACCGGGCGCTCAGCCTGGGGGCGGCGATGATCGCCGGCGGCGAGACCGACGCCGACGTCGTGCGCGCCGCGATGGCCGCCGAGATCGCCACCCAGCCGCTCGGCACGCTCGACTACGTCGAGGTCGCGGACTCGTCGACGCTCGCCCCACAGCAGCGCTGCGACGCGGGGAGCCGGCTGCTCGGGGCGGTTCGCTTCGGGAAAGCGCGACTCATCGACAACGTGGGAGTCGGTATCGTCGCGGGGCCGACCGCCGGTGGAACGTCGAATGAGTGAGCGCCCTCATGGCTGAACTGGATCTCCTGGTGTTGGGCAGTGGGGTCGCCGGCCTGTCGGCCGCGGTCCGCGCCGCCGAGTTCCAGGGCCTGTCGGTGGGCGTGCTCACGAAGGCCGAGCTCGACCTCGCCACCACCCGCTGGGCGCAGGGCGGGGTTGCCGCAACGCTGTCGGGCGATCCGGAGGAGACCGATCTCCATCTCGCCGACACCCTCGCCGCCGGCGTCGGGCTGTGCGACATCGAGGCGGTGCGCGTGCTGGTCGACGAGGGGCCGCGTCGTGTGCACGACCTCATCGCGCTGGGTGCGCTGTTCGACCGCGACGCCGACGGTCACCTCGAGCTGGCTCGCGAGGGCGGTCACTCGGTGGCGCGCATCGTCCACGCCGGCGGTGCGGCCACCGGCGCCGAGATCGAGCGCGCGCTGGTCGCCGCGGTGCGCGAGCGGGTGGCCGAGATCCACGAGCAGACGTTCGCGCTCGACCTCATCATCCACGACGGGCGCTGCCGGGGCGTGCGCGCCGTACGCGCCGCGACGGCGACGAGGCCGAGCGAGGTGTTCGAGGTGCGGGCGCGCAACGTGCTGCTCGCCACCGGCGGGGCCGGCCAGCTGTTCGCGGTGACCACCAACCCGCCGGTCGCGACCGGCGACGGCGTGGCCATGGCGCTCCGCGCCGGGGTGGCCGTCGCCGACCTGGAGTTCTTCCAGTTCCACCCGACGGCGCTCGACCATCCGTCGATGCCGCGCCCGTTGCTGTCGGAGGCGCTCCGTGGCCACGGGGCGTTGCTGCGCGACTCCGACGGCGAGCGCTTCGTCAACGAGCTGCTCCCTCGTGACGTGGTGTCGCGGGCCATCACCGCCAAGATGCTCGAGCAGGACCTCGACCACGTGTGGCTCGACGCCACGGTGCTGCACCACTTCGAGGTGCGCTTCCCGACGATCGCCGCCGACCTCGCGCTCGCCGGCCTCGATCCGTCGGCCGACTACCTGCCGGTCGCCCCGGCTGCGCACCACCAGTGCGGCGGCATCATCACCGACCTCAACGGCGCCACCACCCTGCCGGGTCTGTGGGCCGCCGGCGAGACGAGTTGCAGCGGGGTGCACGGCGCCAACCGCCTCGCCTCCAACTCGCTCCTGGAGGGCATGGTGTTCGGCGACCGGGTGGTCGAGGCCATCGGCGCCGGCGTCGACGGGCCGGAGGACACCGGCGCCATGCGCTGCGTTCGCGGCGAGGGCTCGACCGAGATGGTGATCGGCGGTCGCCTCATCGACGGCCCGGTGCTGGCCAAGTCCGACGCCACGGCCGTCGACCTCGAGCGCGTCGCCGAGCTGCGGCACGCCGTGCAACGGACCATGACCACCAACGCCGGCGTGCTGCGGACGGCCGCCTCGATCGCCGCGGCGCAGGCGGTGCTCGACGACGTCTGGTCGGAGCTCCCGGCCGATCCCATCGATCCGCCGACGTGCGAGCTGAGCAACCTCGTGCAGGTGGGCGTGGCACTGCTCGACGCCGCCGCCGAGCGCGAGGAGAGCCGTGGGGCGCACACGCGCACCGACTTCCCGGGGGCCCGGGAGTCCCAGCGGCATCGGTTGGTGATCGGCTCGTGAACCCCTGGGCCGAGCCGCCGATCACCGCCGTGCGCGCCGCCGTGGCGCTGGCACTCGCGGAGGACCTCACGCCGCTGGGCGATCTCACCGCGTCGTTGCTCGACCCGGCTGCGACCACCGAGGCGCGATTCGGCGCCCGTGGGCCCGGTCGCCTCGCCGGCACGGCGTGCGCCACCGAGGCGTTCGTGCAGATCGACCCGTCGATCGAGGTCGAGTGGCAGTTCGCCGACGGCGACGCGCTGGAGCCCGGCGACACCATCGGCATCGTGCACGGTCGGCTCGCACCGATCCTGACGGCGGAGCGCACGGCCCTGAACTTCCTCGGTCACCTGTCCGGCATCGCCACGCTCACCCACGCCTACGTCGAGGCCGCGGCGTCCGGTGGTCCCGCCAAGGTGTGGGACACGCGCAAGACCACTCCCGGCCTGCGGTCGCTGGAGAAGGCGGCGGTGCGCGCCGGCGGCGGCCGCAACCACCGCGGCAACCTCAGCGACTGGATGCTGCTGAAGGACAACCACATCACGGGCATCGGCATCGCCGAGGCGGTGCGCCGGTGCCTCGACCTGTGGCCCGCTCGCACGGTGCACGTGGAGTGCGACCGTCTCGAACAGATGGTCGAGGCGATCGAGGCCGGGGCCACGGCCGTGCTCCTCGACAACATGACGCCCGACGAGGTGTCGGCGTGCGTGGCCGAGGCACGCCGGCTCGCGGCGGCAGGTCACCCGGCGCTCCTCGAGGTGTCGGGCGGCATCACCCTCGACACCATCGCCTCGTATTCGGCGACCGGGGTCGACCAGATCTCGACCGGTCGCATCACCAACTCGGCGCCGGTCCTCGACATCGGTCTCGACATCGGCCCTCCGGTAACCTGAGCCGCTCGTCGTGACCTGCGGGCACGAACTGTAAGGAGACATCGTGCTACTGGCGATCGACGTCGGAAACACCCAGACCGTGATCGGCCTGTACAAGAGCGGTGACGAGAGCCACGAGCTGCTCGACCACTGGCGCATCGCCACCAACGCGGCCCGCACCTCCGACGAGCTGGCCCTGATGTTCAGCGAGTTCCTCCTCACGGCGGGTCACGACTGGAAGGAGGCGGTGTCGGGCGTCGCCGTGAGCTCCGGCGTCCCGGGCGTCACCTTCGAGCTACGGCGGATGTGCGAGCGCTACCTCGGCATCGATCCGGTGGTGCTCGGCGCCGGCGTGAAGACCGGCATGCCGGTGCTCTACGACAACCCGAAGGAGGTCGGCGCCGACCGCATCGCCAACGCCGTCGGGGCGTTCGACCTGTACGGCGGGCCCACGATCGTCGTCGACTTCGGCACCGCCACCACGTTCGACGTCATCTCCGAGGCCGGCGAGTACCTGGGCGGGGCCATCATCCCCGGCATCGAGATCAGCCTCGACGCCCTGTTCGGCCGCGCCGCCGCGCTGCGCCGGGTGGAGCTCATCGAGCCGCGCAGCGTCATCGGCAAGACCACGGTCGAGTCGATCCAGTCGGGCGTCATCTACGGCTACTCGGCGATGATCGACGGCATGTGCGACCGCATCGAGGACGTCATCGGCGAGCCCACCGTGCTCGCCACCGGCGGCCTCGCCGATCTCATCGCGCCGTTCACCGAGGCGATCGAGCACATCGAACCCTGGCTCACGTTGCACGGGCTGCGACTGATCTGGGAGAAGAACCGATGAGCGACCTGCCCTACAGCGCCGACGTCACCGACACCGCGGCAGCGCTCACGGGGCGCTTCGGCGACCTCGAGCCCGGCATCGAGACCGGCGTCGTCGCGTCGATCGGCGGTCGCCTCATGCTGCGCCGCACCCAGGGCAAGCTCGCCTTCGGCACGCTGGCCGATCACACCGGTCGCATCCAGCTCTTCGCCCCGTCGCAGAGCACACCGGAGTTCGAGGCCTTCTGCGCTCTGAGCCTGGGCGACTGGATCACGGTCACCGGCGAGGTGATGACGACGAAGCGCGGCGAGCTGTCGGTGCGCGTCGACTCGTGGCAGCTGCTCGCCGCCACCCGCCGGGCCTTCCCCGACAAGTGGCACGGCATCACCGACCCCGACACCCGGTACCGCCAGCGCTACGTCGACCTCTGGGTCACCGACGAGGCCCGCGCCGCGCTCGCCGGCCGCTCCCGCATCGTGTCGCTCACGCGGCGCTGGATGGAGGACCGTGGCTACCTCGAGGTGGAGACGCCGGTGCTCCACCCCATCCCGGGCGGCGCGCTGGCACGGCCGTTCAGCACCCATCACAACGCCCTCGACCAGGAGCTGTACCTGCGCATCGCGCCCGAGCTCTACCTGAAGCGGCTCGTCGTGGGCGGCTTCCCGAAGGTGTTCGAGATCGGTCGGGTGTTCCGCAACGAGGGCATCTCACCCCGTCACAACCCCGAGTTCACGATGCTCGAGTGCTACGAGGCGTACGGCGACTACTCCGTCCACATGGATCTGACCGAGCAGCTCGTTGCCTACCTTGCGACCGATATCTGTGACGACCCTCGTCGGGTGCCGTACGGCGATGGATTCCTGAATCTCGCGGCGCCCTGGCGACGAGCGCCCATGGCCGAGCTGCTGAGCGCGCAGATCGGCGTGGAGGTCGACGTCCGCACTCCGGTCGACAAGCTGCGGCAGCTCTGCGACGAGCACGACACGCCGTGGAAGGAGCATTACGGCGCCGGCAAGCTGCTCCTCGAGCTGTACGAGAAGACCGTCGAGGGCACCCTCTGGGAGCCGACATTCGTCACGGACTACCCCAAGGAGGTGTCGCCGCTCTCGCGTGTGCACCGCAGCGATCCGCTCCTCACCGAGCGCTTCGAGGGGATCGTCGCGGGGCGTGAGCTGTGCAACGGGTTCAGCGAGCTGTGCGATCCCGACGACCAGCGCGCCCGCTTCGAGGACCAGGCGGAGCAGAACGCCGGCGGCGACGACGAGGCGATGGTCGTCGACGAGGACTACCTCCGCGCGCTCGACTACGGGCTCCCGCCGACGGTGGGGCTCGGCATCGGCATCGACCGTCTCGTGATGCTGCTCACCGACACGTCGACGATCCGCGACGTGGTGCTGTTCCCGACACTGCGCCCCGAGCAGACCGACGCACCGCGTCCCGAACAGGCCGACTGAGGTGGCGGAGCCCGCGGCGGAGATCGCCGGGCTCACGAAGTCGTTCGGCGGCACGCCGGTGCTCACGGGCGTCGACCTCACGGTCGGCGACGGCGAGCTGGTGGCGCTGCTCGGCCCGTCGGGCTGCGGGAAATCCACGCTGCTGCGTCTCGTGGCGGGCCTCGACCGACCCGACACGGGCACGGTCACCCTCGCGGGACGCGTGGTGTCGGGGCCGTCCGAGATGGTGGCGCCGGAGCGACGCGGTGTCGGCCTGGTGTTCCAGAACGGGGCGCTGTTCCCGCACCTCGACGTCGCCCGCAACGTGGGGTACGGCCTGGAACGCTCCCAGCGGCGGAGCGGGCCCCGCATCGACGAGATGCTCGCGATGGTCGGCATGTCCGACGTCGCCGACCGGTCGGTGGACTCCTTGTCAGGTGGTCAGCAGCAGCGCGTGGCGCTCGCCCGGGCCCTCGCGCCGTCGCCGTCGCTGATGCTGATGGACGAGCCGTTCTCGAACCTCGACACGATCCTGCGCACCAGGCTGCGCCGTGAGGTGTCCGACGTCGTGCGCTCCCTCGGCGTGAGTGTCCTGTTCGTCACCCACGACCGCGACGAGGCGTTCACGTTCGCCGACCGCGTCGCCGTGATGCGCGACGGCCGCATCGTGCAGGACGGCGCGCCCCGCGAGGTCTACCGGCGGCCGGTCGACGCGTGGGTGGCGCGGTTCGTCGGCGAGGCGAACCTGCTGCCCGCCGTGGTCGAGGGCGGGCGGGCGCAGACGGCGCTGGGGCCGGTCGACGTCGAGGCCGGCGCCGGATCGGGCGGCGAGGTGCTGCTGCGCCCCGAGGAGCTCGAGCTCGTCTCGCCCGGGCCCGACGGGGCCGACGCGACGGTCGTGGCGGCGGAGTACCTGGGGTCGGCGGTGATGGTCGAGGTCGAGCTGGCCGACGGGCGGCGCCTGCGCGTCTCGCTCCCCGGCGATCGCGCCCCCCGCCCCGTGGGGACGACCGTGTCGGTGCGTCGCCGGCCCGATCTCGGTGCGGCGGTGGTGCTCCCCGGCTGAGGCGCCGGGAGCTCCGGTCAGCGAGCGGCTGCCGCGGCGACCGAGTCGACCAGGTGGGCAGCGGCGGCCGAGAGGCCGTCGACGCCGGAGCCGGCGTCGAACACCGAGAGGGCGTCGACCGCACGCCGGGCGTGGGTCTCGGCCACCTCGATGGCACCGGCGATCCAGCCGCCGTCACGCACGATGGCGACGGCCTCGGCGCGATCGTCGTCGGTCATGTGGTCGGTGAGCAGCGGGCGCAGCTTGGGACCGGCCTCGCTCGCGAGTGCCCGCAGCACCGGCAGCGTGTACACGCCCTCGGACATGTCGTGGCCGGCCGGCTTGCCGAGCTCGGCCTCGGTGGCCACGAGGTCGAGCACGTCGTCGACCATCTGGAAGGCCATGCCGTAGGCGTTGCCGAAGGTGGTGAGCGCGTCGATCCGTTCGGGCGAGGCGCCCGACACGATGCCGCCGATGCGGCACGCGGTGGCCAGGAGCGCCGCCGTCTTGCCGTCGATCGACCGGAGGTAGGCCTCCTCGGTGCGGTCGGTGTCGTAGGTGTAGCGCAGCTCGAGCACCTGCCCCTCGCACAGGCGGGCGATCGTCGAGGCGAGCAGCCCGGCCACCTCGACGCCCAGCGACGAGGCGATCTCCGAGGCGCGGGCCAGGAGGAAATCGCCGGCGAGGATGGCCTTGAGGTTGCCCCAGGTGGCGTTGACGCTGGCGACGGTGCGGCGGGTGATGGCGTCGTCCATGACGTCGTCGTGGTACAGCGAGCCGAGGTGGACGAGCTCGACCGACACCGCGGCACGGATGAGGTCGTCGTCGGCGGCTGCCGCGGTGGCGAGCGCCGTGGACCCCGAGGCGATGCAGAAGCCGGGCCGCACGCGCTTGCCGCCGGCCTTGATGAGGTGGGCGGCGATCTCGGTGAGGTAGGGGTCCTCCGACGTGACCGAGGCCAGGAGTTCGGATTCGACCCGTGCGAGATCGTCCGTCATCGTCGGCATGACGTCGAGGGGGTTGGTGGTGGCCACGAAGCGACGTTAGCCCTCAGGGGTTCGGAGTCCCCACCCGGGGGATGCCGGCGGGCTGTGACGCTTGTCCCGCGAGGCCCCGGAACGGGCCGTCGGGGAAGGTTTCCGGGGGCCCGTCGGTTGAGGATGCTGGGTCGAGGCCTGCTGCGCCGATTGTCGGAGGGCACGGTTAGACTGAGCCCACGAGTCCGCAGGAGGCACTCCGTGTTTGAACGCTTTACAGATCGAGCCCGTCGGGTGGTCGTGCTTGCCCAGGAAGAGGCACGTCTGCTCAACCACAACTACATCGGCACGGAGCACATCCTGCTCGGGCTGATCCACGAGGGCGAGGGCGTGGCCGCGAAGGCGCTCGAGTCTCTCGGCATCTCCCTCGAGGCCGTGCGCCAGCAGGTCGAGGAGATCATCGGCCAGGGCGGGTCGTCCCCGTCGGGCCACATCCCGTTCACCCCCCGCGCCAAGAAGGTGCTCGAGCTGTCGCTCCGCGAGGCGCTGCAGCTGGGTCACAACTACATCGGCACCGAGCACATCCTCCTCGGCCTCATCCGTGAGGGCGAAGGCGTGGCGGCCCAGGTGCTCGTGAAGCTCGGCGCCGACCTGTCCCGCGTGCGCCAGCAGGTCATCCAGCTGCTCTCGGGCTACCCCGGCCCGACGGGCACCGGTGGCCAGCCGCAGTCCGGCGGTTCCGGCGAGAAGGCCAGCACCGGCGGTGGCTCCGGCGACGCCGCGTCCGGCTCGCTCGTGCTCGACCAGTTCGGTCGCAACTTCACCCAGCTCGCCCGCGAGAAGAAGCTCGACCCGGTCATCGGGCGCGAGAAGGAAACCGAGCGGATGATGCAGGTCCTCAGCCGCCGCACCAAGAACAACCCGGTGCTCGTCGGCGAGCCCGGCGTCGGCAAGACGGCCATCGTCGAGGGCCTCGCCCAGGAGATCGCTGCCGGCAACGTCCCCGAGACGCTGATGAACAAGCAGCTCTACACGCTCGACCTCGGCGCCCTGGTGGCCGGCTCCCGCTACCGCGGCGACTTCGAGGAGCGCCTCAAGAAGGTGCTCAAGGAGATCAAGACCCGCGGCGACATCATCCTGTTCATCGACGAAATCCACACGCTCGTCGGTGCCGGCGCCGCCGAGGGCGCAATCGACGCCGCCTCCATCCTCAAGCCGATGCTGGCCCGTGGCGAGCTGCAGACGATCGGCGCCACCACGCTCGACGAGTACCGCAAGCACCTCGAGAAGGACGCCGCGCTCGAGCGCCGCTTCCAGAAGGTCGTCGTCGACGAGCCGTCGGTCGCCCACACCATCGAGATCCTCAAGGGCCTGCGCGAGCGCTACGAGAACCACCACCGGGTCACGATCACCGACCAGGCCCTCGTCGCCGCCGCCAACATGGCCGACCGCTACATCTCGGATCGCCAGCTGCCCGACAAGGCCATCGACCTCATCGACGAGGCCGGCGCCCGTCTGCGCATCCGTCGCCTGCAGAGCCCGCCCGACTACCGCGAGCTCGAGAACGAGATCGCCGACGTCACGCGCTCCAAGAAGGAGGCCGTCGAGAAGCAGGACTTCGAGGAGGCCGGCCGCCTGCGCGACCGCGAGAAGGAGCTCCTCGCCCAGAAGGAGGCGAAGGACGTCGAGATGAAGGCGTCCGGCGTCGACCTGTTCGACGAGGTCGACGAGGAGGCCATCGCCGAGGTGCTCTCGCTGTGGACCGGCATCCCCGTCTACAAGCTCACCGAGGAGGAGACCGCCAAGCTCCTTCGCATGGAGGACGAGCTGCACAAGCGGGTCATCGGCCAGAACGAGGCCATCAAGGCCGTCAGCCAGGCCATCCGCCGCACCCGCGCCGGCCTGAAGGACCCGAAGCGTCCGTCCGGTTCGTTCATCTTCCTGGGCCCGTCGGGCGTGGGCAAGACCGAGCTCGCCAAGACGCTCGCCGAGTTCCTGTTCGGCGACGAGACCTCCATGATCACGCTCGACATGAGCGAGTACATGGACAAGCACACGGTCAGCCGCCTCGTCGGCTCGCCCCCCGGCTTCGTGGGCTACGAAGAGGGCGGTCAGCTCACCGAGGCCGTGCGCCGCAAGCCGTTCTCGGTCGTGCTGTTCGACGAGGTGGAGAAGGCCCACCCCGACGTCTTCAACACGCTCCTGCAGATCCTCGAAGAGGGTCGTCTCACCGATGCGCAGGGTCGCTCCGTCGACTTCCGCAACACCGTGCTCATCATGACGTCCAACCTCGGCACCGCGGATCTCCGCCGTGCGGTGGTCGGCTTCAGCAAGCGCGACGAGGCCGTGTCGTACGAGAAGATGAAGGAGAAGGTCAACGAGGCGCTCAAGGCGCACTTCCGGCCCGAGTTCCTGAACCGTATCGACGAGACGATCGTGTTCAGCGAGCTCAGCAAGCCGGAGGTCACCCAGATCGTCGACTTCATGATCTCCCGGGTGGGCATCCAGCTCGCCGGGCAGGGCATGGGCCTCGAGATCACCGACGCGGCGAAGAGCCTGCTCGCCGACCGGGGCTACGACCCCACGATGGGCGCACGCCCGTTGCGTCGTGCGATCCAGCGCCTCGTCGAGGATCCGCTCTCGGAGAAGCTCCTGTGGAAGGAGTTCCGCGCCGGCCAGATCATCCGTGTCGATGTCGCTCCCGATCCGGAGAACGAGAACGAGCAGATCTTCACCTTCCAGGGGCTCGAAGGCTTCGTGCCGCCCTCGGTCGGTGACGTGATCGAGGCCGAGCTGGCCACGACCGGCGGCGGCGAGCCCGTCACCGACGTCGGCTGACCTGACCCCACCCCCGTTCCGGCGTTGAAAAGTGCCCCTCTGGGGCACTTTTCGCGTGTCGGTTCAGGAGCACCGGCGCGACGCGCGTGACCGGTAGCGTACGGCCCGTGCTGTCGGCCCGATCCGCCCGTCTCGTCGCGTTCGCTGCGGCCTTCCTCCTCGTCTTGTCGGGATGCAAGGCCCGGGCCGACGTCAACGTCACGGTGCAGCCGAACGGATCGGGCAGCGTGGTGGTGACGGCCGTCCTGGACGCCGACGCGACGGCGCAGCTTGGCGGTGACGTCGCCAAGGTCGTCCACCTCGACGATCTGCGTGCCACCGGCTGGACGGTGCGGGGGCCGAGGGCGGTGGGCGGCACGACCACGATCTCGCTGACCAAGCCCTTCGCCGACGGTGCGGCACTCGCCAAGGTGCTGGCGCAGGTGGGCGGCAAGGACGGCGTGTTCCGAGGCTGGAAGCTCTCCCGGTCGAACTCGTTCACCGTGGCGGAGTACCGCCTCGACGGCTCGGTGCACCTGACGGGCGCGCTCGACCAGTTCAGCGACGCGGACGTGGCGTCCGCGCTCGACGGGCTTGCGGTGGGTCGCACGCCCGAGGAGCTGGCGGCAGCGTTCAAGGGCCAGCCCGAGGCGCTGGAGCTCGACGTCACCGTGTCGCTCCCGGGCGAGATGGACGCGGTCAGCGGTCTCTCGACGAAGGATCCGGGGGGCTCGGCGACGGCGTCTCGTCGGTTCGTGCTGGGTGACGGCACGGCGACCACGACGTCGATCCGCATGACGTCCAGCGCCGCCGATCGTTCGTCCGTCGTGTGGATCCTCGCCGGCGTGGGGTGCGTGGTGGCCGCACTGCTCCTGCTGGCGGTGGCGTGGCGGCGTCGTCCGCGCCGGCCTCTGCCCGTCGACTCGTGAGCGACGAGCCACCGCTGCGGGCGCCCGGGTGGTGGCTTCCGCGGCAGGCGCGGCTGATCCCTCTGTCGGTCGTCGTCGGGCTGATGTCCGGCGCCGCGTCGGCCGAGTTCCTCCGCTCTCTGGAATGGGCGACCGACGTCCAGACCCGTCACGACATCCTGTTGTGGGTGCTGCCGGTCGTCGGAGCGGTGATGGTCGCGGTGCAGCTTCGCTGGGGTGGCACGGCGCCGCAGGGCAACCTGCTCACGATGCGCCAGATCCGACGGATCGACGGAGGTGTGCCGCTGCGCATGGCGCCGTTCGCCTATGTCGGCACGGTCGCCACCCATCTCTTCGGCGGCTCTGCGGGGCGTGAGGGCACGGCGTTGCAGATGGCCGCCGGCCTCACCGACGGCCTCGCATCCCGAGCGCGGCTGCGCCACGGTGATCGGCAGATGCTCCTGGTGGCCGCTCTGGCGGCGGGCTTCGGGTCGGTGTTCGGGGTGCCGTGGGCCGGAGCGGTGTTCGCTGTGGAGATCGCGCCGATGGGGCGCTGGCGCCGGCTGATGGCGGTGCCGTCGTGTCTCGTCGCGGCCTACGTCGGCGATCGGACGGTGGCATGGTTCGGCGTGACGCATACCCGATACCCGGCGGTGCACGGCGTGGGTGTCGTGGACGTCGCCGTGGTCGCCCTCGTCGCGCCGCTGTTCGGTCTCGCGGCATGGCTCTTCATCCGACTCACCGACACGGTTCGGGACAACCTGCGCGAGCGCGTGAGCGTCCCCTGGCTCCGCCCGGTGCTCGGCGCGTCGGCGGTGATCGTGCTCACGCTGGCCCTCGGCACCCGTCAGTACAACGGGTTGTCGCTGCCGTTGCTCGGCCGGTCGCTGGGCGCAGGGGCCGTGCAGATCGGCACGATCGGGCTCGGCGTCTGGCTGGCGAAGCTGGTCATGACCTCGCTGACCGTGGGGTCGGGGTTCGCCGGCGGCGAGGTGACGCCGCTGTTCGTGGTGGGCGCGACGCTCGGTGCCGCGGTGGGCCACGCCACCGGTGGCCCGGTGGTGCTGCTCGGCGCGGTCGGGATGATGGCGACGTTCGGCTCGGCGGTGAACGCGTCGCTGGCCTGCGCGGTGATGGGGGTGGAGCTGTTCGGATGGGGCCCCGTGATCCCGCTGCTGGTCGGATGTGGGATCGCCCGGCTGTTCTCGTCGGGCCGCTCGTTGTACGTGCACGAGCACGTTCCCGACGAGGCGCGCTTCGTGTAGGTGCTGCCGGATGGGTCGAACAAATGTTCGACCCATCCCACCTCGCTGTCAGACCCCGTCGGTAGGGTCGTCCCATGGCTGCAGCGACCCGCACCACCCGTGCGAACACCAAGACCCGGTACGCCTGTCTCGAATGCGGCACGGTCACGCCCAAGTGGGCGGGGCGGTGCGACGGCTGTGGCGAGTGGAACACCGTGGTCGAGGAGCCGGTGCCCACCGACGCCGTCGTCTCGCTCGCCCCCACCTCGCCGGCTCGGCCCATCACCGAGGTGTCGTCGCTCGACGCCGATCCGGTCCCCACCGGCATCGCCGAGTTCGACCGCGTGCTCGGGGGCGGTCTCGTGCCCGGGTCGGTCACGCTCGTCGGCGGCGAGCCGGGGGTGGGCAAGTCCACGCTGCTCCTCCAGGTGCTGGCGCAGCCGGCGCGGTCGGGGGCCACGGTGCTGTACCTGTCGGCCGAGGAGTCGACGCAGCAGGTGCGTCGCCGTGCCGAGCGGCTGGGCGCGCTCAGCGACCACCTCTATCTCGCGGCGGAGACCAACCTCGCGCACGTCCTCGGCCACATCGACGAGCTGGCACCGTCGGTCGTCGTCATCGACTCGATCCAGACGGTGTTCGATCCCGATCTCACCTCGGCGCCGGGCTCGGTCGGCCAGGTCCGGCAGTGCGCCCATCGCCTCGTCACGCTGGCGAAGTCGCGCAACATCGCCATCATCCTCGTGGGGCACGTCACGAAGGAGGGCGCCCTCGCCGGGCCGCGGGTGCTCGAGCACGTCGTCGACACCGTGCTGTCCTTCGAGGGCGATCGCCACCACTCGCTGCGCCTGGTGCGCGCCACCAAGCACCGCTTCGGGTCCACGCAGGAGCTGGGCCTCTTCGCCATGGGCGAGTCCGGTCTCGAGGCCGTGGCCGATCCGTCGGAGATGTTCCTCGCCGATCGTCGCGCCGGCGTCGCGGGCTCGGTCATCGTGCCCACCATCGAGGGGCACCGACCGCTGGTGGTCGAGCTGCAGGCGCTGGTGGCGAAGACGTCGGCCGCCAACCCCCGTCGCTCGGTCAGCGGTGTCGACCCGGGCCGGGTCGGGCTGCTGCTCGCGGTCATCGAGCGGCGGGTCAACCTTCCCGTCGGCGGGCTCGACACGTATGCGATGGCGGTCGGCGGCGCTCGCGTCACCGAGCCGGGCGCCGATCTCGGCCTCGCGCTCGCCATCGTCTCGTCGGTCACGTCGGTGGCGGTGCCGGCCGACGTCGTCGTGTGCGGTGAGGTCGGCCTCGGCGGCGAGCTCCGTTCTGTGGGTGGAATCGAGCGCGGCTCGCGGAGTCGGCCGCGGCTCGGGTTCGCGCGTGCCGTCGTGCCGCGCTCCACCCCCGAGGTGTCCGTTCCCATGCAGGTGCTCCGGGTCCCCACCATCGACGCGGCCATCGGCCTGCTCGGCCTTCGTGATTGAGCGAACGCATCGCGCGTTCATCGGGGGAATGATCGGTCGCCGCGACTTCTGAGGCGGTTCGATCGAAGGGGCCAACTACACTGCCCGGATGGCCGCCCGTCGAAGTAAGGCTCTCCTCGAGGCACTGGCCATCGTGGCGCCCGGCCAGCCCCTCCGTGAGGGCCTCGACCGTGTGGTGAAGGCGTCCATGGGCGCACTCATCGTGGTGGGCGACGGGCCCGAGGTGCTCAACATCTGCTCGGGTGGCTTCCTGCTCGACGCGGCGTTCTCGCCGCAGCGTCTGTCGGAGCTGGCGAAGACCGACGGTGCCATCATCCTGGCGCCGGACGCGAGCCGCATCGCCCGCGCCAACGTTCACCTGGTGCCCAACCCGAACACGCCCACCACCGAGACCGGCACCCGCCACCGCACCGCCGAGCGCGTCGCCCGCTCCATCGGCGTCCCGGTCATCTCGGTGTCGGAGGACATGGCGGTACTCACCGTCTACATGCACGACGAGAAGCACCAGCTCGAGACGATCCCGTCCATCCTGAGCCGCTGCAACCAGGCGTTGCAGACGCTGGAGCGCTACAAGGAGCGGCTCAACGAGGTGGCGGCCAACCTCGCGACGGTCGAGGTCGAGGATCTCGTCACCGTCCGCGACGTGGTCACGTTGCTCCAGCGCACCGAGATCGTCGTGCGCATCGCCGAGGAGATCCAGCGCTACCTCGTGGAGCTCGGCACCGACGGTCGGCTCGTCCGCCTGCAGCTGCGTGAGCTCATGGCCGGCGTCGAGGACGACCGGAAGATGGTGCTGCTCGACTACTTCCAGCCGGATGCCTCGTGGAATCTCGAGCAGGCGATGGAGACGTTGTCGGGCCTCGAGATGGAGGACCTCCTCGAGCCCGAGGCCGTGGCCGAGGCGTTGCACCTCTCGGGCGGTGGCCGTGATGCCGACGGCAGCCTGGCGCCGCGTGGCTATCGCATGCTGTCCAAGGTGCCCCGCATCCCCGAGGCGCTTCCGGAGCGGATCGTCGACGAGTTCCACACGCTGGAGAAGCTCATGCGTGCGACGGTGGACGAGCTCGCCGCGGTCGACGGCGTCGGCGACGTGTGGGCCCGCACCATCAAGGACTCGCTCGGGCACATCGCCGAGTCGTCCATCCTCGACCGCTACTCCTGAGGTTCCGAGCGTGCGCATCGAGCTGTCCACCGGCACGCCCGCGGAAGTGGCCCGGCCGTCTGCGGGTCCGACCACCGGCGGGCTCGTGCTCTTCCCCGACATCATGGGTCTTCGTCCGCTCTTCGACGGGCACGTGCAGCGCCTGGCCGACGACCACGGCTGGGTCGTGGTGGCGCCGGAGCTGTACCCGGGCGAGGAGTCGATGCCGCTCGAGCAGCGTCACGAGCGGGCCGGCCGCTTCTCCGACGCCGACAAGCTGGCGGACGCCGTGGCGGCGGCCGACGTCACCGGGTTCGACCGGGTCGGCGTCCTGGGCTTCTGCATGGGCGGCATGTACGCGATGAAGTCGCTCGCGTCCGATCGCTTCGACCGGGCCGTCGCCTTCTACGGCATGGTCCGTGTTCCCGAAGCCTGACCGGCGGCGGCCAGGGCAATGCGATCGACGTCGTCGCCCGGCAGGAGCGGGGCGACCTCCGCCTCCTCGCCATCTTCGGGACGGACGATTCGTGGTGCCCGGTCGGCCAGATCGACGAGCTCGAGGCCGCAGGCGCCGAGGTGGTGCGCTACGAGGGCGCGGGCCACGGCTGGGCGCACGACGCGTCGCGGGACAACTACCTGCCGGCCGACGCCGCCGATGCGTGGGCCCGTGCCGAGGCGTTCCTGGCCTGAGCCACGGGCGCCGCGTGCGGCGACCCTACATCGCGCGGATCTCGAGCTCGCGACGCTTGAGGATGCGGTAGGTGCGCTCGTTCTGGTCGATCCACTCGAGCTTCACGAAGCTCGAGATGGCCTTGTTGACGCGCTCGCGTGAGGCGCCGACGAGGCCGGCGAGCTCCTCCTGCGTGATCGGGATCTCGAACTCGTCCCGGTCACCGGCGAGCTCGAGCAGGTGCTTCGCGGTGCGGCCGGTGACGTCGAGGAAGAACGAGTCGGCGAGCGCCTCGTCCATCGAGCGCAGCCGGCGCGTGAGCAACTCGACGACCTTCCACAGGAGCTCGGGCCGCGCCTCCCACAGCTCGACCAGCGGCCGGTAGGGGAACGACACCACGACGGACGGCTCCAGGGCGCGGGCCTCGGCGGAGCGACCGAGCTTGTCGAACAGGCTCATCTCGCCGAAGAGGTCGGCACGCGTCATGAGGGCGACCATCGACTCGCGCCCGTCGAACGACTTGTTGCCGATCGCGATGCGGCCGGACTCGACGACGTACAGGGCGTCGGCCTCGCTGCCCTCGGTGAAGATGACGTCGCCGCGGACGAGCTGGAGCGAGGTCGACTGCTCCAGCAGGAGTTCGAGCACGTCGTCGTCCAGCCCGGAGAACAGCTCGATGGAGCGCAGCATGTTGACGTCGATCACGTGGGACAAGCTACTCCCCACGGCATCCGTTGCGGCCATGAGCCGCCGGGTCGTGGGGAGTACGCTGCGTCGGTCATGGAGCACCGGGTCTGGACCATCGTCGTCGCCGCGGGGTCGGGCCGACGGTACGGAGCCGCGAAGCAGTTCGAGCCGCTCGGCGACCGGCGGGTGGTGGATCACTCCCTCGCCGTGGCGGCGCGCCACTCGGCCGGCGTGGTCGTCGTGGTGCCGCCCGACGAGCCCGAGCCGACCGACCTGGTGGCGGACCACGTGGTGCCCGGCGGCGCGAGCCGGTCGGAGTCGGTGCGCCGTGGGCTCGCTGCCGTTCCGGCCGACGCCACGATCGTCCTCGTGCACGACGCAGCGCGCCCGGCGGCGTCGGACGCGGTCTTCCAGCGGGTGATCGACGCGGTCGCCGCCGGGGCGGATGCGGCGGTGCCGGCGGTGTCGGTGACCGACACGATCCGTCGTCGGAGCGGGGGCGTGGTCGATCGCGACGAGCTGCTCGCCGTGCAGACGCCACAGGGCTTCGCGTCCGAGGCGTTGCGATCGGCCCATCGCGGGGGCGCCGACGCCACCGACGACGCGGCGCTGATCGAGGCCGAGGGCGGGTCGGTGGTGCACGTCGAGGGCGACCGGGCGAACATCAAGATCACCGAGCCGAGGGATCTGGCGGTCGCCGCGGAGGCGCTCGGGCTCGGGCTCGGCGAGAACGAACGAGAGGGCGGCGGCATGCAGCTGCGCGTGGGCAACGGGTTCGACATCCACCGGTTCAGCGACGATCCCGACCGGGTGCTGGTGCTCGGGGGCGTCCGCTTCGACGGAGCGAGGGGCCTGGTCGGCCACAGCGACGCCGACGTCGTGGCGCACGCCTGCGCCGAGGCGCTGCTCGGCGCCGTGGGTCTCGGTGATCTGGGCTCGCACTTCCCCGATACCGATGAGCGGTGGGCGGGCGCCGACAGCATGCAGCTGCTCGCCGAGGTGGTGCGTCTCGTGGCGGCCGAGGGCATGGCTCCCGTCAATCTCGATTGTTCTGTGATCGCCGAATCCCCCAAACTGGCTCCGCGTCGCGCCGAGATGGAATCGGCGCTGTCGTCGGTGGTGGGAGCGCCCGTCAGCGTCAAGGGTCGCCGGGCCGAAGGGATCGGCGGGCTGGGACGGTCCGAAGGCATCGCCGCACTGGTGACCGCCCTCCTGTCGGGCACCGGCGCCACGACACAACCCCAGGGAACGAGCACGTCATGAGTGGGCCGAAGAAGCGTCCGTCGAGAGCATCCACGCCACGAGCGGCGGCCGGCCCGGCCAAGGGCCGCGGCGGTCCGAAGGGCGCGGGCCCCAAGGGCGCGGGTCCGAAGAGCGCAGGTCCCAAGGGTGCGGGTCCGAAGAGCGCGGGCCCCAAGGGCGGAGCGCCGAAGGGCGCGGCGCCTCGGAGCGGTCCGCCCCGGGGCGGCGCGAAGGCCGGACGTCGGCCGGGCCCGCCGGTGGTGCGCAGCGCCGACCGTGGCCTCGACGGCACGCAGGTCGAGGGCCGCCACGCCGTGCGCGAGCTGCTGCTGGCCGGCACGCGGCGCACGAAGGAGGTGCTGATCGCCGAGGCGATGGATCCCGCGGAGATCCTCGACGACATCGTCGAGCTCGCGCACGACCTGAAGGTGCCGGTGCGGGAGATCTCGAAACGGCGTCTCGACGCGGAGAGCAAGACCGAGGCGTCGCAGGGCGTCGTGGCCCGCGCCGAGGCGCTGCGCGAGCAGTCGCTCACCGACCTGGCCACGACCGTTCCCGGCAAGCCGACGCCGTTCCTGGTCGCCGTCGACGGCGTCACCGATCCCGGCAACCTGGGCGCCATCATCCGCACTGCGGAGTGCGCCGGTGTCACGGGCCTGCTCCTGCCGAGGCACCGGGCCGTGCACGTCACGCCGACGGTGACGAAGGCGGCCGCCGGCGCAGTGGAGCACGTGCCGATGACGCTCGTCGGTGGCCTGCCCACCGCGATCGAGGAGATGCGCAAGCTCGGCGTGTGGGTGGTCGGCCTCGACGCCGGCGGCGAGAAGTCGTTGCACGAGGTGGAGCTCGGCCACGAGCCGGTCTGTCTGGTGCTCGGCGCCGAGGGCGAGGGCCTGTCGCGACTCGTTCGCCAGCGTTGCGACCAGATCGTCTCCATCCCGTTGCTGGGTTCGCTGTCGTCGCTCAACGTGTCGACGGCTGCGGCGCTCGCGATCTACGAGGTCGTGCGTCGCCGGGCGCAGGGCCGGCCCTGATGCGTCATCGCCCGATTCGGCAGGCGGCGGCGGGGCTGACGCTCTGCGCGCTGGCGGTCGCGGGCGTCGGCTGCGTGTCCACGAACGAGGTCGGTGGTTCCGACAAGGCGACGCCGACGACCGCCCCGCCCGTCCCGCAGCCCGGCACGGTCGGCGCCGACGTCACGTACGGCGGGGTGACGGCGACGGTCGTCGACATCGCCGCGTTCGACCAGTCGCCGCTCGACGTCCCGCGCATCGAGGTCACGATGCGCGCCGAGAACACGTCGAGCACGGCGCAGCGCAACCCCGACGTGCAGCTGCTGTGCGACGAGTCGAAGAAGGTGGGCGACTGGTTCCTCGGCTCGACCTGGGAGCCGAACGTCGAGCTGCCGGTGAACGCGATCACCCAGGGCACCGTCATCGTGGGCTTCCCCTTGAAGGGCGACAATCCGGAATACCCCGTGGTGAAGTGCTCGAATGCGAAGCTCCGGCTCGTCCTGGTGACCTCGGAGTCGACGTCGTCGAAGGTGGTCGACGTGCCGGTCGACGCCTCGGTGATCTCCGAGGCGATTCGCCGGCCCCGCGGCCCGAACCTGCCGCTCCCGCTGTCCGACTCCTGAGCCGGCGGGCGGCTCGGTCAGCGAGTCGTGCCGAACACGTTGTCGCGTCGCTGTGGCGGACGGTCGCGCAGTCGCTGCCCGACGACGACGGCGCCCACGCAGATCACTGCGGGGCCGAGGGCGAGGAATCGGCGCCCCAGGACGAGATGGTCGCAGTTCGCCGTGAGCGCCTGCTCCTCGAACTCGTCCTGCTCGAGATCACCCGAATCGAGGCTGAGCTTGTTCGGGTCGGTCGACAGCACGGCGGTGCCGCAGTTGCGGTCGCTGTAGTGGATGTCGGTGGTGGCGAGGACGAAGCTCCCGAGACCGCTGACGACGGCGAGGAGTCCCAGCGCGAGTCGTGTCCAGGTCATCGACGGCGAACGTTAGTGCCCGCCCCGTTCTGTTCCCCGTAGGGCCGGTCGCGACCGGCTCCCGGGGGAACAGAACGGGCGTTGCGGAAGTGCGTGCTACTTGGCGATGTCGTTCGACTTGCCGTCGTAGCTCACGAGCTTGCTCGCTTCGGTCCACTGACCGGACTTGCGGACGATGATGCGCAGATCCTCGAGCACCCAGGGGTCCTTGGCCCCGTCGGTGTTCACCTTGGCGTCGTCGAGCATGAGGCCGTAGTTCTGGTCCTTCATCGAGTACAGGGTGTTCATGAGGGTGGCGCGGTCGACCTTCGGCGTCAGCTCGAGGCCTCTCACGAACATCGACCCGAAGCCCCAACCGGCGGCGGCGATGCCGCCCTCGAGCGTGCCCTGGTCGAGGCCCTGCGCGGCGCCCTCGGTGAAGAACTCCTGCACCTTCGGGTTGGCCTGGTCGGCCGTCGTGCCGACGTCGAGCGTCGCCTGCGCCGAGTAGAGGCCCTCGTCGTGGCCCTGGGTGAGCGCCATGGCCGTCTTGCCGGAGCAGGTGATCGACACGTAGGTCAGCGGGGTCCAGGTGCCGGGCACGGCGCGGATGGCGGCGGGGCACGGGGTGCCACCGATGCCGACGAAGAACACGTCGGCGCCGCTGCCGGAGAGCTGCGCCACCTTCGACTCGGGGCTGGTCTCGGTGAGCGGGTTGAAGCTCTGCTCGTCGACGACGGTGATCTTCGTGCCCTTGATGTCCTTCTTGATGACCGCCTGGTAGGCCTTGCCGTAGTCGTCGTCCTGGTAGAGCAGCGCGATCTTGGCCTCGGGCTTGTTGGCCTTCAGCCACTCCATGAAGGCGTGGCCCTCGGTCGCGTAGGACGGCAGGCCGCCGATGTACCACGGGTACTGCGCCGCGTTGCCCCACTCGGTGGAACCGGTGGCGAGACCGATCGACGGCACGCACTTGTCGTTCATGTACTGACGCACGGCGAGGTTGTTGGAGGTGCCGATCTCGCCGACCATGGCGAAGATGCCCTCCTGCTCGACGAGCCGCTGCACCTCGCCCGGGGTGCGGGCGGGGTCGTAGCCGTCGTCGGCCTTCACCAGCTCGAGCTTGTAGGTCTTGCCGTCGCCGGCCTTCACGCCGCCCTTGGCGTTGACGGCGCCGACGTACGCGGCGAGGCCCTTGGTGACCGTGTCGTAGATCGAGTACGGCCCGGACTCGGGGCGGACGGTGCCGATCTTGATCGTGTCGCCGGTGATGCCCTTCGTGCCGTCGTAGCTGGTGCAGTCCTTCGCCGGGTCGATGAACGCCTTGGAGGAAGCGGTCGTGTCGCTGGTCCCGTCGGCAGCGGTCGTGGTGCTGGAGTCCTTGGCGTCGTCGCGGCCGCATGCGGCGACGAGCATCGCCAGCGCTGCGGCGACGGCCGCGAGTCGGAGTGGTCGGTTGTGGGTCATGTGATCCTCCAGGAGGTTGAGACGGGCGGGTGGATGTGAGATCAGGTGGTCGTGGCCGAGCGGTCACGCATCGCTCGTGTGCGAGCCGCGAGTTGTCGGCCCATGCCGACGATGCCGCCGGGGGCGACCAGCATGAGCACGATGAGGAGCACGCCGAGGATGAGCGGCGTGGTCGGTTTGATGCTCTCACTGAGCTCGGGCGTGATCACGTCGGTGAACACGCCGATGAAGACGGCGCCGATGGCCGGCCCGATGATGCTCGGGGTGCCGCCGATGACGACGGCCACGAGGAAGTTGAGCGAGATGAGGAGCGTGAACGAGCCGGAGCTGACGCGGGTGAGGTAGAGCGCGAGGAGCGATCCGCCGATGCCGGCCAGCGCGGCGCTCACCCCGAACGTGAACACCTTCGCGGCGGCGACGTTCACGCCGCTGACCTCGGCCGCGGTCTCGTTGTCGCGGATCGCGATGATGGAGCGTCCGGCCCGGCTGTTGACGATGTTGCGCACCACGAGGAAGCACACGGCGGCGATGACGAGGAAGAAGTAGTAGCGCCACTGGTCGGCGGCGAGCCCACTCCAGCTCGGCGCCTCGAACCGGATGGCTCGGTCGCTGAGGACGCCGCGACTGTTGAGCTCGCGGGTCGTGATGCCGAGGCCGGCGGACCCGCCGCTCCACGACGACGTCTGCTCGAGGATCTGGGGGAACAGGGTGGCGACGGCGAGCGTGACCAACGCGAGGTAGAGCCCCTTGATGCGCAGCGCCGGCAGCCCCACCGCCACGCCGGCGACGAAGCACACCACGGCCGACGCCGCGATGGCGGCGAGGTACGGCCACTTCCAGTCGTTGAGGATGAGGGCGGTCGTGTAGGCGCCGATGCCGTAGAGGGCGCCGTGGCCGACCGAGATCTGGCCGTTGTAGCCGGTGAGCAGGTTGAGGCCGAGCGCGGCGATGGCGAGCGGGATCCAGCCGGTGATCCGGCTCGTCCAGAACTCGTTGAGCATCTGCGGCAGCGCGATGAGCACGACCGTGACGACCAGGAGGCCGACGAGCGGGAGCCACCGTCGGGTGGCGGGCACGGCGGGGACGTCGGGCGCGGTCATACCCGGTTGACCTTCCGTCGGCCGAAGATGCCTTCGGGCCGAACCAGCAGCACCACCAGGATGAGGAGGAAGGCGGGGGCGAGCGACATCTTCTCGAACACCGGCACGTACCTCGGCACGACGTCGGTGAGCACGCCGATGAGCAGCCCGCCGACGATGGCGCCGACGAACGAGTCGAAGCCGCCGAGGGTGATCGCTGCGAACGCGTAGATCAGCGGGAGCTGCATGAGGTTCGCGCTGACGGAGCTGGTCGGAGCAGTGAACGTGCCGGCCACGGCGCCGATGGCGGCGGCGAGACCCCAGCCCACCATCAGCACCTGCGTGACGGGCACGCCGCACAGCGCCGACGACTCGGGGTTCGACGCCACCGCCCGCATGGCGAGGCCAATGCGGGTGCGCTGGAAGAGCACCCAGAAGACGAGCGCCTCGATGCCGAGCACGGCGAGGGCGCCCAGCTTCTGCCAGGCGACGGCCGTGCCGAAGATGGACACCTCGCCGTTGCCGAACAGGTTCGTGAGGGTCTTGTCGTCGGCGCCCCAGATGAGCTTCGCCAGGGCGTTGAACCCGAGGAACATGCCGATGGTGACGATCACGACGGCCAGCGGCTTCTGCTGGGGGTCGCCGACGGGCCGCACGATCACCTGATGGACGACGGCGCCGATGACGAAGCCGCCGACCATGCCGCCGAGCATCGCCAGGCCGAGGGGCACGCCGGCGTCGTTGAGCATCCAGACGATGAACGTCGTGAACATCGCCATCTCGCCTTGCGCGAAGTTGAGCAGGCCGGTCGACCGGTAGATGACGACGAGGCCGAGGCCCAACATCGCGTAGATCGCGCCGTTGCCGAAGCCGATGAAGAGATAGCGCAGGAACTCGTCCACGTCAGCTCCCGAGGTAGGCCTTGCGGATCGACTCGTCGCCGCGCAGCTCGTCGGCGCTGCCGGCGTTCACGATGCGGCCGGCCTCCAGCACGTAGGCCCGAGAGGCGAACGCCAGCGCGAGGTTGGCGTTCTGCTCGACGAGCAGCACCGCGGTGCCGGTCTCGTGGACGAGGCGGCCCACCTGGTCGAACACCTCGCGGGTGACGATCGGCGCGAGGCCGAGCGACGGCTCGTCGAGGAGGACCATTCGCGGGCGGCTCATGAACGCACGTGCGATCGCCAGCATCTGCTGCTCGCCGCCGCTCATCGAGCCGGCGGGTTGGTCGCGGCGTTCGGCGAGGCGGGGGAAGACCTCGAACCAGCGGTCGATGTCGGCGTTCACGTCGGCGGCCTTGCGGGAGTAGGCACCGACGCGGAGGTTCTCGTCAACGGTGAGGTCGACGATCGTGCCCCGCCCCTGCGGCACGTGGGCCACGCCGGCCTTCAGGAGCTGGTCGGGGCGCGAGTGGCGCACCGACTTCCCGTCGAGCATCACCTGGCCGGCGGAGTCGACCATGCCCGAGATCGCCCGGAGGGTGGTGGTCTTGCCGGCGCCGTTCGCGCCGAGGATGACGACGGCCTCGCCGGCGTCGACGGTGAAGTCGAGGCCGAAGAGCACCTGGACGATTCCGTAGCCGGCGGTGAGGCCGGTGACTTCGAGGAGGGCCATCAGTCGCCCACCGCCGGCTCGCCGAGGTAGGCGGAGATCACCCGCGGGTCGGCCTGCACCTGCGCCGGCTCGCCCTCGGCGATCTTCTGCCCCAGCTCCATGACGACGACCTTGTCGGAGATGCCCATCACCATGCCCATGTGGTGCTCGACCAGGAGGACGGTGAGCGAGTGCTCGTCGCGGAGGCGCTTGATGACCTCCCCGAGCTCGTCGACCTCGCCGTGGGTGAGCCCGCTGGCCGGCTCGTCGAGCAGGAGAAGGCGGGGCTCGGCCATCAGCGAGCGTGCGATCTCGATGCGTTTCAGCGTTCCGTACGGCAGGCCGGCGCAGGGGCGGTAGGCGAGGTGGTCGAGGTCGAGCCCGGCCAGCACCTCGAACGCGCGAGCGGTGACGCGGCGCTCCTGACGGCGGAGCGGGAGCCACAACGCAGCGGCCCAGAGGCCGCCGGACGTGCGGGAGTGCGCGCCGACCACGACGTTGTCGAGCACCGACAGGCCCGGCACGAGCGCGAGGTTCTGGAAGGTGCGGGCGATGCCGAGGGGGGCGATGCGGTGGGGAGGAAGGCTCAGGAGGTCGACGTCGGCGAAGCGGACGCTGCCCTCGTTCGGTTCGTAGAGACGGCTGACGACGTTGAAGAGCGTGGTCTTGCCGGCGCCGTTGGGGCCGATCAGGGCGCAGATCTGGCCTTCGTCGATCGTGAAGGACAGCCCGCCGAGTGCCACGACCCCGCCGAAGCGGACGTTGATGTCGGACACTTCGAGCAGCGGCATCCTGGTCCTCTCCGTGTGTGGGCGTCATGGGGAGAACCAGCGTCCCCCCGGGCACGCGTCACAGTAGTGGAGGAGGTTCGATCCGGCCGGGAATCGCCGGTGTTCGCGTCAGTCGAGGTCGCCCGTGTCGGGCGCGAGCAGCGAGCCGAGCGGAACGCCGAGCACGTCGGCGAGGCGGACGATCGTGGCGGGGCGCGGGCGCTTCTGGCCGGCTTCGATCTGGGAGATGTGGCCCTGGCTGATCCCGGCGCGGCGCGACAGCTCCGCCTGTGAGAAGCCCGCCAGCTCGCGGATCGTCTTGAAGGCGACGGGGTTGATCCTCACGCGTCGGAGCCTACGCAACGATGGATGTTATGTAGCGCGATCTGGCGGTGTATAGCGATAGGTAAGGATGTTGGTTCGAAGGGCGGGCGCCTTGTCCCGCCGGGCGCACGGCCGCCGTCCGTGCCCGCTTGATATTGCTATCTATTTCGGCAACTGTTCGCCCGTGCAGTTCGACGAGACCACGCGACAGGTGATCGCCCGAGCGATCCGTGAGCGCCGCGCCTCGCTGGGGCTGAGCCAGGAGGAGACGGCGGCGCGGAGCGGCGGCATGGTCTCGACGGCGAACCTCCGGGTGTTCGAGGGCGCCGGTCGACCGACGTATCGGGGCAAGAGCCTCGTCGGCGTCGCCCGGGCGCTGGGGTGGCCCGACGACGCGATCGAGCGCATCGCCTCGGGTGAGGATCCGGCGGGCCTGTCCGCTGCCGGCCGAGCGCCGGCATCCGGCCCGTCCACCGACGCGGTCACGGCCCCGGCCGTCGGCGGCGTCGAGCTGGCGACCGCCGACCAGGTGGCAGCGCTCCGTGGGGAGCTGGCCGATCAGCAGCGTGTCCTCGAGGAGCTGGCGAGGCGCGTGGCGCAGCTCGTCGACGCGACGACGGAGCTGCGGCGCGCGGCCGACACCGGGCGTACCGCCGAGGGTCGCGGCTCGGGGCGGCGCAACGTGACCCCGCCGCGGGTGACCTCGACCGACGACTGACCCGAGCCGCCGGCCGGACCCGGCTGTCGGTCGTCGTCGGTACCGTCGACCCATGACCGGGCCGGGGTGGAATCCGTGGCGTTCGCTCCGCGAGCGGGAGCGGACGACGCTGCTGTGGCAGCGGCTCGCCGGTGCCGGTGGGGTGGTCGAGGTGTCGGACGACGGTGCGGAGACGATCGTGCTCGATCCGGGGCTCGGCCGTCGCGAGCGGCGGGCCGTGCTCGCCCACGAGCTCGTGCACCTCGAACGCTCGCTGCTGCCGCCGGGATCGCCGCCGGCGGTGGTCGACCGTGAGGAGTTCCAAGTGCAGCGGGAGGTGGTGCGCCGTCTCGTGCCGCCCCAGCTGCTGGAGGAGCTCGTCCACGCGGCTGCCGCCGACGGTGCCGGTGACCCGGTGACCGTCGAGGTGGTCGCCGACGCGTTCGACGTGCCGGCCGATATCGCGAGAGATTCGATCACATTGTTCGGTATGCGCGGTTTTTGCGATTGAGGTGTCTACCCTTGTTCGCCATGAAGTCGATGAAGAAGAAGTCCCTCGCAATTGCCCTCCTCCCGCTCTCGCTGATGGTGGCGTCGTGCCAGACCAATCAGACGATGTGGGCCGCGTGCACCGCCGGAAACGATCCGTGGGGCACCGATGGCACCTACGTGCTCTTCTGCCGCAATGGTGTGTGGGAGCCGATCATGACGGTGCAGGAGTACCTGCAGATCCGTCAGGGCAAGAAGATCACGATCGCTCCGGTGCCGACCAAGCCGGTGCCGACGACCACCACGACGACCACGACGGCCGCCCCGGTGACGACCACCACCTCCACGACGACGTCGACCACGACCACCACCGCTCCGGTCTCGTCGCCGTCGGTGTCCGCGATCAACGCGCCCGGCGGCAACATCGCCGGCGGCGACTCCGTCATCATCACGGGCTCGGGCTTTGCGGGTACGACGGCTGTCACGATCGGTGGCACGGCGGCCACCAGCTTCACGGTCGACTCCGCGACGCAGATCACCGCGACCACGCCGGCGCATGCCCGAGGCGAGGTGGACGTCACGGTCACGAACGGGAGCGGGTCGGACACGCTGGTGAACGGCTACGAGTACCTGCCCACGCCGGTCGTGAGCTCGGTGACGCCCTCGACGGGCCCGGCCGCCGGCGGCACCAGCGTGACCATCAGCGGGTCGGGCTTCGCGGCGAACGACCTGCCCGTGGTCGACTTCGGCGCCACTGCGGCGACCAGCGTCATCGTCGTGAACGACACCACCATCACCGCGGTCTCGCCGGCGGGGTCGGTGGGCACGGTCTCCGTGCGGGTGAACACCTACGGCGGCCTGAGCGACATCTCGGTCGGCGGCGATTACACCTATTCCTGAAATCTCGGAGCGTCGGAGCGGCTGATGCCGCCATCTGGCGTGAGATGCGCGGAAAACCATGGAAGCGTGCTTCGACTGAAGGCGCGCGGATCAATAGAGCCAAAACTTTCGTGTCCATTTCCTTGACCGGCGCAGGACTATTTACCTAGTTTGTCGCTCGCTGGGCGGCGGACGGGCAGCTGCGGACAACGATCGCAGTCACCCCTGATTTGGCGCGAGGTCCCACGGATGAAAGCGATGCGACGGTTCGAACCCAGCAGGCGTCGGCGATCGGGTCGGTCATCGGAGGCGGTCGAGAGTCCGAGGCCGATGGACGGCGACGCACCGTCGCTCGTGTTCCCGCACATCAATGCGCACGAGGATGAATACGGACGTCTCGAATTGGAGGAAGACGTCGACACCATGACGGTGGTGTCGCTGACGGATGCCGACGGCGGTGCCGTCAATGTGACCGTCGCCATCGGCGCAGGTCGGCGGCCTGCGGTGGGCGCCGGCGCCCGGCGACCGCCGGCGCTCGGACGTGCGGCGCACGGCACCGACATCGTCGATGCCGTCGTCGTGCCCGATCCCCTTCCGGCGCCGATCGCCGTCGGCGAGCGGCCCGAGGTGGCCGCACGCCAGCGCCGGTATGACGCAAGTCCGTTCACCGTCGGGATCCAGTATCCCGAGGAGCTGGCGTCGGCTCCGCGCGCCAGCCGGCGCGACCGGTTCGGCTTCGACAACCGCACCTGCGCGTCCTTCGTCGCCGTGTGGCTCGAGCAGTCGGGCGCGATCGACCTCAACCACTTCGGCGGCGTCGACACCTGGGGGTGCGTCGCCTCATGGCACGCGGTCGCCGAACGACTGGGGTACGCGGTCGGCGGGCAACCGCGCGTCGGCGCTGTCGCGCAGTCGAGCGCCGGTTTCGGTCACGTCGGCGTGGTCGTCGCGGGCGACGACGCCATGGTCACGATCGCCGACTACGACTACGCCCTCGACGGCGAGCGTCGGGAACGCACCGTGCCGACGGCGACGTACCGCTACATCGAGCTCTTCGCTCCGAGGCACCCGACCGTCTTCTGACGCCGGACCTCGACGGCTCGGGTCAGCGAGGTGGCGCGGTGGCGATCGTTCTGGCCGGCCGCCTGCGCCGCCAGACCGGTGAGTACCGCACGATGCAGCTGACGGCGTGGAAGCCGTCGCGCCACGTGATCTTCTTCCCGTCGGCGTAGGTCCGACCGGAGTACGACACGCCCACCTCGTACACCCGCCAGCGCCCGGCGGCGACCTTGGCCGTGACCTCGGGCTCGAAACCGAAACGGTCCTCGCGCAGGTCGATGCTCTGGATGACCTCACGGCGGAAGGCCTTGTAACAGGTCTCCATGTCGGACAGGTTCAGGTTGGTCGAGATGTTGGACGCCAGGGTCAGGAGTCGGTTGCCGACGAAGTGCCAGAAGTAGAGCACCCGGCTGGGGCCTGCCGCGATGAAGCGGGAGCCGAAGACCACGTCGGCCCGTCCGTCGAGGAGGGGCACGAGGAGGGTGCCGAAGTCGTTCGGGTCGTACTCGAGGTCGGCGTCCTGCACGACGACGAACGGTGCCGTGGCCGACTCGAAGCCGCGGCGCAGGGCAGCACCCTTGCCGAGGTTGCGGGGCTGGCGGACGAGTCGCATCCGGTCGTCCTCGGCGGCGAGACGTTCGGCGATGTCCGCCGTGCGATCCGACGATCCGTCGTCCACCACGATGAGCTCCTGGACCCAGGGGGAGTCGAGGACGCGGCGAACGGCCGTCTCCAGCGTCGCCTCCTCGTTGAACGCCGGCATGACCGCGGCGAGGCAGCGCACCGGCGCGGTGTCGCCGGCGGACGCCGTGTCGGGGCCCGGTGTGCCGCTCATGTCGTCGTCGACATCCGGCAGGCCGCCGGCTTCGGGCGCTGGGAGTCCGGGCCCAGCCAGCAGCTCGTCGGGACCCGGGACCAGAGGGTGCCGTCCTGTTCGGCCTCGAGTCGCTGGTGGTGGGGGAAGGTGGTGCGGAGGAGTCTCATGGCCCGCGGCGGGAGCTTGTGAAGCGCGACGAGCACGACGCATTGCTGGAGGGGGACCTGACGGTTCGAGCCGAACGGCTCGGGATATCCGATCATCCGAAGGAACTCGAAGTCGCCTGCGACGCAGGGGATGCCCCCAGGGCGTGTCGAGTTCACGCGAGCGAACGCCTCGGCTGCCTGCCGGTTGCCGAACTCGTCGTTGCGGAGCACGGGAACGGTGTGCCACAGCTGCACGCCGATGGCAACGACCACCGCCACGACCGTGATCGCACGGGCAGCGCCGTGTCGGTCGAGACCGCGTGCCATCGTTCGGGCTGCGGCGATCGCCGGAAGTGGGACGAGCCAGATGAAGAAGCGCACGTACAGGTCTGCCGGTGCGAGGACCCACATCGCGCCGACGGCGATCACGAGACCGGCCAGCGCGAGGTGCAGACGGCGGATGCGGCGTGCCTCCCACACGGCGGGGAGGGCAAGTGCCGCGATCGGGACTGCTGCGGCGATCGATCCGCCGGCGATGCCGACGGCGAGGTGCAGGGGAAACGTGGGGCGGAACAGCTTCCCGCTGGCGCCGATCGCCTCGCGGAGGTAGCGCCAGATCCAGATGTAGGCCGCGATGCCGAGCAGCGTGCCGGCCCACGCCGTGATGAACCGTTGCGCGACCCGCCAGTTGGAGAGCGCCATGAGCCCGTGGATCCCGAGGATCCACACCATGTACCCGTGCGTGGCGATGCCGACGGCACCGGCGACGGCGTAGACGACGAGTGCTCGGGTCGACACCGTCTCCGAGCGGAGGGCTCGCATGAGGATGAGCGAGCACACGACGGCGCAGAGGGTCAGCAGGCTGTAGCCGCGCACCTGGGTGCTGACGTTGGCGAACGTCGGGTTGGTCGCGATGAGTGCGGCGGCGGCGATGGCAGGCACCGTGCCCGACCGTGCGGCGATCGCCGCGGCGACCAACCCCACCGCCACGCCGGCGAAGAGCAGCGGGAGGAGTCGTAGGAGCCATGGCGCCTGCGAGCCCGTTGCGCTGTACACGAGGTGGTCGAGGAACGAGAAGAAGACGTGGTTGTTGAAGACGAACCCCGTCGTGAACGCGTCGCCCACGGACTTCGTCGCGATGAAGAACGACGTGGTGATGGACGAGTCGAGGTCGAAGCCGCGGACGAGTCCCAACGAGAGGAACCCCGACGTCGCGACGCCGGTGGTGATGCCGACTGTCCTCGGGCTCAGCGAATCGGCCCCCGCCTGCCGTTCCCCCGACACGGGCGATGACCCTACTCGGGCTCGACGCGGTTCGTCGGCCCGAACATGGAGCCCGAACTCGGATTCGAACCGAGGACGGGGGGCCGGTGCGCCCGAGCGAGGAGGCTGTGGCTACTCGACCCGTAGGTCGAGATCGAGGAGGAGTCCTTCGACTGCATCCGGGCCGAGCTCGCGGACGTAGATCGCGATGCGGTCCACGAGCACGCCGCTGGCGACGAGCACTCGCACCCCGGGGACCCCCGGGACGACGGTGGTCATCCGCTCGAACTCCGCCGCCAGCAGGTCGACCAGAGGCGGAAGCTCGAACGCCATGAAGTCGCTTCGGGAGGGCGTCCCGTCGCCCGGCCGTTCGGCCGGGAGCAGCTCGTCGAGCCGCTCGAAGAACGCGTCGTGGAAGGTGACCCGGCGGCGCGCCGACACGAGATCAGCCGGCGAGAGGGCCGTCGCTGAGCGACTGCGCAGTGGCGATGATCCGGCGACGGAAGTCGTCGGGGAGTTCGTCAAGGTCGGTGACGACTCGATCGCGGACTGCCGCCAGCCGTTCGTCTGGCGTCATGAGCTCCAGCTCGTCGACGCTGATGAACGGGCGGTCACTCACGTCGACGACGATACCAGTGCCCGGTGGCCGGCTTGCCGGTGGATCCGTCGGGACGTGGTCAGGAGACGGCACAAACTGGCTTGTTGCGCGAGCGCAACGAGCGGGTCGCCCGTCGGTTTACGGCGATGGCTATCGAAGTGCGTAGAACCAGTTGCCCCGGTAGTCACGATCGACGCACTGCTGCGACTGCACCGTCGTCGGACCGATCGGGCCAACCTCGTCCGATGGGAGGTCGGAAGCGAGGAGGATTCGCCCGACGTCATCCGACAGGGACGATCGAATCGCAAGGGAGTCGCGTTGCTCGTCGGTATCGGTGCCGAGCCACGGATGGACGGAGTAGGGGTGGACGAACCCAACGACGTACTCGATGCGGGTGACGCCGTCGCGGCCGAACTCTTGAAGCAAGGCGTGCCTCGCTCGCTCAAGCGCCGCGAACAGTGAGTGGGGTGCCACGGCCATCTCGACAGTCTCGCTCGTCCGCTGATCCGGCGATGGTGGTCACCCCTGACCGTCCGCCCTCTGCCGCCAGATCCGGTCCTCGACAACCTGGGCGGAGCGGGTGTCGGATTCCTGGATCCAGTGGGCGTAGATGTTGCCGGTGGTCGTCATGTTCAGGTGGCCGACTCGGCCGGAGACGCTGCGGAGCGGGATGCCGGCGTCGAGGAGCTGGGTCACCTGGAGGTGACGGAGGCCGTGGAGGTGCACCCACGTCGGGAGCTCCAGCCGGTCGCGCAGGCGACCGAACGCCCGGGTGGCGTTCGACGGGTGCCACGGGGTCATCCCGCCGGGTTCGGGGGCGAGCACGTACGCGTCGCCGGACAGCTCGGTGCCGCACAGCGCGCACGCCTTGGCGTGGCGGGTCCAGTGTTCGTGCAGCCACCCGACCGCGAACTCCGAGAGGGTGACGGTGCGGTGCTGGTGGTTCTTGGTGTCCTTCTCGTAGATCACGTTCGTCTCGCCGATCGCCGCCTCGATCCGAAGCGTCCGTCCGTCGAAGTCGACGTGTCGCCACCGCAGCGCACATATCTCGCCCCGACGGGCGCCCGTGTCGGCGGCCAACACGATGAGCGTTGCCAGCGTCGGGTTCGTCCCGGCTGCGGCGTCGAGCATGGTGAGCATCACGTCGACCTGCACCGGTTTGGGGTTCGATCCGGTCTGGCGTGGTGGGCGGGCGTCGCGTCCGACGTTGACCGCCACCCATCCCCACCGCTTCGCCTGGTCGAGCACCCGGCACACGAGGATGTGGCCAATGCGGACGGTAGAGCGTGAATAGCCGGCGTCGACGAGCGCGCCGTAGAAGCGGTCGAGGTGCTCGGCGGTGAGGTGCGATAGCCGCTTCTTCCCGAGGGCGGGGAGGACGTGGTTGTTCGCCGCGGTCCGGTAGTTGCGGATGGTCGTCGGCTCGCGCCCTTCGAGCTCGGCCTGGCGGAGCCCGGCCTCGATCGCGTCGGCCACGGTGCGGGCGCCGACCGAGACGCCTCCCCGACTCGCCTTGGTGATCAGCTCCGCCAGCGCGACCTCGGCCTCGCGGAACCCCCCTCGAAGATGACCGACTTCTGTTGACGGCTGCCGGTCAACGGGTCGCGGCCGGCGTCGACGCGGAGCTCCCACGTGCCCGGCCGTCGTCCCTCCCGCTTGCTGCCTCGCATCCCGCGTCCTCCGTGTCTCACCGATCCGTGAGACGTCGGTGAGATTCCGTGGGACACGGTGACGGGGCCGTCTGGACACGAGCCTGACCATGAGGCCGACACCCGCGAGATTGCAGGCGATGGTCAGGTCTGACCTGGAGCCCGAACTCGGATTCGAACCGAGGACCTGCTGTTTACAAGGCCGGCCTGAGCCGTCCACGCCGTGTGACTGCGTGCACTGTAGCCCGAGATTCTGGGGTTTTCAGTCCACGCAGTGACGCTGCGAACACCCCATTCTGTGGCGGGGGTTAGCAAGCGGTTAGCAAGAAACGTTGTAGCGGATGGATACCGGCTTCGTCGCGAGGGACGACGCAATGCGCCACTCACTGCGGGTCGCGCCGGCCCGGAGGGTCTAAGGAACACCGACGCCCGTGATCGCCCAGACCTGCTCCAGCTCGACCGGTGGTGTGATCGATCTACTTCCACGCGGCGTCGGGGTAGTTGTCGGCTGTAGCGGGATGGTTGAGTTCGCCCCGCTCCCCGATGATCTCAAATCGCTCCTGGTTCAACGAAGGCCGCCTCCACAGCGAGCTTGGCGACCTCACCAAGGCAGAGGTCGAGACCGACAACTATCGTTCCCCGGGTCAGACCCGGGCCGATTCAGATGCGGTGGTCACCCTGCCTCCTGTCCCGACCAACCGGGATGCCTGAGAGAGCATTGCTGCCACCGACTTGTACGCCTCTTGGTACGCGTCGACATAGCGGCTCGACGGCTGATCAAACGCAGCGCCCATCAGGCGGCCGAGAGCCGATTCGACGTCTCGCACTGCCTCGTCAAGCTGAGGACAGATCACTTGCGCATGTGCCTTAGCCTGCAACCACTCGCTTCGACCCGCCACGATCTGCGGGGCCGATGGCAGTTCGCCGACGGTCCTCGCCGCGACGTCGGCAGCGGCGCGATGACCTGCTGCGGCGCTTTCCATCTCGTTGAACGCGCCAGCGGCTGCCGCCGATGCTCGTTGAAGGTCGGTCTTGGTCCCTCCGCCGCTCTTCCAAGCTCTGTCGCTCTCGAGGGCAGCGTCTCGCTCCTCCAGCAACATGGGAAGCTGCGCCTCCTTCGTCGCGGCGTCAGCAAGGTCGGCAGTCCACCTGTCGACTACTTCCGCAACGGGGCCACGGGTCTCCTCGATCGCCCCGATCCAACGCTGTGCCGCACGCAGAACCTCCCCGCTCGCTTCCTTCGCCCAGTCGGCGGCGCGGGCGTCACGATTCAACTTCTGTTCGGCTTCCCACCGCTCCGTTGCCTTCGCCTGAGCTTCTCGATTCAACTTCTGTTCGGCTTCCCACCGCTCCGTTGCCTTCGCCTGAGCGTCCTTGGATCGCCGCTCGGTCATGCGATCGTTCAGCAATGCGACGACAATTGCCGCACACACTGCAATGACACTCCCGAGAACCGTCGGCCCGTACGCGGGCCCGGCACTCGCAGGTACGTCAATCTTCTCGACGACGACTCGCTCGACGCGAACCTCGGCGGGCGTTGAAGTCGTGGTACCTATCGCTGCAGGGGCCGACGTGTTCGCGGTAGTCGAAGCGGTTGTCGTCGCTTGCGCTGACGGTCCTGGCGCAGGAGTTGGAGCCGTCTGAGCGCTGGCCGACAGGAGGCCGAACGGCGCCGCGAGCACAGCTAGGAGAATGACCCGTAAGGGCCGATTGACTGCGTTCCGGCGCATCGCTTCAACATATGCCCAAACCCGTCGTCGACGTGCATAGAACCCCACCGTTCAGGAGTTTGTGTACTCGCTTCAGTCCGGCGCACGGCGAGTGGAAGCGTTCGCCGTACCGATCACGCTGAGGCGGGTGGTGACTGACCTCGAAGCGTTCGCGTCCTTCACATGTGATCCGGATTGCTGCGGATTGGGCGGGGCCCTTCTCCATATCGCTCCGCCTGAGACGAACCCTTCGACTCCCCCGTGCTCGTGTGTCGTCGGGTCGCGGCGGTTGGTCGCCAACCTCACGACCACCGAACACCCGGTGGCTACGACCGAAGCAGCTCGCGACGCGCTTGGATTCCCGCTCCGGTGCTGTTCACCCGCCATCGAAGCATCGCGATACTCACGCCGAGCCGTTGCGCCCAATCGACGAACTCCCCGCTGCGGGGGCCCCGCAGGGCCGCGGCTCGAGTGACGAGTAGGCATCCCGCGAGCTCGTTCGCTTCGTCCTCGATCTCCCTGTCGAAAGTCCGACAGCCATTGTCGGCGAACGCCGCTTCAGCGGGATGACCGAGGATGGCGTGAGCGCATTCGTGAGTGACGTTTGATGTGCATCGCTCCACCGAGTGCGCGTCGTTCACGACGATAAGTCGCCGCTTCCCATCGACGATCGTCAAGGCGGAGAACTCAGCGGAGTATGTGTCGCGGAGCCGCTCGACTCTCGGAACCTTGCCCACAAAGTCGGCCAGGAAGCGCACTGGGATGGCGAGACACTCGGCGAGCGCGTAGGCGTCGAGTCGCTGAAGATCTTGGAGGCCAAGCTCTTGGCGTAGGTCGCTAGCGGTTTGTTTGGCCTCTGTCTTGAACCCACGCCGCATGCCTCACCTGTCCTTCCGGAGCGTCTCATATGCGTTCAAGACAAGGTCGTGCAGGATGTCGGCCGCCTCGGGGCTGAGCGAAGGGTCAGCGCGGAAATGCGCTGTAAGGGCTTCGAGTCCGCTTCGTTCCGCGGCTGGCTGTCGCACCGCACCGACGAGATAGTCGTCGGCGCGAAGGCCGGACCACTGCACGAGCGCGGCGAGACTGTCGACGTCTGGGCGTCGGCCTTGCGACATTCGGGTGAGTGTCGATGGAGCAACGCCCGCCGCCTCGCCGACCTTTCGCCAGGTGAGCTGATGTTGAACTCGAACTGCGTCCAGCGCATCGAAGAAGCCATCCGCGTCGAACGTCCTGCGAACAGACGCAGCCAGGTCGTCGTCGCTGGAGTCGAGGGGGATCGGCTTGGCAACGGGTGAGCCCCGGCGCGCGGGGCTGGCCTTCTTTGGGTTCATCGAGCCTCCTTGACGTTGCATACGTGCAACGGCGTTCGATTATGGGTACAGTGACGTTGTCGGATCGCAACAGCACCGACTTTAGCAACAGAGGAGCAGTTCCATGCCAGTTCAGACCCAACTCCCTGTCCCACGCAATGAAGATTGCGACGACGAGTACTACGCCGAAGGTCAGCAAGGTCACGACATTCCGATCACCGTCGGCCGACACCCGTACACCGTGCCGTCATCGCCCGTGACCGGTGCACAGGTACGGTCGATCGCCTCGGTGCCTCGAGAGCGGCGACTCTTTCTCGCATTTCCGACGCGGTCCGGCCGACGATGTTGTGCTTGACGATGAGGATTGCGTCGAGTGAATCGCCCTGCTTCTTGGAGGCTCCTGACCTTGGAAACGAGGATGGAGTCATGCCAGAGGAGATGTCACCGGGTCGTCCGACGACCCGTCGCTACAGCGATGCGGAGAAGGCCCAGGCGGTGCGTTTGGTTCGTCAGCTTCGCCGGGAGTTGAAGACCGAGCACGGGACGGTGCAGCGGGTCGCGACCCAGCTCGGGTACGGAGTGGAGTCGGTGCGGTCGTGGGTACGTCAGGCCGACATCGACGACGGTCTGGCGGCGGGGACCACGTCGGAGGAAGCGGCGCGGATCAAGGCGCTCGAGCAGGAAGTGAAGGAGCTGCGTCGTGCGAACGAGATCTTGAAGCGGGCGTCGGCTTTCTTCGCGGCGGAGCTCGACCGCCCACAGAAGTGATCGTCGAGTTCATCGACGCGAACCGTGACGAGCTCGGCGTCGAGCCCATCTGTGAGGTTCTGCAGGTGGCGCCGAGTACGTACTACGCGGCGAAGTCCCGGCCCCTGTCGGCGCGGGCGATCCAGGACGCGTTGATGATCCCGACCCTGGTCGGGTTGTGGAACGCGAACTATCGGGTCTACGGCGCGCAGAAGTTGTGGAAGGCCGCCCGGCGGGCCGGCTACGACATCGGCCGTGACCAGGTCGCCCGGCTGATGCGAGATGCCGGGATCGAAGGGATCCGCCGGCGGAAGAAGGTCCGAACCACCAGAGCGGACCCGGCCGCGCCACGACACCCCGACCTCGTTGGGCGGGACTTCACCGCGACCGGGCCGAACCAGTTGTGGGTGACCGACCTGACCTACGTTCCGACGTGGGCGGGGATGGCCTATGTGTGCTTCATCGTCGACGTGTACTCCCGGACGATCGTGGGATGGCGGGTCGCGTCGAATATGCGCACCGACATGGTCCTCGACGCCATCGAGATGGCCCGATGGCAACGCGGCGCTCGCCTGGAAGGGCTCCGGTGTCACAGCGACGCCGGGTCGCAGTTCACGTCAGTGCGCTATGGCGAACGCCTCGCCGAGATCGGCGCGGTTCCATCGATCGGATCCGTCGGCGACTCCTACGACAACGCGCTCGCCGAGTCGGTCAACGCGCTTTACAAGACCGAGCTGATCCGCGGACCGGGCCAAGGACCGTGGCGCACCGTTGAGGATGTCGAGCTGGCGACGCTGGGGTGGGTGCACTGGCACAACACCGAGCGCCTTCACGGCTACCTCGAAGACGTGCCCCCGACCGAGTTCGAAGCAGCGTTCTACGCGACAACCCACCCCGACCGGGGTTGGAAACCAATAGCCCGAGCCTCCATCAAACCCAGGGCGATTCAGAGGTCCGGCCGGGAGCCCGGTTTTACACCGCTCCGTGTCCCATCCCGCTTCTCCCGATGAGCGCGCTGAGTCAGCGAGATCGCGAGTCCCTTGATCGTCTCGGCCTTGAGTGGAGCGAAACCGTTGAGTCGGGACATGTGTGCCTAGTCATTCGCGGGTGGCGGCTCCTCCTTCTGGGTACGAGCCTGAACTGGTGGACATGTTGGTCCGGCTCCCGGCGGGCTACTCCGGACATTGCACCAGACATGTCTTGGTGCGCCCCGCGGGGTGAAGCCGTTGGCGACCAATGCGTCGCCGCAGGCGACGGAGATGACCGAACGTCACCTCGGCCGCGAGTGGCAGCGATTCTCTCGGCATCTTCCACCTGGCTCATGGGTGCCTGGCGAGGACGACCTGCAGTCGTATCTTGGCGTGATTCGCGGGGCGCTGGCCGAGGAGGCGGCATGAGTGTCACGCTCGCTCTTGAGGAGCGCCTCGCACTGCCACTGATCACCGCTCTCGACGACGACGTCGAGACGATGTTTGTACTCGGTTGCCGGCGTGTGGATGTCAACGGGACAAGTGTGCTGCTCGTCCGCAGCGTGCACCGAGTTCCGGACGAAGCGTACCTTCTGCGCTCGTTCGATTCGCTCCGAGTTGATCCGTCAGGCTGGGCGCCTGCAATCGGTCGCGTCGATGACGACAACTGTGGCGTGGTCTTCTGCCACACCCATCCCGGGGGCGTCGCTGAGATCTCCGACCGAGACGTGATTGCTGACCGAGAGATTGGCGAGACCGCGCGAGAGCGGGCACGAGCCAATTGGCACGGGTCTATCGTGCTGGCCGGTCGGTCGAGCCTGCCAGCGGTTACGGGTCGGCTCTGGACCGGCGCCGATGAGCCACGACCGATTGTGCGGATGAGAGTTGTCGGGCAGACGCTATACCGAAGCCGGCGTGGTGCTCGATCGCGAGGGGCATGATCGCGACATCCGGGCCCTTGGCGAGGCGGGGGCGCGCGCCCTCGCTTCGTTGAGAGTCGGCGTCGTCGGGGTCGGCGGGACGGGCTCGGCGGTGGTCGAGATGCCTGCCTGGCTCGGCGTGCGGGATTTCGTGCTCGTAGACCCTGACAATCTCGAACGGTCGAACCTGTCGAGGGTCTTCGGCTCCAGTCCCACGGATGTTGGCGACGCAAAGGTGACTGTCGCGGCAGCTGCCATTCGACGGATCGCGCCGGACGCCCGGGTTCGGTCCGTGAAGGGGTCAGTAGTCGACCGGGTCGCGACACTCGAACTGGCCGATCGCGATGTCGTGTTCGGTTGTACGGACGATCACCTTGGCCGGCTGGTCCTAGGCCGCCTGCCTACATGGTTGTTGAGGCGATCGACTGCGGAGTCGTGATCACTCTTCTGACGGCGTGTTGGACTCGATCGCAATGCGCGCGACGCGGATTTCCCGGTTGGCGATGCCTGCCTGGATTGCGGGGCGTGGGTCGACAAGGCGATAGCGCGCTCGGAACGACTCGGCGCTGAGGAACGAGCTCGACTCGCCAATGAGGCGTATGTTCCTGGGTTGCGAGAGCCGGCGCCTGCGGTCGTGGCCTACACGGCGCTGACTGCGGCGATGGTGGTCCACGAGCTGTTCGACTTGTGCTTCTCCATGCGCGACGGGGCCGGGCAGACGTCGATGTTCCTGCTCGGCTACGACCGGTTCTCCACACTCGGGGCAACGGGTCGTCCTGGCCACTTCTGCACAAACCTGCCGGATCGAGCGGCCGGGCTTGCTGAGCCATTCCTAGGGCTCACGTGGGTGTGAGAACGCGATGGGTACGTCGATGGCGGCGTCTCCGGCATCGTGCTTCGTATGGCCGAGTGGTTCCGGTGGAGGGGCCCGACGACCTCGAGGCGATGGCTGCTCGCTTTGCTCGGGCGGTGGTCGTCACAGGAACACCGATTCGCTGGGTAGCGTTCGACTGTCCGTGCGGTGGTGGGCACCAGCAGATGCTTCCGACCGGTCAAGGCGGCTGGCGGGTCACCTTCTCGGACGGAAGAGCGACTCTCAACCCATCGGTTGATGATCGCGATCATGGTTGCCATTTCTGGCTGCGTGATGGCGACGTTCGCTGGGTTTGAGTAGCGACACGGCCGCAGGCACCGGATCCGTGTCGCTTGATCAGGTCGACGGCCGCCCGTTCCGCCGCAGTCGGTGGCTATGCGATCGCGCCAGTGTTGTAGGGAGTCGCAAGCGCGAAGTTGACGCCACCAGGCGTGCGGTCTGGTCCGAAGACCCACGACACGCCGTGCACGTCCATCGCAAGGAGGCCGGGATCGTGATCGTCGGACGTCGCGTCGAATATGCACTGGCCGATCGTGCAGGCCGCTCCCGCCGAACGAAGCCGTCGTTCGACTGCTTCAACGACAAGCACGAACCGTGGCATGCGCGCTAGTCGGTAGCGACGAACGAGTTCCGGTGGCAGGCCCCGTGCCGACAGCGATGCCTTGAATCGATTGGACGATGCGACGTAGGTCCGCAGAGAGAAGGACTCTGTTGCGATGAGGTCGTCGATTGAATCGACTGCACTTCCGGTGATCGTCGCGACGGCCGTCGAGGCGGCAGTGGAGGCGTTTTGCATGAGAAGTCCTCCCACCCGCTCGGCGGCTTCAGGGGACAGCCAGATCTTGTCCGGCGCCGGCACATGAACTGTCTGCCACAGGGAGTGAGCGTGGCCGGTCAGAGGGTCGACGTCGGCGAGAACATTTGCCATCGGTAGGTATGGACCCCGCTGGTCATCGTTCCGGTAGAAGTCAATCCAGTTGAGATTCGTGGGATTCCGTCGGTAGCCGCACACGACGAACGCGTGATCCTGTGTGCCGACGAGCACGGGCATTCCCGAGTTCAGGTACCTACAGAGAAGGGGCACAACGCGTACGTCCCAGGTGCCGGGATGCGGGGGAGGCGAGCCGGGAGCGTGTGCTGGCGGCTGCGGCGCTGGCGGCTGCCAGGGAAGGGGTTGTTCCGGAAGCTCGCCGAGCGCATAGAAGATCGCTGGAAGGTCGAACGTCCGGAAGAGATCGCTCAGTTGGTTCACCGTCAGACCCTGGGTGGGAAGCGACCGCGCCGGGTGGAGGCTCGCGTTCGCTTGCAGACTGAAGTCTGCGCGGGGACGGCGACCAACATCGCCGCGTAGGAAGGCCGTGTAGTGACAAACCCAAGCGGCGACGTGAGCGCACGCACCCAGCTGGGTGTCTTGCTGAGCGAATGGCACTGCCCTGACGGTGAGGGGTTGCCCAAAAAGGTGAACCGTCTCACTCACGACGGTCGTTATCGCTTCTTCGATGCTCGGCGGGGGAGTCAGCATCGCTCGTGACACGGGACCGTTCGGAGCCGGTCGAACGATGACGTAACCGAGGTAGCCCGGCGACTCGGGGAGGTCGGCAACTTGGTCGGGCTCGATGATCTCGCTGAAGAAGTGCAGCCGGTGCGTGCTGTCGGGGATCGGAGCGAAGGTCCTGGAGAAGTACGCGGAGTACTCGCTTCGGTAGTCGAGGTCCAGGTATCGCGTTTCGATCACAAGCGTCGACGCGCCACACTCCAATGCGACGTCTAAGCAGCGCAGGAGAGGTACGTCGTTCCTTGATCCGAGGTACCGCGACAGCGCGTCCTTCCACTCGGTGAGCGAAGACGGGTGAACGACCTCCCCGGGGTCGGGGCTTTCCCAGTCAGCGAGATCCACGTGGTCTAGCTATCCGAGGCGAAGGTCACCCGAGCGCGCTTCAGCCTCGCGTCGCTGGCGTGCGATCGCGGCTAAGGCCTCAATCAGCAGGTGCCGATCCGACTCCGTGAGGAACTCTGACGGATCGTCAGGAAGCCCGTCTACAGATTCATCGTTGGTCGGCATCAGGTTGCTGAGCATCTGGCCCCTTTCGGCTCTGCGTTCCCAGGCTAGGTGCCAAAGGATCCTCGACGTGATCATGCGAGCACCAATTTGGGTTAGCACGGCAGTGTACGTGGAGCACGCGTGGTTGCCTCCGCCGTTCCAGCGACCAGCCTGCGTCGTCACGCGGTCCTCGCGTTCGACCTCCCCTCTCGATCCGGCTCGATGTCGCTCTTGTCTCCAGCGAGGCGAGTCACGCCCATCGCCGCGCGCTTAGCAGGGTGGACGATGCACGCCGGGACGGACCCGGTGCTCGTCATCGTCCGAGGAGCGCCACATGGATTCGATCACCCGTCAGACCCTCTCCGTCGCCGAGGCGGCGGAGGTGCTCGGGATCTCCCGGGCGCACGCCTACGACTGCGTCCGATCCGGCGAACTTCCGTCGATCACCCTCGGCCGTCGTGTCGTGATTCCGGTGCGAGCACTCGAAGAGATGCTTGACGGCCGTGCTCCGGCGACGCGCGACTGAGTCGGCCGCCATGGAACACGACGAGGCGACAAGAAGGGTTCACAGACTTGCATCACTGATGCCGAGAGGGGCTGGCGTCGGTCTGTCCACTTCGATGGTCAGGCATGGTCAGGTCGACCGCAGATCGGGAGTCGTCCGAGAAGGCGACGGCAAACCGGACGAGGAACAGGACGGCGCACCGGGACGCCGGCTTGGACAGTGACTCGTGCTGAACCTTCACCGGCTCGGCCACGGCGCCGAGAGCTACTACCTCGACCAGGTCGTCTCGGGCGTCGAGGACTACTACGTCGGTGCCGGAGAAGCGCCGGGCTACTGGCTGGCTACGGCTGACCAACTCGGACTCGACGGCGTGGTCAGCCCTGAACACTTGCGTGCCGTGCTTGCGGGCCACGACCCGAGCACCGGGGAGCACCTCCACCACGCTAAGAACCGGAAGGTTCCCGGTTGGGATCTGACGTTCCGTGCGCCGAAGTCCGTCTCGATCCTTTGGGGCTTGTCCGAGCCACTGATCAGCGAGCAGGTCGTTGCCGCCCATGAGGCAGCGATCACGTCCGCCGTCGACTACCTCGAAGAGGTCGCCGCCTTCACTCGCACCGGGCGCAATGGCGTCCACCGCGTCGAGGCGTCGGGATTCATCGCGGCCGGGTTCCGCCACCGCACCTCTCGTGACGGCGACCCGTTGCTCCACACACACGTCCTCGTCGCCAACTCGGTACTCGCGGGCGACGGCAAGTGGCGCACCATTGATGCCACCGGTCTCTACGACCACGCCAAGACTGCCGGCTACATCTACTCCGCCCAACTCCGTCACGAGCTGACCGCGCGGCTCGGCGTCGGATGGGGCGGCATCGAGAACGGGCTCGCCGATATCGACGGCGTCAGCCCCGAGCTGATCAAGCGGTTTTCGAAGCGCCGCGAACAGATCGAGGCGAAGCTCGCCGAATGGGGCCTCACCTCTGCGAAGGCCGCGCAGGTGTCCACGCTCGAGACCCGACGTGCCAAGACCACAGCACCCGAGCACATGTCGGACCTCACTGACAGGTGGAGAGCCGAGGCGGCCGACCTCGGTTGGACCGCTACCGATCTGGACGCCGCACTCGGCACGTCTGTGCCGCCGATCGTTGACACTGACGTGACAACTCGCGTGTTCGAACTGTTGTCGTCGCCCGAGGGCCTGACGGAGCGAGCGTCGACGTTCGACCGCCGCCACGTGATCTGCCAGCTCTTCAACGAACTCCCATCAGGCGTCGCCGCCTCGACGGTGCTTGATCTCGCTGACGTCTACCTCCAGCAGCCCGATGTCGTGGTGCTCGCCGATACCGAGCGGCGCGGAACCCGATACTCGACCGCCGAACTCCTCGCGCTCGAAGCACGAGTCCTTCGGCAGTGTCACGACGGTCTCGGTGCCGGAGCGCCCACCGCCACCCGGAGCGCCCTGTTCCGAGCCCTCGACACGCGCCCGTCGATGAGCGAGGAGCAGCGTGCCGCCGTCGGCGCCATCGTCCTGTCAGGCAACTCCGTGGATGTCGTGATCGCCGGCCCGGGGACTGGCAAGACCTTCAGCCTCGATGCCGCCAAGGAAGCATGGCAACGCTCGGGCCATCGTGTCATCGGCTGCGCGCTCTCGGCGGCTGCGGCACACCAGCTCCAGTCCGGCTCCGGGATCCCGTCGACCACCATCGCGATGCTCGACATCGACCTGCGCCGTCGGCACGAATGGTTCGACGCCAACACCGTCCTTGTCGTCGACGAGGCGGGCATGGTCGGAACCCGAACCGTCGCGCCGCTGATCGACCAGGCGACGGCCGCCGGGGCGAAGGTCGTCCTCGTCGGCGACACGAAGCAACTGCCCGAGATCGACGCCGGTGGTCTACTCCGGACGCTCGAACGGCAGCACCCGATCGTCACGCTCACCGAGAACCGGCGACAGCAGGTGTCGTGGGAGCGCGACGTGCTCGACCACTACCGGTCGATGCGCGCCGAGAAGGCGATCAGCAGCCTCAGCCGGCGCGGGTCCGTAGTCACCGGCACCAACGCTGATGTCGTGCGCCAAGCCATGGCCGACGACTGGTGGCGGCACCGCCAGTCTGACGAGGACGCGCTGATGATGGCGCACCGTAACGTCGACGTGGACGACCTCAACAGGCGCCCGCTCGCACCTGGCCGATGCGCACCAACTCCAGGGTGAGAAACTGGTCGTGCACGAGCGACCGTTCCAGATCGGCGACACCGTCGTCTGCCTCCGCAACGACCACCAGCGCAAGATCCGCAACGGCACCGTCGGCGAGATCGTCACGATCGACCACGAGAACCGGAGCGTGCTCCTCGACACGGCGGAAGGGCTCCGCCGGCTCCGTCAGGAGTATCTCGACGAAGGGTGGATGCGACACGGCTACGCGGTGACCGTCCACAAAGCCCAGGGCCTCACCTGCGAGCACGGACTCCTGCTGGCGTCCGACGAGATGCACCACGAGATGGGGTACGTCGGGCTCTCACGAGGGAAGCTTGGGAACCGCCTCTACGCGGTCACGGCCGAGGCGACTGATGCCGACCTCGATACACACCGGCGCCCGGGCGACGATGTCGAGCGGGATCCGCTGCGGCTCGTGGTCGATGCGATGTCGACGAGTGCAGCCAAGGACCTCGCGATTGCTGAAATGGATGACGTCGACCTCGGGATCGATCTCTGACCTCGGATGTCCGAAGGCGGGACACGCCCGCTAGACCCGGCGACCGCCGCCGGTTCACAGGGTCGGGTCGACAGGCTCACTTTCGAGAGCGAGCACACCGAACACGCACTCGTGCACGCGATACAGCGGCTCGCGAGCGACGAATCGTTCGAGGGATTCGATCCCGAGCGCGAACTCCCGGGCTGCGAGTGCGCGTTTGTGACCGAGCCCTCGCTGGCGGAGCCGGTCGAGGTTCTCGGGCGTCGTGTACTCCGGGCCGTAGATGATGCGCAGGTACTCCGGTCCGCGGCACTTGACGCCCGGCTGCGTGACGCCGCGACCGGTTTCGACGATCGTGTCCGCCGGCTTGACCACCATGCCCTCCCCGCCCGTCGCAGTGAGTCGCGTCCACCAGTCCACGCCCGCTTCGACACTGGCCTCGTCATCGAGGTCGACCATCCGCCGCTCGGTGCGCCGGAAGACGTCGGCTCCGGCAGCGACGAGACGATCGGCCATCTCCAGGTGCCACGCATGCGGCCGAAGCGCGTGCACCTCGCCCTCGGCGGCAAGGACTTGGAACGGCGCGATAGCCAGGTCATCGACACCGTCGACCGTCCAGCAGTACTGCCGGTACGCGTCGCGATATGCCGTCACCATCTCGCTACGGAGCGCGGTCCGGGTCAGGAGTTCGTCAACCTCGATTCCGCGTTCCGCTGCTTGGCCGAGCAGTTGTTCGGCCACCGGCACCGAAGCCGTCGCTGCGGCGCCGGTCGGTGCGTACTGGCGTGTCAGCAGTTCGCCGGCCTTCGCCGACCAGGGGAGAAGCTCGGCGTCGAGCACCAGCCAGTCGGTGGCCAGTTCGTCCCACAGGCCGGCGGATGCGATGGCGTTTCGCATTCGATCGAGGAGTGCTGATTCGATGGCCTCATCGGAGAAGAAACGCCGGCCGGTGCGGGTGACGATCACGCCGCCTGCCGAGTCGTCCGGCACGCCGAACCGCGCCGCCGCGGCGGCCGCGTCGCGGCACACCACGACGACGGCCCGCGAGCCCATGTGCTTCTCTTCGCACACCAACGAGGTGACGCCCTCCTTGCGGTAGTAGGCGAAGGCTTGGTCTGGGTGTTCGAGAATCCCAGGTCGGTCTGAGGTCGCGCACGGTGACATGGTCGGTGGCAGGTAGACAAGCCAGCGAGGGTCCACGGCGAACCGGCTCATCACCTCGAGCGCCGCGGCGGAGTTCTCCTCGCGGATCGTGATCGTTCGACCGAGTCGCGTCTCAATTAGCAGCGTGCCGGCGACGTCAGTGATGGTCAGATCGCGCGCTTCTCGGGCGGTCGCCGGTTCAACGAGCGGCCGGACCGGTTCCCAGTACTCACGGAGAGCGGGCACCGACACCGTGTCGCGTTCGGGCCAGCGAAGGGCGGTGAGCTTTCCGCCGAACACGCAGCCGGTGTCGACACAGATCGTGTTGTTGAGCCAGACGGCTTCCGGTACCGGCGTGTGCCCGTAGACGACGGCCGCCGTGCCGCGATACTCCTCGGCCCACGGGTAGCGCACCGGGAAGCCGTACTCGTCGGTTTCGCCGGTCGTGTCGCCGAAAAGCGAGAAGCTGCGGACAACCCCCGAGGTGCGGTTGTGCATCTCCTCGCGGAGACCGGCGTGGGCGACGACCAGGCGACCCTCGTCGAGCACGGCGTGGCTCACGAGACGATCCATGAACTGGCGGGCGGAATCGACGAACTCGGGCGGCTCGTTCTTCAGCTGCTCGATCGACTCGGCCAGCCCGTGGGACAGCGTGACGTTGCGGCCATTGAGTGCTCGGACGAGCTTGATCTCATGGTTGCCGGGAACGCAGAGGGCATCGCCTTGTTCGACCATCGTCATGACCAAACGCAGTACTCCGGCAACCGCCGGCCCGCGGTCGACGAGGTCGCCCACGAAGACGGCCGTGCGGCCCTCGGGATGGTGTGCGGACGTCCGGTCGGTGTTGACCTCGTAGCCGAGCGTCATCAGGAGGTCGACGAGTTCGTCGAGGCATCCGTGGACGTCGCCGATGACGTCGAACGGCCCGAGGAGGTCGCGCTTGTCAGTCCACCGTCGCTCGCGCTCGATGGCCGCAGCCTCGATCTGCTCCACGCCCGTGAGTCGAAAGACCTTGCGGAACCCCTCCTTCTCGAGCGCCTTCATCGACCGTTGCAGCGCGGAGCGCTGGTTTCGCACGACGTGCGGTCCGAAGTCACGGTCCGGTCGGGCTGCGTTGCGTTCCTGGCAGATCTCAGGCGGGACGTCCAAGACGACCGCCATCGCGAAGACGTGGTGCTCGCGAGCGAGCGCGAGCAGTGGGGCCCGCGCGTCGCGATGGACGTTGGTCGCGTCGATCACGGTGAGCTTTCCGAGCTTCAGTCGTTCGGACGCGATCGAGTGGAGGACTGCGAACGCGGCTCCGGTGGCGGTCTGGTCGTTCTCGTCGTCCGACACCAAGGCGCGACAGGAGTCGGAGGACACCACCTCGGTCGTTCCGAAATGGCGGCGGGCGAACGACGACTTCCCCGAACCGGACACGCCGATGAGCACGACGAGGCAGAGGTCGGGGATCTTGATCGTGGTCATCGGGAGAACACCGCCATCTGGGTGGGAGAACCCACTTCCGGATCGTCGGGCCCGATGGGAGCGAACTCCACCGAGTATTCGTGTCGAGCGGCAACACCCTCGGCCCACTCGGCGAACTCAGCGCGAGTCCATTCGAAACGGTGATCTGCGTGGCGCAACCGTCCCGATGTCATCCCCTCGAACCGCACGTTGTATTCGATGTTCGGGGTGGTGACGATCGTCCGGGATGGCCGGGCTTCGCCGAACACCGTTCGTTCGAGGGCGTCGAAGCGCCACGGCTCGATGTGTTCGATGACTTCGATGAGACATGCGACGTCGAATCCGGCGAGCGAGGCATCGAGATAGGTGAGACCGCCCTGGCGGAGTTCGATACGTTCACGCTGGCGAGGAGCCATGCCGTCGAGCCGAAGGCGGCGCGCAGCAACTGTGAGCGATCGGTACGACACGTCGACGCCGAGGATGCGGTCGACCGAGGTGTCGCGAAGGAGGCGACCCAAGAGCCGTCCTTCTCCGCAGCCCAGGTCGACCACGGAGCGAGGGGACGCCGCTTGTACCGCTGCGACAACCGCGTTCATGCGCTGTTCGTTGAGGCTGATGCGTTCCTCGACAGCCGCCTCGGCTGCGTCGGCGGCTTCGTCGCGATCGGTGCTGTCGTCGGTCGCATCGACTTCCGGCGCGGTCTCGTCGAGTTCGGCGAGACGTTCCAGCGCCTCGGAGGTCAACTGGCGGTCATGGCGGAGGTAGCGGCGGGTGATGAAGTCGCGTTCCGGATGACTGGCGAGCCATGCGCCGCCACGTCGCAGCAGGCGATCGATCTCGTCGGCGTTCACCCAGTAGTGCTTGGACCCGTCGAGCACGGGAAGGAGGACGTAGACGTGCTCGAGCGCGTCCTTCAGGCACATCTGCCCGCGGAGCCGGACGGAGCGGTACGGGCTGTCGCCCCATTCGGGGTGGAGTGGGTCCATCTCGATGACCTTGGATTCGACTTCCCACCCGAGCGGAGCGAAGAGGCGCTCGAGGACATCACTCCCGCCACGGCACGCGACGACTGGGATGGCCAACTCGATCGGAATCGGAGTCGCCGCCAGATCCGGTCGCTCCTTGCTGCGCCCGGACAGTGCCGTGCCGAACATCTTGCTGATCGCGGCTGACATGTATGAGTTGGCGGTGTAGGGGCGGTCGCTGACGTAGTCGAAGAGTGAGCCTGCGTGCCGAGTCCTGCGGCGGTTGCGGACGAGACCGACGCTGTCGACCTCGACGATGACGGCTGCGGTGCACCGGCTGTCGGACGCTTCGGGAACACGACGTGCGCTGTGCCGAAGCTCATGTCCGTCGAGTGAAGCCGGCCCGGGTTCTTGTGCAGAAGAAACCCGAGATCGCTCGCAGGAGAATGGTCGGTGGAGATCGTCAGCAACACGGCACTGACCTTAGGGGCGCCTCGCCGTTCGCCCTCCGGGATTGTCGTGCCCGTCGCCGAGCGTCTTTGCGCTGATTGGTCCGCGCCGGTCGCCTCTTCGACCGCGCAGCGTTCTCGGAGTAGCCGGCGTCTCAGTTGGCTGGAAGGCGGTGCGAGAGCAGGCGTGCGACCCGGTCGACGTCATCGATCGCGAGCGGGCCGTCGCCGAGCACCAACTCGGCAAGCTTGCCGGGCCAACTGATCCACACACCCTTCAGCTGGAACGGCTTGGCGAAGAACATCGGCCATTCCGCCCCTACGAAGCTCAGCGCCGGGTGGACGGGGATCGCTTCATCTTCGAGGACTGTGCGCACAGCGTCGACCTGCCACTGCAGACCGTCCACCGACTTGCTGCGGTCGCGTCCGCCGACGTAGAGACGCAGCTCGGTCTTGAAGAAGCCGCCGACGTCGCGCTTCTCAACCTTACCGGTGTACTTCTTGGCGTCGATGATCCACACCCCGCTCGGGGCGATGGCGATGTGGTCGATGTTGCCCCTGGTCTTGGGGACCTTGCGGTCGTGAAGCAACACAGCGTCTTCGGCGAGACGTTCGCTCAGGATGGCTGCCACGCGTTCCTCGCCATGAGCCCCCTTTGCCCATGCGGTCGTGCTTTGCGGATCGTCCGACAGGAACTTGGCCACCCGGCCAAGGCGTCCAGTGCCCCACTTCTCTTCGATCTTCTGTTCCCGTTTGGCGTGGCGCCGTTCGAACTCCTTCTGTGCCGAAGCCCCGGGCGTGCCGACGTCGATCGGTGGCAGGTCGTCGGCGGGTCCGGTCGGTACAGGATCGACGATTGGGGGGAGTGGTGGCGTGGGGATGGCCGCTACCTCCGGGGGAGCGATGTTTTCAACGCACGTGAGGCACGTCACGAGTTTCGAAACGTTGTCCCATTGCGCCCGGGTTCCCGTGGCGAGCGGGGTCGCGCACGCCGAGCAGGCGCCGTTGCGCTTGAGAGCCATCACCTTGGTCGCCACGCCGACGTTGCTAGCACGGCGCCCATCTTCCTTGCGGACGAGACGGCCTCGACCTGGTGTCAGTCCAATCAGATGGCCGGTCGAAGGTGGACCGTTACCTCCAGGTCGAGCGCCGCTGCGACGCGCTGAAGCGTCGTGAGCGTCGAACCGACCCCGCCGGCCTCGAGGCGTGCGATCGCTGCCTGGCTCGTCCCCATGCGGGAGGCGAGGGCGCGTTGCGACAGCCCGGCGGCCTCACGGGCGTCGCGGACCTGCTCGCCGACGGACAGCGCCAACTTCGCAGCCGCATACGTCGCATCGAACTCAGCGCGCTCAGCCGCTGTCATTCGGCCGAGCCGTCGGTCCTTCAGGTCGTCGAGATTGGTGCGTCCCATCAGTCCTCCTCAGCGGTGTGGCCCTCGGCGATGCACCGCACCATGGCGGCGCGTGCGCGGGTGATCTCGGTGCGCTCGTTCATTCGTTGCTTTCGAAACACCGTCAGCAAGACGATCCGCCGGCCGGTCGCGAAGAAGAACGGGATCCGCCAGGCGACGGAGTCGAGATCGAATCGAAGCTCGAAGAGTCCGTCGCCGAGCGGCTTCGACGCCGGCATGCGGAGACGGTTGCCCCGCTCGGCGAGTCGCTCGATGTGCGGAAGCGTCAAAGCGAACTCGGCGGGCGAGAGCATGTCCAACCATTCCTCGACCTCCGGTTCCAGCTCGACGCTCCAACTGACATCAGAGATGATATCAAGGTGTTCGGCCGTTGGGCGAGGCTTCTTGCGGTCAGCCATGGACGGTCCCGCCGAACAGCAGCGCGCCGATCTGCTCGGCGGCCTCGCTCTGCATGTCTTCGATGACGTGGCTGTACAGGTCGAGCGTGATGCTGATGTTGGCGTGGCCGAGTCGCTCGGAGACGACCTTCGGGTGCACACCCGCTGCAAGGGCCAGCGTCGCCGAGGTGTGGCGGAGATCGTGCAGCGTGATGACCGGGAGCTGCAGGGGATCGCGCAACCGTTTGAACGTCGCGGTGAACGTGTCAGGGTGCAGCGGCAGACCGTCGAGCCCGCAGAAGACGAACCCGGTTTCGGTCCACGCCGGCCCGGCTCGCAGTCGGTCCTCCAGCTGGCGACGACGATGCGCTCGCAACGCGTCGACCGTGCCGGCGTCGAGAGCGATCGATCGTTGCCCTCGCTTCGTCTTCGGCGGATGCTCGGCGACCCGGTTGCCTTGGCCGGCCGACACCCGGTTGATCCGAACGGCGAGCGACGCCTTCTCGAGATCGACCGCGTCCCACCGCAGGCCGGCGACCTCGCCGCGTCGCATCCCCGTCGTGAGGAACAGCACCCACGCCGCGAGCAGCTCACTGTCCGCGACCGCGTCGAGGAACACCTTCGCCTGGGTCGCGTCCCACGTCGGCCGCGACACCGCGATCACACGCGGCGCGTCGACGAACGTCATCGGGTTGTGCGCCAGCAGTCCCCACTTCACCGCGTCGCTCAGGGCCTTCTTCAACGCTCGGCGACAGTTTGCGACCGACTGGTGCGAGAGCCCGGTCTTGCCGTCGAGTTTGCCGTTCTTGAGCAGGTCGGCCTGCAGTCGGCGCAGGTGCATCGGCGTGAGATCGGCCAGCTTGATCCGACCAACACGCGGGATCACCCAGAGGCGAAGCATCTGCTCGTAGCTCCGCCACGTCGTGATCCGAAGCGTCGGCTCGACAGCTGCGAGCCACTCGTCGAGGTACTCCCTGAGCGTGGAGGCACCTGGGTCGATGAAGCTCCCGGTGCGGATGCGTTCGAGGGTCGCGATCATCGCGTCCTCGGCCTCCTTGCGCGTCCGATGCCCGCCGACCCACTTCTGCTTCCGCTTCCCGTGTTCGTCGTGACCCAACGAGATCACGTACGTCCAGGTGCTACCCCGCTTCATCACCGAGCCGCGCATCTGCGACCTCCTCGCTCTCATGTCGGGCTAAGCGCGCGACGACCGTCTCAAACCGGTCACATGGAGCGAAAAATCTCGGCCTACCGAGCCGACCTGCCGAAACGGCTGGTTAGCAAGGGGTTAGCAAGCGGGGTTTCGCGACCCCTTCAGGAGGCTGAATACCCCGAGAAATGGGAGCCCGAACTCGGATTCGAACCGAGGACCTGCTGTTTACAAGACAGCTGCTCTGGCCAACTGAGCTATCCGGGCGGAGAGGCGGAGTACTAGCGGACAACTCCGGCGAACGGTCATCGTACCGGGCTGATTCTGGTCGGGCGGGACGGGATCGCGGGCCCGGACAGCTCGACGCGGGTCGCGGTGCCGACATCTCGTCATCGGGCACTTTGCGTTGATCGTGATCGGGGCGCACCCTACAGACGGAGTTGGTTGCTCAGTGGACGAGCGCTGAGCAGAGGTCGTCGAACGCCGCCTCGAGCAGGCGTCGGGTCGGTGTCGTAGTCGAACTGGTAGTGGCCACGGCGAATGTTCTGCACCAGCGCGTGACCCCGGATGATCACGCTGGCCGTGAAGTCGGTCTTCAAGCAGCGCATCGGTCTCAATCGTGCGTTCAGCCGACCGCGGTCGCATTCGATCCGGCTGTTCGCGTACGGCTTGGCGCAATGTCTCTGCTTCGGGGATCAAATCAGCGATCAACGCCGCGAGGGTCGGGGACTTGTCGGTGACGATCTCCGATGGTTTGCCGTGGTCCGTGCGTCGGAGCTCGGCACGCTACGCGTTCGCGCTGCGCCTACAGCTACACCCAGAGCACGTCGTGGGGCGACCAGTAGGCCGTGCGGCTGCCGAGTTCGCCTTCGAGGCCGGACCCCCAGCACCACACGTTGACGCCGACGAGCGCGCAGGTGTTGGACTCGCCCGTGCTGATCGTCCCGATGTTCGACAGGCCGGTGACGCGGGTCGGCAAAGGAAGATTCGACGTGGTGTTGGTGCCGGCAGCGCCGTCGTTCTCGCCCCAGCAGACGGCGTGCCCGTCGGCGAGCCGGGCGCAGAAGCGGAACCCGTGCGCGGTCAATGCCGTCGCGTTGTCGATACCGACCATCGGCACGGCTGAGAGATGGACCGGAAGGGGATCGGGGGTTAGGTCAGACAGGTCGGCGCCCCAGCACACGACCTTGCCACCGACGAGGGCAGCACAGGTCGACCACTCGTTCACGGCGATCGCCACGGCTCCGGTTACACCGGTCCCAACCGGCACGTCACTATCGTCAGTGGTGCCGTCGCCGAGCTGGCCGTTGTCGTTCGCCCCCCAGCATCGGACCTCACCGCCGGCCACGATCGCGCAGGTGTGCTCGCCCCCGACTGCGATCGCCGTCGCGCCGGTCAGGCCGGTCACGGTGACGGCGAGCGACGACTGGTTGAAGCCGAATCCGAGCTGGCCGCGCAGGCCGTCCCCCCAGCACTTGACGGCTCCGGCGGCGACGATCGCGCAGGTGTGTGAGCCGCCGGCGGCGACGGCGGTCGCCCCGCTCACGTTCGCGACGAGCACGGCGTTCAGGACCTGGAGTTCTGAACCGTTGCCGAGCTCCCCGTAGGAGTTGTCGCCCCAGCAGCGGATCGTGCCGCCGGCGAGCAGCGCGCAGGTGTGGCTGTCCGAGCCCGACAGGGCGGTTGCGCCCGACACGCCGGTCACGGTCACCGGGCTCGATACCGGCGAGTTGATCTCGGTGCCATTGCCGAGCCAGCCGGCGCTGTTGTCGCCCCAGCACTTTACGCCGCCGCCGGCGACGATCACGCAGATGCGGCTCGCGCCGGTCGCGAGCGCCGTCGCGGTGCCGGCGCCCGGGAACTGGATGGGCACCGTCGAGTCGACAATGTCGACGTTGCCCATGTCGTTGGAAGAGCCGCCCCAGCAGCGGAGGTGGTTGCCGGCCGTGATCGCGCACCCGGCGTCGCCAAGGGCGAGGGAGGTCGCCCCGGTGAGCCCAACGACCGCTTGTGGCGTGGGCCTCGTGGTGACGTCGCCGGTGCCCATCGAACCGCGATCGTTCTCGCCCTGGCACTTCGCCGTGCCGTCGGCGAGCAGCACGCACACGCCGTCGCCGGCCTCCGAGGTGGACATGACGACCTTGACAGCTCCCGAGACACCGCTGAGCGCAACCGGTGACAATTCCTGGTCACCCCAACAGCTCGCTGCCCCGCCGGACGTGACGGCGCACACGCCCGCGTAGTCGGCGGCGATCGACGTCGCTCCGGTGACTCCGGGCACGGTCGTCGGGGCGAGCTTGCCGACGTCGTCGCCGTTGCCGATCTGCCCGAAGCCTCCGTCGCCCCAGCACTTCACGCTCCCGCCCGTCAGCACGGCGCAGGTGTGCGACCCGCCGGCGGCGATGTCGATCGCTCCGCTCATGCCCGTCACCGACACCGCCGAGGTGAGGCCGTCCGCAAACGTGCCGCCGTTGCCGAGCTCGCCGTCCGCGTTCGAGCCCCAGCACTTGACTGCACCGCTCGCGACGATGGCGCATGCGTGGGCATCACCGGTCGACAATCGGGTCGCGCCCGCAACGCCGCTGACCGTCACCGGCACGGCGGACGATGTGCGCGTGTTGTTTCCGAGCTGCCCGACGTCGTTTCGGCCCCAGCACTTGACGCTGCCGGAGAAGAGACGGGCGCAGGCGTATGCCTCGCCGGTCGCGATCTCGGCGACGCCGGCGAGGCCGGGAACTGTCACGGGTCGATCGGCAGGATCGAGAGTGCCGTTGCCGACCTGACCTTCCTGATTGTCGCCCCAGCACTGGACTGTCGCGGTCGGCGTCAAGATGCAGTGGTCACCGTTGCCGAGCGCGACGGCGGTCGCCGGATATTCGACCGGCTGCGCCGTCGTCGCCGTGGTCGTCGGACCGGTGGCGGGGTTCGCCGCGGCGTCGAGCGCGACGACGGAGAAGGTCGACGTCGTCGAATGCGGAAGTCCGGTCGCGGTGTAGGTCGTCCGGTCACCGGGGACGACGGCGAACTCGACGCCGTCGCGTGCGAGGCGGTAGGCCGCGACAGCGACGTCGTCCGACGCTGCGTTCCAGGTGAAGGTGATGTTGCGGCCGTCGACAGCCGCCCCCAACGTGGCGCCGACCGGCCAGGTGGGCGCGTTCGTATCACCGGGCAGTGTGGTGGTGGTGGTCGTCGTCGTGGTGGTCGTCGAGGTCGTCGGACCGTCCGTCGTCGTGGTGGTCGTCGACGTCGGTGGCGTCGTCGTGTCCGGCACGCAGGCTGCCGCCAGCGTCAGGACGACGACGGTCGACAATAGAACCGCTCGGCGCATGGCCCCTCCGTTCGGGCGCGTACGAGGCGCAGCCCGTCTCCCCAGTCAGTCGGGTGAGGGTACTACAGAAGGACCTTGCGGCGAACTGCGTTCGGCAGTCAGAATCGCCGGAGGTCTGCTGGAGGGCTCGAGGGGATGCAACGACGACATCGCGCGGCGATCGCGCTCGGATTCTCGCTGGTTGCCGCCGTTCTGACCGGCTGCCCACCGACGACCACGCCGCCCCAGACCGACCCGCTGGCTCCATCGGTCGCCGCCGGTGTGCTCGATCAGGATGTCGCCACGGCGCTGAAGACAGCGCCTGTGGACGTACTGGTGTCGTTCGGGGCGACGGCCGGTACGGCGGCCGGCGCTGGGCTCGCGAGCGGCTCGACGAACCCGACGGCGTCCTTCGTCGACGGCTCGACGGCCGTCTACAACTCTTTTAAGGACGTGCTGGTGTCGTCGGCCGGCGTCGGGCCCGGTGCGATCCTTGACCGGTACGAGCGGCTCCCCGAGCTGTTCCTCCGGGTCTCCACCGTCGACCAGATGGTCAACGTCGCGAACTTCCGTCTCGACCAGGACACCGGCAGCGGCCTCGTGAACACGGCCGTCACGCGTGTCACGTTCCCGCGTGACGTCGAGTTCGAGGGGATGGGTGAGGCTCGCGACCTCGTCGGCCTCACGCCGTTCATCACGCCGCCGTCAGGAGATCCCAACGTGGGGGCTGGCTCGACGATCGCGGTCATTGACACCGGGTACGACGCCAACGCGGTCCAGCTGCTTGGCGTCACCCCCGACGTCGAGCGATCGCCGATCGGGACCAACACTGACGGCGACCAGTGCCACGGCACCATCGTCAGCTACATCGCGTCCCAGTCGGCGCCGGGAGCCCACATCATCTCGTACGACATCAGTTCGGGCACGACCTGTTTCACCCCCAGGATCAGCTCCACCGACGGCGAGAAGCTCATCCTCGCCGCGCTCAACGACGTCATCCTGCGCCGCCGCAACGGCGAACCGATCGTCGCCGTCAACCAGAGCCTCGGCATCCCCGGCGTCGACTGCGCGTCGATCAAGGCGAGCGACCCCATGGGTGTCGTCTACGACCAGCTGCGTCTGCTCGGCATCGTGCCGGTCGTCGCCTCCGGCAACGGCGGCGGCGTGGACTTCTATCCGTCGTGCGCGTCGTCCGGCGCGATTCGCGTCGGAGCGGTGTGGGACCACACCACCACGCTCGACGCATCGCTCACCGGGTGCCCGGCCGCCGGCGCCACCGTCCAGCGCGACACGCTGAGTTGCTACTCGAACCGGGTGTCGGACGACGTCCTCGCGCCCGGCGGTCCCTTCATCGATACTCCGATCCCCGGCGTCACGGCCTTTCTCGTCGGCACCTCCTTCGCGACGCCGATGGTCGCCGGCGCCGTCGCTGTGCTCAAGTACCGCCATCCGACCCTGGCCATCGACGACCTGGTGGCGGCGGTCCGTGACTCGGGCCCGCTGGTGACCGACACTGCCACCGGTCGCCGGTTCCACCGGCTCGACATCGGCTCGGCCGACTCGACCGCAACGACCATCGCCAACAGTTCGAGCCCGCGGTTCGAGACCGGTCGGGGGGGCGCGTTCCTCCCGAACAATACGGGGTACCTCACGATCTCCGGCGGTGGCCGCGTGGTCGCGTCGGTCACCGGCGGGGCGCGCTACTTCGGCGACGGACACCTTGCGCCGACGGGCAACTACGTCGCGATCCTGCCGACGCGCACGGGCCTGGGCTACTGGACGGTCGACGATCAGGGTCATGTGAAGCGCTACGGCGACGCGCCAGCGGTGCAGGACGCGTTCCAACGGGCCAACGGCACGTCGCTCGTCATCCCGCACGTTTCACCGATCGCGGCCGCCACCGTCGTCAATGACGCAGCAGGTGTGCCGAGCGTCCTGATGGTGACCAAGACGGGCGAGCTGCTCCCGAAGGGCTTCGTGCCGAGCGGCTCGACGATCACGGCGCGCGACGCTCTCGACGACAGCGACCTGGCGACGGCACCCCTCGACGGCGACGTCGTGGCGATCACGCCGACGGCGGACGGCAAGGGAGTGTGGGTCACCACCGCCGCCGGCACGGTCTACTCCTTCGGCACGGCGCCCGACCTGCCGACCGCCGTCGGGTTCCGCCCGGCCGCACCGGTCGTCGACATGCGGGTGAAGCCCGACGCGACGGGCTACTTCCTCCTCGCCGAGGACGGCACGGTCACTGCGATCGGCCGGCCGTCGGCCCCGCCGGCGCCGAGTCCGGCGGTCTTCGGGAACGCCGCCGGCACCTTTGCGTACGACGTTGCGGGCCGAGCTTCCTCCGACCAGGAACGGGCAATCGGGCTCTCACTCGACGCGGATCTCCGGTCGTACCGGATCCTGACATGCACCGGTCGGGTCGTTGCTGTGTCGCTCGACGCGAACTCCAACCCCCACACCGTCGTGACACCGCCGACGCAGGGATCGTGCTCGACGCCGGGAACGGTTCGATGGCCCGGCCACCTTGCGGCACCTGGTACGGGCAACGGGTTCGGGACCGGCATCAACGGCAGCAGCGCGGACGCGTCGCTCTCGGGCGACGGGCGCTACGTCGCGTTCGCGTCGTCGGCATCGAACCTCGTCGCCGGCGACGACGACCAGTTCACCGACGTGTTCGTGTGGGACCGCACGACTGGCCAGGTGACCCGCCAACCCACCCCGCTCGGCGCGCCGGACGGCCCGAGCGGTCGTCCGTCGATCTCGTGGAGCGGGGATGCCGTCGCCTTCACGTCGGCCGCGTCCAACCTCGTCGTCGGCGACACAAACGATGCACCCGACGTGTTCCTGTGGGACCTCCCCACGAACACCGTCACCCGGGTGCAGAGCGGTTCAACACAGCCCGACGCCGCGTCCGGCGGTTCCACTGTGGCCGACCACGGCGCGTACGTCGCGTTCACCTCCGTCGCGTCGAACCTTGTAGCCAACGACACCAACGGCGTCGCCGATGTGTTCCGTTGGACCCGGTCCACCGGCGTGGTCGCACGGGCACAGCGGACGGGCGTCCAGCCCGACGCGACCAGCGGTGGTCCAGGCATGGCGACTGGCACGGCGCCGTCGATCTCCTACGACGGCAACTACGTGGCGTTCGAGTCGAACGCCACGAACCTCGTGAACGGCGACTCCAACGGGCAGTCCGACGTGTTCCGATGGGTGCCGTCCACCAGCGTCGTTCGTCGCGCCGCCGGCGACATCGGTCAGCAGCTGACGGGCAGCTCGCGACACGCCATGCTGATCCCGGCCGGGGACTGGGTCGCGTACGACGAGACCAACGGAGCTTCGACAGAGGTCGGCGTCTGGAACGTCGCCGACGGTGTCCGGCTGGCCTCGACGCCGGGGGCGTTGCCGCGGATCGCGTCGGACGGCTCGGTCGTCGCCTTCGAGTCGTCGAACGGCTTGAACCTCCTCGACACGTTCGGCGGGGTGCTGTCGGTGCCGAGCCAGTTCCGCGCCGGCATGGCGCCGGCCTTCGACGTCCAGGGCGCGACCGTTGCGTTCCACTCGTTCGCGAACTCGTCGCTCCCCGTGTCCAACATTGTCGTGTACAACCGCACCGCGGGAACGTTCACCGCGCTCGCGCCGTCACCCTGACCGTCGTCCGCCTGGAGGCACCGTGAAGTTCCGTCGATCGATCGTCGTCGCTGGTGGGCTCGTCGCCGCGCTTACGCTCACCGGTTGTCCGCCCGACAGCGGTGGTGGAGGCGGCGGTACGACCACCACGACGGCTCCGCCGTCGGTCGCGCCGTTGACGCGCCGTCAGCCGTTCGCGCTCACCGGCCTCGAACCATCGGGCGCCGAGACGAGCGTCTCGAACGACGGTCGCAAGGTGGTGTTCGAGTCGGACACGAAGAACCTCGTCACGGGGATCAACGACGGGAAACGGCTCGTCTACGTCTGGGACCCTGCGACCGACACCGTGCGGGCTCAGCCCCCCGCCCTCGGTGGTGCACGACCGAATGGCGTGTCGTTCAACGCCGTCGTCTCCGGCGACGGCTCGGTGGTGGTGTTCGAGTCGGACTCGACGAACTTGACCGCCGACGCCGATCTGGCCGGTCCTCAGCTCTTCGTGTGGAACCTCGCGACGAACTCGGTCCGGCGGTCGCCGGTGCCGGTGAAGAACTCCGTCAGCCTTCCCTCCGTCTCGGCGAACGGGAAGCGCGTGGCCTTCACGACGATGGTCGACAACCCCGCGGGACCGATCGTCATCGGCGACGAGGTGCTCCAATGCGAGCTCGCGGCGGTGTGGAACGTCGACGACGACTCGATCGTCACGCAGCCGGTCGACGTCGGATTCTCGTGGCAGGACTGCGCCGCTGGTGAGCGGGTCGCCGTCTCGCCCGATGGACGCTACGTCGCGTTCGACAGCGACACCGACTCGCTGATCTCCGGTGACACGAACGCGACGACCGACGTGTTCGTCTGGGACACGACCGCCGGCGGCGACGTCGTCCGAATGTTGCCCGGCGGTGTCGAGCCGAACGGCATGACCGGTTCACCGAGCATCTCGAACGGCGGCACCTACGTCGCGTTCGAGTCCGACGCCACCAACCTCGTGGCAGGTCGTGGGGCCGGGGTCTACGTGTGGAATCGGTCGACCGGAGCTGTCGTGCCTGAGCCGCTCGGAACGCACGGTGAGACCGCGATGGACCTTCCGGCGACGCCGCCGGTGATCTCGGGCGACGGGTCGGCGATCGTGTTCGCGTCGGCGACCTCGTGGCTTGTGCCGGGCGACACCAACTCGCTCGCCGACGTGTTCATCTGGTCGCGTGACCTCGGTACCGTCAGCCGGATCACCGGCATCGGCGGCGCGAACCTCGTCGGCGGGCCGAGCGAGGGGCCCCGTTCGATCTCGGCCGACGGGCGATACGTGCCGTTCAACTCGAAGGCGTCGAACGTGGTCGAGAACCGCGCCGCCGGAACGACGGTCGACCAGGCGTACCTGCTCGATCGGAGCGCCCCGCTCGACGGCGGCGCCGATTCACCGCCGGTCTGGTTGGACGGCGCAGCGATCACCCGGGGTGGCACGGGTGGCAACGTCAAGATCACCTGGCCCGGCGCGTACGACGACCGCGCCGTGACGAGCTACACGGTGAAGCACGACGACACGACGGTGGCGACCTTGCCGTCAACGGCTCGCACGTACACCTACAGCGGGCTGCCGACCGGCACGTCGACCGTGCTCTCGGTCCTGGCCGAGGACGCCGTCGGTCACCAGACGCCGTTGTCGATCACACTCACGCCGGGCGAGATCGCCATCTCGGGCGCGGTGAAGGTGTCGGGCAACTGCGCTCTCCTCAACACCGGGACGGTCAAGTGTTGGGGCAGCAACTCCTCCGGTCAGCTCGGCAACGGCACGACGGTTGATTCGCCGACCGCCGTACAGGTGTCGGGACTCTTCGGCGCGACCTCAATCGCCAGCAGCGGTTCCCACGCATGCGCCACCGTCACGAGCGGTCAGGTTAAGTGTTGGGGCCTCAACTCGTCGGGTCAGCTGGGTGACGGCACAAAGGTCAACTCCTCGACGCCGGTCATTGTCTCGGGCCTCACGGGTGCAACGGCGGTCGCAATCGGGAGGAACTACTCCTGCGCCATCGTGTCGGGAGGATCGGTCAAGTGTTGGGGTGACGACCTCTTCGGGACGCTGGGCGATGGAGCAACCACGACCGGCGGCTCGGTGACGCCTGTCCCGGTCGACGGGATCGTGGGTGCGACCGCGCTGGCGGCGGGCGGCACCCACACGTGCGCGATCGTCACGGCCGGCGCGGCAAAGTGTTGGGGAGCGAATCCGTTCGGGGAGCTCGGGAACGGCGCAACGAGCAATGCGTCGGCGTCGCCGGTCGACGTCGTGGGACTGTCGGGCGCGACGACAATCTCGGCCTCGGGGAGCTGGCTGCTCTTCGCCGGCGGGAGCGAGCACACCTGCGTCACCATGTCCGATACGACAATGCGGTGTTGGGGCGGCAATCGCACCGGTCAGCTGGGCACCGGTTCGTCCGGCGGCTCGACGACGACGCCGGTCGTGGTGGCGGGCATGACTGGTGCGGTCGCCTCGTCCACGAGCGACCGATTTTCGTTCACCATCGGTGATGGTCCCGGATCGTCGTGCGCGTTGCTGTCGACCGGTTCGGTCAAGTGTTGGGGCGACAACAGCGGCGGCCAGATTGGCAACGGGTCGACCGGCGTGACTCCCGTCCTCGTGCCGAGCACGGTTGCGGGCCTGTCTGATGTGACCGCGATCGACGGGACCTGCGCGGTCGCTGGCGGCGGCGTCAAGTGTTGGGGTGGTACCGGCATCGCGACGTCCGTCGTGATGTTCAATTGAGATCCGAGCCGGACGGATCGAGCGCCAGCTCGATCGTCCGGCGCCAGGTTTCTTCGCGGAGTGCGACGTTCTCGGGCGTTCCAACGAGCCCGACCGCTATCCCGTGGGTTGCGGTCGACGCGAACATCGCTGCGCGAGCCACGTGGCCGAAGGCATCGGTTCCGAGTGCGTCGGACGTCAGCCATCTGCCCAGATCGACGTTGACCCCGAGACCGTGCGCGTGCCCGGTCGCTGGGTCGACGCGGTAGCGGCTGGCCATCAGGCGGATCGCCGCGCCGAGCGAGTCGGCGGTGCCTCGATGTCGGGCGAGTGCGTGCCCCAGCTCGGCGAGCGCTCCGGCCGACGCGAAGCCTGACCACGACGGGCACCACTCGCATGCGTGCTGCCGGATCCCCGCCACCATCATGGGCCGCATCGAGCGGTCGCGGCGCGGGGCGCCGTCCACGGCCACATCGGCCAGCCAGCTCTCGTCGGTCGCGTCGGAGCCCGGACGGAGCAGGATGCGGCCGTCGTCCACGCCGAGGTCGGCGAGCGCGACAGCGACGGCGTCGTCATAGGGCGCGTCGGTGGCGAGCTCGAGGATCCGGCCGAGGATCAACCAGGCAGCGGCCTCGTCGTAGGCGCGGTTCGTCGCCGGATCCCAGCCGTCGGGACAGGGCATGTGGAGCGCGAGCGCGAGGCGCGCTTCGGGACGGACGAGCGAGTATGCGGCGGCCGGGGTGAGGTGCAGACCGCCGCTGTGGCCGAGCAGCTGGGCGAGCGTGAGTCGCCCGACGTGCGGTGCGGCATCGAGACCGAAGCCCGACACGGTGTCGGTGTGGAGATCGAGTTGGCCGTCGACGTGAAGGCGACACAGCGCCAGTGCGACCAGGGGCTTGGTGACGGTGCATCGGCCGGGAACGAGCGACCCGACGGTGACCGGTCGGTCGAGCGCATCGAGGCCGCCGGCGATGTCGAACCGGTCCTCCGCTCCGACGACCGACACCTGGTAGCCGGTGAACGCGGCGCGGTCCCGCGTCCGCTCGTCGAGCCACGCGGTCAGTGCGTCGATGGTGTTCACGCGCGCTCGCGTTCCTCGAGCCAATTGCTCAGGGCGGCGGCGTGCGGCCCGGCCGCGCCGGACAGCACTCGACGGACCTGGGGGAGCAGTGCCAGCCCTCCCACCAGCTCGAGGTCCTCGAGTTCACCGTCGAACGACAGGCCGACCTCGCTGACGACGTAGAAGTCGTCGGCGCCGGCGACGAAGCGGAGCCAACGCCACAGGACGACGGTCAGCGCGACGTCGGCGATGTCGTCGGCGGCCACCGACCCGAGCTCGGTGACTTGTCCGTCGACAACGACGATCCGGAGTCGCGGCACCGTCAGCGCTGGGTCAGAGAAGGCGACATGTACGCGCAGCGAAGCGTTGGGGAGGCGGATGTCGTCCCCGATCGTCGGACGGTGAGGGCTGAGGGCCGCCGGGACGGGTTCGACGGGCAAGCCGCCGATGACGACCTGCCGGCTCCCGTTGGGCCGGTCGATCATGTCGAACACGTCAACCCTCGACGGTGAGGTGGAGTGGCGAGCCCAGCTGGTGCACCCGGTCGAACGAGACCTCGAGCTCGCATGACTTCGAGGAGGTGCAGTCGGCGAGGTGGGCGTTGGAGAGCTGCAAGCGGCCGCGGGCATCGGTCGCCGCCCCGATCGGGGCGCCGCCACATTGCGGGTCGCAGACCCGAACTGTCGCCGTCGTGTTCCTCGGCAACCGGCCGGTGGACAACGTGACGACGTCGCCGTCGGTGGTCGCAAGGGCCGCGGTGTCGGTGGTCGCAGGCGGTTTGAGCTGTCGCCCGAACCGGGCACGCTGGGTTTCCCAGACCATCCAGCAGCCCTTCTCGCAGTTGGCGCCGTAGGACGCGTGACTCGGAGGATGGCGATCGAGCACGAGATCGAGATCGAGCCGTCCGCTGGGGTCGGCTTGGACGCGCACGGGGTCGGAGCACCGGGTCGGAGCGACGTGGTTGGGGTCGTCGCACATCGCGGCCACGCCGACCGTGCCCGGGTCGAACCCGAGGTCGAGTGTCATGGTGAGGAGCGCGTGCGAGCCGTCGAGGTCGATGCCCTGCCATCCGTCGTGGATCTGCGCGCGAGGGGGAGCGGGCGCCACTCCGCCGACGGCCGACGCAAGATCGGCCCCGGTGATCGGCGTCTGGAAGTGGTTGCCGTCGTAGGTCACGTCGAGGAAGCACAGCGCATCGGTGAGCTGGCCGTCGTCGTGGGAGGCCTGATCGGGCGCGCGAGCTGGCGCCGTGTCGGTGCAGCGGGTCGCAGCTCCCGGCGTGCCGATCGTCGCCCGGAACGGCAGGTTCACCGTAGCCTTCGTGCCGGACGCCACTGCGGTGGAGACGACGTTCGTGTCGGCGCACCCCTGGTAGGTGTACTCATCCAGATGCGCGCACTGGCGCACGTCGATGCGCTTGCCGTCGACGAGTCCAGTGAGGTCGATCCTGGCGGTCCCTGGGGCAAAGGCCACGTCGACGGTGGGGGCGTCGGTGCCACCGACCACCACGCTCCGGCCGCCGGTGTTGACGAGGTCCACGTTCTCAGGGCCGACCTTCGCCGCGACGATCGCGCAGTGCGTCGACGGCTCGGAGCAGTCGACCTCGGTGCCGCCGGAGCGGATGAACCGGCTCGGTCGATACCGGGTCGAGAACGAGCCCGCCGCGTCGCTCGACGTGTCGACGACCGCCACGTCGTGATCGCACGAGGCCGGGGTGATGGTGCTGGAGACGTTCGGGTCGATGCTGCACATCGTCACGGCGATTGGCACGTTCGGCGGGAAGCGGGTCCCGCTCACAGTGACGGTGCGCCCCGACCTGATCGGCCCGTCGGACTCGACGCTCACGGGCAGCGCGAGCGTCGCGATCGCCGTGCCTTGCACCGTCCGGCCCGCCGTCGTCGTCGGCATCTCGCTCCGGGGCTCCCCCGACGTTCCGCAGGCGACGAGCGTCGCGACCACCGCTGGCACGACGAGCCACCGGGACCGCAGCGTCATGTTCGGAGCGGTTCGGGTGAGGTCAGCAGGGGCAGCCGTCGCACTGGAACGGGCAGATGTCGCCGGCGACCGCCTGTCCCAGCGCCGGTGACTGCAGAACGCTGGCGGCGGTCTTCGTGGTCGTCGACGCCGACGTCGCGTGCGTCGCGGCGGATGCCCCGGCGGGAGCGGTGGCGACGGCAACGGCACCGGTCGCCGCAGCGACGCTCGCGGCCGTCACCAAACCAATGCGCGAAGCAGTTCCCATGGTCTCTCTCCCCTCAGCCCAGGGAGCGAGGGTACCAAGCGCTTGGTACGCTCCTCAACCCATGCGACCCCGCCTGCCGGCACGCCAACCCGCCTGGGCGAGCGGCCTGCGGTACCGCATCGTCGAGCAACTCGGTCAGGGCGCGCATGGCACGGTGTGGCTGGCGCGTCGCCGTCGGCACCGCGACCTTGTGGCAGTCAAGCGCTTCGACAGCGGCCGCGCCGACTCCGAGGCATTCATGCGCTTCGTCCAGGAGCAGCACATGCGGTTGGACGACCCGCACGTGGTCGCGAGCCGCGAGTGGGTGCAGGACGCGCACCGTTCACTTCTCGTCATGGACTATGTGCACGGGCCCGACCTGCAGCACGTGATCGACGCTGACATCGCGCTGTCCCCGCAGGTCTGCGCCGATTTTGCCTCGCAGTTGCTCGCCGGCGTTGCGCACATCCACCGGTTGGGGATCGTCCATCGCGACATCAAGCCCTCCAACGTGATGGTCGACGTCACCGACCTACGGCCCCAGCTCAAGCTCGCCGACTTCGGCTCGGCCTTGCTGCTCGACGGCCCCCGCCTCACGAGCACCGGTGGTCAGGTCGGGACGGTACCGTACATCGCCCCCGAGACGGTGGCGATGGGTGAGCACGACGAGGCGAGTGACCTGTACGCGGTCGGGATGGTGGTTCGCGATCTCGTCGCGAGATGTTCGGAGCCGGCGCAGGTGGTCGACGATCTGGTCGCAGCCCTGACTCGGCGCGAGCCGCTTTCTCGTCCCCGCAGTGCCGACGAGGCGCGAAGGATGGTGGCCCCGTCGACCGACGCACCCGACACCGCGGTCGAGGCCGAGCTCCGCCGCCTCGCCGGCCCGTACCCGAGACCGCCGATCGTCGGCGTCGGCACCCTCGCGATCGTGGTCGTGATCGCGGTTCTGGCGGTCGTATTCGCCAAGAACCGGCTCGATGCCGCTGCGTTCGACCGCTCCGTCGACCGGCCACTTGGCGGTGCCACTGCTCAGATCAACCCGACCGCCGTGACCGGCCGCACGGCGACCCTCGCCCTGCCCGACACCGTCGAGCCGACGTCGCTCGACGGGGCGACCGTCGTGCAGTGCCGCTACCAGCCGCCGTTCGACGGCTTGGCCGACTGTGACCGCGACACCGAGCAACCGCTGCCGACGGGCGCGAGGCCGACTGTCTCGATTGCACGATCGATCCGCCCGCCGGCCGGCACTACCGACTGCGCCGCCGCCGAGTCGGGGTGCGTTCTCGTCGTGTCGTCCGAAGGCCGCGACGACCTCATCTGGACGCAACTGGACTTCGGTTCCTGACACATCGACGCAGCGCCGGAACGGGGGGCGTCTCACACGAGGTGCGCGACGAGAGCGACGACCGCTCCCTCGATGGCGATGGTGGTGAGTGCGGCCATGACGGCCGTCGGGCTCATGCCGGGGCGCACCCACCGCACTGCGACATGTCGCAGCTCGTCGGGTGTCGGCCAGTTCACCACAGCCACAGTGGGGGCGTCGGTCGCTGCTTCGTAGACGTCGGTGTTGCTCATTGCTGCTCCTCGGTGTGTGGAGCAGGTGAGCGTTCAGGAGGCGGCTGGTGTGACACCACCCGGCCGGGACGGCCTCAGGTCTGAGTGAGCGCTGCTGCGTCGGCGAGCTCTCCCAGGAATGCCCCGCTCTCCCACAGCGTCGGACCAGGAGGAGCGGCCAGACGGTCGAGGGTCAGGTCGTGGCGTGCCGCCGTGAGCGCACGACGTCGGCCTCGGAGCCCGGACGATGGAAGTGCGCCGGTCTGCGAGGTCAGCTGCAATGACAGCGACGTCAGGTCGCGTTGGGCGCCGACGATCAGGTCGACCCCGGCCTCCATAGCGTCGGCGCGGTCACCGATCGACAAGGCGAGCGGACTCACGGCGACGGGAACGTCCTCCGCCTCGTCGAGGAGGATCACGAGAATGCCTTGGACGTCCGCGGCGTAGACCCCCCGTTGAACGGGCACGGACACGCTGAGCGACGACCGTGGCCGATCGACGTTCACCATGACCCCGGTCCGTAGATCGAGGCGACCGACCGGAACCAGCGATGGGTCGACCGCAACCCGTCCGGACCCGGACTCTGGCAGGAGACCGAGTCGCGCCGTCGCAGGATCGGCGAGCTCGCGCAGATCAGCAGCGGACACCGGCGGCAAGGCCTCCCGCAGCCGGCCGACGCTGCCGGCGGTGACGACCTCCTCGATCCGATCGATCCAGCCGCCCGAGCGAAGATCACCCACGAGTTCGATGGCAGGCAGGTCGAGGCCGGCGGTGGCGTCGCCGGGACCACCGGCGGGAGGTTCGATGCCGAGCGTCCGGAACAGCGCTCGCGCCTCGGCATCCCACCATCCCGATACCGGTCCGAGCAACGCCCGCTCAGCTCGCGTCTCACAGAGGACTGCGAGGCGCGCGAGCTGATTCGCTACTTCGTCGGCCAGACGGAGACCATCGGCCGGGCCGGCAGCGCGGCGATCGAGCGCGAGGAACACCTCCTCCGTGGAGGCGTCCAGCCGACCCGCTCCGTTCGCGGCATCGAGGGTGATCTCGACGATTCCTCCCGATGACTCGTCCACATGCACCCACGCGCTCTCGCCCAGGCACGCCGTTGCCGTGCCGGCCGGTCCGACGGTGCCTGCGGGAGCGCGCAGACTCCAGCGCCACAGCTCGGCGTCGAACTCGGAAGTCAGCTCAATCATCGCCACCCTCGCCTCCGGGTCCTCCGCCGCCGATCGCGCTGCCGACCAGATCGCCGAGCAGTCGTCGCGCGCAATCGCCGCATCGTCTCTTCAGTTGTCGCGTCCGCGCATCCATTCGGCCGTCGCTGCGGCCCACGCGCTCGGGCGCCACCCGCTCCAGCGCCGCATAGAGGGCGCGATCCCATTCATCGGTTCCGCCACGCACCTCCGCCGAATCGGTCGACGCGCGCCCGTCGGTCAGGAGCTCCAGCACGCCGAGGGCGAGTTGTACCGACATCAACGCTTTGCATCCCGGGCAACCGCCGGTGCCACTGACCATCATCGTCGCGAGCGTCCGCCGGACGCCGTTGAGGCCGTCGCTCGCTTCCCTGGTAGCAACCGCACTCTCCGGAGAGTCGTACGAGTCCGCCGGTCCGACCAGATCGTCGAGTGGGTTCCCCGTGCCATCGGTATAGACGCTCGCCGAGACCGGTAGACGTCCTCGGTGGCGAACGATGTCGATGGCGTCATTGTCGAGCGCTCGCAGCGAGTAGCGCCGCGCCGACTCGTCGTCGCCGAGCCACGACGGCAGTTGTTGGTTCGCAGATCTCATCGAATCGACCGTCGAGCGGATCGAGAGGTACCAATCCTGGTACAGGTCGTCGGCAAACTCCGCGATGTGTCGCTTCTGGGCACACGCCGCACACGCCCGACGACCGTCGGGAGAGGAGTGGAAGTCGTGAAACCACACTTCGAACCGCTCGACGCTCCACCCCATGTGTCGGTCATTGTCGCGGACCCCCGGAACTGATGGCAATCGTCCGTACCACGCATCTGCACCTCCAAAATGGAGAGAGGGAGGCGATCCCCAGCATCGCCTCCCTCCCTCGTTGTCCGCCGGAACGTCGGCGGTCTCGGCTCCGCTTGGGATCAGGCGGGGTTGACGACCTCGAGACGGGCCTGAGTGATGAGGCCGGTCAGGATGTCGGACGAGGGGAAGTCGGGCTTGCCGTCCTTGGTCGCCCAGTCGATACCGGTATCGGTGATACCGAGCTTCAGCCAGGTGGCCTTGGTGGCGGGGTTCTGCAGACCGTCGGTCTCGATGAGCGGCTGCACGCAGCCCGTCTCGGCCCCGGCGATGAAGCCGTAGTCACGAAGGGCGACGGCGAAGATGCGGGCCGTGTCACGGAGCGGTCCCGTGAACTTCCGGCTGTCGAGCCAGGTGGTGATGTCGGCGTCACTGATGTTGAGACGGAAGCGCATGCCCGCCGGCACGGTCCGCTCGCGGTTCGCCACCGTGTTCGCGATCTCCGTTCCACCGCACGTACCGGAGTGCGGGTTGACCGGGTGCTCGACCCGGGTGGCCGGGGCGAGCGAGAACCCACAGGTACTCCCGGCACCGACGGCGCTGGCGCTGTTCCCGGCGCACACCGCCCCGAACATCGTGTTGAAGTTCGTGAGCTCGAGAGCATGTTCGATCTTGCCGGAGGCGACCTCGTCGGCGCGGGTGAGGAGCGCCAACTTGTTGATGCCCATGCCTCGCACGGTCGCCGTGGTCGAGGCGTTGTAGATGTCCATGTAGTGGTTGACGCTGCCGAAGCACTTGTGCGAGGCCGACGTCATGTCGTACCCGGCTTGACCGTTGGGGCCCCACATGTCGAAGCAGTCGAACGGCGTCCGGCTCCCGACGGGGATGTACACCTCCCAGGCCTCGCCGGTCTGGTAGTTGACGACGGCCATGATCCCGTCGTTCCCGGCTCCCAGGACCCAGTTCGGGTTCCACGGCATGCTCGCCCCGATCGGCATGGCGTTCCAGGGGAGACCGAGCGCCTGGGCGTCCCGGGACTTGAACGCCCGCACCTTCGTCGTCGCGGTGGCGGCGTCGTAGATCGGGACCGAGTAGTCGCGGAAGGCGAGGCTCCAGTTGCCGCGGGTCGTCGGGTCATAGCCGACGCTCAGATTGGAGCCGTCCCAGCCGGCGGCGCCGGCGTACTTGAACATGCGCTCGGCGTACCCGGGGAACCTGGTCGTCGTGCCCAGTTCGGACACGGGGCGGTTCCACGACATCGTCGGGGCGAAGAAGCGCCGGACGGTCGGGGCGGTCGGGGCTGACTGGGCTCCACCCGGATGGGCCACGGTGAGTGAGGCGGCGAGGCCGATGGCGGTGAGACCTGCGAGGACCTTGCGACGGATGTTGGTGCTTGCCGAGAGCTTCATTGTCGTCTCCTTGATCGATGGCCGGCTCGTGCCGGCGACGGATCAGCGGATGACGTGGTTCTGGTGTGACATGGATGGCGAAGAAGTTCTGGCCACAGCAGCCAGCGGTGAACGGACCTTCGACCCTGGCTCCCTCGCGGACACGCGACGCACACTTCGAACAGGCGGCATGTCGCGTCGCCGGCGAGGGGAGGGCCCCATGGCGAAATTCGGTCGGTTGCAACGGAAGGCGCTGGTGGTCGCAGCGCTGGGTGCGTTGTCGCTCGGCCTGTCGTCGTGCGTGGTCACGGCCCCGTCGACGAAGGGGTTCTCGGAGGCCTGTGCTCCGGCGGGTATCCCCGTCGATCACATCGACGTGAAGTTCCTGTCGGCGCCCGCCGGCTCAACGCTCAAGGGCGAGGTGGCCTGGTACTACAACGGCACACCGCCTGACGGCCTCCCCGGCGTCGGCGTGTACGACGTGACGGTCTCCAACCCGGTCGCCGGCGAGACCCGCACCCTGTTCACGAAGTCGCCCGGCAGCAGCCCGACGCAGCTCAACGTCCCCCGGCCCGGTCAGTGCGTGCACCTCACGTCGACGGGCGGCCTCAGCTACGAGGTCACGATCTACCCCGACACCGATGCCGGCACGATCCTCGGCTGGGCGCTCGGCATCCTGCCCCTGCCCAATACCTTCGTATGGGGCTACCCGCAGGGCAGCCTGCCGCCGCCCACGCCTCCTCCCGACAGCAACGTCCCCGTCGACGTCAACGGCGTGACCGACGCGGTCAACATCTCGGCCAGCTTCCTTCACACGTGCGCGGCACTGGCGACGGGCGCGGTGAAGTGCTGGGGCCTCGGCTACTCCTCCTTCACCAACTACGACCCGGTCACGATCGCCGGCATCTCGGGTGCGACATCGGTCGGGACGGGCTGGTACCACAACTGCGCGATCGTGGCCGGTGGCGCGGTGGACTGCTGGGGCGACAACGCCAAGGGCCAGCTCGGCAACGGGACGAACACGCCCTCCGCCGTACCCGTGGAGGTCACCGGCATCACCGGGGCCACGTCCATCGCTGCCGGCTTCTACCGCACGTGCGCCGTGGTGGGCGGTGCGGTGAAGTGCTGGGGCGACTCGAGCCTCACGCCCACCGACGTTCCCGGCATCACGGATGCCGTCAAGGTGGAAGGCGACGCCGGCACGTTCTGCGCCGTCGTCACGGGCGGAGCCGTGAAGTGCTGGGGTGAGAACCAGGGCGGCCAGTTCGGCAACGGCACGTGGGGCTCCGGCTCCGGGAGCGCGACCCCCGTCGACGTTCCGGGGATCACGGGCACCGCCGACCTCTCGGTCGGCCACTGGCACACCTGCGACGCCCACACCGACGGCACGCTCCAGTGCTGGGGTCGCAACGACGCCGGACAGCTGGGCATCGGCACCACGACCGCCGTCTACACACCCACGAACGTCGGCGGGTTGCCGGCGGTGACCCGGGTGGGCGTCGGCGAGATCCACACCTGCGCCGTCACGGTCGACACCGCCGTCCACTGCTGGGGCACCAACTCCGACGGCGAGCTCGGCAACGGAACGTTCTCTGACAGTTACGTCCCGTCGACGGTGAGCGGCCTGACCGGAGCAGTCGACGTGGTGGCGGCGTCGGACTACTCGTGCGCCCTGATGTCGGGCGGGGGAGTGAAGTGCTGGGGCGAGAACGGCTCAGGCGAGCTCGGCCGTGACACCCATCCGCCGGCAGTCGTGGGACTGGTTCGGGTCACCATCGCCGGGTGAACCGAACCGGGTCCTTCGCAATCGAACGCTCAATGCGTGAGGTGGCCGCTCCGACCGTGGAAGGCGCGCCACGCGAGTAGCACGATGACCGCTCCGACGAAGCTGCCGAGGAGACCTGACATCTGGAACGCGCCGTTGGCGGCGTCCTTGTGGAAGATCAGGTAGCCGATGAAGCCGCCGACGAGCGAGCCGACCAGACCCAGCACGATCGTGCCGCCGACACCCATGGCGTCGTCACCCGGCACCACGGCTCGGGCCAACGCCCCTGCGATGAGGCCGATCACGATTGCTCCGAGAATCCACAACATGTCGTCGTTCCTTTCGGGGTTGGGATGCCTCGGAGTACCCACTCGGACGCTGGTCCAGACGGCGGGCGCGACGCGGAGCTACGGCTGACGTTCGCCGGGCTCGAGCTCGAACCACGTCGTGGTGATGCCGTCCTCGCCCTCGACGCCCCACTTCGACGACAACGACTCGATGATGCCGAGAGCGACATCCGATGCATCCGCACCGAGCGGTGCGCCGGCATCGGACGTGTTCGCGCAGACCTCGATGCGGACGACGTCGCGCCGGATCTCCACACGCAACTTCGAGCGCGCCGGGCCGGAGCGGACGATGTGCGTGACGAGCTCGGAGGCCAACAGCACGGCGTTCTCGTTGGCCGACGGAACACCCCATCCCTCGAGCTCGGCGCGGACGAAGCGGCGCGCCAGCAGCGGCGCCTCGTCGCTCGCCGGGAGCAGCGTCACATCTCCGGCCATCGGACCATCCCTCGATCGCGCATCTGGACCACCATTCTGTACCCCACGGGCGCCGTGGCAACCGGACCGATCGCGTCGCAGCGAGCGGCGGTCAGCGCACCTGACCGGAGTTGGGGTCGACCATCATCGAGGACTGGTCGATGGCCTCCATGTCGTTGCCGGTGATCGACCAGATCTGCGCGAGCGCGGCGTTGTCCCAGTGCGGGTCGGGCGTGCCACTCATGAACCAGCTCGCGCCGTTGTCGGCGAGGATGATCCCGTGCACCTTCATCGCCTCGACGATGACCTTCGCCTGCGGGGCGAGGCCGTCGGTCGGGTAGTCGGCGCGCAGGCGGAACCACGCGCCCATCGGTGGCGCCGACGGATCGTCGGTGATGCCCGCCTGATGCCGCGCCGGCCAGATGTACGCGGCCTTCGTGCGGTTTGCGGTGAAGCGGATCGCGTGGTCGACGTGGCCGGCGTTCACCTCCTCCCACCGGACGAGGCCCGGCAGCATGGGAAGGCCGGCGGCGTCGGCGGACGTGTGCTCCGCAGGACGCAACGCGTTCGACGACAGGTCGAACACGGCGCCCGACCCGGCGAGCCAGGGTGACGTCGGCGTGCGGCCGCGGTGCGCGTCGAACACCTCGTAGAGCTTGCAGGTGGACCGGTCGACCGTGATCACGTGACGGTCGCCCGTCGAGAACTGCGACCCCTCGACCGGAGCGTCGTAGCGGAGCGGGTACGGGCCGGGGTCGCTGTCCTCCGGGTAGTAGAAGCCCATCGTGACCTTCGGCTGGCCGGGGCCGACGACGTCGTACGGGAATCCGATCGGCACGCCCTTCCAGGTGCCCGCCCCGAAGTCGGTGTGGAACGCGGAGCTGCGCCCAAGGCTGTTGATCCACTCGGCCGAGTGCGGGCTCACCGGCAGGCCGCGGACGTCGGCGTGCCAGTAGCTGTCCGCCGGCATCATCAGGCAGCCGCCGATGGTGGGATCCGGCTGACCCGGGCGACCCGGGGTGAGCTGGCAGGCGGAGGTGGCGACGAGGAGCCCGGCCAGGAGCACCGGCGCCGCGAGACGGATGATCGACCTCATGTACCACTATCGACTCGCACCCGTCGACGTTGAGAGGGCCTCGGTATCCTTCGCTCGTGGATCACGATGTCGTGCGCGCGTGGGTCGATGCCTACGAGTCGGCCTGGCGGAACGACGACGTGGCCGCCGTCGAGGCCCTGTTCGATCCCGACGTGAGCTATCGCACCTCGCCCTACGCCGTGCCGCGCGTCGGACACGACGCGGTGAAGGCGTTCTGGCTCGACGACCAGGGCGAGCCGTTCACGATGTCGCACCGCGTCATCGCCACCGAGGGCTCGATCGCCGTCGTCGAGGTGAGCGTGCACTACCTCCCGCCGGTCGACCAGGAGTACCGCGACCTCTGGGTCATGCGGTTCGCCGCCGACGGCCGCGTGGCCGACTTCGAGGAGTGGGCCTACTGGCCCGACACACCGCATTCGGCGTCATCGCACTAGAGGTGTTTCAGAACTCAACGATTGGCCGAACCTGCCGATGGGGTCCCGTGGAACCTGTCGACCTTCTCGTGGACGAGCCCCGACGTCTCGCCGCGCTGCGCGAGCTCGAACTCGTCGGCACCCCGCCCGAAGCGTCCTACGACCGCCTGGTGCGGCTGGCGACGACCCTGTTCGACGTCCCCATCGCACTGATCAGCCTGGTCGACGCCGACCGCTCGTGGTTCAAGGCCCGTGTCGGTCTCGACGTCGCCGAGGTCGCACGCGACGGCTCCTTCTGCGCCCACACCATCGCGCAGCCGCCCGGCGAGCCCCTCGTCGTGGACGACACCTGGCTCGACGACCGCTTCGAGTCGCACCCCATGGTGAGCGGCTCGCCGCGCATCCGCTTCTACGCCGGCTGCACCCTGCACGCTCCCGACGGTTCGCCGATCGGGACGATCGCCATCGTCGATCGCCAGCCCCGCACGCTCACGTCCCGTGAGCTCCTCGGTCTCGCCGACCTCGCCGCCCTCGCCGACGAGATCATCGCGGCACGGGTCGTCGCGACGCCCGAGGACGACCAGTTCCCGGACGACCAGTTCCAGGACGAGCTTCCCGCCGAGGCGACCGTCGTCGATGCTCCCGTGTCCGCGGACAGCGGTCGCGTCGAGGCCCTCGAGCTCATGTTGGAGCACACCAGCGACGTCATCGTCGTGGTCGACGCCGACGGCGCCATCAAGGACGCCAGCGCCTCGCTCCGCCGTTCGCTCGGCTACCAGATGGGAGCCGCCACCCCCGGTGGCGCGCTCGCCCTCGTCCATCCCGACGACCGCTCCCTCGCCCGCGACCAGTTGAAGGCCGCGGTCGCCGGTACGTCCGGCGACACGCCGTTCACGGTGCGGGTGCTGACCGCGTCCGGCTCCATCCGCAACATGGAGTGCACCGCCGTGAGCCGCTTCGACAAGTCGCAGGTTCGCGGCGTGGTCGTCACGATGCGCGACGTCTCCGAGCGCCACATGCTCAACCAGATGCTGCGCTTCCAGTCGACGCACGACCGTCTCACGGAGCTGCCGAACCGCACGCTCATGCAGGAGCACCTCCGGCCGGCGTTGGCACGCGCCTCCCGCGAGCGCTCCTTCGTCGCCGTCTGCGCCTTCGACATCGACGGCTTCCAGGAGCTCAACCAGCAGCTCGGTCACGCCGCCGGAGACGAGCTGCTCGTCGAGGTCGCCAAGCGCATCACCTCGACCATCCGCAACGGCGACAGCGTGGCCCGCCTCGGCGCCGACGAGTTCGCCGTGCTGCTCGACCCCGTCGCCAACGCCGACGAGGCGATGATGGTCGCCGACCGGATCGTTGCGGCAATGGCCGGTCCGCACTCACTGCAGGCGGGCGTGTCCCGCTGCGGCGTCAGCGCCGGCGTCGCCCTGAGCGCCGACCTCGACGACGCGAACACGATCATCAACCGCGCCGGCCTGGCGCTCCTGTCCGCGAAGCGGGCGGGCGGCGGTCGGGTGTGGCTCGCCGAGCAGCCGCCGCGGCTCGACGAGCTCGTCGACAGCCACCGCGTCGAGCAGCAGTTCTGACGCCCGCCGGGCCGTGGCCCGGTGACCTCAGGCGGCGGTGGTCGTCGTGGTGGCCGCGTCCGGCGTGGTCGTCGTCGTGGTGGTGGACGGAGCGGTGGTCGTCGTGGTCGACGACTCGCGAACCGTCGTCTGACTGAGCACCACGGTGTCCTTCGGCGCCGAGCCCCCGTTGTGGTCGAGCGTGAGCGCGCCGACCACGAGGGCCCCAGTGCCGATGAGCGCGAGCGCTCCGATGACACCGGTCATCGCACGACTGCGTCGACGGTCGGAGGGCTCGGTGCTCGCGGGCGCCGACGACTCGGCAACCGGTGCAGTGGCGGCGGCCGGCACGGCGATGGCCGGCGGCCCGGTGGGCGCCGGCAGCGTGACGACCGTCGGATCGTCGAGCGTCGCGGTGAGCCCGGCGACGACGAGGGCGGTGAACTCGGGGGGCCAACGCGCCTCGAGGAACGGGACGCCGTCGACGTGCAGTTCGACGTGGTGCATCGCCGGTGCGTCGGTCGGCTGCTCGTCGGTGAGGATCTCGTCCAGCGAGGTGACCGAGCGGAGCTCGACCACGGTGGCGGCGCCGGCGTCGCGGGACTGCACGTACAGCCGCGCGTGCCCCGAGGGGCTCGTCGCCGCGAACCTCGCGTCGGTCCAGTGAGCCTCGCCGTGCAGGCGCACCGAGCCCGCGACCGGGGTGCTCGCCGTCGTCGACTCCGCCGCCATGGGACGAGAGTATGACCGCCGCGCCACCTCCCCCGCTAGGGCGACTTGGCCCCTGACCATCTGGCAGGATCTGGCCATGTCGAGCGAGCCGCTACTGGTGGATCTGGCGGATTTCGACGCCGTGGGCATCGCGACCGACGTGGTCGTGGCGGTCCGATCGCACGCGATCGAGCGGTCGGTCGACAGCTCGGCCGCCATCTCCGCACCGCACGGCTGGCACCGCGTGATGATCAACTGCAGCGGCACCGGCAAGACCCTGCTCCGGGTGCGCTTCACCGACCTCACCACCGCTCGAGCGAACAACGTCGCCGCCGCCCTCGACGAGCGGGGATGGCAGCGAGACGAGGACGGCGACGGAGCCAGCCGCCGTTACCCGTCGGGCACGGAGGCCACGACGGTGGCGTTCGATGCACTCGCCGCGCTCACCCTGGCGGGCGCGCCGAACGACGTCCGCTCGGTCACGGCGGCCGACGCGACGGGTGTCGCGATCGACCTGTGAGGCGTGGGGCCCAGAGGCTAGGGTGACGGGCCTGATGGCGAACGAACCTCGCACCCGTCAGTCGCGCTCAGCGACGACACCTCAGAACTCGGCCGCGATGGGCGTGATCCTCGTCATCGCCGCGGTGTTCCTGGCGATCCTGCTGTTCAACGCCGGCGGCGGCACCGCGAAGGAGGTCACCGACAAGACGGCGGCCGAGACGGCGAAGGGCTCGGGCAAGGGCACGACCACCACGTCGTCGACCCCGGTGGTCACCACACCACCGGCCAGCCTCAAGGTGCTCGTGGGCAACGGGTCGGGCGTCACCGGTCGGGCGAAGAGCACGGCCGACAAGTTGGCCGCTCTCGGCTACACCGACATCAAGGCGGTCGACGGCAAGTCGACGGCCACCACCGTCGTGTACTTCGCCACCGGGCTCGACAACGACGGCATCGCGCTGGCCCGCCAGATGAACCTCTCCGACGATCGGGCACAGCCGCTCCCCGCTGACTCGCCGCTCAAGGTTCCGGTCGGCGACGCCAAGCTCGTCGTGCTGGTCGGCACCGACTTCGACCCCGCCACCGCGGCGTTCGGGTCGACCACCGTCCCCTCCAACTGACCCGACGGCCCGGGCGACGCCCGCGTCGTACCCTGGCGCCATGCGCGTTGTGGTCGCACCCGACAAGTTCCGCGGCACCGCGACCGCGGCGCAGGCGGCCGATGCGATGGCGGCCGGAGTTCGGGCGGCCGGCCACCGGCCGATCACGATGCCGCTCGCGGACGGCGGCGAGGGTCTGCTCGACGTGCTCGGCGGACCCAATCGCGTCATGTCGGTGACCGGCCCGCTCGGTGACGACGTCGACGCGGCGTGGCGGCTCGACGGTCGCACCGCGATCATCGAGATGGCGCGCGCGTCGGGTCTCCAGCTGGTCGGTGGCGCCGACGCGAACGACGCGGTCGCGGCCTCCACGTTCGGCACCGGTGAGCTCATCGCCGCCGCGCTCGAGGCCGGTGCGCGGCGGGTGCTCGTGGGCGCCGGCGGATCGGCCACCACCGACGGCGGCCTCGGCGCGCTCCGGGCGATGCTGTCGAGCCGCCTGCGCGGCGTCGAGCTGGTGGTGGCCTGCGACGTGCGTACGCACTTCGTCGACGCGGCCGAGCAGTTCGCCGAGCAGAAGGGCGCGACGCCGGCCCAGGTCGAGCTCCTGCGTCGGCGTCTCGAACGGCTCGCCGACGTGTACCTCGAGGAGTACGGGGTCGACGTCCGCGAGCTCGACGGCGGCGGAGCGGCCGGCGGGTTGGCCGGCGGGCTCGCCACGGTCGGGGCGCATCTGACGTCGGGGTTCGAGATGGTGGCCGAGGAGCTCGGCCTCGACGAGGCACTGGAGGACGCGGATCTCGTCATCACGGGCGAGGGCTTCGTGGACGAGGGCTCGTTCGACGGCAAGGTGGTCGGCGGGGTCGTCGAGTGGGCCACCGAGGCCGGCGTGCCGGTACTCGTCGTCGCCGGCGAGGTGTTCGATCACGACGAGGTGCGCCGCCTGGCCGGCGACGCAGCGACGGTCGATGTCGTCGACCTCGTTGCCGAGTACGGCCGCGAGCGCGCCCTCGCCGACACCGCCGCCGTGTTGGAGACGGCCGTCACCGACTGGCTGGCGGGACGTAGCATCCCGGCATGAATCCCTTCGCCGCGCTCGACGCCACCGCCCAAGCCGCACTCGTCCACGACGGAACGGCGTCGCCCACCGAGCTCGTGCAGGCCGCGATCGACGCGGCGGAGGCGCTCAACCCGGACCTCAACGCGATCATCCACCCCCGCTACGAGCGGGCGCTCGCCGAGGCGGCCGCCGTCGACCCGTCCGCCCCGTTCGCGGGCGTGCCCCTCGTCGTGAAGGATCTCGACGGCACGCTCGCCGGTGAGCCGTACCACGCGGGCACCCGGCACCTCCGCGACGCCAACTACGTCGCCGACGTGACGAGCTGGACGTTCGAGCGGCTGCAGGCCGCCGGGTTCGTCATCATCGGCAAGACCAACACTCCGGAGTTCGGGCTGGTGCCCACCACCGAGCCGCTCGCGTACGGGCCGAGCCGCAACCCCTGGAACACGGGCCACTCCACCGGCGGGTCGTCCGGCGGGTCGGCGGCCTCGGTCGCGGCGGGCATCGTGCCCGTGGGCCACGCCGGCGACGGCGGCGGCTCGATCCGCATCCCGGCGAGCGAGTGCGGTCTCGTCGGCCTCAAGCCGACGCGGGCACGCGTGACGCTCGGTCCCGCCGAGACGGAGTCGTGGGGTGGCCTCGTGTCGCGCCTCGTCGTCACCCGCACGATGCGCGACACCGCCGCGGTGCTCGACATCGTGGGTCGGCCCGGGGTCGGCGATCCGTACGGCGTCGCCACGCCCGTGCGGCCCTACGTCGACGAGTTGAGCTCGGCTCCGGCACGACTGCGCATCGGTGTCGACTACGGCGCCGCGGACGGCACCCCGGTCGACCCGGAGGTCGTCGCCGCCGTTCGCCGCACCGCCGACCTGTTGGCGTCGATGGGCCACGAGGTGTCGGAGGCGGCGCCGTCGCAGCTCGGCGACGAGGCGTTCTTCGCCACGATGAGCGGCTACTTCCTGACGGCGTACCCGGTGTGGGTTGCCCAGTCGGTCGACCAGCTCGGCGCACTCACCGGCACGCCGGCCACCGCCGACTCGGTCGAACCGCTCACGTGGTCACTCGCCGAGACCGGCCGCCTCGTCAGCGGCATCGACTTCGCCAACGCGACGGAGGGCATGCGCGTCCTCAGCCGCGAGATCCAGCAGTGGTGGAACGACTTCGACGTGCTGATCACCGCGACCATCCCCGAACTGCCTCCGACCCTCGGGCAGTTCGGCGCCGAGCCCGACAACCCCCTGGCCGGGGTGTTCCGGGCCACGCCGATCGTGGCGAACACGATGCCGTTCAACATCACCGGTCAGCCGGCGATGTCGCTGCCGATCGACGTGTCTGCGTCCGGTCTGCCCATCGGTGTGCAGCTGGTGTCGGGCTTCGGCCGCGACGACCTGCTGGTCGCCCTCGGGGCCCAGCTCGAGGCCGCTGCGCCGTGGGCCGACCGCCGGCCCGGGGTGTGGGCCGGCGCCTGACCGACCTCAGCCGTGGAGGACGCGCCGCTCGACGGCGCGGATCCGCTCCGGATAGTGCGCCCGGCCGTACTCGGGACGCTGCGCGAGCACGATCTCGAGCAGTTCCGCGTGCTGGTCGGTCTCGCGCCATGGCAGCGGGATGTAGAGCGGCAGGTCGAACACCCGGAGCCGATCGAGATGGGAGTACACCTCCTTCTGATAGTGGTAGCGCTCCTCCCACGGCCATCCGTGCGGACCGAAGCCGGTGCCGGGGTCGAGCAGGCACCGTTCGCGAAGGCCGAACCGGGCCGCGACCGCCAACCGGTCCGCGAAGTACTCGATCATCGCGTCGAGCGGATCGCCCACGACGTGGGTGAGCTCGAGCGGGTTCGGGCCGTTCATGAACGGCACCACCACCGTCGCGTCGTACTCCGCCGCGAGCTCCCAGAACGTCTCGTCCTGCATGCCGTTCGCCGCGTTGAGCGTGGTGACCCCGGCCTCGAACGCGGATCGCGCCACCTCCGGCCGGAATGTGTCGATGCTCACGCGAGTTGTCCTTGCCGTGGCAGCTCGAATCGCCGGTTCCACCCGTGCCCACTCGGTGTGCCAGTCGGTGAGCTCGGCGATGTCCGTGCTGCCCTGTCCGCCGATGTCGATGCCGTCGGCGCCGTGTGCGAGGAGGTCGTCGGTGCGTGCGACCGCCGCCACCTCGTCGCCGACGAACGAGTCCGTGTTGAGCGAGTCGGGAGAGCAGTTGACGACACCGAAGAGCATCACGGTGGTGAACCTACCCCCTCGGTGGGTACGGTGGCCGAGGTGAGTGACCGCGCGCGTCGTGACGCTGAAGAGATCGCCGCGGCCCTCCGCACGAAGGGCGACCACCGTGTGTCGGTGTGCCTCCCGTGCCGCAACGAGGAGTCGACGGTCGGCCTGATCGTCGACGCGCTCCAGGCCGGCGACTCGTCCGGGCTGATCGACGAGCTGATCGTGATCGACGACCGCTCCACCGATCGGTCGGCCGAACGGGCGCTCGCCGCCGGCGCGAAGGTCGTCTCCATCGAGGAGATCCACACCAGTCACGGCGAGGGCACCGGCAAGGGCAACGCGCTGTGGGCGTCGCTGTGGTGCACGACCGGTGACGTCGTCGTGTGGATCGACGCCGACGTGATCACCGCCGATCTGAGCTGGGTGGCGCGCCTGGCTCGGCCGCTGTTCGAGGACGAGTCGGTCGCCATCGTCAAGGCCGCGTACCACCGGCCCCGCGACGCCGGCGGCGGCGGCCGCACCACCGAGCTGGTGGTGCGCCCACTGCTCTCGCTCCTCGCGCCGGCGCTCAGCTGGATCGAACAGCCGCTTGGCGGCGAGGTCGCCGTGCGGCGCAGCATGATCGAGCAGCTGCCGTTCATGGAGGGGTGGGGCGTCGAGATCGCCATGCTGCTCGACGCCATCGACCGCTTCGGACCGGGCGCCGTCACCCAGGTCGACCTCGGGGAACGCCGTCACCGCCACCACGACCTGCTCGACCTGCGGGTGCAGGCGGCCGAGGTCGCGGCGACGATCCTCCGCCGGACCGGCGTCGACCTCGTCGGCGAGCCGCCCCGGTTCCACCTCCCCGACTGTGGCGGCATGGACCTCAACCTGGCCGAGCGCCCGCCCGTTCGTCCCTGATTCCGAGCTCGTCCGGGGAATCGGCGACCCCGTGGGTGTGTTGATGCCGGTGGCCGTGCTCTACGATCCGCGCGGCCCTGCGAACCCAAAGGACAGAAGATGAGTGTCGCCGTACGTATCCCGACCACCCTCCGCACCCTCACCGGCGGCGTGAACCAGGTCTCCGTCGAGGGGTCGACGGTGGCAGAGGTGCTGGCTGCGCTCGACGCCGCGCACCCCGGTTTCGCCGCCCGTCTCCTCGACGAGTCCGGCGCCATCCAGCGGTTCGTGAACGTGTTCGTCGCCGACGACGACGTGCGCTTCATGGACGGGGTGAACACTCCGGTGCCCGACGGCGCCGAGGTGTCGATCATCCCCGCCGTCGCCGGCGGCTGCTGATCCCAACCCCGCGTCAGCGGGGGAGCGTGGCGGCGATCGCCTTGAGCCGAACCTCGCAGTTCGACAGGCGGCGTGCCGTGGTGCCCGTCCCGTCGTCGGTGACGCTCACGGTGTTGCCGAGCGCCGCCCGGTTCAGTGCCGCGGCGATGTCGGCGAGCGCCGCCTCACACGCTGCCAGCTGCTCCGAGTCGTCGCGCGTCTCGACGGCGCCCTGCACCCGGGCCGGCACCGCCGTTCCCGTCACGAGCGAGGTCGGCGTCGGGTCCGGAGCGAGCGTGACCCGTGGCGTCCGGTCGGGGAGCGCGTTCGTCACCGTGTGATCGCGGGTCGCGCTCACCGAGAACGTGAGGCCGGCGATCAGGGTCGCAGTGAGCGTGGCGTGCACGATCGAGACCGATCGGCGGCTTCCCACCCAGAAGAAGCCGCTGAGCGCGACGGCGGTGAGCACCGCCAACACGTACGGGAGCCAGGTGGGAACCACACGTTCCCATCGGCCGCGGTCGGTGCTGCGTGAGCGCTTCGGTGAGCGCGTCGCCTCAGGCCGAGCCGATCGCCGCTCGGAGCAGCTCGTCGCGCCCCGGGCCGAGCGCCGGCTCGGGCGGGCGGAGATCGCGATCCTGGTACACGGTCATCACCCGGCCGATCACGTCGAAGTCCTTGATGAGCGAGTCGGGCGGTTCGAGCAGGTTGAACATCCGCAGGAAGGCCCGCACCACCACCGGGTCGACGCGCATCGCCGGCAGGAGACCGTCGCGCATCATCGCCCGCATGGGATCCTCGGCGGGGACGGTGGGCGCGTCGGTCGACCCATCGACGCGGCCGTCGTCCGGAACGGGTTCCGAGGCCGCTCGCGTCGCCCGGTCCTGTGCGACCGCCGCCCGGTACCACGGAAGGATCTCCTCGTCGCACCGCTGCTCGTAGTGACGGGCCCGCTCGACCGGGTCGTCGGGATGACGTGCGAGCGACTCGGCGAGGAGCTCGGCCTGCACGAACGCCAGCGAGCAGCCGCGTCCGTACAGCGGGTTGGTGCAGGTGTGAGCGTCACCGACGGCGCTGAACCCGAGCACCCGTGGCGCGCCCTCCGGCGACGTGAAGTGGCGCCGCCGATTGAGGAGCCTCGCCATCACGTGGACGCCCCCGATGGGTGTGGCGCGACCGTCGACGTGCAGCGCGGTGGCGGGCACCTCGGCCGCCACCCGGAGGAAGCCGTCGGGGTCGAGCACGGCGCGACGGAGCTCGTCGTCGTGCGCGGCGACGGCGAGGGTGATGGAGAAGGTGCGATTGTCGCCCGGGAAGACGCCGTACTTCACCGCGCCGAGGTCTCCGCCGATCGGTCCGGTCTGCGGTGGGTACTCGGCGCCGTCGTGCAGCTCGAAGAACCGGCTGAAGTAGACGATGCCGGTGTCCTCGGTGCGTTCGGCGAGGTCGACGCCGAGCTCCGACAGCATGGCCGGCACCCCGCAGCGCCGGCCGCCGGCGGCGACCACGAGGTCCGCGTCGAGACGGCGTCCGTCGTCGAGCACGACACCGCGCACGTGAGGGGCGTCACCGGCCGAGATGGGCTCGGCCACCGTGAGCCCGGTGACCGCGACGCCGTCGAGCAGCTCCACGCCCGGCTCCGCCAGGACCAGTCGCCGGAGCACCCACTCGAACGTGGTGCGGCGGCACGCGAGGGCGACGAGGTCCTCGTCACCGGGCCGGGGAGTGGGGTCCATGTCCTCCGGGAGCATCGAGATGAAGTCGAGCTCGGTGGCGCCGGCCTCGAACAACGCGTCGAGCACGTCGGGGTAGCGATCGCGGAGCGAGTTGCGGAGACGGGCCAGGAAGGCGTGGGAGTGACGCACCTGCGGGGCGCCGCGGCGGTCCCACTCGAACGCGCCGTGAGCGTCCGACGGAAGGGGTGTCGCGTCGCGCTCGACGAGCGTGACCGAGTGGCCGTCCCGGCACAGGGTGAGCGCGGCGGACAGCCCGGCGACCCCTGCCCCGACGATGATCACGTTCGCCACAGGGCGATGCTTAGCACCCGGCGGCACGGCGGTCGGTGGAGCGCGAGCTCGTCGTGGCCGCGGTCGCGAGGCTGCTTAGCACTCGACCTACGCGAGTGCTAAAACAGTCAGCACTCTCACTGGCCGAGTGCCAATCGCAGCCAACCCCGCCGACAACAAGGACAGAGAAGACCTATGGCAAAGCAGATCACCTTCGATGACGAGGCCCGCCGCAAGCTCGAATCGGGCATGAACCAGCTGGCCGACGCCGTTCGCGTCACCCTCGGCCCCAAGGGTCGCAACGTCGTGCTCTCCAAGAAGTGGGGCGCGCCCACCATCACCAACGACGGTGTGTCGATCGCCAAGGAGATCGAGCTCGAGGATCCGCTCGAGAACATCGGCGCCTCGCTGGTCAAGGAAGTCGCGAAGAAGACCGACGACGTCGCCGGTGACGGCACCACCACCGCCACCGTCCTCGCGTGGTCGATGGTCCGCGAGGGCCTCCGCAACCTGGCCGCCGGCGCCAACCCGATGTCGGTGAAGCGTGGCATCGAGGCCGCCGTCGAGGCCGCCGTCGGCCGCATCGCCGACGTGTCGATCGAGGTCGAGAACAAGGAGCAGATCGCCCAGGTCGCCTCCATCTCGTCCGCCGACCGTGAGATCGGCGAGATGATCGCCGACGCCATCGACAAGGTGGGCAAGGACGGCGTCATCACCGTCGAGGAGTCCAACACCTTCGGCATGGAGCTCGACTTCGTCGAGGGCATGCGCTTCGACAAGGGCTACATCGCCCCGTACATGGTCACCGACACCGACCGCATGGAGGCGGTGCTCGACCAGCCGTACATCCTCTACGTGTCGTCGAAGATCACCGCGGTGCGCGACCTCGTGCCGGTGCTCGAGAAGGTCATGCAGACCGGCAAGCCGCTCCTCATCATCGCCGAGGACGTCGAGGGCGAGGCCCTCGCCACGCTCGTGGTCAACAAGATCCGTGGCACGTTCAACTCCGTCGCCGTCAAGGCCCCGGGCTTCGGTGAGCGCCGCAAGGCGATGCTGGCCGACATGGCCATCCTCACCGGCGGCCAGGTCATCAGCGAAGAGGTCGGCCTCAAGCTCGACAGCGTCGACCTCGAACTGCTCGGCCAGGCCGACCGCGTGGTCGTCACCAAGGACGAGACCACGATCATCTCCGGCGCCGGCGCCAAGGACGACATCGACGGCCGCATCGCGCAGATCAAGGCCGAGATCGACAAGACCGACTCCGACTACGACCGCGAGAAGCTCCAGGAGCGCCTCGCGAAGCTGTCGGGCGGCGTCGCCGTCCTCAAGGTCGGCGCTGCCACCGAGGTGGAGCTCAAGGAGAAGAAGCACCGCATCGAGGATGCCGTCTCCACGACGAAGGCCGCCATCGAGGAAGGCGTCGTCGCCGGTGGTGGCGTCACGCTGCTCCGTGCCCAGGCCGCCGTCGACGAGGTCGTCGCGAAGCTCGAGGGCGACGAGGCCACCGGTGCCCGCATCATCAGCAAGGCGCTCGAGGGTCCGCTCAAGCAGATCGCCGAGAACGCCGGGCTCGAGGGCGGCGTGGTCATCGACCACGTGCGTGGCCTCTCCAACGCCGCCGAGGGCCTGAACGCCGCGACCGGCGAGTACGTGAACCTGGTCGAGGCGGGCATCATCGATGCCGCCAAGGTGACCCGCTCGGGTCTCCAGAACGCGTCGTCGATCGCCGCGCTGTTCCTCACCACGATGGCCGTCGTCACCGACGCGCCGGAGCCGGCTGCCGCCGGCGGTGGTGGCATGCCGGACATGGACTACTGAGTCCGACCACCCACTGAACGCCCGATGGCCGCAGTGGCCGGGATCGCCCGATCCCTGTCATTGCGGCCATCGTCGCGTCCGTCGGAAGATCAGCACATGCTCGAACTCCGACCCAACTGCGAACGCTGCGACGTCGACCTGCCGCCGGCCTCGCTCGATGCCCGCATCTGCACCTACGAGTGCACCTTCTGCGCGTCCTGCGCAGACGAGCTCGGGGGTGTGTGCCCGAATTGCACCGGCGAGCTCGTGCGTCGCCCGATCCGGCCGGCGTCACTGCTGGAGCTGAACCCGCCGTCGACCGTCCGGGTGCACTCCGGAGGCTAGGCCCACGCCCGCGTGTTGCGGAGCGCGGTGGCCATGATCGTGAGCGTCGGGTTGTGGGCGCCCGAGGTGGGGAACAGCGACCCGTCGGTGACGTAGAGCCCGTCGAGCGTGTGGAACCGGCCGACGTCGTCGGTCACGCTGACGAGCGGGTCGTCACCCATGCGGAGGCCGCCCATGATGTGACGCGTCGAGGGGACGTCGGACGCCGCCACCGGGAACCGTGCCGACGGCAGCTGCGGCACGGCGAACGACACGTCGGCACCGGAGGCCTCGAGGATGGCGGCAACCTTCGGCAGGTAGAACTCCTGCGCAGCGATCTCGTGCGGGCCGGCGTCGTAGGTGATGCGGGGCACGGGGACCCCGCGGAGATCGCGCACCGACGGATCCAGGTCGACGCGGTTCGTGGCGTAGGGCAGGTCCTCGCCGATCATCTCCACGCCCGACATCCGGTCGCGCAGCAGGCTCGCCCGCATCAGCTCCTTGAACACAGTGCCGAACGGCTTCTCCGGGGCCAGCAGCGCCAGGAGCTCCTGGTAGAGCAACGCCTCGTCCATCGGGTGCTGTGAGCCGCCGAGCTCGAGCACGCCGCCCCGGAGGTAGGGGAGGCCGGCCCGCTTCGCGGCGTCGCGCGCTCCGGGGAATTCGACGTCGCAGAAGTCGTCGAGGCAGTGGGTGTACGCACGGCCGCGATGGGGGTGCACCCGCTCGTCGAGGAAGATGGCCGTCCCCTGGGAGTACCAGTGGAACATGAGGTGGCGGCCGATCTGGTCGTGAGGGTCGGGCACCTCCGAGAGCATCGCCAGGCGGATCGACTCGATGGGGTTGGCGGCGAGCACGACGACGTCGGCGGACTCGTGGTGCGACCCGCCCCGGGCGTCGGTCCACGTGACGCCGGTGGCCCGCCGTCCGTCGTGCACGATGCGGGTGACGAGCGACTCGGGGCGGAGCTCGACCCCGTGGAGCAGCGCATCGCGGAGCGGCGCCAGCGCGCCCAGGCGGGCGTGCACCGGACAGCCGTACCCGGCGCAGAACCCGCACTCGTTGCACGCCGGGCGGTCGTCGTACTCCTCGGAGTTGATGGCCATCGGCACCACGTAGGGATGGAGGCCGAGGTCGGTGCACCCCTTCGCGAGCCGGAGCGACGAGTACTGGTCCGGGCCGTTCGGCATCGGGAACTCGCGGCTGCGGGGCGCGTGCCGGCGGGTGAGCTCGGGCAGCTCATCGGCGTCGCCGGCTACGCCGATGAGCCGCTCGATCTCGTCGTAGTACGGCTCGATCGTGGCGTAGTCGAACGGCCAGTCGACGACCGAGGCGCCGTCGATCGGGCCGAGCATGGACCGCTTGCGGAAGTCGATGTCCCAGAAGCGCGGGGTCTTCGCGTCCCAGTGGACGGTGCCGCCGCCGACGGTCTGCGGCATCGCCTGGACGGCGCCCGTGAACAGCGGCTGGTCGGACGTCCGGTCGCGGCGGAAGGTGCGGGGCTCGACCTCGGGGTCGGCCTCGCCGAAGTTCCGCCGACGCTTGAGCTCGTCGTTCGAGAACGTCGTGGAGGGCGTCGGGCTGGTGAGGTCGCCGAAGAGGTTCGGACCCTTCTCGAGCACGACGACGTCCCAGCGGGCGCGGGCGAGGGCCATGGCGGCGACCGCGCCGCCGGGGCCGCTGCCGATGACGATCGCCCGTCGGCTCACCGGCTCATCTCGCGGTGGACGCGGCGAGCAAGGTCAGCAGCTTGTCACCGATGCCGGCGCGCACGTACACGTCCGGCCCGTCGGATTCCGAGACCTCGCCGGCGCTGTAGCCGTCGGGCTGCACCTCGCCGCGGAACCGGATCTCGGTCCAGCCGACGCCTCCGGCGTTGCCGCCGTATGCGGGATCGGCGTACATGCCCTCGATCGCATGGGTGAAGAGGAGGGTGGTGAAGCCGTCGGGGTCCTTCGCGAGGGCGTCGTCGCGTTGCGCCGGTGTGGCGTCGACGAAGGAGCCGCCGGTGAGCTCGTCGAGCGCGAGGACGCCGGCCCGGTAGCGGGCGCGGACGTCGCGCAGCCGCGTGGTCCACGCCGCGTGTTGGGCGGTGGTGATCGGCAGGCCGGCGCCACCGTCGAGGAACACGGAGGGTGGCGACATCGCGAGCGCGCCGAGCATGGAGTCGATGTAGGTCGTGACGCCGGCCTCCCTCGCTCCGGGATGGCCCGCCTCGGTCGGGTCGTCCGTCGGGCCCGGGATGAGACGGGCGGTCGCCTCCTCGACCACGTCGGCCTCGTGGTCGCTGAGCGAACGCCGCCGGGCTGCGCCGGTCGTCGAGGCGGCACGGTGGCGATCGTTGGCACACGCCGCGAGGATCGCCGGGGGGACGATCGCCGCGAGGCCGAGGGCGCCGCGTCGGGTGATGATCAGCGGTCGATCGCGATGGTGCGGCACCGGCCGAAGCTAGCCCGATCGGCCGGCTGCCGTAGCCTGAACCCATGGGCCGAGGGCGCAGCGTCAGGACGATGTCGGTGCGGCACCGCGACGGGGCCGTCAACCGCGTGCCCGACACGCTCATCGTCGAGGAGCCGATGGAGATCCGTCTCGACGAGCACCTCGTGACGACGACGATGCGTACGCCGGGCCACGACTTCGAGCTCGCCGTCGGGTTCTGCCACGGCGAGGGCCTGCTCGGCGGCGCGGCGGTCAACGGCGTGCGCTACTGCGGCACCGGGAGCGCGGTCGACACGGAGTTCAACGTCGTGTCGGTGTCGACCGGCGGATGGGCGCCGGAGCCCGCCGCCCGGCTGGGCACGGTGTCGTCGTCGTGCGGGCTCTGCGGCTCCACGGCGATCGACGCGCTCACCGACCGGCTCGATCCGGTGCGACCGGCGGCGTTCGACTGGTCGTTGCTCGGCGCGGTCGCGGCGCAGGTGACGGATCAGCAGGAGCTCTTCGCGGCCACGGGTGCGTCGCACGCCGCTGCGGCGTTCACGTTGGCGGACGGTGCCGTCGCCGTCGTCCGCGAGGACATCGGCCGGCACAACGCCGTCGACAAGGTGGTCGGTCGCCTGCTGCTCGACGGCCACCTGCCAGCGCTCCTGGCCGACGCCCCGCCGACGGGTCTGTGGGTCTCGGGGCGCGCCAGCTTCGAGATGGTGCAGAAGGCGTGGGCCGGTGGCTTCGCCGTGCTGGCGTCGGTGAGCGCGCCCAGCGCGCTCGCCGTCGACGGGGCCCGGCGAGGCGGGATCGCCCTCGCCGGCTTCGCCCGGGGCGACAACCTCACGGTGTACACGTCGTAGGGTGCCCCCATGAGCACTGCAGACGTTCCGAGCGAACCCGAGGTCGAGCGGGTGCTCGTCATCGTCGCCCACCCCGACGATGTCGACTTCGGCAGCGCCGGCACCATCGCCACCTGGACGGCGGCCGGGCTCGACGTAACCTACTGCCTCGTCACCAGCGGCGACGCCGGAGGCAGCGACCTCACGCAGTCCTATGAGGATCGCGCGTCGCTCCGCGAGGCCGAGCAGACGAAGGCCGCCGCCGAGGTGGGCGTGACGAAGCTGGTGTTCCTGCGGTTCCCCGACGGGCGCGTCGAGTACAACCTCGACCTTCGCAAAGCCCTGTCCCGGGTGATCCGCCAGGTGAAGCCCCATCGCGTGCTCACGCAGTCGAGCGAGCGCAACCTCGACCGCGTGTACGCGAGCCACCCCGACCACGTCGCCGTGGGCGCGGCCGCCTACGCCGCGGTGTACCCCGACGCCCGCAATCCGTTCGCCCACCCCGAGCTGCTCGACGACGAGGGCCTCGAGCCCTGGACGGTGCCCGAGATGTGGATCCAGGGCGGCAACGAGATCCCCGACGCGGCCCGGGTGGTGGTCGACATCACCGACGTGTTCGACCGCAAGGTGGCGGCGCTGCGTGCCCACGTGAGCCAGACGGCGCACCGGACGGATCTCGAGCAGATGCTGCGCGAGTGGACCGGAGGCACCGCCAAGCTGGCCGGCCTGCCCGAGGGCCGCCTCGCCGAGATGTACCGCCGCGTCGACACTCGCTGACCGGGCGTAACCTGTCGCCCATGTCCACCTCCTCACCGTCGATCGGCGTCGCCGTCGCCCACCTCTTCTGGTCCCCCTCGATCCTCGCCGACGCCGACGCGGCGCTCGCAGCGATCGCGGAGATGTCGAGCGGAGACGATCAGGTGGTGTGCGCCTCGATGCTCGGCCACAAGGCCGATCTCGCCACGATGGTGCTCAGCAGCGACCAGTGGCGGATCCGCCGGTTCCAGACGACGTTCGCCGACGCGGGGTTCGAGTTGGTCGACAGCTACATCTCCCTCACCGAGATGTCGGAGTACGCCCAGGGCCTCCCCGAGGAGATGAAGCAGGCCCGCCTGCATCCGCAACTTCCCCCCGAGGGCAAGCCGGCGTTCTGCTTCTACCCGATGTCGAAGCGACGCAACGTCGGCCAGAACTGGTTCACCCTGCCGTACGACGACCGCAAGGCGCTGATGATGGAGCACGGCTCGTCCGGTCGGAAGTTCGCCGGCCGCGTGCTGCAGGTGGTGACGGGCTCGACGGGCCTCGACGACTTCGAGTGGGGCGTCACCCTCTTCTGCCAGCATCCCGACGACGTCAAGGAGGTCGTCTACACGATGCGGTACGACGAGGCGTCGGCCACCTACGCCGAGTTCGGCACCTTCTACGTGGGGATGGTCGCCGAGCCCGCCGAGGCGCTGGCCAGCATCGGCGTCGGCTAGTTGCCGCCGCCCACCGCGGCGGCGAGCTCGGGGCCCATGTTGCCGGCCGTGCCGTAGGTGGGGAGCGTGGCGGGGCCCTTGCCCTTGATCACCAGCGCCTTGATCAGCCCCGCCGCGACGTCGACCGGCGTCGCGAGCACGATGGCCTGAGGGGCGGAGTCGAGCGCCTGCTGGGCGGCGGCGCCGAGGTCGGCGCCGGCCTTCACCGTGACCGTCGTCGTGACGCTGGCGGACGCCGCGTTGAGAGAGCCGGCGATGTCGCTCGCCAGCTCGATGTCGTCGTCGTCGGGACCGCTGATGATGGCCACCTTCGTGTAGCCGTCGTCGGTGACGAGGTTGCCGAGCACCTGACCCTCGAGGTCGGTCGGCGGGGCGACGCGGAAGAACAGGCCGTGATCGGGCGCGATGGACAGGGCGCGGGCGGTGTCGGTGGGCGAGAAGAGGATCACGCCGGCGTCGGTGACCGGGGCGAGGGCGACGCTCGTGACGGCGTAGGTCGTGCCGCCGACGATCGCGTCGACCTGTTGGCCGAGGAGGCGCTGCACGGCGTCGGTGGTGGCCGTGCTCGAGCCGTCGCCCGACTCGTCGGGGATCAGCACCATCGGGTCGCCCAGCACGCCGCCGTGGTCGTTGATGTCGCGGACGGCCAGCTGCACGCCCGCGAGCGCGCCGGCGGCGGAGGCGCCGGCGGGACCACTCACGGGCAGGAGCGTGCCGATCGTGAGCACGCCGTCGCCGGGCGGACCGAAGATCGGGTCGGCCTCCACGGGTCGGCCGTCGAGGGGCTTCGCCTGCACGGTGACGTGGTCGTCGGTGCGGAGGGCGCCAGTGCCGTCGTACCCGACGATGGCGAATCCTGCCTGGCCCGGATCGCCGTTCGCCTGCATCTCGATGCTGCCGCTGACGCCGTCGTAGTCGGCATCGTCGTTGTGGAGGACGAGCGAGCGGCACCGTGCGAACGAGATGCAGGTGTGCCCGACGCCGGTCACGCCGACGATGCCGGAGGCGATCCGGCCGGGGGCGTCGCTGCGTGCCGCCTCGGCGGCGATCGCGATGACCGTCACCGAGTCGTAGCCCTCGGCGGCGGCGGCGAAGTCGCCGACCGTGGGGTCGATGGCGGCGATGCGCTGGCGGAAGTCGTCGGTCACCTCGATGCCGGGCGTCGCGCCCCGCATCCCGCGCAGCGGGCTGTCGCCGGAGGTGACGGGGCCGCCGCCGGTGCCGACGACGGTCGTGGTGGTGGTCGAGCCGGCCGACTCCTGCAGCTTGGCGTCGGTGCACGAGACGGCCACGAGCGCACAGAGCGTCACGATCGTCATCGCCGTGACGGAGCGGGTTCGGGACATCGCGCTCCACTGTAGAAGCGCTACCGTCACGGGGCGATCACGCGCCGGGGATCGCGGAGGGGGCACTCAGGTGACCGAATCGTTCCAACCGTTGGCGACCCGTCTCGGGGACGCGCCGGCGCTGATCGACGATCGGGGCGTCACGTCGTGGGCGCAGCTCGACGAGCGCGCCAACCGGCTCGTCGACGCGCTCCGGGCCCGTGGGGTCGTGGCGCACGACACGATCGCCGTCATGGTGGGCAACCGCCGAGAGTTCTTCGAGATCTTCGCGGCGGTGTGCCACGCGAACCTCGTGGCGGTCCCCGTGAACTGGCACTGGGTCGCGGCCGAGCTCGCGTACGTGCTGAACGACTCCGGGGCCCGTGCCCTGCTCGTGGACGACGCGTTCCTCGACGTCGCCGTGGCCGCACGCGCCACTGCGAGCGGTACTGCGGGCGGTACGGCGGCGGGTGGTGCGTGCGAGCACTGGATCGTGGTCGGCGACACCCCGCCGCCGGCCGGCTTCGAGTCGTTCGAGGCCGTGCTCGCCGACGCGTCGCCGGCGGAACCCGCCGACCAGGGCACGGGCGGCCCGATGTTCTACACGTCGGGCACGACGGGCTTCCCCAAGGGCGTGCGGTCATCGTTGAGCACGACCGGGGAGCCGCCGGTGATGTGGAGCCTCATCGCCGGGTCGTTCACGCAGATGCTGCAGCTGCCGGCCGACGGCGTCACCCTGCTGGACGGGCCGGCGTACCACTCGGCGCAGTGGGTGTTCTCGATGTTCCCGCTGTTCGGCGGCTCGACACTCGTCATCCGGCCCCGGTTCGACGCGGCCGAGACGCTCGCCGCGATCGACCGACACGCGGTCACGAACGTGCACCTGGTTCCCACCCAGTTCGTGCGCCTCCTGAAGCTCGACGACGACGTGCGGGAGCGCTTCGACGGGTCGTCGCTTCGCACCGTGTTCCACGGCGCCGCGCCGTGCCCGGTCGAGGTGAAGCGGCAGATGCTCGACTGGTGGGGGGACGTCGTCTCGGAGTACTACGGCGGCACCGAGGCCGGCTTCCTCACCACCATCTCCGGCGCCGAGTGGCGTGAGCGCCCGGGCAGCCTCGGCCGCACCACCGACCTCGCCGAGCTGCGGATCGTCGGCGACGACGGTGGCGACGTGCCGCCGGGCACCCCCGGCACGATCTACTTCCGGTCGCGCATCGGCAGCGACTTCCACTACCACGGCGATCCCGACAAGACGGCGGCCGCCCACCTCGACGGGTGGGCGACGCTCGGCGACATCGGCAGCATCGACGAGGATGGCTATCTCACCCTGTCGGATCGTCGCATCGACATGATCATCTCGGGCGGCGTGAACATCTACCCCGCCGAGATCGAGGGAGCGCTGGTTGCGCACCCGCTCGTGAACGACGCTGCCGTGTTCGGGATCCCCGACGACCAGATGGGCGAGCAGGTGAAGGCGGTGGTGGAGCTCGTGGACGGCGCCGAACCCCCGCCGGAGCTCGAGGCCGAGCTCGTCGCGTTCTGCCGTGAGCGACTCGCGGGTTACAAGGCGCCACGCAGCGTCGACGTGGTCGACGCGTTGCCCCGACAGCCGACCGGCAAGCTCTTCAAGCGCCTGCTCCGCGACCCCTACTGGGCCGACGCCGGCCGGTCGATCTGAGCGGTAAGACTGACCGCATGACCGAACCCAGCGATCGCCCCGACGAGACACTCGTCGGCATCTCGTTCCCCGACATCTTCCGTGCCCAGGAGTTCCTCACCGCCGCGACGCGGCTCGCCGCCCGCGGCGAGCTCAAGCTGAAGGATGCCGTCACCGTGGTCAAGGACGCCGACGGCAAGACGGTCGTCCACGAGACGGTCGACCTGCAGCCGGCGCAGACGGCGATGTCGGGAGCGCTGTGGGCCGGCCTGTTCGGCCTGCTCCTCGGTGGGCCGGTCGGATGGGTGGCGGGGCTCGCCGTGGGCGCCGGCGCCGGCGTCGTCACCGCCAAGATCGTCGACCTCGGCCTCACCGACGAGTGGGTGAACTGGATCCGCGAGGTGGTGCAGCCCGATACGGCCACCGTCGCGCTGCTCGTGACCGAGCTCGACCGCAACGCGCTCGTGGCCGAGGCATCGCGCTTCACCGGCGCCGAGCTCGTCTACACGAACCTCGACCCGAACACGATGGAGCGGATCAAGACGGCGCTCAGCGCGCCTGGAACTCCGACTCCGCCGCCAGCTGGCTGAACAGCTCGGTCTCCCGCTCGCTGAGCTGGCGGGGAACGGCGATCGCGACCACGGCGTAGAGGTCGCCCGGCGTGCCGCCCGGGTTGGGCAGGCCGCGGCCGCGCAGGCGCAGCTTCCGTCCGCTCGACGTGCCCGGAGGGACGCGCACGTTGGCAGGGCCGCCGGGCGTGTCGACCGAGACCTGCGCGCCGAGCGCTGCCTCCCACGGGGTGACGGCGAGCCTCACCGACACGTCGCGACCCTCGACGGTGAAGCGGGAGCTCGGCGCGAAGTGGACGGTGAGGAAGAGGTCGCCCGACGGGCCGCCCATCGAGCCGGGGCCGCCCTCGCCGCGGACGCGGATGCGCTGGCCCTCGGTGACGCCGGCCGGGATGTTGACCGAGACGGTGCGCGTGCCGGACGGGCCGGAGACGCGGATGGACCGTTCGGCGCCGTGGTACGCGTCCTCCACCGAGAGCTCGAGGTCGACGCGCTGGTCGGGCCCCGGGCGCGGGCCGGGCTCGGGGCGACCGCGACCGAACAGCCCGCCGAGCAGGTCGTCGAGGTTGGGGATGCCGCCGGCCCCGCCGAAGTCGACGCGTCCGTTGCCACCACGCTGGGCCCTCGCCCACATGTTGGGGTCGACGCCGTCGGGCACCTTGCGGAAGTCGGCACCGAACGCGTCGTACTTCTTCCGCGTCTCGGGGTCGGACAGCACGTCGTTCGCCTCGGACAGCTCCTTGAAGCGCGACTCGGCCTCGGGGTCGGTGTTGACGTCGGGGTGCCACTTGCGGGCCAGCTTGCGGTAGGCCCGCTGGATCTCCTCGGGCGTGGCCGACCGCTTCACGCCGAGGATCTCGTAGTAGTCCTTCGCGGCCATCTCCCCACGGTACTGCCACCTGCTAGGCATGCCGTCGTGGTCGACGACCCCGGGGACCTCGCGCTGATGGCGACGATCGGCGAGGAGCTGGTGACGGCCGTCGACGCAGCACTCGAGCCGTGGGTCGGGCACGTGCTCGCCCGTTTCGCCGGGATCGATGCCGACCGGGCGGCGGACGCGGCGCGGCGGTGTCGGGTCGAGATCACGGCTCGTCTCCGGTCGCTGGTGGCGCTCGACATCGACGAGCAGCCCACGACGCCGTTGGTGGTGATCCGTGACGCGGCCCGGTATCCGGCGGAGGTTCTGGCGGCCGCCGGGGTTCCGAGGCCGGTCCGCGATCCCTTCGACGAGCGCATGGCCCCCGACGACGTGTACGGCCTCGCTCCGGTTTCGTGGGGCGATCTCGGCCCCGAGGTGGCGGCGGCGGGTCTCCGGTGGGGCGCCGCGAAGGCTCACCTGCACCTTCGGCGGCACGGCCGGTAGCGAATACACTCCGGTGGCGCATCGAACAGAAAGCAACTCGTCATGAAGCTCGTCACCGCAATCATCAAACCGTTCAAGCTCGACGACGTGAAGACGGCGCTGAAGGCGATCGACGTGGTCGGTCTCACGGTCAACGAGGTGCAGGGGTTCGGGCGTCAGGGCGGACACACCGAGACCTATCGGGGCGCCGAGTACAAGATCGACTTCGTGCCGAAGGTGCGGCTCGAGGCGGTGGTTGCGGACGAGGACGTCGAGGCGGTCGTCGATGCCATCGTGTCGTCGGCCCGCACCGACAAGATCGGTGACGGCAAGGTGTGGGTGACCAACGTGGAACAGCTCACGAGGATCCGCACCGGAGAACGCGACAACGACGCGATCTGATGTCGCCGGTTCTCGATCGTGCGCCGGTCCTCGACGATCCGTCCCTCCGAGGCCGCCGCTTCGTCGAGGCCTACACCGACCTGATCGACCGCTGGATCGTCGAGATCTTCCGGGAGACGTTCGGCGATCCGCGGGGTGTGGCCCTCATCGCCACCGGCGGTCACGGTCGTCACGAGCTGGCCCCGCAGAGCGATCTCGACCTGCTCCTCCTGCACGACGGCTCCATCCTCGACGGCACCGCGCAGCGCCTCTGGTCCCCGATGTGGGACGCCAAGCTGAAGGTCGGCCACGCCACCCGGTCGCTGCCCGAGACGCTGGCTCTCGCCTCGGACGACCTCGCGACCGCGACCTCGCTGCTCACGTCGCGACTGCTCGCCGGTGACGCGGACCTGTGCGCCGAGCTGGTGGAGGCGTCGGCGACGCAGTGGCGCAAGCAGTCCAAGCGCTCGCTCGCGCAGCTGGCCGACGCGGTCGACAGCCGTCACGTGCAGACCGGTGAGGTGGCCGCCGCGCTCGAACCCGACCTGAAGGAGGGCCGCGGCGGCCTGCGTGACGTCCACGCGCTGGCGTGGATCCACGCGGCGCAACCGGAGCTCGCGATCCTCGCGCCCTCCGATCTGACGGCCGAGTACGACACGCTGCTCGACGCCCGTGTCGAGCTCCACCGCATCACCCGCCGTCCCGGCGACGTGCTCCACCTGCACGACCAGGACGAGGTTGCGGCGCGGCTCGGCATCGAGAACGCCGACGTGCTGATGACGAACGTCGCGACGGCGGCCCGGCGCATCGCCTGGGCCAGCGACGAGGCCTTCTTCGAGGTGCGTCAGTCGCTCAACGGAGGCATCTTCAAGCGTTCACCCCGGCGCCGCGACCTCGGTGGTGGCGTCGAGCTCGTGAGCGAGCGCGTGAACCTCGTCGGCGCGGTCGAGGGTGACGGAGCGGCGACGTTCGTGCCCGACCCGGTCGACGTGCTGCGCGTGGCGGTGGCGGCGGCCACCCACCGGGCCCGCATCGGGCGCGCCACCCTCGAAGCGCTGGGCCGGGCGCCGGCGTTGCCCGAGCCGTGGCCCGCCGAGGCACGCGAGCTCTTCGTCGATCTGCTCCGCGCCGGTCCGCCCGCCATCGGGATCATCGAGACGCTCGACCTCTCCGACCTGTGGCTGCCCCTCGTGCCGGAGTGGGAGCCCAACCGCAGCCGTCCCCAGCGCAACGCCTACCACCGCTACAACGTCGACCGTCACTCGTGGGAGTGCGTGGCGCTGGCGGCGGGCCTCACCGACCGCGTCGACCGGCCCGACCTGCTGGTGATGGGGGCGCTGCTGCACGACGTCGGCAAGGGCTACCCCGGGGAGCATTCGATCGTGGGCAAGGAGCTCGGGGCGTCGGTCATGCGCCGCATGGGGTTCCCGGAGACCGACATCGACACGGTGACGATGATGATCGAGCACCATCTCCTCCTGCCGGACGTGGCGACGCGGCGCGACCTCGACGACCCGGCCACCATCCTCTCGGTCGTGGCCCGTGTGGGAACGGCGCAGCGGCTGCACCTGCTGGAGGCGCTCGCCGAGGCCGACTCGATCGCCACCGGCCCCTCCGCGTGGAGCCCGTGGAAGGCCGGCCTGCTGGAGAAGCTGGTGGAGCGGGCCGACTACGTGACGCGTGGCGGAGACGTGGCCGAGGTGATCGGCGCGTCGGAGGCGACGGCCGCGCAGTTGAGCCTGGTCGAGCGTGGCGCGACCGGCGACCGGCCTGCCATCGACGCACACGACGACCGCCTCACGATCGTGTTCCGCGACCGACCGGGCCTGTTCTCGCGCATCGCGGGCGTGCTCGCACTCAACGGCCTCGACGTGTTGGAGGCCTCGGTGTGGACCGACGGCGACCTCGCGATCGAGGAGTTCCGCGTGGTATCGGCGTTCGGCACGGAGATCGCGTGGAGCAAGGTCGAGCGCGACCTCGAACGGGCCCTGCTGAAGCGCATCGCCCTCGAACCGCGGCTCGCGGAGCGTGCCCGCAGCTACCAGCGCCGGCGGACCACGGCCCGCTCGCTGGAGCCCCGGGTGCGGGTGCTGGAGAACGAGGCGTCCGACGGCGCGACCGTGGTCGAGGTGGTCGGCCCCGATCGCGTCGGCCTGCTGTACGCGCTCACGCGGGCGCTCGCCGACCTCGACCTCGACATCCTCCGTGCCAAGATCGCCACCATGGGCAACGACGTGGTCGACTCCTTCTACGTCCGTGACCGCTCGGGAGCGCCGATCACCGACGAGGCCGACGGCGCCGAGATCCGCACGGCGCTGCTCCACGTGCTGCGGGCGCCGTCGTCGTGAGGCCGGTCCGATGAGCGACGAGCCACTCACCGAGATCGACCTCATTCGCTGGTCGCAGGCGCTGGCCGGTATCGCGCGCACCGGCCTCGGTTTCACCGAGAGCCGCTACGAGCGTGAGCGGTTCGAGGAGGTGCTGGCCGTCGCCGCGGACATCCATGCGGCGGCGACCCGTCGCCACGACCCGGCCGATGTGGTCGACGAGTGGTTGCGGATCGTCGGCTCCGGGGTGGCCGGGTACGTCACGCCGAAGGTCGCCGTCGGCGCCGTGGTGGGCAACGAGGACGGCGAGATCCTGCTCATCCAACGCTCCGACTCGGGCGTGTGGCTCTACCCGACGGGGTGGGCCGACGTCGGCTACTCGCCGGCGGAGGTCGCCCTGAAGGAGGTGCGCGAGGAGACCGGCATCGAGGCCGAGGTGTCGAGCCTGATCGGCGTGTTCGACGGCCTCCGTCGCGGGTTCAGCCGAACGCCGCTGTACTCGCTCGTGTTCCACTGCCGTGCCGTGGGTGGCGAGCTCGACCCGCATCCGCTCGAGTGCCTGGACGTCGGCTGGTTCGGTCGCGATCGGTTGCCCGAGCCGCTGGCCGGGGGCGCGCTGTGGGTCGAGCGGGCGTTCGCCGCGATCGGCGGCGACGACGCACCGGCGTACTTCGACGAGCCACGCATGTCGGTGTGGCTCGAGGGTCAGCTGCCGGACTGACCCCGGAGGAACTGCTCGACCTCGGACACGAGCTCGTCGGCGGTGTGATCGGCGACGGCCTCGCGGTCGTACGTCTCCTCGAGGTGGGCGACGTACGCGGCGGTCTCCTCGTCCTCGAGGACGAGGTCGGAGATCTGCTCCTCGTAGGCCACGCCGGCCTGGGCGAGGGCCGTGTTGTCGCTGGTCGTGCCGAGCACGGCGCACACCCGTTCCACGAGTGCCAGCGCCGCTTTCGGGGACGGGGCGGCCGGGACGTAGCTCGGGACGGCGGCCCACAGCGACGCGGAGTTGACGCCCCGCTCGTGGCAGGCGTCGTGCAGCACGCCGACGACGCCGGTCGGGCCCTCGTAGCGTGACTCCTCGAGGTGGAGCGCCTGCGCGACCTTCTGGTCGTACGCCGTGCCGAACACCGAGGTGGGCCGGGTGTGGGCGACGTCGGCGAGCAGCGCGCCGAGCGTGACCACGAGCCGCGCCTGCATCGTGGTGGCCACCTCGAGCACCTGCTCGCAGAACGTGCGCCACTTCAGCTGCGGCTCGATGCCGCGCACGAGGATCACGCCGGGGGAGCCGGGAGGGGTCGCCCACCAGAACTCGTTCTGCGGCCACTGGATGGAACGGGTGCCGTCGTCGGCCATCTGCACCATGGGTCGGACAGCGGTGAAGTCGTAGAACTCCTCGGGGTCGATGTCGGCGAACGGCACGGCGCCCCAGGCCTCACGAAGGTGACGGACGGCCTCGGTCGCGGACTCTCCGGCGTCGTTCCAGCCCTCGAACGCAGCCACGACGACGGGCTGGGTCAGGTTGGGACGGCTCGACCAGCGCACGGAACTCACCCCCTGAACGCTACCGACCAAATCTGCGAATCGGTCCTCGTCGGTAGGCTGGGCGGATGCCGATCGACCCCAACGTCACGGTGAGCGAGCTCACCTCCGAGTCCGACGTCACCCCCGACGTGGTGGCGGCCTTCGCCCGCCTCATCCCCCAGCTCTCGTCCTCGTCACCGGCCCCCACGGTGGAGGAGCTGGTCGAGATGGTCACCTCCGACGCCGACCACCTGCTGGTCGCGACCGACGTCGACGGCACGATCCTCGGCTCGATGACGCTCGTGGTGTTCCGCATTCCCACCGGGGTGCGCGCGTGGATCGAGGACGTGGTCGTCGACGAGAGCGCCCGTGGCCGCGGGGTCGGCGAGGCGCTCAACCGATCCGCGCTGGAGCTGGCCTACGGCCTGGGCGCGAAGACCGTCGACCTCACGTCACGCCCCACCCGTGAGGCGGCGAACCGGCTGTATCAGAAGCTCGGCTTCGAGCTGCGGTCGACCAACGTCTACCGCCACAACCCCGACGCCTGACGCTCAGGCGGGTTCGATCCGCAGGATTCCGCCGCTGAGGTTGCCGATGTAGATCTCGCCATCCGGCCCCTCGCCGAACGTCGACACCTGCTCCATCGTCGCTCCGGTCGTCGGGATCGTCGCCTGCTCGGTGACGCGGCCGTCCTCCACGCGGAGGGCCCGCAGGGTGGCTGCCGAGAAGTCGGAGAAGAGGTACGCGCCGGTGAGTCCGGGCAGCGACGCGCCGCGGTAGACGAAGCCACCGGTGATCGCGCTACCCTCGTCGTGGCTGTACTCGAAGACGGGCTCGACGAGGCCGGCGGGACGAGGCCCTCGCTCGTCGGTGTCGTGCTTCCCCTCGCGGAGGTGCCAGCCGAGGTTCGCGCCCCGGCCGCGACCGGTCGCCGTCGGGAGCACGTCGACCTCCTCCCACTCGGCGCCGCCCACGTCGCCGATCCACAGGTCGCCGGTGACGCGGTCGAAGCTGAAGCGCCACGGGTTGCGCACGCCGGTGAGCCAGATCTCGGGTCGGGCGCCGGCGGTGGCGACGAAGGGATTGTCGGCGGGCACGGCGTACCCGGCGCCGGCCGGCGGGTCGGTCGGGTCGATGCGGAGCATCTTGCCCAGGAGCACGCCGGGGTTCTGTCCGTTGCCGGACGGGTCGTCCTGACTACCTCCGTCGCCGAACCCGACGTACAGGAAGCCGTCGGGCCCGAACCCGATGTTGCCGCCGTTGTGGTTCGCGAACGGCTGGGCCAGCCGGAGCACCTCGGTGCGCGACGCGGGGTCGGCCACGGCGCCGCGCATCGAGTAGCGGGCGATGACGCTCGCACCGTCGTCGTCGCCGTCGGTGTAGCTCACGTAGAGCGTGCCACCGTCGGGGGAGAACGCCAGGCCGAGGAGCCCACGTTCGCTGCTGAGATCGCGGACGTCACCGCCGATGTCGAGCACCGGCGTGGGATCGGGATCGAACGTGGCTCCGGTGCGGCGCAGGCGCCGGATCACGCCGGGGCGTTCGGCGACGTACAGATCCGAGCTCGACGCCCGCGCCACGATCGCCGTCGGCGAGTCGACGGTGGCCACCTCTCGCAGGCGGACGCGTGCCGAGGCAAGCGGGACGGTCGCGAGGGGTGCGGTCGGTGCGGGCGCGCTCGAACCGGCAGCCGTGGTCGAGCGGGACGTCGACGAGAGGGGCGCGGACGTCGTGGCGGCGGAGCGCCCCTTGTCGTCCGTTCCGTCGTTCGCGCAGGCGGCGCCGACGAGCAGCGTCGCCGTCAGGATGGTGACGAGGCCGACCCGCGCAGTTCTCATCTCGCCCAGCGCGCCGGACGGATCACGCCCTCCTGCACCACGGAGGCGACCAGCACGCCCTCCGCCGTGTAGATCAGGCCCCGCCCCAGCCCGCGGCCGCCCGACGCCGACGGCGTGTCCTGGGCGTACAGCAACCAGGTGTCGGCACGGAAGGGACGGTGGAACCACATCGCATGGTCGAGGCTGGCCATGAAGACGTCGCCGACGCCGCTGCCGCCGTGCGGCCGCAGCGAGGTGTCGAGCACGGTCATGTCGGAGGCGTAGGTGACGATGCACTGGTGCAGCACCGGATCGTCGGGGAGGTCGCCGTTGGCGCGGAACCACACGTTCTCGAAGAACGGGCCCGGCGTCTTGTCGTCGGGCGAGTGCCAGTCGCAGTAGCGCGTGTCGATGGCCCGCGGCCGGTCGTACCAGGGCCCGAGCTTGTCCTTCCACGGCGCCATCCGGGTGCGGAAGTCGGGGAGGGACTCGGGGTCGGGGAGATCGGGCGGCATCGACATCTGGTGGTCGAAGCCCTCCTCCGCCCGTTGGAACGACGCCGTCAGCCCGAAGATGGGGCGACCGTGCTGGATGGCGCGGACCCGGCGGGTGACGAAGCTGCGGGAGTCGCGGATGCGATCGACCTCGTAGAGGATCGGCGTGGTGGGGTCTCCGGCGAAGAGGAAGTAGGCGTGGAGCGAGTGCACCGCCATGTCCTCGACCGTGCGCGAGGCGGCGACGAGCGCCTGCCCGGCCACCTGCCCGCCGAACACTCGCTGGCGGTCCTCGTCGGGGCTCTGGCCCCGGAAGATGTTCACCTCGATCGGCTCGAGGTCCAAGAGGGTGATGAGGGCGTCGACGGCTGCCTGATCCATGGGGCGCATTCTGTCAGCCCCCACGACCGTGAATAGAGGCCCGGGCGTCCGGCCCGGTACTGTCTGCGGCGTGAAACTTTCGCCGGGCGCCCTGCTCGAACACGCCCGCAGCGAGGAAGGCCGCAAGCAGCTCCGCTACGCCGGCATCTCAGTGGTCTTCGTCCCCGTCGGCCAGATCATGCTGCAGCTACTCGCGCACTTCGTCTTCCACGCCGGCAAGGACGACAGCGGGGCGTTCACCAAGGCCTCGTTGCTCACGGCGGCCATCCTCACGGGTCCCAACTTCCTCGCGAACCGTGCCTGGGTGTGGCGCGACTCGACGAAGGACCGCCTGCGCATGCAGATCCTGGTGTTCTGGGTCGCCGCCATGCTGGGCGTCGCCCTGTCGACGCTGCTCACCCTCTGGGTGGAGCACCTGGTGCGCAACCTCGAGCAGGACAGCCTCACGGTCATCGCCGCGGTGTTCCTCGCCCAGCTCACGGGCTTCGGCATCGTGTGGGTCGGCCGCTACCTGCTGCTCGACCGCTGGCTGTTCAAGGTGACGCACCACGGCGAGGAGCCCCCGGCGGAACTGCTCGACGACCTGCACCGCGAGTTCCCGATCTGATGGTGGCGGTCGAGATGGATCCGACGATGCGCGCCGCAGCGGAGGCGGCGCGTGGGTTCATGCCTCCCGACGAGGGCCTCGCCCTCTTCGCCGCCGGCGCCGATGCCGGCGCGAGGGTGCCGGGCGCCCCGTTCCTCGAGATCGGCAGCTACTGCGGGAAGTCGGCGGTGTACCTGGGCGCTGCGGCGCAGGCGCACGACGTGGTCCTGTTCGCCGTCGACCACCACCGGGGTTCGGAGGAGAACCAGGCGGGCTGGGAGTGGCACGAGCCCGATCTGGTCGACCCCGCCGTCGGTCGCATGGACACGTTGCCGCTGTTCCGCCGCACGATCTTCGACGCCGGGCTCGAGGCGAACGTCATCGCCACGGTGGCCGACTCGCCCACGCTGGGGCGCTTCTGGACCACGCCGTTGGCGCTCCTCTTCATCGACGGCGGGCACGGCGCCGAGCCGGCGCACCGGGACTACGAGCGGTGGACCCCCTTCGTCGCCCCCAACGGTCTGCTCGCGATCCACGACGTGTTCCCCGACCCGGCCGACGGCGGGCGACCGCCGTTCGAGATCTACGAGCGGGCCCTGGCCTCGGGCAACTTCACCGAGGTGTCGGCCTGCGGATCACTCCGAGTGCTGGAGCGTGTCGCCAACGGCCTCGTCCACGCTCCCGACGCCCGCCGCTTCTGACGGGGTCGTCGGCCCGGGCTTGGGCGTGCGGTTGGCCGCCTTGCGGCGCGACTCGCGTCGCACGAGCAACGCGATCAGCACCATGCCGGCCATGGTGCCGAAGAGCACGGCGTACTGCGTGGCGCTGCCCGGGTCGCCCTGCTCCACCGGCTCGCTCCCGGAGTTGGGCAGCGGGATGATGGACGGCTTCTGCTGCACCGGTGCGGTGAGCGGCACGACGGTGGTCGTGGGCGCGCTGGCCGAGCCGGAGGCGCCGGCGACCGGCTCGATGAGCGCCAGGGCGCCCAGCGTGAACAGCGCGGCGCCGACGGCCGCGAGCACCAGGCGTCGGCAGGCCGCGGACACGGTTCAGTCGCCCCGGCGCTCGGAGACGGCGTCGTCGGTGTGGGTGTCGATGAGCTGTGGCAGCTCGTCGTGGTCGACGAACAGGTGCGACGCCGGGCTGCCGCCGGCGAGCGCGTCGGCGCCGAGGATGATGGCGGCCGCCGTGTAGGTGGACTGCTCGCCTCCGGGGAAGTGCACCTCGTCGGGGTACACGATGCCCGTCCAGTAGCGACCGTCGTCCTCGCGGTGCTTCTGCGCCCAGGCGAAGAGATCCCGGGCCGCCTCGGTCTCGCCGACGGCGAGCATCGCCATCATGCACTCGCACGTCTCCGCCGCGGTGACCCACGGGCGGTCGGACACGCAGCGCACGCCCTTGCCGTCCATCACGAACGCGTCACGACGCTCGGCCAGTCGCTGGCGGCCGGCCTCGCCGGTGATCACTCCGGCGAGCACCGGGTAGTACCAGTCCATCGCCCAGCGGTGCTTGGGGGCGAACGCATCGGGCTCGTCGCGGATGACCTGGGCCAGGCGGGCGGCGCTCAGCTCCCAGTCGGGCCGGTTGTGGCCGAGCACCTCGGCGATGGCGATCGCGCAGCGCAGGCTGTGGCAGATCGACGACGACCCCGTGAGGAGGGCGAACGTCCAGGGTGTGCCGTCGGCGTGGCGGGCCCAGAGGATCTCGCCGCGGGGCGTCTGCAGGTCGAGCACGAAGGAGATGGCGGCGTCGACGGTGGGCCACATCGTCTCGAGGAAGCCACGGTCGCCCGTGAGCAGCCAGTGGTGCCACACGCCGGCGGCCACGTAGGCCACGACGTTGGCGTCCAGCTTGTCCTGCTCGATGCCGTCACCGATGTAGTACTGGTGCCACGCGCCGTCGGGGCGCTGCGTCGAGCGCAGCCAGTCGAAGCCCCGCTCGGCCTCGGCGATGCGGCCGCCGAGGGCCAGGGCCATCAGCGCCTCGGTGTGGTTCCAGGGGTCGGCGTGTCCGCCGTCGAACCAGGGCACCATGCCGCTGGGCAGCTGCACGGACGCGATGTAGTCGACCGTGAGGCCCAGCTCGTCCGCGGTGACGATCTCGGGAACGTCACGCAGCCACACGGGCGCTCCTCCGGCCCGAGGCCCGTGCCGGGGCGGGCTTGGTGCCGTACACCACCACGCTCTTGCCGATGATCGGGTTGAGCACGCGCTCGGCGACCCGTGTCACCTTCGGCGCCTTCACCATGTCCCAGACGAGCAGGTCGTGGTACTTGCGCACCATCGGGTGCGTGTCGTTGGTGGGGCTGATCGCGCAGCGGAGCCACCAGTAGGGCGAGTGCAGCGCGTGGGCACGGTGCGAGTCGCCGAGCTCGAGGCCGGCGCCCGCCATCCGCTCGCGGATCTGCGACTCGGTGTAGATGCGCACGTGGCCGCCCGGTGAGAGCGGCGCGTGGTACTCGGCGGAAAGCGTCCAGCAGATCTTCTCGGGCAGCCAGGCCGGCACCGTGACGGCGATGATGCCGCCGGGCTTGAGCACCCGGGTGAGCTCGGCGATCGCGCCGGTGTCGTCCTGCAGGTGCTCCATGACCTCGGAACAGATGATGCGATCGAACGTGTTGTCGGCGAACGGGAGGCAGAGGGCGTCGCCGCGCACGGCCTGGGCCTCGTAGCTCTCGGGCACCTCGCCGGCGTCGCGCATGGCCCACAGCAGGTCGCGCACCCCGGCGAGCTCGTCGAACGAGTAGTCCAGCGCGACGACGCGGGCGCCGCGGCGGAACGACTCGAAGGCGTGGCGGCCGGCGCCGCAGCCCATGTCGAGGATCACCATGCCGGGTTGCAGGTCAAGTTTGTCGTAGTCGACGGTCAGCATGTGGTGGCGCTCTCAGCTCTCGGCCAACAGGGCACGATAGTGCTCGACGGTGCGGACGGCCGTGTGGCGCCAGCTCCAGCGGGTGATGACCCGCTCGCGTCCGGCGGCGCCGATGCGGGTGGCCGTGGTGGGGTCGTCGAGGACGCGGCGGATGCCGGCGGCCAGCGCGTCGCTGTCGGCCGGGGCGACCGAGTAGCAGGTCTCACCGTCGGGGCCGGTCACCTCGGGCAGCGCGCCGCCGGTGGTGGCGACGAGCGGGCAGCCCGAGCTCATGGCCTCGATCGCGGGGAGCGAGAAGCCCTCGTAGAGCGAGGGGACCACGGCGCAGGCCGACTCGTTGTACAGCTCGACGATGCGCTCGTCGGTCACGCCGGACACGAACTCGACGGCGTCACCGAGGCCGAGCTCCTCGATGGTGCGCTGCGCCATCGAGCCCTCCTTGAGGCGGCCGATGAGCACCAGCTTGAGCTCCGGATACTCGGTGCGCAGCTTCGCCAGCGCCTCGAGGAGGAACCGCTGGCCCTTCATCGCGACGTCGGCGGAGGCGGTGGAGATGATCTGGTACGGCTTGCGCTCCACGCCGGGCAGCGGCTTGAAGAGGTCCGGGTCGACGCCGACGGGCACGACGAACAGCTTCTCGGGCGACACGTCGTGGGTGCGGCAGATGTCGTCGTAGCTGTTCTGCGACACCGTGATGATGCGGCGGAGGCGCTTGGCCACGCGGGTCTGCATCTTGGTGAACGCGTACCAGCGTGCCTTGGAGTACTTCTGGTAGGTCGTCTCGGCGTGCTCCATCTCGATGCGACGATCCACCGTGATCGGGTGGTGGATCGTGCCGAGCACGGGCAGGCCCGACTTCTCGATGGCGAGCAGGCCGTAGCCGAGGCACTGGTTGTCCTGCACGAGGTCGAACTCCGACGTGCGACGCTTCAGGTGGTCCCAGGCGCGGAGCGAGAACGCCAGCGGCTCGGGGAAGGTGCCGGTGCTGAACGCGGTGACCTCGGCGAAGTCCATCCACGTCTTGAGCTCCCACAGGCCCGGCATGCGCATCGGGAAGTGGTCGTTGTAGATGTCGAGGCTCGGCAGCTTCACGAGCGGGACGCGCTCGTCGACGATCGGGTACGGCTGGCCGGACAGCACCTCGACGTGGTGCCCCAGGTCGACGAGCGCCTTCGTGAGGTGACGGGTGTAGACGCCCTGGCCGCCCACGTGCGGCTTCCCCCGGTAGGTGAGGTACGCGATCCGGAGCGGATCGTCGGGCCCGGGTCGAGCCGGTCGGCCGTCGGGCCGTGTACCAGTGGTCGGGGTCTGCATAGGTGTTCCAGCTTCCTTGGCCGCTCGGTGATCGGTCAAAACCGACCAACCGTGGTTCGGGGGATTTTCATTTCGGCGGTCGTCCTCAGGAGTCTCACACGCCCGAGAGCGCTCACAGGTTCAGCGAACGGCACCGGACCCTCCCGTCACGCGACGGGGGCGGCGCCCACGAGTGGACACCGCCCCGGATCGGACGAACGAGTGGTGGACGGCGTCAGCCGTTGTCACCGACGGTGAGGGAGATGGTGTACGTCTTGAAGCCGTCGGCGAAGGTGAACCAGCCGGCGCTCACCGAGGCGGCCGAGGCGCTGCCCGCCGGGGCCGGGGCGAAGATCAGCGGAGCGTCGAGGCTGTTGATGCCGGCGCCCGGGTCGTTGACGTTGACCGAGCCGAACGACCACCACAGGAAGCGGTTGACGTCGACCGAGACGGAGGCGGTGCCGCCGTTCTTGCCGGGCAGCGTGCCGAAGCCGGAGATCGAGCTGATGCCGAAGGCGTCCGAGCCGACCGTGAAGCCGGCGCCGCTCACCGCGCCGCCGTTGGCGTAGCTGTAGCCGTCGGTGATCTTCACGTCGACCGTGTCGACCCCGGGGGTGGTCGGCGCGGTGGTCGTCGTCGTGGTCGGCGCGGTGGTCGTCGTGGGTGCCGCCGTGGTGGTGGTGGTCGACGTGGTCGTGGTGGTCGGCGCTGCGGTCGTGGTGGTGGTCGACATGGTCGTCGACGTCGTCGCCGGGATGGTGGTGGTCGTCGTGGTCGTGGTCGGGATCGTGCCCGGGATGGTGGTGGTGGTCGTCGTGGTGGGCGCCGCCGTGGTGGTCGGGGCGGCCGTCGTCGTCGAACCGCCGACGATCGCGGTGGCGGCCAGAGTCACGTCGTTCGGCAGGCAGTTGAGCGAGACCGTCGAGATGTGGGTGACCAGCACGTCGACGTTGAGCGTGACCGAGAGCGAGGCGGCGCCGGCCTTGAACAGGACGGCGGAGCCGGCGCCGACGGTGGGCGTCGTGCTGCCGTTGACGGTCTTGCCGACCGAGGCGCCGGCGACGAGCGGCACCACGGTGTTCGCGAGGCTGCCGGTGATGGGGGACGGCGTGCCGTTGGTGACGTTGACGCCGAACGTGGCGCTCTTCACCGTGACCGAGGTGAGGCCGAAGGTGCCGGCGGCGGTGACCAGCGACTGGGGCAGCTGGGCCGAGAAGTCGAAGGTGCTGAGGATGGTGTTGCCCGGGGCGACCGCGGCGGGGGTCGTCGGGTTGATCGTGATGGCGAGCGCCGGGGTGGCCGAGAAGTTGGGCACCGTGCCCGCGAGGTCGGACAGCAGCTGGGCGGAGGTGCGGTAGTTGTACGGGCCGAACAGGCCGTTGTCGTACGCCGCGACGTCGTTGGTGGCGCCCGTGCAGGTGTAGGTGGCGATCGCGGCGTTGGCCTCGGGGAGGCCGACCACGAACCCGCCCATCAGCAGGCATGCGGTGACGCCGGCACCGAGACGGCGCAGTGTTGTCTTCTTCACGTTGACCCCTCCAAGGAACAGTTGCCCGCGACGGTGCCCCCGCCGCCGGCGCAACCCAGCTCCCCTTTGTCTATCGCACGCGTCCGGCCGTGTCGAGGGCTGGCGAGGGGACGTGTCGTGACACGTCGTGCCGGATGCGCCGAACGATGCCCGGACGCGACGGAGGGGCGGCCGAAGCCGCCCCTCCGTGTGCGTCCGTCGGACGGATCAGGCCTTGACCCGAACCTTCGAGCAGACCTTCTTCTTCACGTACTTGCCCTTGACCTTCACCCGCTTGTACGAGCACTTCGTGACCGTCTTGTAGCGGGTGATCGAGGCGCCCTGCACCACGGCCGGCGGCCGCACCACGAAGTAGCCGATCGTGAAGGCCGAGCACAGCGGCCCGGTCTCCGTCTGCGGAACCGTGGGCTTGCCGTTGACCGTGACGGCGAACTCGGGCGTCTTCGGGAAGAGGCTCGTGAGCGCCGTGATCGTGGCGGGGCTGGTGAGACCGGCGACGAGGTCGGTCTTCAGCAGGTTGAGGCGACCGTCCAGCCACTGCTGGAAGGTGATCTGACCGAGGCCGAGCTTGGCGTCGAGCGACGCCGCCGTCTCGGGGACCGCCGTCGTGGTGGTGGTCGTGGACTGGCCGGGGGCCGGGGCCGGCGGCTTGAGGGCGTCGAGCACGCTGGTGAGGCCGGAGGCGGGCAGCCAGGTCTCCCAGTCGGTGACCTCGATCTTGGGCTGGTCGGCGAGGCCGAGGGCGCCCTTGAAGGTGATCGTGTACGGCGTGTTGCCGGCGCCGCCACTGACGGTGACGTTGCCCGGGCCGATCGTGGAGATGCCCTCGAGGGCGGCCTGCAGCGCACCGGCCGACGGCGGGGTGAACTGTGCGAGGAAGCGGTCGGCGAAGCCGGCCATCACCTCGGTCATCGGCGACGGGTTGCCCAGGAAGGAGCTGAGCGAGATCGGGGCCGACTTCACGCCCTTGAACGAGAGGCGCATCGACAGCGGGTGGGCGTTGAGCGCCTTGCCCACGTACGACTCCGGCCAGTTGAGGACCTGCACCGTGTTCACGCCGGGCACCTCGGGCACGATCTTCGACGCAGCGCACACCTGGTACTCGGCGTTGTAGAGACCGGGCTCCTGCGGGGCGAGGAAGAAGGCGGCGCCGCCGCCGACGGCCGTGTAGCCGCCGTTCGGGGCCTGCTTGGTGACGGCGAGCGAGTCCGGGGTGATCGGGTTGCCGTTGTCGGGGGTGATCTCCTTGCCGATGAGCGGGCGGCCGACCACGGTCGCCGTGTAGGCGCCCTGGTAGATCGGCTGCACGATGTTCGGCGCACCGGGGATCTGCACGGCCGTCTGGCCGATGTCCTTGGTGGCGCCGCAGCTCACGGTGAGGGCGTTGATCTGCACGCCGGCGACGGACTTGCCGATGACGATCGTGAGGGCGGTGTTCGTGCCCGGACGGTAGGTGATGGCACCGGCCCGCTTCGGCTCGATCTTGCCGCTGACCCGCTGCTTCACCACGACGGGGTTGGCGTTGAGGTCGATGATCTGCGACGGCACCGACACGCTGAGGTTGTTGTCCGCGGCGCCCGACGCCTGGATGGCGTAGGTGGCGTTCTTCACCTCGACGGCGGACAGGCCCAGGAGGGTCTTCGCCGACGTGATCAGGGAGGCGGGCAGGGTGAGCGTGAGATCGAAGTTGGCGTCGAAGGCGCCACCGCTCGGGGTGACCTTCGCCGGCGCATCGGTGGTGATCTCGGCGCTGAACGACAGGCCCGCGCCACTGCCGGTGACGGTGGCGAGCAGGCCCAGGGTGGTCTTGGAGTCACCCAGCGACGACGCGTTGTCCCCGGTGACACCGTTGCAGACCAGGTCGACCTGGGTCGCGCCGGCGACGACCGGCGTGGCGACCTCCAGGCCGATGGCGGCCAGCGATGCCGTCAGGCCGACCGCGACCCAACGCTTGAGACTCTTCATCCTCATCCCCCATCCCTCAATGGTTGGTCGGTATCGTTTGGGGAGGTGCGCACGAACGCCCTCCACGACCCTCAGTGGTGTGCAACGTAGTGCCCAGGATCACCCCATGCCAGACGATGGTCAATGCCTTTCATGACATTTTGTCGCTCTCGGGATCCTGATCCCGTCGGCGGGAGTGTCCGAACCAGGCCATCGCCAGTGCCAGCGCGGCGAGCACCAGCGTGGGCGTCTCGCCCCAGATCATGGCGAGCGTGTCGCCGTCGCGGAGCTCCACGCGCTGCTCGAGCACGTGCGCCTCGCCGATTCCCGACCGCTGCTGCACGGTGCCGTCCGGCGAGATGATCGCGCTGAACCCCGTCGGCGCCGCCTGCAGCACCCACCGCCCGCTCTCGACGGCGCGCAGCGTGGACGAGGCGATCTGCTGGGTCTGCACCTGGGTGAGCCAGTAGCTCGAGCCGTTGGTGGGATTGAGGACGATCTGGGCGTCGTGGTTGAGGGCGTCGGCCACGCGGCGTGGGAAGAACGTCTCCCAGGAGATCACGACGCCGAGGCGCCCGAGCGAGGTGTCGAGCACGGCGGGGCCGGCGCCCTCCCGGTCGTCGCGGGGCGGGAGGATGTCGCGCGCGAGCGGGTCGAGCAGGTTCCGCATCGGGACGTACTCGCCGTAGGGCACGCGTCGCACCTTGTCGTAGCGGTCCTCGAAGCGCCCGTCGGGACCGATGGCCACGGCGAAGTTCCAGAAGTGCTCGCGGTCGCCGCGGTCCTCCACCACGCCGGCCACGACGGTGGCGTGCAGGCGGGTCGCGACGGCGGTGATCTCCTGCTCCTCCAGCGACCCCCGGTAGAAGCCGGCGATGTTGACGATGTTCTCGGGGAACACGACGAGGTCGACGGGGCCGCGCACGCGGCTCGCGGCGCGGAGGTGACGGTCGAGCACGATCGAGTAGTCGGTGCCCTCCGAGCGGGTCTGCTGCGGCCCGCCACCCTGCACCGTCGCGGCGCGGATGACCTTGGTGCGGTGACCGTCGGGGGCGATGATGCCACCCACCACGACGAGGACCACGGCGACGAGCGCCGCCGCGCCACGGCGGCGGGTGCGGTCGACCGTCAATGCCGCGAGCGCAGCGCCCGTCACGGCGACGGCGCCCGACACCGCGAGGGTGCCGCCGACGCGGGCGACGGGGAGGAGCGGGCCGCGGGCCTGCGTGTAGGCGAGCATCGAGAGCGGGACGCCGCCGAACGGCGCGTGCCACCGGAACCACTCGCCCAGCACGATCGCGCCCGGCAGGGCGAGGAACACGTGCCGGCGCGGACAGGCCATCGAGAGCACGCCCAGCACCAGGGGGAACCAGATCGCCACGCCGACCGGCCAGCCGACCGGCGAGAACTTCACCATCCAGATGGTCGACGGCAGGTACCACCCCTCGCCGACGAGCACGCCGACCCAGAACCGCTGACGGCGCGAGCGGTCGTCGAGCAGCAGCGTCCAGAGCGCGACGCCGGCGAACGCCGCCGGCCACCAGCCGAGCGGCGGCAGGGCCACGCAGCACAGGAGGCCGGCCACGACGGCCAGCAGGCGGCGCAGCCAGGTGTTCGTCGGCAACCGGACGACGCTCCGGGTCACCGGGCGGCCCCGGCGAGTCGGTCGGCGAGGGCCCGCGCCGCGTGGCGTGCCTCGCGGATGCAGGCGGGGATGCCGACGCCGCGGTGCGCCATGCCGCAGACGGCGAGGTCGGGCGCGTCGGCGAGCAGGTCGGCTTCGAGGCGGTCGACGCGGTCGAGGTGGCCCACCTCGTACTGGGGGAACCCGTTGCGGTAGCGGGTGATGCGGTGCTCCACCGGTGCGGCCGTGATGCCCATCGTGGTGGCGAGGTCGGCGCGCACCGCGGCGAGCACGGCGTCGTCGTCGAGGTCGATCGCCGCAGCAGCGCCGTCCTCTCCGGCGTGCCCCATCGAGACCCGCAGCACCACCGGGTCGCCGGCGAGGTGCGCCCACTTCGCCGAGGCCCACGACACCGCAGTGATCGAGAGCCCGGAGTCGCGGGGCGCCAGGAAGCCGCTGCCGTCGAGGGGCACACCGACGTCGTCGGCCCGGTAGGCGATCGTCGTGAACACCACCGAGGCGAACTCGATCGCGCCCAGCGCGGCCGCCGCTGCGGCGCTGCGTGGCGCCAGCAGCCGTGCCGCCACGTCGGCGGGCACCGTGACCACGACACCGCCGGCGGTGGGAAGCTCGTCGAGCGGTCGACCGAGCTCGAAGCGCACGCCGCGCGCCAGCAGTGCGTCGTGGAGGCGGTCGACGAGGACGCCCATGCCGCCGACCGGGGCCGAGAACACCGGCTCGGTCGCAGCTGTCCCCGGCGGGGGGAGCGTCTCGGCGAGGCCGACGCTGAGCGACGCGGACCGGTGGGCCACCGCAGCGAGCTGCGGCACGACCGCGTCGAGGCTCATCTCGTCGATGGCACCGGCGTTGATGCCGCCGAGGAGCGGTCCGACCAGACGCTCCGTCACCTCCGTGCCGTAGCGCCGGCTGATGAGCGAACCGATGGTGCAGTCGCCGACGAGTGGCTCGCCGTCGAGGTCGGGCTCGTGCATCGCCCGGGCCAGGCCCCAGTGCGAGAGGATGCCGGAGGCCTCGAGCTCGTCGAAGCGGGCGGGCACGCCGAGCACGAGACCGCCGGGGAGGCGGCGCAGCTGCCCGTCGATCCAGAGGAACGCGGAGCCCGTGGCGGGCGACACGAGGTCGTCGAGACCGATCTCGGCGCACAGCGCCAAAGCGTCGGGCACGCGGCGGAGGAACGCGTCGGCGCCCTCGTCGACCTGCCGCCCGGCGAACGCCGACGTGTGGATCTTCCCGCCGACCCGGTCCGCGGCCTCGTACACGATGACCTCGGTGCCGGCGTCCGCGCTGAGCTCCCAGGCCGCGGCGAGACCGGAGATCCCGCCACCGACGACAGCGATCGCGCTCACGACGGCTCCGGGACGATCGACGCGACGCGTCGTGCCAGTGCGCCCATCACGGCCGGGTCGTCGTTGACGACCGGCGGGCGGCCGAGCACCAGCCCGCGGGCCTCGGCCCGCAGTCGCGCCTCGATGTCCACGTCGTACAGCACCTCGAGGTGATCGGCGGTGAAGCCCTGTGGCACGACCACGATGCCGTCGGCGCGTCCCGTGTCGGCGAGGTCGTCGATGACGGTGAGGATGTCCGGGCCCCGCCACGGCTCCGGTGTGCGCCCGGCGCTCTGCCACGCGATGCCGTAGGACGCCCAGGTGCCGAGGCCGGCGGCCGAGGCGATGGCGGCGGCGGACTCGGCGAGCTGCTCGGGGTAGGGGTCGTCGACGAGCACCCGCTCGGGGAGCGAGTGCGCGGTGAACACGACCTTCGTGCGTTCCGGCATGGTGGCGAAGACTGCCGTCAGCCCCGAGGCCTGGTGCTCGACGAACTCCGGCAGGTCGTACCAGTGGTGCACGCCGGCGAACGCGACGCCGGCCTCGGCCGCCGCGGCTCCGGCCCGCTCGTGGTACTGGCCCACCGAGAAGCCCGAGTAGTGCGGGGCGAGCACCACGCCGACGACGGCGCTCACGCCGGCGGCCACGAGCGTCGCCACGCCGTCCTCGATGAACGGGGCCGCGTGCTTCTGGCCGATGACCACGGTGAAGCGGCCCGGATCGGACGCCTCGAGCGCCGTCTCGATCGCCCGGCGCTGCGCCTCGGTGCGCGCCGCGAGCGGGGAGATGCCGCCGATCGCGTCGTAGCGCGCGACGAGGTCCGCGAGCTGATGCGGCTCGGGCGGCCGGCCGCGACGGATGTGCGTGTAGTACGGCTCGATGTCGGCCACCGACGCCGGCGTGCCGTAGGCCATCACCAGCACTCCGACGGAGGCGCTCACGACGGACCGCCCGCCGGCTGCTCGTGGAGCCACGCGACGAGCTGCTCGAGCACGCCCGGGTCGGTCTCGGGCTGCACGCCGTGGCCGAGGTTGAACACGTGGCCGGGATGGCCGGCGTTGCGCTCGAGGATGTCGGCGGCGGCGACCCTGGTCGGCTCCCAGCCGGCGAGCACGACGGCCGGATCGAGGTTGCCCTGCAGCGCACAGCGCGCCGGCACCCGGGTGCGGGCGACGTCGAGCGGCGTGCGCCAGTCGACGCCGACCACGTCGGCGCCGGCGTCGGCCATGGCGCCGAGCAGCTCGCCGGTGTGGACCCCGAAGTGGATGATGGGCGTGCCGAGCGGGCGCACGGCGTCGAACACCTTGCGGCTGGCCGGCTGCACGTACCGCTCGTAGTGCGCCGGCGACAGGGCGCCGGCCCACGAGTCGAACAGCTGGATCGCTGACGCTCCGGCCTCCACCTGGCTCCGCAGCGACGCGATCGCGAGGTCGGCCAGCCGGTCCATCAGCTGGAACCAGAGGGGCTAGTCGGTGAGCATCATCGTCTTCACGAGGCCGTAGGTACGCGATGGGCGCCCCTCCACGAGATAGCTGGCGACGGTGAACGGTGCGCCGGCGAACGCGATCAGCGGCACCGTCAGCTCCGACGCGAGGTTGCGGACGGTCTCGATGACGTAGGGCGTGTCGACGTCCGGCTCGAGGGGTCGGAGGCGGTCGAGGTCGGCGGCGCTGCGGAACGGCTGCTCGACGACGGGGCCCACGCCCGGGACGATGTCGACGCCGAACCCGATGGCGTGCACCGGCGTCACGATGTCGGAGTAGAGGATCGCCGCGTCCGTGCCGTACCGCCGCACCGGTTGCAGGGTGATCTCGGTGGCCAGATCGGGCTGGGCGATGGCCTGCAGGATCGACCCCGTGCCGCGGATGGCCCGGTACTCCGGGAGCGAGCGGCCCGCCTGGCGCATGAACCACACGGGCACCCGATCGTGCGGCTCGCTGCGGCACGCGGCGAGGAACGGCGACGGGACGAGGTGGTCAGCGGGCACCCGGCAAAGCTAGCGACCGCCCCCACGCACCACCATGTCGGCGCCTCCGGCGCCCGGTCGCCGTCGGGGGTGCGGGTCTGTACAATTGTGAACCCCCTTGTCTCCCCCTGGTGGCACATGTCAGCGAATCCCGAGCTGGAGGCCGAGCAGGCCTACATCGACCGTGCCTACGAGGCCCTCGAACGGACGCGGGCTGCGGCCCGGGCCGTCCGCACCGACATCGAGACCGGCCCTGGCGGAACCTTCCAGGCGCGCTACGAGCGCGACGTGATGATCGAGCAGGCCGACAACCGCCTGGCCCAGACCGAGCTCGGCGACCAGTCGCTCTGCTTCGGGCGCATCGACCAGGTGGGCGGTGATCGCTTCTACATCGGGCGCATCGCCGTGTCCGACGAGACCTCCGAGCCGCTGGTGGTCGACTGGCGTGCCCCGATCGCCGAGCCGTTCTACCGGGCGACCGGACGCGAGCCGATGGGCCTCGTCCGCCGCCGCCACTTCGCATCGTCGGGCCGCGTGCTCCGCGGCATCGACGACGAGTTCTTCGGCGAGGCACGTGACGAGCTCGAAGCCGGTGCCGTGGTGGGCCAGGGCGCGCTCATCTCCGCGCTCGAGGAGGCCCGGTCGGGAAAGCTCGGCGACATCGTCTCGACCATCCAGGCCGAGCAGGACGAGGTGATTCGCGCCCCGCTGCAGGGCGTGCTGGTGGTGCAGGGAGGCCCCGGCACCGGCAAGACCGTGGTGGCGCTGCACCGCGCCGCGTACCTCCTCTACACCCACCGCTTCCCGCTCGAGGGCCAGGGCGTGCTCGTGCTCGGGCCCAACCGCCTGTTCCTCTCCTACATCGAGCAGGTGCTCCCGTCGCTCGGCGAGGCCGGCGTGCAGATCGCAGTGCTGGCCGACATGGTGCCCAACATCCGGGCGACCGGCGTCGACCGGCCCGAGGTCGCACGCCTCAAGGGTGAGCTCCGCATCTGCGACCTCCTCGCGAAGGCGGTGCGCGACCGTCAGCGGCGCCTGCGCGAGACGGCCATCATCCCGCTCGGCGTCGAGCGCCTGCGCATCACGCCCGAGGACAGCGTCGAGCTCATCCAGGGCGCCCGGCGCAAGGCCCGCACGCACAACGCCGGCCGCAAGCACTTCCTCGACGCGTTCTACCGCCTGGTCGCGTCGAAGATGCGTGAGCCGCTCGACGCGCATGTCGTCCGCGACCGCATCCGCTCGCTCCCCGAGACGCGCGAGGCGATCGAGCGCATGTGGCCGCTCCTCACGCCCGCCGAGCTCCTCAACGACCTGTTCGGCTCCGCGGCCCTCACCCGGCTGGCCGGCTCCAAGTGGTTCACCCCCGAGGAGCTCGAGCTGCTGCACCGCACCCGCGTCGACGACGCGGGCTCGATCGTGTGGTCGACCAACGACGTGCCGCTGCTCGACGAGGCATTGGAGCTGCTCGGCCCGCGTCCGAAGCACAAGGACGAGGACGCCATCCGCACCTACGGCCACATCGTGATCGACGAGGCGCAGGACCTCTCACCGATGGAGCTGCGCGTGGTCGACCGCCGCTCGCTCAACGGCTCGATGACCATCGTCGGCGACATCGCCCAGGCCACGTCCGCGTCGGGTCACACCAGCTGGGAGTCGATCCTCCAGCACCTGCCGCAACGCCGCGAGCCGCGCCGCGCCGAGCTGCTCATCGGGTACCGCGTGCCGGCACCGTCGATGGACCTCGCCGCCAAGGTGCTCACGCTCGCAGCGCCGGGCCTTCGCCCGCCGCGGTCCATCCGCGAGGCCGGTGACGCTCCGGTGGTGGAGGCGACGACCGACGGCGACTTCGCCGCCGACCTGTGCGCCGCGGCTCGTCGCGAGGTGGCCGCCGTGGCAGCGGGCAGCATCGCCGTGATCTGCCCCACCGCGTGGGTCGACCGTGTCGAGGCGGCGCTCACCGACGGCGGCGTCGACTTCGGCCGGGCGCACCGCGGTCGATTCGACCACCAGGTGACGGTCGCGCCCGTCACCCTCGTGAAGGGCCTGGAGCTCGACGCCTGCATCGTGATCGATCCGCAGGCCATCCTCGACGGCGAGTTCCGAGGGCCGCAGACCCTCTACGTGGGTCTCACCCGCGCGACCAAGCGGCTGTCGATCCTCCACGTCGCGCCGCTGCCGGCCGTCCTCGCCGACTGATCCCGGAAACCGGGCGATCAGGAGCCCGCGGTCAGGCGCGGGCGGGCATCGCCGCGCCGGGGGTCTCCCAGAAGCGACGCGTCGCGGCGTTGGGGTCGTCGACGAGA
>JAXLRH010000008.1:0-184578 GCA_046331245.1 Acidimicrobiales bacterium | reverse complement strand
TGTGGTCAGCTAATTGCTAACTACAGTAAGCATAGGGGAACGATGTGGCCAGCGTACAACGCCACCTACTTCCCGGGACTGACCTGTGCCCAGTCCTCGGGATTCGACTCGGCGAACCACTCGACCACCTCACCCGAGATGCCGTCCACGATCACCATGGCCCGACGCGACGGCGGGTTGTCCGCCGAGTAGGCCAGCAGACGCCACACCGGTCGCGACAGCAGGCCCCGCCACACCATCTGGGCGGACGCGTGGCCGACGGGAAACCCGACCGTCGCGGTGGCCCGCTCGAGCGCATCGGTCTCGTCGATCAGTAGGGTGCGCCCCGCCACGAAACCGAACACCGCGAATGCGCCGAGCAGGATGGACACCCAGAGGAACCCGTCGTTGACGAGCGGCGATGCGTCGCGCTGGGTGATCCACAGCACGAGGCACGCGACGGCGATGACCAGGTAGATCGCTGCAGGGATGCGGCGCCGGTTGTTGTTGGGCAGCAGGTAGTCGCCCGAGAGCTCGGTGATGTCGAGATCGCTCGGCAGCGTGTCGACATGGTCGGCGTCGCTGGTCGACGGATCGCTCGTCGATTCGGTCACGCCCCGAGACTAGGGCCCGCCGACGAGCTCGGGCGAAGCCGCCCCCGACCGCCCGACGAGAGCGGGCGACCCGGGCCGTCACGACCGAAGCCGTCAGGCGCTCCCCCACACCTCACGGAGTCGCGACCACGCCTCGTCGAGCGACACGGGCAGCACACGCGTCTCGGCGGCGACGCCGATGAAGTTGGCATCGCCGATCCACCGCGGCACGCAGTGCACGTGGAGGTGGTCCGACTGGCTGCCGCCCGCGGCCTCGCCGAGGTTGATGCCCACATTGACCGCGTCGCACCGGAACGCGGCCTTGAGCGCGACGACCGACGTGGTGACGAGCCGCCAGAGCTCCTCGTGCTCCTCCGCGCTCAGCCCCTCGAGATCCGGCTCTCCCCGATTGGGCAGCACGAGCAGGTGCCCGGAGCTGTACGGGAACTTGTTGAGCAGCACGAAGCACGTCTCGCCGCGGTGCAGGAGGTGCTTCTCGTCGTCGCCGCCGGGTGCCGCGAGGATCCGCTCGAACAGGGTGTGACCGCCGACAGGGTCGTCGCGGCGCGTGTCGACGACCGCAGACACGTAGTTCGAGCGCCAGGTCGCCCAGAGATGGTCGAGAGCCATGGGAGGTTGCCCGTCAGACGCCGCGGAAGTCCGCGACCTCGGCGGTGATCCGCTCGACGAACGAAGCGACCGGCACATCGCGCTCGACGTCGTTGCCGCGGGCGTTGACCCCGACGGTGCCGTTGGCGACGTCGTCGTCGCCGACCACGAGCACGTACGGGAGCTTCTCGCCCTTGGCCTTGCGAATGCGGTTGCCCAACGATTCGTCGGCCCACACCACGTCGGCGCGCAGGCCCTGCGCCTTCAGCGACGCGAGCACGTCCGCCGCGTACTGCGAATGCGCATCGGCCACGGGGAGCACGCGCACCTGCACGGGGGCGAGCCACGTGGGCAGCGCGCCGGCGTAGTGCTCGAGGAGCACGCCGAAGAACCGCTCGACGGAGCCGAACAGCGCACGGTGGATCATGACGGGCTGCTTGCGGGTGCCGTCCGGCGCCACGTACTCGATGGCGAACCGCTCGGGCAGGTTGAAGTCGAGCTGCAGCGTGGACAGCTGCCAGCTGCGGCCGATCGCGTCACGCACGTCGACGTCGATCTTCGGTCCGTAGAACGCGCCGCCGCCGTCGTCGACGATGTAGTCGAGGCCGGCCCCTTCGAGCGCGTTGCGCAGGCCGTCGGTGGCGAGCTCCCACAGCTTGTCCTCGCCCACTGACTTCTCGAGCGGTCGAGTCGACAACTTGGCCTGGAAGTCGGTGAAGCCGAACGAACGCAGGACGTCGAGCACGAAGTCGAGCAGCGACGCCAGCTCCTCCTGCACCTGGTCGAGCGTGCAGAAGATGTGGCTGTCGTCCTGGGTGAAGCCGCGGCTGCGCAGCAGGCCGTGCACAGCGCCCGACAGCTCGTAGCGGTACACCGTGCCGAGCTCGAACAGGCGGAGCGGGAGATCGCGGTAGGACCGCTGCGACGACCGGTACACCATCACGTGGAACGGGCAGTTCATCGGCTTCGGGTAGTAGGTCGCGCCGTCCATCTCCATGGGCGGGTACATCGAGTCGGCGTAGAAGTCGAGGTGCCCCGACGTCTCCCACAGCACCGACTTCGCGATGTGCGGACTGAACACGAAGTCGTAGCCGCCGTGCTCGTGACGGAAGCGCGAGTAGTCCTCCATCGTCTTGCGCACGAGCGCTCCCTTGGGGTGCCACACGGCGAGGCCGGGGCCGAGCTCCTCGGGCCACGACACGAGGTCGAGCTCGTGGGCGAGCCGTCGGTGGTCGCGCTTGATGGCCTCCTCGAGCCGGTGCAGGTGGGCGGCGAGCTCCTTCTTCGACGCCCACGCCGTGCCGTAGATGCGCTGCAGCATCGGGTTCTTCTCCGAGCCGCGGAAGTACGCGCCGGCGACCCGCATCAGCTTGAAGTGCCCGAGGCGACCGGTGGACGGAACGTGCGGGCCGCGACACATGTCGACGAACTCCGGCGAGTTCCGGTAGAAGCTGATCCGCTCCCCCGCCGACACCTCGCCGTCGGCGTCGTCGCCGGATTCGGCGAGGTCCATGAACGCCTGCTTGTAGGGGTGCGCGGACATGAGGTCCTTCGCCTCGCCCACCGGCAGCTCGAAGCGCTCGAAGGGCTGGTCGGCGGCGATGATCTCGCGCATCCGCGCCTCGATGGCGGCGAGGTCGTCCTCGGAGAACGTGGCGCCGCCGGGCAGCTCGAAGTCGTAGTAGAAGCCGTCGTCGATGGCCGGACCACCGGCGAACGTGGCGCCGGGCCACATGCCGAGCACCGCCTGCGCGAGCACGTGCGCCGTCGAGTGCCGGAGGTGCTCGAGCGCCTCGGCGTCGCGGTCGGTGACGAAGCGCACCGAGGCGTGGTCCGGCAGCGGCGCGGCGAGATCGGCCGGCTGACCGTCGACCTCGACCACGAGCGCCGCCTTCGCGAGCCCCGGCCCGATCTCCGCCGCCAGGGTGGTGCCGGTCGCGCCCTCGGGGAGGGAGCGGGCGGAACCGTCAGGCAGGGTGATCGTGATCTCGGACATGGCCGTGCAGCCTACCGGGGGCTGGTCGAGGTACCGGAGCGTTAGCAGGGAGCGAAGCGACCGTGCCTAGCGAAGGTGGCCTCGACCCATCAGAAGGACAGGTCGATCACGTTTCGTGCGTCGACTCGCGGCGCGCCGAGGCCATCTGTCAGAACGACAGATCCACCAGAGGTCGTGACTGCAGCACCGCGGTGGACGAGCGTGGCTCGGCCGCCTCGGTGGACATCGACTTTGGCCGCTCGACGAGCGGCGGCAGCACCTCGGGGCTGGGCTCCGGGGTGACGATGTGGGTGGACTCCGCCGGCATCGTCTCGTGCTGCTTGGTCGCGTACGAGTCGACGTACTCCTGACCGGACAGGTCGCGGATGGAGTACATCACCTCGTCCGTCAGCTGCCGGAGCACCAGACGGTCGTTCGCGCGGTCGGCGTAGCGGGACACGTCGATGGGATCGCCGAAGCGGATCAGCACCTCCATGAACGGCCGCGGCAGCTTGGCGTCGGGTGGCTGCACGTCGACGGCGCCGATGATGCCCACCGGCACGATGGGGCAGTTGGCGCGGAGCGCGATGCGGGCGACGCCGGTGTGGCCCTTGTGCAGCTTGCCCGATCGTGATCGAGTGCCCTCGGGGTAGATGCCGAAGAGTTCGCCGCGCTCGAGCACGCCGACCGCGGCGTCGAGGGCACGCTGGGAGGCGTCGCCGCCGGAGCGATCGATGGGGATCATGCCCATCGCCGGGAAGAGGTACTTGGTCTTCCAGTCGTCCATGTACTCGGCCTTGCCGACGTAGGTCATCGGACGATTGACCACGAGCGGCAGGAAGAACGAGTCGAGCACCGACGTGTGGTTGGGGGCGAGGATGACGCCGCCGGACGACGGGATCTTGTCGAGCCCCTCGGTGCGCACCCGCCACGCGAACTTGAACACGGGGCTGAGCAGCGCCTTGGCGATGCCCTGAATCTGTCCTGCTTCCTTCGTCGCCATGGTCCCCCCTTCCGCTCGGGTTCACCCTATTCCGTGACGCCCATTGTGGACCGGATCGCCGGCGAATGCTGCGAGTTGGGGTGAACACCGTGTGAAAGCGCTCAGAACCCGGCGTTTCGGATCCGTTTCGATCGGGTCCGCTCGGGTCCGGCCCGTTTGGGTCAGGACCGGCTGACGACGGGGCGATCGGTGACGACGCCGAGCAGCGCGGCCGCTTCGCTCACGCCGAGGCCCTTCGCCGCAGCGCGGTCGACGGCCGCGATCGCGGCGGGCGTGTCGAGGTCCTCGTCGAGCGCGGCGCGCACCTCGTCGAGCGCGGCGCTGCCGTTGCCGGCGGCGACCCAGGCGCGCAGGCGCTCGTCGTTGGTCGGCATGAGCGTGTCGTTCCACTCCCACGGGGTGCGGTAGTGGTTGTCGATCACGGTGAGACGAATCGAGCGCGGATCCCAGTCCTTCACGAGATCGGACACGAAGACGAGGTTGCCCAGCGACTTCGACATCTTCTCGCCGTCCATCGACACCATCGCCTGGTGCATCCAGTGGCGCACGAGCGGCTCACCGGTCGCGGCCTCGGACTGCGCCGCCTCGCACTCGTGGTGCGGGAAGATGAGGTCGCTGCCGCCGCCGTGCAGGTCGATGGTGGTGCCGAGCTCGCGGAGGCACAGCGCCGAGCACTCGATGTGCCAGCCCGGACGGCCCGGCCCCCACAAGGAGTCCCACGACGGCTCGTCGGGCAGCGACGGCTGCCAGAGGATGAAGTCGAGCGGGTCGCGCTTGTTGGGATCCTCGACGTTGCCGCCGCGCTCCGCGGCGAACGCGAGCATCTCGTCACGGCTGTAGTGGCTGATCGAACCGAACTTCGGGAACTTCGCCACCTCGAAGTACACGGCCCCGCCGGCCTGATAGGCGTAGCCCTCGTCGAGGACCATCCCGATGAAGCCGCGGATGTCGGGGATGGCGGAGGTGGCACGCGGCTCCGCGAACGACGGGATCGTCTCGAGCGTCACCATGTCGTTGTCGAAGCGGGCGATCTCGGCGGCGGCGAGGTCGAGGTAGTGCACCCCGATCTCACGCGCCTTGGCGAGGATCGAGTCGTCGACGTCGGTGACGTTGCGCACGCAGCGCGTCTGGTGGCCGAGGTCGCGGAGGCGCCGCTGCAGCACGTCGTAGGCCAGGTAGGTGGCTGCATGCCCGAGGTGGGTCGAGTCGTAGGGGGTGATGCCGCAGGTGTAGAGCGACACGAGCGGACCGACCTCGAACGGGACGATCTCCTGGCGGGCGGTGTCGAAGAGGCGCACGAAACGTGAACCTACCTCTCTTTTGCCGGGCTGAAGTGCCCCCTGGGGGCGGAATTCAACGCCGGAACGAGGGGTGGGGGCGGGGCGGGCCGGGGTGGGTCAGACGTCGTCGAGACCGGTGAAGCGGATGGCCACCCGGGTCTTGTACTTCATGTTGACCTGGAGGAGCACCGCGGCGAACGCCTCGATGGGCGCGGCGTTCGACAGCTCGCCGGCGTCGAGGGGACGCAGGTCGGGCAGCTTCGACACGATGTCGATCGTGGTGGCCGTGGCCGACGGGTGGTCCGAGCACACCAGCACGTCGCTGATGCACGGGTGACGGAGGTCGCCGAGCTCCTTCGCCGGCACGTGGTGCATCGCGGCGGCGACGAGCGACTTCGGCACCGCGGCCTGGACCGACGCGGCCACCGAGCCACGCGGCGGGACCAGCGGCTGGAACTCGTGGCCGACCTTCGCGAGGGCGTTGGCCATCGAGATGACGACCTTGCCGCGCAGCTGCGGGGCCACCTCCGACACGGTCATCGACGCCGCGTCCCACGGCGTCGCGACCACGACGACGTCGGCGGACGCCGCCGTCTCGTTGTCGCCGGCGGTGAGCGGGAGGTTGAGGTCCTCCCACTTCGCCACGAGCTTGTCGCGCACCTCGAGCGCCCGGTACTTCGACCGCGACCCGATCACGACGTCGAAGCCCACCGAGGCCAGACGCGCGGCGAGGCCGCTTCCTGCGGGACCCGTTCCACCCAATACGCCGATCTGCATCCGCTGATTGTGGCGAAGGTTCCCCCGCCGTGCCAACTGGCGATCAGCGGTAGCCGGGGTTCGCCACGTCGAGACGGTCGTCGACCGATTCGCGGATCGCGGCGCCGACCTCGGCCCAACGATCGTCGAACCGCCCGGCGCGCAGCGCGGTGGCGAGCTCGGCGTCGTCGGCGACACCGAGTTGCGCCAGCCGCTCGGCGTGGCGCCGCGCCGGCTCGTCGCCGGCGGCGAGCTCGCGTTCGACGATGGCCAGCGCGTTGGCTGCGACGCGTGCGTGGAACCGCACGCGTCCCTCGGTCGCGGCGGACACGTCGCCCTGCAGGAACTCCCGCACGGCCTCGATCAGTTCGGCGGCCGTGGGCCGGCCGTGCAGTTCTCCGGTCACCGTGCGCCCCCGGTCACGGCCCGCTCCCGGCGAGCTCGTCGAGCAGGGTGAGGGCGTCGAACTCCGCCTCGCACGTGCGGCGCCCGATCGTGGCGAGCTCGACCGATCGCGTGACGCCCCCGAGGTGGGCCTGCGCCTGCATCACGCAGATGACGCCCCAGCGAAGCGTCGCGAGGAGCTCCCACCAGCGGACCTCCTCCACGGTGATCGCGGCCGCGCCAGCATGCGCCACCGAGTGGTAGCCGGCGAGCAGGTCGTCGACGGAGCCGACGCCGCCGGCCGGGAGCGGCGAGCCGAAGCGCCACGCCCGGGCGCAGAACCAGCCGAGGTCCTCCGCCGGTGCACCGAGGTGCGCGAGCTCCCAGTCGAGCACGGCGGCGAGGCCGGGGCGGGCGTCGGCGTCGGGGCGCACGAGGAGGTTGCCGGTGCGGAAGTCGCCGTGCACGACCACCTGCGGACGGGGTGCCGGCGGGTTGTTGCGGAGCCAGCGGAGCCCGAGCTCGAGCGCCGGCTCGGCAGCGCCGCACAGGTCGAGCACGTCGTAGAGCATCCCCACCGGCTCGTGCTCGGGCAGCCGCCCCACGAACGGCGCCGGGTCGATCGAGTGGATCCGTGCCAGCGCGGCGCCGCATTCGAACGCGAGTCGCCCGCGCACCGCGGCGAACGCCTCGTCGCCGAGCAGGCGCCGCGGAAGCGACTCCCCCTCGACGTGCTCGGAGACGAGCCAGGGCGCTCCGAACCCGTCGTCGCCGTCGCCGTGGTCCACCACGACGGGCACCGGCACGCCTGACGCGGCGGCGGCAGCGAGCAGGTCGGCCTCGACGGCCCCGGCCTCCGCGGCATCGGCCCCGAGCTCGGTGAGGGCCGTCCGGCGGCGTTGCACGATGAGCGGTCGACCGTCGAGCCGGAACGACCAGGTCTCGCGGCTGGCCCCGCCCGACAGCCGGGTGAGCGCGTCGACCGCTCCCCCGAGGCGATCACCCAACGCGTCGGCGAGCGGATCGGTCATGCGCGGCCTCAGTCCTGGTCCGACTCGTCGATGATGTCGCCGACGATCGCCTCGAGCACGTCCTCCATCGTGACCATGCCGAGCGTGACGCGATCGGGGTCGATCACGACGGCCACGTGGCGGCGGGCCCGGCGCATCGCGAGGAGGAGGTCGCCGAGTCCACGATCGGCGGACACGGTGAGCATCGGGCGGATCGAGTCGAGCGGCACCGGCCGGTCGCGACCCTCGATGGGCAGGCGCAGCAGGTCCTTCGCGTGCACGAAGCCGAGGAGGTCGTCGAGGCCGCGTCCGGTCATCAGCACGCGGCTGTGGCCGCTGGTGCGCATCGCGGCCTCGGCCTCGGCCACCGACGCCGAACGCGGGATGGCGTGGATCTCGGCGCGCGGCACCATGACGTCGGCCGTCGAGCGGTCCATGAACCCGAGCGCCGCCACGAGGAGCTCGTGGTCCTCGTCCTCGATGAGGCCCTCCTCGCGCGACTCCTCGATCATCACGCCGAGCTCCGCCGCGCTCGCCGTGGAGCGCAGCTCGTCGGCGGGCTCGACCCCGAAGAGACGCGACCCCAGGAACGCGAGCCGGTTGAGCACCCAGATGACCGGCGTGAAGAGCCAGACGAAGCCGGACGCGGGCACGGTGAGCGCGAGCAGCGTCCGCTCCGGCTGCGCGAGAGCGATCGACTTCGGCACCATCTCCCCCACCACCAGGTGGACGAACACGACGACGGCCAGCGCGAGCACGAGCGCGACGTAGTGGGCGACCGACTCCGGCAGGCCGACGTGGTCGAACAGGGAGCGCAGCGTGCGGTCGAGCGCGGGCTCGGCGACCGAGCCGAGCGCCAACGAGGCCAGCGTCACGCCGAGCTGCGTGCCGGCGAGCACCGTGCCGAGCCGGCCCATCGAGCGCAGCGCCAGGGTGCCGCGCAGCTTCCCCTGCTCGGCCTCCTCCTCGATGCGGCTGCGGAGCGATGCGAGCAACGAGAACTCCATGGCGACGAACAGCCCGTTCGCGAGCACGAGCAGCGCGGCGACGAGCACGGTCATGCGCTGTCACCCCCGTCACGATCGGCCGAGCGACGCTCCGGGCGCAGCGGCTCGACGAGGCGCACGGTCGCCACACGGTGGCGATCCATCTCGAGCACCTCGAACGTCCAGTCCTCGAACGTGAAGCCGTCGCCCACCTCGGGGATGCGCCCCAGCTGAGCGAGCACGAAGCCTGCGAGCGTCTCGAAGTCGCCGTCGCCGTCGGGCAGGCGCAATCCGGTCGAGTCGAACACCTCGTCGAGGTTCAGCCGCCCCGACAGCACCGACGTGCCACCCCAGCTCCACACCGAGGCCCGGCCGGTGGCGAGGTCGTGCTCGTCGTCGATCTCGCCGACGATCTCCTCCAGCAGGTCCTCGAGCGTGACGATGCCGGCGGTGCCGCCGTATTCGTCGAGCACCACGGCGAGGTAGGTGGCGGTCGCGCGCATCTCGACGAGCATCGAGTCGAGCTGACGCGACTCCGGCACCATCAGCGCCTCGGTGGAGAGCCGGCTGAGGGGCACCTCGTCGCGCTCCTCGGGCGGCAGGTCGAACAGCGACTTCACGTGCACGATGCCGACCACGTCGTCGAGGTCGGCGCCGGCGAGCACGAAGCGGCTGAACCCGGTGTCGATCGATCGCTGCCGGAGGTCGGCGCCGCGATCGTCGATCGAGAGCGCCTCCACGGCGGTGCGCGGCGTGAGCACCTCGGCCACCGTCTTGTCGCGGAAGCGGAACGTGCGGGTGAGGAGCTCCACCTCGGCGGCGCCGAGGGTGCCTTCCGCCCCGGAGGACTCGACGAGCTTCGCGAGCTCGTGGCGCGACCGCACCTGGCTCAGCTCCTCCTTCGGCTCCACACCGAACAGCCGCACCACGCTGTCCGCAGCAGAGCCGAACAGCACGATGACCGGGCGGAAGAAGCCGGAGTACACGCGCTCGGCCGGCGCGAGGAAGCGGGCCGTGCCCAGCGGGCGCCCCACCGCGATCGCCTTGGGGATGAGCTCGCCCACGAGCATCTGCACGACGGTCGCGATGAGGAGCGCGAGCACCACCGACACCGCCTCGGACCGACGGCTTCCCACGACAGCATCGAGGGGGCCCTGCAGGAGCGTGGCGATGTTCGGCTGCGCGAGCACGCCGATGCCGACCGAGCACACGGTGATGCCGAGCTGCACCCCCGACAGGTGGAACGAGAGGCGGCGCAGCGCTCCGGCGACGAGCACGGCGCGACGGTCGCCCTCGGCGGCGGCGAGCTCGACCTCGGAGCGATCGACGGCGACGAGGGAGAACTCGACCGCGACGAAGAACGCCGTGGCCGCCACCAACACGAGCACTGCGAGGAGACCCGCTATCGCGCCGATGATCGTCTCCGCGGGGTCGGGGTGTTCGCAGCCGTGCCAGCCATGTCAGGATCACGCTAACAGCACGTCTCCGCGACCCCGGGAGACCAGCACGACCAGCACGACCGTCACGAGCCCCGATGCCCCCGTCCCCCGACCCGACCTCCACCGCCACCCCGTCCGCGCCCGCGCCCGCCGTCGAGATGATCGACGTCGCCGTGCGCCGCGACGTCCGCACCGTGCTCTCCGGTGTCGACTGGACGGTCCGGTCCGGCGAGCGATGGGTGCTGCTCGGCGCCAACGGGTCGGGCAAGACGACGCTGATCCGCATCGCCGCGCTCTACGACCATCCCTCGTCGGGCATCGTCCGCATCCTCGGCGAACAGCTCGGGCGCACCGACGTGCGGTCGCTCCGCCGCCGCATCGGCTTCGTGAGCGCCGCGTTCGTCGACCTCATCCGGCCCGACCTCGTCGCCGCCGACGTCGTGATGTGCGCCCTCAACGCCGCCCTCGAACCGTGGTGGCACACCTACACCGACGACGACCGCCGGCGCGCCGTCGACTCGCTGGATCGGCTCGGCATCGCGCACCTGGCGCCCCGACGCTTCGGCACGCTGTCGAGCGGGGAACGCCAGCGCGTGCAGCTGGCCCGGGCGTTGATGACCGATCCCGAGGTGCTGCTGCTCGACGAGCCGACCGCCGGGCTCGACCTCGCCGGGCGCGAGGAGTTCGTGGGCGATCTCGACGCGATCGGAGCGGACGGCCCACCGATGGTGCTCGTGACGCACCACCTCGAGGAGATCCCCGCCACGTTCACACACGCGCTGCTGCTCGCCGACGGCACCACCCTGGCGCAGGGGCCGATCGACACGACGCTCACCTCGGCGGCGTTGAGCGTCGCCGCTGGCATCGACGTGGTGATCGACCGCCACGGCGGTCGGTGGAGCGCCCGCAGCGCCCGGTAACACTCACCGTCTCCGGGCGACCGGCCCGCGCGGCTCAGCCGCGCGCCACCTCGACGAGGCGCGCCCGCGACCGCTCGATCTCGTCGCGCAACACGCGGTCGAGCATCGGCACCCACAACGAACCGCCGTAGTGGAGCCGCATCGTGAGCTCCGACGACCCCGGCCCACTGTCGATGGCGCCCTCCATGACCCACGGCGAGTGGTCGCGGCCGTCGAGCTCGCGCCGCTCGAACCGCACGCGGGTCGGAGCGTCGGCCGTCACCCGTACCATCCGGAGGCGCTTGGAGCGCCGGAGCGGGCCCAGCTGGCCACGGAGGTCGATCGACCAGGCGGGGCCGGCATCGCCGTCGGCGGCGGGCGCCTCCACGGCGCGGGACACGATGTCGAGCCAGCGCGGGTAGGTGCCGAGGTCGGCCACGACCGCGTAGAGCGCGTCGGCGTCGATGTCGGTGACGAGCGAGGCCTCGATGTCCATGTCAGCGCTCCTCGGCGGGGAGGGTCACGGCGGCGGACGGGATGCCCTCCAGGGCTTCGCGCTCGAGGAGCATCGGCCGCTTGACCCCCCACGTCGCCTTCAGCAGCGGGAACGGGCTCACGGGCGCCCCGCCACTCGGGTGGATCTCGAAATGCAGATGGCTCGCGCCGCCGGCGGCGTCGCCGGTGTTCCCCGCGTACCCCACCACCGTGCCGGCGGAGACCAACGCGCCGTCGACGCTGTCGGGCGCGAACGAGCTGAAGTGGGCGTAGTAGTAGTCGGTGCCGCTGTCGCCGTGCAGCCAGAGGCGGAGACCGCCGAGGCCGGCGTCGCCCACCTTGAACAGGGTGCCGTTCTCCACGGCGACGATCTCGCGACCGGTCGGCGCCATGATGTCGGTGCCCTCATGCCAGTGCTGGTCGACCGTCCCGGGGAGGCGGGCGAAGCCCCACGAGTCGATGAAGTTCACCTCGCCGAGCACGGGGAACACGAACGTGTCGACGCACAGGCGGCTGCCCATCTGCCGAGCCGTGAGGCAGCGCTGGGCGGCGAGCACGGCGTCGTTCGCCCGATCGCGTTCGGCGCTCAGATCGCTCACCTCGCGTTCGACGGCGCTCTGGGCGTCGACGAGGTCGCGCTCCGCCTGGTTCATGTCGGCGATGCGCGCCTCGTACCCGCTGAGCGCGTCACGGTCCATGCCGGCCGCCGTCTCGAGGTAGCGGTTGGCACGGCTGTACTCGGTGGCGTCGCCCACGATGCCGAGGAGGTTCACCGACTGGTCGCCGCGGATGAACGCCTGCACCGCACGTCGCCGCAGGTTGGCCTTCGAGGCCACCGCTCCCGCCACCTGCTCCTCGCGGTTCTTCCCGACGAGCACGATGCGATCGGCCAGGTCCTGGAACTTCGACACGGAGGCGTCGACCGCGGCCTGCGCCTGCTGCCACCGTGTCTTCGCCGTAGCGAGGCGCTTGCGCGCCGCGGAGACCTCGGCCACGAGCGGCAGCTCCGAGGACGGATCGAACGGGGGCTGTGCCGCGTACGCCCCGCCGCTGAGCCCTTCGCTCGACCCGGTGAGCGGGTCGACGGCCGTCGTCGTCGGCACCGGCGCGCCGTCGGGGCCGGTCACCGGAGGCGATGCCGGCGCCGTGGTGGGCGTCGCAACCGTCGGCACCGTCGTCGGCGACGACGGCGGTTGCGCCGCGGCGGGGCCTCCCGCGGCGCCGACGGTGACGGTCATCGCGACGAGCGCGCCCACGACGACCAACGCTCCGACGGTCCGCGACGACGCTCGACGAGGCGGTTCGCAGGGGGGCATGGCGTCGTCAGCCTACCGAGCAGCCGTGCCGATCCCGAGTACCCCGCCGCCCGAGCAGGGTGCCGTCAGCCGGTGACCCCGTGGGCGGCGAGCGCGAGCGCGGCGTCGATCACCGCGAGGTGCGAGTAGGCCTGGGGCACGTTGCCGAGCCCCCGTTCAGTGGCCGGGTCGATCTGCTCGGGCAACAGACCCGTGGGCCCGGCGGGGATGACGAGGCGGTCGAACCAGTCCGTGGCCTCGTCGATCCGGCCGCAGGCAACGAGCGCCTGCACGAGCCACCCCGTGCAGATGAGCATGCCGCCCTCGACGCCGGCCAGGCCGTCCTCGTGGTGGTAGCGGTACACGGCGGGGCCGTCGCACAGCTCCCGTTCGATACGACGAACGGTGGCGTCGAAGCGCGCGTCGGCCGGATCGATGAAGCCGCACGTGCCCATCAGCAGCAGGCCGGCGTCGAGCGCCTCGCCGTCGTAGTGCGAGACGAACGAGCCCTGGCTCGCGTTCCAGCCGCGGACCATCACCTCCTCGCAGATGGCAGCGCGCTCGCGCACCCAGGCATCGGGCACCTCGCGCCCGGTGGTCTCGGCGAGGGCGACGGCACGATCGAGCACCTGCCAGCACATCACCTTCGAGACCACGTTGTGCTGACGGGCGAGACGCACCTCCCAGATGCCGTGGTCCGGTTCACGCCAGTGGTCGACGACGACGTCGGCGATGCGCTCGACCAGCGACCAGTGCCGCGGTCGCATGCCGCCGCCCGTGGAGAACACGAGGTGGACCAGCTCGGCCACCGGCCCGAGCGCGTCGAGCTGCACCTGGTTCTCCGCCGCGTTGCCGATGCGCACCGGACGACTGCCTGCGTAGCCGGCGAGCTCGGCGATGGTGCCCTCGGGCACCGGCTCGTCGCCCGTCACGCGGTAGAGCGGCCGGAGGAGGTCGGGCCGGGTGGCATGGTCGACGCGATCACACAGCCAGTCGAGGAGGGCCAGACCCGGTTCGGTGCGGCCGAGCCGCGCGAGCGAGGCGCACGACATCGAGGCGTCGCGGGGCCAGCAGTAGCGGTAGTCCCAATTGCGTGCCGCGCCGATCGACTCGGGCAGGCTCGTCGTGGCCGCTGCGAGCATCGCCCCCGAGGGCCGGTAGCGCAGCGCCTCGAGGACCAGCGCCGACCGTTTCACGAGCGGGGTCGCGACCGGTGGGAGCCGAAGCGGCGCGGCCGACTCGCTCCAGAACCGGATGGTCGCGGCGCGACGCTCGGCCTCGGTGGTCGTCTCACATTCGTCGGGCACGTCGTCGATGCTGTCGGCCCCGAGCCGGAGGTCGAGCACGATCGGGGTGGCGCCGACCTCGACCACGGCGCGGGCGCTCTGGTGGACGCCGTCGTCCACGATCTCCCACTCGACGCCGGGCGCCAGGAGCATGATCGGCTCGGGGCCGCCCACCACCGAGACGGTGGACCCGGACACGTCGAGCTCGGTCACGTTGCGACCGAAGTCGAGGCGTGGCGAGAACACGATCTCGACGGGCCCCGCGCCGTCGACGACTCGCACGAGGTCGCTGCGGCCGGCCAGCTCGTGGGCGCGGCCGTCGGACACGTCGAGGTAGTCGGTCACGCGATGGGTGCGCCACTGCGTCTCCACCACCATCGTGTCCGGCAGGTACCGCTGGATCGGCGCACCGCCGTTCGCCAGCGGGCGGACCGAGAAGAAGCCGACGGTGGGGCCGCCGATGAGCTCGGCGAACAACGCCTGGCTGTCGGCGCGGGGGTGACACATCCAGCTGATGCGGGCGTCGGGATCGACGAGCGCGAGCGTGCGCTGGTCCGACAGCAGCGAATGGCGCTCGATGGCCGGCGCTCGGTGGCCCGCCACCCAGGCGGCCCGCTCGTCGAGCAAGCGGCCGAGCAGGTTGCACACGTCCTCGGGGTCGGCGACGCGGAACGACGCGAGCGTCTCCCCCTCCCCCACCTTGATGCCGAGGTCGGGCCCGCGCAGGCGGGCGAAGCCGTCCTCGTCGGTGACGTCGTCGCCGATGAAGATCACGGCGTCGGCGCTCAGCATCGAGCGGAGGTGGTCGAGCGCGCCGCCCTTGTCGGTGTCGACCACCGAGAGCTCCACGACGCACTTGCCCTCGCGGAGGTGCGTGCCGCGCAGACGACCCGGGCCGTCGATGATCGCCGCTGCCGCCGCCGCGCCGGCCGCCGGATCGGCACGCCGGTAGTGGAACGCGACGCCCGACGGCTTCACCTCGATCGAACAGCCGGGAACGGTGTCGGCGATGACGGCCATCTCGGCGCTGAGGCGGTGCAGCAGGTCGAGCTGCTCCGGCGACAGGCGGCCGATGCTGGCCGGCTCGAACTCCGAGCCGTGGCTCCCGACCAGGTGCACCTCGTCGGGAAGCCGCGACAGCACCGCGAGATCGCGCAACGACCGACCCGAGACCACCGCCACGTGCGTGTCGGGGAGCGCGGCGAGGCCGCGTAGACCGGCGATGGCCGGCCGCAGGGGGTGCGCCTGCGCCGGGTCGTCGACGATGGGCGCGAGCGTGCCGTCGTAGTCGCAGGCGACGAGGAGCACCGGAGTACGGCCGGCGCGGGACAGCGCCTCGAGGAGCCCCGGCGACCACGTCACGAGCGGCCCCCGTCGTCGATGCCCAGCGCCACCATCCAGGAGTGCGCCCAGGCGTGCACGTCGTTGGTCGACACCGTCTCGCGCATGAGCCGCATGCGCCGGCCGATGTCGGCCTCGGGCAGGTGCACGGCGCGGTCGATCACGTTCTTGAGACCGTCGGTGTCGTAGGGGTTCACGAGGAGCGCGGAGGTGAGCGAGTCGGCGGCGCCGGTGAACTCGGAGAGGACGAGCACCCCCGTGTCGTCGAGGCGCGCGGCGACGAACTCCTTCGCCACCAGGTTCATGCCGTCGCGCACCGGGGTCACCAGCATCACATCGGCAGCGAGGTACAGCGCGACGAGCTCCTCGATCGACTGACTGCGGTGGATGTAGTTGATGGCCGGCCGCCCGACCAGGCCGTGCGTGCCGTTGATCTCGCCGACGAGACCGTCCACCCGGTCGCGGAACTCGCTGTAGCCGGGCACCGACTCGCGGGTCGGTTCGGCCACCTGCACGAGGACGTGCCGGGGCACTTCGAGCCGCTCCTCGCTCAGCAGCTCGGCGAAGGCCTCGAGCCGGCGGGCGATGCCCTTCGTGTAGTCCAGCCGGTCGACGCCCAGCAGGATTTTCTCGGGACCGCCGAGCGACGCACGGATGGCCGCTGCCCGCTCGATGGTGGCCGGATCGCTCGCGATGCGGTGGATGCGTGCCACGTCGACGCCGATGGGGAACACGCGCACCTGCACGCGGTGACCGTCCACCAGGACGTCGTCGCCGTCGACGGTGCCGATGTTGAGGCGCTCGATGAGCGACCGGAAGTTCGCGGCGCCGCCGGCGGTCTGGAAGCCGACGACGTCGGAGCCGGCGAGGCCGTGCAGGAGCTGCCGACGCCAGGGCAGCTGGAGGAACAGCTCGACGGGCGGGAACGGGATGTGGAGGAAGAAGCCGATGCGGAGGTCGGGCCGGAGCGACCGGAGCATCGACGGCACCATTTGGAGCTGGTAGTCGTGCACCCACACCACCGCGCCCTGGGCCGCCCGGGCGGCCGCTCGTTCCGCGAAGCGCCGGTTGATCACCAGGTAGGAGTCCCACCAGGTTCGGTGGTACTCCGAGCGGATGATCGAGTCGTGGTACAGCGGCCAGATGGTCGCGTTGCAGAAGCCCTCGTAGAACAGCTGCACCTCGCCACGGCTCATCTCGACCGGCTCGAGCAGGATGCCGTCGGCCTCGAAGGGCTCCTGCTCCTCGCCGGTGATGCCCGTCCACCCGACCCAGGTGGTGGCGCCCGGGCGCGACTCGAGCACCGGGGCGAGCGCGGCCACGAGACCGCCGGGGCTGGTCTCCCAGTCGTCGCCCTCCTCGGTGCGCACGCGGCGCACGGGGAGGCGGTTGGCGAGCACCAGCAGCGGTGACGGTGCGGGCACCGGGCGCCCGCGTCCCGCGCCGGTCGGCGGGGATTCGATGTCGCTCACCGCGACGACCCTACCGCCACCTCGGTCAGGGACCCGACGAGGCGATCGAGGCGGGCCAGCTCGACGCGGTCGAAGTTGCGCAGCGGCAACGAGCCGGTGGCGACGAGGTCGACGAGCGCGGCGGCGCACTCGCCCCGGTCGAACCGACGGAGGAACGAGTGTCGGATCACACGGCGGCCGATCGCGTTCCGCGCCCGCACCGCCGCCGAGCCCGGGAGCGACGCGATGGTCATCACGGCCCACACGTAGGCGACGTCGTAGGCGCCGGCGCCGAGCGCGACGTTGGCCCAGTCGATGACGACCGGGCCCCGTTCGGTGAGCACGACGTTGTCCGGATGCAGGTCGAGGTGCAGCACGCCGGCGGGCCGGTCGCCCACGCGCCGGCCGGCGGTGGCGGCCACGAGCGCCGGAGTGGGCCGGACCGCGTGCAGGCGCTCGTGCAGGTCGGCGAGGAGCGCTCCGGCCGACCAGAGCGTGTGTGGTCGCGCGCCGACGTCGTCGAGCAACGTCCGACCGTCGAGACGCTCCATCACCAGGTCGGGACCGGAGGCGTCGAACACCTCGGGCACCGGGAAACCGACCGCGGCGAGCTCCGTCATCACCGCCGCCTCCCGCTCGGCCGACGCCGACGGGTCCCGGTAGCGGCGGAGGACGCGACCGTGGCCCGCGTCGTACACGTCCGCCGACCGTCCACGCCCGACGAGGGCGCCCGGCGCGTCCGAACCCGAGGACATGCGGCGACAGTAGGCCACCGATCCCTCCCCCGATCGCCGCCGGGGCCCGCGTCGGCCCGACACCCTCTGCAACAATCGCCGCGTGATCTCACGCCGGAAGCTGCTCGTGGGCGCCGCCGGTGGAGCCGCCGTCGGGGCCGGCGCCGCCACCGCCGTGGGCTGGCACCGCGTGCTGCGCGCCGTGGGCATCTCGACCGGACCGGACGCGCACGTCGTGGCCTCGGGGCTCGACGTGATCGACGCCACGTTCGACAGCGCGGCGATGGGCGGGCCCGTCGCCTGGTCGCGCGCCGTCACCGTCGACCGGCCCGAGGCCGTCGTGCTGTGCCTCCACGGCAAGGGCGACGACCACCGCTTCGCCTTCGACGACATCCACCTCCACGACGTGGCCGCCGCGGCAGCGGCCCCCGTGGCGATCGTGTCCGTGGACGGCGGCGAGGATTCCTACTGGCACCGTCGCGCCACCGGGATCGACCCCCAGGCGATGCTGTTCGACGAGCTCGTACCCCTGGTGACGACGACGCTCGGAGCGACGCTCCCGATGTACCTCGTCGGCTGGTCGATGGGCGGGTACGGCGCGCTCCTCGCCGCCGAGACGCACCCCGATCTCGTCGCCGGGGTGTGCGCGACGAGCCCGGCCCTGTTCCTGCACGCGTCGGACGTCGTGCCCGGGGCCTTCGACGGACCGGACGACTACACCGCCCACGACGTGTACGCCGGCGTCGACCGGTTGCCCGACGACGGCGCCCGGGTGCGCATCGACTGCGGCAGCGAGGACCCGTTCTTCACCGCCGACCGGCGCTTCGCCGACCTGCTCGTCGACGCCACGACGGCGTGGACCGACGCGAGCCACGACGCCGGCTACTGGCGATCGGTCGCGTCGGCGCAGCTGCGCACCATCCTGGACTGGATGGGCTGAGGCCGACCACCTGCCGAGGGCGACCGGTGCCGACGACCGTCAGACGCTGAGGCTGGCGAGGATCTCGCCGGCGCGCTCGGCCGTGATCTCGATCAGGCCCTCGTGCTCGTCCTCGGCGACGCCCTCGGCCACGAGCTCCTCGCGCACCGCCGGCAGGTCGTCGCCGGTCGAGAGCAGTGCCAGCAGGTCGCCGACCCGCACAGCGGCCGACAGCGGCGCGTCGCTTCCGGGGACGTGGTGGTTGGCGACGGCATCGACGAACGGAGCGGGGAACCGCCACGTGGCGAGCACGTGCGCCGCTGCTGCGTCGTGGCCCATGCCGAACCGCTCGGTCTCGGCCGCCGCGAGCGCCGCTCCGTCGAGCCCGTGGATCGCCATCAGCTCGAGGTGCGCGGCACGGTCGAAGCCGTGGAGGAACGCGGAGCCGATGTCGTGCAGCAGCCCGGCGGCGAAGCAGTCGGCGGGCACCAGCCCGTACCGCGACGCCACCACCGACGTGCCGGCCGCCGCCGCGGCGGCGTGGGTCCAGAACCCCTGGGGCACCGCGTCACGGTTGGACGTGAGGCCGGTGGCGCTGATCGCCGCCATCGACCGGACGGCGGCGAAGCCGATCACGGTCACGGCGAAGCCCGTGTTCCCGATGCGGCCGCTCATCCCGTAGTAGGCCGAGTTCGCGAGGCGCATGATCTGCGCAGCGAACGTCGGGTCGAGCTCGATCGCCTTGGCGACCTGCTGCGCCGTCGTGTTCGGGTCATCGACGACCGTCAGGACGCGCACCGCCGTGGGGCGCGCGACGGTGACCGAGTCGAGCGCCTTGCAGAGCTCGATCTTGATCGCGTCGCGATCCTCGACGGCGGGCGGCGCGGTCATCCCGGGCGACCCGTCGTGAAGAGGGACGGCACGACCGCCGCGATCACGGGCGATCCGAACGCCGGTCCCGAACCCATCCGGATGCCGAGCCGCCGAGCGAGCTCGACGTGCGCATCCGACGCGAGGTGGTCGGCGACGACGTCGACGTGCAGCTCGTCGGCCAACCCGACGACGGCACGGATCACGCTGGCGGAGCGCTCGTCCTGCACGAGCTCGCTCAGGTCGAGGTTGATCGCGCCGAGGCCCGGTTGGGCGAGCTGGAGGAGGGAGACGTGGGAGGACGCGGTCTCGTCGGTCGAGATGCGCACCCCCAGCTCGGCGAGCTGGTCGAGGACCGAGCGCACGCCGCCGCCGGTCGCGACGTTGGCGTCGAACGAGAGCCGGACCGCGAAGTCGTTGCCCGCCAGCCGGTGCCGCACGAGCGAGCGGGCGAGGTGGTCCACCAGGCCCGGCACCAGCAGCTCGGCCGGGGTCATCGCGATGGACACCCACAGGGGTGCACCGCCGACGGCGACGAACGCGTCGTCGGGAGCGCCGGGCTCGCCGGGACCGGCGGCACGCCACGCCGCGAGGTCGGCGCAGATCTGCCCGATGGCCGCCATCATGAGCGGCCGGGTGAGCTTCGCCTGACGGGCGATCTCCATGATCGTGTCCGAGTCGACGTCGGCGCCGCCGAGGTCGACGAGCTCGATCGACGCGTCGAGCGCCACGACCAGCGGCTGGTCGGCGCCGAGCGCCATCACCGGGCGGTAGCCGACGCTCGTGGACCGCTGAGAGATCGCCTCGCGCACCCGCGCCGCGAACTCGAGGTCCTCGTCGAGCATGCCGCGCACGGCGGGATCGAAGAGTGCGGCGGAGCCCTTGCTGTGGCGCTTCGCCTGGTACATGGCCGTGTCGGCGTCGCGCAGGAGGCTCTCGGGGGTCGAGTGGCGATCGGCGCGGACCACGCCGGCCGAGCACTTCACCTGCAGCTCCTCGTGCACGAGCGTGACCGGCTCGGCGACGGTGGCGCGGAGCCGGTTGGCGATGCCGAGCGCCTCGATGTCGCTGCCGGCGCCCCGGGCGAGGACGACGAACTCGTCGCCGGCGAACCGGTAGACGCGGTCGCCTTCGCGAACGGCGCTGCGCAGGCGGCTGGCGACGGCCATCAGCAGCTCGTCGCCGGCTGCGTGGCCGAGCGAGTCGTTCACCATCTTGAAGTCGTCGAGGTCGAGGAAGAGCACGGCGACGTCGTCGGTGCCGTCGGCCAGCGCCGCGGCGATCTCCTCGATCAGCTGCGAACGGTTCGGGAGACCGGTGAGCGGATCGTGGCTCGCCTGCCAGCTCAGCAGCTCCTCGACCTGGCGGCGCGCCGTCACGTCCTCGACGGTGCCGAGGAACGACGCCGGGGCGTCGGGCGAGTGCACGGGGACGGCCCGGAACGTGACCCACCGCTGCTCGCCGGTCGCGGTCGTGAGCCGCGCCGGGCCCTCGAACGCCGTGCCGTTCAACGTCTCCTGCAGGCCGGCGCACACGGCGTCGACGTCGCCGCCGTCGATCGTGCTGATCCAGCCGGTGCCGAGCAGGTGCTCGGCGGGCACGCCGACGAGCTGGGCGAACCAGTCGTTCACGTAGCCGAACCGGAGGCCCACCTCCGAGGAGAAGATGCCGATGGGGGCCCGCTCGGACACGACGCGGAACCGCTCCTCGCTGGCGCGGAGGAGCTCGTTGATGTCGACGCCCTCACCCGCCGGGCGCAGCGAGATCACCCAGGCGCGATCGGTGGGCCCGGGGCTCGGGAAGGCCACGGCCTCCCACGAGGAGGCGACGCCGGCGCGGGGCACGAGCGTGGCCCGGAACTCCGACACCCGGAGGGCGTTCAGCGGGAGGTCGCCGTCGACCGAGCGGATCACGCTGGTGACCGGCACATCCGCCAGGTCGATCACCTCGGCGCACGCCGCGTCGGCGAACGCACGGTTCGCCCAGAGGATCTGCAGGTCGTCGTCGACCTCGCCCACGATGAGCATCGGCTCGGCCGCCGACGCCGACGCGTGCAGCAGCGCGTCCCCGATCTTGGAGGATGGCATCACGAGGTCGGACACGGTCCACCTCGTTCCAGTGCTCGTTCGTCCATGAACCTTCCGATCGCCGCCCCCGGCCTGCACACGGCACTAGGGGATGTACCTATCATCGGTGCGTTCGGCCCAGACTTGAGAAGGCAACGCACCCCGGTTCGAGGCGTTCGGTTCGGCCCCGCAGCAGCGCTCGCTACCATTCACGAAACGACACGACGGGGGCCGAGGTATGACGAGGAGTCGACGGATCATCGTGTCCCTCGTCGCGGTGACGATCGTGAGCGGGTGCACCGGCTCACCCCCGAGCTCCGAGCCCCTCCCGCCCGGCGGCCTCGGCACCAACGCGGGCCTGCGCCACGACCCGGCGTCGGTGGCGCTGGCGATCCTCCCGCCGGGCAACGGCAACGTGTCGGGCCACACCGCCGACGCGATCGACGACCAGCGGCTCATGTACGACCGCGTCGAGAACGCCGTCGAGGACGGCACCCTCACCGATGCCGGCCTCGGCGACTTCTTCACCGACAACCACCTCAGTGCGGGCACGATCGTGCGGGTCGACCGGCCGTCACCCGGCGTCCGCGTCGAGTGGGACGACCACGGCGTGCCCCACGTCATCGGCGACACCGCCCCCGACGTGGCCTTCGGCGCAGGTTGGGCCGTCGCCGAGTCGCGACTCGTCATCGCCGAGATCGGCCGGCTGCTCGGCCGGGCCGGCACGCTGGAGCTGGGCGGGCCCGACATCCCCACCGCCATCGCCCGCCTCGGCTCGCTCGAGCACATCGACTACACCGACGCCGAGCTCGAGGCCGGCCTCGACGCGGCCGTCCGCAACGCGGGGGCCGAGGGCCCGAAGATCCTCGCGGCGCTCGACGCGTTCGTCGGCGGCCTCAACCACTGGCTGGACCTCAACACCTTCCCGCCCGAGGCGACGGCGCTCGGCCTGCGATGGCGCCACTGGAACCGCGCCGACGTGCTCGCCGTCGGCATCGTCGTCGACGACATCTTCGGCGCCGGCGGCGGCGACGAGACCGGCAACGCCGCCGCGCTGCAGAAGCTCGAGCAGCAACTCGGCCCGGCGACGGGGCGCGCCACGTTCGACGACCTGCGCACCGCCGACGACCCGGGAGCCACCTCGCACACGGTCGCCTCGTTCCCGTACCCGCAGTTCGCGTCGACGGCCGGCGCGTCGCCCACGCCCGCGAACCAGATCGATCCGGCGGCGGTCGCGATGCCCGACACCGTCGTGCCCTCGGCCCGGACGTCGGTGGACACGCCCACGATGTCCAACTACATCGCGGTGGCCGGCGACCACACGGCGTCGGGTCATCCGATCCTCGTGGGCGGCCCCCAGTCCTCCTACTTCGCACCCCAGCTGCTCTTCGAGATGGACCTCCAGGGCGGCGGCTACGACGCCCGCGGCATCACGTTCCCCGGCCTCGGACCGTGGGTCGTCATCGGCCGCAGCCGGACGTACGCGTGGACGGCGACCGCCGGTCACTCCGACCTCACCGACCAGCGCGTCGAGCGGCTGTGCGAGCCCGACGGCAGCGCCCCCACCACGGCCTCGCTGCACTACTGGTTCCAGGGGTCGTGCCGCGCGATGACGCGCCCCGACGACGATCCGATGACCGCCTGGCGCACCGTGCACGGGCCGGTCGTCGGGCGCTCCACGGTCGGGGGCCACCCCGTCGCCGTGAGCCGCGAGCGCATGTCGCGCTTCCAGACGGCACACGCCGCCCCGGCGTTCTGGGCGCTCAACCAGGGCACGGTCACGCGCGCCGAGGACTTCGCTCCCACCATGAGCGACATCCCCATGAGCTTCAACTGGCTCTACGTGAACGCGCACCACATCGCGTACTTCCACAGCGGCTGGTACCCGGTGCGCGCCGCAGGAGTCGACCCCGACCTCCCGTCGTGGGGCACCGGCGAGTGGGAGTGGCGCGGCCGGCTCGACTGGCACCTCCAGCCGCAGCAGATCGACCCGGCCTCGGGCTTCGCCGTGTCGTGGAACAACAAGGTCGCGCCCGGGTGGGCCGAGCCGGACAACAACTGGGACTCGGGCACGGTGCAGCGCGTCGACACGCTGGCCACGCGCACCGCCGCGTTGCTGGCCCGCAAGCCGCACGGCGTCACGCCGGCCGACGTGTTCGTCGCGGCGCAGGACGCCGCCACCGTCGACGTCCGCGGCGAGCTCGTCCTGCCCGACGTGCTCGCGGTGCTCGCCACGGGTCCCGCGCCGAACGCCGAGCTGGGCGCGGCACGCGACGAGCTGGCGCGTTGGGTGGCCGCCGGAGCGCATCGCCGCGACCGCGCCGACGACGGCTTCTACGACGACCACGCCGTCGGCGTGATGGACGCGTTGTTCGAGCCGCTCGTGCGCGCCGTGTTCACGCCACGGCTCGGCACGTACATGGCCGACGGCGGCGCCCGCCGCCCCGCCACCTTTGACAACCCTCCGTCGCAGACGGGTGGCGCCTTCGCGCACGGCTGGTTCTCGGCACTCACCGACGACCTGCGCCGTGTCCGGGGTGTGGCCACCGCGCCGGCGGGAACCCCGGTGTTCTGCGGCGGCGGTGACCTCGCCGCCTGCCGCTCGCTCCTCTGGACGGTGCTCGACGCGACCCGGATCGCGGTGGGGCCGCTCCCCCGCCTCGCGATCCTCGAGCGCATCCGCTTCATCCCGTGGGTGACCAACCCCCAGTCGGTGCGGTGGATGAACCGGCCCACCTATCAGCAGATCATCAGCTTCGGCGACGACGGCTGAACGGATCGCCGCCGGTCCGCCGGTACGATCGGGATATGGCCGTGGAGTGCATCGTGTCCGCCAACCTCGTGTCGATCCGGTTCACCGGGCCGGACCGGGCACTGGCGTTGAGCCGTGGGGTCGACCTCCACGGCGACGAGATCACCGGCGTGCAGCTCATGCCGCGCGACGAGGCCCGCGCGCTCCTGGGATGGCGGGTCGGCGGTGGCTACCTGCCGGGCTACCTCGCCACCGGCTGGTTCACGACGCCCGGCCAGCGCGGTCAGCTCCAGCTGTGGGACGTCTACCGCGACGACGAGGTGCTGGTCATCGACACGACCCGCCCCAAGCCGAGCCGCGTCGTGCTGCAGCACCGCGATCGCGCCCGCCTCGCCGAGCGCATCGCCGCCGTCGCCACCGGTGCCTGACGGCGCACCTCCCGTCGTCGTCAGCCGTCCGTTCTCCTACGGGCGGTGGGAGCTGGCGACCTGGGTGATCCGGCCCCACATGGTGGGGGTCGTCCTGGCGCTCGCGCTGTACGCCGGGATCCTGGTGAGCGTGCCCCTCGGCGCCGCCGTCGCCGTCGGCTTCGGCGTGCTGATCACGGTGCAGGCCACCCGCCGCCCGCCGTCGACGTACGCGGAACGCCGCTTCGAGGCGTGGGCCGACGGCTCGTTCCGCGTCACCCTCCCGGCCTCGGCGCTCGACGGCAACGTCGGCACCGCGTGGCGGGTGCGCCGCTCGCGGCGGGGCTGGGCGATCATGATGAGCCGGCAGCACGTGATCGTCGTGCCGATCCGGGCCGTCGACGCGGAGGGAGCGGCGACGATCGACCGGCTCGTGGCCGATCGCCGGCGCCTGGGGCCACCGCTGCAGGAGTACACCGCCGACACGCGGAGCACGCTCCCCTTCGACGCGCAGCTCGCACCGCTGCTCACCTGGCAGCTCCGGCGGGTGGGCCCGAGGCTGCTCCTGATCGTGGCGATCACCGGGGCGCTGCTCGGAGTGAGCCTGCACCGAACGGCGCTCGAGACGGTCGCGATCCTCGCCGGGTTCGCCGTCGGCAGCAGCGCGCTGGCACTCGGCGTGATCGCCGTGGTCATGGCCCGGACGATCCGCCAGCCGGCGTTCCTCGGGCAACGCATCGTGATCGGCGACGACGGTCTCGATCTCTTCTCGACCGTCGCCTCGTCGCACCTCGACGCGTCGGTGGTGCGGTCGGTCGATGAGCACCGGACGTTCGTGGTGGTCCGGGCCAACAACCCCTTCCTGATCCCCGACACCGCGTTCCGCGACCCCGACCACCGGCGCGCCTTCGTCGACGCGCTCCGAGCGATCGTGCCGCCGACCGCGTCCTCCACGCCCTCCTAGGCGTCGAGCGCCGCGAGCACCGCCGCGGTGTAGCGGTCCGGCGCCTCGACCATCGGGTAGTGGCCGACGCCGTCGAGCAGCGTGAGGTGGAGGTCGGGCCGTGCCGCGGCCAGCGTGTCGGTCATGCCGACGACGGCGATCGGGTCGTCGACGCCCCACACCACCGCGAGCGGGGACGGGTGTGATTCGATCGCGCCGGTGAAGCGGCGCTCGTTGGCGCGACGCTCCTCGATGTAGCGGATCGTGCGCGGCAGCAGACGCGAGCCGTCGTTGACGCAGATGAGCTCGCCGTGCGGGACGAGCTCGTCGAGCGGAACGGTCGTGCCGGGGCTCAGCGTCGCGAGCAGGCTCGCGGCGAGCGCGGGCGGCGTGGGGCCGAGGCCCTCGGCGACCTGCTCGTCGGGGAGCGCCAGGAGGAACTGCTGGCCGTCGGTGAGATGCGCCGACTCGATGTAGATGCTGCCGTTGGTGACGACCCGGCGGGTGATCTCGACAGGCCACGAGCCTTCGATGTGGCGCGCCAGCAGCTCGCCGCCGACGGTGTCGCCCATGTCGTGCGTGAGGAGGGCGATGCGGTCGAGCCCGAGCTCGGCCGTGAGGGCGACCACGACGTCGGCCTGCAGGCCCATCGTGTAGTGGAGATCGGGTTTGGCGCTCAGGCCGAAGCCGAGGAAGTCGGGAGCGATCACGCGCCGGTCGGCGGCGAGCTGGTCGACCACCCCGGCGATGTCGTAGGACGAGGTGGGGAACCCGTGCAGCACCAGCAGCGGCTCGCGGCCCGAGGACGGGTCGGCGGCGGGAATGTCGGCGACGAAGATGTCGTGGCCGGCCAGGTGGATGACGGAGCCGCGTTCGGCCCAGCGGGCGGCGTCGGGTGACAGGTCGTGGGGCATGGCGACGACGCTATCGCCCGCCGGTCAGCGGAACCGGCGTGGTGCGGTCGCGCCGTCGGGCAGGTCCTCGGTGGCCGTCGTCTCGAACGCCACCGGGAAGGTCGTGCCCGGGATCTTCGTGCCCACGAGGTCGTAGCGCGGGCGATCGGACTGGTTCATCCCGTCGTGCTCCTCGTACTTCGCGGCCGAGACGGCGCCGGTGTCGGGGTCGAGCGTCACGATCTCGATGCCGTCGAGCTGCATCGGCACGTTGACGCCGTCGCCGAGGAAGGTGCTCCGCTGGACGATGATCTTCCCGCCCGGATCGGTGCCGAGCGCGTAGGTGGCGTGGTCGCCCGAGATCGTCGGCCACGACTCGGGCGAGCCGGCGCCTGCCGAGTGCGCGGGAACCACCGTGACCGAGCCGGAGTCGCAGCACCCGTCCTCGACGATCAGCGCCGACTGGTCGGTGGTCCACCCGACGATGTCGACGCCGCTGATCTCCTGGGTGATCTGCCCGGAGTCGTCGAGCGCGACGTCGTTGCTCCGCAGCGTGTCGGTCGCGCCGGTTGCGAGGTCGATCACCCGGATGGCCTGGGTGCCCTTGCCGTCTCCGTTGCCGTCGGGCGAGAGGATGACGACGGCCATGCGCGTGCCGTCGGGCGACAGCTCGCTGCCCGTCACGTTCGCCTTCACGGTCGACACGGCGCCGGCACGGTCGATGCGCACGAGGTGGGTGCCGCCGGGCCGGTTGAGCGCGTCCTCGGTGCGGTCGGTCCGCTCGACGACGTACACCGTGCCGTCCGACGCGAGCTCGGCGTCGAGGATCGGGCTGCGCGCCGGGTCGTCGTAGGCCGAGAACGTGTCGCCCCGGTAGACGGATCGCACCTTGGTGGTGCCGTCCATGAGCCACAGCGCGACGTGGCCGGAGCCGTCGGGGAACTCCTGGAGGAACGAGTCGGCGCCCACGACCGTGGTCGTGGACGCCGTCGTGGTCGAGCGGGCGGACGCCGCGGTAGAGCCGGTCGTGGACGCCGTCTCGATGCGTCCGCCGCTCGAACACCCTGCGGCGAGGGCCAGCAGCCCGACCGCCCCGAGCCCTGCCGCCGTCATGCCGAATCGCCGTCGTCGTCGCACGGCGACAGTCTCGCTCATTCGAAGCGGGCGCCCATGGACCGGAGGAGCTCCACCATGTTCTGGGGCGCGTCGGGCGCCGGCGGGCCCGGCGTGTAGGTGACGTGGTCGATGGCACCGGTGAACGGGTATGGCCCGTGCTCCTCGTAGATCGACCAGAGCACCGGCGACCGGCGGTCGATGCCGACGTCGATGCCCTGGAACGGCGCCATCGGGAACAGGCACGTCCAGCCGGTCGCGCTGCCGCGGCGCTCGCCGTCGACGAGGACGGCGACGTCCCACACGTTGCCGCCGGGCGCGGTCACCTCGACGACGATCTTGTGGTCGCCAACGGCGAGCGCGCCGGCGTCGACGGCGGACACGCGACCCCGGCCGTCGTTGTGCGCGACGTGCAGACCCCCGGCGTCGAGCCAAACGAGGTAGCCGCCGCCCTGGTCGCCGTGCGCCACGAGCACGCCCTCGTCGCCGTCGGCGACCGTCACCACGATCGAGATCGTGAACGCTCGGATCATGATGAGCTGCAGGCACCGCCAGCGCTCGAGCGTCGGCGTGCCCGGCAGGATCGTGACCGGTCGGGAGAACACCTCGTCCCACGGGGGCCGGATGAGGAACTTGACCGCGCTGCCCTCGTCGAGCGGATACACCTGGTTGTCCCACGCCGCCTGCTCCCACGCAGCAGCGAGCTCGGCGACACGATCGGGATGCCGTTCGGCGAGATCGGTGGTCTCGGTCGGGTCGGTGGTGAGGTCGTACAGCTCCCACTCGTGGTCGCCGAACTCGGTGAGCGGCTGGTGGAGCGTCACCGCCTCCCAGCCGTCGCGGTAGTAGCCGCGGTGACCGATCATCTCGGTGTACTGCTCGGTGTGCGCCGTCGGCGCGTCGGCGTCGTCGAGCGTGGCCACGAAGCTCGTGCCGTCGAACGGCTTGAGGGCGTGGCCGTTGCGCTCGTCGGGCTTCGCGAGCCCGCACAGCTCGAGGAGGGTCGGGGCCATGTCGGTGACGTAGGTGTACTGATCGCGCCACGCGCCCGGGTCGGTGAGGTGACCGGGCGCACGAATGATCATCGGCACCTGGTGGCCACCGGCGTGGGTGTTGATCTTGTAGAGCCGGAACGGGGTGCCGCACGCCATCGCGAACCCGCGCGGGTAGTGCGGGATGGTGGTGGGACCGCCGATCTCGTCGATGCGCGCGAGGTCGGCGGCGAGGTCGGTCTGGCCGAGCAGGTGGACGAAGTAGCCGGTGGTGCCCTCCACCTCGCCCTCGCGCGACGCGCCGTTGTCGGACGTGAAGATCACGATCGTGTTGTCCCACTCGCCCAGGCGCTCGAGCTCGGCCCGGAGGCGGCCGAAGTTCTGGTCGATGTTGTCGACCATCGCCGCGTACACCTCCATGTAGCGCGACGCGAGCCGCTGCTCGTCGAGGGGCACGTCCTCCCACGGGCGGACGTCGTTGCCGGGCTCGCTGTTGCGCGGCGGCAGCACGGTGTCGGCCGGGATCACGCCCATCGCCTTCATCCGCTCGAACCGCTCGAGTCGCAATGCGTCCCAGCCGGCGTCGTACCGGCCGCGGTACTTCTCGATGTCGGCGGGCTTCGCATGCAGCGGCGCGTGCACCGAGCCGTGGGAGAAGTAGAGGAAGAACGGCTGGTCGGGCCGCGAGGCCTTGGTCGACCGGATCATCGCGAGCGCGCGGTCGCAGATGTCGTCGGTGAAGTAGTAGCCGTCGGGGTAGCGGTCGATGTCGAGCGCGTGGTTGTCCTCGACGATGCGGTGGGGCTGGTGCAGGTTCGTGAAGCCGTCGAGGATGCCGTAGAAGCGGTTGAAGCCGCGCTGCACCGGCCACGAGTCGAAGGGCCCGGCGTCGCTGTTGTGCGAGTCCTTGGTGAGGTGCCACTTGCCGACCATGGCGGTGAAGTAGCCGTGGTCGCCGAAGATCTCGGGCAGGGTGGCCGCCTGCTGGGTGATCTCCATGACGTACCCGGGGAAGCCCGGGTCGCTGTGGGCGACGTGGCCGATGCCGGCGTTGTGCGGGTTCAGCCCGGTGAGCAGCGCGGCGCGCGTCGGCGAGCACATGGGCGTGGCGTGGTAGTCGCGGTAGCGCAGTCCCTCGGCCGCGAGGCGGTCGAGGTTGGGCGTGTCGATCTCGCTGCCGTAGCAGCCGAGGTCGCTGAAGCCGAGGTCGTCGGCCATCATCACGATGACGTTCGGCGCGCCCGGGGGCGGCGTGGCCGGCGTGGGCCACCACGACTCGGAGCCGGCGACGGTGCGACCCACCCGTCCCTCGAACCCCGCGTACGGTGCCGTCGAATCCCCTGCCGTCATCTGCCCTCCCACGTCGCCGCAGGACAGTAGCGTCCAGCCGCATGGACATCGGTTTCGCCGTCCCCATCTCCGGTTCGTGGGCCACGGTCGCGAACATCGAGGAGATCGCCCGCTCGGCCGAGGCGTCGGGCTACCACTCGCTGTGGACGTTCCAGCGCATCGTGTCGGCCGTGGACGACGCCGGCGAGCACGCCCTCCTCCCCCAGTACCGCAGCGTGCTCGACCCGCTCGCGCTCATGGCGTACCTCGCGGCCGTGACCGACCGTGTGCGCCTGGGCGTCGCGGTGCTCAACCTCCCGTTCGCCGCGCCGGTGGTCACGGCGAAGACGCTCACCACGATCGACCGGCTGAGCGGTGGCCGACTCGACATCGGCTTCGGCACGGGCTGGCAGCCCCAGGAGTTCGAGGCGGCCGGCGTGCCGATGGCGCGTCGTGGCGCCCGCGCCGACGACTACCTCCGCTGTCTCGACGCCGTGTGGGGCTCCGGGAACGGCGGCGTCGTGGAGTACCACGGCGAGTTCTACGACGTACCGCCCTGCCGCATCGAGCCCGCTCCCCTGCAGCTCCCGCACCCGCCGATCCTGATGGGTGGGATGTCGGAGCCGGCGATGCGACGAGCCGGCCGGCTGGCCGACGGCTGGATCAGCAGCAGCCAGGCCGACCTGTCGCGCATCGAGGAATCGATCGAGATCGTGCGTGGCGCGGCCGCCGAGGCCGGCCGCGATCCCGAGGCCGTGCGCGTGGTGTGCCGCGGCGTCGTCAAGGTGCGCACCGACGAACGCTCCCCGCTCGTCGGTTCGCTCGACGACATCGCGGCAGACCTCGCCGACCTCGGCCGGCGCGGCGTCACCGAGGTGTTCCTCGACATGAACTTCGACCCGACGATCGGCAGCCCCGACGCCGACCCGGACGTGTCGATGGCGCGGGCGCGCGAGGTGCTCGACGCGCTCGCTCCCGGCGCCTGATCGCGATCGCAGGGGTATGGTGCCCGCCATGCCCGACCTCTGGACGATCATCGGCGAGACCGGCACGACCTCGGGCGGCGACGGCCCCGAACCGGTCGTGGCGGCCACGGAGCTCGAGGGCCTCACCGGCTGGGCGCCCAAGCCGCAGGGATGGTGCCGCGGCGCGGAGTGCATCCCGGCGTCGCTCATCGGCGAACCGGCCGACGCCGCGGCGATACGCCTCGCGGACGTCGCCACGGCGCTGGGCACCGGCGTGGCGATCGACGACGAGCACCGCATCGCCGTGATCGGCACCCGCACCGACAGCGGCTCGACGCTCGCGTCGGGCGTCGCCCCCGACGTCGTCCTCACCGGCCTCGACGGCCGGCCGCACGCGCTGTTCGAGCAAGCGGCGCCGAAGACGATGGTCGTCGCGTTCTCGAGCTGGTGTGGCTGCCGCTACGACCTGCCGGGATGGAAGGCGCTCCGCGACGAGCTCGCCGACCCCGACTTCGCGGTGGTCGCCGTCGCCATCGACGAGTCGACCGAGGACGTGGCGCCCTGGGCCGCCGACGTCGACTACCCGGTGCTCGTGGACACCGATCGGGCGTTCGCCGACGCCTACGGGCTCACCAACGTGCCGGCCGTCATCTGGCTCGACGAGGAGCGGCGCGTCGTGCGTCAGCCGTCGGTCGAGTTCTCCGACGACCTCTTCACCGAGGTGCACGGCGTGGAGTCCGGCCCCCACCTCGACGCGGTCCGCCGCTGGGTGCGCGACGGCGTCGAGCCGGAGGCCGGCGACGCGCCCCCGCCGCCGCCGGTGCTCACCGACGACCAGCGCCGTGCCCGTGCGGAGTTCCGCCTCGCCGTCGAGCTGCGTCGCCGCGGCCACGACGAGGCGGCGGCGCAGCGGATCGCGCTCGCCGACTCCCTGGCCCCCGACGACCTGTCGATCTGGCGCGCCGGCATGTACCTCGTGGGCGAGGACCCGTTCGGCGCCGAGTTCTTCGAGCGCTACCAGGACTGGCTGCGACGCACGTCCGACGCCTGAACGTGACTGGCCCGCCGGGCGCTACTTCAGGGCCGGGTGCATCTTCGCGAGGATCGGCACCAGCAGCTTCCGCGGCGTGAGGTAGGCGGTGGCGGCGCTCGCCCGGTTGGCGGCGCCGGGGATCACGACCGACTTGCCGGACGTGAGCCCGTCGACGGCCTGGCGGGCCACGTCGACGGCCGACACCCACATGAACTTCGGCAGCGCGCCCTCCGCCTCCTCGTTGGAGATCCCGGCCGCCTCGGCGAATCCGGTCTCGACCGGGCCGGGGCACAGCACCGTCACGGTCACGCCGCTGCCGGCGAGCTCGCCGCGCATGGCGTGGCTGTACGACAGCACGAACGCCTTCGACGCTCCGTAGCCGGCCTGCCCGGGCAACGGCTGGAACGCCGCGGTGGACGCCACGTTGAGGATCGCCCCGGCGCCGGCGTCGACCATGCCGGGCAGGAACAGGCTGCACAGGTGCGCAACGGCCTCGACGTCGGTGCGGATCATGGCGATCTCGCGCTCGGGGGTGCTCGTCGCGACCGGGCCCATCGTGGACAGGCCGGCGTTGTTGACGAGGATGCTGGCCGTCAGGCCCCGTTCGCCGAGCTCGGTGGCGATGTTCGCTCGCGCGTCGGCGTCGGTGAGATCCGCGGCGACGACTTCGGCGCGCACCTTGTGCACCGACGCCAGCTCGGTGGCGAGCTCGGCCAGCGGGCCCTCCCGGCGTGCCACGAGCGTCACGCCGTGGCCGCGGGCGGCAAGTTGTCGCGCGATCTCGGCGCCGATGCCCGACGACGCTCCGGTGACGATGCTGGTGGAGGCGGGGGACGGTGCGGGAAGTGCCATGGCGTGATGGTAGGCCCACTCCCCCGGAGTTCTCCGGTAAACCGCCCGCCGCCACCGGAACGCGTTTTCGGGGGAGAGCGAATACCGGTATTCTGAACGGTGTTCATCTCGTTCAGGATTTGATAGTCATGCCTAGGTCGGCCTCCCGTCGAGTCCGTGAAACAGCCCGTGAGAAGCCCCGTGAGACAGCGCGGAGAGCCCTCGGGCGGTTCACGAACTGGACCCCCGACTTCGACGCCGGCGTCGCCGAGCTCGAGGTCGAGTCGACGCTCGCGAAGTTCCAGCTCCTGCACCGGTGCTCGCTCATCGCGTCGGGGGTGCTGCAGGTGCTGGCCCGTCCCGAGGAGGTCGTGCGGCCGGCGCTCGCGTGGGGCACCCTCTCCCTCGACGGCGCCAACGCCGCGTTCGTGTGGTGGCGCTCGCGACGGTGGCGCAGCCTGCTGTCGCCCGAGATCGCCGCCGTCGACCGGTTGGCGGGGCTCGCCTCGGTCACGCTCGGCACGAGGGCGGTCAGCACCGCCTCACAGGCGGAGGGGTTCGCGTGGACCAACCGATCGCTCGTCGGCCGGAGCACTGCGGCGCCGTTCACGTCGACCGCCGCTCGCGACCGCGCTGCGGCGTTCGCGCTCCTCCTGCTCCCCCACGTCGCCTGGCCCCCGGGCGGCCGGTGCCGCGACGGGCGCACCGTCCTCCGCCACGTCGCCCCGGGCCTCGTGATGGGCACGGCGCAGAGCTTCTTCACGTCGAACGCGTTCCGGCGTCGCGGGAAGGTGATCGACGAACGCGCCGCCGTCGTGGCGGGCTCGGGCGTCGAGCAGGCGCTGCGCAACGAGACCCTGCAGTTCGTCGCAGAGGTCCTGCGGCCGACGCTCGACACGCTGGCGTCCGCCCGTCACGACCTCCGGGATCAACCGGATCGTGCGGTGGCCCTCGCCGGGGCCGAGGAGATCCGGATCCGGGCGTGGCTGCGAGCCAGCTCAGCCGTGCTGGAAGCCCCGGTCCAGGTCGACATGACCGACGACATCGTCGTGTCGGACCGCACGAACGAGCGCATCATCCGCCTCATCGAGGGGAACGCACGCCTGCTCACCTCGGCGCTCGCCCTGTTCGCCCTCCGGCGACGCGGTGGGGGCAACACGATCGCGGCCGCCACCCTCGCGGTGCGGGGCATCGTCGGCTCCACCATCATGAGCGACACCATCACCGCCCGGATCGGCCTTCAGCGCATCCAGCCGCTGCTGTCGGCCACCGACGTCGCAGCGGTCGCGGCGACGGGGTGGCACCAGATGTCGAGCCCCCTCGATCGACGCATCGCGGGCTGGGCGGAGGAGTTCGTCTACGGCGTCGCGGCCACCACCGGCACCGCCCGCAACGACGCCAGCGCACGACTCAGCTCCGCGTTCATCAGCGGCAACCGCGTGATCGTGGCGATGTCGGCGCCCCGCCCGCTCGGGCGACGCCTCGCGGCCGCGGCCGACGAGCTCCTGCTCGTGAACTGCACCGCCTGCCTGCTGCGCGGCATCGTCGACGCGGCGTTCGAGCAGAACCGCCTGCTCACCGAGTCGTCCACGTCGCTCGCGGCCCAGGAGCACCGCGACCTCCTGCGCGACCTGCGGATCGGTCGGCACGCGCTGCTGCACGACGGCCCGGCTCAGGTGCTCGGGGCGCTGGCCGGTGGCGGGTTCGACCCGGTCGTCATGACGCGGTGGCTCGACCGGGAGATCGCCCGGCTCGACGAGGCCATCGAGTGGATCGAACAGGCCATGCCGCCGGAGCAGCCGCCGCTCGCCGACGCCATCGCCGACCTGGCGGACGAGTTCGGCGCCCGGGGCGTCGTCGTCCATTCGAGCGTTCCCACCGTGCCGGACTGGGTCGACGAGCACGGCCGAGCGGTGACCGGAATCGTCCGCGAGGCGTTGAACAACGTGCAGAAGCACGCGCGGGGCCGCGAGGCCTGGATCGCACTCGATCCGAGCGACGACATCGCCGTGGTCACGATCGCCGACTCGCCGTCGAGACGGCGGGGCGCCACCGCGCCGACCCGCCCGCGAGCCACGGCTCAGCGCCGCCCCGGGTCCGGCGGCGGCACGGGCACGCGCACCATGGCGGCGCTCGCCCGACAGGCCGGGGGCGACATCGCATGGAGGCCGTTGCCGGGTGGGGGCACGGAGGTACGCCTCACGGTCCGGAGGACGACGAGCTAAGTCGTGAGTGAGCGCTCACTCATGATAGGGTGGCCGACCTGATGGACGTCCTCCCCGCAATCGGCCCGCGCAGCCACCGTGCCGCGTCGCTCCCCGCCGACGAGCGTCGGGCCGCCATCGCCGCCGCCACCCTGCCCCTGCTGCTCGAACACGGCAGCAGCGTCACGACGCGCCAGATCGCCGAAGCGGCCGGCATCGCCGAGGGCACGATCTTCCGGGTGTTCCCCGACAAGGACTCGGTGATCCTCGCCGCCGTCGAGCTCGCGTTCGACACCCAGGGCATCACGCGGGCCATCGAGTCGATCGACCGCTCACTCCCCCTCGAGGAGCGACTCGTGCAGGCCGTCGCGCTCATCCAGGAGCGCACCGCCCGCATCTTCCAGCTCATGAGCGTCGTGTCGACCATGCCCAACGCCGGCCAGGGACCGCCCGTCCCCCGCAAGCCCCCGCCCGACATCGACGGCTTCGTCGAGCTCATCGAACCGGACGCGGCGCTGCTCCGCCGCGATCCGCACGCCGTCGTGCAGGTGCTCCGTGCCCTCACCTTCGGCGGCACCCACCCCATGTTCATCACCGGCGAGCCGCTCACGCCCGCCGAGATCGTCTCGCTCGCCCTCGACGGCGTGCGGGCCCACCCCAGGAAGGATTCCTGAATGCTGTCCCGATTGCTCCGCACCTACCTCGGCCGGTACCGCAAGCCGCTGCTCACGGTGGTGTTCCTCAACCTGGTGGCCACGATCGCCGCGCTGTACCTGCCGAGCCTCAACGCCGACATCATCGACAAGGGCGTCGTGCGGCACGACAACGGCTACATCTGGGGGCACGGCGGCATCATGCTCGCCGTCAGCCTGGTCCAGGTCACGTTCGCCATCGGTGGCGTGTTCTTCGGGGCCCGCGCCGCGATGGGCTTCGGTCGGGACGTGCGCCACGCCCTCTTCCACCAGGTCACCGGCTACTCCGCCAAGGAGATCAACGAGCTCGGCGCCCCGTCGCTCATCACCCGCATCACCAACGACGTGACCCAGGTGCAGATGCTCGTGCTGATGGGCTGCACGATGTTCGTGGCGGCTCCGATCACCACCGTCGGCGGCGTCATCATGGCGTTGCGGGAGGACGTCGGCCTCAGCGCCATCCTCGTGTTCAGCATCCCGGCGCTCGTGCTCCTCGTGGGCCTGGTCGTGCGGAAGATGATCCCCACGTTCCGCCTCATGCAGACCCGCATCGACGAGGTGAACCGGGTGCTGCGTGAGCAGATCACCGGCATCCGGGTGGTGCGGGCGTTCGTGCGGGAGCCGGCCGAGGTGGCCCGGTTCGGGTCGGCCAACGCCGATCTGACGGCCACGTCGCTCACCGCGGGGCGCCTCATGGCGAGCATGTTCCCCTCGATCATGATCGTGCTCAACGTGTCGACGGTCGCCGTCGTGTGGATCGGCGCCGACCGGATCAACACGGGTGCGATGCAGGTCGGGCAGATGATCGCCTTCCTCAGCTACCTGGCGCAGATCCTCATGTCGCTCATGATGGCCACGTTCATGGCGGTGATGATCCCCCGCGCCGCCGTGTGCGCCGAACGACTCGTCGAGGTGCTCGACACGGAGTCGTCGGTCGAGGAGGCGCCCGACGCGCTCGACGAGCTGCCGGCGTCGGCGGGCCTCGAACTGCGCAACGTCGGGTTCCACTACCCCGGCGCCGAGGCGCCGATCCTGACCGACATCTCGCTCGACATCCGGCCCGGCACCACGACCGCGATCATCGGCTCGACCGGCTCCGGCAAGACGACGCTCCTCAACCTGGTGCCGCGACTGTTCGACGTGACGGCCGGCGAGGTGCTCATCGGCGGCGTCGACATCCGGCGCGTGAAGCTCGAGACGCTGTGGGCGCGCATCGGCCTCGTGCCGCAGAAGCCGTACCTGTTCAGCGGCACCGTCGCCTCGAACCTCCGGTACTCCAAGCCCGACGCCACCGACGAGGAGCTGTGGGAGGCGCTCACCATCGCGCAGGCCGCCGACTTCGTACGCGCGATGCCGAACCAGCTCGACGAGCCGATCGTGCAGGGCGGCTTCAACGTGTCCGGCGGCCAGCGCCAGCGGCTCGCCATCGCGAGGGCGCTCGTGCGCAAGCCGAGCATCTTCCTGTTCGACGACTCGTTCTCGGCGCTCGATCTCGCGACCGACGCCCGCCTGCGGGCGGCGCTCGCGCCCCACACCCGTGAGGCCGCCGTGATCGTGGTCGCCCAGCGGGTGACGACGATCATGAACGCCGACCAGATCCTCGTGCTGGAGGACGGCCACTGCGTCGGCCTCGGCACCCACCGCGAGCTGCTCGCGAGTTGTCCCACCTACATCGAGATCGTGGAGTCGCAGATGACGGCAGAAGAGGCGGCGTGATGAGCGACGACGACCAGCCAGTCGTACCGCAGCAGTCGGCACAGGCGCAGGCCCGCCAGGCGGCCGGGCCCCGCATGGGCATGGGCATGCCCGCCGAGAAGTCGAAGGACTTCAAGGGCTCCACCCGGCGCCTGCTCACCCGCCTCGCTCCCGAGCGACCGGGCGTCGTGCTGGTGCTCGGCCTCGCGGTCGCGAGCGTGACGCTCTCCGTGATCGGCCCGAAGGTGCTCGGCCACGGCACGGACGTGCTGTTCAAGGGCATCCTCAGCCGGTTCCGCGGGGGCCCCGGCATCGACTTCACCGACCTGCACCACGTGCTGTTCGCCGCGCTGGGCATCTACGTCGCGTCGGCGCTCCTGCAGTGGTTGCAGGGGCTCCTCCTCGCGGGCGTCGTGCAGCGCACGATGATGCGCCTGCGCGGCGAGGTCGAGGACAAGCTGCACCGCCTCCCGTTGAGCTACGTCGACGGCCAGCCTCGCGGCGACATGCTCAGCCGCGTCACGAACGACATCGACAACGTGGCGCAGAGCCTCCAGCAGACGCTGAGCCAGCTGCTGACGTCGGTGCTCAGCCTCATCGGCGTGCTCGTGATGATGATCGTCATCTCGCCGCTGCTCGCGCTCGTGGCACTCGTGACCATCCCCGTGTCGCTGTACATGATGCGGGCGATCACCAGCCGCTCGAAGCAGAAGTTCATCGCCCAGTGGGCCCACACCGGCGCCCTGAACGCGCAGGTGGAGGAGGCGTTCACCGGCCACAACTTGGTGAAGGTGTTCGGCCGCCAGGCCGACGTCGAGGCCCGCTTCGGCACGAAGAACGAGGAGCTGTTCAACGCCGGGTTCGGCGCCCAGTTCATCTCCGGCGTCATCCAGCCGGCGATGATGTTCCTCGGCAACCTCAACTACGTCGTCATCGCCGTCGTGGGCGGCGTGCGCGTCGCGTCGGGCGCGCTGTCGCTCGGCGACGTGCAGGCCTTCATCCAGTACTCCCGCCAGTTCACGATGCCGCTCACGCAGGTGGCGTCGATGGTGAACGTGTTCCAGTCGGGCGTCGCGTCGGCCGAGCGGGTGTTCGAACTGCTCGACGCCCCGGAGCAGGAGCGCGAGGAGGACACGGCGGGCCGCGACGCCGAGGTGCGCGGCCGCGTCGAGTTCGAGCACATCTCGTTCTCGTACGACCCCGAGAACCCGCTCATCGACGACCTGTCGCTCGTTGCCGAGCCCGGTCAGACGGTCGCGATCGTCGGCCCCACCGGCGCCGGCAAGACCACGCTCGTGAACCTCATCATGCGCTTCTACGAGCTCGACCGTGGGCGCATCCTGCTCGACGGTCGCGACATCGCGAAGATGCCGCGGGAGCAGCTCCGCTCCGAGATCGGCATGGTGCTGCAGGACACCTGGCTGTTCGGCGGGACGATCCGCGAGAACATCGCGTACGGCAACCTCGACGCCACCGAGGAGCAGATCATGCAGGCGGCGAAGGCGACCTACGTCGACCGGTTCGTGCACTCGCTCCCCGACGGCTACGACACCCGCATCGACGACGAGGGCGGCACCGTGTCGGCCGGCGAGAAGCAGCTGCTCACGATCGCCCGAGCCTTCCTGGCCGATCCGGCGATCCTGATCCTCGACGAGGCGACGAGCTCCGTCGACACCCGCACCGAGGTGCTCATCCAGAGCGCCATGGCGGCCTTGCGCTCGCAGCGCACCAGCTTCGTGATCGCCCACCGCCTGTCGACGATCCGCGACGCCGACACCATCCTCGTGATGGAGGCGGGTCGCATCGTCGAGCAGGGCAACCACGACGAGCTGCTCGCCGCGAACGGCGCGTACGCCCGGCTCTACAACGCCCAGTTCGCCGCGCCGGCCGCCGAGGTGGCCTAGCCGCCGGCGCCCGGTGCGCCGGGGGCACCGGAGTTGCCGGCACCGGGCGCTCCGGAGTTGCCCGCTCCGGGGGCACCGCCCGCTCCGGGGGCACCGCCCGCTCCGGGAGCACCGCCGTTGCCGAACCCACCGCGACCGAACCCGAGCTCGCCCTTGGTGATCGCGGTCGCCGTGACGGTGCCGTTGCTCGTCTCACCGCGGGCGCTGATCGTGTCGCCGGCCTTCAGGTCGGACACCGAGATCGCGGAGGTCCTGGTGATCGAGGCGCCGTCGGCGACGGTGACCGTCGCGGTGGCACCGGCGTCGGTCGTGACGGTGATCGTGGAGCCCTCGACGGAGGCGACCACGCCGGAGGCGAACACCCGGCCGTCGTCGCCCCCGGGGAACCCCTGCCCGTTCGGCGCCTGGCCGTTCGGGAAGCCCTGCCCGTTCGGCGCCTCGCCGTTGGGGAAGGCGCCCGCAGGCGGCGCACCCCCGGGGAATCCCCGACCGTTGCCGGGGCCGTCGGTCGACGGGGCGACGTCGCCGCTGTCGATCACCCGCTCGGCGGCGATGGCCGTCTCGGTGCCGGTGCCGATGACGCGGACGTGGTCACCGGCCTTCACGTCGGCCAACGTGGCAGCGTCGGAGCTCGTCACCGTGGTCGACTTGGTGGTGACCACCACCGAGGTCGCGCCGTCGCGGTCCTTCACCGTGATCTTCGAACCGTCGATCGACGAGATCGTGCCGAACGCGCCGCGTCCACCGAACCCACCGCCGCCGGGGAAGCCGTACCCGCCGTTCCCGGAGCCGTTGCCCGTGGGCGCACCGCTGCTCGACACGGTGTCGGTGCTCGACGCCGTCGCCGCCTTGATGCCGACGATCGCCACGGCCGCGATCACGATCGCGCCCACTCCGGACAGGATCCACACCTTCGCCCCGGGACCGTTCGTCTCGGGGGCGCTCGTCTCGGCACCGGTCGTGTCGGTGCCGGTCGGGGACACGTCGCTCATCGCTCACTCCTGGGTTCACCGGCGCGACTCTGCGCCACCCGTCATCGTCCACCCCGAACCTCAGGAAACGCTGGGGATCGGCTGGGCGCTTCCGCCGACTTCTCAGGCCTCGTGGCCCGGCGGCAGGCGCAGGCTGTACCCGACGCCGCGCACCGTGTGGATCAGCGGTGGTTCGAACGCGTCGATCTTGTGGCGCAGGTAGCTGATGTACGTCTCCAGGACGCTGGCGTTGCCGGCGAACGTGTAGTCCCACACCTGCTCGAGGATCTGGTCGCGGGTGAGCACCCGGCGGGCGTTGGCGAGCAGGTAGTGCAGCAGCTTGTACTCGGTGGGCGTCAGCTCGATCAGATGGCCGGCACGCCACACGTCGCGGGTCTCCTCGTCGAGATCGAGGTCGGCGTAGCTCAGCTTCTGCTCCCCCGGCCCTGCACCGCTCGATCGGCGCAGCACCGCCTTCACCCGTTCGATCAGCTCCTCGATGCTGAACGGCTTGGTGACGTAGTCGTCGCTGCCGAGGCGCAGGCCCTCCACCTTGTCGCTCGTCGTGTCCCGGGCCGTGAGGAAGATCACGGGAACCCGAGTGCCGGCACCCTCGGCCTGGCGGAGGCGGCGCGCCACCTCGAACCCGTCGAGGTCGGGAAGCATCACGTCGAGCACGACGAGGTCGGGACGGCGTTTGGCGATCGCGTCGAGGGCGCCGCGTCCCGAGCTGGCGCGCTCGGTCTCGAAGCCGTTGAAGCCGAGGCCCATCGCGACCATCTCGCTGATGTGCTCCTCGTCGTCGACCACGAGGACGAACGGCTGGTGCCCGGATGCGGAGTGAGGGGGTGAAGTTGCCACGGCGCCATCGTTACCCACGATCGGACCGACGCGGCGCGCATCTTCCGCACTTCTTACGAACCGGGCGCAACTCCCAGCGAACTCCAAGAATCACCACGGCGGACACGGAGGATCGGGGTCGAAGGTGGAGCCATGAGCCTGCTGGCCCGTACCTCGATCGACGCCACGTCGCCCGACTTGGGACACAATGCTGTCCCATGCACGGATCACGCACACGAGTCGGAGGACCGGTCCGGTGAGGGCCGCCGACGCGGCCGACGTCGCCGTCCGCGCATGACGCTCCGCCTCCGCCTCGTCGTGGCGCTCGTCCTGATGCTCACCGTCGGGCTGTCCACGTTCGGCGTGGTGATGACGTCGTTCTACGCACGCTCGCAGTACCAGCGGCTCGACGAACGCCTCCGCTCCGCGGCGCCGTTCGCGACGGCGCGGCTCCGCACCGAGCTCGGTCTCGGCGGCGGCTTCGGGTTCGACACGCCCAACCGCTCCAGCGGCGACGGCCCCAACGGGCCGCCGACGGCGCTGGCCCCCGACACCTACGTGGAGATCCGCGACGGGAACGACGACGTCCTCGGCACCGGCACCATCCTCGGCGCAACCGCCACGCCCGACCTGCCCGCGCACCTCACGTCGTCGTCGGGGCACGGGGTCTTCCTCACGGTCTCGTCGGCCACGGGTTCCGGCGACTGGCGCGTGCTGGTGATGGGCCCGGACCGCTTCACCGGCACGACCAGCATCATCGCCGTCCCACTCACCGAGGTGTCGGGTCCACTCAACCGCCTCATCGTCATCGAGGTGCTGTCGGCCGCCGGGTTGCTGGCGCTGCTGGGCGCCGGCTCCTGGCTCATCCTCCGTCGTGGGCTCCGACCGCTCGAGCAGATGGCGAACTCGGCGAGCTCGATCACGTCGGGCAACCTCGCCGAGCGCGTCAGCCCGTCGGACAGCCAGACGGAGGTCGGCCAGCTCGGGCTCGCGTTGAACACGATGCTCGCCGAGATCGAGCAGGCGTTCCGCGAGCGCGACGCGACCGAGCAGCGGCTCCGCCAGTTCCTCGCCGACGCATCGCACGAGCTCCGCACGCCGCTCACCTCGATCCAGGGGTTCGCCGAGCTGTTCCGCATGGGCGCCGCCGAGGACCGCGCCAAGCTCGCGGTGATCCTGCGTCGCATCGAGGAGGAGTCCGACCGCATGAAGGTGCTGGTGGAGGAGCTCCTGCTGCTCGCCCGCCTCGACGAGACCCGGCCGCCCGAGCGCGTCGACGTCGACCTCGCCGTGCTCGCCGCCGACGCCTGCAGCGACGCATCGGCGACCGCCCCCGATCGCGCCGTGACACTGGTGGCGCCCGAGCCGGTGGTGATCAACGGCGACCGCGACCACCTCCGCCAGGCCATCGCCAACCTCGTTACCAACGCCCTGCGCCACACGCCCCCCGGCACCCCGATCGAGGTGGGCGCGGCGGTGGACGGCGACGACGCCGTGGTGACGGTGCGTGACCACGGGTCGGGGCTCGACGACGTCGCCCTCGCCCACGCGTTCGACCGCTTCTGGCGCGCCGACAGCGCCCGGGTCGGCTCGGGCACCGGTCTCGGCCTGGCCATCGTGTCGGCGATCGCCGACGAGCACGACGGCACCGTCACCGTCGCCAACGAGCCCGACGGCGGCGCGTGCTTCCGGATCCGCCTGCCCCGAGCCGCGACCGCCCCCGCGCCCGCCTGATCGCCTCGCCCCCGGGGTGAGACTCTCCGGTGATCACCAGGCCATTCGGAGGCGATTCTGAGGTTCGCCCCCGACGATGACCACATGAGCGGACGATCCCTGCGTCAACGTGTCCTGCACCCCTTCGTGATCATGCCGGCGCTCGCCGTGGTGGCCGTCGCCGTGTGGTGGTTCGGCATCCGCACGGACGACACGACAGCGGTGACGACGGCCGGCGCCACCGCCGACCAGCTGGTGCAGGTGACGAGCGGCCCCATGAACGCGACCGTGTCGGCAGAGGGCACCGTCGCCGCTGCGGAGACCGACGACCTGAGCTTCACCGCGGCGGGCACGGTGACCGCCGTCAACGTCGCTGCGGGTGACACCGTGACCGCCGGCGAGGTGCTCGCCACGCTCGACTCGGCCGAGCTCCAGGCCAAGGTGACGAGCGCCGAGTCCACCGTCGCCGACGCCGAGGCGAAGCTGGCCGACGACCAGGACGCCGACGCGTCCGACGCCCAGATCGCCGCCGACATCTCGTCGATCGCGACGGCCAACGACTCGCTCGCGTCGGCGAAGGAGGCGCTGGCCGGCGCCCAGCTCGTCGCCACGTTCGACGGCACGGTGGCATCGGTCGACCTCACCGTCGGCGAGCAGCTCGCGGGCAGCGGCACCGGCGGCGTCTCCCAGACCGGGGCCGCCAGCGGATCGGGCCGGTCCGCCTCCACGCTCGGCTCCGGTTCCTCCACCGGCGGGCTCGGCGGGAACAGCAACGCGGCGTCGTCCGGCACGTCGTCCACCGCCCAGATCCAGGTGGTGAGCAGCGGGCGATTCACCGTCGACGTGTCGGTCGACAGCTCCGACATCTCCAAGGTGGCGGTCGGCCAGAGCGCCACCCTCACCGTCACCACGTCGAGCTCGGGCCGGAGCGGACGGTTCGGTGGCTTCGGTGGCTTCGGCGGGTTCGGCGGCGGCACCGGCACCGCCACCACGCGATCCACCGGCAGCGGCTCGACCGGATCGACCGGATCGACCAACGGCACGACCGGCGCGCCGGGGGCCGCCTCGAGCGCTGCGACGGCAACCGGCACGGTGACCGCCGTCAGCAAGGTGGCGAGCGCCTCGTCGGGCGTGGCCACGTACAAGGTGACGGTGGGCTTCACCGCAGCGGCCGACAAGATCTACGTCGGCTCCACGGTGACGGCGGACATCACGACCAGCCAGCGCGCCGACGTCGTGCAGGTCAACAGCCGGGCCGTCACGACCGACCAGAACGGCTCGACGGTGCGGCTGGCGGTCGACGGCACGACCACCGGGAAGATCGAGACCCGAACGGTGACGACCGGCGAGACGCTGAACGGATCCACCGAGATCACGTCGGGCCTGAAGGCCGGCGATCAGGTGGTGGTCTCGGTGCCCGCGGCCTTCGCGGCGTTCGCGAACGGGGGCGGCAACGCGAACCGGACCGGCGGGACCACGGCGACCCGGGGCAGCACGCCGTGAGCGCCGATCGAGCGGTCATCGAGCTCATCGACGTCGCGAAGACGTACGCCGCCGGTTCGATCCAGGTGAAGGCGCTCGACTCGGTGTCGCTCCGCATCGAAGAGAACGAGTTCGTCGCGATCACCGGGCCGTCGGGCTCGGGCAAGTCGACGCTGATGCACATCATCGGGTGTCTCGACGTGCCGACGTCGGGCGTGTTCCGGCTCTCCGGCCACGACGTGCAGACGTTCGACGAGAACCAGCTGTCCGACGTGCGGAACCTGCTGATCGGGTTCGTGTTCCAGCAGTTCAACCTGCTCGGCTACCTGCCGGCCTGGCGCAACGTGGAGCTCCCGCTCGTCTACGCGGGACTCCCCCGCGAGGAACGGCGGCGGCGGGCGCACGAGGCGCTCGAGAAGGTCGGGCTCGCCGACCGCGCCGGACACACGCCCGGCGAGCTGTCCGGCGGCCAGCAGCAGCGCGTGGCGATCGCCCGTGCCCTCGTCACCGAGCCCGCGCTCATCCTCGCCGACGAGCCGACCGGCAACCTCGACTCGGCGTCGACCGAGGACGTGCTCGGCCTGCTCGAGGACCTGCACGGCGAGGGCCGGACGATCGTGCTGATCACCCACGAGCACGACGTCGCCGCTCGCGCCCAGCGCGTGGTCGAGGTGCGCGACGGACGCGTGTGGACCCCCGAACCGGCGAGGGCGGGCGCATGACCTGGCGCGACACCCTCCGCACCGCCGCCGAGGCGGTCCGCACGCATCGGCTGCGCTCGGCCCTCACCATGCTCGGCATCCTCATCGGCATCGCTGCCGTGGTGCTCACCGTGGGGCTCGGGCAGGGGGCGAAGGCCGACATCCGCAAGCAGATCAACGAGCTCGGCACGAACCTGCTCGTGATCTCGCCCGGCAGCACGACGTCGAGCACCGGCACCCGCGGCGGCTTCGGCAGTGCGTCGACGCTCACCGAGACCGATGTCGCGTCGCTCTCGTCGCGCGCCGTCGCTCCCGACATCTCCGCCGTCGCCGGCACCTCGACGTCGTCGGTGTCGCTCGTCCGGGGCACCACGAACTGGACCACGACCCTCACCGGCACGACGAAGAGCTGGCAGACCGTGCGGTCGCGCAAGGTCACCTCGGGCCGGTTCCTCACCGACGCCGACCAGGCCGACGCCGCCGCCGTGGTGGTGCTCGGGCCCGACACCGCGAGCGAGCTCTTCACCAACGGAAACCCGGTCGGCGAGACCGTGAGCTACAACGGCGTAAAGCTCACGGTCGTGGGAATCCTCGCCGAGCTCAGCTCGTCGGAGGCGACGTCGAACAACGACCTCGCGATCGTGCCGGCCAGCACCTACACGCAGCGGCTGATCGGCGGCACCAACCGCAACTCCGTGAGCGCGATCTACGTGAAGGCCACCTCGGCCGAGACGCTGTCCGCCGCCTACCAGGAGGCAAACGCGCTCCTGCTCAACACCCACCACATCACCAACTCGTCGAGCGCTGACTTCTCGATTGCGACGCAGGAGTCGATCCTCACCGCGGCCACGACCGTCGACAACACGATGACGGTGATGCTCGCCGGCATCGCCATCATCTCGTTGTTGGTCGGCGGCATCGGGGTCATGAACATCATGCTCGTCTCGGTGACCGAGCGGATCCACGAGATCGGGCTCCGCAAGGCCCTCGGCGCCCGGGCCGCACACATCCGGCGGCAGTTCCTCATCGAGGCCCTCGTGCTGGGCTTCGCGGGAGGTCTGCTCGGGGTCGTCGTCGGCGTGATCGGCGCGTGGGCGCTCCCCCACTTCACCAGTTCGAGCGTGATCCTGTCCCTCCCCGCGTCGCTGGGCGCCATCGCCGTCGCGATGGTCATCGGCGTCGGGTTCGGCGTGTACCCCGCCAGCCGTGCGGCACGGCTCGCCCCGATCGACGCACTGCGCAACGAGTAGACGGACGACTTCGATGACCGACTCCCCCACCTCCGATCCCCGGCCTCGGGTCGCCTCGTCCACGAACGAGCGGCTCGTGGCACTGTTCCCCGAGATGTCCGACGGCACCGTGCGCCGGCGACCGCGGCGCCGGTGGCCGGCGTTCGCCGCCGTCGCGGTGATCGCCGCCGGCACGGCGACGGGCGTCGTCGCCACCAACGCGTCCGGCTCGGCGGCGACCAGCTACCGGACCGCCACCGTCGCGACCCACGACGTCGACGCCGTGCTCGACGCCGTGGCCACGATCGAGCCGGTCTCCCAGGCCGCCGTCGCGTTTCCCGTCGCCGGCACCGTGTCGGGCGTCGACGTGGCGCTGGGCGACACCGTGTCCGTGGGCCAACGGCTCGCCACCCTCGACACCACCTCGCTGCAGGCGACGCTGCACACCAGGCAGGCGGCACTCGCAGCGGCCAAGCTGACGCTCACGAAGGCCCTCGAGTCGAGCGCCGCCGCCGAGGCCGCGACCACCACGACCACCAGCGCAGCACGCAGTGCGACCGGTGCGACCGGGAGCTCCGGCGCCACCGGCTCGACGTCGCTTGCCCCCGCTCAGCAGAAGGTGATCGCCGCCCAGCGCGACGTCGACACCGCGCTGGCCGCGTCGGCGACGGCCGCTGCGTCCTCCGACACCGTGTGCGCCGGCGTGACCACCGTCGCGCTCACCACGGCGCCCGGCGATGCCGCCGCGCTCGCGACCACGACGACCACCACCACGACCGCGCCGGCCGCGGGAACGGACGCGCTCACCGCCTGCCGTCAGGCCCTCGCGACGGAGCTCGCCGCGCGCACGACCCTGTCGACCGCCCAGCAGACGCTGTCGAGCGCAGCCAACGCGCTCGACGCGATCATCGAGCAGCGTGCGGCCACCACCGCGACGACCTCGGCCGCGTCGACGGGCACGACCACCCGCAGCACCTCGTCGTCGGGCTCATCGAGCTCGACGAGCCCGTCAGGCTTCTCGGGCGGTTCGCCGTCCTCCGCCACCCCCTCGACCGAGGACCTGATCGCCGACCAGCAGGCCGTCGACGCGGCGTTCGCCCAGGTCGCGGTGGCCACGCAGGCGATCGACCAGGCCACCATCGTGAGCCCGATCCAGGGCACCGTGGTCGCGGTGGCGCTCGCCGCCGGCGGCCTCGGTCACGGCGGCCTCCTCCACGTCGACGGTCACGATCGTCGGGAACAGCGGCCCCGGCTACGAGACCACCCGCGTCGCCATCGACCACATCGCGGCGGTGAAGGTGGGACAGACGGCGTCCGTCACCCCGAGCGGCGGCGACCGCCAACTCGAGGCCGGTCGTGAGCGTCGCCGCAGCGCCTCCAGCTCGAGCACGACCTACCTCGTCGTCATCGGTCTGCACGGCCCAACGTCGATCACCGACAACGGCTCCACCGGCTCGGTGTCGATCATCACCGAGCAGGCACGATCCGCCGTCGCCGTGCCCACCTCGGCGGTCACGACGCGCGGCACCCGGCGCTTCGATATCGCTTCTCGACGGCGCGACCGCCACCGAGACGGCCGTCGAGGTGGGCGTGGTCGGCAACGAGTAGACCGAAGATCCGCAGCGGGGTCACCGTCGGCCGGCGGGTGGTGCTCGCCGATCTCGGCGCGGCGCTCCCTGGGTCGGCGACGGCAACCACCAACACCGGCACGGGCTCTCCCCGAACAGGGGCGGGTTCCCGACGAGCCGTTCCAGCAGGAGGATTCCAGGAGGCGGGTTCCCCGGCGACGGCGCGCCGCCGGCGGCTGACCGGCGCTCAACGCCCGGCCGACCCGACGGCTCGAATGCGCCGGGGACCATCTTCACCTCGAGGATTGGGTCGGCGACACCAGCACGGCGACGAAGCCGCCGCCCTGGTCGAGGTCCTCGCCGGGTGGCGCCAGTACAGGGCGACGGCTCTCCACTTCAGGCTCTTGCCCGCGTAGGTGTACGTGGCCTGCGAGGCCGCATGGTTGTGACCAGCCAGGAGGAGCGTGCGGTCGTGCTGCGCCATCAGGCCCAGCAAGCGGTCCTTCTTCTGCTGGATCGTGGTGCCGCTCGCGCCGTAGTCGTCCCGCCGGGAGTCGCCGGTGGAGAACAGGTGTGCTCCACGCTTCGAAAGCTGCCGCGGTCGGTCAGCAGCAGCGACTGCCGCCGGCGGCGATCTGCAGCTCGGCCGACACGAAGGTCTCGCAGCCCGCACCGCCGGCGAGGAGGTTGCAGCTCAGCAGCCAGCCGTCGGGTAGTAGTACGACGGCTGGTACAGGAACGCGATGTTGAAGTTCGCGATGGCCACGCCCTTGTGGTGGACTCGGGTGACCGGGCCGTTGACGCTCGTCGGGTTCACCTCGTGGTACGTGAACGCCGTAGGCGTGGGCGAGCGGTGATCTCGCAGGTGAAGGCCTTCGTGTTCTCGTTGGAGAGGTGACCGGCGAGTGAATAGCCGGCCGAGCCGTCGGACCACGTGGGCGGGTCCCAGTCGTGGTTGCCGAAGCCGGCGATGAACGCGATGCCCTTGGCGTAGAGGCTCTGCCACGGCATGTCCGTGTCGATCGGCGTGTCGCGATCACGGCGCTGGTCTTCACCGCCGAGGATCACGAGCTCCGGGTCGATGCGGTACCGACCGCCGTCGTAGTCGAAGTGGACGTCCTTCGTGGTGCGGTAGGACGCGAGGTTGTCGATGTAGGCCTGCACCTCGGCGTTGGTGTTGCCGCGCATGCGCGGCTCGGAGTCACCGATGAACACGACGGTGAACGCGTCGTCTCCGGCCGGTGCCGTGGTCGTGGTGGTGCCGCCCGGCGTCGTGGTGGTGGACCCGGGTGTGCCGCCCGAGTCGGGCGTGCATGCCACCAGCAGCGTTGCGGCGAGGACCGCTGCGAGCGCGATGCCGCGGACCCGCCGTCGTGCGCCGGGGCGCGTCGTGTCGTGTGCGTCGTCGAGTCGTGCGGCCATCGTTCCCACCTCCGAGGTCCCGCAACGCTACCCCGGGCCCGTCGGCCCCCTCAATGGCCGAGACAGCGACTCGCCACGACGCCGCTCAGGCGGGTTCGCCCCGCAGGCCTTCGCGCCACACGGCCAGCTCGTGCTGTGCCGGCTCGGTGGACTCGATGAACAGCGCAGCTCACGGATGAAGCGATCAGGATCGGTGTCGATGCCGGGGAAGTGGCCGGCCTCGGGGAAGATCGAGAGACGGCTCTCCGGCAAGGCCGCTTTCACGAGGTGCGTGCTCCACGAGGATGATGGCGTCGTCGCCTTGCCTCCCTGGATCGGCGCAATCGGCGAAGTAGCCGTGCAGCGGTCGGGCATCGTCACGACGCCTGACCACGCCCGTCGACCACCGAGCGCAGCGTGCGGGTGAAACGCCACAGGAGCTGCCGTCGGGCAGGCCCTCGAAGACGATCTTGAGCTCCTCGGCGTCGCGGCCGATGTCGGTGCCGGCGCGGCGAGCACCTTCCAGCACGAGCGTACCACCGAGCTTCCCGAGCGGCCACTGCAGCGGCGGCATGACGAGCTCGGCGAACGGCGCCGCGGCGAGGCGCAGGATCAGGTTGACCTCGCGACCGGCGCCACCGCTCGCGACGGCTGAGCAACTCGCGGCGCTCGGGGTACTGGTACGCGATCTGCGCCGCCACGCCGCCGCCGAGCGAGTGGCCGACGATGGTCGCACGGTCGACGCCGAGCACCTCGGGCAGGTCGCGCATGCCGTTGCATGCGCGGCGACGGGTAGTCGGCGCGCGGCTTGTCGGAGTCGCCGTGGCCGAGCAGATCGGGGGCGATCACGGTGTAGTTGCGCCCGAGGCGGCGCATCAGCGGCACCCAGGTGCGGGAGCTGTCGCCGATGCCGTGGAGCAGGAGCAGGGCCGGACCCGAGCCGACCGTTCAGATAGCGGCGGTGCCCGTGGATGACGCGGTACTGCACCGGCACGTCGCTCACGTCCGGAGACCCGGCCTGGCGCAGAGCGCCCCGGCCCGAGCTTCTCACCGCTGTCGTTCGCCCCAGCGCTGCCATCGAGCCCATCTTGACCGAGCAGGCATTTCACCGGGCCACCCCGGGCGTGAAGATCGTGTTCAGGCCCCAGGGCGCGCCGGGAACCGCAGGCGGCGGGCGCGTCGCGGACGAGGGCGGCGTGACCTCCACGAGGCGGTCATGACGAGGCGAGCGTTCTGTGCTGCTGACATCCAGTTCTGTTGATCCATGCGTCGTCGCGACAAGGGCCTCGGGGCCGCTCGGCGAAGTGGCTGGAACGACGTTGTTCGCAAGAAATTCGCCATTGTCACGAATGCGACCGAGCGCGATGATCGAGCCTGGCTCGCCCGTCCGAACCGTCGTCGCCACCGCGTCGTCCGCCGTCCTCGCCGACGGCGTGATGCTCGAACCGGCGATGCGCGTCCGGAGATCTTCGGCATCGACCGCGGCGAGATCCTCGGCGTGCCCTGGTACCGGCACACGTTCTGCGCGAGCACCCCGGACGGGTGCTGGCGGTGCGCGGCGACAGCGACGTGTTCGTCGAGGACGGCCTCGAGGCGCTGCGCCGCGCCGACACCGTGATCGTGCCCAGCTGGAGCCCGACACGCGGCGCCCCCGGGCCCGCGCTGGCCGACGCCCTGCGGGCCGCGCACGCCCGCGGCGCTCGCCTGCTCTCGTTCTGCTCGGGCGCCTTCGCCCTCGCTGGTGTGGGCCTGCTCGACGGCAAGCGCGCCACCACGCACTGGGGCCACGCCGCCGAGTTCGCCGCGCGCCATCCCGAGGTCGAGTTCGACCCGGCCGTGCTCTACGTGCACGACGGCGACGTCCTCACGTCGGCCGGGTCGGCCGCCGGCATCGACCTCGCCCTCTACGTCGTCCGACTCGACTACGGCGCCGAGATCGCCAACCTCGTGGCCCGCGATCTCGTGGTGCCGCCGCAGCGCGACGGAGGCCAGGCGCAGTACATCTCCGCGCCGATGGCGACCTGCCCCGACAGCGACCCGCTCGGCGAGACGCTCGACTGGGCGCTCGAGCACCTCGACGAACCGCTCACGCTCGCACGCCTGGCCGCGCACGCCACGATGAGCAGCCGCACGTTCTCGCGCCGGTTCCTCGCCGCCACGGGCACGACGCCCCACCGCTGGCTCCTCCACCAGCGCGTCGCCGCGGCACAACGGCTGCTCGAGACGACCGACCTGTCGATCGAGACCATCGCCGAGCGATCCGGGTTCGGGTCGGCGGCGTCGCTGCGCGCCCGGTTCCAGCAGACGGTACGGTCGTCGCCGCAGGCGTACCGACGGACGTTCGCCTGCAGCTGAGCCATCAGCGAGCCATCCCGCCGCCGATCCGACCACCACCACCGAACCCGGGAGCCCGAGCCATGAAGATCCGCATCGGCGTCGGCCTCGGCGTCGGCAACACGCTCTCCACCCCGGCGGAGTTCGGTCGCGTCGTCGACCAGCTCGAGGACCTCGCGTTCGACTCGCTCTGGATGTCCGACCGCGTCACCGGCGCGGCCCTCGACCCCCTCGTCGCGCTCGCGGTCGCCGCCGGGCGAACCCGCCGGCTCAAGCTCGGCACCAACGTGCTCGTGCTTCCCGGACGCGATCCGTTCCTCATGGCCCGCCAGCTCGCGGCCATCGACCAGCTCAGCGAGGGTCGGCTGCTGCCGGCGGTGGGCCTCGGCTCGCCGAGCCGCGCCGATAGGGCCCCGTTCGGGGTCGCCAAGGGCACCCGCGCCGCCGCGTTCGAGGAGGCCCTGTCGGTGATGCGGGCGCTCTGGGCCGAGGGCGGGTCGGTGCCGCACCCCGACGCCGGCGGCAAGGCGTCGACCATCGACCCCAAACCGACCCGACCGCTCGAGGTGTGGTTCGGTGGTCGCAGCACGCCGGCGCTCGAGCGTGCCGGCCGGCTGAGCGACGGCTGGATCGGGAGCTTCCAGACGCCTGAGGAGACCGGGGCCGCCCGCAGCGTGATCATGGACGCGGCGACCGCCGCCGGTCGCGCGATCGACGACGACCACTTCGGAACGACCCTCTTCTACGCCCGCACCCACCGCACCGAGCTGGCGGAGATGGTGGTCACCGCGCTCAGTGAGCACTACGTGCCGGAGCTGCTCCTGCCCTGCGGCGAGCACGAGCTCGGCGAGGTGATCGCCCAGCACGTCACCCACGGGCTCACGAAGTTCGTGCTCGTGCCCGCCGACCGTCCCGACGACTGGGACGCCGAGCTCACCTGGTTGCGGCGGGTCACCGCCCCACTCGAGAACTGACGCTCCGCCCCGGCGATCGGCCCCGCTCCCGGATCGGGGGATGGCAGAGGTCACCGCGTGTGGCAGGATGCATCGAAACTTCGAGAGATTCTCCGGAAATCATGTTTGGGAACGTCGCGGTGCGGGAACAAGCGGGCCTGGGGAATGCGGCGGGAGCGTGTCGAATGCACGGAACATCAGGACGACGACGAGTGCGAGTCGGAGCGGCGGCAGCGCTGGCGGGCGGCGCCCTCCTGTGCGCGGCGCCGTTCGTCGGATCGCCGGCGGGCGCAGCGCCCACCGGCAACATCACGATCACCCACACCGCCGCCGTCGCCGTCGGGCCCTGCATCGGTCAGCCCTCGCTGTCCTACACCGTGTTCTCCGACGCCTCGATCTTCCGCCTCCGCGTCGTCGCGCCGTCCGCTCCCTGCCAGCCGATCGCCGCCACCGCCGTCATCTACGCCATGCCCGGCGGCGGCGCCGCCTGGCCCCAGCAGCTCAAGGAGTCCGTGCCGTTCACCATCGACGGCGCCGGCACCACCGACATCACGTTCACGAAGAACTGCACGCCGGTGCAGTTCGACGTCGTCACCGGGGCGACCCCCGCCACCATCTCGCCGCTGGGCCAGATGCACGGCCCGCTCCTGTTCGTGGGCAACACCGACACCGCCTTCCAGGACGTCGGCGCCGTGTGCGAGCCCACCACCACGACGACCGGCGCGACCACCACGACCATCGCCGGCAACGGCGGGACCACCACCGTGGCCCCGACGACCACGACCACCACCGCTCCGGCCGGCGCCACGACGTCCACCACGGTGGCCGTCGTCGAGGGCACCTCGGTGCGGAACACGACCACGACGGCCTCGGTACTCGGCACCTCCACGAGCCGCTCGTCGAGTGACCCCTCGCCGAGCTCGCTCGCCGTCACCGGCGTCTCGTCGGTCGGCACGACCTACGCCGGAGCGCTCCTGCTCGTGGCCGGCGTCGTGATGATCGTGACCACCCGGCGCCGGGCGGTGCCGAGCGTGCGGATGATCACGTCGAGCGCCTCGGTCAGCTCGCACAGCCCGTTCGGGCTCGACTGACCAGCCCCTTCGGGCTCGACCGACACAGCCCCTTCGGGCTCGACCGACACAGCCCCGTCGGGCTGGACCGACACAGCCCCGTCGGGCTGGGTGAACCTGCCCCCCGTTCCGGGGGTTGAGACGGTTCGCGCGACCGCGCCGGTACACTGACCCGACGACGAGGAGCGGCTCCGTCCGGCGAGGGGAAACAAGCCGAGCACGGGGAACCGGCCGCTCCGCGACCGCTGGAGAGCCTCGATGCCGAGACGCGCCACCCCGACCATCCTGACCACGCGCCCGCTCGCGGCCGTGGCGCTCGTGCTGCTGCTCGCCGCGTCGGCGTGCTCGAGCTACGTCGCCTCCCCCACCGCGCCCTCGGCGCCGGCGGCCGACGTCGCCGCGCTCGCCGCCAACCCCATGCGCTGCCGGCAGGTACGGGCCCTCTCCACGCAGAACCCGCCGCTCTACGCGGCGACCACGTCGTGGAACATCCCGGCGGCCTGCGTGCCGACCAAGGCCGACTCCCCCCGTTGGGCGTCCAACTGGTTCTCGTTCGCCAACGTTCCCGGCCGCACCGACCCCAAGCGGCGCGGCGAGATCGACATCGCGTTCGACGAGTACTCCACCCCGATCTACCAGCTCGCGGACGCCACCCAGACCGTGCGCGTGTTCACGACGAGCTGGGGCTACGGCGACAACCTCACCGACAACCTGCTGCCGTGGAACCCGGCGTGGGAGCCGGCCGCCGGCAACGACCACGAGATGATCATCGTCGATCCGGCCACCGGGCGTGAATGGACGCTCTGGGGCGTGATGAAGGACAACTGGACCACCTGCGCCACCATCGCCAACCTCGCCCTCGGCTACCACCCCGGCCAGGACCTGTGCGCGGCGATGGCGGCCCTCGGCGTCACCCCCGACGGCTCGGTCAGCAACTTCTTCTCGTCGAGCGGTATGTCGAGCGGGTTCGGCCGTGGCCTCGGCGCGGTGCAGGGCCTGGCCCTCCTCCCCACGCTCGACGAGATCGAGCGCGGCTCGATCAACCACGCCGTGAACATGGAGACCTACGCCACCATGTTCGGCCCGAGCTGCACGCCGGCCAACGTGGGCACCGGGGCTGCAGGCACCACCTGCGGGTACGCGGTCGCCCCGGCCACCCGACTCGAGTGGCCTGAGGGGCCCGCGTCCTCGTGCGGGGTCGTCGCTCAGACCAACACGGTCGCCGACCGCTCCCGCACCGTGCCCGAGGGCATGCGGTTCGTCGCCGACCTGACCGACGCGCAGATCGACTCGTGGCTCGACGCACGCGGCTACACCGGGGCGAAGCGTCGCACGGCGCGGATCTTCGCCGTCGCCTTGCGCGACTACGGCTGGGTGATCTCCGACACGTCCTGCTGGTCGTCGTCGATCTCGGTGGAGGGCGTCGCCAACCCCGAGGCCGCACAGCGCTGGCGGGCACTCGGCATCGACCAGCCGGCCGCCGACGGGGGCTCACTCCTCACCGGCCTCATCACCTCGCCGACGCAGGTGCGAGCGCTCGAACCGCCCGATCCCACGCCAGTGCTCGACGCCCCGTGAGCGACGTGGGCGCCTCGCCGGCCCCGTCATCCCCGGCCTCCCCTGGACCGGCCTCCCCTGGGCCGGCCTCGCTGCGATCGCCGGCTGCAGTCGGCGCCGTGGCGGTGGCCGCCGTGCTCTTCGGCACGTCGGGCGTCGCGCGCGGCCTCGGCCCCGACGGGGCCGATCCCGTCGCCGTCGGCGCCTGGCGCGTGGTGATCGGCGGCCTGGTGCTGGTCGTCGTCGCCGCGTTCGGGCGCCGGCCCGCCGCGCCGGCCGGTCCCGCGACCGTACCGACGATCACTCGCGACCGTTGGTGGATCGCCCTCGGCGGCATCGCGACCGTCGGGTACCAGCTCGCGTTCTTCGCAGCGGTCGACCGCGTCGGCGTCGGCCCGGCCGCCGTGGTCACGATCGGCACCGGGCCGATCGTGGCGGGTCTCGCCGAGTGGGTCGTCTCGCGCCGCGCTCCCGCCGCCACCCGCATGGTCGGCGTGGCGGTTGCGCTGGCCGGCATCGTCGTGCTCTCGGGCACGGGCGGTGGCGCACCGCACGTCCACGGGGCCGCGATCGCCGGCTGGCTGTTCGCCGTGACGGCAGGCTGCTGCTATCCGGTGTACGGCCTCGCCACGCAGCGGCTGATGACGAGTCGACCGCCGTTGACCGCGGTCGCCACGGTCTTCGGCGTCGGGGCCGCGCTCGCGACGCCCGTCGCCGTCGTGGCCACCGTCGCCGACACGAGCACGTGGGGATGGCGAGGTGTCGCGATGGTCGCCTACCTCGGCGTGGTGGCCACCGGTCTCGCCTACGCGTTGTGGGCCCTCGGCCTGGCGAGGCTCAGCCTCGGCGACACGGTGGCCCTCACGCTGGCGGAGCCGGTCGCCGCGGTGCTGCTCGCCGCCGTGGTGCTCGACGAACCGCTCGGCGCGGTTCGAGTGGCCGGGATGCTGGTGGTGCTGATCGGTGTGGCCGTGGCCACCGCGTCACACCCGGTGCCCACCTCGGGCTGACGCCGGCAGCTCGCTGCCGACCTCCAGCTGGATCGCCGACGACCTCGTCGCCTTCGCCTTGTAGAGCGCTGCGTCGGCCCGGCGCAGGAGCGTCGAGGGCGTGTCGTCGATCGAGCTGACGGCCACCCCGACGCTCGCCCCGCAGGCGAGGCCCGGCACGAGGTGGTCCAGCGAGGCGATGAGCGCGTCGCGGATGCGGGTGGCGGCGACGACCGCCTCCTCCTCGTCGGCGACGGGGTCGACCACGACGATGAACTCGTCGCCGCCGATCCTGGCCGCGAGGTCACCGCCGCGGATGGAACCGCGGATGCGGTTGGCGCACTCGATGAGCAGCTCGTCGCCGATGTGGTGCCCGTGCGTGTCGTTGACCACCTTGAAGCCGTCGAGGTCGATGAAGCACAGACCGACGCGATGGTCGTCGCGCAGCGCCCGGGCGAGGGAGCCGTTCAGCTGCGCCTCGAGGAGCGAGCGGTTGGCGAGGTCGGTGAGGTCGTCGTGGGTCGCGCTGTGGGCGAGGCGCTGCGTGAGCTCCTCGCGCTCGATGTTGAGGCGGCGCTGCTCGGTGACGTCGAAGGTGGCGATGATGCCTCGCGGCTGGTCGGGGTCGGCGATGATCGCCAGGTCGGACGTGATCCAGGCCTCGGTGCCGTCGGGGCGCACGACACGCCGCTCACGACGGAGCGCTCCACCGGCGAGCCCCCGTTCGGCCTTCACCTGGTCGACGGTGCGCAGCGCCTCCGCCTGGTCGTCGGCGTCGACGAGGAGGCTGAGCGCGTCCATGCCGATCAGCTCGGCCTGGGTGCGGCCCGCCTGCTCGGCGAAGGTCGAGTTGCAGCGGACGATCGTCCGGTCGACGTCGAGCACGGCCAGGCCCACCGGAGCCGTCTCGAGCGTGGCGTCGAGCAGCCGACGGGACCGGAAGTCCTCGGTCACGTCGGAGAACGTCACCACGAGCCGCCCGAGGCCACCGGCGTTCGGCACCGCCGAGATGCGGAGCAGCACACGTTCGCCGTCCTTGCGCCGGCACCCCACGATCTGGCCGCGGGTGGGCACGCCGGACGCGAGCGCCCGCAGGATCGGACGGTCCTCCTCGGCCAGAGGCTGACCGAACTCGTCGCGGAGGTCCCAGCCGCTGGTCTGCCACGTGCGCGTGATCTCGGTGGGGACGTATCCCAGGATGCGGACCGCCGCCGGGTTCGAGCGCAGGATGTTGCCCTCGGAGTCGGCGATGATCACGCCCTGCTCGAGCGCGTCGAGCGAGGCCCGCGCAATCGCCTCGTTGTGGCGGAGCTCCTGCTCGAGCTCCCGCTGGCTCGTCACGTCCTCGATCTGCAGCAGCTCGGCGTCGTCACCATCGGACGTCGCCAGCATCGCCCGGTGCACGCGCACCCAGCGGGTGCCGCCCGGCCCCGGCTCGCGTGTCGTTCCCTCGTACGTGACGCGGGTGCGCCGGCCGGCGCGCAGCTCGGCGAGCTCGGTGTCGCACCGCTCGGCGTCCTCGGCGATCAGGAAGTCGTCGACGTTGCGGCCCGTCAGCTCGCCGCCGTGGGCGAGGCCGAGGACCCCGGCGAACGCCGAGTTGGCGAACAGCACGTCGCCGGAGGTGGTCACCAGCGCCGTGCCGATGCCCGACGATTCGGCGGCGACCCGGAGGCGCTCCGCCTGCGTCTCGGCCGTTCGGCGTGCCGCCTCGAGCTGCAGGAGGATGTCCTCAGTCTCGGTCCGGCGGAGCTCGGCCTCGCAGAGGCCCGCCAGGTCGGCGAGCCGGTCCAGATCGTCGGCGCCGAGCGTGCGGGGACGTTGATCGGTGATCGCGAGCGTGCCCACCGCCTCGCCGTCGGGATCGCGGAGCACCCGTGCCGCGTAGAACCGGAGCCCGATCGGGCCGGCCACGGTCGGGAGGTCGGCCACCCGGGGGTCGGCGAGCGCGTCCTCGATCACGAAGACGTCGTCGCCGGACTGGATCGCGTGCTCGCAGAACGACTCGTCGCGTGGGACCTCGTCGACCTCGAGGCCGACACGGGCCTTGAACCACACCCGGTCCTCGGCCACCAGGGTGATCACGGCGACCGGCACGGCGAACGTCGCCGTGGCGACCCGGGCGATGCGATCGAAGCGGTCCTCCCGGGGCGTGTCGAGGACGCCGAGCCGGTGCAATGCGTCCAGGCGTCGGCGTTCGTCCTCGGGCGATCGGTCAATGGTCACATGTACCTATCGGCCCTGGGTGATCTTGACTGAGTGTCTGGGGAATCCCGACGGACCTCAGCCGGGGCGGAATCGGCGCAATCTCAGGCTGTTCGACACCACGAAGACGCTCGACAGGGCCATCGAGGCCCCCGCGATCACCGGATTGAGCAGCCCGGCGGCCGCCAGCGGGATCGCCGCCACGTTGTAGGCGAACGCCCAGAACAGGTTGCCGCGGATGGTCGCCAGGGTGCGGCGCGACAGGCGAACGGCGTCGACGACGGCCCGCAGGTCGCCGCTCACGACCGTGAGGTCGCTCGCCTCGATGGCGACGTCGGTGCCCGTGCCCATGGCAATGCCGAGGTCGGCTGCCGCCAGCGCCGCCGCGTCGTTGACGCCGTCGCCCACCATGGCCACGACGTGGCCATCGCGCTGCAGCGCCTCGATCGCGTCGACCTTGCCCGCAGGCAGCACCCCGGCGATCACGGTGTCGATGCCCACGGCGCTCGCCACGCTCCGCGCCGCGATCTCGTGGTCGCCGGTGAGCAGGACGGGGGTGAGCCCGATGGAGCGCAGCCGGGCGACGGCATCGGCGCTCGTGGCCTTCACCGTGTCCGCGACCGTGAACACGGCCGTGGCCGAGCCGTCCCACCCACCGACCACGGCGGTGCTGCCGGTGGCCTCGGCGGCGGTCAGCGCCTCTCGGACGGCGTCGGTGATCGTCCAGCCCCGCTCCTCGAACAGGGTGGCGCGGCCCGCCAGCACGCGACGCCCCTCCACGACGCCCGCTGCGCCCATCCCCTGCGACGACACGAAGTCGGCGACGGCCGGCAGCGCGCCCTCCGCCGCGGCAGCCTCGGCGATCGCCTCGCCGATCGGGTGCTCCGACGCCAGTTCGAGCGCCCCGACGAGCCGCAACGCCAGGTCGCGGTCGACGCCGTCGGTGGAGACGCCGACCATGCTCATCCGGCCGGTCGTGACCGTGCCAGTCTTGTCGAGCACGACGGTGTCGACCCGCCGTGTCGACTCCAGCACCTCGGGGCCCTTGATGAGCAGGCCGAGCTGGGCGCCGCGACCGGTGCCGACCAGGAGGGCGGTCGGGGTGGCGAGACCGAGGGCGCACGGGCAGGCGATGATGAGCACGGCCACGGCCGCGGTGAAGGCCTGCGTCGCCGGGTCGCCGGCAGCGAGACGCACGGCGAGCGTGCCGACGGCGATCAGCAGCACCACCGGCACGAACACCGACGACACGCGGTCGGCCAGCCGCTGCACGGGGGCCTTGCCCGACTGCGCAGCGGTCACCAGGCGGGCGATCTGGGCCAGTGCGGTGTCGGCGCCGACGCGGGTGGCCTCGACCACCAGGCGGCCGCCGGCGTTGACGGTCGCGCCGGCCACGGCGTCGCCCACGGCCACCTCCACCGGCACCGACTCGCCGGTGAGCAGCGACGCGTCGATGGCCGACGCGCCCTCGACGACCACGCCGTCGGTCGCGACCTTCTCCCCCGGCCGCACGACGAACCGGTCGCCGACCCGCAGGTCCCCGATGGGGATCCGGGACTCGGTGCCGTCACGGAGCACGGCGACGTCCTTCGCGCCGAGCCCGAGCAGGGCCCGCAGCGCGGCGCCCGAGCGCCGCTTCGCCCGAACCTCGAAGTAGCGACCGGCGAGGAGGAACACGGTGACCGAGCACGCGACCTCGAGGTAGAGCTCGGCGTGACCGGTGCTCGACCCCGACCAGCTCATCGACATCGTCATGCCGCTCATGCCGGCATCGCCCCAGAACAGCGCGTACACGCTCCACCCGAACGCGGCGATCGTGCCGAGCGACACCAGGGTGTCCATGGTGGCGGCGCCGTGGCGGGCGTTCATCGCCGCCGCCCGGTGGAACGGCCAGGCGCCCCACACCACGACCGGTCCGGTCAGCGCGAACGCCAGCCACTGCCAGTTCGTGAACTGCAGCGGCCGCACCATCGACATCAGGAGCACGGGCACGCCGAGCACCGTCGCGCCGACGAGGCGCTGGCGGAGGGCCAGGAGCTCGGGATCGTCAGCAGCGTCGACGCCGTCGGGATCGTCGGCGTCGTCACCGTGCCCGGCGGCCGTCGTGACAGGCGGCTCGGGCAGCCGGGCGGTGTAGCCGAGCGCCTCCACCTGCGCGATGAGGTCGGCGGCGTCGACCTCGGAGGTGTCGGGCACAGCGACCGACGCGTGCTCGGTGGCGTAGTTGACGCTCTCCGTCACGCCCTCGACCCGGTTGAGGCGCTTCTCGATGCGGGCCGCGCAGGACGCGCAGGTCATGCCGCCGATCTCGAGGTCGACCACCCGGCCGGGAGCCTCCGGCCCCGCCGCGGTCATGGCGTCAGCTCGTAGCCCGCCTCGTCGACGGCCGCCGCGACGAGCGCGCGATCGAGCGCGTCGACCGAGGTCACGTCGAGCGCGCCGGTCTCGAGATCGACGCTCACCGCGGTGACCCCGTCGACCTGTGCCACCTCGGAGCGGACTGCTTCGACGCAGTGACCGCACGTCATTCCCTGAACCGTGTACGAGGTCGTGATCATCTCGGCATGATACCCCCAGGGGGTATATCGGAGCAAGGGATCAGGAGAAGCCGAGCGCCTCCACGCGGGCGGCGTTCCGACCGGCGTTCTTCGCCTGGTACAGCAGCCGGTCGGCCGCCTCCACCAGCGACGAGGCCGCAGCTGCCGACGTGACGGTCGCCGCCGCGATCGCACCGACGCTCACCGTGACGTTGAGGAGCAGCCCGTCGGACTCGACCCGCAGAGACTCGATGCTCGAACGAATGCGCTCCGCCGCCTTCTCCAGCGCCTCCAGATCGTCGACGATGGGTGCCACGAGCACGAACTCCTCGCCGCCGTAGCGGGCGATCATCTCGCCCTTGCGGGTGATGGCCCGCAGCTGCTCCCCCACGGCCGCCAGCACGAGGTCGCCGCAGCGGTGCCCGTGGGTGTCGTTGAAGCTCTTGAAGTGGTCGATGTCGATCATCGCGACGCCCAGCGCGCCGGACACGGTGCGGCCGCTCACGCGATCGTCGATGGCCGACGCCAGCGCGTCGTCGAAGCACGCCCGGTTCGGAAGCGTCGTCAGGCGGTCGGTGAGCGCCTCGCGGCGCAGGTCGTCCTGCTGGGCCGACATCTGCTGGATCTGCGCGGCGTTGGCGATCGACTCCTGCGCGATCTGCATCGACGTGGCGATGATCTGGTCGCGGGCCTGCGCCAGCAGGGCCTGGTAGTCGAGGGTGGCGCCCAGGTCGACGTCGAGCGTCTCGGCGAGATCGGTCACGTGTGTGCCGAGGGTGATCGCGATCGTGTCCACCGCGTCGGGGGCCAGACCGAGATGGGTGAGCACCTGGTCGGCCTCGGTGGGGTCGGCGCCGGCGTGGCCGAGGAGCTGGCGGGTGGCGTGACGGGCGAGCGTCAGCACACCGCTGAGCTGGCCGACCTCGCTGTGGTCCGCCACGTCGTCGACCCTTTCGGCCGCCTCGAGCACGAGGCTGTAGAGCTGCGGCACGCCCCAGCTGGCGAGCGCGGCGCGGACCAGCTCGGTGACGGTCATGCCGAGGGTGGCGCGCTGGGCGTCGAACGACGGCCAGGGGTCCTCGGTCAGGAGCGTGCCGAACGCCTCGGGTCGCGAGAGCAGGCCGAGCAGCTGACCCATGCCGTCGAAGAGCCCGACGAGGAACGCCTCGGAGGTGGCGCGGATGCCGGCGAGGAGCGCGAGCTCACGGCAGGCGACGGCCTCGACGAGGCACTGGCGCCACACCTGGCTCTCGAGGTCGGCGGCCGAGCTGAGCGAGTCCGACAGCGTGGAGCTGACGACGAAGCCCAGCGCGGTGAGCTTCACGACCTTCAGGCCCATGAGCATCATCGCCCGGTCGAGGGTCGTGATCTCGTTGCCGCGGCTGTAGGCGGCGGAGTTGGCCATGCGAAGGATCCGGGCCGACAGCGCCGGGTCGAGGGAGATCGCGTCCGAGAGCTCGGCGATGCCCACCTCCGGATCGTCGCAACGCCCCACGATCGTGACCGCCGCCGCCGGCATGGACGGGAGCTCGTCGAGTGCGACGGGCGACGCGGACGTGAGCGGGGTGTCGAGGGGTGCCACGGTCATAGGTGAACAGTCGGTCCTCGCCTCGGACCGATGAGTCGATCCCCCACATAAGACAGAAATGTGTTCGGCGCGCTCGCCGGCGGGGAGTGGGCGTCAGACGGGGGCGGCGTCGTCGAAGACGACCGGAGCGTCGAACGCCGCACGCCGCGAGGCCCGCCGGAGCGTCGCGAGCACCGCCGGCCCGGCGAACACCAGGAGGGCCGTGTTGGTGACCGCACGGCCGGTGTCCCAGCCGAACGACGTGACGGCGTCGAACGCGGCGAACCGGCGGAGGTTGTCGAGGATCGGCGCGCCGGCGACGTAGCTCACGTCGGACGAGGCGCCCGTTCCGAACGGCCAGAACCACAGGTTCATGATCGAGCCGTAGACGTACGCCGCCAGGATGCCGTAGACGCACAGGAGCGCGATCTCCGAACGCCCGCGAGCCCGCGGCAGCAGGCCGGCGCCGAGGCCCACCCATCCCGCCGCCATCATCTGGAACGGCAGCCACGGGCCAACGCCCCCGGTGACGATCGCCGAGGCGAACATCGTCGTCCCGCCGAGCACGAACCCGAAGCCCGGACCGTTGACGCGGCCCGCGAGGATGAGGAGGAAGAACACCGTCTCGATGCCGGCGGTGCCGGCGCCGAGCGGGCGTAGCGCCGCGCCCACGGCCGACAGCACGGCCAGCATCGCCAGCGACTTCGCGTCGATGCCGCCCTCGCTCATCTCCGCCAGCAGGATGCCCACGAGCACCGGCAGCATCAGCGTGAAGACGAGCGGCGCGTCGAGCGAATGCCCCGCGCCCGGTTCGGGCGCCAGCAGGAGGGGCCAGCAGAACGCCGCCAGCGACGCCACCGACACCAGGCCGAGCACGAGGGCCGAGCGCGGGCGGAGCCGCAGCGCGGAGCCCGTGCGCCGCGCTGCCGTGCGGGGTGCGAGCTCAGCCGCGGGCGTCGAGCGCATCGGACACCTCCTCGACCGTCAGCCACGCCTGCGGCGCCAGGATCTTCGACACCTGTGGGGCGAACATCGGCGACGCCGAGATCACGGCCGCCGTCGCGCCGTCGGCGACGATCTCGCCCTGCGCCATCAGGATCGTCCGATCGGCGACCGACGCGACGAACTCGACGTCGTGGGTCGCGACCACCACGGCGCGGCCTGCTGCAGCGAGCTCGGCGAGCAGGGCGGCCAGCGCCGCCTTCGCGCCGTAGTCGAGCCCCCGGGTCGGCTCGTCGAGCAGGAGCACGCCGGGCGCGGCGACGAGCTGGATGGCGAGGACGAGCGCGAGCCGCTGCCCCTCCGACAGGTCGCGGGGGTGGGCGTCGTCGTCGATCGCAGCGCCGTCGCGGTCCGCGATGCGGTCGAGCAGCGCCCGCGTGGCGCCCGACGCCGCGCCCGCCGCGGCGTCGGCGGTGGCGCACTCCTCGGCGACGGACTGGTGGTAGAGCAGGTCACCCGACGACTGGGGCACGAGCCCGACCAGCCGGCGTGCGTCGGCGACGCCGAGGTCAGCGGGGTCGCGCCCGCCGACGTCCACGGTGCCGGAGGCCCGGTCGCCGGAGCCCTGCAGCGCCCACAGGAGGGAGCTCTTGCCGGCGCCGTTGCGGCCCATGAGGGCGACGACCTCGCCGCCCAGCAGCCCGACGCTCAACTGCCGCACCGCCAGCACGTCGTCGTAGCGGACGACCAGGTCGGTCGCGACCATGGCCGGCGCGCCGCCCGGAGCGAGCGCGTGCCCGCGTCCCGCCGGCGTCGCCCCGGCCAGCGCGTCGCGGAGCGGGCCCGCCTGCCGGCGGGCGTCGCGGACGGAGAGCGCGAGCGGCGACCAGCCCGCACGGCGCCCAAGCTGGACCACCGGCGGCGCGACCGGCGAGGTCGCCATCATCTCCGCGGGCGGCCCGTCGACCACCCGACCGTCCTCGGTCACCTGCACCACCCGATCGGCGTACTGCACGACTCGCTCCAACCGGTGCTCGGCGAGCAGCACGGTGGTGCCGAGGTCGTGCACGAGGCGCGTGATCGCCGCGAGCACCTCCTCCGCCGCCGTCGGGTCGAGCGCGGAGGTGGGCTCGTCGAGCACCAGCACGCGCGGATGGCACGTGAGCACCGAACCGATCGCCACCCGCTGCTGCTGGCCGCCGCTGAGCGCGCGCAGCGGTCGGTCCCGCAGGTCCGCGATGCCCAGCAGGTCGAGCGTCTCCTCGACCCGCGTCCGCATCACGTCGGGCGGTAGGGACAGCTGCTCCATGCCGTAGGCCAGCTCCTCCTCGACGGTGTCCGTGACGAAGCCGGCGACGGGGTCCTGGCCGACGATGCCGACGAGGTCGGCGAACTCCCGGGGCGCGGCGTCACTGGTGCGGCGGCCGTCGACGGAGACCACGCCGCCCAGGTGGCCGCCGGTGAATCGGGGCACGAGACCGTTGACCGCCCGGAGGAACGTGGTCTTGCCGGTGCCGGTGCGCCCGACCACCAGGCACAGCTCGCCCTCGGGAATCCGGAGGTCGACGTCGCGCAGGGTCGGCGCCGACGCGCCGGGATAGGTGAACGACACGTGCTCGAAGCGGATCACGCGGCCACCCCCTCCCCCACGCGCTCGCCGACCGACGCCCGCGACGCCGGCAGCCGCACGGGCGGAGCGGCCCAGGCCGGAGCGAGCGCCACGAGCACCCCCACCGCCGGGAGCACTGCGAGCGTCGGCCACGTCAGCGGAACGAGTGACGGGCTCAGCGCGTCCGGATCGACGGCGCCGGCGGTGAACAGCGCGATCGCCGCCGCGATGCCGGAGCCGGCCACGACCCACTCGGGCCACGCCCAGGGGTCGGGCCGGTAGCTGGTGGGGCGCACGCGACGACCACCGACGACGAGACCCGCGACGGCGATCGCCAGACCGGCTACGAGCACCGGCACCCCGAGACGGGCATCGGTGGTGCCGTCGAGCAGCGCGTACACGCCGACGCACACGCCCATGAGACCGAGCACGATCGCTGCCCCCGTGACGCGACGCACCGGCGCAGCGACGCCGCCCGAGCGCCCGTACCCGCGTGAGTCCATCGATGCCGCGAGCGCCAGCGCGTGGTCGAGCGCGTCGGCGAGCACCGGAACGGCGATGCCACGGAGCGCACGGAGCCCCGAGTCGGTGGCGCCCCGCAGGCGTCGGGCGCGACGCACGCGCTGCACGCTCTCGAGCAGCTGCGGCCCCACGCTCAGCGCGACCACGACGGCCGTGCCCACCTCGTACAGCCCACCGGGCACGCATCGCAGCAGGCGGCGTGGGTTCGCCAGCGTGTTCGCGGCGCCGAGGCAGATCATCAGCGTGGCGAGGCGGCCGCCGTCGAAGGCCGCAGTGAGCAGCCCCTCCAGCGTGATCGGCCCGCCGAGCCGCACGCCCGCCGCCCACCGGGGCAGCGCCACCTCGGGCAACGTCACCAGGCGGTGGGTGCCGAAGCGGTTGCCGACGATCGCGTAGAACACGACCCGGATCGCGATGATCAGGCCGCCGAGGAACAGGAACGAGCGGAACGAGCGCGCCCACGGCGCGTCGGTGCGTCGGGCGGCGACCACCCAGCACACGACCGCGACCACGAGCGCCAGCACCAGCGGGTTGGTCGCGCGGCTGGCCCCCGTGGCGAGACCGAGCGCCCACAACCACCACGCCAGCGGGTGGAGCGCCCGCGGGAGGCGGAGCCGGTCGTCAGCCATGACCGGGCCGGCGACGCCGGGCGACGAACGCGCCGGCGCCGACGGCGCCGACGAGCCCGGTGCCCACGATGGTGCCCACCGGCGGGCCGCCACCGTCGTCGCTGCTGACGCGGACGACCGACGCCACGTCGCGGGCCCCACCGTCCGACGATCGTCCCGGCGACGTCGTCGAGGCCGGCGCCGTCGTGGACGATGCGGCGGCTGCTGCGTCGAGGGTGGTCGACGGGGTGGCTCCGGGGGCCACGGTCTCGCTGGTTCCGAGCACGGCCACGCCGGCGACGGTCGTGGTGGGCGCGCCACCCACCGGTGCGGCGACTCCGGGCGCCGCGGTGGCAGGCGGTCGGGTGGCCGGCACCGACCCACCACCGGCACCGGTGGGTGCCGGTGCCGTGGGGGTGGCGACGTGGCGGGTGGAATGTGGCCGGCGGCGACGTGCGCGGCACGGTCGGTCGCGGGGCGTACCCGGCCGGCACCGCCACGGACGGGGGACGCTCGTCGCCGGTGCTGAACGACCAGCCCTGCACACCTCCCGACGGCGCGGTGCCGACCGTGCCGGCGCCGATCTGGCTGTAGTTCCACGAGCCACCGATGGAGGCGGTCCAGTAGGACCAGTACGCGTCCGGCGGCGACGGGGTGGTGCACGGATCGTTGCCGGGACGGCCGTCGATGCGACACAGGAAGCCCGTCGAGAGCGATGCGCGCCGCACGTCGAAGCCGGCCCGCTCGAGTGCGGCGAACCCGTCACTCGAGGCGCCCGTGGCGCACCTGGTGACGACGCCGCCGCCCAGCGACGCGAAGTCGACGATCACGGTCACCCCGTCGGCCGAGGTGCACACGCCGTCGGTCCACGTGGTCGCGGCCGCGGCAGCGGGCGTTGCGATCGCGGCGATCGCCGATGCGCCGACCGTCACGGCCGCCAGGACGAGCCGGACGCCGAGCCGAACCACGCCGGGCCGAGGCCGACGGCCTCCGGTCGGAGCGTCAGTCCGCACGGCGGCGGAGACCCAGCAGGCCCACCCCGACGGCGGCGACCAGCACCGCCCACGCCACCACACGGCCGACGTCGCCGCCGGTCACGGCCAGGCCGGAGGAGCCGGAGGAGCCGGAGGAGGTCGAGGTGGACGACGACGAGCCCGAGACCGTGTTGGCGAGCACCCGTACGGCGACGGTCGTGGTCGTCGTCGCCCGCGCCGCGCTGGTGGTCGACGCGGGCGCCGTCGTGGAGGTCGTCGTGGTCGAGGCCACGGTCGTCGTGGTGGTCGAGGTGGAGGTGGACGAGGTCGTGGAGGTCGACGTGCTGGTCGTCGTGGTCGAACCACCGTTGGACGACGGCGCCGTCGTGCTGGTGGAGCCCGGCGGCGACGTGCAGTCGCCGGTGTCCTCCGGCGTCTCGGCCACGGTCATCGTGAGGAGTGACTCGCCCGTGAGACCCAGCACGGCCTGTGCGGTCGAGCGCCGGAACTGGTCGCGGAACGTGGGGCTGATCGCTCCGTCGGCGATCGTGGAGTCGCGGACCGCCACGGAGTACGCGATCGCGCCGCGATCGGCGACGAGGCCCGACGCCGTGACGTCGCATCCCAGCTGCAACGAGCGCAGCCATCCGGCGGCGAGGGCGGCCTCGTCGGGATGACCGGCGGCCCGCAGGCCCTGGGCAGCGATGCCCGTGCTGTTCGAGTTGGCCGCGCTCGTCGGGCCGGTGCCCTTGAACGAGCCGTCCGCCGTCTGGCGTGCGAGCAGCCAGGCCACGGCCGACTGCACCGCCTGATCGGCGGCCGGCGTGTCGACGGCGAGTAGGCCCTGGATCGCAAGGCCGGTCGTGTCGGTGTCGGACTGCGTGCTGGCGGTGCACGAGCCACCCGCACCGGTGAAGAAGAGCCGGAACCCGCCGTCGGGACACTGCTGGTGCAGGAGGTACGTGACGACGGCCGGCGGCACCGTGCCGGTGCGGGCGAGGCCGATCACCGCGAGGCTCTGCGAGAACCCGTTGGACGCGTCGGGCTCGACCACGCTCTGGATGCGGCCGGCGTTGACGTCGCCGGGCGTCGACTTCACGAGCGCGAGCACCTCCGCCCGCAGGTTCCATCCGCCGAACGAGGTGACGTCGGCGCCGTACACGGCGGCCGTCACGAGCAGCTTCGCGAGCGGGCCGGCCGCCCGGTCGGCGCCCCCGAGCGGAGAGACGTACGCGGCGACGTGGGCGCGGAGCTGGTCGACCGCGGCGGTGCCGGCGGAGCCGAGCCCGGACGCGGCGTCGGCGAGGGCGGCGTCGGCCGTCAGCCCCCAGTCGACCGCGCCCGCGTCGCCGAACGCGCCGTTGTCCGCCTGTCCGGCGAGCCAGGTGGTCGCCCGGTACGCGGCGCCCGGCGAGGACACCGCCGGCTGCGCTCCCGACTCGCCCCCGAGGCCGGGGGTGGCGAGCCACACCACGGCGGCGAACGCGGCCACGGCGGCCACGGCACGCGGCGAAGCAGGACGACGGCGGGTCATGGGCACAGATTCCAACAGCCGCCGAGTCGAAGGGTCAACGTCACCGGCCTTAGTAGTAATTGCCGTGCACGACGAGTCACACTCGACATCACGTCGCATTCATGAGACATTTGTCTCATGATGTCTCACACGGCGATGTTCGTCCCCCGGTCCGGCGACGGGTGGGTCGACCCCCACCCGATGTACGAGGCCCTCCGCGACCACGATCCGCTGCACCACGTCGACGACCCGACGGGACGCGACCACGACCACTGGGTGCTGTCCCGCTTCGAGGATGTGTGGCGGGCGGCGCGCGACCACGGCACCTTCTCCTCCGAGCAGGGCCTCACCACCACCTACGGCGAGCGCGAGCGCATCGGCCTCGACGAGGCGCGACCCATGGTGATGATGGACCCGCCCGACCACACCGCGTTCCGCCGCCTCGTCGCCCGCGGCTTCACCCCCCGACAGGTGGCCACCGTCGAGCCAGCGATCCGGGCCTTCGTCACGGACCGCCTCGACGCCGTCGCCGAGGCTGGTGCATGCGACATCGTCGCGGCCCTCTTCAAGCCGCTGCCGAGCATGGTGGTGGCCCACTACCTCGGCGTCCCCGACGCCGATCGCGAACGGTTCGACGTGTGGACCGAGGCGATCGTCGACGCGAACGCGCTCGGCGACGTCACGCTCGCCGCCACCCGCCTCTCCGAGCTCCTCGACTACTTCTCCGAGCTCATCGAGCGACGCCGGGCCGCGCCGGGCGACGACATGATCAGCGAGCTCGTCGCCGCCGGAGACGACGTGTCGGTGCTCGCAGTGCTGGGGTTCGCCTTCACGATGGTCGCCGGAGGCAACGACACGACGACCGGGCTCCTCGGCGGCGCCGCCGAGCTCCTCACCGCCCACCCCGACCAGCGTCGATTGCTGCTCGACGATCCGGGCCTCCTGCCGGGCGCCGTCGAGGAGCTGCTGCGACTCACCTCGCCAGTGCAGGGCCTCGCCCGCACCACGACGACGCCGGTCACGCTGCACGGGCGCACCGTGCCCGCCGGTCGCAAGGTGCTGCTCCTCTACGGGTCGGCGAACCGCGATCCTCGCGAGTTCGGCGACGAGGCCGACCGGCTCGACGTCACGCGTCGCATCGAGCGGATGATGACCTTCGGCTACGGGGTGCACCACTGCCTCGGCGCCGCGGCGGCTCGGTTGCAGGCGCGAATCGCGCTCGAGCTGCTCCTCGAACGCTTCCCGGCCTTCGAGGTCGACGCCGACGCCGGCACCTTCGCCCCGGGGAACTACGTGCGGCGCCGCACCTCCCTCCCGTTCCGTCCGGTCGGGAGCGACGCATGACCACCTGGCTCGCCGACGAACGACACGTCGCCGCCGAGCAACGCCTGCTCGACGCCGCCGGCCGGGTGTTCGTCCGCATGGGTGTCGCCGCCGCAGGCATGGCCGACATCGCCGACGAGGCCGGCTGCTCCCGCGCCACCCTCTACCGGCACTTCCGCAATCGCGACGCGCTGCGGTCGGCGTTCGTGACGCGGGAGGCGGTGCGCGTGGCCCGCGAGGTGGGTCGCGCCGGCGCCGACACGACCGACCCGGCCGAGCGCATGGCCGACGCGATCGTGCGCACCGTCGCCACCGTGCGCTCCACCCCGGCCCTCGCCGCGTGGTTCGCCCCCGACGAGGCGGGCCCGGCCAACCGCCTCGCCGTGTCCTCGGAGGTGATCGAGGCCATCGCCGGCGAGTTCCTCGGCGAGGCGGGCGACGACCTGGCGGCGCGCTGGCTCGTCCGCTCGGTCGTGTCGCTCCTCACCAATCCCGGCGCCGACGAGGCCGAGGAGCGGGCGCTGGTCGAGCGGTTCCTGGTGCCGTCGGTGCTCGGCGGGCGCCCGGCCCACTACGGTGCCGCGCATGGCTGATCCCGGCATCACTCGCCTCGACGGACGCGTCGCGATGGTGACGGGCTCCAACACCGGCATCGGAAAGGCGACGGCCACGGCACTCGCTGCAGCAGGGGCGACCGTCGTGCTTGCCTGCCGGTCGGAAGCCAAGACCACACCCGTCGTCGACGAGATCCGCCGGGCCACCGGCAACGACGACGTGTCCTTCCTCGCGCTCGACCTCGCCGACCTCGCCGCCACGAAGCGCTCCGCCGCCGAGTGGCTCGACGGCGGGCGCCCGTTGCACCTGCTGGTGAACAACGCCGGTCTCGCCGGCCAGCGCGGGCTCACGGCCGACGGCTTCGAGCTCGCCTTCGGAGTGAACCACCTCGGCCACTTCCTCTTCACCACCGAGCTGCTGCCCCTGCTCCGGTCCTCGACGCCGGCACGGGTGGTGAACGTGTCGAGCGGCAACCACTTCCGCCCCAAGCGCCTCGACCTCGACACCGTGCGCGAGTCCACCGACTCGTTCGTCGGGCTGCGCGCGTACGACCGCTCGAAGCTGTGCAACGTGCTGTTCACGATGGAGCTGGCCACCCGCCACGACCCGGCGCAGCTCAGCTCGTTCGCGGTGAACCCCGGCCAGGTGGCGAGCGACGTGTGGCGCCGGCTCCCCCGCCCTGCAGCGCTCGCCTACCAACGCCTGGCGCGCATGAAGACCACCGAGGCCGGCGCACGCTCCTCGGTCTTCTGCACGGTCGAGCCGGGACTCGAGGCGCAGTCGGGCTCGTACTTCGACGAGGACTGCGCTCGGCGCGACGTCAATCCGGTCGCAACGCCCGAGCTCGCCGCCACGTTGTGGGAGCGCAGCGAGGAGTGGGTCGCGCCGTTCCGCTGAACGCGCGGCTACGGCCGCAATGGGTCCAGGGTGACGACGCCTTCCCGAGGAATCGATGTTCCGCCGATCAGCCCCACGGCCTTGCCGTTCACGATGAGCAGCATGGAGCGGTCTCCCTGCGGGAAACCGTTCATGCTCGGTCCGGAGAACGTTCCATCGATGTAGCAGAGGCTGGCAGGCTGGTCCTCGGAGAACCCGAGATCAACGGCGCTCGGGGCTGACGGTGGAGCCATGCCGACAGCCTTCCCGGCAGCCTCCAACAGATGATCCCGACGTGCGACGCCTCGACCGACGGTGGAGTCGAATCCGGACACCACCTGGGCGTGCACGCTCGTCGGCAGGCTCATCGCGTACGCCGCGCAGGCCTTCAGAGCGTCAGCGTCGGACTCGGTCGCAGCTGTCGTCGGCGAGGCCGTCGCGTCTGCAGTCGTCCGGACGACCTCGGAGGTGGTCGTGGGGTCGGGAGAGCTGGTTCGGACGGGGGAACTCTGACCACAGCTGACGCGGGTCAGCTGGACGAGCACACCCACAACAAGGCCGAGTGTCCGTCGGGATCTGGGAGATGTTCCGAACACGTCGATGCCCCTCGTGCTCGCCACGACCCAGGTGGAATTTGTACGGACGTCACCCGTTGGCCGGACACAGGTACCTGCGACGCCCGTCCACTAGAAACGGACCATGTCGACCACCCCGAGCTCTGCCCAGCGCAACAAGGACCGCATCAACAAGGTGTGGACCGGGTTCCACCGGTGGGTGTTCCGCACCAGCCGTGGCCGCATCGCCGGCACTGCCTTCGGCATGCCGGTCGTGATGCTCACCACCATCGGTCGTAAGAGCGGCGAGCAGCGCACGACGATGCTCACCTCGCCGGTGCAGGACGGCGACGACGTCGTGCTCGTCGCCTCGTACGGCGGTGACGACCGGTACCCCGCCTGGTACCACAACCTCGTGGCGAACCCGTCGGTCGGCATCACGATGTCGGGCAGCACCCGCGCCATGACGGCGCGGGTCGCGACGGCCGACGAGAAGGCGGCGCTCTGGCCGAGCGTCGTCGCGGCGTACAAGGGCTACGCCGGCTACCAGACGAAGACCGACCGCGACATCCCGCTGGTCATCCTCTCGCCGGCGTAGCGCGACAGGGGCACGGCAGGGGCGCCCGCTCCCCTGCTTCGACGCGCCCCGTTGACATGTGACCATTTGGTCACGTATTGTCCATTCGTGACCGACGACGACAGCGTGTTCAAAGCGCTCGCAGACCCGACGAGGCGTCACCTCCTCGACCGGCTCTTCGAGCGCGACGGCCGCACGCTGACCGACCTCGAAGCCGATCTGGACATGACCCGCTTCGGGGTCATGAAGCACCTCCGGGTGCTCGAGGAGGCCGGGCTCGTCGTCACTCGAAAGGCGGGGCGAGAGAAGTTGCACTTCCTCAACGCCGTCCCCATCCGCCTGATCCACGACCGGTGGATCGACAAGTACACGGAGCGTCAGGTGACGGCGCTCATCGACCTCAAGAACCAACTGGAGCAGGAAGCATGACCACAGCAACGAACGCCGCGACCACGCAGGTGCACAAGGTGTACATCCGGGCCACCGCCCAGGCGATCTGGGACGCCATCACATCACCGGAGTGGACCGTCAAGTACGGCTACGGCGGCTACGCGCACTGGGACCTCCGGGTCGGCGGCGCGCTCACCATCAACCCCGACGAGGCGATGATCGAGGGATCGAAGGCCATGGGCTGGCCGATCGCCGACGTGATCATCGAGGGCGAGGTGCTGGAGGTCGACGCACCGCACCACCTCCGTGCCACCTGGCGCATGAACATGGATCCGTCGATGCAGGCCGAGGGCTTCAGCACGATCGCCTACGACATCACCGAGTACGAGGGGTTCTGCTCCCTCGTCGTGACCCACGAGCTCGAGGGCATGCCCAACCTCTCGCTCATGGTCGCCGGGGCGAACGCCGACCCCGCGCAGGGCGGCGGTGGCCACCCGTGGATCCTCAGCGATCTCAAGAGCGTCCTGGAGACCGGCAAGCGCATGTCCGAGGCCGCCTGACGGCCGGCGGCGGGGCCCTGCGTCAGCGTGCGAGCCGCACGGGCAGGACGCGAGGGCCCCGCACCTGGCCACCGGACCAGCGCACGCCGGCCGGGTCGGCCAGCTCGAAGTCGGGGAACGCGTCGAGCCACACCTCGAGGGCGACGCGCAGCTCCATGCGGGCGAGGTGCGAGCCGGCGCACCGGTGGATGCCGAGCCCGAACGCCGCGTGGCGGTTGACCTCGCGGTCGATGATCACCTCGTCGGGCCGGTCGAACACCTCGGGGTCGCGGTTGGCGGCCGGGAACGGCAGCAGCACGAAGTCGTTGCGCTTCATCGGGCAGCCCGCGTAGTCCATGTCCTCGCGCACCATGCGGGCCATCGTGACGGGGGCGTAGGCGCGGAGGAACTCCTCCATCGCCGTCGGCAGCAGCTCGGGCTCGGCGACGAGCCGCTCGCGATCGGCGGGGTGCCCGGCGAGGTGCCAGATGGAGGCGCCGATCGCGCTCCACGTGGTGTCGATGCCGGCGATGAGCAGCAGCGCGATCGTGCGGATGACGTGGAACGGGTCGAGCGGCTCGCCGTCCATGTCGGCGCCCAGCAGGTACGACGTGAGGTCGGGGCGGGGGTTGGCCATGTGGTCGAGGACCTGCGCCTGCAGGTACTCGAACAGCTCGCCCATGCCCGCGGCCCGCTCCTCCATCGGCTTGTCGACGCCCTCCAGCACGTGGTCGACGAAGTGACGGAACCGGTCGCCGTCGCCCTCGGGCAGCCCGAGCATGTTGGCGATGACCCGCACCGGGATGTGCTGGGCGTAGCCGACGGCGGCGTCGACCACACCATCGTCACCGGCGCCGGCGCGCAGCGCGGCGACGAGCTCCTCGCAGTAGGCACGGGTCGAGGCCTCCAGCGCGTCGACCGCCTGCGGGGCGAAGGCCGGGAGGAGCACGCGGCGAGCGCCCTTGTGGAACGGCGGGTCGGACGAGATGGGCGGCGCGATGCCCTCTGGCGCGAGCTCGATGGGAGCGCGGAACTCGCTCATCACCACGCTCCGCGAGGTGAAGCGATCGGTGTCGTAGGCGATGGCCGCGATGTCCTCGTGACGGGTCGGCAACCACGCTCCGTTGTAGCGCTCGGTGTGAGCGATGGGGCACTCGGTGCGGAGCGCGTCCCAGATGGGGAACGGGTTCTCGACGTACGCGTCGTCGGTGTGGTCGAAGTCGGTCGCCCAGTCGGTGACCGGCGCGTGGCGCCCCATCAGGCGTCCCCGCCGTCGGGGCCGCTCTCGACGAGCGAGATCGCGAGCTCGGGGCAGTTGGCGACCGCCAGCCGTACCCGGTGCTCGAACTCGACGGGCACGGTGCCGTCGCCGAGCACCGTGCCGTTGCCGATGTCGTCGGGGGCGAACACCTCCGGCGCCAGGTTGTAGCAACGGCCGTGGCCCTCGCAGCGGTCGTCGTCGATCGTCACCCGAATCGTCATCCCGTGAGCGTAGGCCGCCGGCCGCGCGTTCCGAAGAGACGTCGGTCGCAGATGACGAACTGCGCCACCCACAGCGAACCGAACGCCGCCACGTTGGCCACGGCGGCGACGGCGGCCCGGGTGCCCGCCGCCCAGCCCGCGGCGTCGGCCCAGGCGCCCGTGACCGACACGGTGATCGAAGACAGCGAGAGGCCGACGAGCGTGAGGGCCACGAACGGAACGACCTGCGCCGCACGGGGCGGGCCCGACGCCGCCCACACCCAACGGCGGTTGAGCTCGAACGAGGGGACGATCCCCACGAGGGTGGCCACGACGTTGGCCCAGCCCGCCGGCATCGCTCCGGTGGCCACGAGCGTCGTCAGCACCGTGAGGCTGACGAGGGTGGCGACGACCGAGACCGCTCCGTAGCGGATCAGCCTCGGCAGGAGCTCACGCACCGGTGCCGGCAGCGGAGCCGGCCTGGCCCGGTGCCCCTCCGGGAGCGCCGCCGCCCGGTCCGCCGCCGAAGCCGCCGGCCTGGATGCCCGTGGTCACCGAGGTGGCGGTGAGCGTGCCGTCGGTCGTCTCGCCCCGGGCCATGATCGAGTCACCCGTGGCGAGGTCGGCCAGGGAGATGGCCGTGAGCTTCGAGACCGTCGACGTGTCGGACAGCGTGGCCGTCACGGTGGCGCCGTCGGTGGTGGTGATCGTCACGGTCGTGCCGTCGATCTTCGCGACGACGCCCGCCGCCGAGACCCGCGAGGTGTCCTGCGCCGACCCGCCGGTCGCGGTGGACCCGCCCCCGGGGGCACCGCCGGTTCCGCCGCCCGGGGCGCCGCCCGCGCCGACGGGCCCGCCGGCGCCGGGCCCGTCGGTTGCGGCGACCGAGCCGCTGTCGATCAGACGTTCGACGGCGATCGCGGTGCTCGTGCCGGTGCCCATCACCCGCACGTTGTCGCCGACGGCGACGTCGGACGCCGTCGCCGTCGTGCTGGTCGTGAAGGTGGTGTCGGCGTCGGTCGCCACCTTCGTGGTCGTGCCGCTCTGGTCGGTCACGGTGAGGGTCGTGCCGTCGATCGAGGCGATCGTGCCGAACGCTCCCCCGCCGGGGCCACCCATCTGGCCGGGTCCGCCGGTGGCGGAGTTGGTGGCGCCGGTCGACGCCGCCGCGCTCGCCGAGTCGGTGGATGCCGCGGCGGCGGTCGTGCCGCCGCTCGCGGCCTTGATGCCGAGGATGGCGCCGGCGGCGATCACCACCGCTGCGACGCCCGACAGCACCCAGGTCGTCGCTCCGGCCGACCGGCGGTCGGGTTCGGGATCGGAATCCTGCTGGAGCTCGGGATGATCGGACATGACGTGTCTCCTGGAACGGGGGCGGTGGGCGTTCCACCTGGAGACATCGTCGGGGCGCGGGCTCAGATCGCCCTGTGGCGTTCCTGGGTCGTTCCGCCGACTTCGGCGCGCTTGCTCAGAGGAGGCTGTGAACCGCCGGGCTCACAACCTGGCTCACAGCCGGACGGGCAGCGACGTCGGGCCGCGCAGCAGCATGTGGGTGCGCCACGACGGCTCCCCCACCGGCGCCATGTCGGGGAAGCGCTGGGTGAGCGACCGCAGCGCGCTCTCGATCTCGACCTTCGCGAGCGAGGCTCCCAGGCAGTAGTGGGCGCCGAACCCGAACGGGATTGCCTCGGTGTTGTCGCGACCGATGTCGAGCCGCTCGGGGTCGGGGAAGGTGGACGGGTCGTGCAGCGCGGCGCCGACGTTGACCCACACCAGCTGGCCGGCACGCACCGGGTGGCCCCCGAGCTCGACGGCGCGGGTGGGGAACCTCGTGAGGCCGTACCCGATGTAGCTGTACCGCAGCAGCTCGATGACGGCGGCCGGCCACCGCTCCGGGGCCGCTCGGAGCAGCTCGGCCTGGTCGGGATGCGCCATGAGCGCCATGGCGCCGAGCGAGATCGCGCTGGCCGTGGTCTCCATGCCCGCGGTCATCAGGCCGACGAGCATCGAGAAGCACTCGGTCGCCGTGAGGCGCTCGCCGTCCTCCTGGGCGGCGGCCAGCTCGGCGTACAGGCCTCGTGAGGTGCCGGCCGCCTCCAGGAGGTCGCGGAAGTGGCCGAGCTGCACCTCGGCCCGGTCGAACACGTCGGGCCCGGCCGTGGGATCGGCGAGCGCGGCGAGGTCGCCGGCCATCGTGGTGAACCACTCGTCGCGGCTGGGGTCGACGCCGAGCAGCCGGCTGATGATGCGGACGGGCGCGATCAGCGCGAGGTCGGCCGCGAGGTCGACGACGTCGCCGGGACTCCAGCTCGCGGTGAGATCGTCGATCACCTCCTCGATCAGCGGGCGGTGGCGTTCGGCGGCCGACGGCGAGAACGTGGGTACCACGAGCTTGCGGAGCCGGGAGTGGTCCGCCGGGCCGGCCTGGAAGATGCCGTCGTCGATGGTGACGTCGAGCAGCGGTCGCTCGACGCCGTCGCCGCCGTCGACCCAGTGCTCCCACGCGAAGCGGCTGAGGGTGAACGTGTCGCCGTCGCGCAGCACGTCGCGCGCCAGCCGGTGGTCGACGACGACGAACGAGTCGAGGTCGGCCCAGTACCAGACGGGGCCGGTGGCCCGCAGCGCGTCCCAGGTGGCGTACGGGTCGGCGGCGAACGAGGGATCGAAGTGGTCGAGGGTGACGCTCACCCGGCGCACCCTACGTGGCCCGTTGGTACCATCGCCGCGTTCCACGGCGGGAGGACACATGACGTCGCGTCCAACCGAGCTGCGCGCCGACTGCGAGCAGTGCGTCGCGCTCTGCTGCGTGGCCCTGCCGTTCGCGCGATCGGCGGACTTCCCCATCGACAAGGCCGCCGCCGTTCCCTGTCCGAACCTGACGGCCGACCCCGGCGCCGGCCTCGGATGTGGCATCCACAACCGGCTGCGCGTCGAGGGGTTCGCCGGGTGCACGGCGTTCGACTGCTTCGGGGCCGGCCAGCGCATCTCACAGGTGACGTTCCGGGGCGTCGACTGGCGCACCGACCGGGCAGCGGCGCCGGCGATGTTCGCCGCCTTCGACGTGATGCGCCAACTGCACGAGATGCGGTGGCTCCTCGCCGAGGCCCGGGCCATGCCCGCGGCGGTGACCGTCCACGCGGAGGTCGACGCCGCCGACGCGGACGTGGAGCGAGCCGCCGGTGGTTCGGCCGGCGAGCTGGCGGCCGTCGACACCGGGGCGCTCCGCCGCCGGGTCGGTCCGCTGCTGCGGCGCGCCAGCGCGCTCACGCGGTCCGGCACGGCGATGCTCGACCGCAGCGACGCCGACCTGATCGGAGCGGACCTCCGGTCGGCAGCGCTCCACGGCGCCGACCTGAGCGGGAGTCGCCTCATCCGCGCCGACCTGCGCGGCGTCGACCTCCGGCTCGCCGACCTGTTGGGCGCCGACCTCCGCGACGCCGACGTGCGCGGGGCCGACCTCTCGTCGGCCGTGTACCTCACGCAGTCGCAGGTGGGCGCGGCCCGGGGTGACGCGTCGACGTCGATCCCGCAGGCGCTCCGCCGCCCGGGGCACTGGTCAGGTTGAGGTGGGCGGCCGCCGGTCGCGCGGCCGGGCGCGGGCGGCGAACACGGCGGCTTCGGTGCGCCGGTGCATGCCGAGCTTCATGAGCACGTTCGACATGTAGTTCTTGACCGTCTTCTCGGAGAGGTAGAGCCGCTCACCGATCTCGCGGTTCGTCAGACCGTCGGCGAGCAGGTCGAGGATCTTTCGCTCCTGGCCGCTGAGGGCGGCGAGCCGCTCGTCCACCACCGAACCGGTCCGCAGCCGCTCGCGCACCTGCAGCACGACGTCGGGCGGGATGAGGGTGCGGCCCGCGGCGATGGCCCGGATGCTCTCCACCAGATCGGCCCCGCGCACCTGCTTGAGGACGTAGCCCTGCGCGCCGGCGACCACGCTGTCGAGCAGCGCCTCGTCGTCGGCGAACGACGTGAGCATCAGGCAGCCGATCTCGGGGTGCCGCGACCGCACGTCGCGGCACACCTCGACACCGCTGCCGTCGTCGAGCTGCACGTCGAGCACGGCGACGTCGGGGCGCGTCGGGGGGATGCGGGCGATCGCGTCCGCTGCCGTACCCGCCTCGCCCACCACGATCAGGTCGGGCTCGCTCTCGATGAGCTCGCGAACGCCGCGCCGCACGATCTCGTGGTCGTCGAGCAGGAAGACGCGGATCGGCGCGGACGGCGTCGGTTCGGTCGTCTCCATCGGACCATTTCGCCACACGGTGGCACGGCGCCGACAGGGCACAAGGACCCTGCCTCCCGACACACCACCCGTGCCATCATGCGGTCCATGGCAGCAACCGCGGTGCGGCTCGACCGCGTCACGAAGCAGTACCGCGGCGGTGGGGGCGTCTCCGACCTCACGCTCGAGGTGCGCCGCGGCGAGGTGTTCGGCTTCCTCGGGCCCAACGGTGCCGGCAAGACCACCACCATCCGCATGCTCCTCGATCTCATCCGCCCCGACAGCGGCACCGTCGAGGTGCTCGGCGAGGACGTCGCCACCGCCGGAGCGGGGCTGCGTCGGCGCATCGGCTACCTGCCAGGCGACCTGCAGCTCTACGAGCGGCTGACGGCGGCGCAGATCCTCACCCACCTGGCCCACCTCCGCGGCGGCGTCGACCCGGCGCGGATCGAGGCCCTGGCCGAGCGGTTCGGTCTCGACCTCCACCGGCCCACGAAGACCCTCTCGCGCGGCAACCGCCAGAAGGTCGGCATCGTGCAGGCCCTCATGGCCGACCCCGAGCTGCTGGTGCTCGACGAGCCCACCAGCGGCCTCGATCCGCTCGTGCAGGCCGAGTTCCACCGGGCGCTCCGCGAGGCCCGGTCGGCGGGCGCCACGATCTTCCTGTCGTCGCACACGTTGTCGGAGGTCGACCGCGTCGCCGACCGCGTCGGCATGATCCGCGACGGCGGCATCGCCGCGGTGGACGACGTCGCCGCGCTCCGGGCGCGGGCGGTGCACCGCATCGAGATCCGCACCGGCGGACCGTTCCCGGCGCCTGCGCTGGCCGACCTCCCCGGCGCCCGCAACGTGACGATCGACGGCGACACGGCCCGCCTCGAGTTCAGCGGCGCCATCGCGCCGCTGCTGCGCACGATCGCCTCACTCGACGTGGTGGACCTGGCCATCCACGAACCCGATCTCGAGGACATCTTCCTCGACCTCTACCGGGGGGCGGACGCGTGAGGCTCGCCCGGACTCCCCCCGACGCCTTCCCGAGCCGCCGGCCCCTGTCGGTGCTCGACCGCACGCGGCTGCACGCGCAGCGGGCCGTCCGTGCGTGGTCGATCGGCATCGCGCTGACGGTGCTCGGTCTCACCGCCATGTACACGTCGGTGAGCGGCAACGACGCGCTCACCAAGGCGCTCGAGGGCTACCCGAAGGCGCTGCAGAAGCTCTTCTCGATGAGCGACTTCACGAGCGGCGCCGGCTATCTCCGCGCCGAGCTCTTCTCGTTCACCGTGCCGCTGCTCCTGTTCATCCCCGCGATCCTGTGGGGGTCCGGCGCGCTCGGCGACGAGGAGTCGCACGGCACCATCGACCTGCTGCTGGCCGCGCCGATCTCCCGTCGGCGTGTCGTGCTCGAGACGTGGGCGGGCGTCGCGATCGACCTCGTGATCCTGGGCGCCACGCTGGGCGTCGCGCTGGTGATCGGATGTGCGGCGTTCTCGGTGCACGTCGCCGTGGCGAACCTGGTCGCTGCGACCGTCGCGACCACGCTCCTGGCCGTGCTGTTCGCGAGCATCGCCCAGGCCGCCGTGGCGGCGACCGGGCACACCGGTGTGGCGCGCGGCATCACGGCCGCCGTCGCGGTGATCTCGTACCTGCTCAGCTCGCTGGCGGCGCTGGTGGACGCGATGCGCCCGTTCCAGCCGCTGTCACCCTGGTACCACGCCCTCGGCGTCGACCCCGTGGGCACCGGCTTCCGCCTCTGGCACCTGGGCCTCCTGGTCGGGCTGATTGCGATCATGGTGGCGGTGGCGGACCGCACCTACGAACGGCGCGACCTCGGCACCTGAGCCGGGCCAGCCGCAGCGGAGCCCGGCGATCGGGCTCAGTGACCGAGCGTGGCCACCATCACGGCCTTGATGGTGTGCATGCGGTTCTCGGCCTGGTCGAACACGATGGACGCCGGCGACTCGAACACGTCGTCGGTCACCTCCAGCGCCTCGTGGCCGGTGCGGTCCGCGAGCTCGGCGCCGATCACCGTGTCGCGGTTGTGCATCGCCGGAAGGCAGTGCATGAACAGCACGCGGGGGTTGCCGGTGGCGGCCACGACCGACGCGTTCACCTGGTACGGCAGCAGCTCGGCGATGCGCTCGTCCCACGTCTCGGTGGGCTCGCCCATCGACACCCAGACGTCGGTGTACAGGTAGTCGACGCCGACCACCGCGTCCTCCACCGACTCGGTGACCAGCACGCGGGCCCCGGTGGTGCGGGCGATGTCGTCGACGGTGGCGCGCAGGCCGGCGTCGGGCCACAGGTGCGCCGGCGCGGCGATGCGCACGTCCATGCCGAGCATCGCACCCGTCACGAGCAGCGACCGGGCGGTGTTGTTCCGGGCGTCGCCCAGGTAGCAGTACGCGATCTCGTCGAGGTGCTTGTTGCTGTGCTCCCGCATGGTGAGCATGTCGGCGAGCATCTGCGTGGGGTGCCACTCGTCGGTGAGCCCGTTCCACACCGGCACGCCGGCGTGGGCCGCGAGCGTCTCGACGATCTCCTGGGAGAACCCGCGGTACTCGATGCCGTCGTACATGCGGCCGAGCACGCGAGCCGTGTCCTTGGTCGACTCCTTGCGCCCCATCTGCGAGCCGGACGGATCGAGGTAGGTGACGTGCGCGCCCTGGTCGTGGGCCGCGACCTCGAACGCGCACCGGGTGCGGGTGGACGTCTTCTCGAAGATCAGCGCGATGTTGCGACCGACGAGCGTGGGCCGCTCGTAGCCGGCGCGCTTGGCCGCCTTCAGGTCGGCCGCGAGGTCGATGAGGAACCGGAGCTCGTCGGGCGTGTGGTCCAGCTCCTTCAGGAAGCTGCGGTGACGCAGGTTGACGCCCATGTCAGGCGTCCCGCTGGATCGGGCAGGTCATGCACCGGGGACCGCCACGACCTCGGCCGAGCTCGCTGCCCTCGATCGAGATCACCTCGATGCCGTTGCGGCGGAGCATGGTGTTCGTGGTGACGTTCCGGTTGTACCCCACGACCACGCCGGGGGCGACGGCGAGGAAGTTCGTGCCGTCGTCCCACTGCTCTCGCTCGGCGGCCCGCACGTCCTCGTCGGCCCTGAGCACCCGCACCTTGTCGATGCCGAGCGCCGACGCGATCGCCGCCCACAGGTCGTCGTTGGCCGTCACCGTCTGGTGCTCGGGGTCGTCGCCGGGGCGGATCGTCCAGCTGCGGAGGTTGGTGTCCAGGTAGGGGTAGGCGACGAACGTGTCGCGGTCGAGCATCGTCATCACCGTGTCGAGGTGCATGAACGCGTGCGAGCGGGGCAGCTCGGCGGCGATCACCTGCGTGGCCTGCCCGGCCCGGAACAGCGCCGCTGCCAGCATCTCGACGGCCATCGGCGTGGTGCGCTCCCCCATGCCGACGAGCACGGCGCCGTTGCCCAGCACGTGCACGTCGCCGCCCTCGATCGAGGCCGGCAAGTGGTCGCGATCGTCGCCGCCGAGCCAGATCTCGAACGGCTGCCCGGCGAACAGGGGGTGGTGCCGGTAGATCGTCCGCATGTGCAGCGTCTCGCGCTGGCGGGCGCTCTTCGCCATCGGGTTGATCGACACGCCGCCGTAGACCCAGCACGAGTTGTCACGGGGGAAGAGGTGGTTCGGCAGCGGCGGGAGCACGAAGTCGTCGTGGGTCAACGCGCTCCAGGTGAGGCTGCGGACGCCGTCGAGATCGAGGTCGGCCTTCGTGATGCCACCCACCAGAAATCGTGCGAGGTCGCGTGACGCGGCACCCTCGCCCAGCGAACGGAGCGGCGCGACGAGCGCCGGGCCCACCCGCTCGGGGGTGCACAGCCGGTCGAGCAGCTCGCTCCGCGCCTCGGGGTCGCTCAACGTCTCGGCGAGGAGCTCGTCGAAGTGGTGCACGACGATGCCGCGCTCCTCGAGCGACCCGACGAACGCGTCGTGCTCCTCCCGCGCCTTCTTCACCCAGAGGATGTCGTCGAACAGGAGGTCGTCGACGTTGCTGGGCGTGAGGCGGGTCAGCTCCAGGTCGGGTCGGTGCACGACGACCTGTCGGAGCTCACCCACCTCGGAGTGGACACCGAGGGGCGCGGGAGTGGAGTCGGGTGTCTGCATCCTCCGATCATCGGCGCGGTCGACTCGACGTCACAGAGGCGAAGGCCCCGGGTCGATCGGGACCAAGTCCTCTGATCGCTGCATGACCCCGGGCGCACACTCGACCAATGGCAACGACACTCGAACCTCCTCCCACCCGGTCGTCGACACCAGCCGACGGAGCGATCGCTTCGTCGGGTCGTGGCGAGGAGCTCGGGCTCACCTCCTCGACGGCGCTGGTCGTCGGCAGCATCATCGGCACAGGCGTCTTCACGATGCCCGCCGTGATGGCCGGCGCCGGCACCAGTTCGATCGTCACGCTCGCGGTCATCGCCCTCGGCGCGGTGATGCTCGGGCAGCTGTTCGGTCAGCTCACCAAACGGGTGCCGAACGTCGATGGCGGCATGTACGCGTACTCGCGGCACGAGTTCGGCGACTTCGCCGGGTTCATCACCGCCTGGTGCTACTGGATCACCTGCTGGGCCGGGAACGCCGCGATCGTGTCGTCGTGGGTGCTCTACGTGGAGTCGCTGTTCGGGATCAAGAACCCGTCCGCCTGGGTCAACTGGGGCATCGCCCTCACCGGCCTGTGGATCCCCGCGATCGTGAACCTCGCCGGCGTGAAGAAGATGGCCTGGCTGGAGAACGTCACGGTGGTGCTGAAGTTCCTGCCGCTGCTCTTCATCGGCCTGGTCGGCTGGTTCTTCGTGAGCAGCGCCAACTTCGGAGCCTTCAACGCCTCGGGCGGCAGCCTGTACGACGGCATCGGCATCGCCGCCGGGGTGGCCCTGTTCTCCTTCATCGGCGTGGAGTGCGCGTCGATCGCCGCCGGTCGGGTCCGGAACCCCCGCGTCAACGTGGGTCGGGCGTCGGTGTTCGGCACCGCGGCGAGCGGTCTCCTCTACATCGCGGTGACCGCCGTCGTGATGGGGCTCGTGCCGCACGCCCAGCTGGTCAAGGACGGGGCGCCGTTCGTCGCCGCCTTCCGCGAGATGTTCGGCGGGGCCGGCTGGATCGGCAAGGCCGTGGCCCTCGTGGCCGTCGTCTCGGGACTCGGCGCCCTCAACGGATGGACGCTGGTCACCGCGGAGATGCCGTTCGCTGCCGCACGCGACGGCATGTTCCCGAAGGCGTTCTCCAAGGAGGACGCCCGGGGCAACCCGTGGTTCGGCATCGTCGTCTCGACGATCGTGGCCTCGGGGCTCATGGGCTGGAGCTACAGCGGCGAGACCGGGCTCAAGGTCTTCACCTACCTCGTGTACCTCTCGGTGGTCACCGTTGCGATCCCGTACTTCTTTTCGGCCTGCGCACAGCTCGCCTACCTCGTGTCCCGACGCCGCAAGGTGCAGGGCTGGCGGCTGGTGCGGGACATCAGCATCTCTGCGGCGAGCATGCTGTTCGCCCTGTGGGTGACGATGGCCTCCGGCTACCAGGCGGTGTACCAGACGGTGCTGCTGCTCGCGATCGGCCTCCCGATCTACGCCTTCCTGAAGGCACGCCGGGAGCGCGACGGGCTCGTCCCCGAGCCCGTCGACCAGGTGGACACCGCGGCGGTGCCGGCCGTCGATCTCACCACCGCCGCCGGCTGACCGGAGCAACGCCATGACGAGACCACAGCGTCGAGCACTCGTCCGTCGGCCGGGCCCCCGCCTGGCCGACGGCCTCGTCACCCACCTCGAGCGCGTGCCCGTCGACGTCGACCTCGCGATCCGCCAGTGGGAGCAGTACACGGCGGTGCTCGCCGCCGACGGCTGGGACCTCGTCGAGGTGCCGCCGGCCGACGACTGCCCCGACGCCGTGTTCGTCGAGGACGCCGTGGTGATGTTCCACCCGCCCACGACCTTCCACACCCTGGCGCTCGTCACGCGTCCGGGCGCCGAGTCGAGGCGCCCGGAGATCGATGCCGTCGAGCCGGTGGCGGCGAGCCTGGGCTGCGAGATCCAGCGCATCACCGAGCCCGGCACCCTCGACGGCGGCGACATCCTGAAGGTCGGCAACGTCGTCTACGTGGGGCACGGCGGGCGCACCAACACCGAGGGGATCCGTCAGCTCCGCGCTCTGCTCGAACCGCTGGGCGCCACCGTGCTGGTGGTGCCGGTGAGCAAGGTGCTGCACCTCAAGTCGGCCGTCACCGCGTTGCCCGACGGCACGATCATCGGCTACCCGCCCCTCGTCGACGACGACCGCGTGTTCGACCGCTTCCGGCCGGTCCCCGAGGAGTCGGGGGCGCACGTCGTGCTGCTCGGCGACGGACGCCTGCTCATGGCCGCCGACGCCCCGCAGAGCGCCGAGCTCTTCCGCTCGCTCGGCTACGAGCCGGTCACCGTCGACATCGGCGAGTTCCAGAAGCTCGAGGGCTGCGTCACGTGCTTGTCGGTGCGTCTGCGCTGAGCGGCACGCGCCACTCGAACTCGCAGCCGCCGTTCGGCAGCGGGGCGAGCGTGGACGAACCGCCCAGGGCGACGGCCCGCTCGTTCAGGTTGATCAGGCCTCGGCCACCCAGCACCTCGCCGGTCAGCCCGGCGCCGTCGTCGGCCACGGTCACCGACACGTCGTCGCCGACGGTCACCGACACGCGCACGTTGCTCGGCGAACCGTGCTTCACCGCGTTGGTGACGGCCTCGCGAACGATCGGCACCAGCTGATCGCCGACGGCCTGGTCGAGCGTCTCGATCGGCCCGTCGAACTGCACCCGCGACTCGACGGAGGACACGGCGCAGATCTCGTTGATCGCGTCCAGCATGCGGCCGCGGAGGCCACCCATCGTCGGGTTCGACGTGCCGAGCGAGAAGATCGCGGAACGCAGCTCGCGGATGGTCTCGTCGAGCTCGTCGATGGTGCGTTCGAGGCGGGGACGCACCACGTCGTCGGCGGCCCGCAGGATCGACTGCAGGCCGAGGCCCGCGGCGAACAGCCGCTGGATGACGGTGTCGTGGAGGTCGCGGGCGATCCGCTCGCGGTCCTCGACCAGCAGCACGATGCGCTCCGCCTCGAGGAGCGCCTGCTGGTTGGCGAGCAGCTCGGCCTCGGCGCTCAGGCGGGCGGTGATGTCGCGGGCCATCGACACGACCCAGCGGCTGCCGTCACGGCCGACCGGCCCGGCGCGGTAGGTCTTCTCCACCGGCACCTCGAGCCCGTCGCTGCGCATGAGCGACGTCTCCCGACGCACCGCACGGTCGGGGTGGGCCACGAGCTCGGCCACCAGCTCGTGGTACTGCTCCTCGCTCGTGTACGGGTTGAGGTGCACCGGCGTCATGGTGAGCAGCTCGGCGCGGGGGTAGCCGACGAGGCGCTCCGCCCCGTCGTTGACGTGGGCGAACTGCAACGTCTCGGCGTCGAACATGAAGATGCCGTCGTCGCTCACGTCGAGCGTGTGCAGGACGCGCCGGAGGTGGTCCTCGGCGACGACCCGCTCGCTGATGTCGCGTACGGCGGCCACCACGAACGCATGCCCGTCGGTGGGCAGGGGGCTGAGGCTGATCTCGGCGTGGAACTCGGTGCCGTCGTCGCGGCGGGCCGCCAGCAGGAGGCCGGCGCCCATCGTGCGCACCGTGGGGTGGGCGCGGTAGCGGTTGCGGTGCGCCCGGTGCGCGCCGCGGAGGTCCTCGGGCAGGAGGTCCTCGACGGTGCGCCCCACCAGGGCGTCGACGGTCGAACGGAAGAGGGCCGCGGCGTTGCTGTTGGCGTAGACGATCTCGCCGGACTCCGCGGCGACGATCATCCCGTCCGGGGCGAACTCGAGCATCCCCCAGCTCGATTCGCCGCCGAATCGATCGACGGACGGTGAATTCTCACCCACCGGGCCTCCAAGCGGTCACGTAGCGCCCTCATTGTCGCTTTTCTTCGCCTCCGGCGCACGCTCGGCGTGCGGTCGGCGTGCAGTCGGCGCGTGCTCGGCGTCAGGCCCGGACGCGGGTGCCGGCGGCACCGGCGAGGATGCGGTCGAGGTCGTCGAGCGCCCCGATCGCCGCCGTTCGCCCGGTCGCGTCGGCGAAGGCGCATGCGGCGGTGACCTTGGGCCCCATCGAACCGGCCGGGAAGGCGAGCTCTCCGAGCTCGGCGACCGAGATGTCGCCCAAGGCGCGGGCCTCGGGGGTGCCGTAGCCGACCATGACCGCCGGCACGTCGGTGAGGAGCACCAGCTGCTCGACGTCGAGCGCGACGGCGAGCAGCGCCGCCACCGAGTCCTTGTCGACCACCGCCTCGACACCGGCGAGCCCGCCGGTCCGGCCGTCGGTCGTGCCGCCCGGCGTGTCGTCGGTCGTGCCGGCTACCGGCACACCGCCGCCGCCGGCGCAGATCACCGTGGTGCCGCTGCCGAGGAGCTGCGCGACGGTCGGCGTCTCCACCACCCGCAGGGGCTCCGGACTTGCCACGACCCGTCGCCAGCGGTCGCCGTCCGCGGCCACCGTCCACCCCCGGGCGGCGGCGAGCGCCCTCGCCTCGTCCTCGCCGTAGGCCGCCCCGACGAACTTCGTGGGCGCCGAGAACGCAGGGTCGGCCCCGTCCACCACCGTCTGCGTGACGAGGCTCACGACGGGCCGGGTGAGCCCGGCCGCAGCGAGCGAGCGCTGCAGCCAGTAGCCGATCAGGCCCTGGGTCTCGGCGACGAGCGCGTCGAGCGGATAGGGACGGCTCAACGACTCGTCGTCGTCGCTCTCCAGCGCGAGCAGGCCCACCTGAGGCCCATTGCCGTGCGTGATCACGACGTCGTGGTGCTGTGCCACCGCGGCGAGCGCCGGCGCGACGGCCGTCACGTGCTCGATCTGCACCGAGGCATCGGGGACGGCCCCACGGGGAAGGAGCGCGCCACCGAGCGCGACGAGGAGACGCATGCCGGCATCCTGCCCGATCGAGCCGGCCACCGGCAGGGCCGAACGTCATCGGCTCCGAGATCGCGTGACCTTCGACCCTGCCGGGTCGCCGCCTCCGGGCGCACCATGACGTCATGCCCGACGACTCCGCCGCTCTCGCCGAGACGCACTCGGCCGTAGTCGTCCTCCTCGGCGACCGCGCGTACAAGGTGAAGAAGCCCGTCGATCTCGGCTTCCTCGACTTCAGCACCCGCGAGGCACGCGCCGAGGCCTGCCGTCTCGAGGTCGAGCTCAACCGCCGTCTGGCGCCCGACGTCTACCTCGGAGTCGCCGACATCCGCGATCCCGACGGCGAGGTGTGCGACCACATGGTGGTGATGCGGCGGCTGCCGACGAGCCGCAAGTTGAGTCGCTGCCTCGCGAACGGCGAGAACGTCGCCGACGCGCTCCGTGCCGTGGCCCGGAGCGTGAGCACGCTCCACGCCCGACCGGCGCGTGGGCCCAGCCTCGCGTACGTGGCCGAGCGCGACGCCGTGCGCCGGCGGTGGACCGACGGCTTCGCCCAGATGGCGACGCTGCGCGACGGCATCGTCGAGCCGGGAACGCAGGCGGAGATCGAACGCCTCGCGCTCCGCTTCCTCGACGGGCGCGACGAGCTCTTCGCCCGCCGCATCGAGCGCGGACACGTCCGCAACGGGCACGGCGACCTCCAGGCGGAGGACATCTTCCTGCTCGACGACGGGCCCCGCATCATCGACTGCCTCGACTTCGACGCCGAGATGCGATGGGGCGACGTGCTCAACGACGTCGCGTTCCTCGCGATGGACCTGGAACGCCTCGGCCACCCCGAGGCCGCCAGGACGTTCCTCGCGGCCTACCGCGAGTTCTCCGCCGAGAACTGGTCGCCGCCCCTCGCCCACCACTACATCGCCTACCGCGCCCACGTCCGGGCGAAGGTGGCGGCGCTGCGAGCCGAGCAGACGGGCGAACCCACGCCCGAGATCGAGGCGCTGCAGCACCTCTGCCTCTCCCACCTGCGGCGGTCGAGGATCCGTCTCGTGCTCGTGGGCGGCCTGCCGGGCACCGGGAAGTCGACGGTGGCGACCGGGCTCGGGGATCGGGGCGAGGCGGTCGTGCTGCGGTCCGATCAGATCCGCCGCGAGCTCCCTGCCGGCACCACCGAACGGCCCGAGGACCGCTACTCCGCCGAGTCGGTGAGCGCGGTGTACGACCGGATGCTCGCCCGCGCCGAACGTCTCCTCCGCGCCGGCGAACACGTCGTGCTCGACGCCACGTGGTCCGATGCCGCGCACCGCGAGCAGGCGCGCGCCGTGGCCGAGCGCTGCTGCGCCGATCTGGTCGAGCTCCGGTGCGAGGCGCCGGCCGACCTCTGCCGGGCGCGGATCGAGCGGCGCCTCGCCACCGGCAACGACCCGTCGGAGGCCACGCCCGGGGTCCACGCCTGGATGTCCGACCGCTTCGACCCCTGGCCCGAGAGCGCACCGCTCGCCACCTCGGACGCGGTCGACCTCACCATCGACACGGCAGCGTCCGCCGCCGACTGGACGTCGTGACGATTACGCCGTCCGCGGTGACCGGCCTCACGGCCGCCGATGCCGCCGCCCGGCTGCGACGCGACGGGCCCAATCGGCTCAGCCCTCCCCCCGGACCACCGACGTGGCGCCGCCTGGCCGCCGAGTTCACCCACTTCTTCGCGTTGATGCTCTGGGTGGCGGGAGCGCTCGCGCTCGTCGCCGGCATGCCGCAGCTCGGCATCGCGATCTTCGTGGTGATCGTGGTCAACGGCCTGTTCGCGTTCGCCCAGGAGGGGCGTGCCGAGGCCGCGGCGGCGCGACTCCGAGACCTCCTGCCGGCGAAGGTCGTGGTCGTCCGCGACGGGCAGCCGCAACCGGTGGACGCCGTCGACATCGTGGTGGGCGATCTCGTGGTGCTCGCGCCCGGCGACCGCGTGCCGGCCGATCTCGTGATGGTCACCGCCGACGACCTGTCCGTCGACATGTCGACGCTCACCGGCGAGAGCGTGCCGGTCGCAGTCGGAGCGGGCGACGCCGCGTACGCCGGCACCTACGTGACCACGGGAGCCGCGACGGGCACCGTCGAGCACGTCGGTGAGCACACCCGCCTCGCCGGCATCGCCCAGCTCACCGCCACCGTCGCCCATCCCAGGAGCCCGCTCGCCCACGAGATCGACCGCATCGTCCGCGTCGTCGCCGCGATGGCCGTCGGCGTGGGGCTCGCGTTCTTCGGCCTGTCGATGCTCCTCGGCTCGCCGGCGCGTGACGGACTGCTGTTCGCGATCGGAGTCACCGTCGCGCTCGTGCCCGAAGGGCTGCTGCCCACCATGACGCTGTCGCTGGCGATGGGGGCGCAGCGCATGGCGCAGCGCGACGCCCTGGTGCGCCACCTCGAAGCCGTCGAGACGCTGGGCGCCACCACGTTCATCTGCACCGACAAGACCGGCACGCTGACGCGCAACCAGATGAGCGTGGTCACGGCCTGGACCCCTGCCGGCACGGTCGCCGTCCGCGGGTCCGGCTACGAGCCCACCGGAGCGATCGACGGGGCTGCGTCCGCCGTCGCGGCGGCGACGGAGCTGTCCGTCATCGCGCTCAGCGCCTCGCAGGGCCGCGTCGCCGAGGGCGAGCGCGGCTGGGCGGCGGTCGGCGACCCCATGGAGGCCGCCATCGACGCGTTCGCCCGGCGGTGTGCCGGCTCCCCCGCCCCCGTCGACCTCGCTCCCCCGATCCGTCGCTACGCCTTCGACCCAGGGCGTCGCCGCGAGTCCGTCGTCGTCGGCCCCGAGTTGTTCGTGAAGGGCGCCCCCGACGCGGTCATCGACCGGTGCGCCGACACCGACGCGTCGGCGGCCCGGGCGGCGCTCGACGACATGACCTCGGCGGGGCTGCGGGCCCTCGCCGTGGCCCGGCGCAGGGCCGACGGTCTCGACGACGCCGTGGATGCCGACACGGCCGAGCAGCAGCTCGAGCTCGTCGGGCTCCTCGGCCTGCACGATCCGCCGCGCGAGACGGTCGCCGACGCCATCGCCGCGGCGCGCTCGGCCGGGGTCCGGCTCGCCATGGTCACCGGCGACCATCCCGCGACGGCACGGGCGATCGGTCGGCAGATCGGGTTCTTCGCGGGCGCAGAGCGCGTGCTCGAGGGACGCGACCTCCCCGAGGACCCGGCGATGCTCGGCGCGCTGCTCGACCACGACGGCGTCGTCGTGGGACGGGTGACGCCGGAGGACAAGCTCCGCATCGCCGAGGCGCTGCAGGCGCGGGGGCACGTCGTGGCGATGACCGGCGACGGCGCCAACGACGGACCGGCGCTGCAGCAGGCCGACGTGGGGGTCGCGATGGGCCGAGGCGGTACCGACGTGGCGCGCGCCGCCGCCGACCTCGTGCTCCTCGACGACGATTTCGCCACGATCGTCGCCGCCGTCGAACAGGGCCGGGCCACGTTCACCAACATCCGACGGTTCCTCACGTACCACCTCACCGACAACGTCGCCGAGCTCACGCCGTTCGTCGTGTGGGCACTCTCGGGCGGTCGCTTCCCGCTGGCGCTCGGGGTGCTGCAGATCCTGTGCCTCGACATCGGCACCGACCTCCTGCCGGCGCTGGCGCTCGGCAACGAGCCGCCGAGCGAGGGCCTCCTCCATCGCCCACCCGAAGGCCGGCACCTCATCGACCGGCCGCTGCTCACGCGGGTGTTCGGCGTGCTCGGTCCCACCGAGGCGCTCCTCGAGATGACGGCGTTCGTCGTCGCGCTCGTGGTCGCCGGGTGGCGACCCGGCGACGCGTTCCCCACGGGGCACGCGCTACTCGCCGCTTCGGGGGCGGCGTTCGCCGCCGTGGTGTGCGGCCAGGTGGGCAACGCGTACGCCTGTCGCAGCGCGACCCGGCCCGTCGGGCGCACCGGGTGGGCCTCGAACCGCTCGCTGAACCTCGCCGTCCTGGTCGAGCTCGCGGCGCTCGCCGGCTTCCTCTGGGTGCCGCCGGTGGCGCGGCTGCTCACGCAGGCCTCCCCGCCGTTCGCCGGATTCGTCGTCGCGATGCTCGCGGCGCCGGTGGTGCTCGCCGCCGACCGGGTCCACAAGCTGGTGCGCGCTCGGCGCCGCCGGCCGGTCGTCGGCGGCGCGTCGGCCGTTGCCTAGGCTCGGTCCGTGCTCCGCCTGAGCGACCTCGTCGGCGCCCCCGTGCGTTCGAGCGACGACCTCCTCGTGGGGCGGCTCGTCGACGCCACGGTGCGGCTCGGCAGCGCCGGGCACATCGACCGCGTGCTGATCGGTCGACGGTCGTCGCCGTCGCTCGTGGTGCCGCGCCACCTGATCGGATCGATCGAGACCTCCGAGCTCGAGGTGTCGGCGCCCCACGACGAGGTGGCCGGCCGACGGTTCGACGACACGCTCGCCGAGGACGAGCTCCGACTGGTGCGCGACGTGCTCGACACCCAGATCGTGGACGTCGACGGCCGCCGCATCGTGCGCGTCGGCGACGTGATCCTCGAGCGACCCGCCGAGGGTGGGTTGCAGGCCGCCGCGGTGGACGTGGGCATCGGCTCGGTCTGCCATCGACTCGGCCTCCGCTCGCTCGCCGCGCGACTCGACGAGCAGGCGGTGCCCTGGGACGCGCTGCACCTCACCTCGGCACGGGGCCACGCCGTGCAGCTGGCGACGCCGAAGGCCAACCTCCACCGGCTCGGTCCGGAGGAGCTCGCCGTCGTGCTCGCGGCGATCAGCACGTCGTCGGGCCGAGACGTGCTCGCCGCCGTGGAACCCGATCTGGCGGAGGCCGCGCTCGGCGTCGCGCCCTCGTCGCTCGCCGAACGGCTCCGTCGCGACCGCGACCACGACGTGCCGGTCCGCCGTTACCGGAGGCACCGCGGATGGCGACGCCGGTTGCCCGTCCGGACGGGCAACGGGACGGGACGCGACTCGTGAGCCTCCTCCGCGGCCGGGTGGCCGACCACTCGCTTCGCACCCGGCTGCTGCTGATCGTGGCCGTGTTCGGGCCCGGCCTGCTGGCCGGCCTGTCCGACGACGACCCGGCGGGCATCACCACGTACTCGGTGCTGGGGGCGAAGTACGGGTACGAGCTGCTGTGGGTGCTGCTCGCGTCGACCGTCGCGCTGATCCTGTTCCACCAGCTGGCGGCGCGCATGGGCGTCGCCACGGGCCAGGGGCTGATCGGGCTGATCCGGCAGCGTTACGGCGTGCGACTCGCCGCCGTCGCGACCGTGCTGCTCGTCGTGGCGAACATCGGCACGGCGTGCGCCGAGTACGCCGGCGTCGCCGCCGGCCTGGAGCTGTTCGGCGTGAGCCGGTACCTGAGCGTGCCGCTCGCCGGCATCGTGGTGACCGCCTTCGTCCTCCGGGCCAGCTTCCACCGCGTCGAGCACGTGCTCATGGCGGTGAGCGCGATCTTCCTCACGTACATCGCCTCGGCGGTGCTCGCGCATCCCGACTGGGGCGCCGCGCTCCGGGGCCTCGTGGTGCCGCGCATGCCGGGCACGCGTGACGCCGTCCTCATGGCGACCGCGACCATCGGCACCACCCTCGCGCCATGGGGCCTGAGCTTCATCCAGTCGTACGCCGTCGACAAGAAGCTCACCGAGGCCGATCTCCGGTTCGAGAACGCCGACGTCGTCATCGGGTCGCTGCTCACCGGCATCATCGGCTTCTTCGTGGTCGTCGCCTGCGCGGCGACGCTCTACACCCACGGCATCGCGATCAACGAGGCCTCCGACGCGGTGCGGGCGCTCGAACCGCTCGCCGGCAGCCTGGCGTCGGGCCTGTTCGGGGTGGGGCTCGTCGGCGCCGCGCTGCTGGCGGCGGCGATCCTCCCGCTCTCCACCGCGTACTCGGTGTGCGAGTTCGTCGGCACCGAGGCCGCGCTCGACGACGACCTCCGCGACGCGCCGCTCTTCTACGTGACGATGGGCGTCGTCGTGGTCGTCGCCATCGGCATCGTGCTGCTCCCCGGCGTGTCCCTCGTGCCGGTGATGGTGCTCACGCAGGTGCTGAACGCGGTGCTCCTCGTCCCGCTGCTCGTGTTCATGTACTTCGCCGGGCGCGACCGCGACCTCATGGGAGCGTTCGCCACCGGGCGCCGCATGGCCGCCGCCCACCTCGTCGTGATCGCCGTGGTGTCGGTCTGCGTCGTCGCGCTCGGCGTCCTGAGCATCGCCTGACAGGGCTTTCGGCCCTGTTCCCCGTCGCCGATCGGCGCGTTGATAGGTGAATGGACGATCCCACTCCCACTCCGAACCGCACCGGCCGCACCGGCGTGACGATCGTCGTCGCGGCGATCGTCGTCGTCGCCGTGGCCGTGCTCGTCGCGATCCTCGTCACCCGCGACGACACGAACGACTCGTCGGCGGACACCACGACGACGACCGAGCGTGCCACGACGACGACCACGAGCACGACCTCCACGACGACGACGACGACCACCACCACCACACCGCCGAGCGCGCTGACGTCCGCGGTGTGGCCGTCGGCCGACAGCGTGCAGCGGTTCGGCGACCCGGTCGACGCGGCACGGAGCTTCGCGACCGACTTCGCGGGCTTCACCGCCCCGGTCGTCGGGCCGTTCAACGCCGGCGACTCCCGCTCGGGCGAGGTCGAGGTGCGGCCCCGGGCCGACGGCCCCGTCACCACGGTGCTCGTTCGTCAGCTCGCCGCTGACACGAGCTGGTGGGTCACCGGCGCGGTGAGCGGCGACATCGAGGTCGACCAGCCCCAGGTGCTCGCCACGGTCACGAGTCCGCTGAAGCTCTCCGGACGGGCCCGCGGGTTCGAGGGGACGTGGAAGGTCGTGCTCCTGGCGGACGGAACGCGGACCCCACTCGCGCAGGGCGTCGTGACCGGCCGTGGCGACGGCGTGCTCGGCCCGTTCGAGAGCGAGCTCACGTTCACCCGCAGCGGCGGATGGGGCGACGTGCTGTTCACGACCGACAGCGCGGAGAACGGCCAGGTGTGGCAGGCCGCCGTCCTCCGGGTGCAGTTCGGGGGCTGAGACGATGATGGATCGGCTGACCACGCTCGACGCCGAGTTCCTCCACGTCGAGGACGACACGGCGCCGATGCACATCGCCGGCATCTGCGTGTTCGCCGGCCCCGCCCCCGGCTTCCACGACCTCACGGCGATGGTGGAGTCGCGGCTCGGTGACATCCCGCGGTACCGCCAGCGGGTCGAGAACGTGCCGCTCGAGATCGGCCGTCCGATCTGGGTGGACGACTCGGACTTCGACATCACCTACCACCTCCGGCACACCGCGCTGCCCGCGCCCGGCACCGACGATCAGCTGTGCACGCTGATGGGCCGCCTCATGGCGCATCCGCTCGACCGCCGCCGCCCGCTGTGGGAGGCGTGGCTCGTCGAGGGCCTCGAGGACGACCGCTGGGCGCTCATCTTCAAGGTCCACCACTGCATGGTGGACGGCATCGCCGGCGTGGCGCTGCTCGAGGCGCTGCTCGACATGGAGCCGATGCCGCGACCGGTGGAACCCGAGACGTGGGATCCCCGCCCCGAGCCGTCGCCTGCGGCCAAGGTGCTGGGGTCGTGGATCGGTCTCGGGTCCGACCTCGTGTCGTGGGGCTCCCATGTGCCGGCGCTCCTCGCCGCCCCGGGGCACACCCTCCGCACCGCCGGCGCCGTGCTCGGCGGGGCCGCACGGCTGCTCGCGCGCCTCACGCCGACCAGCGGCCTCTCCATCGAGGGCGGCATCGGCCCCCACCGGTCGTGGAACCACGCCTCGGTGTCGCTCGACGACATCCGCACCGTCCGCCGAGCGTTCGGCGGCACCGTCAACGACGTCGTCCTCGCCGCGGTCACCGCCGGCTACCGGGCGCTCCTCCTCGCGCACGACGACGACCCCGACACGGCCGTCGTCCGTGCCGCGATCCCGGTGTCGGTCCGCCACGGACAGGGCGGTGTCGGCAACCGGGTGTCGGCCATGGTGCTCGACCTCCCCGTCGCCGTCGTCGACCCGGTCGAACGGCTCGACCTCGTGCGCGCCGAGATGGACCGCCTCAAGCGATCGCACATGACCGAGGCGGCCGAGGCGCTCACGCAGCTGGGCGACCTCGCGCCGCCCATGCTCATCGGTCCGATCAGCCGCATGGCCCTGCGCGCGGAGCACGCCGCGGCGCAGCGCTCGGTGACCACCGTCGTGACCAACGTCCCCGGCCCGCAGTTCCCCCTCTACTGCCTCGGACGCGAGATGGTCGAGTACCGACCGTTCCTCGGCATCAGCTACGGCGTCCGCGTGACCACGGCGATCCTCTCGTACAACGGCCGAGTCTCGATCGGCGTGACCGGCGACGCCGACTCCGTGCCCGACGTCCAGGTGCTCGCGGACGCCGCTGCAGCGGCCGTCGCCGAGCTCGTGAAGCGGGCGAAGCGCCGTCGCTGACTCCACGTCGGGTCCTTCGGCGCGAGGCGGAGGACCTTCGGCCCTGTGACCCGCCGACGACGATTCCTACGATCGAAGACACACCGGTGCTCCGGCACCAACGACGAAGGGAACATCATGGCGACGACCGCGAAGAAGGCACCAGCGAAGAAGGCTGCGGCCAAGAAGGCCCCGGCGAAGAAGGCCCCGGCCAAGGCGATCACCGATGCCGCGACCGATCTCGAGCGCGACGTGGTCAAGGCGCTCCGCGCCGAGCTGAAGAACCTCGGGCGGATGTTCGAGCGCATCCAGCGCGACGTGCACGACACCATCGGCCGCGTCGAGAAGGCGCTCGACCTGTCACCCAAGAAGGCCCCGGCGAAGAAGGCCGCTGCGAAGAAGGCACCCGCCAAGAAGAAGTAGTCAGGAGTCAGCGAACCTCGAGCGACCCGTTGTGGCGTCGCGCCGCACGATGGATGCGGTGTCCGAACCCGACGGGCTCGAGGAACATCATCGGACAGGCGCCGGCGACCACGGACACCCCGTGGTCCCGGCACCGCCGAAGGGCCTCCTCGGAGACGGCGCCCGGGCCACCGAGCCCGCGGAAGAGCCAGATGCGCCGCACGCCCCGGTCGATCGCCTGCTGCGCGACCTCCGCCGACGCGGCGGGCGGCACCATCACGACCACGCCGTCGAGGTCGCCGGGCACCGAGGCCAGGTCGGGGTAGGCGGCGTCGCCGTCGACCACGCTGTCGAACGGATGCACCGCGACGACGTCGTAGTGGCGTTCCTTCATCTCCACGTAGATCGTGTGCGCGAAGTTCTTCGGGTCGTTCGACGCGCCGACGACCGCGATCCGGTGCCCGGTGAGGAAGTCGTCGACGGCGGTCTGGCTGACGGTGTTGTCGGATTCGTTCGTCATGTTTCGACGGTAGGGCCGCGTCCTCCGGGCCGACAGAGCCGAAGGTCCCGCAGCCGCTACGGTGCCGCCATGCCCGGTCGGCGTTGACCCGAACATGCTCCGTCTCGCACTCCGCTCGGCCCGCACCCACTGGCGCCGGTTCACGCTCACCACGGTCGCCGTGGTGGTCGGGGTCTCGTTCGTGACCGGCTCGTTCGTGCTCACCGACAGCCTGGCCGCGTCGATCGACCACCTCCTCGCCGACGCCACCGGCCGCACCGACTTCGTCGTCCGCGGCGTCGACGGCAGTGGGACGGGAGGCGGAGGTCGCGGGGTCGGCGCCGGCCTCGGCGGGCCGCGCGGTGGCCTGCCGGCGACGGTCGTGGCGGCGCTGCGGGCCGTGCCGGGCGTGTCCCAGGTCGACCCGTCCGTCGTCGGCGCGGCACAGCTGCTCGGCAAGGGCGGCAACGCGAAGGCGTTCGACGTCGGCGTGCTGTCGAACTGGCCCGACCACCCCGAGATGGGTGGGGTGCGATTGCTGTCCGGCCGGCCGCCCTCCGCCGACGCCGACGTGGTGATCGACGGCGCGACGGCGGCGACCCGTGGCCTCCACCTCGGCGACGGCGTGCGCATCGGCACGCGGCGCGGGATCGTGCGTGCGACGGTCGTGGGCCTCGCCGAGCGAGGCGGCGGCGGGCTCGGGGCCGCGGGCACCGTCCTCGCGTTCACGCTCCCCCGCGCCACCGAGCTCGTCGGCACGGCGGATCGCATCGACAACGTGGCGATCCGGCTCGCCGCCGGCACGAACCGTGAGCGGGTACGACAGGCCCTCACCACCGCCGCGGGCCCCGGAGCAGCGGTGCTGAGCTCCGACACGCTCCTGGCGGACGCCCGTCAACGCATCCAGGACCGCCTCGCCAACTTCAACAGCCTCATGCTGGGCTTCGCCGCGGTGACGCTGTTCGTCAGCGCCTTCCTCATCTGGAACACGTTCTCGATCGTGGTGGCCCAGCGCCGTCGGGAGCTCGCCCTCCTGCGCGCCGTCGGGGCCAGCACCGGGCAGGTGTTCGGCTCGATCGTGACCGAGGGCGCCGTGGTGGGCGCCGTCTCCTCGGGCGCCGGCATCGGCGTCGGCGTGCTGATCGCGATCGGCCTCCGACGGCTGCTGTCGGGGCTCGGTGTCGATCTCCCGGCGAGCGATCTCGTGCTCGCGCCACGAACGGTGCTCGTGGCCGTCCTCGTCGGCCTCGGCGTGACGCTCGTGTCGGTCATGGGGCCGGCGCGGCGCACCACGCGCATCCCACCGGTCGCGGCGCTGCAGTCGGCGGCGCTCCCCGCGGGCCGCGGCGGTCGCGGTGCACCGGTGGTCGGAGTGGTGCTGCTGGTGCTCGGCGCGCTCGTCGGGGCCACCGGGCTGTTCGGCACGTCCCTCGAGGTGGTCACCCGGATGAGCCGCATCGGCATCGGCGCGCTGCTGCTCTTCATCGGCGTCACCGCGATCGCCCGCTTCCTCGCGTCGCCGGTCATCGGCGCGATCGGCGCACCGTTCCGACGCCTCGGCGGCGTGCCGGCGGCGCTGGCACGACGCAACGCGGTGCGCGATCCCCGCCGCACCGCGGCCACCGCGTCGGCGTTGATGATCGGCCTGGCGCTGGTGTCCACCACGCTCGTGCTCGGCGACTCCGTGAAGACGGCGTTCGGCGGCGCGCTCCGCTCCTCCATCCGCTCCGACATCGTGGTCGATGCCGGCGGCATCGTGCCGTTCGACGCCGCGACCCTCGCGGCGATCTCGAAGGTCCCGGGCGTCACCGGCGCCGTGCCCATCACGTTCGCCCGAACCGACGTGGCGCCCCCGCCCGGCGCCACCGTTCCGACCACGACCACGGGTGGCGATCGCAACCGGAACGACCGCATCGGCATCACCGTGGGCACCCCGGATGCCCTCGCCGCGGCGGTCGACCCGCAGTTCACGTCCGGCACGTGGCCGGCCGACGACCGCCACGTCGCCGTGGCCGGCGCGTTCGCGACCGACCACCGCCTCCGGCTCGGCAGCACCGTCACGCTCCGCGCCGTCGGCGTGGACCGGCGGCTCACCGTGTCGGGCATCTACGCGCGTGACGAGCTGCTCGACGACGCCGTCACCCGACCGGGCGCCGTCGCCGGGCTGGAGGGCATCGAGCCCGTGACGCGTCAGGTCATGGTCACCGCCACGTCGAGCTCGCGATCGGTGCTGACGGCGCTGCGGCGGGCGACAGCGCTCGTCCCGAACTCCACCGCCCTCACTGCGGACGACTACGTGACCGACCAGACGAGCGCGCTCGACATCGTGCTGGGCATCGTCGACGTGCTGTTGTTCTTCGCCGTCGCCGTCGCCGCCCTGGGCATCGCCAACACGCTCGCCCTCTCGGTCGTCGAGCGCACCCGCGAGCTCGGCCTGCTGCGTGCCGTGGGCATGGAACGGCGCCAGCTCCGTCGGATGGTTCGGGTCGAGGGCGTCCTCGTGGCCCTCCTCGGCGGCGTGCTGGGCGTGGGCCTCGGCGTGGCCTTCGGGTCGGCGACCGCCGCCGCGCTCCCCCCGGACACGGCAGTGCTCACCTTCCCGGCCGCTCGCCTCGTGCTCGTGCTGCTGGCGGCCGGGGTGCTCGGGCTGGTGGCGGCAGCAGTCCCGGCGAGGCGGGCGGCACGCCTGAACGTGCTCGCCGCCGTCGCCGAGGACTGACCGCCCCCGTCCCCCGGGCTCAGCGGCGTCGGGCCAGCACCGCCGCGGCGAGTGCCACGAAGGCCCCCTCCACGACGAGCGACCAGACGGCGATGGTCTCGCCCCAGTTGCCCTTGTCGCCCATTGCGCCGGGCAGGCCGGTGGTGCGGGTGAGGACGAAGCCGACGAGCGTGGCGGCGCACGTCGCCGCGCCCAGCTGCCAACCACGACGATCGCGCTGCGCGATCAGCACGATCGAGATCAGCGAGGCGGCGATCATGAGCACGTAGCCCAGGCCCAGGTACGCCGTCTCCTCGACCTTGCCGGACAGCTCGGAGGTGTGGATGGCGATCGTGCCCGCCAGGAGCGCCATGCCGGCGAGTGCGGCGGCGGGGAGCGGTCGGGTGACCTCGGCGACGACGGGGTTCGACCTGTCGCTGCGGGTGGAGGCTTCGGGGCGGTTCTCGGTGATGGTCATGACGGTCCTTCGGGGGGTGGGAGCGCTCCGTGGTGGAGCGATGAGGTCACGGTACGGAGGCCCTCACCAGCACACGGTGCGGGCCCGGTAAAGGAACGGGAAAGATCCGCGACGGCACCGTCCGGACGCGACGGCACCGTCCGGACGCGGCGGCGCCGTCGCGACCGCCGGGGGAAGCGGCCACGACGGCGTCGTGGGTGAGCGGGGATTCGGCGTGCGCCGCGTCGGCTACTTCATGCCGTCCTCGGTGCTCGTCACCTTGAAGTCCGCGTCCATCTTGACGGTCACCTGGCTGCCGTCGGCCTTGGTGACGTGGGCCTCGTAGGTGGCACCCTCGGCGTCGTTCTCGACACGCTGCACGGTGCCGCCGGGCACGGCCTCGAGCGCCGCTGCCTTGGCCTTGGTCGCCGTGTCACCGGTCAGGAGCGTCTCGGTGATGCCGTTCGCCTGGTGCCCGCCCTTCGACGGGTCCTGCTGGGCGGGCGCCTGACCGTTGGGACCCGAGGGAGCGCCCTGCGGCGGCGCCTGCTGGGTCGAGGACTGCTGGGTCGACGACTGCTGGTCGGTCGACTGCTGGGTCGTCGACTGCTGGGTGGACGAGGCGGCGGCCGTGGTGGTCGACGCCTCCTGCGCGCCGGCCGAACCGGTGAGGGCGTAGGCGCCGGCGGCGCCGCCGAGCAGCAGCGTCCCGCCGAGCAGGGCGCCGGCGAGCTTGGTGCGGAGGGGGGTGGTCATGGTGGGTCTCCTTGGGGTGGGGGTTCGTCCGGGGGATCCGGAACAGCCATCACGATGACGGGCGGTCGTGAGCGGATCGGCAGACGCACGCGAGAAGTGCGTAAGGACATCGGCCGGCACCGCGCGACGTCCTCGGTACGATCTCGCCGATGGTCGACGTGGAGACCCCGAGCGGGTGGCAGCTGGCGCAGATCAACATCGCGACGCTCGTCGCCGACGCCGACGATCCCGCCGTCGCACCGTTCATGCAGGGCCTCGACCACGTCAACGCCGTCGCCGACGCGACGCCCGGCCTGGTGTGGCGTCTGCAGACCGACGAGGGCAACGCGACCTCCATCCACGTGTTCGACGATCCCCGTCGCATCGTCAACCTGACCGTGTGGACCTCGGTCGACGCGCTGCGTGAGTTCACCTACCGCAGCGACCACGTCGGATTCCTCCGGCGTCGTGGTGAGTGGTTCGTGCCCGGCGAGAGCCGGGCGGCGCTCTGGTGGATCCCCGAGGGCGACCTGCCGACCGTCGACGACGGCGTCCGGCGGACGGCGTTCCTCGACCGCCACGGGCCCTCGCCGCACGCGTTCGGGTTCACCACGGCACGCCGACCGCTACTGATCGAGAACACGCAGCTCGACGACCCGGACACGCAGGTGCTCGTGGAGCGGCTCAACGCCGAGCTGACAGAGCTGGCGGACAACCCCTGCGAGAACCACTTCGGGCTCACCGTCGACGAGACGTCCGGCGACAACGGCGCGATGGTGCGGGCCCGCTACGACGGCGTGCTCGTCGGATGTGGCGCCGTGCGGCGCATCGGCCCCGACGTCGGCGAGATCAAGCGCATGTTCGTCGACGAGTCGGTGCGCGGCCTCAAGATCGGGGCCGCGCTCCTCGACCGCCTCGAGGCGCACGCGCTGGCGCGGGGCATGCGCGAGCTGAAGCTCGAGACGAGCGATCGCCAGCCGGCCGCCGTGGGCCTGTACGAACGCGTGGGATTCGGGCGATGCGAGCCGTGGGGCGAGTACCTCGCCACCGCAGCGACGAGCGTCTGCTATTCGAAGCGGTTCTGAACGGCGGTGATGCCGCGCTCGGCGAACCCGAGGAAGCGCTGCACGTCCGTGGCGTCGCGCTCGAGCGCCTCGACGTTCGACGCGTCGATCGCCTCGAACGGGCGCAGCACCAGCCCCTGCCGGTCGACGCTCCACGTGGCCACGGTGCGGCCCTCCACCAGAGCCGTGGCCCGGAACACGCCGTTGCTCGTGACGACGCCGCTGTGCTCGCCGACGAACATCTCACGCGACGCCCACCCGTGCAGGATCGGGTCGAACGCGCCGAGGAGTCGCGGCGACGGCAGACCGTCGGGTCGCTCGCGGTCGGCTCGGTCACGGAGGCCGTCGTCGCGGAGCGGCGCCGCCTCGCCGAGCTGCGCGAACCCGCGGCGGGCGTCGCCGAGCGGGAGGCCCGACCACTTGACGAGATCGCGCTCGTCGGCCGGTCCGTGGCCGTCGACGTAGCGCGCCGCGAGCCGTCCGAGGAGCTCCGCTCGTCCCTCCTCGGTGAGGTGCTCACGGGGAGGTGGGCCGATCCACGCGACGGGATCGACGAACGCGTGCTCGCCGTCCACGATCGGGCCGCGCACGATGCGGCCGGCGGCCGCGGCCGCCGACAGCACGTGCACGAGCGCCTGGCCGGCGGTGGGGACGCCCGCTGCGTCGAGGTGCTGCTGCAGCTGCGCCCGCGACTGCGGCCCGTCGGACGCGATGGCGCCGGTGATCACGTCGATGCCGGTCGCTGCCTGCGCCTCGCTCACGCCCTCCTGACCGAGCCGGCGGCGGATGCCCGTCGCCATGCGGGGAGCGGTCAGCGCGTGCTGCCACCAGAAGTCCTCCGACGCGACCAGGTGCAGCGTTCCGCGCTGCAGCCAGGTGACGACCAGGCTGCGCCGCTCGGTGAAGGCCTCGTCGACGTCGGCGCTCGTGAGGCCCACCGAGCGCGAGCGCACGGCGAGGCGGGCACCCCGCAGATCCTGCGCCTGCACCGCGAGGATGCGTCGCACCACGGCCTCGGGACTCGTCGCGTCCCGACGCGTGAGGCCCTGCGTCGCGAGGCGGGCCGCCCGGAGATCGTCGATCGCGTCTGCGTGATCGCTGACGCCGGACGCCGCCGTCACCCGCAGTTGCTCGTGGACAGGTCGCCGGTGAACGGCTGGGGCGCCGGCTGCTGCTTCGAGGCATCCCAGAACAGGCGTCCGGTGTCGGACAGACCCTCGCCGGTCGTCGCTGCGGCCCACGGCGGGGCGTGCCGGTCGGCCATGAGCGAGTAGGTGAGGAACACACCGCTGTCGCCGGTGGCGTGCCACCACAGCATCCCGATGCCGTACTTCGGCGCGAGCTGGATCACGGCGCGGCCACCGATGCGGTTCCAGATGGGCTGGCCCGCGGTGCCCTCGTTCAGGGTCAGCGGGTCGCCGACCTCGCCGACGACGAGTGGGATGCGGTTGTCGCGCAGGTACTTCAGGGCGGCCTCGTGGTTGGCGCGGCTCGCCTGCTCGTTGTCGTAGTCGGCGAACTTGCCGAACACCCCGTGGTTCCCCAGGGCCCCGTACGCGTGCCACGAGTAGAGGACGTTGCACTGCCCGGCGCTGAGCTGACGGATCGAGTCCTTCGCCGCGAACGCGTCGACGGCCTGACCACCACCGGGGATGTCGGCCACGAACACGCTCGTCGGGGCGACGGCGCGGAGGCGCTTCAGCGCGTCGCGCTGCAGGGCCAGCCAGTCGGTGACGGCGGCCGGTGTGGCGTCGCCGATCGGCTCGTTGAACGTGTTGAACCAGACGTACGGGTTGTCGTGCCACTTCTGCGCCAGACGGTCCCAGAAGGCGTACAGCCCCTGCACCTGCGGCGACGAGACCCCGTAGTTCTTGAGCGTGATGTCGTGGCACTCGACGATCACCACGACGTGCTTCGCGGTGTACTCCTGGATGAAGTCGTCGATGCCGGCGTTCAGCTCGTCGGTGGACGGCGACCCCGTCGGCAGGCACACCAGGGTGGCTCGCACGGTGTTCCACCCCCACGCCAGCACGTCGTCGACGTGGCCGGTGCCGGTGCCGTTCCAGTTGAAGGCGTATCCCTCCTCGTACCCGCCCTGCCGGACGGCCATGTTCGCCCCCATCGGCACGAACACCTTGCCGTCGGGACCGACGATGTCGCCGCCGACGATCGTGAACCGGCCGTTCGGGGTGACGGGCGGACCGGTGGTGGTGACGGGCGCCGACGTGACGGGGGCGGTCTCGGGGGCCTCGGGGTCGACCGGCAGGGTCGACGTCGGGCGGGACGTGGAGGTCGTGGTGGTGGACGCGGATCGGACGGTGGACGAGTCGTCGGAGCCGATCACCACGGCCATGACGGTGACGACGACGGCGAGTGCGACCGCCACGACCACCGCCGCGCGCCTGCGGCTGAGGACGGACATGGCCACCAGTGTGGCCGATCGCGGGTTCGTTCCCGAATCACCCGGCCCCGGCGCCGCTCGACCACAATGGCGTCGTGCCGAGATCCAGGACCCCGAAGACGCCCGTTCCCATCGACTGCGAGCACGTCGGCCTCGACTACTTCGCGACGGCACCGTGCCGCATCGTCGTGCGCGAGACGATCCGGGCGACGCCCGAGCAGATCTTCGACGTCTTCCTCGACGCCGACTCGTGGAGCCGATGGGCGTTCCCCATCCAGGCCGTCGAGTGGACCTCGCCGTTCCCCCTCGAGGTCGGCTCGACCCGCACCGTCTTCATGACGGCGGGCATGACCGGGTGGGAGGAGTTCATCGCGTGGGAGCCCTGCACCCGGATGGCCTTCCGCTTCAACCAGTCCGTGGAGGGCGGGCCCGACGCGTTCGCCGAGGACTACCGGCTCAGCGACGCCGGCGGGGGCCGCACCCACCTCGAGTGGACGATGGCCATGACGCTGCCCGGCCTGTCGGGTCGCCTCACGCCGCTGCTGCAGCGGCTCATGTGGCCGGCGAACCGCCTCATGCTCCGCCGCTTCCGCCGATACGTCGAGGCGAACGTCGGGGCGTAGAGTCGGCGAGACCGACGAACCGGGAGGACCCACGTGAACGACGCAGCCGAGAACCGCACCAGGACACGGGCCGTGGTGCTCGGTGGCGGCGGGCCCGTGGGCGTCGCGTGGGAGCTCGGCCTCGCGGCCGGTCTCGCGTCGGGCGGCATCGACCTCGCGACGGCCGACCTCGTCGTCGGCACCTCCGCTGGGTCGATCGCCGGCGCCATGCTCACCGGCGGTGACGACCCGGCGAAGCTCGTGTCCGAGATCGAGGCGATCTTCACGTCCGGCACCGCCGACACCGGCGCCGACCAGGTGTCGGTCACCGCACTGGCGCAGTTCATGGAGCTGACCCTGGCCACCGGCCTCATCGAGGACGAGGCCGAGCTGGCCGCGCACGTCTCGGAGATCGGCCAGTTCGCGCTGGCGGCCGACACCATCCCCGAGGAGGCGTTCGTCGGAGCCATCGGCAGCGTCCTCGCCGGCCGTCCCTGGCCCAGCCACTTCGCCTGCACCGCCGTCGAGGCGGCGACCGGCCGCTTCCAGGTGTGGGACGCGTCGAGCAACGTGCCCATCGAGCGCGCCATCGCGTCGAGCTGCAGCGTGCCCGGCGTCTATCCGCCGGTCACCATCGACGGCGCCCGCTACGTCGACGGCGGCGCCCGCTCCGCCTTCAACGCCGACGTCGCCGCCGGCCACGACGTCGCCGTCGTCGTGTCCGTCACCCTGCTCGAGCTGCCGCCGGGCATCGACGACCCGCGCATCGGCGCCTACCTCGCCATGCAGCGCGCCGAGATCGACGCGCTACGCGCCGGCGGCACCCATGTGGAGCTGATCGTGCCCGACCTGGAGTTCCTCACGGTGAGCGGGTTCGGCATGAACCTCATGGACTTCAGCGTCGTCGCCGCGGCCGCAGAGGCCGGCACGAAGCTCGGCAAGATCGAGGCGGACCGGATCTCCGCCATCTGGTAGTGGCGCCGGCGCCCGGCGAGCCACCGCCCGGCCGATCCGACGCAGGCTGGTTGCGGCGCCTCGGCGGCGCGCTCCGGCCCCATCGCCGCAACGTGGTGATCGCGCTCGGCGCGGCAGCGGTCGGGCAGGGCGTCGCCGCGCTCATCCCGCTCGTCGAGCGGCACATCGTCGACCGCTCGATCATCGCCCGCACGTCGCCGCTCGCGCCATGGATCGTGGCGCTGGTGCTCGCCGGCGTCGTCCGGTTCGGCACGGCGTACGTTCGCCGCTACTGGGCGGGACGCGTGAGCCTCGACGTGCAGAACGACCTGCGCACCGCGGTGTTCGACAACCTGCAGCGCCTCGACTTCGCCCGCCACGACGAGATGCAGACGGGCCAGCTGGTGAGCCGCGCCGGTTCCGACATCGGCCTCATCCAGGGGCTGCTCGCGTTCCTGCCGATCGTGCTGGCGAACGCCCTGTTCTTCGCGATCGCCCTCGTCATCATGATCTCGCTGAGCCCGCTGCTCACCCTCGTCGCGATCGCCGTGACCCCGCTGCTCGCCGTGGTGTCGATCCGCCTCCGGCGGAGCGTGTTCCCGGCCACGTGGGACGCGCAGCAGCAGGCCGGCGTCGTGGCCGGCGTCGTCGAGGAGTCGGTGAGCGGGGTCCGCGTCGTGAAGGGCTTCGGCCAGGAGGAGCGGGAGCTCGCCCGCCTCGCGTCGGCCGCCGAGGGGTTGTACGGGCGACGGGTGCGGGCCATCCGTCTGCAGGCGCGGTACCAGCCGGCGCTGCAGGCCATCCCCGGGGTGGGCCAGGCGGCGGTGCTGCTCCTCGGCGGGTGGCTGGCCATCCAGGGGCGCATCACGCTGGGCACGTTCCTCGCGTTCTCGTCGTACCTCGTCCAGCTCCAGGCGCCGGTGCGCATGCTCACCGGGCTGATGACGGTGGGCCAGCAGGCCCGCGCCGGGGTGGAGCGCGTGTTCGAGCTCCTCGACTCGACGCCGCTCGTCACCGAGCGGCCCGACGCCCCCGACATCGCCCCCATCGACGGCGCCGTCGAGTTCGACGACGTGTCGTTCGGCTACCTGCGCTCCGAGCCCGTGCTCTCGCACTTCTCGCTGCGCGTCGAGGCGGGCGAGACGATGGCGCTGGTGGGCACGTCGGGCTCCGGCAAGTCCACCGTCGCGCTGCTGCTCCCCCGCTTCTACGACGTGCAGTCGGGCGCCATCACCGTCGACGGCACCGACATCGCCTCGGTGACGCTCTCGTCCTTGCGCCGGCAGGTCGGCGTGGTGTTCGAGGACAGCTTCCTGTTCTCCGACACGGTGCGCGCCAACATCGCCTACGGGCGCGACGACGCGACCGACGACGAGATCCGCGCCGCCGCCCGAGCCGCCGAGGCGGACACGTTCATCGAGGCGCTCCCCGACGGCTACGAGACCGTGGTCGGCGAGCGCGGCCTCACCCTGTCCGGCGGGCAGCGCCAACGGATCGCGCTGGCACGGGCCATCATCGGCGACCCGCGCCTGCTCATCCTCGACGACGCCACCTCCGCGATCGACAGCCGCGTCGAGCACGAGATCCACGAGACGCTCGCCCAGCTCGCCGCACACCGCACCACGATCCTCGTGGCGCACCGGCGCTCCACGCTCGGCCTCGCCGACCGCATCTGCGTGGTGGACGGCGGGCGCGTCGTCGACGTCGGCACGCAGCGCGAGCTCGAGGAGCGCTGCGCGCTCTTCCGCACGCTGCTGTCGGGGCCGGGCGACGACGTCGAGGCGGTCGACGCCGAGGGCCCCGAGGTCGACGACGACTTCGACCCCGAACTCGGCGTCACGCCGTCGTTGTGGCCCGACGAGCCGGACGCCGCTCCGGCTCACACCTACACCTCGACGAGCGGCGCCGGCGCACGGGTCGTGTCCGGGGGTGGCGGTGGGGCCGGCGCGGCGGCCGGCGGCGGCATCGTCGCGGCGATGGCGGCGACACCCGAGCTGCTCGCGCAGGTGGCGGCGCTCCCCGCTGTTCGCGACCGGCCCGACGTCGGCGTGGCGCAGGCGGGCGAGCCCGACCCCGAGTTCCGGTTCGCCCGCTTCCTCCGCCCGTGGCGCGGGCAGCTCGGCGCCGGCCTCGTTCTCGTGGTGCTCGACAGCCTCGCCGGGCTCGCCGGCCCGGCCATCCTCCGCCACGGCATCGACCAGGGCGTGACGCCCAAGGCGATGGCATCGGTCTGGCTCGCCGCGATCGCCGCGCTGGTCGTGGTCACGCTCGACTGGCTCGACTCCGTCGCGCAGACGATCGTCACCGGCCGCACCGCCGAGCGCGTGCTGTACGCGCTGCGCGTCCGGGTGTTCGCTCAGCTCCAGCGATTGGGCCTGGACTTCTACGACCGCGAGCTGGGCGGCCGGATCATGACGCGCATGACCACCGACATCGAGGCGCTCACGCAGCTCCTGCAGACCGGTCTGGTGACCGCCATCGTCAGCGTGTTCACCTGCCTCGGCGTCGCCGTCGCCCTGCTCTGGATGAACTGGCAGCTCGCCCTCGTCGCGATGACGATCGTCCCACCCCTCGTCGTCGCCACCGTCTGGTTCAAGCGGGCGTCGGGGCGTGCGTACGAGGACGCCCGCGAGCGCGTCGGCGCCGTCAACGCCGACTTCCAGGAGAGCCTCTCGGGCGTGCGGGTCGCGCAGGCGTACACCAGCGAGGGCCGCAACAGCCGCCGGTTCGCCACGCTCTCGCGTGACTACCTCCGAGCCCGGATGCGTGCGCAGCAGCTGGTGTCGACGTACTTCCCGTTCGTCGAGATGCTCTCGGAGGTCGCCGCCGCGATCGTGCTGGCGGCGGGCGCCGCCTACGTCACGCGGGGCGAGCTCTCACGCGGCGAGCTCATCGCCTTCCTCCTCTACCTCGACCTGTTCTTCTCACCCATCCAGCAGCTCTCGCAGGTGTTCGACACGTACCAGCAGGCGTCGGTGGCGTTGGGCCGGATCGGCGAGCTCATGTCCACACCGGTGCTCACGCCCGCTGCCGCGCACCCCGTCGCCGCCGGTCGACTGCGCGGCGACATCGAGTTCCGCGACGTGCGGTTCGCCTACCCGTCGACGTCGGTCGAGGCGCTGCGGGGCGTCGACCTCACGATCGCAGCCGGCGAGACCGTGGCGATCGTCGGTGAGACCGGCGCGGGCAAGTCGACGCTCGAGAAGCTCGTCGTCCGGTACTACGACGTCACCGGGGGCAGCGTCCGCATCGACGGCGTCGACGTGCGTGACTACGACGTCACGTCCGTCCGCCACCAGCTCGGGGTGGTGCCGCAGGAGCCGTTCCTGTTCGCCGGCACGGTGCGCGACAACATCGCGTACGGGCGCGACGACGCCTCCGACGCCGAGGTCGAGGCCGCCGCCCGAGCCGTGGGCGCCCACGAGGTCGTCGCCCGTCAGCCGGGCGGCTACCGCCACGTCGTCGGTGAACGCGGCCAGTCACTGTCGTCGGGGCAGCGGCAGCTCCTCGCGCTCGCCCGGGCGCAGCTCGTCGATCCGGCGATCCTCCTGCTCGACGAGGCGACCTCCAACCTCGACCTCGCCACCGAGGCGCGCGTCAACGCGGCCATGGGCGTCGTGGCGCGAGGGCGCACCACGATGGTGATCGCGCACCGGCTCCCCACGGCGGCCACCGCGGATCGGGTGGTCGTGATGGCCGACGGGCGCGTGGTCGAGTCCGGCACACATCGTGAGCTGCTCGCCGCCGGAGGCGCGTACGCGGACATGTGGCGCTCGTTCGAGGGTGAGGGTGTCTGACATGATCGGCGCCATGGGCCTCGATCCGCGTGTTCGCCTCCTCGTCCGTCTGGGCAACCTGCGCCCCGACGACCCCACCGTGCCGATGGCCGTGCGTCGATCGCAGTCGGCGTCCCTGTCGGCCTTCGGAGCGTGGCTCGTGATGCCGAAGGGGCCGGAACCGGCAGCGGTGCGTGAGGTGTCGGTGCCGGTGGACGGCGGCGCGATCCGCGTGCGCATCCTGGTGCCGCACGGTCCCGGGCCGCACCCGCTGTACGTGTTCCTCCACGGCGGCGGGTGGTGCCAGGGCACGCTCGGCGAGCGCGAGGCCCGGTGCCGGGCGATCTCGGCGGGCGCGACGTGCGCCGTCGCCTCGGTCGACTACCGGATGGCCCCCGAGAACCAGTACCCCACCGCACCCGAGGACTGCTACGCCGCGCTGTGTTGGCTGGTGGAGCACGCCGACGAGCTCGGTATCGACGCGACACGCGTCGCCGTGGGTGGCGAGTCCGCCGGCGGCAACCTCGCGGCGGTGCTGTGCCTCATGAGCCGCGACCGTGGCGGGCCCGCGATCTGCCACCAGTGGCTGGACGTCCCGGCGACCGACTGCACGCTGTCGCAGTCCGGGCATCGGGAGGTGCCCGACGGCTACCTCCTCGACGCCGCGGTCATCGACGACTACCTGGCGCTCTACATCCCCGATCCGGGGCGGGTGCGCGAGCCGTACTGCTCGCCGCTCCTCGCCGACGACCTCAGCGGGCTGCCGCCGGCCTGGATCATGACCGCCGAGTACGACCGCCTCCGCGGCGACGGCGAGGCCTACGCCGATGCGCTCCAGGCCGCCGGCGTCCCCGCCCGCCACGTCCGCCTCGCCGGGCACGTGCACCCGTCGTTCGCGTTCACCCGGATTCCGTCGTCGGCGGCCTACGAGCGCGACGCGATCGCCGCCCTCGCCGCCGCCTTCACGGCCTGACCCCCGTTTTGTGCCCCGGATCTACCGGGCTACCGGTGGTTCGGGGGCACAGAAGGTAGCGTCGGCGCCGATGCGCGCCCTCCCCGCCCGAACGCGGCTCGACTACTGGCTCGATGCGGCGCTGCTGGTGGCGTTCACGCTCGACTACAGCTTCCGGTTCACCGGCCTGACGATCCACGAGTGGATCGGCATCGGGCTCGGCGTCGCCCTCCTCCCGCACGTCACCCTGCACTGGGACTGGGTGCTGCGCACGACCCTCCGCCTCCTCGGCCGCCTGCCGGGCCCTTCTGGACGGGGCTGCACACGACCACGGCCGACGTCACGATCTTCCTCGTCTCCGTGCACGTGGCCCTGAGCTGGCGCTGGATCCTCACCGTGAGCAGGCGGATCCTCTGTCGCAGCACCCCGGTTGTCGCGACGCCGGCGGTGGACGCATGAAGTTTCTGCGTCACCTCCTCGCCGTGTCGGCAATCGTCGCAGTCGTCGTGGGCATCGGGTTCGCGTGGAAGGCGAGCCCGGCCGCGAGCCTGGTGGCCGACGGCCGTGACGGCCGCGATCGCCCGGGGCTGCCTGCCGGAGCGCCGGCGCCGCCGGCTGCGGTGAACCGAACCGGAAGGTTCGACCGCGACCGCGTCGAACGGCGGGGCGCCGGCGGCATCAGCCTGTCGAACGTGGACGACCTGGTGCAGACGATGTTCGTCGGCGTCCTCGTCCTCGGCGGGGTGATCCTCGTCGACCGCGCACGACGCCGGCGCAATCCCCCGTGACTCGAGCGCCGCACCTGACCGGTTTTGTCCCCCCGATCTACCGGACTACCGGTAGTTCCGGGGCACAGAATCAGCGTTTGGCGAGCACCTCGACGAAGTCGCGCGTGTCGCTCGTGAGGTAACGGTCGCCGCTCGACTTCTGGCCGCCGAGCGACGTGGGCGCGTCGAGCGCCTTCGTGCCGTGACAGCCCGACGACGTGTGGCGGTACAGGTTCGACGTGACCCACGCCGGGTTGATGTCGCCCTGCATCGCACGGACGGCGCCGGCGTCGACGAGGCGCTCCGCCAGGTCGCGGGGTGTGAGCCCGGGTCCACCGACGTACACGAGCATCCCGTCCTTCGTGACGCCGTAGCCGGACCGCCACACGAACAACGAGTTCTTGAGTCGAGCGCCCCACACCGGCCCGTCGTCGATCGTGGGCACGACGGCGCCGTGGTCGACCATGAGCTTCAGGTTCTGACGAACGGTGTCGATCGCCGGGAGCTGTGATGCACGGATGTCGGTGCCCCAGGCCCCCACGGTCATCGTGCCGTTGCGGAACCGCACGAGCGACGCCGCGCCGTCGACGAGGGGATGGCCGGCCGCCTCGTGGCCGTCGGCGTACCAGCCGCCCTCGGACTGGTCGAACCGGAACCCGCCGTTCAGCGCCAGGATCGCTCGTGGGCATTCGGCCGGGGTGATCTCCGACGGGTGCGACCACGATCCGCCGGGGAGCTTCGTGCCGGCGACGATCTGCACGGTCACGAGGCGAGGGTCGATGCGGGCGACGAAGTCGACGAGCGAGGTCTTGAGGGCGTTCGGCCGGATCCGCGTCGTGTACACCCCGTAGGCGCCGGTGGCGGACGGCGGCCCGGCGGGCGTCCACACCCCCTCGCCGGCGAAGGGCGGCGAGGCACGCGTGGGCATGGGCGCCGGCGCGGTCCCGGCGGCGACGGCCGACGTCGACCGGCCGCGCCGGAGCAGCGCTGCCGCCGGTCGCCCGCCGCTCTTCGGCTGGTCGTGCTCGTACTGGTACTGCTCGACACGATCCACGACGAACCCGAGGTGGTGATCACGCATCCACTCGGCGCTGCGGGCCGCGATCGACTCCTGGCTCGACGCGGCGACCACGCGGCCCCAGCTCACCCCGACGGGCACGAGCAGGGCGAGGACGACCGCGAGCACCCAACGTCGACGTGTCACGCTCGCATCCTGACGAGGGAGTCGTTAGGGCCGGCACCGCGCCAGGTCAGTGACCGGTTAAATCTCCCCAACCGTCTCCCCAGCTCCGCTTTGTGCCCCGGATCTACCGGGTTCCCGGTAGATCCGGGGCACAAAGCGTGGGTAGCGTCCGTCGTCCATGGCCAGTGACCGCGCCTCCGTGACCGCCGCGCCCCGCTCCGAACCGCGGGCGCGCACCCGGCTGGAACCCTCACAGCGCCACGAGGAGATCCTCGCGGTGGCAGCCGAGATGTTCCGGGACCGGGACTACCACGCCGTGTCCCTGGAGGCGATCGCCGAGGGCGCCGGCGTCACCCGTGGCCTCCTCCACCACTACTTCGGCTCGAAGCGGGCGCTCTACCTCGAGGTCGTCCGGCGTGCGGTCGGCATCCCCGACACCGCCAGCATCGTCCCGCGCGACGCCACCGGCGACCTGCACGACGTGATCGCCGCGTGCGTCGACGGGTGGCTCACGCTGATCGAGACCGCCGGCGGCCTGTGGTCCGGCTCGGCGGGAACGCTCGGGGCCGTCGAGTCCGATCTCGACCTCGTGGTCCAGGAGGCCCGGGACCACCTCGTCGACCGCATGGTGGACGAGCTCCCGTTCCCCGACGACCTCGACCGCCCGCTGCTCCGCGCCGCGCTGCGCTGCTACGCCGGCCTGGCCCGCGTCGCCGGACAGGAATGGCTGCAGAGCGGCACGCTCACCCGGGAGCAGGCGGCCGCCCTCCTGCGCACGTCGTTGATCGCCCTGGCCGACACGTCGGTACCCGCGATGGACGCCGCCCGCTGACAGGGCGCAGACTTCCGGCGATGGAACGGCAATCGAACACCGTCAGCATCGTGGAGGTGGCGGCCCGCGACGGGCTGCAGTCCGACCCGACCCTGGTCGGCACCGACGCGAAGGTCGAGCTGATCACCCGCGCCGTGCGCGCCGGCCTCCGTCGCATCGAGACGGTGAGCTTCGTGAACCCGAAGCGGGTGCCGCAGATGGCGGACTCCGCCGAGGTGATGGCGGCGCTGCTCGCCGACACCGAGACCCGGGCGCTCGGCGCCAGCTACATCGGGCTCGTGCTGAACGCGCGCGGCCTCGGCCAGGCGATCGACACCGGCGTCGACGAGATCAACGCCGTCGTGGTGTGCACCGACACGTTCGCCACGAAGAACCAGGGCCAGGACACGCAGGGCCTCGTCGACACGGCGGCCGAGGTGTGTACCGGCGCCCGCGCCGCCGGGCTCCGCACGTCGATCACGCTCACCGCGGCCTTCGGCTGCCCCTACGAGGGCGAGGTGTCCGTCGACCGCCTGCGGTGGGTGCTCGACCAGGTCATCGCGGCCCGCCCCGACGAGATCGCGCTCGCCGACTCCATCGGCGTCGCCGCGCCCACCGACGTCGCGGCACGCGTGGCGCTCACCCGCGAGGCGCTGGCCGACGCGGACGCGACGTCGATCGCGCTGCGCTGCCATTTCCACAACACCCGCAACACCGGGCTGGCCAACGCCGCGGCGGCGCTCGAGGCCGGCATCCGCACATTCGACAGCTCGCTCGGAGGCATCGGGGGCTGCCCCTTCGCCCCCAACGCGACGGGCAACATCCCCACCGAGGACCTGCTCTACATGTTCCACCGCATGGGATGGACGTCGGGCGTGGACCTCGAGGCGCTCGCGGCCGATGCCCGTTGGCTGGAGGACGTCCTCGGGCATTCGGTGCCCGGCTACCTGTCCAAGGTGGCGCCGTTCCCGCCGGTTTGAGCCGTACGGCCCATCGGAGCCGGTGTGCGGCTCCCTACGCTCGGACAGATGACCGCGCGCCGGACGACCAAGGCTGCCGCCGCGCTGCTCGTGCTCGTGGGTACGACGGTCGCCGGCATCGCCGTCGCCTCGGCCGACGAGACCGGTGGCACGGTGGCGATCTGCCACCGCACCACCTCGCGCACGACGCCCTACCGTCGGATCGCCGTGCCGACGCACCTCGTCGACGGCGACTTCGGCAACGACGGCGATCGTCCCGACCACTACCTCGAGCACCGAGGCCCGATCGGCCCGATCGACACGGCGACGTGGGGTGACATCATCCCGCCGGTGCCGGGTCGCCACGCCGGACTCAACTGGTCCCCCGCCGGCCGCTCGATCTACGAACTCCGCTGCAAGGTCCCGAAGGACACGCCGAGCCGCTGACCCGACGAACCCGTGACCTCAGTCGAGGTGCTGCTCGACGCGTCGCTCGGTGCGGACGAAGCTCGGCATCATCGAGCCCAACACCGCAGCGGCGCCGAGCACGACCATGAACCAGCCGGTGTTGGCGCGGGCGCCCACCTCCAGCAGCACGCGGAGGTTGCCGGCCACCAGCACCACGCCGCCGATCACGGTGAGCGCTCCCAGCACGCCCATCACGCCTCGATACGCGATGCTCGACGCGCTGATCAGGAGCAGGAGGCCGATGAGCAGCTCGAACATGCCCACGTAGGCGCTGTGGGTGATGCCGGCGATCGATGTGACCGGTTCGTTGAGGCGGCCGTCGATGCCGGTGCGGGTCACGGCGATGATCCCGAACACGACCATGACGGCGCCGACGGCGCCACCGAGGAGCTGCCCGGGGCTGAAGCGGTGTGACGCGGCCGAGGACGTGGTGACGGCCCCGGGAGCATCGACGACGTCGTGGTGGTGCGAGATGGTCATGGAAACTCCTTGTTCGAGATGCCGGTCACTTCCCCGTCACCGCGTTCGCCATACCCGCCCACGCGCCCCGCTCTAGAGTCCCGGCGGATGACCATCACCGTCACGCTCCTCGGAACCGGCAGCCCCATCCCCGACGCGCTCCGCGCCGGGCCCAGCACCCTCGTTCGGGCCGACGGCACCACCGTCCTCGTCGACTGCGGCCGGGGCGTCCTCATGCGCCTTGCGGCCGCCGGGGTGATGCCGCCGATGCTCGACGCGCTGATCGTCACCCACCTGCACAGCGACCACGTCACCGACCTCAACGACGTGATCACCACCCACTGGGTGCTGACGATGCAGCCGACCACCCTGCGCATCTACGGCCCGCCCGGCATCGCCGAGGTCGTCGACCTGATCCTCGCCTCGCTCGCACGCGACATCGGCTACCGCATCGCCCATCACGCCGACCTCGACTGGGAGCCGCAGATCGAGGTGACCGAGCTCGAGCCCGGAGCGGTCTTCTCCGTGGGCGCGGCGAGCGTCACCGTCGGCCGCACCAACCACTTCCCGGTCGAGCCGGCCATCGGGTTCCGTATCGAGCAGGGCGGCGCGTCGGTGGTGCTCGGCGGCGATTCCGTGCCGTGCGAGGGCCTCGACCAGCTGTGCGCCGGAGCGGACGCCTACGTGCAGACGGTCATCCGCGACGACCTCGTGAAGCTGATCCCGTTCCCCCGCATCCAGGACATCCTCGACTACCACTCCTCCGTCGAGCAGGCGGCCGACACCGCGGCCCGTGCCGGGGTGGGCACGCTCGTGCTCACGCACTACGTGCCGGCGCCTCCACCGGGCGGCCTCGACGAGTGGGTGTCGATCGCGGCCACCCGCTTCGACGGCAGGATCGTCGTCGGCGACGACCTCACGTCGGTCACCGTGCCGTGACCCATGCGGCGCGGTTCCGGGCCATGGGCTCGGACTGCCACGTCATCGCCCCACACGCGGCGTTCTCCGGTCACGAAGGGGCCGTATCGACCCGTTCGTGACCGGAGAACGCTGCGGGGTTGGGAGAACGTTGGGAGAACGCTGCGGGGGGGGCGGGGGGAACGCCGGTCAGGCGGGGGTGCCGGGCTGGCGCAGGCGGCGCCCGGTGATCTCGTTCGGCACGACCCGGACCCACGCCTTGGGGATCTCGGGGTGCCACCACGAGTGGGCGGCGATGCGGTCGAGCGAGTCGATCTCGCGGCCGGAATCGACGATCATCGCGATCCCCTTCACCAGCACGCTCCAGCCCTCGTGCCGGTCGGCATCCCAGCCGTCGACCTCGATGGCCACCGGCCGGTTCATGATGGCCGCGTCGAGCTTCGAGCCGGCAGCGGTGGTGAACACCACCGACCGCTCCCACACCGTGATGGTGACGGGCAGGATCATCGGCTCGCCACGGTCGACGAACGCGACGCGCCCGATCGGCGTGGCGGCGAGCAGGTCGTGGCACTCGTCGGGCGACAGGATGTCGAGCCCGATGTGATCGACGAGCGGCTCGCCGCCGGGCTCGGTCATGACGAGTGCACCTCGATCGTGCCGACGAACGACTCGATGGCGGTGACCTTGTAGCGGTAGACGCCGGCCGGCTTCACCAGCCGGGAGGCGGAACCGCCGGGGTCGACGTCGAAGTGCATGACCTCGGCCCCCTTCTCGTCGGTCACCGTGACGTACTGCGTGGCGGTGTCGGCATTGTGCCACGTGATCGGAGTGCCCTCCTTGATCGTGGCGTAGCCGAGGCAGACGTGCTCCTTGTCGAAGATCACCATCGCCTGCTCGGCGGTGAGCACGTCGCCGGGCATGTGCTGGGCGCACACGACCTTGCCGTCCGCACCGGTCACCGTGCTCATGTCCATGCCGGGCATGTCGGTCATGTCCATGATGGAGGTGGTGGTCGGCCCCGTCGCAGCGTCGGGGGCGGAGGAGCACCCCCCGGCCACCACTGCTGCGAGCAGCAGGGTGACCGGGGCGATGACGGTGCGGACTCGCAACATCAGGCCGCCTTGTTCGGATCCTGGACGACGACGGCGGTGGCCATGCCGAACAGGCGGTCCTTCATCTCGACGTGGTTGAGGATGTGGCAGTGCCAGACCCAGGTACCGATGTCGGTGGCGTGCACCAGCACCGTGTACCGCTCACCGGGGCCGATGAGGATGGTGTCCGCCCAGTAGGGCTGGTCGAGCGGGATGCCGTCCTTGGCGATGATGAGCTGCGGGAACCCGTGCATGTGCATCGGGTGGTTCTGCAGACCCTCGTTGAAGTAGTGCACCTCGAACCAGTCGCCCTGCTTCACGACCACGGGGGCGGTGGCGGGGAAGGACTTGCCGTTGAGGGAGAAGCCGATCGCACCGGCGTCGTTGAGCACCATCGGGAGCTCCTGCACGAGCTTCAGGTCCTTCGGGACCTCGACACCGGAGACGGTGCGGCCGTTGGGGGTCGGCACGTCGCCGATCTGGAACACACCGAACATGCCGTTCGGCACCGCTTCCTCACCGTGCATGTGGGCGTGGTACATGCCCACGGCCGGCTTGTCGGCGACGAAGTCGTAGGTGAAGTCCGTCTTCGGGGACACCATCGTCTGGGTGTAGGGCGACACGCCGTCGAAGCTGTTCGGGGTGTGGATGCCGTGGAAGTGGATGTCGGTGCTGAGCGGAAGCTTGTTGGTGAGCTTCACACGGACGTGGTCACCGACGTTGACCTTGATCCACGGGCCGGGCACCTGGCCGTTGTAGGTCCAGGCCTGCACGAACTTGCCGGGCTCGACCTCCCACTTGGTGACCGAGGCGGTGATGTTGAACTCCTTGGCGCCGTCGGCCGCGATGGTGGGCACGGCCGGCTGGTTGCCGGCGCCCTTCGTCTTCACGGCGTCGGTGGCGAAGGTCTTCATCTGCGCCATCATCGTGTCGTCGAGCTTCTTGGCCTGGGCCTCGGTGAGCTGCGCCGTGTCGGGAAGCGTGGTGCCGGTGGCGGCCGCCGCGGTGGAGCCCTTCTCGGTGATGACGAGCGTGGCCTTCATGCCCGAGTCCTTGTGCCCGACGATCGAGCAGTAGATCTCGTAGCTGCCGGGCTTCATGTCCTTGAGGACCAGCGTCTGGCTGGTGCCGGCGCTGAGGTTCTTGGTCTTGTCGCCGGTCTTGGTGACGGTGAGGTTGTGCTCGACCGTGCCGTTGTTGGTGACCTTCAGGTTGACGTCACCGGCGGGGGCGGTGAGGTTGCCGCTGATCTTGAACTCGGTGAGCCCGATGTCCACGGTCGTTGCCCCTGACGAGTCCGACGACGAGCTGCCTCCCCCCGGGCCGACGATCACGATCGCGCCGACGATGATGCCGATCGTGAAGAGGTAGAGCACGACGACGGCGGCGCTGACGGAGCCGATGCCGCGTTTTGGACTGGGATTGGTCGTGGTCATGTAGTTCCTTCGTTGGAGAGGGAGGTGGGGCGTCCCGCGTCATCGGGAGGGAGATCGGGGACACTTCGATTCTGCGGATCCGGAGCGCGCGATCGACAGGGACTTAGGTCCCGACACGGAGGGACCTGCGTCACACGACGGTGACGGGATCCGTCACCAGGCGTGTGGGACGGAACAGCCGGAGAGCAGCTCGATCGGCATCTCGATCCAGTGCGCCGGGCCGGCCAACGACCACGCCCGGGTCGGCAGGCGCTCGTAGTCGGCCGCTCGATCGGGTTCGGCCAGGCTCAGCCGGCCCGTCGCGAGGATGCTCCACCCGGCGCGGCCCGACGGGTCGAACTGGTCGACCTGCAGGCACGCCACCGAGCCCTTGGCCGCTGCCTTGGTCTTGTCACCCGGCTCGGACGGGAACACGATCGTGCGGTCCGCGAGCACGAAGGTGACGGGATAGATCACGGGCAGGCTGCCGACGCTCAGGCCGACTCGACCGACCCCACCGACCTCGAGCAGCCGCAGACAGGTCGCCTCGTCGAACGCCTCGAAGCCCGGTTCGCCGCCGACGAGCGGCGCCGACGGCACGAACGGGAGGCTCCACACGGGGTCGTGGTCTGCTCGAGATTGCATGAGATCGGTCCTGGTCGAGGGGTTGATCTCATGATCGGCCCGGCCGAACGGGGTCGGCAGGGGCGAAAGTCCTGAAACGCTCAGGCAGCGCTACCCAGCTGAGTCGGGGCTCAGGAGTCGCCCCGCCGCTCCGACAACCGGGCGGCGTAGACGGCGGCCTCGGTGCGACGACTCATGCCCATCTTCGACAGCAGGTTGGACACGTAGTTCTTCACGGTCTTCTCGGCGAGGAACATCTCGCCGGCGATCTGGCGGTTCGTCTTGCCCTCCGCGAGCAGCGCGAGGATGCGCTTCTCCTGGGGCGTGAGGCCCTTGAGGCGCTCGTCCTCCTCGGGCGCACGTCGCAGCCGTTCGAGCACGCGGGCCGTGACGTGCGGATCGAGGAGCGACTCACCGACGGCGACGCGACGCACGGAGTCGAGCAGGTCGATGCCGCGCACCTGTTTCAGCACGAACCCGGCGGCGCCCGCCATGATCGCCTCGAAGAGGGCCTCGTCCTCGGCGAACGACGTGAGCATGAGGCAGACCAGCTCGGGGCGGGCCGAACGCACCTCGCGGCACACCTCCACACCGCTGCCGTCGGGCAGCTGGACGTCGAGGATGGCCACGTCGGGCGAGGTGGCGAGGATGCGGCCGACGGCCTGTTCGGCCGTGGACGCCTCGCCCACGACCTCGATGTCGTCCTCGGCGGCGAGCAGGTCGGCGACTCCCCGACGGACCACCTCGTGGTCGTCGAGCAGGAACACGCGGATCGTCATCCGCCAAGTATGGCGGGCGCCGACGACCCGATCGTGAAAAACGTCAGGATGCGTGGAGCAACCGGGACTCCCCCGTCGCGACCGTCGCCGGAGCCGTGGGGACGACCACCACCGGGCACGGCGAGTGGTGGACGCACTGGCGGCTCACCGACCCGAGCAGGCGTCCGGTGACCCGGCCGTGGTCGTGCGCGCCGACGACGAGGAGCGCCGCCGAGGCGGCCGCGTCGAGCAGGGCCTTCGGGGCGGCCTCGTCGACGATGCGCCACGACACCGACGAGGGCTTGCCCACCGTGCCGGCCATCCCGCCGAGAAGCCGGTCGACGAACCGCCGGCCGTTCGCGGCGAAGGTCGCCTCGAGCACGTCGGGTAGGTCGCCGAACTCCTCCTCGAGGTCGGGGTACAGGGCGTGGTGCACGCCGCGGGCGTGGATCACGACGAGACGCAGCCCGAGCCGCCCGGCCTCCACTGCGGCCCAGCGCAGGGCGGCCATCGAGCCCTCGGTGTCGTCGAGGCCGACGACCACGTCCCGGGCGGCGACGGGCGATCCCTCGGGGCGCACCACGACGACCGGTACGGCGGAGTGGTGCACGCAACCGTCGGCCACCGAGCCGAGCACGAGCGAGGCGAACCCGCCGCGCCCGCGGCTGCCCACGACCAGCATCTCCCCGTGGGCGCTCTGCTCCACGAGGCGGTCGATCGCGAACCCCTCGACCACGACGACCTCGACCTCCGGAGCGTCGGCGCCGAGCTCGATCCGCACCAGCGTCCGGGCCGCGATCGCCGAGCGCTCGGCCTGCTCCTCGAACGGGGCCGGGTCCACGAACACGCCCGACATGAGCGGGGTCGTGGTGGCCGCGGCGGGGATCGTCCACACGCTCACGATCCTCAGCGGCCGCCCCCGACGCATCGCCTCGGCCGCCGCCCAGCGCAGGGCGGCTTCCGAGCTCGGCGACCCGTCGACGCCCACCACGACGGGCGCCGGCGTGGGATCGGGAGTCGGCGTGGCGGACAGGATGGGGCGCGTCGCGTTCATGGGGACATGGTCGGGCCGTCGCACCGGCCCGCGACAGGGCCGGAAGTCCCGAGGATCCGCCCTCGACGGGCTCGCCGCATGGTCCGTTCGGCCCAGGGTTCCCCTCATTCCGGCAACGACGAGGCCGATGGGATTCCGATGGTCTCATCGCCGGCGCGCCGCGTCCGGGCACGACTGCCGGGTCCTCCCGGCCGCGCGACCCGTCGAATGGTGGCGGCCATCGGCGCGCTCGCGCTCGGGGTGTTCTCCCTGAGCGATGCGACCTTCACCACCACCACCGTGAACCCCTCGAATGCGTTCGCCGCGTCGACCGACTTCGGCGGGCCCCTCCAAGCGTTCGGCGACGAGCGTTCCGGGGCCCCCGGGACGGTCGACCTCACCGCGTTCCGGTCGCCGCAGAACGAGGTGGTCGGCGCCTGGACCGCCGTGGCCGCCGGCAACGGCCACACGTGCGCAGTGCGCAGCGGCGAGATGTGGTGCTGGGGATCGAACGGCAACGGCGAGCTGGGCGACGGCACCACGACCGACCACGTCGACCCGGCGCAGGCCGGCACCGCCGAGGACTGGGCCGCCGTCACCGCCGGCGCCTCCCATTCGTGCGGCATCAAGACGGGCGGCACCTTGTGGTGCTGGGGCCTCAACACCAACGGCCGTCTCGGCGACGGCACCACCACCCAACGCACCAGCCCCACCCAGATCGGGGCGGGCACCGACTGGCTGCGCGTCGCCGCCGGCGCCACCCACACCTGCGGCATCAAGACCGGCGGCACGTTGTGGTGCTGGGGCCTCAACACCAACGGCCAGCTCGGCGACGGCACCACCACCCAACGCACCAGCCCCACCCAGGTCGGCTCGGCCACGGACTGGGTCGCCGTCGCGGCCGGCACGTCGTTCTCGTGCGCGGCAAAGAGCACCGGCACGCTGTGGTGCTGGGGGCTCAACACGAACGGCCAGGTGGGCGACGCATCGACCACCCAACGCACCGCGCCCGTGCAGGTCGGCTCGGCCACCGACTGGGCGTCCGTCGCCACCGGCACCTCGCACGCGTGCGGCGTGCGCACCACCGGCACCCTGTGGTGCTGGGGCCTCAACACCAACGGTCGCCTCGGCGACGGCACCACCACCCAACGCACCAGCCCCGTCCAGGTCGGGGTGGGCACCGACTGGTCGGCCGCCACCGCCGGCGACAGCAGCTCGTGCGCCCTCACCAACGCCGGCACCGCCTGGTGCTGGGGCCTGAACACGAGCGGCCAGCTCGGCGACGGCACCACCACCCAACGCACGTCACCCGTCCAGGTGGGCACCGACACCGACCGCGTCGTCATCGCCGCCGGCTTCGACCAGGCCTGTGCCGTCGCGACGGCGGGAACCCTGTGGTGCTGGGGCGGCAACGCCACCGGCCAGGTCGGCGACGCGACCACCACGAACCGAACCGCCCCGACGGCGATCCGCCCCACGATGATCGGCGCCTCGGCCCGCTGGACGACCGTCAGCGCCGGCAGCTGGTTCAACTGCGGCGTGCAACGGCCCGGCACGCTCTGGTGCTGGGGTGCGAACGCCTCGGGACAGCTCGGCGACGGGACGACGACGCAGCGTTCGGTCCCGGTGCGCATCGGCACGTCCTCCGACTGGACGGCCGTCGGGTTGGGCGCCAGCACGAGCTGCGGCATCCGCTCCCCCGGCACGCTGTGGTGCTGGGGCGACAACGCCAACGGTCAGGTCGGCGACGGCAGCACGACGCAGCGCACCAGCCCGGTGCAGATCGGGTCGGCCACCGACTGGGCCGAGGTGAGCGGCGGCTGGAACACCACGTGCGGGCGCCGCAGCGGCGGCACCATCTGGTGCTGGGGCGCGAACTGGGGCGGCCAGGTGGGCGACGGCAGCACGACCGACCGGGCCGCCCCCACGCAGATCGGCACGGCGACGAACTGGTCGGGCGTCACGATGGCCGGCGCCCACGGTTGCGCCGTCAAGACCACCGGCACCCTCTGGTGCTGGGGCGACAACACCAACGGCCAGATCGGCGACGGCACCACCACACAACGCACCGCCCCCGTGCAGATCGGCGCGGTGACGACGTGGACCCAGGTGGACGCCGGCGACACGCACACCTGCGCCGTGCGAAGCGCGGGCACGCTCTGGTGCTGGGGGCTCAACACCAACGGCCAGGTCGGCGACGGCACCACCACGCAGCGCACCGCCCCCGTGCAGGTGGGCTCGGCCACGACGTGGTCCGACGTGCGCGGCTACTACATCCACACCTGTGCGTTGCGCACGGCCGGCACCCTCTGGTGCTGGGGCAGCAACGGCACCGGCCAGATCGGTGACGGCACGACGACGCAGCGGACGAGTCCGGTGCAGATCGGGACGGCCACCACGTGGAGCGAGGTCGCCGGCGACAGCCACACGTGTGCGACCCGCACCGACGGCACCCTCTGGTGCTGGGGCTACAACGGCTACGACCAGGTGGGCGACGCGACGACGATCACGCGACTGAGCCCGGTTCCGGTGCCGGGCACACGCGGCCAGGTCGAGCTCGGGTCGATCAGCGGTTGTGCGGTGCAGCGCGACGGCACCCTGTGGTGCTGGGGCGGCAACACCAACGGCCAGCTCGGCACGGCCGACACCGTCGATCATCCGCCGACGCGCGTGGGGACGGCGTCGGACTGGTTGCTGGTGAGCGTGGGCGCCTCCCACGCGTGCGGCATCCGCAGCGCGGGCACGCTGTGGTGCTGGGGCCTCAACACCAATGGCCAGGTCGGCGACGCCTCGACCACGCAACGCACCGCACCGGTCCAGGTGGGGTCGGCGACCGACTGGATGACCGTGACGGCCGGGGCCTCGCACACCTGTGGCATCCGCGGCGCCGGCAGCCTGTGGTGCTGGGGCCTCAACACCAACGGCCAGATCGGCGACGCCACCACCACCCAACGCACCAGCCCGGTGCAGGTCGGCGCGAACACCGACTGGAGCACCGTGTCGGCCGGCACCGCGCACACCTGCGGGATCCGCGCAACGTCGACGATGTGGTGCTGGGGCCTCAACACGAACGGCCAGATCGGCGACGCCTCGACCACCCAACGCACCGCACCGGTGCAGGTCGGCGCGAACACCGACTGGACGGCGGCCACCACCGGAGCGTCGCACAGCTGCGGCACGCGCGGCTCGGGGTCGCTCTGGTGCTGGGGCCTCAACACCAACGGCCAGGTCGGCGACGCCACCACGACACAACGCACCAGCCCGGTGCAGATCGGTTCGGCCACCGACTGGTGGAACGTGAGCGCGAGCGATGCCCACACGTGCGGTGCCCGGGCCGCCGGCACCCTCTGGTGCTGGGGCCTCAACACCAACGGGCGGCTCGGCGACGGCACCACCACCCAACGCACCGCTCCCGTGCAGGTCGCGTCGGGCACGACCTGGAACGGGGCCTCGAGCGGGTCGACCCACACCTGCGGCACGACCCTCCTCGGGGACCTGTGGTGCTGGGGCTCGACCGCCAACGGCCGCGTCGCCCAGGAATACCGGCGCCGCGTGGCCGCTGACGTCGACACGGCGAACAAGTGGTACCTCCCGACGGCGGGGTCGCAGCACAGCTGCGCCATCCAGGGCACCGGCCTCCTCTACTGCTGGGGCACGAACACGAATGGCCAGGTCGGCGACGCGAGCACGACCGACCGGTCGACGCCCACACGGGTCGGCTCGGCGACGGACTGGACCGACGTGAGCGCCGGCGCGTCCCACACCTGCGGCGTGCGGGCGAACAGCACCCTGTGGTGCTGGGGCCTCAACACCAACGGCCAGGTCGGCGACGGCACCACCACCCAGCGCACCGCACCGGTGCAGGTGGGCACGGCCACCGACTGGAGCCTGATCTCGGCCGGCAGCGCCCACACGTGCGGCGTGCGCGGCACGGCGATGTGGTGCTGGGGCGACGACGCCTACGGCCAGCTCGGCGACGGCACCACCGTCGACCGGGTCGTGCCCGTGCGCATCGTCGGGACGGGCGCCTGGCGGGGCATCGCCGCCGGCGGATCGCACACCGTGGCCCGCCAGTAGGACGGGCCGGGCGCGACGCGACGCCCGGGCTCGACGTCAGGCGGCGTCGAGCAGGTCGATCACCGTGCGGTACGGGATCGAGTCGCGGTCGACGACCCGACCGGCCATCCACACTGCGAGCAGCAGGACCCCGACCGACGCCACGAGGGGCGGCCAGTTCCCCGTCGAGAACCACACGAGCGGCCACCCGATCTTGGGGATCCGCAGCACGGCGAGCCCCACGACGTCGCGTGAGCGGATCCGCGTCGTGTCCGCGTCGCGGTTGTGGTCGCCCTTCGTCACGATCCATCCGTCGACGTTCGACTGGATGCGGTGCAGCGTCGTGCGGCCGACGCGGTTGGGGTCGCGGAAGAGGACGATCTGACCGGCGCCGCGGGGACCGTCCGGCTCGGGCCGGGCGATCACGACGTCACCGCGATCGATCGTGGGCGTCATCGACTCACCCTGGATCACCGTCGGCTGCCAGCCGGCGAGCCGCGGGACGTTCGCGGTGAGGGTGAGCCCGACGAGCGCTCCCAGGATGAGGGAGCTCACGCTCCCTGCGACCATCCCGAGGGATCGGGTGGCCCTGGACCGGCGCTGCCGGCGTGGGGGCCGACGTGCCATGGATCAGACGCTCTGCGCTTCCCAGGTGAACGTCTCGGCCGACGTGCCACCCTGGACCGAGTTCGGCGTCGCCGCGCTGAGCGTGTACGTGAACCGGTAGGTCTTCGCCTGTGCGGCGCCGGTGGGCGCCCAGGAGGACAGACCGGTTCCGTACGTCGTCGCCGTGAGGTTCGACAGCGTGTTGTCGAAGAGCGTCGACGTGGCGGAGAAGCCGGCGCACGAGGCGAACGAGCCGCCCGTGCCCTCCTCGATCTTCATGTTGAGGTAGGTGTTCATCGCCAGCGTGGTCGAGACGGACGACGCGTAGAGGCGGACGTTGGAGGTCACGTTGCCGCCGTAGGTGACGGTGAGGCACTTCGATCCGGTGCCGCCGGGCACGAGGCCCGACACGTTGAACATCGCGCTGCCGGAGTCGTCGTCGGTGATGGCGACGGCGCCGGCCGTCCAGTTGTTCGTGCCGTTGGTGGTGGTCCCGCTGAACGCTGCGTCCGATGCCGACCACACGACGAACGACGAGCCGAGCACGCCGACCACGGCGGCGGCCCGCATGGAGCTCCGGAGCAGTCGACGGCGCGAGCGTCTGATCCTTTGTGACTGGTGCATGTAGGCCCATCGGACCAACTCGTTCAAATTCAAGAAATTGTGTTCGGTACGTCTTGAGGGGGGCAGGTTCCCGCCGATGGGGGATGCGAGATCACGCTCGCTGGGACTCGGCATCGGTCCCCCACTCGGCCCGAGGAGGACCGACCATGTCACCCACCACCGCACCCGTCGAGGACACCGCAACGCGTCGGTCGTGGCGTGCGTTCGCCGTCCTCGCCGCGCTCGTCGTCGTCGGTGGCACCACGATCGAGGCCTCCCGGGCCGCGTTCAGCGGCACCACCACCAACGCCGGCAACTCGATCACCGCCGGCGTGGTGTCGGTGTCCGACGACGACAGCGGGTCCGCCATGTTCAACGTCACGGGCGTCGTGCCCGGCGCAGCGCAGACGCGCTGCATCAACGTGAGCTACACCGGCTCGACCACCTCCGACGTGCACCTCTACGGCGTCGTCGGCGGCACCGGGCTGGCCCCGTACCTGGACGCGACGATCGAGGTCGGCACCGGCGCGACCGGCGGCGGCTCGTTCAGCTGCACCGGCTTCGTCGCCGGCAGCACCCTCTACACCGGCACCCTCGCCGGCTTCGGCACCGGTCACACCGACTACGCGAGCGGCCTCGCCGGCTTCGACGGCGCGACCAACCCGACCGTGCGTTCCTACCGGATCGTGCTGAACGTCCAGGACGACGACGCGGCGCAGGGGCTCTCGGCGACGACGACGCTCACCTGGGAAGCCCAGGACGCCTGAGCCTCCCGTGCCCCGACGTCAGGCGCCGTTCGCGCTCGAGGCGCTGACCATCTTCCTCCGCGTCCTCGTCGTCTCGGCGATCGGGCTCGCGACCCTGCCCGCCTTCCTCCCCGGATGGCGGGCGGAGGTCATCACGTCGGGATCGATGCGACCGGCGCTGAACCCCGGCGACGTCGTCGTGGTGCGCCCGACGTCGCCCTCCTCGGTGCGACCGGGCACGATCATCTCGTTCGCGGACGCCCGCCGGGGCGCCGTGGTGACCCACCGCGTCGTCTCCGTAGGCCGCGACGGGACGGCCGTGACGCGTGGCGACGCCAACGCGACGCGGGACCCGCAGGGGGTCGACCGTCGCACCGTCCTCGGCACGGCCGCAGTCCGCGTGCCGTTCGTGGGTCTGCCCTGGGTGTGGGTGGAGCAGGGCCGGTGGTTCTCCCTCGTTGCGACAGCGCTCGTCGTCCTCGCGGTGCTGGGCCTTCCCCTGCCCGGACGGCCGCCCCTCGCTAGTCTCCGGCGATGGGTCGATCCGCACCGGGCAGCACCGACCTCCTGACGCCCCGCTGGCGCGGACAGGGCGGGCGGCTCGAGGTCTGGTACGCGACGTTCACCGACGAGGCCAGCGGCGACGGCCTCTGGCTGCACCACGAGCGGGTCGCCCCGCCCGACGGGACCGCGCCCCACGACGTCGCGTGGGCGGCGACCTTCCCCGCCGACGGCGCTCCCTCGTGGGCGCACACCGACGCCGTCGAGCTCGGCGCCTCGGGTTCGGCCGGCGTGGCCGGCGACATCGCGTGGGACCTCCGCTGGGATCTCACGGGCGAGCGACCGCTGTACACGTTCCCCCGGTGGGCGTGGCAACGCGAGCTGCTCCCCGCCGCACAGGTCGTGGCCGCGCCCACGCTCCGAGCCGAGGGCACGGTCGACGGCCGGGCGTTCGCCGGGACGGGAGCGCTGTCGCGCATCTACGGCCACGGCAACGCGCGCCGGTGGGGCTGGCTGCACGCCGATCTGGGCGGCGGCGACGTCGTCGAGCTCGTCACGGCGGTGTCGACCCGTCCCGGCCTGCGGGCCCTGCCCCCGATCAGCCACCTCCGCTACCGCATCGACGGGGTGGACGGCCCGTCGTTCGACGGTCCGTCCTTCCGCTTGTCGACCCGGCTCGGCCTCCCCACGTGGACGGTCCGCGGCCGCATCGGTCGTGACCGCGTGCGCATCGACGTGACCCAACCGCCGGAGCGGAGCGTCGCCATCGGGTACCACGACCCCGACGGCGCCACGGCCACGTGCACCAACTCCGAGCGCGCCGACATCGTGGTCGAGATCGGCGACCGCCGCTGGGACCTGCGGGGCACCGGCCACGCCGAGGTGGGCACGCGTCCCTGAGTCGTCTCAGAGCACGGGCGCCTCAGAAGATGACCGGTCTCACAGCATGAGCGACATGGCCCGTTCGGCGATCGCCGCCGCGGTCAGCGAGGTGTTCACGGCGATCGGCGACGAGTAGGTCGACGCGTCCATGACGTAGAGGCCGTCGTGCACCGTGCCGTCGCGGCGGTACACGCGGCAGCGGTCGTCGATGACGCCGAGGTCGGGGCCGTCGGCCATGCGGCAGGTGCCGAGCGGGTGGATGGCGAGCACGTCGCCGCGCAGCTGGTCCCACGTGGGGAGCACCCGCCCGCCGAGCTCGCCCTCGAAGATGTGTCGCGCCGCGGCGCGTGCCCCGTCGAACAGGTTGCGGGTGGCGGCGCTGTTGCCGAAGCCGACGGTGGTCGCCCCGTAGTCGTCGATGCCGACGCGACCGTCCATGCCGTCGACCCCCATGATGCCGATGTGCAGGAGGCGGCTCCCCCACTTCTCCATCAGCCGCTTGTGGCCGGCGCCGAAGGAGCGCATGTCGCCGCCCTCGGGGGTGATCCCGTCGGGGTCGGCGACGAGCAGCGACGACACGATGGGGAGGAACATCATCGGCTGCATGATGAAGCGCTGCCAGTCCGGTCCGAACCCGGGCGGCGGCTCGAACAGGTACTCGAACGAGCACGAGCCGATGATCTTGCCCGGCAGCATCTCCAGAGCGGACGCGTCGCCCGCGGCGCCGAGGTCGAGGTCGTCGGGGAGCACGACGGGGATCACGAGGTCGCCGCCCCGCGACAGGTTGCGGCCGGTCTGGTCGGAGATCCCGCCCGGCAGGCGTCCGGCGGAGCGGAGCAGCAAGGTCGGCGAGCCGACCGCCCCGGCGGCGACCACCACCGAGTCGGCGTACACCTCCTCGGCGGGCGCACCGGCCGAGGTGTGGAGCGTGAGCTGCCAGCGACGACCCGACGACGCCGGCGCCGGTTGCAGGAGCGTGACCTGCACACCGGTGCGGAGCACCGCGCCGAGGTCCTCGGCGGGACCGAGGTACTGGAGGTCGACGGACGCCTTGCCGTGCCGGACGCACCCGGTGGAGCACCACCCGAGGTTGCCGCACTCCTTGTTGACGGCCACGGGCACGGGGTCGCAGCTCACGCCCGCCTGCGCGCAGGCGACGGCGAACGCCGTGTCGCGCTTCGACGTGAGCTTCCAGTCGTCGGCGGCCCGGTCGCCGTCCCACTGCAGCTGCACGACGCCGAGCTGTCGTTCGGCGCGCTCGTAGAACGGGTCGAGCGCGGCGCGGGTGACGGCCTCGGGCCACACGGGATCGTCGAACACGAAGCTCGGCGCCCGCAGCGAGACCATCGAGTAGATCAGCGAGCCGCCGCCGAGGCCGCGACCGCCGAGCACGATGGAGGCGCGGTTGGTGTCCCAGTCGAAGCCGGCGTCGAGGCCCCAGAGGTCGAGCAGGTACTGGAGGTCGGTCTGCGTCTGGCGGAACTCCACGCTGCCCGGGCGGCGGTCGTAGCGCTTGCCGCGCTCGAGCACGACCACCGACGCGCCGGCCTCCGCAGCGCGCAGCGCTGCCGGACCGCCGCCGAACCCGGACCCCACGACGGCGACGTCGTAGCCGGTCACGGGACGGCCACCAGACCGCCGGCGGTGCGCGTGAGCCGAGCGTCGGGCGAACCGGCCGGCCGGGCGTAGGTGAAGTTCGGGTTGCGGCCGGAGCCGACGGCGCCGGGGAACCCGATCATCGGCCCGCCCACGCGCGGTGTGCCGGCGGTCTCGGCGCGGAAGTCGCAGTAGACGGCCAGCTTCGCCAACGACATGGCTGCGAAGTACTGCAGCTCGATGACGCCGTCGAACAGGCCCATCATGAGCATCACCTTGTACTGGCGCCCGGACTCGGCGAGCGTCGGGCCCAGCGGGAGGTCACCGAAGTGCGGCAGCCCGTCGTCGATCGGGAAGTGGAACACGTTCGCCCACAGGTCGAGGTCGTCGGCCCAGGCCCGGAGGAACCAGTCGCTCAGGAAGTCGAGCGGCGCGGGCAGCGTGCCGATCGCCCCTTCGAGCCACTCCTGCACGCCGGCCTCGGTCGCCCCCGGCGACGCGTCCTCGACGACCCCGTTGAAGGTGCCCGGCACGATCGCGTCCCACAGGCCCATCAGCGTGTGGCGGGCGAGACCCATCGTGGGCGTCGGCGTGAACGACACGCACGACGCGAGCCACGGACTCGCGCCCAACAGCACCATGCCGCCCAGGAACCGGCGACGACCTACCTCGTCCATCCCACCACCCCCGAGCGCCGACGGTACCCCATGGGGCACCCGTCATGACGGTTGGTCGATGCCCAGCGTCCGGGCCGTGTCGGACAGCGGCACGTCGAGCTTCTGCGGGAACGTCCCGAGCACGCGGTCGGCGAGGTTGGACGTGACCCCCATCCAGTAGTGCTCGTTGCGGAAGTGGTGGAGGCGATGGGATCGGAAGATCGATCGGGCGTGCCGCGACCGCGGCCGGTAGCCGGAGTGGATGAGGTAGTGGGTCCACTCGTAGGTCCCGAGGACGGCGGCCACCGTGGCCATCACCGTGAGCGCGTCGCGGTGGTCGATCGCGACGGGCCACGCGACGACCGTCACGCCCACCACGAGCGCGAGCAGCTCCGGGAGCGGGACGAGCGTGAGCGCGACGTCCTTCGGGTCGAGGTGGTGCCGGCGGTGCTCACGGGCGACGTGGAGGTCGACGCGGCGACCCATCACGATCCGGGGCCGGAAGTGCAGGAGCGTGACGTGGATGACCCACTCGGTGAACGGCTGCAGCGCGACGATCACGACCGGGATCGCGAGGTCGCGCCACGTCCACCGTCCCATGGCGATCCGCACGCCGAGCGCGGCGAGGAACCACGGCACGACCACCCACGGCGTGGGATGGCGGAGCAGCACCAGCGCATGGTGACGGAGCGACTGCTCGGGCGACCTCGCCATCCGCGCATCGTAGGGGCGCCGTCAGGGGCGATGCCGGGCGAACCGCTCCGCGGCGTCGCGCTCGAGGCGCTCCCGGTGGTCGGGGTGGGCGATGGCGATGAGCGCCGCAGCGCGTTCCTCCAGCGAGCGACCGTGCAGGCGCGCCACGCCGTGCTCGGTCACGACGAAGTGCACGTGCGACCTCGTCGTCGTGACGCCGGCGCCGGGCCGGAGCGCCGACTCGATGCGCGAGGCCCCGCTGCGGGTGGTCGACGGGAGGGCGATGATCGGTACGCCCCCGTGCGACAGCGCGGCGCCGCGCATGAAGTCGAGCTGGCCGCCGACGCCGGAGTACTGGTCGGTGCCGATCGACTCGGCGCACACCTGCCCGGTGACGTCGATCTCGATCGCGCTGTTGACGGCGACCACGCCCGGGTTGCGGCGGATCACGTGGGGATCGTTGACGTATCCCACGTCGAGGAGCCGCACCGACGGGTTGTCGTCGACGAAGTCGTACAGCGCCCGCGAGCCCATCACGAAGCCGGACACGATCTCACCGCGGTGGATCGACTTGGTCTCGCCGGTGATCGCCCCGGCCTCGACGAGCCGGAGGATGCCGTCGGAGAACATCTCGGTGTGCACCCCCAGCCGCCGGTGGCCGGTGAGCGCCCGGGCGACGGCGTCGGGCACCGCACCGATGCCGAGCTGGAGGCAGGCGCCGTCGGGCACGAGGCCGGCCACGTTCGCACCGATGGCCGCCTCGACCTCGCCGGGCGGCTCGACGGTCACCTCGGGAAGGGGTTCGTCGGCGGCGACGAGCGCGGCGAACCGGCTCACGTGGATGACGCCGTCGCCGTGCGTGCGGGGCATCCGGGGGTTCACCTGCCCGATCAGGACGGAGCTCGCGTCGGCGGCGGCGCGGGACACGTCGACCGACACGCCGAGCGAGCACCAGCCGTGGCGGTCCGGTGGTGACACCTGCAGGAGGGAGACGTCGACGCCCAGCGCGCCCGTGCGGAACATGTGCGGGATCTCGCTGAGGAACACCGGTACGTAGTCGGCCGTGCCGGCCCGCACGGCGGCGCGGATGTTGCCGCCGACGAACAGTGCGCGCACCCGCACGCGCCCGGCGAGCGGACCGACGGCGTAGGGGGCGGGACCCTCCGTGTGGAGGTGGGTCACCTCGATGTCGTCCACCTCCTGCGCACGCTCGGCGAGCGCCTCGACGAGAAGTCGTGGGGCCGCCGCCCCCGTGTGCACGAACACGCGCGCTCCTGCGCCGACCAGCTGCAGCGCCTCCCGGGCGTCGACCGTTTCCACTCGGCGCAGGCTAGGTGTGGTGACGGACCGCGGCGAGAGCGTCGGCGAGCGCGACCCGCACGCTGTGGAGCGCACGGAGGGTCGCCCGTCGCAGCTCGGCCAGATCCTCGTCCAGCGCCTCGCCGGCTCGCTTCGCGGTGCGGCGCGACTCGGTGGCCACGCCGTCGATCCATCGCGACACCGTGTCGGACCGACCGCGTGAGTTGTCGAGCGACTCGCGCACCGCACCGTCGCCGAGCCAGACCTCGGCGACGTGGGCCACCTCCTCGATCGCCTCGGCGAGATCGCTCGGAGCGGACGCCCCGTGGATGGCGCACTCGGCACGGGCAACGGCGACGTCGAGCTGCAGCGCCGACAGGAGCTGGCCCACCTCGAGCGCGAACGCACGGTCGTGGGGCTCGCACGACGCGACGCGGAGCGCGGCGGCCGCCGCCTGGGCGGACTGCGCGTCGCGCAGCACGCGGCCGACGGCGCGGTCGAGCGCGTCGCGCTCGTCCGTCGGCGTCGTGGTGGGCGGCGTCACGATGTCCGTCATGCCTTGGCATCCCACCATCCCCCGGGGCGACGCAACAGGGCAGAAGGTCCCTCTTCTCCCCGGTCGCTGCGACACGGCACACCGTCGGCAAGGATGACCGGGTGGACGCGCGACGCACGAGCCTCTGGCTGTCGATCTCCGGTGGTGCCGCACTCGTCGCCGCCGCGATCTACCTGGTGTCGGTGGGCTGGGGCGAGGTGTCGGAGTGGCGCGTCGGTCCCGACGGCCACAGGGTGACCCACACGCATCGCACCGCGTCCCCCTTCGAGTCGTCGCCCGCCACGGCGGTCCGGTCGGTGCTGATCGTCGTCGCCGTCGTGGTCGTCCTCGGGCTCCTCATCCGCTTCGGCGGCCTGCTCGGCCACCTGTTCGTGATCGCCGTCGCCGGACTGGCGTGCCTCGCGTCGCTGATGACGCTCTTCATCCTCATCATCCCGGGAACGACGCTGCTGACCATCGCTGCGCTGATGGCCGAGGCCGACCGGCTGCAACGCCGGGCGGCCTCGACATCAGGAACCGCGACCCTGACCCCGCACCCCTGAAACGACTGAGCGTCAGGGTTCGAGGTCGAGCCCCAGCAGCCGGATCGCGTTGCCGCGGCAGAGCTTGTTGACCGTCTCCTGGTCGAGGTGACCCATCAGGCGCTGCGCCGTCTCGGCGCTGTGCGGCCAGGTGCTGTCGGAGTGGGGGTAGTCCGTCTCGAACATGATGCGATCGGGGTTGATCTTCTCGAGCGCGTCGGGCGTAAGGCCGTGCACGTCCTCGAAGAAGCAGCCGTAGACCTGCCGGTGGTAGTAGGTGCTCGGCGGCTCGGGCACGTTGGCGCCCACGTTGCCCCACGCCCGGTTCTGCTCCCACACGTGGTCGGTGCGCTCGAGGATGTACGGGATCCAGCCGATCTGGCCCTCGGAGTAGGCGATCTGCAGGCGCGGGTGTCGCACCAGCACGCCCGACAGCAGGAAGTCGACCATCGAGGACATCGCGTTGCCGAACGTGAGCGCCGACGCCACGAGCGGCGGCGCGTCCGACGAGGTGGACGGCATCTTCGACGACGACCCGATGTGCATGTGCACCGACACGTCGTTCTCCTCACAGGCGGCGAAGAACGGGTCCCAGTAGCCGGTGTGGATCGAGGGCAGGCCGAGGTAGGCCGGGATCTCGGAGAACGTGACGGCGGCGACGCCGCGGGCCGCGTTCCGTCGCACTTCGGTGGCCGCGAGCTGCGGATCCCAGAGCGGCACGATGACGAGCGGGATGAGCCGGCCGCCGGACCCGCCGCACCACTCCTCCACCATCCAGTTGTTGTACGCCTGGATGCAGGCGAGCCCGAGGTCGCGGTCCTTGATCTCGGAGAACGTCTGCCCGCAGAAGCGCGGGAAGCTCGACGGGAAGCACATCATCGCCTCGATGTGGCCCTCGTCCATGTCCGCCAGGCGGGCCGTGGGGTCGTAGCAACCGGGGCGCATGTCGTCGTAGGTGGTGGGCGTCACGGTGACGTCGGCGCGGTCGTAGCCGACCGCCGACTCGACGCGGGTGCGCGGGATCAGCAGGTCCTCGAATCGCCACCAGTCGCAGGGCTCGCCCTCGTCGCCGGTCTCGAAGCTGAAGACGCCGCCGACGTAGCCCATGTGGGCGCAGGGGATGCGCTCGACGCGTGGCGCGCGGTCGCGGAACTTCGGTGCGATGAACCGCTCCCACAGGTGTGGTGGCTCGATGACGTGGTCATCGACGGAGACGAGCATCGGGATCTCAACCATGGGGGTTCTCATTTCGGGTCGGGGGGAGGTTTCGGGGGACGGCGTGCGCGTTCACGACGCCGCGTCGACGGGGACGGTGCGGGTGTCGCGGCCCGATCGGAGGAGCGCGCCGGGCGACGCTCCGGTCGGGATGTTGTCGCGCACGATGGCGACGCCGTTGACGAGCACCTGGTGCACACCGATCGCGTCGGCGAAGAGCCGCTCGCTGTCGGCGGGCAGGTCGGCGATCTTGCGGATCGGCGCCGAGTCGACGGTGGCGGGATCGAACAGCACGAGGTCGGCGTGGTAGCCGACCGCGATGCGGCCCCGGTCGCGCAGCCCGAATAGCTCGGCCGGCGTGGAGGTCATCATCTGCACCGCCCGCTCGAGCGTGACGAGCCGTCGACCGCGGATCGTGTCGCCGAGGAACTTCGTCGGGTAGACGCTGCCCATCATGCGATCGAGGTGGGCGCCGCCGTCGGAGCCGCCGACCATCGCACGGCCGCTGTCGAGGAGCTCCATGCGCAGCCGCCAGCTGTCGTCGTCGTCCTCGAGCGGAGTCGGCCAGAGCACCGTGCGCAGTCCGTCGACCAGCGCGATGTCGATGAGCGCGTCGAACGGGTCGACGCCCCGCTCCGCCGCGATGTCACCGACGCGTCGCCCTTCGAGCGCCTTGTTCTCGGCGGTGTAGGTGTCGCCGATGTGGTACTCCGCCCACCGGTTGAGGCGGCGGAACACGCCGGCCGACTCCGAGTCGGCGTCGACGCGCATCCGGTCGCGGACCGCCGGATCGCGCAGCAGCTCCATCCGGCGGTCGAGCGGCTGGGTGAGGATCTCGTCCCAGCCGGGGATCAAGGTGAGCGCGCAACGGGTGAGCAGGCTCATGTTCATGGGCACGAGGATCGGCATCGTGAGCGCGACCACGCGGCCGCCGTGGTCGGCGGCGAAGCGTGACGCCCGGAGCTGCCGTTCGACCGAGTCGGGGTCACGCGAGTCGACGGTGAGCACGTTCCAGTTGACGGCGCGCTTGCCCCGCCGCGACATCTCGGTGATGCGCTCGACTTCCTCGTCGGTGAACCCGTTGAGGCACCCGTCGGTGATGTACTCGAGCGTCGTGCCCTCGTAGTCGGCCACGACCTCGCAGAGCTCGAGCAGCTCGGCCGTCGTCGCGTTGCGCGAGGGCACCGGCTTGCCGTCGCCGTCGTTGTGGGAGAAGGACTGCGTCGACGAGAACCCCAGGCCCCCCGCCGCCAGGGAGGCCCGGAGCTCCGCCGCCATGGCGGCCACCTCGGTGGGGGTCGCCTCGCGGTCGCCGTCGGCGCCCATCACGTACCGACGGAGCTGGCAGTGGCCGACCAGGAACCCGGCGTTCACGCCGAGACGCCCGTCCACCCGCTCCAGGTACTCGGGGAACGTCGTCCAGCTGCCGGTGACGCCGGCCTTGAGCGCGGCGAGGGGCATGCCCTCCACCTCCGCCATCATCTCCAGGGTCCACCCGGCGTCCTCGGGGCGCATCGGCGCCAGCGTGAAGCCGCAGTTGCCGGAGATCACCGTGGTGATGCCGTGGAGGTTCGACGGGCTGGCGTAGGGATCCCAGAGCAGCTGCGCGTCGAAGTGGGTGTGAGGGTCGATGAAGCCGGGGCACACCACGAGGCCGGTGCCGTCGACCTCCTCGGTGGCGTCGTCGACGACGGTGCCCACGGCGCACACTCGGCCGCGGTCCACGCCGACATCGCCGACGTAGCCGGGCGTGCCGTTGCCGTCGACGATGGTGACGTTGCGAATGGCGAGATCGATCATTTGCCGGCGGCCTCTCGGTAGCGCGTCGTGCTGTGCACGGGGTCGATGTCGAAGCGCGGCAGCACCTCCTTGCCGAACAGCTCGAAGTGCGCGAGTGCGTCGTCGATGCCGATCTGCGTGGTGAGCGGGCTGAACACGAGCTGGTCGATGCCGATCGACTGGTAGATCTCCACGCCGCGGGCGCAGTCGTCGGGGTCGCCGGCGATGATCGCCCCGGTCGCGGCGAGCGCCTCGACCTCGTCGGGGGTCGGCTCGGGGATGAGCTCGGGCCACTCCGGCACGCCCTTCGGCCTGGGGAAGGTGTCGAGCCACTTCAGCACCTGCGAGTGGTAGTACGACATGCCGATCTCGGACGCGAGCTTGAAGGCGTCGTTGCGGTCCTCGCAGCAGATCATGTTGGTGACGCAGAGGATGTTGTCGTTCGCGTACCCGGTGACCGGGTCGCAGCTCCCGATGGCCGCCTTGTAGGCGCGCACGGCGTCGGGGATGCGCGACTTCAGCGGCGGCCCGAACGCGAAGCACAGCACGCCGAGCCCGTCGGCCGCGGCGATCTCGAACGTCTCGGGGTTGCCGGCGGCCACCCACATCGGCGGCGGCGTGGGCTTGTAGAGCTTGGGCACGACGTTGCGCTCGGGCATCGAGAAGAACTGGCCCTCGTGGCTGTAGGCGTCCTGCTCCCACATCTTCTTGAACTCGCGGAGGGTCTCGCGCCACATGTCGCGGGTGAGGTCCCAGTCGGTCACGCCGAAGCCGCCCATCTCGGTCGTCGACGAGCCGCGGCCGGTGCCGAACTCGTAGCGGCCCTCGGTGAGGTGGTCGAGGGTGGCGACCTGCTCGGCGATGCGCACGGGGTGGTTCACGGCCGGCGTGGTGTTGGTGATGGCGGCCCCCACGTGGAGGGTCGACGTGCGTGCGCCCACGAACGCTCCCCACACCTCGGGGGCCGCCATGTGCGAGTACTCGGTGAGGAAGTGGTGCTCGGAGGCCCACGCGTACTTGAAGCCCCACTGCTCGGACTGCACGGCGATCTCCACGCTCTCCATCATCCGGTCGTGTTCGAGGGCCGGATTGGTGAGCCGCAGCGGCTCGGGTACCGCGCCCTGGGCAAAGAAGCCGAACTCCATGGCCGTCACTCCTGTCGTCGTTCGGCGTGGACGATCCACGTCGGAACAAGAACTAGAACAGGTTCTAGTTTTCTGGTAAACTAGAACGTGTTCTAGTTTTCGACAAGCACCTTCTCCGGATTTCCCAGCAACCCAGTCAGGAGCCACACATGGCACGCACCCCGTTCCCCGTCCCGTTCGGTTGGTACCAGATCGCCTGGCCGGACGACCTCGAACCGGGTGGCGTGATGCCGCTCTTCTACTTCGAGCACGACCTCGTCCTGTGGCGTGACGACGAGGGCGCCTACCACCTGCAGGACGCGATCTGCCCCCACCTCGGCGGGCACCTCGGCCACGGCGGGCACGTCGAGAACTGCGAGATCATGTGCCCCTTCCACGGCTGGAAGTTCGACGCCGAGGGTCGCAACAGCGAGATCCCCTACAGCGAGCGCGTCAACCGCGCCGCCAAGCTGCGCACCTACCCCGTCGTCGAGCGCAACGGGTTGGTGATGGCGTGGTACCACCCCTTCGAGGAGCCGCCGATCTGGGAGATCCCCGAGGTGCCGGAGTTCTCGAACACCACCGAGTGGAGCGAGACGGCGACCCGCACGATCCCGATCCCCGCCGCCTGGCAGGAGATCGCGGAGAACTCTGTGGACATCGCCCACTTCCGCTACGTGCACAACACCGACATCGTGCCCGAGGCCCGCAGCTACGAGACCGACGGGCCCCTCGCCCACGTGCGCACGGTCCAGAAGTTCGTCACCCCGCAGGGCATCGTCGACGGCAACATCGACATCGACCAGTACGGCCCCGGGTTCAGCGTGATCCGCTTCAGCGGCATCGTCGACACGGTGCTGCTCGGCTGCAACACGCCCGTCACCTCCGACGACTGCGAGCAGCGCTTCAACTTCCGCGTGCGACGCTTCGCCGACGACGCCACGACGTCCGGCGTCGGCAACGCCTTCATCGCCGAGGTCACCCAGCAGATCCACGAGGACCTGCCGATCTGGAAGAACAAGGGCCACGTCACCCGGCCGGCGTTGGCCGACAACGACGGGCCGTACCTGAAGTTCCGCAAGTGGGCGTCGCAGTTCTACGCGGAGGAGGTCGTGTTCGACCGGGAGGTGTACCCGCCGAACCGGCCCGACACGAGCCATCCGCCGGTCGAGGGCGTCGTGAAGCTCACGGCCTCCTCCCGCCTCAAGGGCGAGGACCAGATCCACGCCGACATGATGAGCCAGTCATGAACGCCGCCATCGACCTCGACGCCGTCGACTTCTGCGCCGGCTCCACCTACGACGATCCGTGGGAGCTCTACCGGGCGCTCCGCGACCTCGACACGCTCCACCACGACACGCTCAACGACCTGTACATCGCCGCGCGCCACGAGGACGTGTTCCACTTCAGCCGCGACAACGACCTGTACTGCAGCCGGTTCGGCGTCCGCCCGAAGATCGCGGGCGACATGTCGATCATCACGCTCGACGGCGAGGAGCACCTGCGCACGCGACGCCTCATCAACGCCGGCTTCACGCCCCGACGGGTCCGCGACCTGATGCCCCACGTGCGGGAGCTCACCAACGAGATCCTCGATCAGGTGGTGGACTCGGGCCACATCGACTTCGTGGAGGACTTCGCGATCCACGTGCCGCTCATCATCATCTGCGAGCTGATGGGCCTCGACGCCCAGCAGCGCATGAAGATGTACCGCTGGTCCGACGACATGATGGCCGGCGACGGTCACGTCGAGGCCGACGACCCGGTGCTCCACGCCGCCGCCGTCGCGTTCGGCGAGTTCGCGGAGATGTGCATCGCCCTCATCGAGGAGCGCCGCGCCGATCCGCAGAACGACCTGATCTCGGTGCTCACGCAGGCCTTCGACGACGGGGCGCTCACCAAGGAGCACCGGGCCTACCAGGGCGTCGACGCCGACACGATCGCGAAGATGCAGGAGACGCACGGCTCGCTGAGCGACGACGAGCTCCTCGCGTTCCTCGCCGTGCTCCTCGTCGCCGGCAACGAGACCACGCGCAACGCGATCTCGGGCGGGATGCTGGCGCTCAGCATGTTCCCCGACCAGAAGCAGCTGCTGCTCGACAACCTCGACGTCGACGACTTCGTGGACGTCGCGGTGGACGAGATCGTGCGCTACGTGTCGCCGGTGCTGAACTTCATCCGCACCGTCACCGCCGACCACGAGTACCGGGGCGTGCACTTCAAGGAGGGCGACCGCGTTCTCCTGATGTACCCGTCGGCCAACCGCGACGAGCGGGTGTTCGACAACCCGGACGCGCTCGACCTGCAGCGCTCCCCCAACCCGCACCTGGCGTTCGGCATCGGCCCGCACTTCTGCCTCGGGGCCAACCTGGCCCGCATGGAGGTGAAGCTCGTGTTCCAGGAGCTGTTGTCGCGGATGCCCGACATCCGCATCGACGCCGGCGCACCGCTCGACCGCGGCGACTCGTCGCTCGTCATCGCGCTGCAGCACCTGCCCGCGACGTTCACGGCCGGCGGGTGCCCCGTCGCCCACTCCTAGGCGGGACCCGGGGCCGGTCTCGTCGCGCTCAGTCGAGCGCGGCGAGGCCGGCGCTCTCGATGGTCGCGATGGCGGCGGCGATCTGGTCGAACGTGGCGGCGTCCGGCGCCACGAACGGCTCCGCTGCGGGGATGCCCGCCACGATGTCGAGGAGCTCGTCGAGCCGGTCGATGGCCGGCGGGAGGTGTGACGACAGCACGCGCTCGGCGCCGAGCGATCGCACGCCGTCGAGCACCCCGGCCAACCGCGCCGGGTCGGAGAGGTGGAGCCACGGCGAGTCGAAGGTCGCCCAGGCGGTCATGCCACCGAGCAGCTCCTCCTCGGGGATGTCCGCCGCGTCCTGGTAGGGGGCGGACAGGATCGCCCCGAACGAGTCGACCGAGAACAACGTGGACGTGCTCTCGTCGAAGATCCCCGTCGACATCGGGTTGTCGTAGGTGGGCGGCCGGAGCGCGGCGAGCGTGCGGTCACCGACGTCGATGCGGTCGCCGGGAGCGATCGCGTGGACCCGGTCGAGCGGCACGTCCCACCACGTCCTCAGGCGGAGGGCGCCGAGGCCGTTCGTCGCGAGCTTCGCGTTCGGCGCGAGGTCGAGCATCTGCCGGAGGCAGCCGGTGTGGTCGCCGTCGTCGTGCGTCAGCCAGATCCACGCCAGGTCGGCGGGGTCGACGACGGCCCGGAGGGCCTCCACGAACTCCGGCGCGTCCACCCCGAGACCGCAGTCCACCAGCACCGGCTGCTCGGACAGGATCACGAAGGCGTTGATCGGAATCGAGCCGACACCGGGCACGTCCATCCGCGACGGGAGCACGTGGACGTCGGGCCCCACGCGATACGACTCATCCATGACGTCTCACTCTCTGGGGGGTCTCGTGTGCGTCGAGGCTATTGCCCCGCCTCGTCGAGCGCATCGGCGTAGCAGAGCAGCCTGCCTGCGGCGACGGCCGCGTCGTAGTCCGTCGCCCCGAGCGCAGCCCGCACCTCGTCCACGAATCGGTCGCGCCGGAGGAGCTGGCTCCCCCACACCGACACGCCGACCGACTCGCGCATCTGCGCGGCGGCGCCCAGCAGGCGGGCGGCGCGCGCCGGGTCGCCCTGGTGCGCGACGAGCCGGGCGATGGCCTCGAGCAGGTAGGCGACGGAGTACACGAGCCGCAGCGACCGGTGCCGGTCGATGCACGACGCCAGCAGCGCGGCGGCGCCCTCGACGTCGCCCTCGTGCAGCCGGTACTCGGCCAGGTTCACCTCGGCCATCGCGCTGAACTGCTCGTCGCCGGCAGCGACCGAGGTCGACAGCGTGCGCTCGAAGACGTCCTCGTGTCCGTCGAACCGCTCCTGGGCGACGTAGAGCCAACCGAGCACGTTGAGCGCCGCCGCCTCACCCCAGGTGTCGCCCAGGCGTCGGTAGATCGCGAGGGTCTCCTCGGCGAGCTCCTCGGAGCGGGTCTCGCCGTCGACCGGCCCGGCGGTCATGCTCTCGGCCAGCATCGCCGTGGCGACGAGCGAGTCGTCCCCCAACGCCTCGCCGATGGCGACCCCGGAGCGGAGCGACTCGACCGAGGCCTCGTGGTTGCCGGCCCACATCTCGAACATGCCGAGCACGATCTGCAGTCGCGCCCGCGAGCGCTCCGACATCTCGCCGCGGGCGGCGAGCGCGGCACGGGCCGTGCGCCGGCCCTCGTCGATCCGCCCGTTGATCCACGCCGGCACCCAGAGCGCCCACGCCATGTCCGCGACGTCGTCGAGGCGGTCGTGGGTGAGGTACCAGGCGAGCGCGGCTCGGACGTTGCCGACCTCGCCGTCGTCCTCGCCGCCCAGGACGCGCAGCCAGTGGTGCTGGTCGCCGCCGACCGTGCCCTCGCCCACCCGGATCGCGACGTCGTGGAAGCAGCGGGCGTGCCGCTCGCCGACCTCGTCGGCGTCGTCGCGCTCGGCGAGCCGGGCGCGTGCGAACTCGGCGATCATCTCGAGCATCCGGAAGCGCGGCTCGCTCGCCGTGGCCTCGACCCGCAGCAGGCTCTTGTCGACGAGCGACGCGAGCAGGTCGAGCACGTCGACGTCGGATCCGTCGCCCACCACCTCCTCGGCCGCCGCGAGCGAGAAGCTGCCGACGAACGCGCCGAGGTCGTCGAACAGCCGACGCTCCTCCTCGTCGAGCAGCTCGTAGCTCCACTCGATGGTCCGACGCAGCGCACGCTGGCGTTCGGGCAGGTCGCGGGCCCCGCCCACGAGGAAGTCGAGACGGTGGTCGAGTCGTTCGAGGAGCGCCTCGGGCGCCAGCAGCTTGGTGCGTGCGGCAGCCAGCTCGATCGCGAGGGGCACGCCCTCGAGGCGCCGGCAGATGCGCTCGACGACGTCGCGGTTGGAGTCGTCGATGCGGAAGTCCGGTCGAACGGCGGTGGCGCGTGCGACGAACATGCCCACGCTGTCGTCGACGGCCATCGGCGGTACCGGGAACTCGTGTTCCGCCTGGAGCCGTAGCGCTTCGCGGCTCGTGACCACGACCCGCACGCCCGGCGCCGCCTCGAGCAACTCGGCGATCACGTCGGCCGCGCCCATCACGTGCTCGAAGTTGTCGATGACCAGCAGCAGCGAGCGGGTGGCGAGGTCGGCGGCGAGCGAGGCGACGGACGGACCACTGCTGTCACGGAGGCCGACCGCGGTGGCGATCGCGCCGACGACCGAGGGCTCGTCCACCGCGGCGAGGGCCACGAACGCGGCGCCTTCCTCGTATGCCGGTGCGACCGTGGCCGCGACCTTGAGCGCGAGCCGCGTCTTGCCGATGCCGCCCGGGCCCGTCAGCGTCACCAGTCGCACGTCGGGCCGGGCGAGGAGCTCGGCCAGTGCGGCGACCTCGTCGGCACGGCCCACGAACGCGTTGGCCTCGACCGGCAGGGTGAAGCGCTGGCGCCTCGTGGCCGGCGCGCCGCCGGCGACCGGCACCACGAGGAACGCCTCGCTCAGCAGCTGCGACAGGTCGTCGGTGACCAGGGCCTCGAGCTCCTCGGCATCGCCGAACGCCTTGTAGGCCACGTCATCGTCGGCGCGGATGCGGTCGAGCAGCGCCTCGAGCCGGGGCTCACGACCCGGCGCCGGCCGCTTCACGTACATCAGCTTCGGCTTCTCGCCGGCGAGGAGATACTCGTCCTCGAGGCCCGACACCTCCATCGTGGGAGCGATCCACCCGTAGCGCTCCCAGTAGATGCCGACGAAGACGTGGCTCTGGTCGAGGTAGGAGCGGTAGAGGCTGCGCGGCGGGTGGGCCCGTGCCCCCAGCTCGAACAGCACGGGCGAGAGGTGCATTCCCTCCACCGCCTCGCGCACGGCGACCCGCTCGGTGGCGAGCTCCTCCATGGTCGAGGACACGAACACGCGGACGCGCTGGTCGGGGGTGAGGATCGCCGCCGACTCCTCGTCGGCACCTGCGGTCGCATCGTCGCCGGTCGTCATGCTGTCGCACATTGTTGCCGCTCGGAGCGGCCGCGTCAGCCGTCTCCCTCGTCCAGGGACGTGACGGGCATCGGGTAGCGGCTCACCGCGTCGATCACGGCGTCGACGACGTCGGCATCGCCCCGCCAGTCGAGCGCGGCGATCTCCGCCCTCGTGCGGCGGCCTCCGAGCGAGCGGAAGAGCTCGAAGCGGGGCGCCGTCACGCTCACGACGGGCTCCCCCGCGCCCAGCACCCACAACTCCTCGCCGACGTCGACGGCGACCGCCGTCGCGCCCGTGTCGACGAGCGTCGACTCGAACGACTCCAGGTAGAAGTCGAGGGCCACCGCCAGCGCGAGGTCGTCGCGCGCCGGGATCCGCCCCAGGGCCGTCTCGACATCGCAGGTGTGCTGCAGCAGGTCGCCCAGGTAGTGAGCGCCGAACCCGTAGCCGAACAGGCGGAGACCGGCCTCGAACGCGGGCGCCTCGGCGGCCCACTCGGCCGCGAGCTCGTCCACCGTGCGGTCGCGCCGAGTGGCGATCTGCGCGGCTGTCCAGTCGTCGGGGGTGCCGTCGCCGCCGAACCGCTGCGCGTTGAGGTCGGCCGTGATGCCGACGACGTGGGCGAGCACGTCGCGGACCGACCACAACGGCGTGGCCGGAACCGGCAACGCGAGCTCGGCGGACGTCAGCGCGCTGAGGCGGGCGACGAACGCAAGGCGCTCCTCGTCGTAGAGCGCCGCGGGATCGACGTCACGTTCCAGAACCATCCGCGTCTCCTGACAGATCGGGCTCAGGCAGATCGTGGCTCAGGCGGGGCGGGCCTTCTGGAGGTTCGCCCACTCGTCCTTCAGGCCGACCGTGCGGTGGAAGACCGTGGCGTCGTCGAGGTCGGCGGCGAAGTACCCGAGACGCTCGAACTGGACGACCTGGCCCGGTTCCACCTCGGCCAGCGCCGGCTCCACCTTGGCCAGCGTGGTGACGCGGCAGTTCGGGTCGAGCTCGTCGAGCGGGTCGCGACCGTCGGCCGCCGGGTGCGGCGAGCGGAACAGGCGCTCGTAGCGGTGGACGGTGGCATCGATCGCGTGGGGACGCGACACCCAGTGCATCGTCGACTTCACCTTGCGGTTGTCGGGCGCGTTGCCGCCGAGCGTCGCGGGGTCGTAGACCGCGAGCACCTCCACGACCTCGCCGTCGTCGTCGAGCACGGCGTCGGTGGCCGTGACGAAGAACGCGTTGCGCAGGCGTACCTCACGGCCGGGCGTGAGGCGGAAGTACTTCGGCGGCGGATCGACCATGAAGTCGTCGCGCTCGATCCACAGCTCGCCGGTGAACGGCACGGAACGGGTGCCGGCCGAGGGGTCCTCGGGGTTGTTCACGACGTCCATCCACTCGACGTGGCCGTCGGGCCAGTTGGTGATGGTGAGCTTGAGGGGCTCGACCACGGCCATGCGCCGCAGCGCCGTCGCGTTGTGGTGGTTTCGCACGAAGTACTCGAGCAGCTCGATGTCCACCACCGAGTTGGTGCGTGCCACCGAGATGTGGTCGGTGAACGCCCGCAGCGCCGCCGCCGGGTAGCCGCGGCGGCGAAGGCCGCGCACCGTGGGCATGCGGGCGTCGTCCCAGCCGTCGACGTGGCCCTGCTCCACCAGGGTGCGGAGCACGCGCTTCGACAGCACGGTGTGGGTGAGGTTGAGCCGCGCGAACTCGGTCTGCTCGGGACGGTCGAACGGCAGGTCGAGGTGGTCGAGGCACCAGTCGTAGAGCGCGCGGTGGTCGCTGAACTCCAGCGTGCAGATGGAGTGCGTGGTGCCCTCGATCGCGTCCGACTGCCCGTGCGCCCAGTCGTAGGTCGGGTAGATCACCCAGCGATCCTCGGTGCGGTGATGCGGCACCTTGCGGATGCGGTACAGGATCGGATCGCGCAGCCACATGTTGTCGGCCTGCATGTCGATCTTGGCGCGGAGGACGAGCTCGCCCTCGTCGTAGGCGCCGTCGCGCATCTGGCGGAACAGGCCGAGGTTCTCCTCGACGGGACGGTCGCGGTGCGGGCTCTCGACGCCGGGCTGGCCGAAGCCGCCGCGCTGCGCCGAGATGGTCTCCTTGTCCTGGTCGTCGACGTAGGCCAGGCCCTGCTCGATGAGCTGCTCCGCCCACGCGTAGATCTGGTCGAAGTAGTCGGACGCGAACCGCGGCGGGCCGGCCGGCGTGACGCCGAGCCAGGCGAGATCCTCCTGGATCGCCTCCACGTAGGAGACGTCCTCGGTCTCGGGGTTGGTGTCGTCGAAGCGGAGGAAGCAGCTGCCGCCGAACTCCTCGGCGATGCCGAAGTTGAGGTAGATCGACTTGGCGTGGCCGATGTGCAGGAAGCCGTTGGGCTCCGGTGGGAAGCGGGTCTGCACCCGGCCACCGAACTTGCCGGACTCGATGTCGGCCCGCACCTTCTCCCGGACGAAGTCGAGCGAGGGGGTGTCGGGCGCGTCGGACATCGAGGACACGCTAGAGGACCGAGCGAACGCGCCGTTTCACCTCGTCGGGGCCGAGCACGGCCGCGACCACGTCGAGCTCCGGGCTCCGCGTGGAGCCCGTGAGGAGCACGCGGATCGCGCCCGCCGCGTCCTTCAGCAGGCCGACGAACGCGTCGGGATTCTCGCGGAGCTCCGCCTTGTTCAACGCGAAGCGGTGCCTCCCCGCGAGCTCGCGGATCTGCTCGAACCACGCGGTCGGATCGGTCTCGGGGCGGTAGCCGTCGGCGAAGTCAGCGGCGAGCGCCCTCACGACGGCCGGTTCGACCCCGGCGAACCGCTCGTCGGCCGGGTCGGTGACGGGCTCGAAGATGCCGTCGAGGAAGAACCCGTACACCTCGCGGAACTGCGACCAGCGGCCCAGGTCTTTGCGGATGCGATCGGGATCGTTGCGGCCGATGCCGACGGCGCCCGCGGCGCGCTCGCGCTCCCCCGCCAACGCCGTCGCCAGGTCGGGGTCGAACTCCTCGGCCCACGTCACGAGCGCGGCGACGACGTCGTCGACCGGCATCTCCGCCACCACGTCCTTGGTGATGTCGTCGAGCTTTGCCAGATCGACGAGCGGCCCCGAAACGCCGCAGTGCTCGAGCTCGATCGGCATCGACGCGGCCTCGTCGACCGGCAGGTCGGCGAGGCGGGCGTTCGCGAGGCCGCGCAGGTAGTGGTGCACCGCCGCCGCCGGGTAGCCCTCGCCGATGTAGAAGTCGACCGACGCCTCGGGGTCCTTGCGCTTGGACAGCTTGCGCCGCGACGACCCGTCGATCTTCATGAGCGGGGCGACGTGCGCATAGGTCGGCGCCTCGAACCCCAGCGCCTCGAAGAGCTGCAGGTGCAGCGGCACCGACGAGATCCACTCCTCGCCGCGGATGACCAGGTTCACGCGCATGAGATGGTCGTCCACCGCGTGCGCGAAGTGGTAGGTCGGCATGCGGTGCTCGCCGCTCTTGAGCACGACGACGTCGTTGAAGTTGTCGAGCTGCTCGATGTCGCCGCGGATCGCGTCGGTGAACGTCACGCGACGGTCCATCACGTCCGGCGTCTTCAGGCGGATCACGGGCTGGCCGCCGGCAGCGAGACGTTCGGCGACGTCGCCGGCGCTCAACGAGCGGCAGGTGGCCCACTCGCCGTAGTACCCGGTGGCGAGCTTGGCCTCGCGCTGGCGGTCGCGTGTGGCCTCGAGCTCGGCCGAGCTGCAGAAGCAGGGGTAGGCATCGTCGGCGCGCAGCAGCTCCCGCACGTACGAGAGGTAGATGTCGGCGCGCTTCGACTGCTGGTAGGGGCCCCACGGGAGCTGGTCGGCGGACTCGTCCGACGCAATGCCGAAGTAGGCGAACGCCCGGTCGAACTGGCTCGCGGCGTCGGCCACCTCGCGGGCCTGGTCGGTGTCCTCGATGCGGACGAAGTAGGTGCCGCCCGACCCGTGCGCGACCGACTGGGAGATCGACGCCGTGTACACGCCACCGATGTGGACGAAGCCCGTGGGGCTCGGGGCGAACCGGGTCACCTTCGCGCCCTCGGGCAGCGGGCGGGGCGGGTTCACCGACTCCCAGTGGCTCGTCTCGTGGAGCACGGGCGGGAGGAGCTCGTTGATCAGATCGTCGTTCACCGGGTCGCAGCCTACGTGGGGACGGCCGAGGGCTCGATCCTGCCGCCGACGCGAACCGGTGTCGCCCGGCCGGATCGTCCGGTACTATGTACGGCATGGTACCTGGCGACGCACAGGACAGGACGGGCGAGGACGAGGTGCGCGCCCAGCTCCTGGCGCAGTTGCGACGAGGCGCGCTCGAGTACTGCGTGATGGCGATGCTGGGCGACGAGCCCCGCTACGGCTTCGACCTCGTGCGATCGCTGTCGGAGCGCCCCGGCATGGAGACGGGCGAGGGCACCGTGTACCCGCTGCTCACCCGCCTCCGGAAGGAGGGCAAGGTCGACACGACCTGGCACCCCTCCGAGTCGGGCCCACCACGCCGCTACCACACGCTCACCGCGACCGGCCGTGCGTCGCTCGACCAGTTCGAACGGGCCTGGTCGACCTTCCGCGACAGCGTCGACTCGATCATGGAAGGACGGGCCACACGATGACCACCCTCAACGAGCCCCTCGTGGAGAACTACCTCCGCGACGTCTCCGACGCGCTCCGGGCCGCCGACCCCGAGCGTCGCAACGAGATCCTCGAGCAGATCGAGGACCACATCCTCTCGGCGTCGGCCGACCTCGCGCCCGGCGACGACGCCGGGCTCCGCACCGTGCTCGAACGACTCGGCCCGCCCGCCGACATCGCGACCGCCGCCGGCGTCTCGCCCTACGACGCGCCGGCCGCTCCCCCGGTGACCGCTGCGCCGTCGGCACCCACTTCGCCGCCGGCCCCGACGGGCACCGCCGAGCGGTGGGCGCTCGTCGCGTTCGCGCTCAGCCCGATCCTCTGCCTCGTCGGCTGGGTCGTCGGCGTCGTGCTGCTGTGGACCTCACGTATGTGGACGACGCGCCACAAGGTCGTCGGCACGGTTGCGACCCTGCCGTTCGCACTGCTCATCGTCCTCTCGGGGCTCGTGTTCACCGTCTCGGCGCGCACCGCGTCCTCGGGCCCGACGGTGTCGGTCGCCGCCGTCGAGGCGCCCACCTCGCTCGGCACCGCGACCCCCACGACCACGCTCGACCGGAGCGAACCCGCCGCCACCACCCCGCCCGAGGCCATCGTCACCGACACCTCCGACGACCCGGGCTGGACCGCCGGCCGCGTGCTCGCCGTCGCCGGTTGGGCCGTGGTGCTGCTGCTCCTCCCGATCGCCACGATCGTGTGGCTCGGCCGCGCGCTCGTCCTCCACCGACGAGCGAACTCCGTCCCCGCCCCCTGACCCGCCGCTTCATCGCAATCCGTGCCCGAAGTGACGCCTCGCGTCATCTCCCGCACGGATCGCCCCCGCTCCGGAACCCGGGGCGCCACTCTGGAGCGCCGACGTGCAGCTCGACTGCACCTCAGCGCTCCAGAGTCACGCCACGCTCGGCCGGCACCCCCGTACCGTCGAGCCGGTGATGTTCGACGAGTGGGACCGACAGCTCGCCCGATACGCGGTCCACGCGTCGGGCGGATGGCGGGCCACAGCGGCGATGCGCCTGAGTCGATTCGTCCGGTGGCTCCGCCGTGAGCCGCCGACGTCGAGGTGACCGACCCGAGTCGGACCCACCTTCGACGTCACTCTGGAGCGCCAGGGTGCAGCTCGACTGCACCTCAGCTCTCCAGAGTGGCGCCGTGGCGTAGCGCGGCGGCGAACCGACGACCCGTCCGCCCATCGCGACGGCGTGTCTGTAGGCTCCTCGTCGATTCGTCGATCCGGGGGGTTCGCATGAAGCGTCAGACCGTTGTTGTCGTCCTGCTGTTCACGGCCATGGTGGCCGCGGCGTGCGGGGCCAAGGGCGCCGACGAGGCGGCCAAGTCCGGCACGACGACCACGGCCGCCGGCGGGTCCGGCACCACGGCCGAAGGGGGTGCGCAGAAGTTCGGCACGCTGCCGAGCCCGTGCGGGAAGGGCAACGCCACGGTGCAGGCCGACGAGGCCGGGCGTGGCACCGACAAGCTGTACATCGGGGTCGGCAACGACCGCGAAGGCATCCGGCCCGGTCTCCTCAAGGAGCTGTGGGACGGATCGCTGGCGTTCGTGAAGTGGTGCAACGACCAGGGCGGCATCAACGGCCTGCAGCTCGAGGCGGTCGACCTCGACGGCAAGGTGCTCGAGGTCGACAAGGCCATGGCCACGGCGTGTACCGACGTGTTCGCGATCGTCGGCGGCGGCTGGGCGCAGGACAACCTGATCTTCACCGGCAAGGACGGCGCCGACTTCCACAAGTGCAAGATGATCGCCATCCCCGGGTTCGCGGTGTCGACCGACTTCTCCGAGGCGACCGACCAGGTGCAACCGATCCCCAACCCGTCACGCGAGAAGCCGTCGGCGAACTTCGACTCCCTGGCGGCCCTGTATCCCGAGAAGATCAAGTCGTTCGGCGTCGTCTACGGCAACCTCCCGTCGATCACGCAGAACAAGGACCAGGCGGTCGGCACGGCCAAGCAGGTCAAGGGGTACGGCACCTTTGCGGAGATCTCCTACGACATCATCAGTGCCGACTGGGCGGTGATCGCCCAGCAGGTGATCGACCAGAAGCTCGAACTGGTCGACTTCATCGGTGAGCCGGCGAACCTCTCCAAGTTCTCGCAGGCGCTGAAGGACCAGGGCTGGAACGGCGTGCTCACCGCCGAGACCAACATGTACGACGCGCGGCTCGTCGAGTCGTCGGGCGCCGCCGCCGTGGAAGGCATCACCGTCCGCAGCGCGTTCCACCCGTTCGAGGAGGCCGACAAGTTCCCGGCGACGAAGCAGCTCGTGGGCATCCTCGACAAGGACGTGCCGGGCTGGCAGCACGCAGCCCTCGCGATCCAGGCGTTCTCCGCGGCGCTGCTCTTCGGGACCGTCGCCAAGCAGTGCGCCGACGAGGGCCCGATCAACCGCAAGTGCATCCTCGAGAAGGCCGGCGCCGTGCACGAGTGGACCGGTGGCGGCCTCCACGCCGCCTCCGACCCGGGCGGCAACCACGGCCCGAAGTGCAGCATGCTCGTCCAGGTGAAGAACGGCGCCTTCGAACGGCTCTACCCGAAGGTCGGCAGCAAGGACGACAGCGGCGACGGCTTCCACTGCGGCAAGACGATCAACCTGCAGGGCGACTTCGGCACCGGCAACAAGGACTCCTCGATCCTTACCGGCTGACGCTCCAGACTGGGGCCGTGCATCTGCCCGGCTCACCCGTGACCGTCGCGTCGGTGCACCAGCCGGTGATGGGCACCACGCTCGACCTGCACGTCACGGCGCGGGACCGGGAGACGGCGACCGCCGCCGAGCGGTCGACCGTCGCCCACGCCCTGGACCTGGAACGCCGGCTCACCGTGTTCGACCCGACCAGCGAGCTCTGCCGATGGCGCGCCGGCGAGGTGGCCGAACCGAGCGCGGAGCTCCTCGCGCTGCTCACCCTCGCCGACCACTGGCAGCGGGTCTCGGAGGGCGCGTTCAACCCGATGGCCGGGCTGCTGTCACGACGATGGACGCGGGCCGCGTCGGACGGAACCGCGCCATCGCGCGACGAGATGGCCGAGCTCGCCGCCTCGATCGCGTCACCGCGCTTCGAGGTGGCGGACGGACGCGTGATCGTCGCCGGTGATGTCACCACCATGAACCTGAACGCGCTCGCGAAGGGCTTCGTGGTCGATCGGATCGCCACGTCGGCGATGGAGCAGTTCGGCCTGGTGGCGCTGCTCGTGAACGCCGGCGGCGACCTCACCCATCGCGGTGACGGCACGGCCACGATCGCGATCGAGGACCCGCTCCGGCCGTACGACAACGCCGAGCCCGTGAGTCGCGTGCGCTTCTCGAACGCCGCGCTGGCCACGAGCGGGCCGGCGCGTCGCTGGTTCCAGGTGGGCGACGAGCGGTTCAACCAGGTGCTCGACCCGCGCACCGGTTGGCCGGTAGAGGGCCTCGTGTCGGTGAGCGTGCTCGCGTCCGACGCGGCGACGGCCGACGTCGTGGCCACCGTCCTCAGCGCCGTCGGCCCCGCCCACGCCGTGGACACGGCCGATCGCCTCGGTGTCGCCGCTCTGCTGGTCCTCCCCGACGGGACCCTGCTCCGCAACGAGTGGTGGACGGCCGCCGAGGTCTGAGACCGACGACCGCTCGGCTCAGAGCGTGAGCAGGGCGAACACCACGGCGATCACCGCGCCGCCGAGCGCCACCAGCACCGCGCTGCGACGGCGACGCCGGAGGAAGAGCTGCAGGCCGAGGCCGGTGAGCGAGATCAGCACCAGGAACCCGGCGACGACGTCGATCACCCACTTCCACGATCCGTCGGCGTCACGTCCCTTGTGCAGGTCGTTCATCACGGCGACGAACCCCTGCTGCTCGACGGTGAGCCGGTACGCGCCCGTGCTCACCGAGAACGTCGCGTCGGCGGAGTAGCCGGGCGCCCGATAGCTGATCGACCCCTGGTCGCCGGTGGTGCTGTAGTCGCTCACGTCGGCGGAGATGCCGTACTTGTTGCGGAGGAACTCCGAGACGCGCAGGTAGTCGACCGTCGAGTTCCGCGCGACGTCGAAGCTCATGTTGCCGGACTTCGTGGTGGTGGTCGCCGCATCGCCGAAGGTCCAGTCGGGGTGGTTCAGCGTGAGTCCGGTGAGCCCGAAGAACAACACCAGCACGAGGCTGATCATGCTGGTGTAGACGTGCACCCAACGGAACCACTTCTGCCCGGTTCCGCGCCGACCGGACGAGCGCTCCTGCGCGACGTCGCTCATCGTCAGACCGCGTACGCGACGGACGCGGCGGAGAGGTCGCCCTGGTCGGCCATCTTCGCCGTCACGGCCTTCGATCCGAGCGTGATGGGCGTGCTCGTGAGGCTGTGGGTGCCGTGCTCCCGGTTCGACTCCACGAACACGACGTAGTCGCCGGCCGTGGCGCGACCGCCGGACTCGTCCTTGCCGTTCCACACCACCTGATAGGTGCCGGCCGGACGGGTCGCGCCCGACACCGACTGGAAGTCCAGGCTCTGGTGGGCGTCGTAGTACGCCTGGTCCGCCGAGTACCAGCTCGGCAGCTCGTTCAGCCAGCGCTCGCCGCGCCCGGCCTCGTACCAGACGCTGATGTTGCGCACGAGCTCCCCCGCCGCCGACTCGATCCACACCGCGATGTAGGGGTTCCGGGCGGGCCCGAACCCGGAATCGGCCACGGCGTAGGTGAACTCCACCGTGAGCTCGGCCTTCGACGGGAGGGCCGTGCCGCCGGCCGACGCGCTGGTGCTCGGCGCGGCAGTGCTCGGCGCGGCGGTGCTGCCGGGCGTCGTGGTCGCTCCGGGCGCCGTCGTCGTGCTCGCCGCGGCAGCCGCAGTGGTGCTGACCACGGCCGACTTCGTGAACGTGTCGGCGTCGTCGGTGCCGCACGCGAGCCCGGGAACGAGGCCCACGGCGCCCAGCATCGTGGCCCGCTTGAGGAACGCTCGACGCTGGACCGCCTCGAATCGGGGAAGCGGGTTCTCGGTCATCTCGGCGATCGTAGGGACGGAACCTCAGAATCTCGTGGGAACGGCGTCCGAACTTCACCAGAGCGCTGTCGGGCTGCGGTCACACCTCGCGGAGCACCCAGGTCGAGGCGTCCACGAGGCGTTCCATGTCGAGGCGCAGCGCGATGGTCTCGCCGCGACCGATGTCGCGATCGAGCCGGAACACGCGGTTCCCCCAGCTGGTGTTCGTGGCGAGCGGCGACGTGGTGAGCGAGACCTCGTCGTCGAACGACGCCTCGAACCAGACGCAGACGCCGTCGACGATCGCGTCCGCCTCGGCCACCCGCACGATCTCGTGGCGCAGCGGCAGGGCGCCCGGATGCGTCAACGTGGCGAGGTCGAACTCGAGGATCGGGACCGGCTCGCCGATCGTCGCGGCGACGGCGCCGGGCCGTGCCCAGAACTGGCCGAACCGGTCGGTGTCGTAGGGCGCGATCGCCGGCGACGACTCCATCCCGCTGAGGTCGATCCCGTCGGGCAGCTCGATGTTGTGGAACCGTCGCACGCGCATGTCGGGCCGGAACGTGACGGGCTCGGCGAACAGCCGGAACCTCGCCGGCAGGATGCGCCCGCCCGGCGCGAGCACCCGATCGCGGAGGTCGAGCAGGTTCTCGAGCATGTTCTCGTTGAACAGCTCGTCGCCCATCTGCTCGTGGAGCACCACGTCGACCGGCTCGGGCGGGGTGAAGTCGCGGCTGTTCGCCTGCACGAACTCGACGTTCGTGAACCCGTTCCGGCGGCCGATGTCGCGCGCCACCTCGATGAAGTCGGAGTGCTCGACGGCGTACACCTTGCGGGCGCCCGCCCGGCTCGCCATGAACGCCAGCAGACCGGTGCCGGTGCCGACGTCGAGCACCACGTCGCCCGGCGCCACGGCCCGGTGGATGCCTCGGTGGTAGGCGCCCACCCGCACCCCGTCGCTCAGCATCTCCTCGTGGTGGGAGAGCCCGGCGAAGTTGGTCTCGTTCATGTTGTCGTACACGAGGCCCATGAGCCGCTCGCTCGACGCCAACCGGTTCGCCCCGAACGCGATCGCCGACCTGATGGCGTTGTCGGAGGTGCGGCGGAGTCGACTGACCATGGCCCGGCAGTCTTGTCGATGTCGCCGGACGGGCCCGCACGCGACGGAGCCCGGACCCATGACGGGGCCGGGCTCGTCGCTGGACGGTGGGATCGGGCGGGTCAGTTCGTGTCCCGCCGGTACAGCAGCACCGTGCCGATGGTGAGGCTGACCAGGGCGTAGCCGCCGAAGATCAGGGCGTACATCGGGCGGCTCAGCTCGTGGGCGATGACGATCGGATCCTTGAAGCCGGCGCCGGCGTCGAGCAGGCGGTAGCCGGCGCTGAACGGGAGGAAGTGGCGGACACCCTCGGGAAGCGCCGGAGCGAAGAGCGTCTCGATCACGAACGACCACATGAGCAGCCCCGAGATGGCGCCGGCGCTGTGCCGGACGATCATGCCGACGCCCAGGCCGATCACCGCCGCCAGCGCGATGTACGCCAGCGCCCAGAGGCCCCGTGAGGTCATCGCCGAGCCGTCACCGAGGCGGGCACCACCGGCGAGAGCGCCGCCGAAGCCGGCCGCCATCGACAGCGCCCCGTAGGTCACGCCGACCGCGATCGCCATCACCGTCTTGGCCACCACCGTCACCCACCGGGCCGGGCGGGCGGCCAACGTGACGGCGAGCGTCCCGTGCTGCGACTCGGCGGTGAACATGAGGATGCCGGTCACGATCGCCAGGGTGGCGACGAGCGGAAGCGGGTAGATGAACAGCTCGGAGGCGGTGACGGTCTGCGTCGTCGCCGTTGCGGCCAGCGCCCCGGAGATCGCAGCGCCGACGCCGGCGGTGAGGGCGAGGATCACCTTGTTGGTGCGGAGCGTGGACACCTTGATCCACTCGCTGCGCAGTGCCGCCGAGACGGCTCGGAGGTCCTTCCTGTTGGTCCGGACGGCCACCTCGGGCCGGGGGGCGGGGTGAACGAGGGTGGGAGTGATGGTGGTCATGATGCTGTCCTTCGAGTTGGTGTGTGGGTTCGGGATCGGTCGGATGGGGTGGGTCGGATGGGCGACTCAGACGGCCGTGAACTCGGCCGAGGAGTTGGTCATGGCGAGCAGGCTGTCCTCGAGCGACTGCGTCGTCTCGGTCAGCTCCAGGAGCCGGATGCCGTGCTCGAAGGCGAGCTGGGACACGGCCGCCTTCGTGGCGTCGCGCACCGTGAGGCGGTCGGCGTGGGTGTCGGCGGCGAACCCGTTGGCGAGGAGCAGCCGGAGCAGCTCGTCGGGCTGAGGCGTCTCGACGACGACGCTGGTGGCCGAGCGAGCCGTGATGGCCTCGACCGTCTCGGCGGCGAGGAGCTTGCCGGCGCCGACCACGACGAGATCGTCGGCGAACATGCTGAGCTCGCTGATGAGGTGGCTCGACACGAACACCGTGCCGCCGCGTCGTGCGTAGGCGGACAGGTGGTTCCGCAGCCAGCGGATGCCGTCGGGGTCGAGCCCGTTCGAGGGCTCGTCGAGCAGCAGCACGGGCGGATCGCCGAGGAGGGCCCCGGCCAGCGCCAGCCGCTGGCGCATGCCGAGCGAGAACTGGCCGGCGCGCTGATCCATGACCGACTCGAGACCGACGTCGGTGAGGACCTCCTCGACACGGCTGGCCGGGATGCCGCTCACGGCCGCCATGGCCCGCAGGTGGTTGCGAGCCGTCCGGTTCGGGTGCATGCATCGCGGGTCGAGCACGGCGCCGACCATGGTGGCCGGGTGCTCGAGGTCGGTGTAGCGGACCCCGCCGAAGCGGACCTCGCCGCCGTCGGGCCGGGTGAGCCCGACCATCATGCGCATGGTGGTCGACTTCCCGGCGCCGTTCGGACCGACGAAACCGGTGACGCGGCCGGCGGCGGCGCTGAAGGTGAGGTCGTCGACGGCGACGTGGTCGCCGTAGCGCTTGGTGAGTCCTGAGACGTTGATCATGACGTTGCTCCTGCTGGGTTGGTGGGGACTGGATTGGTGGTGGGAACGGGGCGGGGGGCCTCGACCTGGGCGAGCGACTCGAGCACGAGCCCGACGTCGCGCAGGCGCTGCAGCACGCCGTGGAGGGCGGCCTGGTCGACCACCGGTCCACGGATGACCGTCGTTCCGTCCGTGCCGCTCTCGATGTCGAGCCCGTCGAACCAGGCGGCCCATCCGGAGCCGAGGCGGCCCCGGACCCGGATCTCGTAGTGCGGTACGTCCTCGGAGGTCATGGATCGACCGTACGAACGGATGTGGTGACCCGTGATCACCACATGTGGTGATCTGCGCTGGTGATCTGCGCCGGCGGGAATCCGGCGGCAGCGGGAGCTACAGGCCGAGCTCGGCGGCGCGGCGCACGGCCTCGCGCCGGGTGCCCACCCCGAGCTTGGCGTAGATGCTCTTCGTGTGCGTGCGCATCGTGTTCAACGACACGATCAGCTCACGCGCGATCTCCGGCCCGCTCAGATCGGAGCGGAGCAGTCGCAGCACGTCGAGCTCGCGGGCGCTCAGCTCGTCGACCAGGCCGGAACGCAACGCCGGTGCGGGCTCGACCCCTGCGGTCGCGTCGAGCACGCGCCGAGCGTGACGCGCCGCCGGCCCGTCGAACGATCCCGATCGGAGCAGGGCCGCGATCGCCGGCCCGCCGTCGAGGAAGATCCGCACCGCATCGTCCTCGGCGGCGAGCGTCAGCGCGCGAGCGAGCGCGTCGAGTGCGGCGGGCCGGGCTCCGGCCGACACGTGCGCGAGCGACGTGTACACCAGGCACTCCGCCACCACGCCCCGGCGACCGCCCGCCTCGGCCGCAGCCGCCAACCGATCGAGCAGGCCCATCGCTCCCCGGTCGACGCGGTCGAGCGTCTGCTGTGCGACGAGCGTCCTCGCGAGCGTGAGGTGCTCGTACTCGCGGACGTAGTCGAGCTCGTCGTGGGCGGTGAGTCCCCGGGCCTCGGCCCACCGCATCGCGGCGTCGACATCGCCCTGTGCGAGCTTCACGCGGGCCACGATCGCCGCCACGGGCCGCACCGACGGCGAGTAGTCGGTGTCGTAGAGGCGCTCCGCCTCGGCGAGCAGCCGCACGGCGCCGTCGAGGTCGCCCTCGGCCTGGAGCAGCCGCGCCCGTGCGACGCGCCACCGGTACGGATGCTGCGGCAGGCCGGCGCGCTCCCCCAACGCCTCGCTCGCCTCCAACTGGGCGCGGGCCGCTGCGAGCTCGTGGCGTTCGAGCAGCACCTCTCCCAGTCCCCGGTGCATGTCGGCGGCGCCGCGGAGGCCGGGGTGCGCGCTCACCAGGTCGAGGCCGAAGGTGAACGCCCGCTCGGCATCGGCGAACCGGCCCTGTGCGAGGCACATGTCGGCGAGACCCTGCGAGCAGCCGAGCGCGTCGGCATAGAAGGTGCCGCGGACGAAATGGTCGATCGCCGTCGAGTAGCGGGCGCGGGCGTTGTCGAGATCGCCACGGGCCCACGCGGCGAGCCCCAGCAGGGCCGTCGCCGCGCCCCGGCGGACGTCGTCGTCGGGAGCGGCGCTCGCCAGCACCTGCTCGGCGTGGAAGGTGACGCGCTCCAGGTCGCCCGACATCAACGCCAGCCCGGCGCGCTGCACGGCGACCTGACTGGGGAGTCGCGCGAACTGCTCGTGGTCGGCGACGATCGGTCCGTCGCCGGGAGGCGCCGTCTCCGCGTCGAGCCACTGCTCGACGCCGGCGAGGAGCGGTTCGACGCCGGCGATGTCGCCGGTGGCCATCCGGGCGCCCACCAGCACGATGGCGAGCACCGGTCGGTCGGCGAACATGTCCTCGGGGAGCGCCTCCAGCCAGCTGCGGAGCAGCCGCTCCTGGCGCGTGCGTTGGAGGTCCGGGGCCGCGCGCTCGACGAGCTCCGCGGCCAGGCCCAGGTCGCCGCCGGCGAGCGCGTGGGTGACGGCTTCGGCCACGTCGCCGTCGCCGGCCCACCAGGCTGCGGCGCGTCGGTGCAGCTCCGGCACCGTCTCGGGGGCCTCGTCGAGCAGGCGGGCCCGGAGCACGTCGGCGAACAGGTGGTGATAGCGGTACCACTGCCGCCGGTCGTCGAGCGGGACGAGGAACAGGTTCGACCGATCCAGCCGGTCGAGCGTCGCCCGCCCCGCAGCGCCACCGGTGACGGCGTCGCAGAGCGGACCGGTGAGGCGCGTGAGCACCGAGGTCTCGAGCAGGAACCGGCGCACCTCGGGCGGCTGGCGGTCGAGCACCTCCTCGACGAGGTAGTCGACGACGAAGCGGTCGTCACCGGTGAAGCTCTCGATGAACCCGGCGACGTCCTCGCGGCCCTGCATCGACAGCGCCGCGAGCTGGAGCGCTGCGATCCAGCCCTCGGTCCTCGTCTCGAGCGCGTCGACGTCCTCGGTCGCCAGCGCCAGGCCCATCGTCTCGTCGAAGTACCGGGCCGCCTCGTCGCCCGTGAAGCGCAGGTCCGCGGCACGACGTTCCACGAGGTCGCCGCTCGCCCGCAGCCGTGCGAGGGGCAGGGGCGGATCGACCCGCGTCGCCAGCACCAGGCCGACACCGGCCGGCAGGTGATCGAGCAGGAAGGCGACGCCCTCGTGGATCTCGGGCGACCCGATCACGTGGTAGTCGTCGAGGACGATCGAGATCGGATCGTCCAACGTCTCGAGGTCGCCGACGAGCGCGGCGAGCGCGGCGTCCACGGAGCCGGTCGACGCGAGCACCTCTGCGGCCGCCGTCGCAGCCTCGGGTGCGACCGACTGCACGGCCGCGATCACGTAGGTCCAGAACGTCGTCGGCTCGTCGTCGCGGGCGTCCAGCGACAACCACGCGGCGCAGGGCCCGTCGCCGGCGCCGCCGAACCACTCGGCGAGGAGCGTCGACTTGCCGAAGCCGGCGGGCGCCGACACCAGCGTCAGGCGCGGGCGCTCACGGTCCGTGGCACCGGCCGACAGCCGCGGCCGATCGATCGTCCCGCTGCGCCGGCGCGGTGCGTGCAGCTTGGTCCGGAGAAGCTGCGGAGCTGCGGCCGCACCGGATGCGTCGGCCCCCATGACGGGCAGTCAACTACGGAACACCGTCCAAGGCAACGACGTCAGATCGGCGGCAGCGCCGACGCGGCGAGCGGACACAGCCGCACCCGCTGGCCCGACACGACCGCCGGCTGGAGCCGGACGATCTGGCCGCCCGACGGCTGACCGCAGTCACTGCGCTCGTGCCGACTCCCCGCCATGCGGGACGTGCCCATGGCCTGCACCGACCAGCCGGTCGTGTTCGCCAGGATCGAGTCGGCGGAGAACGCGACGATCGCGTCGTTCACCGCCCGCTCCGAGATGGTGTGGTGCCCCAGGCAGATCGCCAGCTCGTCGCCCTCCACGAAGTACTGCACCGGAAGGATGGTCGGCAGTGCGGCGATCGACAGCGCGAGCCGGCCGATCGACACGCTGCGGAGGAGATCCCAGCACTGCGCTTCGGGGATGTCATCCGAGTCGGCGAGCTGCATCGGGCGATCGTGACGGTCCTGCCCGTCCCCTCACCAGGGCCGAAGGTCACACTGTTCGGTCTCGCCGCCGGTGCGGGCTGTGTACTCTGCCTCGCGTCGTGAGCCGTCCCGGGCACGACGCTCGTCGAGGGGGACACCGATGGGATTCCTGCAGCCGAACCTGCCCGTCGTCGACCGGGCCACGTGGAGTCCCCTCAGCCGCCAGGAGAAGATGGCGCCGATGGCCCGGCACTTCGCCGAGCACGGCTTCGGGTCGCCCGACGTGCTGATCGCCTTCTACTTCTTCAAGATCGTCCTCTACGTCGCCGGTGGGTGGGCGTTCGTGCTCACCACCCCCGGCATCGACGGCTGGTTCCATCCGTCCGCCTGGTACGCGATGCCGGAGGCGTTCTTCAAGTTCGCGCTCTGGACGATGCTGTTCGAGGTGCTCGGCCTCGGGTGCGGCTTCGGGCCGCTCAACCTGCGGTTCCTGCCGCCGATGGGCTCGTTCCTCTACTGGCTCCGGCCCGGCACGATTCGGCTCCCGGCGGGGTCGGGCCGCATCCCGCTCACCCGCGGCGACACGCGGACGCCGGTCGACGTCGTGCTCTACGCGGGCCTGCTGGTGTCGCTGGTCGTCGCGCTGGTCGGCGCGCTCACCCGCACCGAGGTCGCCGTGGTGCTCGGCTTCCTGTGCGTGCTCGGTGTGCGCGACCAGACGATCTTCCTCGCAGCGCGCGGCGAGGTGTACGGCAGCCTCGCCGTCGCGTTCCTGTTCGCGTCCGGGGATCGCATCACGGCGGCCAAGCTCGTGATGGTCGTCATCTGGTGGGGCGCCGCGGCCTCGAAGATCAACCGGCACTTCCCGTTCGTCGTGTCGGCGATGCTGAGCAACAGCCCGATGCTGCGCTTCGGCAAGCTGAAGCACCGGCTCCACCGCGACTTCCCCGACGACCTCCGGCCGAGTCGGTTCGCGTCGATCGCCGCGCACGGCGGCACGGTCGTCGAGTTCGGGGCGCCGGCCGTCATGCTGTTCACCGACGGCGGCACCGCCACCAAGGTGGCCGCGGCCGTGATGATCCTGTTCCACCTCACGATCCTCTCGAGCTTCCCGATGGGCGTGCCGCTCGAGTGGAACGTGTTCATGATCTGGGGCATCGTCACGCTCTTCCTCGGCAACCCCGGCCTCCACCTCGGCGCCCTCGCCGACCCGTTGCTCGTCGCAGCGCTCGTCGCGCTGCTCGTGGCCATGGTCGTGTACGGCAACCTCGTGCCCGACAAGGTGTCGTTCCTCCTGTCGATGCGGTACTACGCCGGCAACTGGGCGGCCACCTTCTGGTGCTTCAAAGGAGACGCGCTCGAGCGGTTCGACCGCAACGTGGTCAAGGCGTCGATGCTCCCCCACCAGCAGCTGGAGAAGGTCTACGGCAGCGCCGAGGAGGCCGAGGTCCCGCTGTTCATGGGCTACGCGTTCCGCGGGTTCCACACGCACGGCCGGGCCCTGTGGACCCTCGTCCCCGAGGCCTGCGGGCCCGACCACGAGGACTACCTGGTGCTCGACGGCGAGCTCGTCGCCGGCACGGCGCTCGGATGGAACTTCGGCGACGGCCACCTCCACGACGAACAGCTCATCGCCGCGTTGCAGGCGCGGTGCGACTTCCAGCCGGGCGACGTGCGCATCGTGTACCTGGAGTCGCAGCCGTTCCACCGCCCCACGCAGCAGTACCGCCTGATCGACGCGGCGACCGGCGAGATCGCCCGCGGTCACGTCGACGTGATCGACCTCGTCGAGGCCCAGCCGACCGACGCCTCGATCCCGCTCCACCGCGATCCTGCCGGACGCTGATCTCAGTCGTCGGAGTCGTCGTCCAGGCCGTCGTCGTCGAGCTCGTCGTCGTCGGGCCCGCGACCCGACGACGCGAGGTGATCGGCGGTGGTGAGCACGGCGAGGCGCTCGGGCGTCGTGAGCGTCGACAGCCACCGGGCGACGACCTGTCGTGAGATGCCGTGCTCGAAGGTGAGGATCGACTCGAGCACCCGCCGCACCGACTGCCGTGCCTCGAGGCGCGTGCCATACGAGGTCGCGCTGTCGGCGAGCACCTGGTGCGTCGGGGCGTTCACCGTCCACCGCCACCGCTGGGTGGTGTCGGGATACACCGACACGTAGCCGGAGAGCGGCGTGATGGCCGCAGCGAGCTCCTCGGCCGAGGGGTCGCTGCCGGATCGGTGGTCGTTCATCGGCGCCTCACCCCACCGTCACCTCACGGGCGAGGTTGTCCCTCGTCGACGCCAGCAGCTCGGCGATGACGAGCGAGGAGAATCCGAGCGTCGCGAGGTCGACCGGCTGGTGCGGCGACAGCGGGCCGCTGCCGAGCGTCTGGGCGAGGACGTCACCGATGGCCAGGGTCTTCGCGAACGGCGAGGGCGACGACACGAGGCGGTCCGGGTCGGTCGAGTGGTGATCCCTCACCGCCTGGACGAGCTGGGGAGCGAACCCCCACGCCTCGAGGAGGATGGCCGAGATGTCGGCATGCGAGTGGCCGAAGCGATCGCGCTCGAGCTGGGACTGCTCGGCCGAGTCGAACCCGTCCTCCACCGGCAGGTGCTCGGCGAGCGCGTCGTTCGACCACAGCACCGGCCACCCGAGATCGTGCAGCAGGCCCATCGTGTAGGCGTCGGCCCGCGACACGCCGAAGATGCGGCCGGCGGCGACGCACGCCGCCGCGGCCGTCGCCGAGTGCTCGCGGAAGCCGGGCGGCATCCTGCTCGAGAACGAGTCGGTCGCCAGCTGCGCCGCCAGCAGACGCAGGCCGTCGACGCCGACCATCACGCCGGCGCGCCGGACGTTGCGGACCGCGGCGAGCGGTGCGTACGCCGCCGAGTTGGCGAGGCGGAGAAGGCGTGCCGCGAAGATCGGGTCGACCTCCACCACGGCGATCGCCGCGTTGAGGCCGTCCTCCGGGTCGCCGAGCATGGACATGACCTGCGTCGCGACGGTGTCGGCCGTGCGAAGCGCGTCGAGCTTCCGTTCGACGGCAGCCGCGCGGGCGGCGCGGTGGTCGAGCGGAGCGACGGTGGGAACGGGCGCGCTCATCGTCGGCTCCCTCCCCGGACCGTCATCGGTCGTGGTCCCTTCCACCTGGCCATGCATCCTCCTGAGACATGGATCGCCGTCCGCCGTGGGCGATGTGAGCGGCACGCTACGCATCGCACTCCTCGCCACCACGGAGGGTTCTCAAATTGCCCAACCTCCCCCTCGGGCCGTTTCGGGCATGCGCGATCGCCGGTCATCGCTCAGCCCTCCACCGACCACACGAGCTGGAGCGAGGCCGCGGCGTCCGACGGGACGTCGTCACGCGTCAGCCGGATGCCGACGCGGTAGGTCGCCGTCGCGCTCGCTCCGTCGATGTGCAACGCCCGAAGCGGCTCCCCGGTCAGACCGTGGCGGGCGGTGAGGTCGGCGAGTGTTCCGTCGAACACCGGAGCCTCTGCGACGAAGCCCTCGCAGTCGTCGAACCGACCGCCCGTCCCGCGCTGGACGGTGACGGCGACGTCGGGGGCCAGCGCTCCCCCGCCCAGCGCCGTCAGGTCGACATCGCCGTCGAGCGACGTGCCGGCGTACGTCACGGTGATGCAGTTCGTGAGCTCGCGCCCGGGGAGCAGGTCGCCGAGCGGGAACAGCGAGGCGTCGCCGTCGTCGTCGGACAGCTTCACGGTGCCGGGACGGATCTCCGAGACCGGCGAGGTCGCGGCGTCGGCGATGGCGGTGGTCGTGCGGCCGACGACCAGGAAGCTCACGGCCAGGGCGGTCACGCCGAAGGCCAGCATCCGGATCGCGGTGAGCGCCGACCGCTCGTCGACCGCGTCGGGCTCGATGTCGTGTCGTTCCAGGGGCTCAGGCAACGTGCTCGTCCTCTCGTTCGGGGGCCGCGGCCTCGGCTCGGTCCAGCTCCGGGTCGAACGCGCACCACTGGGAGCGGCCGTTCGCCTTGGCCCGGTACATGGCCGCGTCGCCGCGCCGCACCAGCTCGGTGCCGTCGATGTGCTGCCCCGTGGTGACGACGCCGATGCTGACGCCGATCTCCACGAGGTGGCCCTGGATGCGGAACGGCTGGCACAGGGAGTCGACGATGCGGCCGGCGACCTCACCCGCGCCCTCCTCGTCGGTGGCCGGCAGGATCGCCACGAACTCGTCGCCGCCGAGCCGAGCCACCGTCGACGACTCGCCCACCGCAGCGGACAGACGGCGCGCGGCAGCCACGAGCAGCCCGTCGCCGACGGCGTGGCCGAGGCCGTCGTTCACCTGCTTGAAGCGGTCGAGGTCGAGGAACAGGACGCTCAGCGGATCGTTCGGGCCCACGGCGTCGAGCGCGGCGCCGAGCCGGCCGTCGACCGTGGAGCGGTTCGGCAGGTTGGTGAGGCTGTCGTGACTCACCTGGAACTCGAGGTCGGAGCGCGCCGCGTCGAGGTCGCCGATCAGTCGCCGGTGGTCCTCGGCGACGGCCGCATGGGCGAGCAGCAGCTCGAGCCCGTCGATCTGCGCGGTCGTCGCGACGGTGCCCACGACGGTGGCGGCGCGCACCACGGCGCCGTCGTGCCCGTCGGGAAGCGGCAGGGCGACGACCTCGCCGAACGCCAGCGCGTCCAGCTCGGGAGCCACCTCCGCGACGGGATCGTCGGGCCCGGCCTTCGCCGCGATGCCCGACATCGAGACCAGCTCCGCGAGGTTGCCGAACGCCGCGGGGTCGACGGCGCGGCGACGGCACATCGGGTGCCGCCCGGTGTGGGCGACGGTCATGCCGGCGTACGGCAGGCGCACGAGCCAGTCCACGTGCACGAAGCCGAGGTCGAGCGCCGCGGTGACCACGGTCTCTGGCACGTCGATGCCCTGGTGTCCGATGGTGCGGCCGGCGTTGACCACCGTCGTGAGGACGGCGTTGCGCTGGCGCGCCTCGCGCTCGGCGCGTCGCTGCGCGGTGCTCGCCTGGAGGAGCTGATCGGAGAGGTAGCCGCACGGCACGGCGACGAGCAGGAGGATGCCGACGCGGTACACGACCGTCTGGAGCGACTGGAGGAACGCCGTCTGCGTCGCCGTGTCGGACATGTCGTGCGGCACCCGCAGCGACAGCAGCACGTAGAGGCACGACGCGAGGGTCCAGATCACGATCATCCCGCGCATGCGGAACCGAAGAGCCGCCACGAAGACCGGGAGCAGCAGCAGCGCCCAGCTGAGGTTCGCGTGCAGCAGGGGCAGGCGGGTCGCGACGATCACGGTGACGGCGGTGTCCGCCGCCACCACGACGGCGTCGGCCGCCGTTCCCGCTCGGGCGTCGCGCCGCTGCAGGTGGTCGGCCGCCTGGCCGCCCACGATGAGCACGATGCCTCCGGCGACGAGCCACCACTTGGTCGGCTGATCGAGCGCCATGCCGGTCGAGCTGGCGACCACGTACCAGAGCAGCACGACGCCGGCGGTGGGGCGCAGCCTCCGCAGACCGCGCTCGACGGCCTCGATGGAACGCTCGTTGCGAGTAGACGTGGTCACCGTCACGACCTCCCCGCCGGCCTCGGTGCGGCGCCGACGGCACGACGACTGGCGCCGGCCCGGAGCACCGTGAACGCGGCGAGCACGACCGAGCCCGCCCACGCGGCGAACATCGCGTACTCGCCGCCGCCCCACCACACGATCGGGCTGCCGATGAAGGGCACGAGCATCCGCCCGACTCCCACCTCGTCGCCGACCCGCGTCTCCACCGGGTCGGGGTGGGTGTTCGCGTCGCCTTTGGTGCGGTAGCGGCCGTGGGCGACCGCCGTGACCCGGTGCAGGATCGTGCCGCCGCCGGAGTGGTCCTCGACGAGGAGCAGCGTGCCGACGCCGCCCGCGACGCGGGATGGCGGGCTGTACAGCACCAGGTCGCCTCGATCGATCGCCGGACGCATCGAACCACTGGTGATCGCGGTGCTCCGCCAGCCGAGGGCGACCTGCGGCAGCGCCGCCCACGCGATCAGGCAGAGGTGCAGCGAGAGATAGAGCCACGAGGCCATCCAGAGCGCTGAGTGGGCGCGCCGTGCTACCGGCCGCAGGACGGCAGGGGCTGCGGCGAGCATCGAGCGCGGGGGCGAGCTGGTCGTCGTGGTCATGCGGGTCGCGCCTCCCACCACCAGGTGGCCGAGGCGGAGCGGCCCTGGGCCGAGTTGTCGTCGGCAAGCGTCGACGCGAGTCGGTAGGTGCGCCGCTCCCCGCTCCGGGCCGGCTCGAAGCCCTGCAGTCCGTTCGAGAACGAGCCGTGCTCGACGCCGAACGCTGCCAGCGGGCCGTCGAACAGCACGCGGTCGCGGACGAACCCGGTGCAGTCGAAGTTGGGGCCGCCCATGGCGCCGTGCCCGACCTCCACGCGGATCGCCAGGAACTCGGCGAGCTCACCCGAGGTGGTCGCCGACAGCCGGACGTCGGCGGTCGAGGAGCCCTCGTAGTCGACGTTGATGCAGCGCTCCGCTGTCGTGTCGGCGACGAGGTCGCCTGCAGCGAACATCACGGCGCCGGCGTCGTCGTCGGTGAGCCGCAACGAGCCGGGCCGGAGGCGGCTGGTACCGGTCGACGTCGAGCTCGAGAACGCGGCGCGCGACTCCGTGACCGTGCCCGCGGCGCGGACGAGGAGCAGGCAGCCGAGCACGGCCGACGCCGCTCCCAGGCGGCGACGCAGGTCGCCGCGGAGGTCACGGAGTGGCACGCAGCCGGTTCGGTTCGACGGTTGGACGGGCATGGTGGCTCAGCAGTCGTGATGGGTCCGAGTGGAGGATGCCGACGGTCAGGGCGTGTTGACGAGGGTCCGGAGCTCGTCGGACATCTGGGCGAGGTGCTCGGCTGCGCCGACGATGTCCCCCACGACGGCCGATGTGTCGTCCGCTCCCGTGGCGACCGCTGTGATGTTCATCGCGATCTCGTGGGTCACGGCCGTCTGCTCCTCGACGGCCGAGGCGATCGTGGTCGCCTGCGCGTCGATGTTGACGATGAGCTCGGCGACCTCCCGGAGCGATGTCGTGGCCGTGGCGCACTCGGCCTGCAGCTGCTCGACGATCTTGGAGATCTGGTCGGTGGCACCGGCCGTCTCCCGCGAGAGCTCCTTCACCTCGTTGGCGACGACGGCGAACCCCTTGCCGTGCTCGCCGGCGCGAGCTGCCTCGATGGTGGCGTTGAGCGCCAGCAGGTTCGTCTGGTCGGCGATCGTGGTGATCAGCTTGATGATGTCGCCCACCTGGCTCGCCGACGTCGACAGCCGGTCGAGCGCCGCCGTGGACAGGTTGGCGGCGCTCACCGCCTCGCCGGCCGACATCGCCGCAGCCGCCGCCCCGCTGGCGACCTCGCGCAGCGACGCCGACATCTCCTCGGTGGCACCGGCGACCGTGGATGCCTGTGCCGATGCCTCCTCGGAGTTGGCGCTGAGGTTCAGGCTCGAGCCCTTCATCTGCTGGGATGCCGCTGCCACGTCGTCGGCGAGGCGGCGGGCGGCCTCCTCGATGCGGCGTCGCTCCGACACGTCGGACCAGGCGACGACGAACCCGATGATCGCGCCCCGCTCGTCGACGACGGCGTCGATGAGCGTGTGGAGGGTGACGGACCCGAACGAGAAGGTGGCGTCGTGCGGGAAGTTCCGGCGGTCGGACAGAATGCGCTCGACGCGGGCCGGGTCCTTGTGGAACCGGTGGATCGAGCCACCGAGCAGCTCGTTCGTGCCCACCCGGAAGGCGGCCTGGATCTCGGCGTCGAGCCCGGCCACCGTCGTCAGCGCCTTGCGGTTGAGGTAGACGAGGTTGAGCTCGGTGTCGGCGACGAAGATGTTCGCCTGCACCGAGTCGAGCACGGCGCGGAGCGCCTGCATCGAGTCGAGCACCTTGGGCGAGCGTGTGTCGTTGCCATGGGTGCTGCGGGTGAGAGTGGTGATGGCCACGCGGGGTCTCCTCGGGTCGGCCGTTCATCCGCTCGTCGGATGAACGGTGCTGGGGTACGCCCTCCCGTTCGGCCGCCCGTTTCCTCCCTCAACGCAGTCGGGTAGATCTGCCCATCCCGCCGCACCAGGCCGTCAACGCCCGTTCGAGGCCGACGGCACCGTCGTCGCCGGCCCATGCGACGTAGCCGTCGGGGCGGATCAGCGCCGCCGGCGGCGCGTCCACCGCGCCCACCACCGGCAGGGCCCAGGGCCCGTCGTCGGTGCTGACACGGAGTGCGTCGACGACGCGCACACGCCCGCCCCACCGGCCGATGTCGAACGCGCAGGCGGCGCCGTCGGCGGCGCGCTCGAGGCGCAGGAGCACGGCGCGCGCCGCGTGCAGGAGCTCGACCACGCGCGTCGTGCCGTCGGCGGTGCGGAGGTCGAGGTCGGGCATGCGCCGCCCGACGAGCGGATGCTCACCGCCGAGGTCGTAGCGGATGTCGAGCCCCGAGATCATCCCGGCGATGCGCCGGCGTGGCTCGTCCAGGGTGAGCAACCCGCCGACGATCTCGCGCAGCGCCGTGGTGCGCTCGTCGGTCGCGCCGAGCGCACGCTGGGCCATCGTGTTCTGCAGCACGGCGGCGGCCACCGGGTGGCGCTCCGCCTGGTAGGTGTCGAGGAGCTCGACCGGCGAGATGCCGGCCACCACTTGCGCGAGCTTCCAGCCCAGGTTCACCGAGTCCTGCACGCCGAGGTTGAGGCCTTGGCCACCGAGCGGCGCGTGCACGTGGGCGGCATCGCCGGCGATCAGCAGGCGGCCGTTCCGGTACGCGACGGCCTGGCGGGTCATGTCGCTGAAGCGTGCGACGAAGCGGGGGCTGTGGGCTCCGTGGTCCGTCCCGTCGACGCGGATCAGCGCGGCGCGCAGGTCGTCGAGCGTGGGTTCGCGCGTCGGGTCGACGTCGGCCTCGATCAGCGTGACGCCGACGCGCCCGTCGGCCGCCGGCCCGATGCCGCCACCGCCGCGCAGGCCGAACGGCGGCGTGTCCTCCATCTCCACCTCGGCGTGGATCCACCACGTCGTCGGGTCCCAGCCGGCGAACTCGATGCCCGCCTGCTTGCGCACGAGGCTCCGCCCGCCGTCGCACCCGACGACGAACTGCGCCCGCAGCGTCGAGCCATCGGCGAGCGTCACGTCGACGCCGCCGTCATCCTGCGCGACGTCGATCACGACGCGCTCGCGCAGCACCGGCACCGCGAGCTCGTCGATCCAGCCCGCCATGATGCGCTCGAAATCGCTCTGCAGCAGGGCCATGCCATAGGGGTGGCGCGACGGGAAGTCGGAGATGTCGAGCGGGATGCCGGCGAACGCCTGCACCTGCATCGGCGTCCCCTCGGCGAGGAACCGGTCGGCGATGCCGCGCTGGTCGAGCACCTCGATGGTCCGCGCGTGCAGGCCCCTCGACCGCGGGCTCTCGAGCTCGTACCCCGGCCGCCGCTCGACCACGACGACGTCGGTGCCGGCGAGCGTGAGCTCGGCCGCGAGCATCGTCCCGGCCGGCCCGCCGCCGACGATCACGACATCGTGCTCGGTCATGCCACCCCCGGTGTCATCGACGTCGGCGCGCCGGTGGGCGCGCCGAGGGCGGGAGTCGCTCCTCCCGCGGAATGCCGAGCTCGTCCAGGCGCGCGGCCACCTCGGCCGACACCTCGTCCACTGCCGCGTCGGGCCGCTCGCCCTTGCGCCGCACGGCCCAGGTCGCGAGCCGGTCGCCCACCTCGTCGATGCGCTGCGCCGCGGCGAGCACGCCCAGCAGGGTCGCGTCGTCGCCGTCGGCGGTCGACGCGTCACCGGTGGTCAGCCGCTCCCAGAGCGCCGGCCCCCGCGTGCGGAGCGCGTCGAGGTGCCGGTCGAGCTCGCCCTCGATGCGTCGCACCGACTCGAGGAAGTGGCTCACCTTCATCGGTTGCGGTTGCGCGTAGCGGGTCAGGGCGGCGCGGAGGCTCCAGTTCTCGGCACGAGGGCGCTCGGCGAGGTCGACGAGGGCGGCGAGGCCGGGGGGCTCGATGCCCTTCGTCCGGTCAGCCACGAGTCCGTGCCGTCGTCACGTCGGCGAGCGTAGTGGCTCGCCGCGACGCCGATCGGGCGGCGGCGCCGGCCCCGGCGGAGGAACGCGACGCCGGCGACGCAGAGGCCCCCGCCGAACAGGGCCACCGTCACCTCCGGCCGTGACCGGAGGGCGAGCACGGCGACGCCGATGCGGGGCACCAGGACGCGCCCGATGCCCATCACCGGCACGTCGGCGGATCCGTACACGTCGGGGGTCGGGTTCGCGTCGCCCTGCGTGACGATGCGGCCACCGTCGATGCTGCGGACGCGGTGGAGCAGCGGCGCCGGACGCGAGGCGTCGTCCATCAGCACGACGTCGCCGGGCCGCACGTCGGCGCGGTCGATGTGGCGCGTCAGCACCACGTCGCCGGCGCGGATGCGCGGCGTCATCGAGTCCGAGATCACGAGGTTGGGCCGGTACCCGAACGCCATGGGCACCAGGGTCCAGAGGATCGCCGTGAGCACAGAGCCGACCGCGATGAGCGCGAGGCACCGCCACAGGAGACCCCACGCGAACCGGAGGTCGGCCCGGGTATGGGAGGGCACGCGCAGCGAGATGGCCGTCACGACGTGATCACCGCCGACGCCACGTTGCCGGCCGATGCCTGGATGGCGCCGCTCACGCCGGACACGTCGGCGCCGGTGTCGCCGTGCGACACCTGCGTGCCGTCGCCCAGCTGGCCGTAGGTGTTGTCCCCCCAGCACCGGAGTGCGCCAGTGGTGCGCACGCCACAGGTGTAGATGGAGCCGCCGTCGACGTCGAGCCACGGCCCCCCGGTCGGTACCGCCGTCGGGGTGGTACGTGTCGTGGTGTCGCCGGCTCCCATGCCCAGCTGGCCGCTGGCGTTCGAACCCCAGCAGTAGAGCGTTCCGCCGCCTGTGGCGCGGATTCCGCAGGTGAAGAGGCCGCCGGCCGTCACCTCGGTCCAGTCCGTCGCCGCGCCGACCTGGATCGGTGAGTTCTGCTGCGTGGTGCCGCCATCACCCAGCTGGCTGGAGGAATCGCCGCCCCAACACCAGAGCGTGCCGTTGGTGCGGACCCCGCACGTGTGCGTCAAGCCCACCGCGACCTTCGCCCAGACCGCGCCGCCGCCGGCCGCCGCCTGTGGAGCGAGGACCTGTGACGCCGTCGACCCGGTGCCCTGCTGTCCGTAGGAGTTCTGTCCCCAGCACCACATGGTGCCGCCCGAGCGGATGCCGCACGTCGTCGAGTAGGTGGCGGAGACGGCCACCCAGTCCGTCGCCGAGCCCACCTGCTGCGGCGTCGTCCAGATGCTGATGGATCCGAGCCCGACCTGGCCGTCGACGCTCGAACCCCAGCACCACAACGTGCGGTCGGTGCGGATGGCGCACGTGTGCTGGCTGCCGGCGGCGACGGAGAGGTAGGTGCTGCTGCCCACCTGCTGCGGCACCGACCACACCAGCGTGGTGCCGTTACCCACCTGGCCGTATGGGTTCGTGCCCCAGCACCACAGCGTGGCGTCCCCTCGGATGGCACACCCCCCGGTGGAGCTCAGCTCCGCGGTCGTCCAGCGACGCGACGCGACGGCCCCGAACGTGTTCTGCGCGATGTCGGCGCCATTGCCCTGGTTCAGGGACGACCCCCAGCACGACAGCACGCCGTTGGTGCCGATCGAGCAGCTGTTCGCCCCGCCGGCGTCGAGCAGGGCCGAGCCGGCGCTGCTGACCTGGACGGGAACCGACGAGTCGGTCCGGGTGCCGTTGCCGAGCTGGCCGTCGGCGTTCTTCCCCCAGCACCACACGGTGTTGTCGGAGCGACGCCCGCAGGTGTGGTAGTCACCCACGGCGACGTTGGTCCAGGTGGTCGCGCTCCCCACCTGGGTGGGCGACGTCACCGCCGAGGCGGTCGACCCGTTGCCGACCTCGCCGAAAGTGTTCTGCCCCCAGCACCAGAGGGTGCCGGTGGTCTTGATCGCACAGGTCGTCCGAGTGCCGGCCCCGACCTTCGCCCAGTCGGTGGCACCGCCCACCTGCGTCGGCGAGGTGACGGTGCCGGACGTGCCGCCGTTGCCGATAGGTCCGTTGGTGTTGTCGCCCCAGCACCAGAGGGTGCCGTCGGTGCGTGTCGCGCACACGTGGCTGAATCCTGCGTCGACCGACGCCCAGTTGGTGCCACTGCCCACCTGGGTGAACGTCGTCACGTTGGTGGGGCTCGTGGAGCCGTTGCCACTTTGGCCGCTGGCGTTCGCCCCTGCGCACCACAGGGTGCCGTCGGTCTTGCGGGCGCACGTGAAGCCGCTGGAGCCCGTGCTGACGCTCGCCCACGTGGTGAGCGCCCCCACCTGCGCGGGGGTGTACACGAGGCTCGGCGATGGCGCGCCCTGCTGGCCGCTGTAGTTGGTCCCCCAGCACCACAAGGTGCCGTCGGTCCGGGTGGCACAGGTGTGGAGGTTCGACATCGACACCGTCGCCCAGTTCGTGGCGCTGCCCACCTGCGTGGGGAGCCGACGGTCGAGGCCGTCGGCGAACCCGAGGCCGAGGTTGTTGTTCTTCCCCCAACACCAGAGCCGGCCGGCGACGGCGCACCCGGCCAAGTAGCTCACCGCCACAGAGGTGAAGGCCGGCGTCGTGGACGACAGCGACGTGGCAGCAGGTGACCAGTAGGTGCTCAGGTCGATCGTGCCCACCTGGCCCGCGGTCGGCTCGCCCGCCGCCAGCAGGTTCGTGCCCCTCGTGGACGCGCCCCACGAGTTGCCGGCGTTGGCGGTGGTCGCCGTGTAGGCGGCGCTCGCGTCGTGCAGCGAGGCCGTCGCTGCGACCAGGGCGATGGTGGCCAGCGACGCGAGGCCGACTCGGGCGCGGAGCGACCGCCGCCGGTGACGGCGGCGGTCGATCGCTCTGCTGGTGGAGTGCGCGTCGGAGGTCATGGGCCGGCGGCTACACGCCGCGTGCCTCCCACTGGAACGTCACCGTGGACGACTGGCCCTGGGTGGTGTTCGGCGCCGCGGCGTTGAACGTCCAGTCGATCTTGTAGGTGCGGGTCGTCGCTCCGGTGTTCATCTGCGTCGCCGAGCCGACGCCCGAGGTGTAGTCGGTCTTGCCCGTCACGAACGCGTCGAGCGTGCCCGTGAAGATCGTCGACGTGGACGAGAACCCCGTGCAGCTCGCGAAGGTGCCGCCGGTGCCCTCGGTGATCACCACGTCGATGTACGGCCGGAGCGTCGCACCGGTCGCAGCGGTCTGGTACAGCTTCACCAGCGCGTTCTGGGTGCCGGTGTAGGTGAGCTTGATGCATTTCGAGCCGGTGTCGCCCGGCAGCATCGACGGAACCGTGAACATCGCCGCGGCCGAGTCGTCGTCGCTCACGGCGACGGTGCCGGTCGCCCACGAGTTGCCGGCGTTCGACGTGGTCGCGGAGAACGCCGCCGACGACGACTGCCACACGATGGCGCTGACGCCCACGATGCTCATCGCCATCGGCAGCGCCACCAGGACGCCGAGACGACTCCGGCGGCGCCGGTCACGACGGGCGCCGCGCCGCAACGGGCGGTCCGGCAGCGGTGGTGACGACGGCAGGGATGCGCTCCCACGAGGGTCGGGTGAGGGAATCGGTGGGGAGGTCATGGCAAGTTGATCGGCGGACGGCACGCTCCATCGATTGGGTGAATCCCCCAGTCCATGGGTCGATCGCACCGGTGGACGGGACTAGACACCGCGTGCCTCCCAGGCGAAGGTCACGGTGGCCGACTGGCCCTGGAGGGTGTTCGGCGCCGCGGCGTTGAACGTCCAGTCGATCTTGTACGTGCGTGTCGTCGCACTCGTGTTCATCTGCGTCGCCGAGCCGACGCCCGACGCGTAGTTGGTCTTCCCGGTCACGAACGCGTCGAGCGCTCCCGTGTAGATCGTCGACGTCGAGGAGAAGCCGGTGCAGCTGCCGAAGGTGCCGCCGGTGCCCTCGGTGATCACGAGGTCGATGTACGGCTGGAGCGTGGCGCCGGTCGCCCCCAGGTTGTAGAGCTTCACCACGGCGTTCTGGCTGCCGGTGTAGGTGAGCTTGATGCACTTCGAGCCGGTGTCGCCGGGCAGCAACGACGGCACGCTGAACATGGCCGCCGACGCCGCGTCGTCGCTCAGGCCGACGGTGCCGGTGGACCACGAGTTGCCGGGGTTCGACGTGGTCGCGGAGAACGCGGCCGAGGACGACGACCACACGATGGCGCTGACACCCAGCATGCTCATCGCCATCGGCAGCGCCACGAGGAACCCGAGACGACTGCGACGGCGCCGGTCCCGACGGGCGTCACCGCGGAGATCGTGTCCCCGGAGCGTGCGCCCCGGGTCCGTGCCGGATGACGCGTTGGGGGTGTTGAGGATGTCCATGCCGAGGTGATCGTCGGCGCGCGATCCCCGGTTGATGGGTGGATTCCCACGTGTGGCGTGGGACCTCCGGCCTAGAGGAGCGGGCGGGTCACTTCCGCCAGAACACGAGGTGCGTGACGCCGCTCGGGCTGGGCACCTCCTCCAAGTGATACCGGTCGAGCAGCTCCTCGTGCGAGTGCCACAGGCGTTCGCCCCGGCCGAGCTCGACGGGCGAACGCACGACGTGGAGGGTGTCGACGAGGTCGGCGTCGAGGAACTCGCGAACCGTCGCGACCCCTCCGCCGAGCCGCACGTCCTTGCCGTCGGCGGCCTCGCGCGCCATCGCGAGCGCCTCGGCCGGCTCGGCGTCGACGAAGTGGAACGTGGTGTCGTCGAGCGTGAAGCTCGGGCGGAGATGGTGCGTGAGCACGAAGACCGGCGTGTGAAACGGTGGCGAGTCGCCCCACCAGCCCGTCCAGTCGAGGTTCTCCCACGGGCCCCGCACCGGCCCGAACTTGTTGCGGCCCATGATCTCGGCGCCGATGTTGTTGGTGAAGTCACGAGTGAAGTAGTCGTCGAGCCCGCGGGTTCCGCCGGGGTCGGTGCGGTTCGGCCAGTGGGCGGTGGCGCCGGCCCATGCCATCAGCTCGGCGGGGTTGGCGTGGCCGAAGGGCCGCTCGAGGGTCTGGCCCTCTCCCGACCCGAAGCCGTCGGCGGACACCACGAAGTTCTGGAGGCGGAGCAGCTGCGTCGTCATCACGCCTCCACCGGGGCGGCGAGGCCGAGCGCCGCGTAGTGGGCCTGCGTGTCGGCGAAGACGTCCCAGTCCCACGGCGTCGGGCGACCGGCGAGGCAGGGTTCGAGCCGGCTGAGCGAGTGGTGCAGGCCGACCACGTAGCCCCGCTCGACCGCGGGCGCGACGTCGGTCACGAAGTGGCTGAGCCGCAGGACACAACCGGTGTCCACGGACTCGAGCTCCCAACGCAGGAACGAGCCGGAGTCGACGTGGGTGTGCTCGAGCAGCGTCGGCGGTTCGACGCGCCGGATCGTGAAGGTCATCTCCACCGGCTCGTCACCACTGCCGACGAACACCATCTCACCGCCCTCGCGCAGGTCGATCGTGATGTCGGCGTCGAACGGCAGCCACCACTCGGCGAGGCGTTCCGGTGAGGTGACCGCATCCCACACGTCGTCGATGGCGTACGGCAGGTGGCGCTCGAAGCGGATCACGCCGCCGTCGGCGGTCCGTTCGATGGTGCCGTCGTAGGCGGCGGCCGAGGGGGTGGTCATCGGTGTTCCTTCCGGGTGGGAGCGACGGGCGTCGCGGTCTTCTGGAGGTGTCGTTCGAGGGAGTCGAGGCGCGTCGACCAGGAGGCCCGGTAGGGCTCGAGCCACGCGTCGATCTCCATGAGCGGCTCCGGGCGGAGCCGGTAGAGGCGTCGCTGCGCGTCGCGTCGCACGTCCACGAGGCCGGCGTCGCGCAGCACCTTGAGGTGGCGAGACACGCCCGGCTGGGGCATGCCGACCATCTCGACGAGCTCGGAGACCGATCGTTCGCCGTCGCGCACCGCGTCGAGCAGCCGGCGGCGTGTCGGCTCGGCGATCACTTCGAGGACGGCGGTCGCCACGGGCATGGATTGAGTATGCCCTACCGTGTATATACGTGCAAGCAGATGTTCAGTCGACGTGCTCGTCGTGCTCCACCAGTGACGACACGAGCGCGTCGCTCACGAGCGATCGCACCGACGCCATCAGGGCCGGGTCGTCCCCCACCATCACGCTGGTGAACAACGCCGCCCCCGCCGCCACGGCGATCGCGGCGCGGGCGACCTTCGCCGCCGCCGCGCCCTGATCGACGGCGAGCTCGGTGGCCGGCCCGACGAAGCCGTCCCACATCGCGGCACGCAGGTCGTCGTGGTCCCGCAGTGTGGCGAGCAGCCCCGGCATCGCCGATTGCATGTCCTCCCGGCCGAACAGCTCGAAGCTGCCGTCCACCACGCCGTCGATCCAGCCGCGCAGGTCGACGCCCTCGAACGGCACCATGTTGGGCTCCGCTCCGAGGAGCGCCTCGAGCACGAGGTGCGTCTTCGACGGCCAGCGGCGGGCGATCGCGGGCCGGCTCACACCGGCGCGCTCCGCGATGCCCCGGATGCTCGTGGCGTCCCAGCCGACCTCGACGAGACTCGCCCGCGCCGCGGCGAGCACGCGGTCGTCGATGGCCGGATCGCGTGGGCGCCCACTGGGGGCCTTCGGTGTGGCCGGCTGCTCGCTCGGCGGTTGCGCGCTCTCGTCGGACATGCCCGATCAGTCTGCCAGCCCAATTCCGATACCGGTGGTATCGTTCGGACGTCGACAGGGAGGGCACATGACCGACACCACCGCTCCGGCAGCGTTCGAGCTCGCGCAGCTCGGGCCGCTCACGCTGCGCAACCGCATCATCAAGGCCGCCACGTTCGAGGGTGTGATGCCCCGTGGCGAGGTGAGCGAGGAGCTCGTCGAGTTCCACCGACGCGTCGCCGCCGGCGGCGCGGCGATGACCACGGTCGCCTACTGCGCGGTGAGCCCCGGCGGTCGCGTGCAGCGCAACACCATGGTGATGACCGACAAGATCGTTCCCGACCTGCGGCGCGTCACCGACGCGGTCCACGCGGAGGGCGCGCTCGCCGCGGCACAGATCGGCCACGCCGGGCTCGTCGCCAACACGCGGTCCAACCGCACGAAGACCCTGGCGCCGTCGACGCGCTTCAGTGCCCCGGCGATGGGCCTGGTGCGCGCCGCCACCACCGCCGAGCTCGACGAGGTCGTCGACCAGTTCGGGCAGGCGGCGCGGGTCGTCGCCGACGCCGGCTTCGACTCCATCGAGGTGCACCTCGGGCACAACTACCTGCTCAGCTCGTTCCTCAGCGCCAACCTCAACAAGCGCACCGATCAGTACGGCGGGAGCCTCGAGAACCGCATGCGTCTGCCGCTCCGCGCCATCTCGGCGGTGCGCGAGGCGGTCGGGCGGACGGTCGCCGTGACGGCCAAGTTCAACATGGCCGACGGCGTTCCCCAGGGCATGTGGCTCGACGAGAGCCTGCCGTTCGCCGCCATGCTCGAGGCCGACGGCCAGCTCGACGCGCTGCAGCTCACCGGCGGCAGCTCACTCCTCAACGGCATGTACTTCTTCCGGGGCGACGTGCCCATGGCCGAGTTCATCGCCACCCAGCCCACGCCCGTCGGGTGGGGCCTGCGGGTGATGGGACACAAGATCTTTCCCGAGCTGCCGTTCGAGGAGGGCTTCTTCCTGCCGTTCGCCCGTCAGTTCCGGGCCGCGCTCTCGATGCCCCTCATCCTCCTCGGCGGCATCAACGAGCGGGAGACGATCGACGGGGCGCTCGCCGAGGGCTTCGACTTCGTGGCGATGGCCCGGGCCATCCTGCGTCAGCCCGACCTGCCGAACCGCATGCGCGAGGGCGAGCAGTCGGCGAGCCTGTGCGTGCACTGCAACAAGTGCATGCCCACCATCTACACCGGCACGCGATGCGTGCTCACCACCCCGGAGGCGTCGTGAAGCGTCTCGCCGATCGCGTCGCCGTCGTCACCGGCGCCGGCAGCGGCATCGGCCGGGCGACGAGCGAGGCGCTGGCTCGCGCCGGGTGCCACCTGGCCCTCGTCGACGTCGTGCCGGCCGCGGTCGAGGAGACCGCGGCGACCGTTCGCTCGCTCGGGCGCTCCGCGTCCACCCACGTCGTGGACGTGCGCGACGCCGAGGCCGTCGCGGCGCTCCCCGATGCGGTCGTCGAGGCGCACGGCGCCTGTCACATCCTCGTCAACAACGCAGGCGTCACCTCGGCCGGGCCGTTCGAGGACGAGTCGCTCGACGACCTGCGCTGGATCGTCGACATCAACGTGTGGGGCGTGGTCAACGGCTGCCGAGCGTTCCTGCCGGTGCTGCGCCGGGCCGACGAGGCCCACATCGTGAACATGTCGAGCATGGTCGGCCTGCTGGGCCTTCCCCAGAACGCCTCGTACTCGCTGACGAAGGGCGCGGTGCGGGCGTTCAGCGAGGCGCTCCGCAACGAGCTGGTGTCCACGGGCATCGGCGTCACCACCGTGTTCCCCGGCGCCATCCACACGAACATCACGAACTCGGCCCGCGGCAGCCGCGCTGCAACGCTCGCCGACATGGGCCGGTCGAGACTGGCGCCGCTGGCCATGCGGCCACCGTCGAGCGTGGCGGATCGCATCGTGGCCGCCATCGAGCATGACCGCGGTCGTGCCGTCGTGGGGCCCGACGCTCACCTCGTCTCGGCGTGGTCGCGCATCGCTCCCGGCCGGGCCCGGATGATCGGGCGCCTCACCGCGCGGCTGTAGGCGCTCCGGGGTTCAGGCGCGCTGGGCGCGCACGTGGGCCACGATCGCGTTGGCGTGCCCGTGGCCGAGGCCGTGCTCCTCCTTGAGCCACGCGACCGTCTGCATGTGTGCCTCGTCGCCACGCTCGGCGACCAGGCCGAGCCAGTGGTCGATCGGCTTCCCGTAGGTGCGTTCGATCGAGGGGAAGTACGACGCCGGTCCCTTGGGCTTCTCCGACTCCGATGCCACGCGCGCTCTCCTGGTTCGACGGCTGCGAGGCCGGCGAGCCTAGGCGGACGACGGTCGCCGAGCGGCCGGAGCTCAGGTGAAGATGATGTGCCCGCCGGCGGCCTGCTCGTAGAACTCGCCCACGGTGATGATGTCGTCGACCTGGTCGATGAAGTCGCTCTTCTCCATCTTGAAGAGGTCGACCGATGCCTTGCAGGCGTACATGCCGGCGCCGGTGTCGGAGATCATCTCGACGAACTCCGGGATGGAGGGGATGTCGAGCTCGGCGATCTGCTTCTCCATCACGTGGGTCAGCACGGAGCTCATGCCGGGGAACCCGCCGAGCCAGGTGGCGACGTGCAGGCCGGGGTTGCCGACGGTCGCGACCTTGATGTGCTCGTGACGCTTCCTGTGGATGGCGTCGAGGCCGAAGAACGTGAAGAAGAGGTTGGCCTCGATGCCCTCGGCGCGAGCGCCGTTGGCCATGATCAGGCCGGGGTAGATGCCGTCGAGGGAGCCCTTCGAGATGATGATGGACACCTTCTCGATGGGGTCGGGTTTGGTGGTGGCGTCGTCGGTCATGGTTCGCTCCTGTCTCAGATGCAGCCGCGTGGCTTGGGAATCCCGGCGATGCGGGCGGCGATCTTCGCCGGGCCCTTCGGGAAGAGCTGGTACAGCTCCTTGACCGTCACGCCCGACGTCTTGCCGAGCACCCGCACCGTCGGGCCGGTCCCCTTCTCCGCGAACTCCTTGCGCATGAACCGGATGACGGTCCAGTGCTGCTCGGTGAGCGGCTCGATGCCCTCGGCGCTCGCGAGCTCGGGGGCCATCGACTCGTTCCACTGGTCGGGGTTCGTGAAGAAACCCTCGTCGTTGACGTCCACCGTGGTGCCGGCGACGGTCTTGGTCGGCATGTCAGTTCTCCTGCTGTGCGGGGGTGGGGATCTTCTTGCCGGCGGTCGGCATGTCGGCGCCGATGCCGGGCACGTCGCGACCGGGGAGGAGCACATGCCAGTAGAACCACTGGAACATGAGCTTCCCGAGGTGGTTGAGGCGTGACTCGGCCATGAGCGGCAGGCCGACGCCGGCCGGGTAGTGGCCCGGGACGGGCTCCTGGTCGTAGTTGAAGTCGATGAGCATCGCCTTGCCGAAGCCGGTCTCGATGAAGCAGTTGGCGTGGCCGTCGTAGGACGCGTCGAGCTCCTGGCCGGCGAGGAACCGCTGGACGTTCGCGACGAGCACCTCACCCTCGAAGTGCGTCACCGAGCCGGCCTTCGAGGCCGGCAGCGTCGTCGCGTCGCCGATGGCGAACACGTTCGGCTTCGCCGTGGTCTGCAGCGTGTGCTGGTCGGTGGGCACGAAGTCGAGCGCGTCGCCCAGCCCCTCGGAGCGGCCGACGTACTCCTGCCCGCCGTGGAGCGGGATCACGATCGCGAGGTCGAAGGGCACCTCCCGCTCGTCGAACGACACCAGCCGACCGCCGGCGCCGTCGACCTCGCCGGTGTTGAACTCGGTCACGAGCTCGATCGACCGCTGGTCGAGCATCCCGCCGAGGGTCGCCGCAGCGACGGGCTTGGTGAAGGCGCCGTCCAGGGGCGTGACGTAGGTGAGCTCGACGCGGTCGCGGCGCTTGCGGTCGGTGAAGAACCAGTCGGCGAGGAAGCAGAACTCGAGCGGGGCGACGGGACACTTGATGGGCATGTCGACCACGTTCACCACGACCCGCCCGCCCTCGAACGCGTCGAGCGCGGCGGCGAGCTTCGTGGCGCCGTCGAGCGTGTAGAAGGTGTGCACCTTCTCGCCCCATCCCTCGCCGGTGAGGCCCTCGGTCTCGTCGGGCAGCAGCCGCGCCCCGGTCGCGATCACGAGCACGTCGTAGGTGAGCGACGTGCCGTCGGCGAGCAGCACCGTGTCGGCGGCGAGGTCGACATGGTCGATCGCGCTCTGGCGGTAGTCGATGCCGTCGTGGAGCTGATGGGAACGCGGGCGGACGATGTCGTCGGGGCGAGCGAGCCCGAAGGGCACGAACAGCAGGCCCGGTTGGTAGACGTGCCGATCGTCCTGGTCGACGACGGTGATGGAGGCCTCGCCTGCCGGGTAGGCGCTCCGCAGGCGGTTGGCCGTCAGCGTCCCGCCGGTGCCCGCACCGAGGATCACGATTCGATGCGTCATGCTCTCCTCCCGACGCGTTCGCCTGTCACGTGAGCGACGGTACGCCCGGGCCGGAGCGGCAAACAGAGGCGAAGGTCCTACCCCCGGGGGTACCACTGCACGTACGCTCGGGTCATGCCAGCGAAACGCACTGCTCCGGCCGCACCGACGATGGACCTCCCCGAGGAGGTGCTCACCGACCTCCAGAGGCGCCTCCGTCGCGTCGAAGGTCAGGTGCGCGGCATCCAGCAGATGCTCACCGACTCGCGGGACTGCCGTGACGTGGTCACGCAGATCGCCGCGGCCAACAAGGCCCTCGAACAGGTGGGGTTCGTGCTCGTCGCCGCCGGTCTCACGTGGTGTCTCGAGGATCCGTCACGTTCCGCCGAGGCCGGCTACGAGGTCGCCGACGTCCAGAAGATGTTCCTCAAGCTCGCCTGACACGGGTCGCGCCGTCGACCCACTGACGGATGCCGTCGAGCGGCAACGCTCCCACCTGACGGGAGATCTCCGCTCCCCCGTCGTACATCACCATCGTCGGGATGCCCTGCACCCCGAGTCGCGCCGACACGCCGGGCGACTCGTCGACGTTCACCTTCACGACGCGCAGCGAGCCCGCCCGCTCCGTGGCGAGCTGCTCCAGGGCCGGCGCCACGGCGCGGCACGGGCCACACCACGGCGCCCACAGGTCGACGAGGACGGGGACCGCCGAGCGCTCGATCACGCGATCGAACTCGTCGGCGCGCACCTCGACCAGCCAGGGAAGGTCGGTGTGGCACGAGCTGCATCGAGGGCGCCCGGCGGCGTCGATCGCCACGCGGTTGCGCACGCCACACGACGCACAGGGGATCACCGTCGTCGTCATCGCTCCTCCGATCGGCCCGGTACGTCGTTCTTCCTAGCGGCCCCGAAGCCGGGACAACAGGCCACCGCGTTCGCCGTCGGCGGCCGGGCGAGCGGCGCCGGCGGCCTTGGCCGCCGCCTTGTCCTCGCGGCAGTGGCACCGCTGCGCCGGCGGGACGTTGCCGAGGACCTGCTCCACGTGGGCGCCGCATCCGGCCCAGGTCGGCTTCTTGCACTTCGGACAGGTGGTTGCTCTACACATACCCCCCAGGGTATCTGCGAGATGACTGCGGGTCAACGCGACGAGTGCTCGCCGTCCATCTCGCTCGCCGCGTCGGCGACGCACTCGGCACAGAACACGATGTCGCGATGCAGGCTCGAATAGCCGGGCCGATCCGTCACCACCAGCGCGCTCGCCTCGCCCGAACCGAACGTCGCGCCGCAGTTGTCGCACGACCAGTACGCACCGTCGGGCCGCCCGACGTGCATGCGGTGCGGGGACGTCTGCGCCTCGAGGTGCCGGGCCAGCGGCTCGGGGAACGCCGCCTGGATCATGCGGTCGAGCTCGGGGTCGGGGTCCGCCTCGAGGTAGTCGGCCAGGAAGCCGGCCGCCTGTGCCGCCTCGGCGTGCTGCTCCGGTGTGAGGTGCCGATCCGGCCTCGGATCACCGCCGTCGGCGAACGTGTCGAACTCGTACCGGGCGACGACGGCCAGGTCGGCCCGAGCGTCCGACGACATCGGCGAGGCCATCGCGTCCACCAGGGAACGATGCACGTCGAAGTTCAGCCGGCCTCCGCCCGTCAGGTACTCACGAAGGGTCTCGGTCACCGGTCGCTCCTCCACGCTCGCTCACGCTCCGGAGCATGCGCTCCACACCCGCCCCGACGGCAGGGGCGAAGGTCCCGGCCGCTGGGGCGGACCGGCCTCGCCGATCCGAACCAACTTCCAATCTTGTAGTGCCGGACTATACAATCGCCTCATGGCCAACCGAACCGACCGACCGACCCAGCGTCCGGCCCCGCCTCCAGCCGAGCGTCCGACCCATCCGTGGCCGCAGTCGATCGCCCTCCTCGTCGGCGTGGTCGTGCTGCTCGTCCTGCTCTCGCTGATGAGCACCTTCCGATGATGGCCGCACGATGACCTCCTCCCCTGCCCTCACCGCAACCCCGACCACGGACGGAGATACGTCGCCCCAGCGTCGCTCGGCCCTCCGGTCGGTCGCGCTGCCCACGGAGCACGGCGGCTGGGGACTCACCCTCGAGCCCGCGCTGCTCGGGTTGCTCGTGAGGTGGAGCGCCGCCGGCCTCTGCCTCGCGGTCGTCGCCTTCGTGGCGTTCCTCGCCCGCACCCCGCTCAAGGTGGTGCTCGTCGACGCCCGTCGGCATCGGACCCTTCCACGCACGCGGCTGGCGCGGAGCGTCCTCGCTGCGGAGATCGTCGCGATGGTGCTGCTCGTCGCCGGCGCCGTCCTGTTGGACGCGTCGGCGTTCCTTGCGCCGCTGGTGCTCATGGCGCCCCTCGCGGGCGTCGACCTCTGGTTCGCGATGCGGTCGCGCAGCCGACGCCTCCTTCCCGAGCTCGCCGGTGCCGTCGCCGTCGGGGGCGTCGTCGCCGTCGTGACGCTGGCGGGTGGCGCCGACCTCCGGTTGGCCGCCGCCTGCTGGCTGATCCTCGCGGCCCGCTCGCTGAGCGCCGTGGTCACGGTGCGCGATCTCGTCGGGCACCTCCACGGCCACTCCCGTCATCCGGGCGCGGTGCTGGCCGCCGACGTCGCGGCGCTCGCCGTCGCGGGAGCCGCAGCCGTGGTCGAGCCGGCGACCGTCGTCGGCGCCATCGCCGTGCTCGTGGCGATCGCTACGCAACGCCTGCTCGACCGCCGGCCCGCTCCCCGAGCGGTCGTGATCGGGATCCGGCAGACCATGCTCGGGCTCGGGGTGGTCGTCGCGACGGCGATCGGGGTGCTGTGGACCTGAACGTGTCCCGGCCCATCGACGGCGACCTCGACGACCCCGAGAAGGTCGCCGAGATGGTGCGCCGGTTCTACGCCGACGTTGCGCAGGACGCGCTGCTCGGTCCGCTGTTCAACGATGTCGCTCACACCGACTGGTCCGCGCACCTCCCGAAGCTCACCGCCTTCTGGTGTCGCGCCCTGTTCTCGATGCCGGGGTACGAGGGCAATCCGTACCGCTCCCACCAGGATGTCCACTCGCAGTCGCCGTTCACCGTGGCGCACTTCGAGCGGTGGCTCGAGCTGTTCGTCGACATCGTCGACTCCGGTTGGGAGGGCCCGAAGGTCGAGCAGGCGAAGGCGCTGGCCCGCAAGGTGGCCGACGTGCACTGCCGAAATATCGTCGGCGAGACCCTCGACGCGCGTTCGCTGACGCCGGGACGCGTCGAGGCGTAGTGTCCTCGTTCGGGGTGCGAATGCCATGAGCCGGAGCAGTCCGCTCGATCGCCGGGGCGTCGTCTGGGGCCTCGTCGCGGTTGCGCTCGTCGTGGCGCTCACGTTCAT